>NZ_JAQOTJ010000015.1 GCF_028401955.1 Bacillus sp. BP-3
TCCTCTTGAATTTCTGTAATTAACTTTCCAATCTCATTTGAAGATGAGCTTGATTGTTCTGCTAATTTACGTACTTCATCTGCAACGATGGCAAAGCCTCTGCCATGTTCTCCTGCTCTTGCTGCTTCAATTGCAGCGTTCAACGCCAATAAGTTCGTTTGATCTGCAATATTTTGAATCACTTCTAATATATCACCAATTTGCTTTGACTTATTATCTAACAATTGGATGATTGCATCAGATTCTGCAACTGACTGATGAATCGATTGCATTTGATTTACCGTTTGCTCAACGAGTTTATCACCATCCTCTGCTTTTTGACGTGTATATGCAGATGATGATGCGATAGAAGATGAAGTATCTGTCACACGTTGAATTCCTTCTGTCACTTCTTGAAGCAAGATTGCCCCTTGTTCAACACCTTTTGTTTGTGTAACTGCACCGCTTGACACTTGATCGATTGCCATTGTTATTTGCTCAGTCGCTTCACTCGCTTGTCTCACGCTTGCTGTTAATTCTTCTGATGCAGCAGCTACATGCCCTGCTGAAGAGTTAATTCTTGAAATCAACTCACGCAATGAACCCGCCATTTCGTTGAACCCTTTTCCAAGTTGACCAATTTCATCATTTGAACGGATTTCAATGGTTTCTGTTAAATCACCTTCACTAATTTTATGAGAAGAAACAACCAACTGTTTTAAAGGTTTCGTAATGGAAAGCGTGATAAAGTAAATAATCACTCCCCCTAAAAGAAGGGCAATCACTGCAACGATTAACGTATTGTGAAAGATGGGCTCTGCCGCTGTAGTGACTTCATTCGTGTACATCGTACCGCCAATTTTCCAGCTCGTTTTCGCATTTGTCGCAAAGACCATTTTCTTATCTGAACCACCATTTGTATACGAGAATGTTCCATGGTTTTCTTGGTACATTGGTTTTGCCCAAACATCAGGCGCTTTTGTCCCCGGTTTCTCTTGTGGATGTGCTACAACATTTTGACTTTGATCTAAAATAAATGCATATCCCTTTTTCCCGATATTAATCATTTTTGTTGTTTTTAATAAGTTTTCAAGCTTTAAATCAATACCAATAACACCACTGCCATCATCTAATTTTTTTGAAACCGTAACAACAATATCCCCGGTAGTTTTGTCTTTATATGGGCTTGATATCACAACACCCCCATTTTCCTTCATCGCATCTATGTACCAAGGACGTTCTTTCGGATTATAACCTGCCGGCATTTGTACGTTGGGCTCTTGAATAAATGTTCCATTATCGGTTCCTACATACAATTGGATTACTTCAGGATGTAAACTTACATACTGTGAAACCATTTTCCTAACGCTTTCTCCGTTTTCAGTTTCATGCATATTGCGCTGAATGGCTTTAGAAAAATGTGTAGCATCATTATACTTTGCATCAATCATTTGATTAATTAAACTATCTAACACTTTAATATTTTCACTTGCACTACTTGTAATTTGACTATCAAAATTCTTCTTTGCATTTTGGTAAGACATAGTGCCAATTACAGACACAGCAGAAATTAAAATAACAAAAAATGAAAGAAACAGTTTTTTTCCTACATTCATATTGTGGAATGGTCTAAACAACTTTGACATATAGCTCCTCCTTTATGTGCCATCCAACATAATAATTTTTAAAAATATGAATCAGTTGAATATACAGCATTTTCTGACTCATTATTTGTAGATTCTATACAATTAATCGCTATTTGTCTATATATAAATATAATTATTATAAAATTTTCACATAAATACAGATTTAATTCTATATACAATCAATTGCTATACTTAAAATTCATCGGGCAAACGCTATTTGTTATCCCCTTTATTTCTTTCAAATCCTCAAAATCTTGAAGAACGACGCTCTTACTGATTACAAATAGCAGAAAACATTCATTAGTAATAGCTGGTATTTTACGCAATCTTCACATAATTCCAAGTATTATTCTCATTTCAATTGCTAAAAATAATTTTAAATGTAATTGAATCATACAGATCAGCATACGATCTTATAAAAATAGCAGCCTTTCTTCTTTCTTTTTAATATCTATCTTTTTAAAAATAATACACTAAATCGTTGTGACCGAAGTATTTTCAAGCCATAATGTAAAAGTGCGTGAATTTTAATCCACGCACTTTTACATTATACTTTAAATCTTTCAATTAATAATTGTAGCTCTTCAGCCATTTGTGATAATGTTCCTGTAGCTGAACTAATTTCTTCTATAGATGCCAGTTGTTCTTCAGCCGATGCAGCTACATTTTGTGTACTAGATGCATTGTTATTCGCTGTTATTGCGATTTCACCAACTGAAACTGATACTTCATCCGCCCCTTTAGACATTTGCTTTGCTGTCTGAACTAGGTTTTCAATTTGTTTTGCAATCTCACTTGTAGATTGAAGTATTTCAGTAAAGCTTTGCTTTGTTTCATCGGCAATAACAAGGCCTGATTGCACTTCTGTATTTACGTGATTCATAGAACTAACTGTTTTACTCATATCCTCTTGAATTTCTGTAATTAACTTTCCAATCTCATTTGAAGATGCGCTTGATTGTTCTGCTAATTTACGAACTTCTTCCGCAACGATGGCAAAGCCTCTGCCATGTTCTCCTGCTCTTGCTGCTTCAATTGCAGCATTTAATGCTAATAAATTCGTTTGATCTGCAATATTTTGAATTACCTCTAATATATCGCCAATTTTCTTCGATTTATTATCTAGCAATTGGATGATCGCATCAGATTCTGCAACTGACTGATGAATTGACTGCATTTGACTTACCGTTTGTGCAACAAGTTGATCGCCATCTTCCGCTTTTTGACGTGTATATGCAGATGAAGTTGCAATAACAGATGAAGTATCTGTCACACGTTGAATTCCTTCTGTTACTTCATGAAGTAACATTGCGCCTTGTTCAACACCTTTTGTTTGTGTTGCTGCACCGCTTGACACTTGATCAATTGCCATTGTAATTTGTTCAGTCGCTTCACTTGCTTGTCTCACACTTGCCGTTAGTTCTACTGATGCAGCGGCTACGTGACCTGCTGAAGAGTTAATTCTTGAAATCAACTCACGCAGTGACCCAGCCATTTCATTGTAGCTTTTTCCTAGCTGACCAATTTCATCGTTTGAACGAATTTCAATGGTTTCTGTTAAATCGCCTTCACTAATTTTATGAGAAGAGACTACTAACTGTTTTAAAGGTTTTGTAATGGAAAGCGTAATAAAGTATATAATCACTCCACCTAATAAAAGGGCAATCGCTGCAACGATTAACGTATTGTAAAAGATAGGCGCCGCCGCTGTAGTGACTTCATTCACGTACATCGTACCGCCAACTTTCCAGCCCGTTTTCGCATTCGTTGCAAAGACCATTTTCTTATCTGAATCTCCATATGAATATGTGAACGTTCCATGATTTTCTTGATACATTGGTTTCGCCCAAACATCAGGTGCTTTTGTACCTGACTTCTCTTGTGGATGAGCTACAATATTTTGATTTTGATCTAAAATAAATGCATATCCTTCTTTACCAATATTAATCATTTTTGTTGTTTTTAATAAGCTATCAAGCTTTAAATCAATAGCGATAACGCCACTGCCATCATCTAATTTTTTCGAGATTGTCACAACAACTTCTTCAGTAATTTCGTCTTTATATGGGGGTGTTATCACAATGCCACCGTTTTGCTTCATTGCATCTATGTACCAAGGACGCTCTTTTGGATTAAAATCTGCCGGTATTTGTTCGTTTGGTTCTTGAATATATGCCCCATTATCAAATCCTACATACGTGTATATGATCTCAGGATGTAAACTTGCATACTCTGTAAATATTCTCCTAATACTTTCTCCATTTTCAGTCTCATACATATTACGCTGAATCACTTTAGAAAAATGGGTAACATCATTATACTTTGCATTAATCATTTGATTAATTAAACTATCTAGTACTTTAATATTTTGACTTGCACTACTTGTAATTTGACTATCAAAATTCTTTTTTGCATTTTGATAAGACATAGTACCAATTACAGACACAGCAGAGATTAAAATGACAAAAAATGAAAGTAGAAGTTTTTTTCCTACATTCATTTGCAGAAATAATTTAGACAACTTTGACATACAGCCCACCCCTTTATGTTCTATCGAAGATGATATTTTAAAAGTGTATACAGTAAAGAAGAATACGAATTCGTTAAATGTACGACATTTTTAAATCACTATATTACAAATTCTATATAATCAAATTATCTTTGTCTATATACAAAATGTTACATTTTAATGTTCTAATATAAATTACAAATACATAAAAAAACTCCAAAAGCGTATATGCCTTGGAGTTTTCTTTTACTTTTTCTTCTTTATTTGTTTTGTTATGCTCTTCCACTTATTTCGCTCTGCACGGGCCAAAAGAGCATCCTGCTTTCTCATTGCATAAGCAATTTCTTTTTGTAATTTTTTATAATTGAACAATCGAGCTTTCTCCAATGTTCCCTCATCAATCGCAGCACGAATTGCACAACCAGGCTCATTTTCATGTTGACAATCTCGAAAGCGACATTTTTGAGCAATTTCTTCAATATCAGAAAAAGTTGCGTGCATTGCACCGCTCCCTTCCCAAAGCTGAAGCTCTCTCATTCCCGGTGTATCAATTACAAGTGCACCCGATGGTAATTGGAACAATTCTCGATGTGTTGTCGTATGCTTTCCTTTACTATCACTCTCACGAATTTCACCTGTTTTAGCCACTTCGTTTTCCATTAAAGCATTCAGTAACGTGGATTTCCCTGCTCCCGAAGAGCCAATAAGCGCAACCGTTTTTCCTAGGTGTAAAAATTGTTTCAATCGGTCTATCCCTGTTTGCTGCAAACTATCAACTGCAAAAATAGGTACTCCAATCGCAACTGCCTCTGTCTCCATTATTTTTTCCTCTACATTTGTACATAAATCACTCTTTGTTAAAATAACGACAGGCATCGCTCCGCTCTCATATGCTAACAATAAATAACGCTCAATGCGCCTTACATTAAAATCAGCATTTAACGCATTAACTAAAAAGAGATAATCCACATTTGCTGCTACAATTTGTTCCACTGTTTTCTCTCCAGCTACTTTTCTAGAGAAAGAACTTTTTCTTGGAAGCACTGTATGAATCATTGCTTTCTTTTCTTCTGGCAATTTCGTTATACTTACCCAATCACCTACTGCAGGATAATTCCCCTTCTCAATTGCTTCAAAACGAAATTTCCCTGTTAACTCAGCTACATATTCACCATCTTCGCATATAATCCGATACGTATGTTTATGCTCTAATAAAACCCGTCCTACTTCATATTGCTCCGATAATTGATCTTCAAAATGTGTATCCCATCCAAATTCCATTAAATAATTACGATTCACTCTCGAATCCTCCCTAGCATTTTCTGCGGAAGGATAAAACGATTCTTTAAAAAGCCTCGCCCGTTCCTTCCTTATTTGTATTAACCGCATACATTTTATAAACACTCGCCATAATACATCACTCCGTTCTTTTTAGATTTAATTATATTATATGAAATTTCAAATAAAATATCTACCCCTTATAACAGAATTATCTGACTAAATCTTATATAACAAAAACATTTTCCAAACAAACTTTCTCAATATGCACATCTAAAATTTTAAAAGGAGTAAGTACATCAAAAACAGAATGATATTTACTAAAAGGAGTGGGTTTGATGGATATGTATTCGTGGCTAACAGCTCTTCTCATTGGTGGAATTACCGGTTTTGTTGCCCATCTTATCAATCATCAAGGCAAATTATTGCTTCCACGCCGCTTAAAAACATTTTTCCATCTTGGTTTTTTAGCTGATATCATCACTGGTAGCCTCGCTGCGCTACTGGGCCTTGTTTTATTTGATGCGACAACTATAAAAGAAATCATTAAGGTTGCAATCGTTACTGCAATTTCTGGTCAAACATTTTTACTCCATCAAGCACTTGGAGGAGAACAAGCAAAGAATGCACAAATGAATAAGGCTAACGAAAAAATACAAGAAATTGACAAATTATTAAAGCGTTAATATGTACTACAACTTGTAATTTGTTGGTATAATGGAAAATAAAAACTCTGAATGAAAGCGTCTGTCAGAAGAGAGGGTGTTTCGTATGACAAACAAAAAGATAGAAGATTTCTTAACAGACTCTGAAAAAGAGGAGCTGATGGAAAACTACAAATGTTTACGAGCAGCCCGCACAAGGCGAGAAGCAAACTATTTTGGTGAAACAGTAAACGATTTGTTAGATAAAGCAAAGCAACGTATTATTAAAGAAGCCGGTATTAAAGATGAAAATGCTGCAACAATTCAACCAAAGCGAAAAGCACTGTTTTAGTACGTACATGAAACAGTGCTTTATTTTTTAACGTTTACATAATGTATTTATGTTTATATATATACATTATGTAACTATTTTTTGTTTTGTTTCAGGTTCTATATTTTGTATAATTTCCGCGCGTTTAAACATGAATAAAGAAAAAATATACATGCTAGCTGTAAACATCCCGATTGCAGAAAAATTGTGAAATATTACATATAAAAAACCCGCTAAAGCCGCTCCAATCATTTGTCCAATATACATTGATGAATTAGTAAGCGCAGCAATAGTACCTCTTGCTGACTGTGATAGTGTTTGTAATGCACTCATCATAATGGCAAATAAAATACCTGTTATAAAAAATATAATAAAGAAGAATACCTCTATAAGTAACACATATTTTAAGTGAGGCAATATCAAATACAAAGCAACAAGTACAATTATCCCCCCATATAACGAGCAGGTCTTACCAAATTTATTGACAACTTTAACCCCAAACAAATTACCTGTTAAATTCCCAAATCCTAATATAAGCATAGCGATTCCAATTTCATTTAATTCTAATTGAAATTGATCTGATAACCATTTGCCCAAAAATGAAAAGGCTGCAAAGTTTCCCGTTTGAAATAAGAAATAAGCAAAAAATGATGGTACTGTTTTTGATACATGTAATAACTGGTTATAACGACTAAAAACGGTTTGTTTTTGAAATTCTTGTTGTAACGGCCGTAGATGAGGCAGTGTAAAATATATGAGTATCCCCAATATAGCCGAACATATTCCAATTACAAAAAACGGAGTAGAATAATGAATAGATGCCAGATAAGCTCCGATAGGTAATCCAAACATTTGTGACAAAGATAACCCAGCTGTAACAATTCCTATACATTTCATAATATGCTGAGGTGATACAAGAAGCGGAATAGACGCCCATACTTGCGGTGATACAAAAGCTGCGCTAACACCAGCTAAAAAACGAAAGGTAATCATCCACCAAAAAGCAGGAGCTATACCACATAAAAACGTACTAATTGAAAAAAATATCATTCCACCTATTATAACCCGTTTTCTATCTAGACCATCAGAAATAGGACCAGCAATTAACGCAAATATAGCATATCCTAATGCGTATGCACTTACCATCCAACCTGATATTTCAGTAGAGACATTATATAACTCTTGCAGCGTAGGTAAGAGGGGGGAAATTAAAAATGTATCTGTTCCTATCATAAACATAATCAAAAAAAATAAAAATATCGTTTTCTTCACTATAACCACCCTTTCTATTTATTCATAAAAGCAAATCATGCGACTTTTAACTTATTCATCTTCTAAAATAGATTGAATCATTTGCAAATCACTCTTAAGTAAGGTAAAATCATTTATTTTTACATTTTCCCTTATTTGTTCTACCTGTTTTCCTCCTGGAATGACAACATCAACTCCGTCTTGTGCAAGCAACCAAGCTAACGCTAAATTCGGCATAGTCATCCTTCTTTCAATTGCAAATTTCTTTAGTTTTTCTACTTTCACAAAATTCTTCTTATATACATCCTCTTCAAATAAAGAAATACTCCTTCTCCAGTCCCCCTCACTTAATTGCAAATTCCTAGGATATTTACCACCTAAAATCCCAAAAGCAAGAGGTCCGTATGGGATAAATGAAATATTTTGTTCAATACAATACGGAATTAATTCTTTTTCCGCAGTCCAATCTAACATGTTATATGATGATTGCAAAACAGCAATATCCCCATACTGATTTGCTGCTTTTAACTGCTCAATATTGACATTTGAAATACCAATCGCTCGTATCTTTCCTTCTTCTTTTAAACGCACTAATTCCCCTACAGATTCTGTAAATGGAATTTCTGGATTTGAAAAGTGCAAATAATATAAATCTATATAGTCTGTCTGTAATCGTTTTAAACTACTTTCTACAGCTGTTCTTATGTAACTAGGTTCATTGTTTATACGGGTAGTAGCTCCTAATAACTTTTGTACCCCACCTTTCGTTGCAAGTACAATATCTTTTCGTTTGCTTCGTAACACCTCTCCTAACAACTCTTCTGAACGTCCAAATCCGTATACATCAGCTGTATCAAAAAAAGTAACTCCTTGATACAAAGCTTCTTCTATCATTTTCTTCCCTTCTGCTTCATCAATATTTGAGAATAAGTTGTAGCCTCCAACCGCATTTGTTCCAAAACCAATTTGTGAAACTTCCAATTCTGCCTTCTGTAAAGTTGCCAATTTCATTTTTCTATCCCCTTTATATTTCTATAATTCGAATATATTCGAAATATAGAAATATATCATGATATGTGTTATAGTGCAAATAGAATAAATCTTCTCAAACAATAAAACGCTCTCATCAATTGGGCTTATCGTATTTAATTTTTAATATTACGGTGTGAAATTTTCTATCCGCAAATAGAAAATAAAATACATTTTTTAAAAGCAGGTGAAAAAATGCGAACTCTATATCATCCAAATCGTGAGGAAATCCAATTTTCCTCTGTGTTGTATGCACTTAGTGATCAAATCCGATTACAAATTGTAAACAACTTACTGACATGTGGTGAACAGTCTTGCGGTGCTTTAAACATCCCAATCGCAAAATCTACACTCTCTCATCACTTTAAAGTTTTGCGAGAGTCCGGTGTTATGTATACGAGAATCGAAGGAACACAACGCTTCATCTCTATCAGGACAGAAGACATAAACAAGAGATTCCCAGGATTGTTAGACGCTATTTTACAAGCGACCGAACCATATTAATCACAAAAAAGAGCATCTTCATAAAGATGCTCTTTTTTGTGATTAATATGAAAATGTAATTGTTAACAATGAATATCCATTTTGAGCCTGGTAAGGAGCTACCTGATATGACACTCGCTTTGCTCCTTTTGGCCAAGCAACTTCATTCAATACTTTTTTAACATCATTCATCGTGTTATTAACTGGTTGATGATAACGCAACTCTACTTTTTCTTGTTTCGTTGTAAATTTTTGCTGTAATTTTTGTTTTAACTGGTTATAATTTTCAGCTCCAAATTCTGCCGCTAAATAAACAAGATTTGTATCTTTTAAGATTTGTTGATAAATAGGAGCTTTCTTATTTCCTGCTTTAATTTTATTTGTTAGTTCATTATAGTAACTTGTATTTGCAACTGGATATTTACTACGATCCCACTGATGATCTTTACTCATTTGTTCATCGGACATGTTAAAATAAGAATACGTAACACGTCCTTGTTTATCCGGAATTGGATCATCAAATGTCGTATCAAGGTGATACCATTTCCCATCAATATTCACAAGGTTCCATGCGTGAGACTGCCCATTTCCAGTTCCTGTTACAATATGGGATTGAATTCCCGCTTCTTTTAATAATTGATAAGTTAATAGTGCATATCCTTGACAAACTGCAGAATGTTTTGCTAACGCGTCGTATGCAGTATAGGAACGCAGTGATGTGTCATATGAAACATTTTTCACTACATAGTCATGAATAGCTTTTACTTTTTCATTTTGATCCATTCCGACTTTAATTATTGAATTTACAATTGATTTCGTTTGCTTCATCACGTACTGTGATTGCTCTTTCGTTTCTCGGTATGAAATATTCAATGTAAATGAATAATTCCCTGGTACACCACGAATCGAAAATTTCGCACCGCTCACATTATATTTTAAATATTCATCCTTTTCTAACGTTTGGTTATAAGCTTGCACCAGTGTATTCAAAACCTCTTTTATGTTTGAATTCTTTGTCTTATAAACAATTGTAATATTTGTTTCATGATTAGTTAAGTGCCGTTGTAATTCTTGTTGAAATGCTGCAATAAGTTTCGCATCGCTTACAGAACTATTATCTGTTACTTGTTTTGTAGCAGCATATGAGACTGAAGGCATATGAAGAGTTCCACTTATAATAGACGAACAAAGTACTATAGTTGATAAACATTTTACAGATTTCTTCATTTCATCACATCCTCTTAAATTGAAATAATTATACAACTTTTTTATTATATATATAAATATATCTCATTTCTATAAAAAAAGAAAATACATTTTAATTTAAATTAACGAATTTCGAAAGAAATCCACTTAAAAATGTATGTGCTTTATAATAATTCAAACAACATTAAACTATATATTCGTGTGTATACAGTAAATCTATATTAATTCATTACTCGCTAAAAATTAGAAAAGCAATTTCCGTTCACACGTGAAACTGCTTCTTCTTTAATTTATAAACTTTGTAAAATACAACAAGTATTTTCAAAACGACGTTGCTTTATATCTTCATTTGCAATACAGAAATATAACATTCCCATATCTCCCCACATCATGTTCAAATGTTGCTCATCAGAATCTACCTGAAATAATAATCTCATCTCGCTGTGATGTACATTCATATATACTTGTGCTTCTTCAAACACTTCTGTTTGAACGGAAAATGGTGTACCAAAAATTTGATGATTGTCATAGTGATCCGGTATTAATTCTTCTAACAGTTGTAAGAAACGATCTGAATCATCTTCGTTCTCAATAAACAACTCAGGAAGTTTTTGCACCTTTTCAAATGTAATTCTACACTGAGAATATTGCC
The DNA here is from genome assembly GCF_028401955.1 of Bacillus sp. BP-3. Taxonomy (GTDB): domain Bacteria; phylum Bacillota; class Bacilli; order Bacillales; family Bacillaceae_G; genus Bacillus_A. The sequence goes on from NZ_JAQOTJ010000015.1 coordinate 11,009, forward strand.
CTTTCATTTGATTTGTTTTTTGTAAATCCTCTATTGCTCCTTCATAATATAAAACACGCCAGCCTTCTTTTACGTTCGAATTTCCGTACACTTCATAAAAATCCTCCTGCTCATCATCAGCAAAATAAAAGAAATATAACATGCCCTTTTCAGGCAAATCATTTTTTATACCTACAACTTGAATTTCAGCTAAATTAAACTGAGCAACAAAGTGAAGAAGGTTTCCTTTATAAGTAGGGTATGCTAACTCCCCTGGTAAGTCAGGTGATCCCCCCATTTTTGAACACCCTATCGGTAATATCGCTTCTTGTGATGGTACTACTTTTATACATTCAAATGCCGCCATTAACAATTCATCCTTTATATGATTTAAGTGATACTTTTCAATTAATTCTTCAATATGTTTCAACGTCCAAACTCCTTCTTCTACATGATTATCTACATCATATCATGAAATTTTATAAAGCTTCTTTCATTTTTATCTTTCCATCTATCTCCACTGCCCATTATGAAAAAGGGCTTGTTCATTATAATCGAAATGCCTTCCTAACACATAATATACAGTGTTCCTACAAACATGCAAACTTATCATCCTTTGTAAGACATCCTCATAATTCCCACTTTGTTTACCCAAAATTTTTATAGTTAGGAGGAAATAAATATGGGTTATGGATATGGCGGTTGTGGATATGGTTACGGCGGTGGAGGATATGGCGGTTGTGGATTTGGCGGTTTTGCTTTATTAATCGTTTTATTTATCCTTCTTATCATCATTGGAGCGAGCTGCACCGGCGGCTTTTTCTGCTAAGTAATCTTAAACAACTATTGTAAAAAAGCACGTGTTTGTCGTGCTTTTTTATTTTCTTTAACTGAATAAATAATAAATTGAAAGGAACCGCGATTATGAAAATAGATGGTGTCTTTGAAGGTGGCGGAGTTCGAGGAATTGCACATGTTGGAGCAATTTGCGCATTAGAAGAGCATGGTTATGAATGGGAGCGAGTAGCCGGCACATCAGCCGGTGCTATTATAGCTGCACTGCTCGCATGCGGTTATACAGGAAAAGAATTGAGAACAATTATAAAGGATGCTAATTATACAAACTTTCTCACAAAAACATGGTTGGATAAAATCCCCTTTATCGGAAAAGGAGTAAATGTATGGTTCAAAATGGGAATATATAAAAATGATTTTATAGAACAATGGTTGGAAGATTTACTATCCCAAAAAGGAGTTTATTGTTTTAGCGACTTATCTAATCCCAACGGTTTAAAAATTGTTGCGTCTGATATTAGCAATGGTAAAATGGTCATTTTTCCCGACGACTTACCGCAATATGGATTTTCAGATAAAAAATTTTCTATTGCAAAAGCAGCAAGAATGAGCAGTACGATTCCTTTCTTTTTTCAACCTGTAAAATGGAAAACTCCTAAGTGGAAGCAACCTTGCTATATGCTTGATGGGGGTATTCTCAGTAATTATCCGATATGGATTTTTGACTCATCAAACATCCCACGCTGGCCTACTTTTGGATTTCATTTCGTGAAAGCCGAAATTCAAGCTGAACCTGTGCATTATGAAGAACCTGTTTCCATGTTTAAAGGATTATTTAAAACAATGATGCAAGCCCACGATTTACGCTATCTCAATACAGAAGCAAGGGCACGCACAATTAAAATCCCTACTGGAAATATTACAAGTACAAACTTCAATTTAAGTGATGAAGAAAAAGAATGGCTTTTTCATTCTGGCTATCGAGCAGCTGAGAAGTTTCTAAGCGCTTGGAATTTTAAACAGTATATACGTCAATATCGTAGCGAACCATCTCGCGCTTTACACAGCCAAACTACTAATTATGATAAGCAATAATATAAAACTTCGAGCAGTAAAATTTTAATTTAGTTCTTCTTTCCTTCAAAACGTAAATTCAAAAGACTTACTTATATATTTTCAAAGGGTTTTCTTTACACAACAAGTAATTGCATTTGTTTTTAATAAAACTGGCTGTCCATCCCTTACAATCTGATATTCTAGCGGTTTTACTTCTACGTTTAGTTCTTCCCATCCTGTATATACCTTGCCTAGTAAACAAAGCATATCTTCTGTTGAAAGATTTACTTCAAATAAAGGATTCAATCTTACATTTGTGTTCATATCAAATTCTTCTACACTAGAATTTATTACAATATAATTAACTCCGTTATCTTTCGTCCCAATTTTCATATTATGCAATACTTTTTCCAAGGTATTTTTACAAGGGACATGCTCTAAACTAGATACAGCCACAATGTAATCGTATTCATTTGCGATAATTTGATACTCTTCAATATGACTCTCTACAGTTCGAATACGATCAGCAACGTTAAAATCATAACTATATTGCTGCAATCGATGCAGTGCGGAAAAAAGCAAGTCTACACATACAACTTTCCCTGCTTTCATTCTTTGCGCAATCGGAATACTGTTTCTGCCAACCCCGCATCCAAAATCCAATACAGTAACGCTTTGTTGATTTTGAAATAAATTCATCATCTCAATAACACCCGAAACTGGCTTATGTAACCATGATCCTTCTTCAAATAATTTATGATTAGCATAGCAATGTTCGTGATACTCTTTTTCTTTCTGTCTTATATGTTGAATTCGGCTCATTTTTCTCCTCCTTTAGCATATAGCATATATTCTTCTATGAATATTTAATATCTCCGTCAAAATTCAACTTCTCTTCGTACAAAAAAAATTTGTTCATGTTTTCTAATTCATTTTCACTGAAGAAAACAAATATCCAATCCTACTAAGTAATATCATGGGAGAGGATTTTTATAATACCTTTTATCATGGCATTGGGTTTAACATCCAAGCTAACATAAATGAGAAAAAGATAAATATAAGCATAAACGCATATAAACTAAACGCCCATATCGCACGTTTCCGACTCTTTTGTTTTGTAATCATTGCTATTACGGAACACACTAATCCAACTTGTATCATCACATAGGCATATTCTCCTATAAATACATCTTCTAACATCATAGTAATATTTATATATAATAAAGTGATTAACGCTAACAACAAGGAAAATGTTCCTAACCACGTTTCTTGTTTATACATACCTGTTTTTCGTTTTCTTAAGAATGCCAATTCCATAATCTTGTTTCACCCACTTTCCATTTTCTTATATATTCATTTTCTAATATTTTTTCAATTTCTTCCTTCGGCCCAGTAATTACCGCTCCATACGATTTAATTCCATTCTTTTCAATATAAGCAATGCGCTTTGGTAGTTCTAACGTTTTCGCTCGTGCAATTTCCTCTGCTAATTTCTCATGTTTCTGTAATGATTTCAAAATATTGACAAACTGTTTTTCATGAGGTGTTTCATTCGAAAAAGGGCCCTCAAGATTTGAAATGATGTCTGCTGGAAAACCAATTGGAGCAACGTAATATCCATCATGCTTTCCTCGTTTTTTTTCTAACCCTGTATCTACCGCATACCAGACAACATCTACATTTTTAAAGGTTTCATTCACCGTCTGTATGCTAAGTAGCTCACGAAAAGACACATACACTTCTACAACAGATTCTTTCGGTAGGCCTTGTAGTACCTCTCGTTCATTTCCACTGTCATACGATGTATAATAATTATCTGGATGAAACAGCACTTCATTATCTTTATACTGCACTTCAGGAATTGGTTCATCAATTGTATAATTTCGATTTACTTTTTTTGGCGTACTAAATAGATAATGTATATTTTCTGTTCCGATACGAACATCTTTCTTCCCCACTCTTTTGGATAAATCAAACTGCAATTGCAAACTAAATGGCAACAATGTTTGTTTCATATATCTTTCCTTCATATAAACATTTGGCTCAGTAATACTTAACGTTTGTTTTGTTACTTTACGAATTTCTGAAGCATTTGTTGGACTAAAATTATAGTAAACCATCGTTGCAATATACAAAATCGGTTGTATACATAATAAGAACGTAAGAACTAAACATATATTTGTAAATCTTGCTCGGTTTCTTCCTTTTTTCAACGCTTGATCTTGTTTTTCCTCTGCAAAAGGTGTTACCGTTTGCTGAAGTGCTTCATTTAAGAATTCTTTATATCCTTCTTGGTCAGAAGGCGATTTATCTTTTGTCATTGTGACTATTCTCCCCCTTTATTAATTTCTGAAGTTTTTTTCTCCCTCGAAACACATGGCTTCTATATGTATTTAACTTTATATCAAGTACAGAAGCTCCCTCTTCATACGTTAACTGATGCACATCACATAGTAAAATGCACTGAGCTTCCATAATTGGTAATGTATGAATGAATCCAATAAGCTTTTCATAACTATTTTTCGCCACCACATATTCCTCAGTCGAATCACTAGCCTGTAATGTCTCTAATAAACTTTCCCCTACAAAAGATACCCTTTTCTCTTTCCTTATATAGTCGACAAAAGTATGATACGCCACTTTAAACAACCAAGACTTTACGTTTTGATTTTCGTAATCTTCTAAATACAAATAAGCTCGATAAAATGTTTCTTGGACAAGATCTTCTGCCACATGATGACTACGAGAAAGAGAATACAAATAGCGATATACATCATTTATATACAGCTTATATATTTTCTCAATCGCCAATTCCATCCCCCTTTCACATATAACACGTTCTTACATCACGAAAAGTTGCAGAAAACACAAAAAATTTTATGCTTAATCTTCCTAATAATAACTATCTATTATAATATCAAAAAATATGTACGTAAGGAAAAGTGCTACTTTCGTTAATAAGGGCTGTACGGACAATTGTTCCCTTCTCCTTTCATCATAGGAGTCTTACTACACACAAATAAAAAGACGGTAGCCATAATGGCTACCATCCTGTTACGGATATTGCAATCCCTCTGCTTCTTCCTCCGTAATAACTATATAACGCTCTCCCGTTCTTAACCCTAACAGTTCTGCTTTTTCAATCGCTTCTTGTTTTGTTTCTGCATAAGCAGCTAAATATTTTGTTCCATTTATCACTTGGCAAATGACATAGCGTTTCATTTTTATTCCCCTTTTATCTTATCGTATTTATTGTTCTATTTCTTGTATAATTCGTGCAAGCTTTTCAATTCCTTTTTCAATATCGTGCAGTGATGCATAAGAGTAAGAAATTCGCAAATGTTGCTCAGCGTGCCGATCATACAAATTGCCTGGATTCAGTAAAATACCTTCTTGTAAAGCTTTATAAAATAGTTCCTGCATAGAAATTTTCAAATTTATATGTAACCAGATGTAAAAACCACCTTCTGGTACATTCCACGTTGCAATATGCGCAAAATGTGTTTTCAATGCATGCAATGCAATATCCCTACGCATTTGTAACTGTCGTCGAATATAATCTAAATGTTCTTCGTACAATCCGCCCAAAAGCCACTGAGCAGCAACTCGTTGTGACAAAGAACTTGATCCATAATCTGTTTGCATTTTAATATCTGCTAATCGATTAATAACAGCCTCTGGTCCTACAATCCAGCCAATTCTCAAACCTGGACTAATTATCTTAGACATACTTCCTATGTAAAGAACACTCCCACTTCTATCATACGCTTTTAATGGCTTTGAAGATGGCGAGACAAACCACAAATCTTGATACACTCCATCTTCTACTATAGGTAGACCAATTTCATTACAAGTTTCTACAAGCGTCTTTCTTCTCTTGTGACTCATCAAGGTACCAGTCGGATTATGAAAAGAAGGAATAGTATAAAGCAGCGAGCCATGAAATTGCTTTTTATATTTTGAGATAAGTGTTGGTTGTATTCCATCTTGATCCATCGGAATACCAATTAAACGCATCCCTGCTGACTGAAAAATGTTAAGAGAATATAAGTAAGAGGGTTTTTCTACTAAAATTGTTGCTCCTTTTTGTAATATCCCCATAGAAATTAACTGTAAAGCCTGAATGCCGCCTGAAACAACTAAAATAGTTGAAGGAGATGCTTGTATTCCTAACGTTTGTAAATACTTTGCTAGCTGCTCGCGTAGTAAAATATCCCCTTTTGGTTCTTCATACCCTAAAGGTATATACTGCCTCGAAAGTATATTCATAATATGCTTGGTCTTCTCTTGCGGCAAAAGTTCTGACGAAAGTTCACCTGTTCCTAATCGAATGATATTTGGATCAAACTCTGCTCGGTTAATTTCTCGAATTGTAGGTAAATTAGGATAATGCATTCCAGTATCAACATATGAACTCCAATTCAGAGGTGCCGAAGAAGTTAATAGCCCCCATGTGTTATTTATTACTCTCGTTCCTTGTCTTCCTTTTCCTTCGATTAATCCTTGAGCAGCTAATTCATCTAATGCAGTAACAATTGTACTTCTGTTCACTTTAAAGGCATCAGCTAACGTTCGTTGAGACGGTAATTTCGTACCGATTGTCCATTCTCCATTTGCAATTTTCTCTTTTATATAGTCTTCAATTTGCTTATATAAAGGAATTGGTGACAAAGTATTGGGTTTCCAATCAAGCTGTTCCATAATATCACTCCAATTTTGTTTCTACAATTACAGTATTTATTTTGGTTGGGTCATCATCCATCCATATGGATGGATACAATTGATATTTCCCTTTATATACTAGACACCAATAAGTAATTATTACACCCTAAAAACGCTTTTACATAGGAGGTAAAAAAATGAGTGAAGCATTTCTTCATGGTATCATTCTTGCATTTGGACTTATTATACCTTTAGGTGTACAAAATGTGTTTGTTTTTAATCAAGGTGCCAGTCAATCTACATTATTTAAAGCTGCTCCAGTTGTTATAACGGCGGCAACCTGTGACACTATTTTAATTTTGGTTGCTGTACAAGGTGTATCTCTTGTACTATTAACATTTTCCTGGTTAACAACTGCACTCTACACAATTGGATTTTTCTTTCTTCTTTACATGGGATGGGCAATATGGAAAAGTGAACCTACCGCGTCCAAAAATGAAGAACAAACAATCACTATAAAAAAACAAATTGTATTTGCAGCTTCTGTCTCTTTATTAAATCCACATGCTATTTTAGATACGATTGGAGTGATTGGAACAAATTCCATTCAATATATAGGAACTGAAAAATGGGCATTTACCTTCGCAACAATTTTCGTTTCTTGGTTATGGTTTATCGGATTAGCGATTGCTGGACGGATACTAGGGAAAGTTGATGCATCCGGAAAACGAATACAACTATTAAATAAAATTTCTGGTGTGATTATTTGGGGTGTTGCGTTTTATATGTTAGCGAAACTATTCACATAATTACATTCGACTATCGAAAATATCCTTATATAGCTAAGAAACACCCTTCGCGATTTAGACGGTATCTCTTAGTTATCATTTTAAGAATTTTTCCCGGCAACTTGTTTTAACAATGTATGATGTAAAAAAATAACGGCCCTGTTATGTATGTTCTAAAATTCATACATAATCGAGTGCTGCTCATGATTATAACAAATAGAAAAAGGTTAGCAAAAAGCCAACCTTTTTCTTATTTATTGGATACTGATTTTTCAGCAATCCCAAGGTGATCATTCAATTGCTTTGATATTTCTTTTACATTTTTCTCATCTGGTTGATAATAATAAATACCTTTAATACGTTTGTCTGTACCTTGTACTTGTAGTTTTTCTAACTTCAAGTCTGTTCCTGCCATATTTTTTGTAATTGCCAACATATCATTGAAGGTTAAGTTTGTTTTCAAGTTTTGATCCACTGCATCTAATAATGGACTAAGTTTTGTAATGGAATTAACTGATACTGCTTTTTTGATAATTGTTTCGATTACAAGTTGCTGTCTTTGACCACGCATTGCATCGCTATCAATTTTCCGTGTTCTCGCTAATGCGAGCGCTTGTTCCCCATTTAAATGTTGGTACCCTTTTTCAAGATGGATGGCACCAGCCTGGTCTTTACTATCTTGTTCCGTAAAAGTAACCGGGACATCAATATCAATACCACCAAGTGAATCTACTATTTTAATAAATGATTCAAAATTAAATTTCACATAGTAATCAATAGGAACATTTAAAAAGCGTTCAACCGTATCACGTGTGCTTTCCACCCCGCCAAATACGTGCGCATGCGTAATTTTATCTAATTTCTTTTTTGAAGGTATATATACGCGCGAATCGCGAGGAATGCTAACTAACTTTACTGATTTATCATCTTTATTGATTGTCGCTAATAACAAGGCATCCGTACGAACCGCTTCACCATATTGACTTTTCCTTTGCTCACTTTCATCTACACCCATAATTAAAACAGAAATATTATCTTTTAAAGGAGCCACTTCTGTATCGCGTTTATCAGACTTATTTATTTCAGCGTATGAATTACTTACAACCGCTTTTGCTTTACTATATATAAAGGAACTGTAGCCTATTCCTCCAATAACAAGAAACAGCACAGGAATTATTAAAAACCATATAAAAACTCTTTTTTTAGAGCGCTTCCTTTTCTTTTCACTTCTACTTGTTACCTCCATGTCTGTTTTCATTTCACTTCTCCTTTCAAAGCATCTTCTATTAATTTAATTGAAAAGTAGCACCCATAGAATCGAATTACATTTCAGCAACCTTACATTTTTGTAAGCATTCATAATACAAAAAGAATAGCTTTTCGTTACAAAATACATCGTTTTATTATGATATAACTACATTGAAATTAAAACAGATATTTTATAAATCCCGAGTAATTTCCCTCTCAATTGCCATGATTTCCAACATAGAACCATAATAACTTTTTACTATACAAAAAAATCTAGCCTCCAATTATTTGAAGGCTAGATTTTTTAACTTGCTTTAAAGCCGCCGCCTAATACATCTCGTACATCATGAATAACGACAAAGGCATTGTTATCTTTTCGGCTCACAACTTGTTTTAATTGAACAAGTTCTTGTTTATTAATAACAACATATAACACTTCCTTATTATTTCCTGTGTAACCGCCTCGTCCTTCCAATACTGTTACACCACGTGTCATATTTTGCATAACGGCTTCTCGAATAATATCTGGATAATTTGAAATAATAGTCACTGCTGTTTTTGTATCTAACCCTTCCACAATAAAATCAATAACCTTTGCACCGATAAAGACCGCAACAAGTGTATACATAGCTTTCTCTTGTCCAATAATAAATACTGAGCCAGCAATAACAACGATATCGATAATGAGTACACCTTTTCCAACGCTCCAGCCTAAATATTGATTTGCTAACCTAGCTATAATAGCTGAACCGCCTGATGTACCACCCGCACGAAACATACATCCTAAACCAACCCCAACAAAAACTCCTGCAAACAGAGCTGCTAATAATGTATCATTATTTACTGGAGTTGCCACACCTTCTGTGATATACAAAAAGAATGATGTGGATATAATCCCAAGAATTGTATATATCATCGTTTTCTTATCAAAAAATTTATAACCAATTGCAAGTAAGATAGCATTCATTATTAAGTTTACAGTACCAGGAGACCAATCAAACAAATAGTAAGTAATTACCGTAAGACCGATAATTCCTCCTTCTGATAATCGATTTGGAATAGCAAAAAAGTTAATTCCAATCGCGAATAATAGCGATCCAACTACAACAAGTATAATTTCTTTCATACGTTCATTCATTACGTTTTCCTCCCGTCTATTCCTAGGTGTTTCTTTTATTCTAATCTCTATACACCTTAGGAAACTAAATTGTCTCTCGCCAGTTCTCTGCATGTTTCTCTATCATTTCTATCAGCTTCTTCATCGCTGGAGTCAACCATTTATTTTTATGATACGCCAGTTCAGTTGTAACAAAATCCTCACTGTACATCCACGGCAGCGCGATTAACTTTCCACGCTCAATTTCTTCCTTAACTGTAATAAGCGGTAAATACGATAACCCTAGCCCGCACATAACAGTTTGTTTAATTGCCTCGATACTCCAAAAATGAATACGTGAACAGCTAATCCCTTCTTCTTTTAGCCATTTTTCTAGTAAGTCTCGATAACTTCCTGGCTCAGTAAGCAATAACATTTCTCCTTCCAAATCAGCAGGAGTAACAACTTTTTGCTTCGTTAACGGATGCCCCGGCGGAGCAACAAGCACAATCGTTTCTCTAACAAGTGAACGAGTGACAATATCTACACCTAGTTTTTCTGGATTTGTAAATAAAGCAAAATCAAATTTCCCTGACTTCAATTCATTATGCAACTCCTGGCTCTCTGATGGCTGTAAAATGATATGGACTTGCGGATACTTCTTTTTAAATTCATATAAAATAACAGGTAATCGATATATCATTAAAGACTCATTTGCCCCAATACGTATCGTTCCTGATGGTTTGCCGTTCATTTGAGATGATTCCAGTGCCTCATTTGATAATGCCAATATTTTTTGCGCGTAAGAAAGCATATGCTCTCCTACTTCAGTTAAAACTATCTTTTTACCGAGGCGATCAAACAACGGACTTCCAATTGCTTCTTCCAAAGATTGAATATGATTTGTGATTGTTGATTGTGTATATCCGAGTCTTTCCCCAGCCCGTGTAAACCCTCCGCTCTCTGCTACAATAATAAAAGTTTTCAAATGACGCAGCTCCATAATAATGCCTCCTGTTGTACAATCATTATTTCATCCTCAATAGCATAAATTACGGTTTATGTATGTATAAAGATTACAAGATTTTGGTATCATCAATTCATTGTTATAACTACATTTCCATCATAATGAAAAATGGTATTAGAAAATATATGAAATAAAACCTTTTCTCAAACACCTATGAAGCTAACTATTCTCATAGAAATAGTTAGCTTCATAGGTAAACTTTATACATTTTTAATCTTTCACATCTAAATTAAAAACGAAAGAAAATAGCTAACAGTCCTATACACTCACCTAATCGCTATTATATATTTATAATAGAAATAAATAAAATGAATTATTTTAATAGAAACCATTAAAAAAAATGATGGATGGCTGTAATTAAAAGACATGAAATTCAGTTCGCATAGTTTTCACTATACTTTTACAAAATGAATACTATACAAATACTTGGAAGATCCTCTTTTTTGATGACTACGTCAGCAATTAATAAATTGAATTATTTTACAGTTTCCGATATACCTAAGATTAATACACCCATGTTGGAAAGTTATCTTTACAACTCATACAATCATCTGGTATTATTACCTGGTACTTAAAGATAGTTATACTCAATCTACTAAACATGAAAAACAACTTAACTTATATAGATATTTTGATTTCCTTTGCGTATAAGTCGATTCTTTGCAGAATAAAAAATGACCTACACTTGCTTTCTCTCTTTGTTTTAAACCTTGCATGTGACAGGAAAAGGCACTGACCGCTTCTATGCATGGCCAGATGCTCTCGCCCCCTAAAAAAAGGGGCATATGATTTCTATTATTATATAAAGTTATATTCTTCATCTATTTCAATATTCCGAGCATAATCAGTGCCTAAGCTTACTAGCGATAACAACATTCTAGTAGAACATATTTTTCTACCATAGACTTGAAAGGGGCATACTTTTGCAAACAAAAAAAGAGTTTGAGAAAAAAACTATTATATTCATTCATGGATTAGTTGGAAATCGTCGTGCATTTAAAAAAGAGTGTAAACTATTTTCCTCATCTTATAACATCATCACGTACGACTTACTTGGCCATGGTGATGACAAAGGACAAGCCATTGACTTTTCTTTAGATCGATTAGTAGAGCAATTATCTGATTTATATGAAAAAGAGGGGATCCAGCAAGCTCACATTTGCGCCCTAAGCTATGGATGCTATATTGCCACTTTATTTGCTCATAGGTACCCGGAAAAAGTATTAAGTCTTTGCCATATTGGAGGTCATTACAATAACCCCTCTAAGTTATTTAATGTCTTTCAAAAGTTTTGGGACAAACGTAATAATGAGTACTCTTCTTGGCTATATCAGTATGCAAGTACTATATTTCCAAGTGGCATTCTAAAAGCAAACCCATTTGCGATCGTTTCCAAAAATATTTACTATCGATTTGGATTACAATTACACAGATCTATTATTCGAGAGTCACTAAGGCATCGTTTGGAATTCGATTTAAAATCCCGATTACGAGAACTAACGCAACCAATTTTATGGGTAATGGGAGAACATGATCATCTCTATAAATCTTGTTTATTCGATTTAAAGTCTATCCTTCCAAATGTTTCATATAAAGAAATCCCATTAGCCGGTCATGCTGCAAATATTTTTCGCCCAAATTATTTTTACGATTTGTACTCTCAATTTTTACAAAATACATCATCATAATATAATAAAGAGAGTCACGTTCAAACGCGACTCTCTTCTCATATGTAAACTAAATGTAAGTGCAATCTCACTCTTTTCTACCTATCTAATCCATATATTTGAAATTTGCATACATATAGAAATATATTTAAAAATAAGGTTCTTCACATCTAAGTGATAGCAAGTAAAATAATATCGATTTGCTATTACTCTACTTTTTAATACTCTGCACTACAAGCGTAGTATATGCATCTTCCCCTGCTTTCGTCAAGTGAACCCCGTCCGGTTCAAAATATTCCTTCTTCCCAGCACTTTCTGAATACCAATCAACTAGCGTAATATTGGGGAATTTTGACGCTGTCTCTTTTAACTTGTTATTCACCACTGATTCCCATGGTCGCGGCACTCTTGTATTTACCAATATAACTTTACGCTCATTACCTATTGACTTCATTAATGATGTTATTTGCTCAGTCGTAAATGCTCCGTTTGTACCCAATCCAATAATAACACATTGACCTAAAGTACCCTCTTTTTTCATTCTGTCAACCGCAGTGGTCGCTTCAGACATTTGCCTTCCAATCTTTGCATCAATATTAATATTAGGAAATGCATTTTTTAAGTTTGGAGTGACATCGATCATAATTGAATCTCCAATAGCTGTCATCGTCGCAGATTCTTTAGACTCCGTAGAATGAACTTCTTCTTTATTTTCTGCTGGTTTATTAGCGGGTTCTTCAAAAACTACATCTGGATGCTTAGGCTGATCTTTTTTCTCCGTTTGTACCGACTCTACTTTATTCCTAGTATTCTCTTTTGCTTTACCTGCCGTTGATAAACCAAAACTAGCTGTCATCGTAACAAATATTGCAAACACTAAAGCTAACTTACCACCTATCGCTAAGTTTCTTATTCTAAAGTTACGCAAACGAAAATTCTTCAATGCGCCTTTACGAATTGGATTTTCGATAAATTTCCATGAAATTTGTGCCATAAACAAAATAAGAAAAAATTGAAAAATAGCTCTTGTGAGCTGAAATTCCCCAGCACTTCCTTGCGGACTTGTTAATGTGATAATCGGATAATGCCAAAGATATATCCCATAAGATCGAACACCAACCCAACGTAAAGGTCTAAATCTTAAAAATACACTAATACGGCTAGCTGGATGAGCAAGATTCGCAACTAATATTGCCGTAGCAATCGATAAAAGGAACATTCCTCCGCGATATAAGAATGGTTCATATTGATTCGTCTTCCAAAACATACCGAGAATAACAATAAGAGCTATCCCTCCAATTACATCAAGAACAAGACGAGCTTGTGGGATAATTTTCTGAGCCAATCTACTGCTCGGCCAAATGAAAGCAAGTGCTGCACCAATCAGTAAAGAAAACGCTCTAGTATCGGTACCGTAATAAACTCTACTTGGATCGGCCCCTGGTACATATATCATTGCCATCGCGACAGCTGAAGCAATCGCTCCGAGAAAAATAAATAAAGTCAGACGTGATTGGTTTTTTACATACGAAAGTCCTAAACCAATGATAAGCGGCCAGACTACATAAAACTGTTCCTCAACAGCTAACGACCAAAAATGATTTAGTGGAGAAACTGTACCAAAACTATCAAAATATGATAACTTGTGATAAATATACCACCAGTTACTAAAATAAAATAAAGCTGCTACTGAATCTCCACGCATTTTCCAAAGTAATGAGCTATGAGAAATTGTAATCCACGCTAAGGTTATAACGAGCATGACAAACATTCCTGGAAGTAATCTCCTCGCCCGGCGCAGCCAGAAGTTCTTTAAGTCAATTCTTCCTTTTTCCTTCCATTCAACAACAAGAATATCCGTAATTAAATAACCCGAAAGGACAAAAAACACAGTAACACCTAAAAATCCTCCAGGCAACCAGTTAAAATTGATATGATACAAAATAACACCTAGTATGGCTAAGCCTCTTAGACTATCTAATCCAACCATATAACGACTATTTTTCTTTACTGGTGTGGGCATTCTAGTCACCCCATCTTTCTCTAAAAACTATGTAAATATTTACATTTCGAAATTCTACCAATTCCACTTAACAAGTATAAACGAAATTCATTAGAAAAGGTTTACAAAAATAGTACATTATCGTAATAAACATACTTATCTTGTATAATAATGCACACAATGCACACAATACATAAAATCTTACCATATCATCCATTATTATAAAATTGTTTGTGCAAATATAAATAAATTTTTTCATTTCACTTTCTTTATCCAAAATAAATTAAAAAATAAAAATAGCCTAAGACAAAATACATGACTTAGACTATTTTTGTATAAACAATACATTACTGATTTAATTCTCTATACTTCTTTTTTGCTATTAAAATAATTTGCATTCCAATCGCAATTATTAATATATAAGCTGTAAAATACGGCAAATCTAAAGGAGGTATGTTATTTTCTAAAAATATACCATTTACCAGTGTTCCCATCGAACCAGCAAAATAATTAATAGAACTAAGCAAAGCAATAGAAATAGTAGCATGTTCAGGGCTTATTTCAATTAATGTTTTTTGTTGAGTCGCTAATCCGGCCCAGCCAGTCGCCCCCCAAAAAATTAAACAGATTGCTACCAAAATTGCTATGTGCTGAAAAATCCCCATACATATTAAAGATAAAAACATGATAACCATTAAAAATATTAATATGATTTTAGGCTTCTTATAGAAATCCATCACATATCCTATAATTAAGCTGCCGATGATGCCCCCTATCCCCCACATCCATATAAAGACTACGGATTTTTCAAATCCATAAGAAGCTATTATTAAATCTAAGTATGTATATAAACCTAAGCTACAAAAACTTAATATCGTCGTTATAAACATGACCAATGAAATAGCTTTGTTTTGAAACATCGCTAGCCGCTCTTTTAATGTTGGTAAATGTGTTGATTGTATGACTGGAAACCTAAACAATAACCCTAATATTCCTACTACACCGATTACAATAATAAACCATATTGTCATTCGCCATCCATAAATATCCGCAATATATATACCAATTGGAACACCTATTACCGTTCCAGCACTCATTCCAAATAATATCATTCCTAGCGCTCTACCTTTTTTGTTTTCATGAACGGCTGTAATAGCTGCCGATGATGCAAATGGTGAATACAAACCAGCACCTATACCTGCTATTCCTCTTGAAATTAATAACATAATAAAATTGTTAGTAATTGCACTTACTACATTGGCTAATACGAAAATAGACAACGCTATTAATAATATATGTTTTGCATTCGTTTTACCCATTATTGAAGCGAACAAAGGTGCTGCAAACGCATAACATAATGTAAATATACTTACTGCCTGCCCCGCTTTCCCTATAGATACATGAAATTCATCTGCAATACTTGGTAAAATCCCTGCCATTACATAAGCGTCCACTCCTAACGCAAACATTCCTATTGTTAATAAAAAGATCTTTTTCAAAGTCATCACCCTTTTGTAATTATTCCAATTTCAATCGTAAAGGGTATAATAAGATTAGTGAAATTAATATTTAGCATAGGAGGCATGAAATAAACTCATGACTATAGCAAGATACGAGGTACTCCAAAAAGTAGTTGAACTAGGAAATTTCACAAGAGCAGCTGAACAACTTAACATGACACAGTCCGCAGTAAGTCATGCTATTTCTAGTTTAGAAAAAGAATTTGGTTATCCTTTATTGCATCGAAATAAACAAGCAAAGATTCAAAAAACTGCTTTTACAAATCGAATCCTTCCTCATATACAACAAATTTTAAACAGCGAATCTATTATTAAACAAGAAATCTCTCTGCAAAACAAGCAATTAGAGGGCACTTTAAAAATAGGTGCATTTACAAGTGCAGCCTCTCAAATATTACCCAAAATGCTCTCACAGTTTAAAGAGAACTATTCAGAAATTAAAGTGATACTATTTGAAGGCACTTACGTGGAAATTGTCGAGTGGATTCATAATAGCACTGTAGATGTAGGATTTATTATAGAAGAAAATACAAAAAAACAATTTCAATCCATACCTATTACAAAAGATGAAATTGTCTTAGGATTACCGGAAAATCATCCTCTTGTTAAAGAGAAAACAATTGATATAAAGACTATCGCTAATATGGATTTTATTATGCCAAAAGGCCCCTATCAATCATTAGTTGTAGAAACTTTATCTGCTCATGAAGTATATCCAAACATTATATTAGAGGTATTGAATTGTGAAACGATTGTGAATATGATTTCACAAAACATTGGAATAAGCATGGGACCTGAACTATTTTTTCAATCTCATAAAAACATTGAAATAAAAAAACTAAAGCAAAAAAAATATCGCCAAATTAGTCTTGCATTTAAAGAAAATACACCTATAATAAGTGCCTTTTTAATGTGTAATCAGTTATAACAATATACATAAGGCCATAAACAATGTGTTTATGGCCTTATGTATATTCACTTTCTCTTCATTTGTTTTGCTAATAATTGTTTTACCTCGTTATATGATAAACCAGAGTTCTTATTCAGACTCTTCACTTCATCAATATCAGTGCCGACAATTGTATACTTTTTTTCTTTATTCATGCTACACTTCCTTTTTAACAAATGAATTATATACTTTTTTATCAAATAGGATTCGTTTCTGTCAAAATATAAAATATACAGTATGTTCTCTTATCTATTCCCTAAAATGGAGACTCTTACTCTTCATTGCACTCCCTGTTTTTTATAATTCATCAAAATCAACATCAATAAATTAGGTAGTTCTCTTACTCTCAAGAACAGAAGTAAAAAAATGAATTCATTCGCTAAAAATAAACAAAACCTTGAATTAACGACTCTTTACAAGAGTACGTTACCCGAGGTTCCTTTTCACTCACGTTTTTATCATTGGCTTCCTAACATATGAAAGGTGCTATTCTCTTTACTTATGATTGACAATATTGCTGAATTTGCTTTACACATATCCCTCTCATGCTAGTATTTATATTATAATTTTTATACCATTCAACCGTTCTGTCTAATGCCTGTTGAAGAGACCACCTCGGGCTCCAATTCAGTTGGAATTTTGCTTTACTAATATCAAGATTCAATAATGAAGCTTCGTGAAATTCCTCCTCTTGTACATCTACTATCCCCCAACTACCCGATCCCCAACTCTTTACTAAACGAATTACAACTTCTTCTACTGGGACAATGCAACTTGGTTTTGGCCCAAAGTTCCATGCCCCCGAAAAACGTGTTCCTTCTGTTAAAATTTTTTCAGTTAAAAGCAAATAACCACTTAACGGTTCCAAAACATGTTGCCAAGGGCGCACTGCATGAGGGTTCCTTATTATAATTTTTTGATTCGCTTCCAACGCACGTATACAATCAGGAATGATTCTATCTACAGACCAATCGCCTCCACCAATTACATTGCCTGCTCTAACACTGGCAATAACTTTATGATGGCGCTCATATTTTTTCTCTGGAAAGTAAGAATTTCGATAAGAAGAAATTAAAAGTTCACAACAGCCTTTACTAGAACTATATGGATCATGCCCACCCATAGAATCATTTTCTCGGTATCCCCAAACCCATTCTTTATTTTCATAGCATTTATCACTAGTAACCATAATACATACTTTAACCGATTCATGTGTTCTAACTGCTTCTAATATATTTAGCGTTCCCATAACATTTACGTCGTACGTATATTGGGGATGATGATATGAATAGTTAACAAGTGATTGTGCTGCCATATGAAATACAATTTCGGGTTTATATTTACTAAAAACATCATTCAATTTATTAAAATCTCTAATATCTCCCCGTAAATCAATTATGTCTCTTTGGAGATCTGTTAGAACAAAATTATCCTTTTTATTTTTAGGGTCCAAAGAATATCCAATAACGGTCGCACCTAGTTCCCTCAACCATATCGATAACCAAGAACCTTTGAAGCCTGTATGTCCTGTAATGAGAACCCTTTTTCCATGAAATACATTATTAAAATTATGATTTAACAAGCGGTTCACACCTTTAAACTATAAATTTGGATATAAATGCACATTACGTTTATACCATCTAATTGTTCTAATTATTCCTTCTTCAACACTTATTTTCGGTTCCCAGAAAAGAATCTTTTTAACTTTATTAATATTCGGCTTAGGAACCCACCTCTCACTTTCTCTATAAGGAAGTGCACCATAATTTGGTTGTTTATCCGTCTGTAAGTGCCTAAAGAGTAATTCTACATAATACTTTAATTGATGCACCTCACCACTCCCAATATTAAAAATATCATTCTGCACAGAATCATTCTCAATTGCTAGAATACAAGCGTCCACAATATTATCTATATAACAATAATCTCTCAATTGATCACAAAGAGTTAAATCCACATTCCTGTTTTGCAATGTTTGTAAAATGATGTGAGCAAAAAGTTTATTTGGTGCTTCCATTTCTCCAAATACGCCAAAAGGTCTAAGGGTTATTATGTTAATATTATTTTCACGAGCAATTTGATGAGCTATTATTGTAGCCGCCGCTTTACTGCTTCCGTATATATCTACAGGAGTTAATACCATGTTTTCATCAATCAATTCACTCTTATCTCCATATTCCGAACTACTTCCTAAATTTATAATTTTTTTACAATCTACTAACTTAGCAGCTTCAATAACATTTATAGTCCCTATAACATTTGTTTCAATTGCACTCATATAGTCTTTATGAGCTGGATTCACACCGTATGCAGCAAAATGAAAAATATAATCCGGATGAAATTTTTTTATTATATTTTGAACTTGTGTTTTATTTCGTATATCTGCCTTATACACTTCCACACTACTTAATGCGTTATTAAACCGCCACGAATTTGATGATTCTCTTGTCAAAATGCCTACATTTGCCTGAAGTTTTAATAACCTCTGTATTAAATGGGAACCAATAAATCCATATCCACCAGTAACAAGTATCTTACAATCTTTAAAAAGGATATTCATTATTATTTTCTTACACCCTTTTTTATAGTTTTTATATGAGCTAACGTCATATTTTAAAATTTCATTTATAGTTTAAATTTATCAAGGAAGTATACTGATAATAGTTTTTAACTGAAAATTTATGCGATGCTTCTACATATAATGGGGTGAGGTGCATTATAAGACTATTGTAGAGTATATGGCATGTGTTTCTTATGCTTTCGATGTAAGGAACGTAAATTTCTTTTAAAATTAATGGGGAAATTTTAAGATGTTCATGCTTCCATAAATCAAACTCATTCATATTAAAAATTTGCATGCTACCAAAATGAAAGGCAATTAATTCATCGTTAGTTACAAAAACCTTTTTGTTTTCAATCCTTATCATATCTTGATTATTTAAAATTACATTCCACGGAGCGGCATTAATCCCTTTTTGATTTATGATTTTAATATTAGAAAATAAATTAGGAATATGGTTTAAATATTTTTGGTCTCCCCATCTATTAAATTCAACATCATACTTATCTTCGCAATACTCGAGACACTTATCTCTCCACCATTCTAAAATTTCCTTACCATTTTTATCATTTTTAAATCCAATTAAACCGGCTTGATACATACCATGTATATTTTCAAGTTCTGTTGTACCCCTTTGCGGGCATAGAAAAACGGAATATTTCCACCATTCACGCAAAATTATGTTAGGGTTAGAAAAAAAGTACATATCTGCATCACAATATATAATGTGATCAACTTCGGGAAAATGTTGCAATATATGAAGACATAACGGGGCTTTTAACGTCCAGCAATACTCTTTCAAGCTTCTTTGATTCTTTACATTTAGGAATTCTTGACTTTCTATCTCCTTAACGTGAATGAGAATAGCATGTTTTAACTGCAACTTTACTAAAGTTTGGTAAGTTACATCATCCATACAACAAATCCATACAGTAAAGTTTTCTGCCTGATTTACTAGTGAATAATAACAGGTTAGCCCTTGAATAATATATTTTTGACTTATAATGAATGAAAAATTCAAGAAATTATCCCACTGATTCATTTGTCTTCTTAAATTTGAATTCTTATATGGGGTCATTGCTTCATTAATGTGTTTACTACTTAAAAGTTTATTTGCATCTTCACCAATTTTAAACTTTAATTCACTAAGAATGGAGTGAATTCGACTTAAATAAGGAGTGTAAATACAATCTAATATATTGTTAGGTATGTCAATTTTCCCTAAAGACCAAAGATCAAATTCACTTTCACTAAAAATTGTAATACATGCAAAATGATAAACAATTAATTGATTTGTCTCAATATATACTTCATTTAAATTTTTAGAAACACTAAAATTATTATTGTAAATACAATTCCATGGGGCTGCGTTTACTCCTAGATTTTTTGATATCTTTACCTTCGGAAAATAAACAGGAATATCATTCAAATATTTTTGATCTCCAAACCTTTCATTGTCAGGATTTGAACTACACCAATCCAAACACTTTTCTTTCCACCATCTTACACTTTTTAATCCGTAAGAATCATTTTTAAAGCCGATTAATCCTGCTTGATATTTACCATATGCTTGTTCTACCCAATCACGATCCCTCTGCGGACAAAGAAAAATAGAATCCCTTCCCCATTCATCAAATATAACAGCAGGATTAGAGAAAAAACACAAATCACCATCACAGTAAAGAACTGATGGTAATTCAAAATTCACAAGTAAATATTCTATGAAAACAGGCTTCAAAGTCCAACAATACTCATTAACTTTTCTTTCTGCCTTAATACTTTTTAAACGATTATCCTCCACTTCTTCTACTCGTATAAGCATGACTTGATTCAAATTCATTTCCTTCAATATTGAATAAGCAACTGAATCAATACAACAAATCCACAATGTACACTCTTTTGTGTTCTCCATTAAAGATTGCTGTAAAGCAATTACTTTTAAAACATATTCTGTTCCTACTATGACGCAAAGATGCTTGCCGTGTCTAACGTTCTTATTAGAATCTAATTGAATATTTTTATTGACTGTAGAATGTGCGGACCTATTTTTGACAGGGATTTTTCGAGATAGTTGAAAGTTTATTTTTTCTTTAGAGGGAATAAATGGACGAGGTACATTCCCTTTTCTATCATTAGAGTTCAATATCTTTTCACTCCTTTGAGTTATTTTATATGAGGATCCCATTTTTCATTTGCATCCTTCAAATCTTTTGGAGTATCCACACTAATCCAAAAACCATTATATTCGTAAATCGCTAGTTCGTTATTTTTTATTAAATTTCGCAATGGTTCTTCCTCAAGAATACACGTATCTTCATCACTTAAGTAATTAAATATCGCTTTATTAAATACAAAAAAACCTCCATTTATTAAACTATCAAGTAAGGGTTTTTCCTTAAATTCTGTAACAATTCCGTTTTCAACCTGCAATAAACCATACTGACTATTTTTCCTAATGCCAGTCAGTGTTGCAACTTTTCCTTTTTCTTTATGAATTTTTATAAGCTCATTAATATCTATATGTGCTAACCCGTCACCATAAGTTAATAAAAACAGTTCATCTTGCACATGATTTTCAAGCCTTTTCAACCTTGCTCCAGTCATTGTTTCCATTCCTGTATCAATGAACTTTATATTCCACGATTTTTGTTCCTCAAGCAATTGATACTGATTTTTTTGAAGATCTAAAACCAAATCAGACTCTTTCCAATTATAGTTCATGAAATATTCTTTAATTTGTTCCCCTTTATATCCTAACGGCAATATAAATTCCTGATGTCCAAATTTACTATACCAGTTCATAATATGCCAAATGAGAGGCTTTCCCTGTACCCGAACTAGTGGTTTAGGAACATCTTCTAAAATCCCCTGCATCCTTAGTCCTTTCCCCCCACACAAAATTATGACTTTCATACAATCTCTCCTGACACGATTGATTTATACAGTTATTTTAAGATATGCAGCCAATGTATAAGCTGTATACACTTATGTACCATAAGGACAAGTTTCACGTTTTCTTTTCATCTGAAACATCTCATGTTTAATTTATTTCATCCTCCTTACCTTTTTGGTATTATCATTACAAATAAAAAAACAAAGCATGAATTATTGTTTTTTCATGCTTTGTTCCTGATTTTCACATAGTTCTTTATCCTGACATAAAAAAGTTCTTTATTAAAATAGTAGGAAAACCTTATGGTCTTATATCATATTCCCGTTTATGAGTGCATTCTGTAAATATGTATCCTACTTTTCCTGTTAAAAAGCCTAATTTCTCAATTTATTGTAGAGAAATTAGGCTTTTTTCATCACTCCATTAAAGCACCCTATAGTTTAATGACTTAATTTACTGATTATATCTTCAATCATTCACTTTGAACTATATAGATATAGTTTTTGTTGCAACTGTTTGTTGAAATGCCTTATCATGCTCAACAATAACCATTGTGGGATTAAATTGTTGAATAAGCTCTTCAATCTGCATACGCGAATAAATATCAATAAAATTTAATGGTTCATCCCATATATATAAATGAGCTTTTTCACATAAACTTTTAGCGATAAGCAGCTTTTTCTTTTGTCCACCAGAATAATGAGATATATCTTTCTCAAATTGAATTCGGTCAAAATCCATCTTACGTAGGATGGATTTAAATAACGTCTCATCAATCTCGTGCTCTTCAATAAAGTCCGATAACGATCCCTTCAAATGAGAAGTATCTTGCCCGACATAGGAAATGATGAGTCCTGAACCTAAATTAACTGAGCCTGTATGCTGTATTAGGTGTCCTAAAATTAGTTTTAGGATACTACTTTTCCCGCTTCCATTCTTTCCATCAAGTACAATTCGGTCCCCTCGTTCAACTATGAAGCTAATTGGTTCATTTACTATTTGGTTAACATACTTAACAGACACATCAGCCAAAACAACCAATTCATTTGACTGAAATTTTAATTGTTCTAATTTTAACGACTCAGTTTTCTCCACATTTTTTAGTAATTTTGACTTTTCTTCAATAGCTTTTTGTTGCCTTGATTCAAGGCTCTTTGCTCTCTTCATCATCTTGGCCGCTTTATGTCCTACAAAACCCTTATCTAACTTAGATCCTGAATTCCTTGTTCCATTTTTGGAAGCTTCCACTTGATGAGACCAATCTGCTGAACGCTTTGAAGACTGTTTTAATCTCCCTATGTCTTTTTGTAGACGCTCATTTGTAGCCTCTTCGTGCTCCTGCTGTCGATCAAAATTTAACTTCCAAGAAGAATAGTTACCACTTTGAACCTCGATATTTGCTCTATTTATAGATAAGATATGATCAACGCATCCATCTAAAAAGATTCTGTCATGTGAAATTAAAATAAACCCTTTTTTCTTCCTTAGATAATCAGAGACCATCTTTCGTGCATCAGTGTCTAGATGATTTGTTGGCTCATCAATTAATAGAAATTGCCCCTCATTCAAAAATAGTGCAGCAAGCAACACCTTTGTTTGTTCTCCATTTGATAATGTTCTAAATGGTCGGTACATTACCTCGGCATCAACATTTAAATAGGATATTTCACGTAGGAATTCCCAATCTTCTGCTTGAGGACAAATTTCTTCAAGGATTTCATGAGTGAACTTGTTCTTATCCGAAACTGGATAAGGGAAATAATTAAATTCTACCGAAGAAGTGATTTTCCCACTATACTCATAATTACCTAATAATAAATTAAAGAATGTCGTTTTACCTCGTCCATTTCTACCAATAAACCCCAGTTTCCAATCCGTATCTATTTGAAAATTTACACCTTCAAAAATATTATCAAAGCTACCTGGGTATGAAAAAGTTAAGTCTTGAACTTTTATCATTGACATAATAATTCCTCCTTTATATATTAACCCTTTTCATATAAAGTCGGAATATCCATCAATTTTTTAATTCCTCTATATAAGCGTGATGGATATTAACGACTTATACAGAGCATTACATGTGTAACAATAGTGTCTGAATTACTCATTTTTCTCTCTCCTTTATTTGTTCGGTTACAGTTACAGATTAATAAAGTGAAACTTTAATCAGTGGGAGGTTTTCTTCATCCCCCGCTGATTATTAGCTGAACCAATCGGGCTTTTACGGACAGTTTATCTCCCGCCTAACTTCTTCAGAAAAGCGGAAGTGGCTCGTTCAGAATGTGAGGGGGATGGAGCTTCTGACGTAGAGGTGTTTTTTACCTCGTAGGAAGAAGCGAAGCCACCGAACATTCTAGCCACTGGAGCTGGACAATGCTTTCGCCGAATTTTGAGGTGGGAGTATTACTGCCCGCGAATAGCGGGATAAATATCAACTTACCTATAAGAGAATAAAAAAACCTCCCAATTTGTAATTGGAAGGGTTAGTCTTTCACTTATACTTAATAAGTCCTTATTAATCATTGGAATTATGACAAATAAAGTATGAACTGATTTATAAAAAATGGATAGACTAACCCTATATTTTGTAGTTTGAAGCTATTAATTTCAAATTAAAATATAGATTAGTTAATCATTATTCACTCATCAGTCCTCTCATAATTCTATTTTTAGGGTAACATTCTTTTTTATGGAATGCAATATCACAATTATCTTCATCTCAAATTACTGCTAACTACTTCTTTAGAATCAACAATTAATTTTGCTAAATATGAAAGTGTTAGAAAAACGTTCTGGCCCCTTCAGACGCTCTAATAGTATGCAAAGTGTAAGTAAAGGAGATGTGGTGTCTGTCGTTGATGTCAGCTGCACCGGGTATAATTTAATAAAAAAGATGGCGTAGTCGGCTGGGTAGTAAAGGAGATTTTTGATTAAAATAATAATGTACTTTTTAAAAGCACGTTCAAAAAAAGAAGATAACCAGCTCATATGTAGGTGGCTATCTTCTTTTTTGTATATTAGCGGGCCTTCCGTCAGTTGGGATGAAAAAATCACTGATAGAAGTTTCACTTTATATGAAAGGATATTATTATTCTCAAATGGATAGTCGCATATGTGAATTCTATTTCAATTTCTGTTCAATTTTGTCATGTATCAATTCGATTTTTTCAGGCAGTACAAATAAATATTCGATCAGGACTTCCAATAATTCTGTTAATAAAACAATCGTTTCATCGTCAATTTCTTGCTTTAGTTCAAGCATTTCATAAAAAGGACTGTCCGGATGAATAAGGTGTCCAATATTTTGAATTGGTTTCGTTAAATCAACATGTTTTGGAAATTTTTCGAATTGCTGGGAAAGAGACTGACCATTCGTTTTCTCCCCAAGGAAATGTTTGAGGATACCTTCAAGAACTCGTTTTGACATTACTGCAGTAGCAGAATGATCTTTTGACTGACTGATATTTAAGGTAGAGCGATATGATTTGAGAAGATCTATCGGAATTTTTTTGTTGTGTTCGAGTCGATGTAAAGGATCTTTTGAAGCTGAAGGATTATACATATAGATATCTACTTCATTGATTTGATCTGAACAATTATGAAACATAATGACAAACTCTGATGGTTTTTTACATTCAGAACAGAACCCTTCTGCGAATAATCCGCTTTTTTTCACTTGGTAAAAATTCGCTTTCAACACAAATTCACTTGATTTACCACAATTCGGACATTGGCTTTTAATATTTTTTGGCACTTTTAAATATCCATACTGGGTATAAGATAAAATGGCTCCTGGCAATATTCTTTTCATTTAAACCTCCTATGAAACACAATCCTAATTTGTAGCTTACCTGATAACTACTCAGTCACCCCATGAAAATATAAGATAATTGGAGAATTTTAATGAAAAAATATGTTTATCTGTTTTATCACAAGATGTAGTAGTATTGCACATGTCTTTGTTGCAGCAAGAAAACAGGCCGAAATTTAGCCTGTCAAACTCCTAAGTCAAGGGTATAGTCGAATTTTATAATTAATGATACAAATTTCTTCGTTGATATAAAAAGTATAACTTTTAAAAAGATGTTTGCAAGATGTAATAAATGGAACAGAGGTCATTGATAATTCGCGTATGTAACAAAGCATAAGTGAATATATAAATTCAGTTTAACTTTTCGATATCTAAGTCGCTGCTATGTAGAATACACCATGACTTGCACTCATTTAGCAACAATTCGATCCGCCACTAATCACAAGACCTGCACCTTGTTGATCTTCTGCATAGTCTAGTGTCAATGTATTTACAATTTCAATGACCTTTGGATCAATTGCAACTTCAATACCATTTACTGTTTCTGTTACATCATTTTCTTGCGCTTCTCCTAAATTAATACCGTAGCTTGGTCCACAACATCCAGCACCTTCAAATGTAAAGCGTAATGTTGACACACCGTTTTCCTTCATAGCATTTTCAATAAACTCTTTTGCTTTGTCTGTAATATCCATTTCCATTTCTCCCCCTCATAGTAATGTTACAACTTGAAACCTTTTTATTTTACTAATGCTTTAAGCTTCTCATATCCCACAATATCTTCCGATTGCCAAGGAATAATAACACAGTTATCTTTTGACTCTCTTTGAACCGCTTGAATCCACTGTACTTCAGACTGCGCTCTTCCTCTTAATACTGGATCACTTGTATGTGTTGCATAAAAACTTTGATTAATAACCCACCACTTTGGATTAATATCTGCACGTTTTAAGTCTTCTTGTAAGCGACTTGCTTCATGAACTGGTGTCGCTTCTGCAAGCGTTACAATTACAACGCTTGTTTCTTCTGGATTACGAAGACGTGGTAATAAGTTTTTCACAGACTGTGGCACTTCACCGGAAGAGCGTGCGATTTCCTTATGATACGTTTGTGCTGCATCCAGTAACAATAATGTATGGCCTGTTGGCGCTGTATCAATTATCACAATTTCATCATTTGCTTTCTCAACAATGTCGGCTAAAGCACGGAAGACTGCAATTTCCTCTGTACAAGGGGAACGTAAATCTTCTTCTAAATAAGCTAACCCTTCTTCATCTACCGTTTCTTTTGCTTGCTCAATAACTTCCTTACGATAATTTTCTACTTCTACCTTCGGATCAATTCGACTAATCGTAATATTTCCTTGTTCTCCATGCATGACATAATCAATATGGGCTGCTGGATCAGTTGTAGTTAAATGTACATGATGGCCTTTTTCAGCAAGACCAACTGCAATTGCCGAGGCTACAGTTGTCTTTCCTACTCCACCTTTTCCCATTGTAAAAATAACTCTTTTTCCAGTCTCAGAAAGATTCGCAATCAAATTTTGAAGAGAAGGTACAGCAACCTCTTGTTGTTCTTCATCTAGAATTGAAAGATTCTCTATTGGTCGAACCAATTTTCTCATATTCTCTATGCCAATAACATTAAACGGTACTAATGGAATTTCATAAGTTGGAAGACCTTTTAATTCTTCTGCCTTGTTTTCTAACGCACGTAATTGTCTCATAAACAATGCTTTTGAAACATCGTCATCTTGCACATAGTCTTTCAAGATGCCATTTACAAGTAGATATTGGTTGCTAACACCAATTTCTTTTAATTCTTTAGATGCTCGTTGCGCTTCTTGTAACGGAGAACTATCAGGACGTGTAACAAGCAACAACGTTGTTTGTTTCGGATTAGATAGCGCTTGAACCGTTTGACTATATAACTCTTTTTTATCACCAAGACCTACTAATGGCCCTAGGCAAGAAGCTCCATGTGTACTTTCTTCTAGGAATCCACTCCAAGCTGTTGGAAGCTGAAGAAGACGGAGTGTATGTCCTGTTGGCGCTGTATCGAAAATAATGTGATCGAATTTCGATGTTAATTCTTTGTTTGTAAGTAAAGTAGAAAACTCATCAAAAGCTGCAATTTCTACTGTACATGCTCCGGATAATTGTTCTTCCATTGTCGCAATTACTGTATCAGGTAATTTCCCGCGATATGGACCAACAACACGCTCTTTATATTCATGAGCCGCTGTTTCTGGGTCTAAGTTAGCCACTTGTAGATTCGAAACATTAGGAATGACTTTTGGTTTATTGGTTAGTTCTATTTCAAATACATCTTGCAAATTAGAAGCGGGGTCAGTACTAATTAACAAAACACGTTTCCCCATATCAGCTAACGTAATGGCTGTTGCACATGCAGTAGATGTTTTTCCTACTCCGCCTTTTCCAGTAAAGAATAAAAATGGTGTAAATGCCATTGTGCTTGGATTAAATAGGTTTGTCATTGCCTTTCACTTCTTTCTCTATTTTTTCACGTTTAACTTTAAACGTACGACTGGCTTTTGACTCAACTCTTCTTCTATTATACCTGTTAACTGTGCAAGTTCTTCATTTGTAAGATGGCTTTTTTCTTTTACTACTTTTCCATCTACTAAAGTTACAGGTAACACGTCTGGTCCTTTATCCATTAATAACTGACCAATAACACTGTTATTAACAAATGCATCTGGTTCACTGGCCAAATTATAGCGAGTAATATTCATACCTTTATTCTTTAAATTGTTTACAGCAACTGAAATACGAATTAATTCTGGATCAACACTTGGGCCGCAAACCCCAGTAGAGCAACACATTGCAGGATCAAAAATTTCAATCTTTTTCATCTCTGATTTCTCCCCTTCTTTACAAAATAAGCCGAGAATTTTTTCTCGGCTTATTTTGTTTTCAATTATTCTCCTGTCTCAGCAAATTTTTTAATACGTCCGCCAATCTCATCACGAACTTTTTGGAATACAGACCACTCTTGACCAGCTGGATCATCAAATCCCCAGTGAACTCGCGTTACATGTGGTGATGGTGTTGGACATACATCATTCGCGTGACCACAAAGTGTTACAACTAAATCTGCTTTGTCTAAAATGTCACGGTCAATGATATCAGATGTTTGGTCCGTAATATCAATGTCTACTTCTTTCATTGCTTTAATTGCATTCGGATTTACTCCGTGCGCTTCAATACCAGCAGAAAGTACATTCCATTTGTCACCTAAATATTTTTTCCCCCAAGCTTCTGCCATTTGGCTACGACAAGAGTTTCCTGTGCATAAGAAATAAATTGTTTTTTTGTTTTCCATGATAATTCCACCTTTTTATGAATGGTTATTTTGGTTGTGTTTGAAAGTATTTACGCTGGAACCAAAGCGCAACATTTACAAGTGCAATCATAACTGGTACCTCAACTAAAGGTCCGATAACTGCAGCAAACGCTGCACCAGACTGGATTCCAAATACACCTACAGCTACAGCAATCGCTAATTCAAAGTTATTACTTCCGGCTGTAAATGCTAATGTTGTTGATACCCCATAACTTGCACCGATTTTTTTGCCCATAAAGAAAGAAACAAAGAACATCACTACAAAATAAATGAGTAATGGAATCGCAATACGTACAACATCAAATGGTACGCTAACAATCACTTCTCCTTTTAATGAGAACATCACAATGATTGTAAATAATAATGCGACTAATGTAATTGGACTAATCTTTGGTATGAATACTTTTTCATACCATTCTCGTCCTTTCGTTTTTACAAAGATAAAACGTGTTAATATTCCTGCAATGAACGGAATTCCTAAATAAATAAAGACTGATTTTGCAACCTCTGCCATTGTTATATCTACAACAGCTCCTTCAATTCCTAACCATTCTGGAATGACTGTTACAAACACATACGCGTATACTGAGAAAAATAACATTTGGAATACAGAGTTAAAAGCAACTAACCCTGCCGCATATTCTGTATCACCTTTCGCAAGGTCATTCCATACAATCACCATCGCGATACAACGTGCTAGACCAATCATGATTAATCCCACCATATATTCTGGCTTATCCGGCAAGAATATAACAGCCAAAGCAAACATCAGAACAGGACCAACAATCCAGTTTTGTACCAATGATAATACTAATACTTTAACATCTTTAAAAACGCGCCCCATCTCTTCGTAGCGAACCTTTGCTAATGGAGGATACATCATTAAAATTAACCCAATCGCAAGTGGTATAGAGGTTGTTCCTACTTGTAAGCTATTCATTCCCTCAACAAATCCAGGAGATAGATAGCCAACTCCAATTCCTACTGCCATTGCAAGAAAAATCCAAAGGGTTAGATATCGATCTAGGAAAGACAGGCGTTTTTTCCCCGTGTTGCTCATCCTTCTCACTTCCCTTTCTAACTATTTATTAACAACCACACCGAAGTGTGGGATTACTCTTCTCAATTTGTTTAATTTTCTCTGTTTGATCTGGCACATGGGCTAAAATATCTTCCAACAGCGTATATAAATCACTCGCCTGATTTAAAGAGTAATAAATCCATTGACCTCTACGCTCTTCTTGCACTAAACCTAAATCCTTTAACTTTCGAAGATGTTGACTAATAGAAGGTTGACTCATATCAAATACTTCAAGGAATTCACAGACACAACAATCACGTTGTTTGAGAATCGATACAATCGTTAATCTTGTTTTGTCTCCTAATAGTTTCAATAATTGAGATGCTCTTGTTAATTCTATAACTGTTTTTTCCATTCCCACACCTACCCTTTTATAGTTAAATAAGCATATACTTATATGTTAAGCGAAAATTAAACATAATATCCGTATATGAATTAAAATGTTAATGTTCTTCCACCTACATAAGTATATAATTAATTGCTTATATAATCAATTGAAAAGCTCCTTCACAACAGAATTTTCACACCAAAATCCATAAGGTACTATATGTATTGCTTGGCCTAGAATTACTATATTCTCCACGTTTAAAAGATATACATAGAGAATAAGAATTCAATTCCTAAACTTAGTCACCTAATTTAAATTAAAATCCATTTTCAAATAATATAATACTTATATTGTCTCTACTCTATAAGTATTATATTATTTGATCTTCTTGGTACTTTAATAAGGGAGCATTTATTTATTCTACGGAGATTAATCTCTCCATAACCATGATATCAACATACTTTCCATCTAATATCCCTTGCTTTTCAAGTTACCTGCATGATTAATAACCATCAAATAGCCTTCTCTCTTTAAAATTAATATTCATAAAGAGGAAGAGTGTATTTTACTCCCCCTTAATAATTACTTATTTTAAGAACAGGAATTAGCACCACAACATGAATCATCTACTCTATTAGATTTTAAATTTACACTACAACCCCCTGTTTCCGGCAAATCAAGTTCCACCTTTTCAGCAGCCTTATAGTCTCCAGTAAGATAAGCAGTAATCAATCTAACTTGCTCATAACCTGTTGCCATTAAAAATGTAGGTGCTCTTCCATAACTTTTTGAGCCTACAATATAGAAATCCTTTTCTGGCTGTCGAAGCTCTTTTTCACCGTGTGGGCGAACTGTACCACAGCTATGAAGGTTTGGATCAATAAGTGGAGCTAATGCTTCCACACTTTCTGTAGCGGGATCAATAGAAGTACGTATTTCGTCTATCATTGATAAGTTAGGACGATTACCTGTATTTACAATCATCTCATGGACATCAGTAATTTTTATTTCTTGTTCTTCTTGATGACCCACAATATCCATTCCATCTTTTGTTCTAACTACGTATTGAATTTTATATGGTGTGATTACTTCCACGTTTCGCTAAGTGTGCTGCTGCCGCCAGTCCCACAGGGCCTCTCCAATAATCGCTATTGGTAACCGCATCAACCTCTGCATATCAATATTGTTTTGTAGCGATTTGTTTTCCGTTCCACAACACTCTTGTACCTTGAATGGAATCTGAATAGTTTTCATGAAAAATCCCCCTTATTTTCTCAAAAATCATTAAATGTAAATCGTTTATCCAATTAGATACATCAAAAAAATTGATTTAAAGCCTATAAAGCTGCTATTTCGTCCCATCAAAAATTATGACATAGGACGAAAGGTACAGCATAATTGCTCAGATAATAGTGCATCAACTTCTTTTTTATTGATGTTATAATAACTCCACGTTCCTTTTGTTTCTTTGGTAATAAGGTTCGCATCAAGTAAAAGTTTTAAATGATATGAAAGCTTCGATTGTGGTAAACCAAGAACATCTGTTAAATCACACACACAAGTTTCTCCGCGTTGACATAATTCATACAAAATATGTAACCTTTTTTGATCTGCCAATGCTTTAAACTTCTTTTCATATATTTCAAAAGTTTGAGTAGTTGATTGATTATACAATTTTATTTCTTTCATGGTGGTTTCCTTTCATCAATTTTTTTTGATTTATTAGTTGTAAAAGTATTAATATATAAATTAAATTAAAAAGACATTTACTAAAATCATCCGTAAATGTCTTTTTATTATTAACGTACACCATTACTAAACATCTATTGATTAACTTTATTCGCACCGTAGAATTATTTATAAAATCAAACTACTGGCTAAATTTATAAATTGGCCAATCTTAATAGCAAGTTGGAACCCACTTTCCGCGGCTGAATTAATGTCCGTCAGAGCCGTTGTTGCTCTTCTAAGAAGAGAGGGTTTCGCCGTCTGACCTTCCTCGATATTCTGTACCACTTCTCAAACAAAAACTATATCATCTTCTTGAACACCTTTGTTGTCATTTCACATCAGTAAAGGACTTTTTTATTTGTTGACAATCTCACTTCTCAAACACAAAATTAATCTTATTATCTTTCCACTCTAACTTCGCGTCAAACGTTTTATCGTTCTTCTTAAAGCCTTTCATTAATTCTGTTTGTTCACCTTTTAGTAGCTTCTTCATATTCTTTTGCGAAATCGTTTTTCCTAATATTTTCTTTGAGATTGTAAAATCACATTTCGTTGTATTATAGTTCGAGCATCCATAAAAAGTAGATTTATCAATGACATCTCCATCACATTTTTTACATGTTCCCACCTTTTTACCAACTGTAAATTTTGAATTGGAGCGTTCAATCGATTCTACATGTAATCCCGTAAAATCCCATTTCTCAGACATTTCAATTGCATCTTCAATAATTTTTGCTGAGAGCTTTTTTGTTTGTTCCATAAATGTAGCTGGTGACGCTGTACCTTCTCCTATTTCTGCAAGGCGCTGCTCCCATTTTGCTGTCATTTCTGGTGAAGCTAATATTTTATCACCAATTGCAGTTATGAGTACCTTCCCTTTATCAGTGGCGTACACTTGGTTTTTCTTTACCTCAATATACTTTCGATCTTTCAGCATTGTAATAATACCAGCCCGGGTTGCTTCTGTCCCTAAACCTTCTGTCTTTTTCAAGACTTTTTCAAGTTCTTCATTTTCTAAATACTTCCCAGCCGTTTTCATTAACGTAATAAGCTGACCTTCTGTATATCGTTTTGGCGGCTGTGTTTTTCCTTCTTTCACTTTCACCTTAACAACTTTACCTTGTTCTCCTTCTTGTACAATAGGAAGAATTGCTTCTTCATCTTTATCATCTTGAAAAATGACTTTACGCCATCCTTCTTGAATTTGCTGCTTTCCTTTCGAAACGAATTCAGCACGACCATCAACAAGTGTTGTAATTGTAGTGTAGTCAAAAATCGCAGCTTCATAATGCGCTGCAATTAATCTTCTTACAATCATATCGTAAATTTTTCTTTCATCGCCTGATAATTTATTTGGATTCGTTACTTGTTCTGTTGGAATAATTGCGTAGTGATCTGTAACCTTCTTTTCATTTACATAACGCTTATTATTCATAATAGAAGGAATTGGCGCTGGCAATACATCCTTATATTCTTCAAACTGACTTAATTTCTGTAAAATATCAGGAAACGTAGCAGCCTCGCCTTCTGTTACATAGTTAGAATCCGAACGCGGATACGAGACAATTCCTTTTTGATATAATGCTTGTGTTATATCAAGTGTTTTCTTTGGCGAAAATTTAAATGCTTTATTCGCTGTTGCTTGTAACGATGACAAGTTAAATAAAAACGGCGGCTGAAACTCTTTCCGTTCTGTTTTCATTTCTTTCACTTCAGCCGGTTTATTTTGACAAAATGCAGCAATTTTATTTGCCATATTTGGGTCCTTTAGGCGTGACTCATTATCTTGTTCCCACTTACCTTCATATTTTTTTCCTTCTATACTAAAGGTTGCGAACACTTCCCAAAATGGCTCCGATTTAAAGTTTTCAATTTCTTTCTCACGTTTCACAATTAATGCAAGTGTTGGAGTTTGAACACGCCCCGCAGAGAAAACATCATTCATTCCTTTTTTCTTTAGTAAGATGCTAAAAACACGAGAAGCATTCATCCCAACTACCCAGTCGGCACATGACCGTGTGTATGCTTCGTAATAAGTATTCACCGTATCAGCTTCATCAAGTAAGCTTTTAAACCCTTGATAAATTGCTTGCTTTGTTAAAGAAGAAATCCAAAGGCGTTTCATCGGTTTTTGTACGTTACAAAGATTAATGATATTCCGTACAATTAATTCGCCTTCGCGCCCAGCATCTCCCGCATGAATAATTTCCGTCACTTGCGGATTATGTAACAGCTGTTTCACAACATTAAATTGCTTATACTTTGACTTTGTTACTTCAAACTGAAAATGTTCTGGAATCATTGGCAACGTATCTAATGACCATTTTTTCCACTCTGCATGATAATGTTCCGGGTTACATAACTGCGTTAAATGACCAATTGCCCATGTACAATAAGCCCCGTTCGGAAACAATTCATTCGCCTCTACTTCTAAATAGCCATCTTTCCGCCTGTATTTAAATTGAGAAACAAGCGCCAAACCTTGATCTGGTTTCTCGGCAATAATTAATTTCATTTTAAAACTCCCTATCTACATTCCAGTATTGCTTCAATAATATCTCTTTAAATTCCATATAAATTCTTTAAAGCCTTCACAAATTTTCATAAATAATTATAACCTACAATCTTGTATACTCTACTCTAGACTTTTAATATTATACGCTCAATTTTAGTACCTTCACAATAGGAACTCATTATATAACATACTACTTAAATTCTAAAACAACATGAAAAAAGACGCCTCACATTAGGCGCCTTCGCTCTTCTTATTTTACAACGATCTGTCTATCCTTCACATTTGGGTTGTATACTCTCATGAAATCCTCAATCTCTTCAACCGTTCGGATTATGTCCTTTGATAGATTTTCATATCCATTTTCGGTAACAAGAATATCATCTTCAATACGAATTCCAATTGCTTCTTCTTCAATATATAGGCCGGGTTCCACTGTAATGATCATGCCAGCTTCGAGCACTCGATCTTTGTACGAACCTACATCGTGAGTATCTAAACCGAGGAAATGGCTGACTCCATGGTAATAATAATTGGAGAGTTCTGAGTCTTCTTGGATTAAACCAATTTTCTTACATTCTTCTGTGAACACCTTTTTCGTATGTTCATTTAACGCAGAGAATTTTAATCCAGGCCTCATAAGCTCAGTTGTTTCCCTCAACGCCTTTAACACAATATTGTAAATCTGTTTTTGGCGATTCGAAAATGTTCCGTTCGCTGGGAATGTAAAGCTAATATCAGCATTGTAGTAATCCTTTTGAGCTCCAAGATCAAGCAGCACTAAGTCACCTTTATTAATTTTAGAATCATTGTCTTCATAATGCAGTACCGTTGCATTTTTCCCACCTGCTAAAATCGTATTAAATGCAAGATTCTTAATACCAGCTGATTTTAGTGTAAAATCAAAATGGGCTTCTAATTCATATTCCATCTGGTCCTCTTTCGCATGCTTAAGTACATTGTAAATACCTTCTTTTGTAACCATAATTGCTTCTTTTATTTTTTCAATTTCTTCATCTGTTTTAAATACGCGTAATTCAGAAATATTCGGATAAACGTTACCGATTGTAAGGTGTGGATAACGTTCCCTTACCTGTTTGGCGAATGTTAATGTCCGTGTCTCTGTCCCTGCCCACTCACGACGTTCTAAATCTAAATACACGTGCTGAACTTGTTCTGTAAAAAACGTTCTCTCTATTGATGATTCAAAACTGTCTAAGTACACAACCGTTTTTATCCCTGAAATAGCTTCTGCTTCTTCTTTTGAAATTGTTTTGCCTACCCATTTTTCAAGAACCGGATCTGCCTTCTCAATAAAGAGCATTTCTTCTACTGTTTCACCTACTTTTTTTAACACAAAAATAACGTTCGCCTCATCAATACCGGTCATATAATAGAAGTTTCTGTTTGGCACAAATTTATAATGGTAATCAGCCGACTTATGAGGCGCCTGGCCAGCAAATAGAATGGTAACAGATTCATCCGGCAATGTTTCTATTAATCTTTTTCGATTTCCAATAAAAAATGATTGTTTCATAACAATCCCCCTTAAGTTTTATCAATCCCCTCAAAACTGTCTATCCAGTTTATTTCATTGTATTATTGTTATAATTTTCCGTCAAATAAACAAATACATTTCACTCTATGAAAATATCGTTAAAATGAAGAATTACCACAGTTAAGTCCATATGTAACAAAAGTATTTCGAGTTCATGGATCAAAACAGCCTCATTTAGCTCAAATTCACAAGCTATTCCATGAACTAAAAACTGAATTAGAACAGCATATAATAAAAGAAGAAACAGAAGATTTCCCGTTGATTTTAGCATTTGAGAGAAATCCAACTGATGAAAATTATACGAAATTGAGCAAAGCGGTAGAACAACTGGAAAGTGAGCATAGTCATGCTGGTGATATTATAAAAGAACTTCGTAACATTACGAATGATTTTACTCCTCCAGAAGGAGCTTGTGGTACTTATCGCCTTGTCTATCACCGACTTGCAGCACTTGAATCCGATCTTTTCCAGCACATTCATCTACAAAATAATATTTTGTTCCCACGTGCAATTGCACAGGCTTAGGTAAGTCTATATATATCAAATTAAGGCTCAAAAAAACATTTTTTGATTTTGAATAAACTCTTAAATAGATTCCGCTTATACGTAAAAAATAGAACATAAGCACTTTTTGCTCATGTTCTATTTCTTATGTACTTTTTCTGTTACGGATAAAAGTTTCACTTTATCACAAATATGATTTTTATCACTGCTTCATTTAAAAATTTGGTATAACTTTATTATATAGATATGACTGGAATTATTAAGGAGTTGTGTATATGAAAGCAAAAATGATAAAAAAACATTTACAGGAAGTCCCTCTCTTTAAAGAACTTTCAGAAGAAGAACTTCAGCCTATTGTAGATATTTCACAATTACGAATGTATAAGGAAAAATCATTTGTATTTATGCAGGGCGACACACTTGATCGCGTGTTTTTTATCCACTCTGGTAAAGTCAAAATTCAAAAAACAGATGCCACTGGAAAAGAGCAAATTGTTTCAGTACTTCAAGCTGGAGAAATGTTTCCTCATGCTGGCTTTTTCCAAAAAGGCACCTTCCCAGCACATGCTGAAATACTTGAGACTGCACAATTGATCGTTACTCCAATCGCTGATTTCGAGAAAATTTTGATTCAGCATCCTGAATTATGTATTAAAATGTTTAAGGTTCTTGGAGAAAAAATTGTGGATCTTCAGAACCGATTAGAAGAACAAATTCTTCACGATACTTACGAACAAATTATTATGTTATTACTCCGTTTATGTAAGTCCAATGGTGTAGAAATGAATGGTACATACACATTAACGACACAGTTTACGAATCGAGAACTCGCCAATATGATTGGAACATCAAGAGAAACGATTAGTCGCACAATTAATCAGTTAAAAAGAAGGGAATTAATTTCTGTTGATGAAAACGGTTGTTTCATTATTATTCCAGACAAATTAAAAGCAGAGATTTGTGACCCCTACTAAAAACAAATTTAAAAATGCTACCTCAAATAAAGAAGTAGCATTTTTTGTACAATTCGTAAACTATCTTGTAAAAAGCACTATTCCTAATGCTCCTATCAAGTACCACAATACGTTCGGTAAGCACAGGCTGATGGTTCAGGTAGCGCCGTATACTCTTCCTGCTTAGGTGAGTACGCGTAAGGATTGGAAAGGACATTAAGAAGGCGCTCCATCACGCTATAATCCTCATGCTTCACTGCAGCTTCTAATGCTTCTTCTACCCTGTGGTTCCGAGGAATAATCGCCGGATTGCTGTTTCGCATCAATATATGTGAGGACTCTTTAGATTCTTCCTGTCTACCGAGTCTTTCCTGCCACCGTTCATGCCACTGGGCAAACTCTGCAGTCTCAAACAAGGCCATGTTCTCAAGCTTATCAACAGTTAATGCCCGGAAGGTATTCGTATAATCCGCTTGATATTTCAGCATGATCGTAAGGAAATCTTCAATAAGGGATTTATCCTGTATTTCTTCGTTAAATATCCCCAATTTCGCTCTCATTCCCGCAAGCCAGTTCGCATTATACAAATCGTTAAAATTTAAAATGGCATCCTGAGCCATTTTAATAGCCATTTTATCATCGCTGTGAAGCAATGGTAGTATACTTTCAGCAAATCTCGCAAGATTCCAGCCTGCCATATGCGGCTGGTTACCATAAGCATAACGCCCTTGAATATCAATGGAACTAAATACTGTTGCCGGATCATAAATATCCATAAACGCACAAGGACCGTAATCAATTGTTTCTCCGCTTATAGTCATATTATCAGTATTCATCACCCCATGAATAAAACCAACTAGTTGCCATTTCGCAATCAGCGAAGCTTGACGCTTAATTACTTCCTCAAGCAAGAAAAGATAGGGATTTTCAGCTACATCACCGCCTGGATAATGTCGATCTAATGTATAGTCAGCTAACATTTGGAGTTCTTCAATAGTCCCCCACTGAGCAGCATACTGAAAGGTGCCAACGCGCAGGTGACTTGCAGCCACACGAACGAGAATTGCACCAGGCTGTTCCGTTTCACGGATAATTGACTCACCAGTTTTCACTACTGCCAGACTGCGGGTCGTAGCAATTCCAAGCGCATGCATTGCTTCGCTAATAATATATTCACGTAACATTGGTCCTAATGCTGCTCGTCCATCTCCTCTGCGAGAGTATGGCGTACGGCCAGAACCTTTCAGATGAATATCAAACCTCTCATCTAAAGAATTAATCTGCTCGCCAAGTAGCAAAGCTCTACCATCCCCTAACCTGTTAAAATGCCCAAATTGATGACCTGCATATGCTTGAGCAAGAGGAAACGCACCTTCAGGAATCCTATTTCCTGCAAGTACTGCTACCCCTTCATCACTTTCTAATTCCTCGGCATTTAATCCCAATGATGTTGCCAACGGATGATTGAGAATAACCAATTTCGGTGAGCAAACAGGCGCTGGACTAAGACCCGAAAAAAACGATTTCGGTAGACGGGCATAACTGTTATCAAAGTTCCATCCTGCTTCTATTCTTTCTTTCTTCGTCATCGTATCACCGTCTCTTATCTTTTTTATATCAGACAAAATTTAAATGGAGTAATAGTTATGTATTTCTACATCAATACAAAGTAATCCCCTTTAATGTCTACTTCTGCTATTTTATTATACCCTTTCTATAGAAATAAGGAGGAGGCAAATCATGTTTTATCCTGCATAACCATACTTTATATATAAATTTAAATAAGTTTATGTTTTTACAAACAGATTTGGATATTGAAGTGCATCTCTATAAAAAAACATACAACCTTACTAACAAATACAAGGTTGTATGTTTTTAATATTATTTACATGTATTCAGGTGCAATCCGGTCCGATTTGTATATTCCGTCTTATTGGTTCTCCTATTTGTACATTCTCTTCATTTTGTGCAGTCTTAGCACCTTCATATAATTTATCCGCATAATTTTTAAGGTCTTGCCAATTATCCTTCGCTGTATCCAGATCTGCTGTTATCATAAGAGCAAGCAGGTCTGGGCTAATTTGGTCAACACTTTTAAGCAATGATTTATATTTGACCCCGATTACATCCCACTGAGTCTTTATATTTTCAAGAGCAGTAACAGCTGTACCAACTGTTGCAGCCATATGTTCCGTTTTATTTTTGGCATCAGTCAAAATAACTACTTCTGCCTCTGCTCCAGAAATTCTGGACTTTAATTGTTCTATTTCTTGTTGTGCAGATGCGATATTCTTGTCAGTAGTGACAATCAGTGGTATACCAATCGGAGGCATAAATACAGATAAAGCTATATAGCCACCACGTTTATCATAGTTTTCTTTAATTGTATTATTACAATTCTCAATTCGTTGTTGTAGAAGCGGAATACCAGCGTTCGTACTTTCTAGAATATTCTCCAATTGATTGAAATCTTCTTTGAAATTTCTTGTATTTTCTGCTATTTCACCTTGAAAATTTTTCAATTTTTCTAACAGTACATCTAATTTTTGACTATTGTACAAAATACTATTGTACAAATTTTCTAGTTCATATTTTAATTTCTCTGTATCTTTTTGCTCTATAGCAGTTAGTAAAAGCTTATAACTTGCTTGAAACGTATCATTATAGCTTACAATATTCTGATGCGTGTACATAATACGAGTTTTAAAATACATGAGCCAAAAGTCGGCTTTCCCTATTGCATCCTGTTGATGCTTAATCATGTTTGCTTGTAAATCACCATTTATAGAACTTATTTTACTTAAATCTGTCAGCTGTTGATTACTGATTGTATTGGCATATGAATCCATTGTAAGGATATTTGCCACCATTTTTCCCATTACTTCTTTAAATTCACCAGGACCAAGGGAATAGTTCTTCACACTTTCTTGCTGTTGGGACACAGTTTGTTCTGCTGCCAAAGTATGAAGTGGAATTACATTACTCGCTGCCATTCCCGTAATGATTGTTGACAAAATAATTTTCTTATATAAATTCTTATTCATCTTTTTCACCTACTCTTTCACATGCATCACATATTTTATTAAATTCATAAGCTTCTATTCTTTACTTCAAATGAATTATGATTATTGCAAATAAAACAACATATTAAAATAGAGGTTCTCATACTTTCTTATTCTATAATCTTTACTAAGTTTCATAACTATATAGGAAGTCTCCTGCTCAAACTTGAACAGGAGACTCACATTATATGTTCTTCAAAAGGGAAACTCAGTATATTACATTTTTCATTACTTCGGCAATTTCTTGAAGTAATATTATTTGTTCACAAACGAAATCTCACTACTTTGAATATTTTCAGCATACTTTCTAATCTGCTCCCAATGATCCTTCGCTGTATCCAGATCTGCTGTTATATCCATAGCAAGGAATTCTGGGTCAACAGCTTTAGCACTCTTAATCAATGCGTCATATTTTGTTCCCATTCCATCCCACGCAGTCTTTATATTTTCAAGAGAAACAATAGCTTTATCAATTGTATCTGTTAAATTTTTAATATCACTTTGCACTATCGTTAACCTAGCTGACTGTAGTTGCGCCATTGAAATATTTTGTGTTAGCGTTATAATTTCTTCTTGTGCCTTGATTATCTGCTGCTGCGATGAAACAACTCCGTATATTGAGCCTCCTAATATAGGTGCACCAATGGGCGCAAAAGGTGAAAGAAATAAATATGCACCAACAGCAGTTCCAACCGACGATGCAATATAAATTTTGTTATTCTCATCAATTAATGCTTTATTTGTTTCGATTTGTTTCTGAAACAGTGGAATTCCAGCTTCTTGACCAGTTAAAATATTTACGATTTCTTCAGCATTTCCTTTTAAATTTTG
Source organism: Bacillus sp. BP-3 (assembly GCF_028401955.1). Lineage (GTDB taxonomy): Bacteria > Bacillota > Bacilli > Bacillales > Bacillaceae_G > Bacillus_A. The sequence continues at coordinate 52,991 of NZ_JAQOTJ010000015.1, forward strand.
TGTATCTTTTTCTAATTTGCCGCGAAAGCTTTTTAAATCCTCCACTAATTTGGTCACTTGATCTTTATTCTGTGAAACTTCACCATTCAACTTTGTAAGCAAAGCTGTTAGTTTGACTGGATCATTTTTATATTGTAATAAATAACGAGAATAATTTTGGAATTTTGTATCATAACTGATAATATTTTGATTCGTCGTAACTATCCCTGATTTCAAATTATTTAACCAGTATGTTGCATTTTCTCTAGTAAGATTTTGGTTGGCTTTAATGTCTGTTTTTAACTTATCGCCAACTGAAGGTAAACCATCCAAATTAATATCTGCTTGTTTAAGAATAGTTAAAGCATACAGGTCCATTACCAACATATTGGATTTAGTGTCCTTCATCGCATGATCAAGCCCTGTTGGTCCAAGGTAATAACTAGGGTATTTAAGGTCTTGATTTGCATAAATAGGTGCTGGTTCCTCTGCCGAGGCATATGATGGCATAATGCCACCCGCTACGATTGTTGCTATTAATGTAGATAAAGCCATTACTTTATAAGGTTTTTTCATCACATTTTTCTCTCCTCATATGATATTGTTAAGAATTATAGTTCTTCATTCTACAAATTTCATCCTGTTACTTTTATTTTTGTAACACTCTCTTGATATTCCGTTGTTTGTTTTTTCAATTCATCCGTAAACTGTTTGAGTTCTTTTAATCGTGCTTGTAATGAATTAGAATCTATTTTCGCATCAGTATTAAGACTTGTCCCCGTTTCAGTCACTATGTTATTAAAGGTGTCCCAACTACTTACTAGATTGTCAAAACTCTGAGTTTGCTTTTTAACTGTTCTTGTAAGGTTATTTAATTGCTGCTCAATAAGTGTCATTTGAGTTGCTTGCACTTCAATATTCGCTAAATTTTGTACCAATTGAATTAGTTTCTGTTGCTTCTGAGCAATAGCTTTATTCAGTTCTGTTACTTTATCATTTGTAAGTTGTCCATATTGGTTATAAACTGCTTCCAAATTAGACACGTCTACAGTTTTCTCCTTAACTCCATCTTTCAAAATATTAATAATCGACTTTGTAATATTTAAAGAGCCGTCTAGATTTTCTTTTGGTAGAGCTAGAAGTTTTTCAAAATCTTCTTGAATGTCTGCATTAAGGTGTCCAATTTCCGTTCTGAATTTTTCAATGTCTCCGTTTGAACCCTTATAAGATTCAAACGCTCTGCTAACTTTACTAGAAAAATTATTACTATCTTCAACCAATTCGTTTTTAGAATAGTTTAAGTCTTCTGAATTTATTTTCATATTATACTGAATTTTTTGCACGTCACCTTGAAGTAAATTAAAAATACGTACAAATAATGCTTTTGCTTGCGGATCTTCATTCATTTTTCCAGCTAGTTCAACCAACGTATTGTAATAATTTGTAAATATTATTCCAAAACTCTGTATGTCTTGATTTACAACGGATAATTTGTGGTTATTTACATCCAGGCAGTCTCGAACATGGTTTCTTATAGTACCTTGATCAGTTGTTATTCCATATATAGTATTTACATCAAGATCTGGTTGCTGTAATATGATTAGCCCATATCCTTGAATTAATGGCGTCTGTGATCCTAATTTCGTAATTGAATTTGATAACCTATCCATAGCGGGTCCAAGTATACTACTTGGTTGTAAATAAGTTGTATTACTTTCTGCAAAAGTATTTACAGGTAAGAAGCAACTTGTAGATACTGCTGTAACTAATAACCCTGCGACTAACGTTTTTTTCATAGTAATTCCTCCTATCAATTGGTTTTTTCTGATAAAAGAGTTAGACTAATTTTTAAATGTTTCATTTTTATTTCTATGAAAACTAGTCTTGAAACTTTTTATCATTATAGATTGTTACAAAGATGTTAATTGTGGGAATCTGATCACAGATTATAAATACTTGTACATAATGCCCTACTATAAACTTATTCCCTAAGAAGTTACATAAAAGACAAGTCGAAGTTAAACTTGATTTTGTATCTCATACACTGTAACGATCTTATGCCCTTATTAAAACATCATCTTTTTACCAAGTAAATCACAAAATTCCAAACACAAATCAGATTAAACCTAATATTCTAATAATATAATTAAAAAATAATTATATTAATAAAAAATTAGTAAACCTATTTATTATGAGAGTTATTAATTTTCATTTGATATTACTATTCAAACTATAATTATTATAACTTAATAAAGGTTTTTATTTCCATAAAAATGTTTTTTATATAATAAAATACTATTCTGTATAAACGTTCCCTATATTTGGGTATGTAAAATTGCATAAAAGCAGGGCTTAATTTACACTGTAATAAGCTATTTTTTCATAGAATAATTATTTATATTATTATTTTGAAAGCAATGGGTATATAAACTTCCAACTAAAGGAACTCGTTTATCATGAAGAATCCTCACCATTTTGATAACCCGTTAATACAAAATAAAGCGAAACTATGAAAATACAAAAAACCCCGAACCATAGACTTTTAAGTGTCCACGACTCGAGGTATAGTTCAATTAGAAAAAATTTCGTTTATAATTTTTAAATCATACAATACTTATTTTAAATCATCTATCGAAAATGCACCTGGCAGCATTTGTTCAACTGTTACCTCTTTTTCATCACCTTTTTGGTTCGTTAATAACACTGGCATTTTCGGATCGCAAAATTCTGCAATCACTTGTCTGCAAGCTCCGCATGGTGAAATAGGTCCATCGGTATTACCTGTTACAACCAAATAACTGAAATCGCGTTCTCCTTCTGACACTGCTTTAAAGATTGCTGTTCTTTCGGCACAGTTACATAAACCGTATGATGCATTTTCTATATTACAGCCTGTATAAATTTTACCATCTTTCGTAACGAGTGCCGCTCCAACAGGAAACTTTGAATACGGAATATAAGCTTTTGACAACATTTTATTTGCTTCTTCAATATATTTTTGTTTATTCATATCAATTCCTCCTCAAAGTAAATGTTATTATTAATTATTAATCAGTGATAACAGTATAGATTAATTTTGGAGCTTCAGCCTTTTCTGATATAGAGATATTTTCATAAATTTTTGCTTTTACCTCTTCAACTTCCTCGCGATTTGCATAAATCGTTACTAATGGCTCTCCTTCTTTTACCGTATCGCCAACTTTTTTACGTAACATTAAACCAACAGCTAAGTCTATTTCATCTTCTTTCGTAGCTCGGCCTGCTCCTAGAAGCATCGCAGCAATACCAATTTCATCAGCTACAATGTTAGACACAACTCCTGAAGTTTTAGCAGGTACATCAATTACATATTTCGCTTGTGGTAATTTTTCTGGCTGATCAACAATCGAACTGTCTCCGCCTTGATTGTGTAAAAATTGTTTAAACTTCTCAATTGCTTTACCGTTTTTCATAACTTCTTTCAACATTTCACGTGCTTCTTCTAACGTATTTGCTTTTTTAGCAAGTACAACCATTTGGCTTCCTAATACAAGCACCAATTCTGTTAAGTCTTCTGGACCTTCTCCTTTTAATGTATCAATTGCCTCTTTCACTTCAAGAGCGTTACCAATTGCAAACCCAAGAGGTTGTGACATATCAGAAATAACAGCCATTGTTTGACGGCCAACATTATTCCCGATTCGCACCATTGCATGAGCTAATTCAATCGCATCTTCTTCTGTTTTCATAAATGCACCAGCACCTGTTTTTACATCTAGGACAATTGCATCAGCACCAGCTGCGATTTTTTTACTCATGATGGAACTTGCGATTAATGGAATCGAGTTTACTGTTCCTGTCACGTCACGCAGGGCATATATTTTTTTATCAGCAGGTGTTAAATTTCCAGTTTGTCCAATTACTGCAACTTTATCACGGTTTACGATGTCAATAAATTGTTCTTTCGTAATTTCAACGTGGAAACCTTCTACTGCTTCTAATTTATCAATTGTTCCACCTGTATGTCCTAAACCGCGCCCAGACATTTTCGCAACAGGTACATCTAAAGCTGCCACTAACGGCCCTAAAACTAATGTTGTTGTATCACCAACACCGCCAGTTGAATGTTTATCTACTTTAACCCCTTCAATCTCTGATAAATCAATCGTTTCTCCAGATTCAACCATTGCTATTGTTAAATCTGCACGTTCACGGTCAGACATATCTTTGAAAAAGATAGCCATTGCAAGTGCACTTACTTGATAATCAGGGATTGTTCCATCTGTATATCCTTTAATAAAAAATTGAATTTCTTCTGTTGTTAATTCTTTACCGTCACGTTTTTTCGCAATGATATCTACCATTCTCATTCTGATCACCAATCCTTTTCATTTTTAGTTATTAAAAATTAACCCTGTTAAACGCTTAATATATTAAGCCAACAATAGTCGCTGATAAAAAGCTAACTAATGTTGCCCCAAACAGTAATTTCAAACCAAATCTTGCCACAACATTTCCTTGTTTTTCATGTAAACTTTTAACAGCACCAGCAATAATTCCAATAGAAGAAAAGTTTGCAAATGAAACAAGAAATACTGATAAGATAGCAGTTGTTCTTCCTGTAAAATGGAAATTCCCTTGGGCTAAATTTGTCATCGCTACAAATTCATTCGATACGAGTTTTGTTGCCATAATACTACCGGCGTTAACAGCTTCATCCCATGGAATCCCTACAATAAAGGCAAATGGAGCAAATACATATCCAAGAATTTCTTGGAACGAGATTCCAATTACGCCTTTAAATATTGCGTTAACAAAAGCGATTAAAGCAACGAATCCAATCAGCATAGCAGCTACAGTCATCGCAACTTTAAAACCATCTATAATATATTCCCCTAGCACTTCAAAAAAGGTTTTCTTCTCTTCTTCTTGTACTTCTAAAATGTCTTCTTCTTCAGTAACCTCATACGGATTAACAATAGAGGCAATAATAAATCCACCGAACAGGTTTAAAACTAAAGCGGTTACAACATACTCTGGTTTTAAAAGAACCATATAGGATCCCACTATAGACATCGACACCGTTGACATTGCAGACGCGCATAATGTATATAATCTTCTTTCACTCAATAACCCTAACTGTTTCTTAACAGAGATGAATACTTCTGACTGCCCTAAAATCGCTGAAGCTACAGCGTTATAGGATTCAAGTTTCCCCATTCCATTCACTTTACTTAAAACGAGACCAATGTATTTCACAATGAATGGCAATACTTTAATATGTTGTAAAATACCTATTAAAGCTGAGATAAATACAATTGGCATTAATACCCCTAAAAAGAACGAAAACTCATTTTTATTTACCAAACCGCCGAATACAAAATTAACACCATCAGCAGCGTACTTTAATAATTGTCCAAATCCATCTGCGATCCCACTTATTAAGATGTTCCCTGCACCTGTATTTAAAAGCAAAAAACCTAAAATAAACTGCAGGATAATCATCGTTACAATAGGACGGTATTTTATCTTTCTTCTATTATTACTGGCAAGCCATGCGATACATAAAATAATAACGAGGCCTAAAATACCTATTAAGTACTTCATTACATTCTCCCTCCCTTTCGTATCCGCTTACATATTTTTTAAGTGTTAAAGTAATAGATACACTATGTCTTTCAACAATTTGTGTATCTATTACTTACACCTTTTTATAGATTAATAAGTACTTGAACCGCCAGTTGTGTCATTTAACACAATTGCAACACTAGCACTTGCTCCAATTCTAGAAGCGCCAGCTTTCACCATTTTCTCTGCATCTTCTCTTGTACGAACTCCACCAGATGCTTTCACGCCAACGTTTTCTCCAACTGTTTTACGCATTAATGCGATATCTTCAGCAGTCGCTCCACCAGTTGAGAATCCAGTTGAAGTTTTTACAAAATCAGCACCAGCTTTTACTGACAATTCACAAGCACGTACCTTTTCTTCATCTGTTAATAAGCATGTTTCAATAATAACTTTTACAAGTGCTTTTCCTTTTGCAGCTTGTACAACTTCGTAAATATCTTTTTCAACGAATTCATTATCGCCATCTTTTAAAGCGCCAACGTTGATTACCATATCAACTTCAGTTGCACCTTTTGCAATTACATCTTTTGTTTCAAATACTTTTGTTTCAGTTGTATTCGCACCTAAAGGGAAACCAATTACTGTGCAAACATCTACATCATGCCCTGCTAATTCTTCAGCAGCTAATTTTACCCACGTAGGATTAATACAAACCGAAGCGAAATTATATTTCTTTGCTTCTTCTAAAACTTTCATAACGTCTTCTTTTTTAGTATCTGGTTTCAAAACTGTATGATCAATTAATTTTGCAATGTTCATTTTCTTCACTCCTCATGTCTTTTAACAACTTCATTCTAACTCTATTTTGAACAAATGTAAACACAGTTTTGAAATTTTGTTCACAACGGTAGAAAAAAGATCTCTCAAATGAACTTTGAGAGATCTCCTGCTCTATCCTTTTTGATAATTTAGCAACTCTTTTGCGGTATGCTGATCGATAATCAATACATTCGCATACCCTCCGCTTAACGCACCATCAATTGCCTTTACTTTTCTAAAACCTCCAGCAACAAGAACAGAACGTTTCTTTAGACGTAGTTCATCTAAATCAATTCCAATTGTACGCTTATTAATTTCCTCGCTGCAAATTTTACCATCTGCATCAAAGAAACGTGAACAAATGTCCCCAACAGCTTGCTCTTTTAATAGGCTCATTTCTTGTTTATCTAAATAACCTAACCGAAACAATAAAGCTTCATCTCGAACAGTTCCAACAGTAAAAATCGCAATATTCGCTTGTTTTCCCATTTCAATAATATGGTGGATATGTCGATCCTGTTCTACTAATTCCTTTGTCACTGCATTATCAAATATAACTGGGAGTGGTAAATTTCGCGGTGTCGTTTGAAAAGCATCTGCAAATAAGGCGATTGTCTCATTTGCATATGTATTTACACTTGAATGACTGATGCCCCCTTTTAATTGGACAACCTCCACTCCTTTTACATGCTGTGGTATAATTTTTCTGGCGATTTCATACATTGTCGTTCCCCAACTCACACCGACAATATCACCATTACCAACATTATTTTCCATATATTCAGCAGCATACTTACTAATATACTCCGTAATGGCCGTGTACTCTGGTACAGGGGAAAATACGACATGCGCTTCTAATAAATTATATTTTTCTTTAAGTAGGTTACCCACATTATCTAAATCAGCAAATGGATCGGCTATATGAATTTGAACAAACCCTTTTTCTTTTGCATATTTTAACAACCTTGAAATAGTCGGCCTTGAAATATTCAATTTATTTGCAATTTCTTGTTGACTATAATCGGATTGGTAATATAACCTTGCAACTTCAACGCTCAATTGTTGTTTTTCTTTATCCATATTCGTTATTTCTAGACCCCTTCCAAACTTATTCTATCTTAATGGCATCATAACATTTCATGTTGTAAAATTCGACTATCTAAATTGGAGATAAAAGTATTTCATTTAATAAATTAATTTTTAGTTATTTAATTTTCAAAATAAAAAACATACAATTGTACCATTTTATACAAAAACGGACTCTCCAATCAAAGAGTCCGTTTTCTATTGCATTAAACACTATGCTCAATTTGTTCCTTCTTCTCTTTTTTCTTATGGCGTTTCCAGTTCACCAACTTCCTAACTGTTCCAATCATACCTGTTGGAAGACCTAATAAGACGATGATATACAATAAACCAAGAAAAATTGTCCATCGTTCAAAGATTGGATACTGTGCAGCAAGCTCTGACAAATAGTATTTCATAGATTCAATTATTCCTGCCCCTATTCCCCCTCCTACTAATGTCCCAATCCCACCGATTGTTGTCATTAATAAAGCATTCAGCGTCATATCAATTGAGAACACGGTCGTATTTACAAAGCGGAGTGTAATAACAAATAACGCACCGCTCACAGATGCTATAATTCCAGCCACAACACTCGCAATTACTTTATAGTGAAGGATTTTATAACCAAGTGCCTCCACACGTTGTTCATTTTGCGAAATCGCTTTCAATACTTTTCCGATTGAAGATTTTGTAAACAATTGTAGTAATAAATAAAAAAGCAAAAGACTTATTAATGTAATATAGTAAAATGTGAAGCGATCTCGAAATATATCAGGTACACGGAATGTAAACCCATCTCCCCCATGCGTGACCGTTCTCCACTTTTCAGCGAGCACAAAGAATAGTTGAGAAATCGCCAGTGTTAGCATCGCATAAAAGTGACTTTTTAATCGTAAGGAAAGCATACCAATCATATAACTAACAACAGCTGATAAAGCGACTGCTACTATAATCCCTATTAAAAAACTTGATATCGATGCCTCTTGTCGATCGAATAAGAGTGCGACACAATAAGCACCGATTCCAAAGAACATACAATGTCCAAACGAAACAATTCCTGTGTAACCTAATAGAATATCAAAACTCATCGCGAAGATTGCGAAGATGAAAATTTGTGTAAACAAGATTAACATGCTCCTCGAATCGTTTATAAAAGGAAATATGATAAAAAAGAAAAAAACTGCACCTCCAAAATACAAACTAACCCGATTAGATAATGTGTTCATAACAGTCTCACCCCTTTTCACCAACAATTCCTGTTGGCTTAACTAATAAGACGAATAACAGCATTAACATGTTTATCGCAAGTGATAGATCCGGCATATAATACGCTGTAAAAGCCCCTGCCAAGCCAACAATTAAGGATGCAATTACAGAACCTTGCACACTACCTAATCCACCAATAATTACAACGATAAAAGCTAAAATAGCATACTGCATTCCCATTTCGGCAAAAATAACACCCGAATAAGGCGCAAGAAGGAACCCACCTAACGCCGCCATTCCAGCTCCTAATAAAAACACGAAAGAAAAGATGGCCTTCACATTAATTCCAAGTGCTTGAACCATCTCTTTATCCATTACACCAGCACGAATCATGAGCCCAATTTTCGTTTTCCGAAGTAACAATATAAATCCGATGTAAACCAATACACCGATCAAAATAACAAATAAACGATACTTGATTAATATGATCCCATCAAATGTAAAACTTCCTTGTAACCAATTCGGTAATTTAGCTCCTATCGGATTTGGTCCCCAAAATACTTTTATACATTCACTAAGTACAAGCATGCCACCAAGTGTAACTAACAACTGACGAACGTGATTTCCATAAACAGGACGAATAAGAAATCTTTCTAATATCAAGCCAAGAAACATACCGATCACAATCGCACCAATTAATGCAAACATGTAACTGCCTGTTACATGAAACAACCACACTCCAGTAAAAGCGCCCCACGCAAATAGCCCGCCATGAGCGAAATTAAGAACGTCCATCAAACCGAAAATGAGCGTTAAGCCAGATGCTAATAAGAAAATAAGTACCCCTGTCGAAACACCATTTACAAATAAATTAACTAACACATCCACATTTTTCACCTCACCTATATAAAGGTTAAGAAATCCCTAAATATTTATGGCACGTTTCCTTATTTTCCTTCAGCTCACTCATCGGACCATTATGCACAATTTTCCCATTATCCATAATGTAAAAATAATCACCAATTTGACTGGCCATCATAAAGTTTTGTTCGACAAGTAAAACAGTTGTTTTTTCCTTCATTTTTAAAATTGAGATCATCAACTTCTCAATCATGATTGGTGACAAGCCTTTACTAGGCTCATCAATAAGCAGCAAGCCTTCACTATTAATGTAAGCCCTTGCGATAGCGAGCATTTGCTTTTGTCCTCCACTTAATAACCCACTCTTTTTCTGCCAAAATTGTTTTAAGTCTGGAAAAAGATCCAGCATCCATTCCACTTTTTCATCGGTTTCTTCATTTTTTTTCGTTTGAGCAAGAGCAAATGTTTCTTCAACCGTTAAGTCGTAAAATATCCCTTGATTTTCCGGTACATACCCCATACCTTTTCGAGAAATCATATGTGTTGATAGCCCATTTACTTTCTCATCACCGAAATAAACCGCTCCGTTAGAAATTGTGTGAAATCCCATAATAGAGCGCAGCGTTGTCGTTTTCCCTGCTCCGTTTCTTCCAAATAAGACTGTTATTGTCCCTTTCTCTACTTCAAAAGAAACACCTTGTAAAATATGAAACTGATCTAAATACGTTTCGATATTATCCACTTTTAATAGTGTCACTATATAATCCCCCTAAATAGGCAGTCTGAACACGCTCATCCTTCATAATCTCTCCTGGTAACCCTTCAGCTAATAATTCCCCCTGAAATAACACAACGAGATGATCAGATAAGTGAAGAACCATATCCATTTTGTGCTCAATTAACACAATCGTTTTTTCATGATCAGCTTTTATATTTTCAATCACTTGTAGAATAGCGGGGACTTCTTCAATAGAAATACCGGCTGTTGGTTCATCTAACAACAGCATGTCTGTTTTAAGTGCTAAAAGCATTGCAAGTTCTAATTTCCGCTTTTCTCCATGAGCTAAATCTTTTGCCGGTACTTCTTCCTTTCCATTCAGCAACACAGCCTCGAGTAAATGGCGCGCTTCTTCTTGTTGCTGTTTATATAGAGATGACCGCGGGAAAAAACGATAATAATCTTTCGCAAAAGACTGTACACCAAGCCGAACATTTTCAAGAACCGTTAATTCTGGAAAAATGTTTGTAAGCTGAAAAGAACGTCCCATACCAAGACGTGTTCGATCTGGAATCGATAGTTTTGTAATGTCACGTTCCTTAAAATAAATCTCTCCTTTCGTCGGAGAAAGTTGGCCACTTAACAAATTAAAAAGGGTGGTTTTCCCTGCTCCGTTTGGTCCAATAACGGAAATAAATTTTCCTTTTGGTATCATTAAATTTACGTCTTTAATAACATGATGTTCTCCAAACGAAACCGAAAGGTTCCGAGTCTCTAACAATTTCTTCACACTATGTCCTCCTCACAAAGGATTCCTTTATATATAAATACAAATTGAAAAAGCGACATAAAGTGAAACTTCCATCAGTGGATGTTTCCTTCACCACTCAGTCATGTTCTAGCCGTTATTTCCCATGTATCTTCTTTTTCTTTAAATCAGTTATCCATTCCTTTTATAGAATGGATAACTTTCATCAATAGTCTTTATAAAAAGCTGCCTACAATAGATAATTTGTATACCTTTGTTTTTTCTGATTATTCTGATTTTTTATTGCGAATTGGTGGTTCTGTTTCTGTCATTTTTAATTCACGCTCTAAAACTGGAATCGGATAATCAATCCCATCTTGTTTTTTCAATGTAATTGAATAAAGCGTTTGCAAAGCTTGATGATCTTTCGCCCGGAATTTCATTGTCCCTTTTGGTGTTTCAAATTCCATTCCTTCCATTTTCTTAATGAGCGTATCAGTATCCGTATCACCTTTTGTTTTCTTTAAGGCCTCAACGACTGAAATAGCAGCTGACATCCCACCAGCTGTAAACAAGTCTGGAACAGCACCGTTAAATCGTTTTTTATGTTCTTCTACTAACCAACCATTCACTTTATTTTTTGGAAGCGTATTATAATACACTGAAAATCCTTGCATGCCAACTAGCGCATCCATCGTTTTTAATGCTGAAATATCAGGTGCACCCGTCGAAATTTTAATCCCTTGCTGTTCCACATTCATATCTTTTAATTGCTTCCACGGCGAATTTGCACCTGCCCAAACAATAAATAAATACTCAGGTTTTGAGCTTATAATATTTTGGATATTTGCCGTAAAATCAGTAGAATTCGTATCAGCATATTGTTCGTTTACAATGTTTGCACCTAACTTCTTTGCTGCATCTTTAAACGCGGCAATCCCTTCTCTTCCGAATGCATTGTCTTGAGCTAGCGTCGCAATCTTCACATCTTTCTTAGCAATTGATGCTGCACCAGCAATTGCATCTTGAGATGAATTTCGTCCTGTTCTAAAAATATATTTATTCCAGTTCTTCCCTGTAATACTATCTGCTACAGCCGGCTCAACAACCATTATTTTTTTATATTCTTCAGCCAATGGTAAAACTGCTAACGTATCACTTGAACTAGATGAACCAACTAAAAAATCTACTTTATCTTCTTCTAATAGTTTTGTAGCCTTCTTAACAGCTACATCTGCTTTTGTTTCTGTATCTTCTACAACAAACTTAATCTTTTTCCCTTCTACTTTTCCTGTTCCACCTGTTGCATAATCCAGACCGAGCTCAAATCCATTTACCGTTTGTTTTCCATACGATTCAAGCGGTCCAGTTAACGAAGCAAGAACACCTACCTTAACTGTTTCCTCATTACTTGTACTTGCTTTCTTTCCAGAACATCCAGCTGATACAAGCAGTGAGCCAAGTATACAACCTGTACACACTATCTTTAGCCACTTACGTTTTTTCACTGACATCACAATTCCTCCCCTATCATTTACCTTCCTAGAGAATTGAATACACTGAAACGAAACACCCGTAATCATGACATTTATCAACCGCTACGATGAAACAAAATTTCTTGAAGTACCTCTAACTTCTCCAACCATTCCTAAATCCCTTCCAGTTCACTTATAAATATTCACTAGGTAAAGTTTATATCCTAAATTAAAAAGGGAATGACTAAAAAATAGCCCTTCCCTCATTATTAATATATTCATCTAAAAACAACCGTACACAAACCCTTACAATTCAATTTGCTCCAAAATTTCTAGTTCTTTCTTCAGTTTCGCTTTATCTAAATTCTCTCCAATCATTACAAGGTTCGTAGGGAAACCAAAATCCTGTTCCAATAAAGATGGCACACCAAATGAGTATTGCAGTAAAGTTGGGTATTTATCACCATGAAATTTCACAAATCCTTTTACACGATAAATTCCCTCAGGTAAATTAGAAAGCCACTCGTATAATTTGCCCTGATCAATTGATTTTGTAAATGGATAGGTCATAGTTTGAATATGTAAATGCTGTTTCACATGTAACTTTTCATGATTTTGATCACTTGCTAGCTTTATATCTTCGAAATCCTCGAAAGATATATTACAATACTGCGTTTCATATATTTTTGCATGGTTATTTATTAATGCTACTTCCTCAAAAATCCGTTTTTTATCTTCGTCTCTAAGTAAATCTGATTTATTGATAAGAATATGACTTCCAAACTTTATTTGTTCGTTTAAAAGTTGTTGTATGCTTTTACTTAATGTTTCCCGATTTAACCACCTGTTTGCATCTAATACAACAATAATGGACTTTACTTCAATATACGGAGCTAAAATAGGTGAGAGACAAGCGTCTAATACTTCAATCGGATGCGCAACGCCAGTTGTTTCTATATAAACCACATCCGGTCGCTCCTCTTGATATAAGGAATGTAGCTGAATTTCTAATTCATCTTTCATCGTACAGCAAATACAGCCTTTTAAAAGTTCTCTTAAAATATTTTCTCGTCCTACAATATCTGTATCTACGGAGTATTCACCTATTTCATTCATTAGTACTGCAACTTTTCGATTTTTCTTCTTTTCCGCTAATAAAAGATTTTGAAGTAGCGTTGATTTCCCGCTCCCTAAAAAACCACCTAAAATATGAATTTCTACTTTGTTCATATGTTTGACTCCCCATTTCTTTGTTACTACTTATACTTGCAACTACATTTAAAATACCGTTAAAAAGCGTAATTATTAAAACTTAAAAAGATTACATAATGCCGGTAACAGACACAATAACTATACTTTAACATACTAAAAGGCCACTTTTCATAAAGCGACCTTTTTGCTAAAAATTATTGAATCTATTTTTTATAGTACGTCATACCCTTGATCTTCAATAGCTTCTTTTATTTTTTCTACATCTACTTTTGCTTCATCATATTCTACATTTACAGTTCCCTCTTGTAACTGTACTTCTACATTTTGTACTCCTTCTAACTCTGTAAGTGCGTTTGTTACTGCCATTTTGCAATGATTACATGTCATTCCTTGTACGTTTAATGTGATAGTCATATTAAATTCCTCCATATTTATATTTTAACGCGTTTCAAGCGAAGTGCGTTCGTCACAACCGATACAGAGCTAAATGCCATCGCTGCTCCGGCTACCCAAGGTTCTAATAATCCAAATGCCGCAACAGGAATACCCACTGCGTTATAGAATAAAGCCCAAAACAAGTTTTGACGAATATTTTTCATCGTCTTACGACTTAACTCAATTGCTTTTGGTATATGTGATAAGTCACCGCCAACTAACGTAACATCTGCAGTTTCAATCGCTACATCTGCACCTGTTCCAATTGCCATACCAATATCAGATTTTGCAAGAGCTGGTGCATCATTAATACCATCACCTACCATCGCTACTCTCTTCCCTTGTTTTTGTAAATCCTCTACAATTTTAGCCTTATCCTCTGGCAATACTTCCGCAAATACATGGTCAATATGAACTTGCTTTGCAATCGCTTCAGCTGTACGTTGATTATCACCTGTTACCATGTATACTTCAATTCCCATGTGTTTGAGTGTTTGAATTGCATCCCTCGAACTTCCCTTTACAGTATCAGCAACAGCGATTATTCCAGCCATTTTCCCATCAATGGAGACAAGCATTGCTGTTTTACCTTGATACTCTAATTCTTTCAAGATTTCTTCCTGCTGTGAAATTTCTACAGATTGCTCATTCATTAATTTACGCGTTCCAACAAGAACCTTTTTACTTTCAATGTCCGCTTCGATACCATGACCTGGAATTGCTGAAAAGTGCTGTAACTCTTTCACTTGTATCTCATTTTGTTTTCCATACTCAACAATCGCATTGGCTAACGGATGTTCAGAAGCACTTTCCGCTGAAATCGCATAATCCAGCATACCTTCTTGAAATTCTAGTACATCGGTCACTTCTGGTTTTCCTTTTGTTACTGTTCCTGTTTTATCCAGCAACACTGCATTGATCTTATGCGTTCCTTCTAGATATTCACCTCCTTTAAAGAGAATACCCTTCTCTGCTCCTTTTCCCGTACCAACCATAATCGAAGTTGGTGTAGCCAAACCTAGTGCACATGGACATGCAATGACAAGAATCGCAATTCCTACTTCCAATGCTTTTGGTAAATCTCCTGGTGTTATAAAGAAATACCATACAATGAAGGCAACTACAGCGATCGCTACAACAATAGGAACAAAAATACCCGAAATGATATCTGCTAATCTTTGAATAGGTGCTTTAGATCCTTGCGCTTCTTCAACAATTTTAATAATGCCTGCTAATGCTGTGTCTTTTCCAACTTTCTCAGCTTGAATGGTCAGCATTCCATTTGCATTAATCGTCGCTCCAATAACAGAATCTCCTTCTTTTTTGTCCACTGGAATAGATTCTCCAGTAATCATAGATTCATCAACAGAAGATACCCCCGAAATCACGATACCATCTACCGGTATTTTTTCGCCGGGTTTTACAATCATGATATCTCCAATCACAACTTCTTCTAACGGCACTCGCACCTCTTGACCATTACAAACAACAAGTGCATCTTTCGCCTGTAAACTTAGCAATTTAGAAATCGCTTCAGTTGTACGTCCTTTTGCCAATGTTTCAAAGTACTTTCCAACTAAGATTAATGTAATCAAAACAGCACTTGTTTCAAAATAAAGATCTGGACTGTAGTTTGCATTTCCTAATGTTTTCAATGCCTCATATAGACTGTAAAAGTAGGCTGCTGCTGTTCCTAAGGCAACTAAAACGTCCATATTTGCACTTTTATTTCGAAGCGCGCGATAAGCACCTAAATAGAAATGCCCTCCAATATAAAACTGCACTGGCGTTGCTAATAAAAGTTGAAACCACGAATTCATAAGAATATGCGGCATTGGTAATCCGGTATCGAATGGCAAATGTCCAAGCATTGTATAAAGTAAAGGTAAGGACAAAAGAATTGAAATAATCAGTTGACGCTTTTTCGCCTTAATTATTTCTTCTTTTCTATCTGAACGCTTTTCATTCTCGTTGCGTATTTGCCCCTTATATCCAATTTTCTTTATCTTTTCGACAATACTTTCTGTTGAAACTAAACCTTCATTGTATTCGACAACGGCGCTATTGGTAGCTAAATTAACAGTGGCCTGTGAAACGCCTTCCATTTTATTTAATACTTTTTCAACTCGAGTGGCACAAGCTGCACATGTCATCCCTTCAATATCAAGAGTAACTTTTTCTGCCGATACACCATACCCTAATTTTTCAATTTTCTCTTTTATATCAGAAATTTCTTGCTGCGATGAATCATATTGAATACTCGCCTTTTCCATCGCTAAGTTTACGCTAGCTTCTACCCCGTCCATTTTATTCAGTACTTTTTCAATCCGAGTAGCACATGCTGCACATGTCATTCCTGTTATTCCAAGCGTAACATGTTTTTGACTTTCCATCTTATACCCTCCTATTTTGAAAATTGCTTAATTACGTTCATCAATTCTTGGATTGATTCATCTCCATTTCCCTCATGAATTGCCTTTGCAACGCAATGCTTTGTATGACGCTCCAATAAAGAAAAACCTACTTTATTTAATGCCGCATTTATCGCCGAAATTTGAATTAAAATATCAACGCAGTAACGGTTATCCTCAACCATCTTTTGTACACCACGCACTTGCCCTTCTATACGCTTTAAACGTTTCATCACACTTTGGATTTCCTCTTCTGTTCGAGGAACCATTTTTTGATCTATATGATTTCCTTCGCAATGATCCATTCCTATCACCTCATGTATTGTAATACCAATCTTTATATACATTATACGGGTAGGGGGTATATAACGCAACTGTTTAAGTGCCTATTTTTTGTATTTTTTTCAAGGGAATTAGATATCATGACCAAATAAAAAGCATTTTTCATACAACTAATCAATAAAGCAGCTATCAATGTAATAGCTGCTTTACGTTATTTTGCTACAAGTTATTTGAATTTAATATCACTCTGGCATATTAGGAATATTAGGATTCGGAACATAATCAGATTTATAACCTTTATATTTCACTTCTGTTACCATTCCCGCAGATGCATGATGCAAATCATGACAATGAAGCATCCATTCACCTGGATTATTTGCCACGAACGCTACTTCATACTCTTCTCCCGGTTTCAAATTTAATGTGTCTTTCACAACCGGAGAGCCTTCTATCGGTTTTCCATCTTTACTTAATATTTGGAAGAAATGTCCATGCAAATGCATTGGATGGTCATCTGTTTTAGAACGGTTTACTAATTTCACCTTTACTAAATCACCTTTTTTTACTTGAATTGGATCAATATTAGGGAATGTTTTTCCGTTAATTGTATAAACCATTCCATTTCCGTTCATTTCTGTATTTAAATCCATTTGATACGTTGCATTATATTGCTGATCTAATGTGAAACTCCCTAGTTTTTTATCACCATATTTCGTCATATCTAACTTAGGAAGTTTTTTATTTTCATCTGCCTTATCTTTCATTTCTTTGTTGCCATCATACTCAATTACAACTTTCATTCCTTTTACACTTTTTCCTTCTCCATGATCCTCAACATACCATTTCCCAGGGTTGTTCGCTGTAAATTCAATATCATAACGTTCACCGGGTGCAATCGATATCACTTCATCTTTCACAACCTTTGGATCATTAATTGGCTGTCCATCCGTTGCAATGACTTTAATATCATGACCATGAACATGGATGTTGTGCGATAAATAGCCCGCATTGATAAAGCGGAGCCGAACCTTATCTCCTTTTTTCACTTTCAGCGATTCAATTAAATCACCGCTTTTACCATTGATTGTGAATAAATCATACATACTCATATTATGACCTGTCATATTCATATTTCCATGATCCATTCCCGCCATGTTACTTGATTCTTTTTTATTACTTCCCATATCCATGCTTGAATGGTCCATGTTCCCATGATCCATACTAGACTTATCACCATTCGATTTTTTCGTTTTCTCTTTTGTCATTCCTTTTAACTGTTTATCAATTTCTTGTTTATCGGTTACCCATTCGTCTAACATTAACGTGTAATCTTTATCATATTTTTCATTCGTATCTTCTACAACAAGGGCACCATATAACCCTCGATCTAATTGATTAACAGAGTCTTGATGTGAATGATACCAATACGTCCCTGGTACATTTGCTTCAAATTCATACGTAAAACTTTTCCCAGGTTCAATTGCATCTTGCGTGACTCCAGGAATGCCATCCATATTGTTCGGAACAGGATACCCATGCCAGTGAATCGATACCGGTGCTAAGAATTCATTTTTCAAGGTAACTTTAACCTTCTCACCTTTTTTCACACGAATCTCCGGTCCAGGCGATGAACCATTAAATGTCCATACAGGGACAACAACACCATTACTTAATTTTTGTTTCTCTTCTTTCGCCACTAAAGTAATTTCAGGCCCCTTTATTACTTGTAATGGCTTTGTTGCTGTTTCAGTCTGCGTTGTCTTTTTATCACTCATATTTTTATGATCACTTGTTGTATTTGTGCCAGCAGAACATGCAGCGATGAAAGTAATGGCTACGATTGAAGCCAAAGTTAGTACTGTTCTCTTCATGAAAAACCCCTCCCTTAATTGTTCACGAGTAGTATATAGAACAATTGTCAAGAAATTATGGAGAGGAAAAATGAACCTAGCCATCAGCGGGGACTTTAACAGGCAGTTACCCTCCACCCATCTTCTTCGTATTCTTTATAATCCTAAAATTAAGGATTACCACTCGTTAATATAGAATAAAAATTAAAAACGCGTATCCATCTGCACAATTTATTCAATTTTTTTTAGTAAAATATATAATATTCTTATAAAGCCATTTTACTTTTTCAACATATAGGTCACTGCTATGTAGAATAAAACATAATCTACATTCGCTATCTTCCTTTATTTTAATCCTTGTATGTAGCAGAAAAAGGAACTGACCGCTTCTATGCGCGGTCAGATGCTCTCATCCTCTCCTAAAAAAGGAGTTTTTATGTCGGTTTTTCAATTTGCATTTACTTGAGGAGGACTTTAATGATTAATATTTTATTAATAGATGATGAACCACGTATGCTAGATTTACTATCATTATATTTAACCCACCGGGGGTATAACTGTACAAAAGCAACTTCTGGAAAAGAAGCAATTTCTTTATTAGAAGAAAAAGAATTTCGTTTAATTTTACTAGACATTATGATGCCAGGCATGAGCGGATGGGAAACCTGTAAAAGAATTCGCGAGCTTAATAGTGTACCAATTATCATGTTAACAGCCCGTGATGATACACAAGATGTTATACAAGGTTTAAAAAAAGGCGCTGACGATTATATCACAAAGCCATTTCACGAAGAAGAATTATTAGCTCGTATCGAAGCTGTTCTTCGCAGAACAAAACAACATTCTAGAATAGAGTTTAGAGGATTAATTTGGGACGAAGCAACACATACTGCTTCTATGTATAATAATGAACTACCATTAACACCCATTGAATTCTCACTACTCGGTTTATTTTTAAATAATGTAAATTACGTATTGAGTCGCGAACAACTTATTGAACGTATTTGGGGACATGCATCAGATACAGAGGATCGAACTGTAGATTCTCATATTCGTAACTTGCGCGAAAAATTACGAAAAGCTTCTTTTCCAATTCACCATCATCTCAAGACTATATATGGAATCGGGTACCGCTGGGTAAACGAAAAGAAAAATGGATGATTAAATCAAGGAGGCTCGTTATTTCTTATGAAGCGCATCTCAGTAAAATTTGGATTTTACTTTTTTATTTGTACCTTTTTAATTGAAAGCATTTTGTTTCTTTTATTATTTTACAGCTTAGTCAATTCACGAGTTCACGAAGAAGTAAAGTCCCTCCTTACTCGTGGAAATAATCACCGTGATGTATTAGAGAAATATTTTGATAATCAAACGATTTCTCATGTAGCACTCATGGAATCTGAAGCAGAAACAAAGGTTGTCATTACTTCGAAAAATGGCGAAATTTTAGCTAAATCAAGTAATGTAGATCATTCCATGGAAAAACATTTACATACAAAAATGTCCCCTGTTAGTAACAGTGGCACAGTTGTAGAAGATCATTGGAAAACATCTCCTTATATTTGTACAATTAGTCCCATTCAAGTTGGTAATGATACAAAAGGATATGTATACATGTTTTTAGGTACTGAATCTATTAAGCAAATGATTCAGCACTTAACATACCAATTCATAGTTGTTGGAGCCATTACTTTTATCCTTACTATTATAACTATGTTCTTATTGTCAAAACTTCTTACGAATCCTTTAATTAAAATGAAAAAAGCAACAGAAAAAATGAGTGAGGGAGATTTATCCGTATCTTTAAATATTCATAGAAATGATGAGGTAGGGGAACTAGCGCAGTCAATCCAAAAACTTGCAGATGACCTAAATTATATGAAAACAGAGCGAAGTGAATTTTTAGCTAGCGTTGCCCACGAACTGCGAACACCTTTAACATATATTAGAGGATACGCTGATATTATTATAAAAACTCCGGTATCTGCACAAGATCAAAGTCTTTATTTATCTATTATTAAAGAAGAAGCTGATCACGTAACAGGGCTTGTTCAAGATTTATTTGAATTAGCTAAAATAGAAAAACACACCTTTTCCATTTATGCAAAGGATACAAATTTATACGACTTATTAAAAAAAACAATTACAAAAATCCAACATTCCTATAATGATAAGAGTATGCGTATTATTTTCTCATGTCCAGAAAGCGTTGTTATTCCGCTTGATGAACAACGCTTTGAGCAGGTCATGCAAAATCTTTTAAATAATGCCTCTGCTCACTCTCCTATTCATTCTAAAGTATTCGTTACCGTTACGGAAAACAAAGAAAATATTACGATTACAATAGAAGATGAAGGCGAAGGCATTCCCGAACAACATCTACCTCATATTTTTGAACGATTTTATCGAGTTGATAAATCTCGAACTCGTGCAACAGGAGGGACTGGTTTAGGCCTTGCAATTGTAAAAGAAATTGTTGAATTACACGGCGGTAGTATTTCGGTAACAAGTGAATTAGGCCATGGGACTATTTTTACTATCCATCTAAAAAAGTAAAATCCACATAAAAAACTCGTCCACTATGTGACGAGTTTTTTCATTATTATGAGAATTTTTTTAGATATTCCTCATATTTTCATCATTTCCCTTTCATGCCCCTCTCACATCTACGTTTTACACTAATACTTATCAAAGATACAGCGAGGTGATAGCTTCAGACACAAGCTTTCAGATTTTGACTCTATTAACAGTAGTTCTAGATTCATTTTTTCTTGAAGCATCATGAATTATAGATGGAGGTGAACCTATGAAAAAGAAAAAGAACAAACGCAAAAAATGGTGTTGGCTAAAATGGATGTTGATCCTTCCTCTACTTCTTACTTTACTATTCTTTGGATTACATAGTTTGGAGTCAGAAAGATGGGATCATGAAAAGCACAAGAAAGCTGAATATGCGATTTCTCACGATAAAGAGAGACAAGCTTTCATGACAAAGAAAGAAGATTTTTCTGGATTCGAAAGACACACTCATCATGAAAGACATCATGAAAAGAGATTTGATGATCTATTCTTTGTACCATTCCTGCTAGAACTTGGCCTTATTCTTTTCGGTTGGTTAATTCTTTGCAAGTCTGAAGGAAATATGGCTAAAAAGTGGACAGGTATACTGCTCCTTATTATCGGTTTATTACCGCTCCTTCTAATTATTGTGCTTGTTGCAATGATTGCCTGGGCGTATAAAAAGGTTAAAGAAAAAAGAACGATAACGAGCGAGCATATAAATATTGACATGTATCATGTTTTGACAATGCAAAAACAGATAGATATTTTAGACCAATGGGAACGTACTATTCGTAAGGAGGAGAACTAAACGATGGGTATTCTAAAACGCATTAAAAATATTGTAATGGCAGATGTACACCAAACATTAGACAAACTTGAAAGCCCTGCTAGCATGTTAAAGCAATATTTAAGAGAAACGGAAGAACAAATTACAAAAGCACAAAAAGCGCTATCTCATCAATTTTATTTAGAAAAGAAATATGAAGCATTAATTTTAGAAACTGATGCTCTTGTCGCAAAAAGAACTCGTCAAGCTGGGCTTGCGGTATCACGTGAAGAAGATCATATGGCACAGCTAGCTTTACAAGATAAAATCATAAATGAGAAGAAAACTGCACTATATCGTGAACAGTATGAAGTAACAAAACAACAAACAGCTGCACTTTATGAACAAATTGACAAATTACAAGGGAAATATCAAGAATTACAATATAAAGAACTCGTTCTTGTTTCTCGATTAAATGCGGCACAAGCGATAAAAGAAAGTAATACGGCACTTGCTTCTTTCCATACGGAAAATGCAGCGAAAGGCTTCGCACGCGTTGAATCTTACGTAAAAAAGTTAGAAGCAGAAACTGCTGCTAGCAACTATTTTTATCAGTTAAAATCTCCTAATCAAACAGAGGTTTTAGACAAAGGTTTACAAGAAGAAGTTAAGCAAGAATTAGAGAAATTAAAAGAGAATAAGTAGATTCTTTTAACTATTAAGTATACAAAAGCCAATTACGCTCGAACTATACCCTATAAAATAGATAAAAAAGATGGTTTCGGTTTGACCCGAGCCATCTTTTTTCATTGCTAGCAATGAACATTGTAAACAGAAAGCATACTCCACACAGCAATCAAAACCTCTTTGCAAAAACTTTGTTGCTACTATTTTTAATACATTTAAATAGTTATGCCAAAACACTCTATTTCTTCAATACTTCCTAAATACTCGTTTTATCATTATATACATGAATAACCTAGCACTATTTTTCCTAATGTAATATAATTTGCACAAAGGCAAAATTTATGTTCAAATAAAAGAAATATAGTTTACGTATTTGCATTTACTAAAATAAATAAAACAAATTGCATCAAGTTAACAAGCAAAAGGGGAAACAAAATATGACAGAAAACACAAAAGAACGTGAACATCTTCCGCCTAATAATAGGACAATGCAATCGGCACAGTTAGCTTTAAGCGGTGAAACAAAAGGGTTGAAACGATTATTACCTTTTTTAGGCCCCGCTTTTATCGCGTCTGTTGCTTATATTGATCCAGGGAATTTTGCCACGAATATTGCAGCAGGGTCCCAATACGGTTATTTACTACTTTGGGTTATCCTTGTTTCAAATTTAATGGTAGTGCTAATTCAATCCTTATCAGCCAAATTAGGAATCGCCACTGGGAAAAATCTTCCTGAAGTTGCTCAGGAGCATTTTCCAAAACCTGTTTCCATTGGTTTATGGATACAAGGTGAATTAGTAATTATGGCAACTGATCTTGCTGAGTTTATCGGTGCTGCTTTAGGATTAAATTTATTATTTAATATTCCACTGCTACCCGCTGCACTCATTACAGCAGTAGGTTCATTCATTATTCTAGAGTTTCAACGCAGAGGATTTCGTCCACTAGAAGCAGTCATTACTGGCATGGTCTTTATCGTTGTTATTGCTTTTGGCGTCCAAGTGTTTTACGCAAAGCCAGAACTAAGTCCTCTTCTATCAGGGCTTTTCGTTCCTCACTTTCAAGGTGTAAATAGCATTTTACTGGCAGCAGGAATTTTAGGCGCAACCGTTATGCCACATGCAATTTATTTGCATTCTGCTTTAACACAGAGACGTGTAGTAGGAACAACAGATGCAGAGCGAAAACAAATTTTCCGCTTTGAATTTATCGATATTGTAATCGCAATGGTCATTGCTGGAGCAATTAATGCGAGTATGTTAATTGTAGCAGCTTCCTTATTCTTCAAAAATGGACTACATGTCGAAGATTTAGATGTCGCTTTTCATGAATTTGGCCATCTAGTCGGACCTGCATCAGCAGCTCTTTTTGGAATTGGTTTACTAGCTGCCGGTTTATCCAGTTCTTCCGTTGGTACGATGTCCGGTGATATTATTATGCAAGGATTTATCCGTATGCAAATTCCTTTATATGTGCGACGATTTATTACAATGGTTCCACCGCTTGTTATTATTGCATTAGGTGTGAATCCAACTCATGCCCTCGTAATGAGTCAAGTCGTTTTATCATTTGGAATTGCATTTGCATTAATTCCACTTATTGTCTTTACAAGTAAAAAAAGTATTATGGGTGGTCTTGTCAATCATCGTGTTACAACAGCACTTGCATGGATAATTGCCGTATTAATTATCGCTTTAAATATATTTTTGTTGTATCAAACATTTGTTGGTTAAGAAAAAAGAGAATGTCTACAACTCTAAATGATTAGAGTTGTATGGCATTCTCTTTTTTTGTTTTAGTATGTATAAGGAAAATAATGATTTCAAATTGGTGAAATGACATCGCCCATCGGTACATCCCTTCCACCTTCTATGCGGATCCCACCTTTGGGCATAGATTGTCCGTCTATATCGCGAAAATATAATGGTAATCCTTCAGTAAGAAACATACTCGTCTTAGATGGATCTTGCCGTTGATGATGAATGTGTAAATGCGGCTCACTAGAACTTCCAGAGTTACCAACACGAGCAATTACTGCTCCTTCTTCTATGTGTTGTCCTGCCCTCACTTTGACAGATCCCTGTTTTAAGTGAGCAAGAACAAGATATGTTCCTGTCTCATCTAACCGTATATAAATATGATTACCTACCATAGACTTAAAATTCTCATTTCCTGGTGTTAAATCAGCTTCTGAATCTTTTACAGATATCACCACTCCTGAAGCAGGCGCTATTACCTCCACTCCGTATATGCCATAATCCTTTAATTGTGAACTTGTTACTCCTTTTTGTTGAGCAATAAAATCATACGCCCAACGTTGATTTGGCTCGATAGCATGGTAATTTGTTTGAAGTCGATCTCCTCCCCACCCTATCCGAACAGTTTCATTAAACGGAAGTCGAATTGTTACTTTCGGTGTAGCCAAATCAACATTTATTGGATAAGCGATTTGTCCAATTCCAACAAACCAGCATGCCGGCCAAGCAGCTGCTGTGGATAGAATAAAAATCGTAACGGTTGTTTTATGTATTTTACTTCTAGAAAACCATTTACCCACTATTACACATAATGTAATTATTACAATAACGAAACCTACTATACTAAAAGCTTGCATTCCCCACCAAGCAAAAACAGAAACAATACCAGTAGCTAAATAAACAGAACACCACCCTACCACTAATACTGTAATAAAAATCATTATTATCCATTTCTTCCACATCGTATTCCCTCCATTTGTCATGTCTCATATTAAAATCGTACAAAATAATAATTACGACATTTGAAAGAAATACTTACAAATCTCTTACAGTTTTATTGAATATTGCGGCAAAATGAGTGTAAATACTGTTTCCTTGTCATCGCTACATGCGGTAATATCACCTTTATGTATATTGGCAATGCTTTTAGCAATAGCAAGTCCCATTCCTTTTCCACCAGTATGAGCACTTCGTGACTTTTCTCCCCGATAAAATTTTTCAAATATATAAGGGATATCTTCTTGTGAAATTTTCTTCCCATAATTTTTAAAGCTTATCCTAACATCCCTATCCTCCTGAAAAATTAGCACATCAATTTTCTTTCCAGATTTCCCATAAAAAATGCTGTTGCTAATTACATTTTGCATTAATCTTACTAGTAAACTGATATCAGCTTCTATTTGTAAATCTTGATTACACTCTATATGAAAGGTCATTCTTACCACTTCTAATTGGGGAATAAAATCAATCATAACTTGTTCTACTAATTGTTTAGCTCCTACTATTTCTTTATGTAACTGAATTTCTCTATAATTAATATGACAATATTCAAGTAAATCATCTACTTGATTTTTCAATTCATGGCTTTTACGTTTTACAACTTCTACATATTGCTGACAGTTCTCTTTGTTCATATCAAGATCACGTTCTATTAAATCAACATAACCAATTAACGATGTTACTGGTGTCCGCAAATCATGAGAAATATTACTAATCATCTCATTTTTCATCTTTTGTGCGGATTTCTCCTTTTCAATTGAACCTTTCAAACTGTTTGTCATTTTATTAATATTTGTTGCAAGTTGTCCTATTTCATCATTCTTCATTGTCTGTATCTGTACATCTAAATTCCCCATGCTAATTTCTTTCACATTTTGATTAATTTCTTCTAATCTCGTTATCATATTCTTTGATAATAGATAGAAAAAGAATGAAATGAAAATAAGAAAAACAACAAAATATAGAAAAGAATACTTCTCCTCTAATTCCGCTGTATTTTCATATACATGATTAATAGCATTTTGAAAGAACACAATACATAAAGTCGCTAATACAATACTCCATATAAAAATGAAAAAAAGCTTCATTCTTAACCCTTGAAATAATTTAGCTTTCAATTTTATATCCTACTCCCCATACATTTTGGATAAATTTTGATTCTTTCGGATTCACTTCTATCTTCCCTCTTAATCTTGCTAGATGGACCATCACAGTATTATTGCTTTCATACGCTGTTTCTCGCCAAACACTTTCATAAATTTCTTCTAGTGTAAATACGCGGTTTGGATGTGTTACCATTAGATGCAAAATCTCATACTCTGTCTTTGTAAGATTAATATATTCTCCATATAACAGTACCTTTCTAGAAGCTTCATCTATTTCTAATCCCCTTATTTGAATCTTCCTTTCAAGCATCTGTACCGGAGTTTTGTTTAAGTATGTATATCTTCTTAACTGCGCTTTTACTCGTGCTACCAGCTCAATCACACTAAATGGCTTCCCAATATAATCGTCTGCCCCTGTACTTAATCCAATAACTTTATCTACATCCGTTGATTTCGCACTTAAGAACATAACAGGTATATTATAATTTTCTCGTATTCTCCTGCACACTTCAATTCCATCCATCGTTGACATCATAATATCAAGGATTGCCAAATCAATATCATGTTCCAAAAATAACTGTAATGCTCGTTCTCCGTTATAAGCTTTTACAACTTTGTAGCCTTCTTGCTGTAAATACACTTCAATCATTTGAACAATATCCTTATCATCATCCACGACTAATATAGATTGTTGTTTCATACTTCATCCTCTTTTTCGTTTGAAATATTTTCCATAACTTCATAGTATCATGTTCATAACATAAAAACTTCTAAATATTCTAAACTCCAAACAATCTATATCCATTTTGATCAACATATAAGTCACTTCTATGCATGACCAAATGCTCATGCCCACTTAAAAAGGTTTATTTGCTTAAATGCTATAAAAAAATAGCTAAGGCTTATCTAAAGCGCTTAGCTATTTAATCTCTTAATCTATTTCTCTTTTCCACTTATATAAGCATGTTTATACGTATAAACACCGCCAAATTGATGCTTTTCAATACCTTTTACATATTCCTTTTGAAGGTATGCTGAGCCAGTATGGTAAAGCGGTGCAATAGCAGTGTCTTGTAATAAGATTTTTTCTGCTTCTTGCATGGCTTTCCAGCGTTTTTTCTCTTCTAATACAAGATCATTTTTCGCATTATTTATAAGTTCATCATATTGCTTATTAGAATAATTCATTTTATTATTTGGATTATCTGTCGTAAATAATTCTAAATAACTAATCGGATCTTTGTAATCCGGTCCCCATATAAACATCGATATATCATACTGTCCTGTTTGTTCAAGTTGTAATTTTTGTTTAAATAGTTGCGGTTTTATTTTTATTGTTAATCCTTTTAAATTCTTTTCAAGTTCTCCTTTTATATATTCCGCTATCTGCTTCGCTTGGTCCTGTTCAAATGTTAAAAATTCAAGTGTTATCTGTTCTACACCGAGCTCTTTTTTCGCATCTTCCCAAAGTGTCTTTGCCTTTTCAATATTATATACGGCAAGATTACCGTTTTCTTTTCTAAAATCTTTTCCATCTTTTTCATTTTTATAACCTTCTGGTACAAGTCCTTGAGCTGCTGTTGAACCGTTGTTGAGAAAATGATCTACTACTGCTTCTTTATTTAAAGCCATAGAAATCGATTGTCGTAATTTTGTGTTTGCTAGTGCAGAATTCTTTTGATTAAATCGCAGCATAGCTATAGCAGGGTCTTCCGTTGTATGAAAGTCACTTTTCCCTTTATATTTATCAACAAACGAAGAGTTAATTGGTGTACGATCGACACCACCAGTTTCATACAAATTAACAGATGTCGCTGTATCTTTTACAATGTGAAAATTAATTTCTTCTAATTTCACGTTATTTTTATCCCAATATGTATCATTTTTCTTCAACTTAAATTCTTGTTCATGTTTCCATTCCGATAATACAAATGGACCATTGTAAATCATATCTTCTGATTCTAACCCATACTTATTTCCTTTTCCCTCAACAAACGATTTGTGCTGTGGTAAATAAATAGGAAGTGTCAATAAATTAAGGAAGTATGGAGCTGGCTTCTCTAACTGTACCTCTAATGTAACATCGTCAATCGCTTTTACACCAAGTTGATCTACAGCTAAGGCTCCTTTATTTATTGCTTCTGCATTTTTTATGTAAAATAATATGTATGCATATTGTGATGCTGTTTTCGGGCTCACTGAACGCTGCCATGAATAAACAAAATCATTTGCCTTTACAGCATCCCCATTCGACCATTTCGCACCTTTACGCAAATGAAAGATATATGTTTTTCCATCTGTACTTTTTTCAAAAGATTTTGCAACACCAGGAACTGGATTATCTTTCTCATCAAGTACATATAGTCCTTCAAAAATATTTTGCATGACATGCGATGATGTACCGTTCATAGATTTCGCAGTATCTAAAGACGGAATTTCTTCTGATATCGTTACGTTTAATACTTGTTTTTCACTTACTTCCTTCTGTTTACTCGAATTATTACTACAAGCTGAAATCAATAAGGTGGTGGCAAGTATAATTCCCATCAGTAGTCGTTCATGTTGTTTCATAAATCGGCTCCTTTAATTTAATTATAAAGCGCTTTATATTATAACAGAATAATTATCTTAAAAGTGTTACATTTCACCGAATTTTTATTCTTCCAAATATAAACAAGAAGTCTATTCTTTCATTTAATGAAAGGATAGACTTCTCTTATTACTTACATATTCAATCCTTGTTTATAGCGGCTTGCTTCAAAAATAATACGCTCTTCATCTAACGTTTTACATTCACCGTTCCAGACAATATGTTTTCCATTAATAACAACATCTGAAACGTCTTTTCCACTTGCTGCGTATACAAGATGTGACAAGACTTCTTCTGCAGGTTGTAAATGCGGCTTTTTAGATGGATCAATTGTAATAAAATCGGCACACTTGCCTACTTCTAATGACCCTGTTTGCCCCATCCCGATTACCTCTGCTCCTACTTTTGTTGCTAATGTGAGAAGTGTTTCAACAGGTAATGTTGTCGCGTCTTTATGAACACCTTTTTGCAATAAAGTCGCAATGCGCATTTCTTCAAACATATCTAAATTGTTATTAGAAGCAACACTATCTGTTGCAATTCCGACTTTTATACCGTTCTCTAACATTGCGCTAACGTCCGCGATACCTGATCCTAATTTTAAATTACTAATCGGATTATGAGCAACGCGCACATCATGTTCCGCTAAGAAAATGCGCTCATTATCATTCAGCACAACACCGTGGGCAATTACTGTCGGTCTTTGGAACAATCCACAATCTGCTACATACTCTACTGGCCGTTTTCCATATTGTGCTTCAATATCTTGAACTTCACGATCTGTTTCAGAAAGATGAATATGGACCATCGTCTTATTTTCCACTGCAATTCGTGCGCACTCTTCTAACATTTCCGTAGAACATGCATACGGACTATGAGGAGCAACCATCGTTGTTAACATACCATCTTTATTGGCATAACGCTTCACATACTTCTCCGCTTCTTGAATTGCCTTCTTTTCATCTTCTTTCGTTCCGAAGCTAAATAATGTTCGAGAAACAGCAGCGCGCATGCCACTTTTACGAACAGCTTCCATAATAGAATCCTGATCTACTCCAATTGGATTAAACATGTCAGAAAATGTTGTTGTACCACTTTTCACCATTTCTAATAAGCCAAGCTCTGTGCTCGCAACAGCAAGTTCTGGTGTAAATTGACTTTCGAGCGGCCAAATTCTCGTTTCAAGCCATGGCTTTAAAAGCATGTCATCACCTATGCCACGCAAAATGCTCATCAAGACATGTGTATGCGTATTCACCAAACCTGGCAATACCCACTTTCCATGAAGGTTAATGACTTGATCCACTTCTATTCCGCTAGGTAATTCTCCTGATTGTACCTCTATAATTTGATCATCTTCTACAATGATATATCCATTTTTCAACACTTCATTTTTTTCATTCAAAGTTACGATTGTAGCGCTTACATATGCTGTTTTCAAAAGAATTTCCCCTCTCGACTCTTTTAGAAATAAATATCCTCTTCAAATTAAGTTACTACCGTTATAGTAACTTATTTATCAATAAGAGTCAAAAGATAATTAATACAAGATACATTCCTTTATATGGATACGAACCTTTTGTTTTAAAGCATCATATTGTATTTCATTTGTATCTGCAAATGCTTCTTTTCTATTAGAAAGAACGTCCATATATGTAATCTCTTCAAAAAATTGTGATGCTGTAAAATCATACCTTTTACCGTTGATTCTGTTATAAAAATGCCATCCTTCAGAAACTTTCGTTTTCATGATCTCTCCTCCAAAGAAATCATTGATTAGTAATGCTGTTACACCACATTGCCCTTTCGCTGGATTGTCTAGTGTCCATTTTGTGCTTGTCTCTTTTGACCAAGATTGAAACAAAACCTCTCTCATCTGTTCTATTACCATATACATCATACTTAGCATCTCCTAACTGAATTCAAAATATCTAATGAAAATTAATTTACACATCATACCGCAAAAGTGGCAATACACGATTTTTAAAAACAGTAGAAGGGGTTTCTCCTATTAATTTCGCTCCCATTTTTACATAATACCCTTTCGCATTTGGATCACTATCAATCGTAAAACTCTTTATATTTAACTCAACTGCTTTTTGAACAACGCTTTCCCAAAGAATTCTTCCATAGCCTTTTCCTTTGTATGTTGGGTGCAGATATAGAAAATCAAGACTGTCTACTTCTTTTCTCAGAAAGGAAAAAAAGCCGATTATTTCTTGGTTTTCTTCTAAAATGTACACATAATTATTCTTCATATATTGTTCTGTAATTGTTAAGTCTTCCTTACACGCCAATATAAATTCTTCACTATAATCCCAAGTTGCTTTTGAGGATAGTGCGACGTTACTTAGCTTATTTGCTTCTTTTAAAAATGCTTCCCTAACAATCATTGATTTCTCCCCTTTTGTTCTCGTATAGATACAGAAGATAAATTTCTTTTATTTCTGAATATTCATTGTAACATCATTTTATATTCTCAAAAAACAACCTATGCAATAATCACTTTACTTGTGAGGTACAAAATGTAAAATAACACACTATTTTTTAGTACAAATTTTAAATAATCCACGAGTAAATTCACACAAAAAAAGAACTTGGAAACTCTTCCAAGCTCTTTATAAATTCAACTGTGTTCTTCTTTATCTAACGCCACTTAATAATTATCAACGAACTGAGAGTAATCATAAACATTCAGCAATATGAATAACCTCTTTAATAACAAAATCAATTTCTTTATTGTCTTTAATGATAAATAAATGATCTGCCTCACCTTCTGTTGGATCTGTTACATCTTCTTTTAGGGATTCAGACTGTTGCCGAACAAGCACTTCCTCAAAATTAGAGTACGCACCCCTAAATATATTAGTACTTCGCCCACTTTGAGTAACTCGTTTTTGAAGAATATCATCTGGAATATCAAAATGAACCAAGATACGGACAAACTCATCTTTATGAAACAATCCTTCAAGCAAATATAATCGTCCATTTCGACTTCGATTTGAGTTGCAAATAATAAGATTTAAATCAGTGTGCTCTTTGGCATAATCGACAATTAGCTTCGAGAGAGCATGTTTAAGAATATTAGGTCCTCGTTTTGGTTGTAAACTCTTATAATAAGTGTTTATAAATTCAGCGCGGTTATCTTGGTCCATAACAAATGAGTTATTTAACTTTTTTTCTAGAGCTCTTGCAAATGTAGTTTTCCCACTATGCGTTTTACCTACTGTAATAATTACTAACCTTTTCATAACTTCAACCTCCATTGTCCAACACACAGCTAATACTACTCATAATTGTTGAACCTTTTTCTGTTACAAACCGCTACTGTATATGCTTGTCTAACCAAGAAATCACATCTTGGAACACTTCCTGTCTGTTTACCTCATGGAGCATTTCATGCCTTCCATTCTCATACAAACGAATTGTTACATCTATGACACCGCATTTTTTATACATGTCATACACTTCTTGTACACCTTTTCCCATGTTTCCAACTGGATCACGGTCTCCCGAAAAAATATAAATAGGTAAATCTTTTGGTGTTTTCTTATATGCTTCAAGCTTGTTCACAGTTAGCACACCGTTAAATAATTCACGGTAAAAACTCGTTGTACAAATAAACCCACATAATGAGTCTTCTATGTATCTATCAACTTGATTCGTATCAGATGACAACCAATCAAACTTCGTACGGTTTGGCTTAAAATGTGAATTAAAATTACCAAATGATAAAAAGTTCAGCATCGGACTTTTCGCTTTTACGCCCCGAAGTTTCATTTCCACGGTTGCTACTTTATGACCAATGACTCCTAAAAGTCCCGGATTCCCTCCCGTTGCTGAAATAAGAAATCCATTATATAATTCACCGCGAATCTGCACAGCACGCCTTGATAAAAAAGAACCCATACTATGTCCTAATAAGAAAAGTGGACAGCTATATTTCTTACGAATTAACTCTGAAACATAAATCACGTCAGAAACAGCTTGATTCCAGCCCACATTCGGCTCAAAATGGCCGTAATCTTCTTCCTGCTTTACTGTTTTTCCATGTCCCCGATGATCATGAGCATATACCCCATATCCAGCATCTAACAATGATTCAATACATTCTATATATGCACCAGCATGTTCCGCCATACCATGTGCAATTTGGACAATCCCACGAGGTTTATTTTCTGGTAACCATTGACGCAAATAAATTTCCGTTCCATCCGACGTCATTACGAATCCTTCTTGTCTATTCATTTTGACTCCCCCAAGCCTATAATCTATTTCACAACAATATGAATCTATCCCCCACAAAATGAACCATGATTCATTTTTCTTCCTATAAATTATATGTAAAAGCTTTCCTTATTACAAATCATAGATTTTCATTTCTGCCACTTCATTCTTGACGAAACAATTTTAAAGTTATATAGTTACTTACATAAAGTAATTAAATTATCGGAGGTAATAATTATGATGCCATCATTATTTTTAGCACATGGTTCTCCTATGCTAGCCATTCAAGATACAGACTATACAAGTTTTTTACAAACACTTGGTGAAACATACAAACCAAAAGCAATTGTCATTTTTACAGCTCATTGGGAAAGTGAGATTTTAACGATTTCTTCTTCAAACAATGCATATGAAACAATTTATGATTTTGGCGGCTTTCCTTCTGAATTATATGAAATCAAATATTCTGCAAGAGGTTCATCAACCATTGCAACAATGTTAGAAGAGAAATTTAAAAACCGAGGGATTGCCGTTCAAAAAAATATAACACGCGGATTAGATCATGGTTCTTGGACACTCCTACACCGTATGTATCCAAACGCTAATATACCTGTCGTTCAAATCTCAGTAAATCCATTCCTCCCTGCAAGAGAGCAATATGAAATTGGAAAAGCCATTCAGGGACTTGGAAAAGAAGATATTTTAGTCATCGGCAGCGGTGTTACGGTGCACAATTTACGGATGCTAAAATGGGAACAAACTATACCTGAACCATGGGCTGTTGCATTTGACGAATGGCTCATTGATCAAATTCAGAATAACAATACAGAGGCCCTATTCAACTGGGAAGATGAAGCTCCCCATGCACGTTTAGCTGTTCCAAGAGCAGAACATTTTGTTCCTCTATTCATTGCAATGGGAAGTGGCAATGAAAAGCCAAAAATAATTCATCGCAGCTATGAGTTTGGAACTTTAAGTTATCTTTGTTTACAATTTTAATTACTATGTATACAAGTAAAAAATGACATACCCCTTTTCTTTTGAGAGGGGCGAGAGCATCTAGCCTCGCATAGAAACGGTCATGGTCTTTTCTTACCACATGTCATATTAAAACAAAAGGAGTAAGCAAGTAGCGGTCATATTGCATTCTGCGTAGCAGTGACTTATATGGATATTGGCAAAGTGTTTATGAAAGATGTCGATAAAGACGAAAATGTAATTAAAACTTACTCTAAAGCCGAAATAAAACAGATACAACAACCAACGCAACAGCAGAAGCAAAACGGTCTTCGCCAAAACATGAACGGGTACAGTTTAAACGCGTACCCGTTCGGCGCAATGTCCTTTAGTAGTTACAAATGGATTTGGGGAGGTACTATGTTTTATCGCTCTAATACTATATATATATACAAGAAACAGAACGAGTGAGCTGGCTACCAATAATTCATATATGAGAGAAGCACGCATTTGGGGTGCGTTTGACGGCGGTATGTCAATCGTTGTTAATCCAACATTTAATCGGATATGCAAATTATTATAACCCTAAATTCCTCAACTACGACGGCGGGACTATCTATCTCAACGAGGGAATAGTTTATTATGGGTAGCCCCGTATTTCACTAAATCGCTAGGTAACGTGCCAAAATGGACTAAATATGTATAACGGATTTATTATTTAAAAAGTAAAGCTGGTCCTGTAAAGGTTTGTGTTAAGCACAAATCATCTTCATCCATTTTCTCAATTTCTTGATACTCAATCTCATTTCTTTGATAGAATTTTTTCCAGAAAGCCACTGCTCTCGAATTGCTTTTTAATTGGGCCACATAATATGTTCCCATGTGTTGTTTGAAAATCTCTAAAATGGCTTGATCCGCTATTTGTTTTCCTCTATACGACTTTAATAAGAAAAAATCGTTAATACAAAAGTCTGTTTCTGGGGCCGTAAATGGTACTTTCGCTAATAGGATAAAGCCAACATATCTTTCCTCATATTTAATGAAATACGGGATAAGCTCCTCACGAGTACAAATAAGTTCAAAAGCATCAAATTCAAAAAATCCATTTTCATTTGGATGAAGGGTAGGGGAGAATTCAGATAAATCATGTAAGTATAGGGCATAGAAATTCTTTAATTTTTCTAGCTGTTCTGTGGATACAGCTTCTAATGTAACGTTCATTTTAATCCCATCCTTTTTAAAAATAATTTTTTTGCAATGTAAAAATAAAGCATTCCTCCATATTCTTTAAGTGTTTCCACTAAGTTTTGTACGTTCTCTTTAAATTGAAACCCAAGCTTTTCTAATATTTTTCGGTACTCTGCATCTAGACGGTAAATCCGTTGATCAAAGCAAAAAACTTTATCAATTTCTTTTTTATTTTCTAACGGAAACTTCCTTATCAAAGCGAGCAAATTTACTCTGCACTTTCATTCCAGCTGTTTCGTATACGCGAGGTGCGCCTGTCATATTCTCAGAATCTACATGTAGATGAACTTTTGTAATCCCTTCTTGGTGTAATTGACCAAATGCATGATGTAATAGTGCTAATCCCAATCCTTGTTTACGCCTAGAACGACTTACACCTAAGTGAGTAATTTCAGCTTTATTGTCAGTACCCTTTTTACTAAAGATAAAACCAACTACTTCATCTCCATGCATCGCTAGTGACCATAATGTAGGATGGAAGCCCTCTCTTTCGGTACGTTCCAAAAACTCTTCTAGCGTAGAAGGATGCGAATTCCAGTGGTCTGCAAAGGCTTCATTAAAAGCTTGATGCAACCTTTCATCGTCCACACCTGATATGTAATGTCATACAGTAATATCTTTTGGCCATAATGGTGATGAAACATTTGATTTTAATTCAATTCCCATCCCCGACCAAATACGAGTTGGAATAAAACCAGCTTCTTCTAATATTTTTTCCTCATAGTTATTATTTGCTTGTGTTACAATCATACCGTCCAAGCTAGGTGAATACTCTACGAGCTCCGTAGCACGCTCTTCAAGCTTCGACCATAATGAATATTCAATGTCTTGATTAATATAATCAGGATTTATGAATACAGCAGAAGGAAATTGTCTTTCATTTCCAGTAAGAATTCCGTATCCGATTACATTTTCATCTTCATTTATAACTACATAAGAGCTCTTACTCACATCAATACCTTTCCATGAGTTGATAATATCCTCTTCTGTTGTATCAATTTCACCGTAAATAGCTTGATCATAAGTGATACATAATTGTAAAACTTGTTGTAAGTCTTCTTGTGTAGTTGCTCTAACAAATAGACCATTCACTAAGTTCCTCATAAACTCCATCTTCCTTCCTGAAAAGACGAATAAATCTGAATATTACCATTATAAAACAAGATACTATTGTCCTTAAAGAGAAATTTCTATTTTCATTTTAATTTTAATAAAATCCCCTTCAAATCTAGCGTTCCACAAATTTGTAACATCATCGAATGATAATAATTCATACCTTTTCCTCCAATCCCCCTCTTGTTCTGAGCGAGCCGCTTCCGCTTTTCTTTATAAGTCGACATGACCTGCTCTCGCTTTTTCCTTTTGTTTTAAACCTCGCATGTGGCAGGAGAAAGCCCCTACCGCTTCTATGCATGGCCAGATGCTCTCGTTCTCCCCTATAAGGAAAGGGGTTTTTATGTCGGTTTTTCAATTTGTATTTATATAGGACATTGCATCTCTCTTCATATTTTGACATTTTACTAAAAAATTCAATATTGCTACTTTTCTTAATATACATTGTCATTTAAAATTATAAGTAGAATTATAGATTTATAAAAAATCAGTATATGAAACTCCCCCATTGTTCTAATGAAACCTCTCGTGTTACCTTAATATCAAAATCACTAATAATTAATATTTAAATATACTTCAAAATTAATGTTGCTAAATATTATTAACTTTATAAGGAAAGGACTACTTATGAAAATTCGCAAAAGAACATTACTAAAACGCACGATAGTATTAGCCGTACTTTTTACCCCGATAGTCTTATTGATCAACTATGCGCTAAGTTCAGAAACGAAAAATGAGCAAAATACAGGGATAAAAAATAAGCAAACAGCACAAGGAAAAGAGCAAACAAAAAAACCGAAAGAAGATCCTGAGATTACTCTTACATTCTCCGGTGATACAATGTTTGATTGGCAATTGCGCCCTGTTATTCAAAGTAAAGGTGCTGATTATCCATTTCAGCATGTAAAACCGGAAATAGAAAAAGCGGACTACTCATTTGTAAATTTAGAATCTGCGTTTACAACTCGCGAGAAAAAATATCCCGGCCAACTGTTTTGGATTAAAAGCGATCCTTCTACACTAAAAGCGATTAAAAATACAGGCTATGATATTGTTAATATTGGAAATAACCATACACTCGATTATTTTCAAGACGGCTTATTGGATACCATTTCACATGTTGAAAAAATGGGATTTCCGTATATCGGTGCAGGAAAAAATGCAAAAGATGCATATACAGCGAAAGAAGTTACAATTAAAGGTAAAAAATTTAAATTCCTCTCTTTCGTTCGTTTTATGCCCGATACTACATGGGTAGCTACAGATAACAAACCTGGTATTGCAAATGGTTACGATTTAAACCTTGTCACAAAAACAATTAAAGAACAAAAGAAAGATGCCGATTATATGATCGTGTATATGCATTGGGGCGTCGAAAAAACAAATCGTCCTGCTGCTTATCAAAAAGAATATGTACAAAAAATAGTAGAAGCAGGTGCAAATGCGATTGTAGGAAGCCATCCTCACTGGTTACAGGGCTTTGAATATTACGACAAAGTTCCTGTTGCATACTCACTTGGAAACTTTCTCTTCCCTGATTATGTAAAAGAACATAGTGCAGAAACTGGAGTTCTAACGATTAAATTTAAAGGAAACGACGTTCGCATGTCATTTAATCCTTATATGATTCGTAATAACCAAATCACGCCGCTTCAAGGTACAGAAAAACAAAATATGTTGCAATATTTACAGTCTATTTCCAACGATGTACAAATTAATCAAAATGGAGATATTATGAATAAACGTGCACAATAATTTTTTTACTAACCTTCCTGACTTTTCTCTTGCGGTGATTCAAAACATATACGATACTATATGAAACATATCAATTTAAGGGGATTAGATACGATGGAAGAAAAACAATATGAACTTGCAACTTTTGCAGGCGGTTGCTTTTGGTGTATGGTCAAACCATTTGATGAATTGCCTGGTATACATAAAGTCCTTTCAGGTTATGCAGGAGGACATGTTGAAAACCCAACATATGAAGAGGTAAAATCAGGGGAGTCTGGACATTTAGAAGTCGTTCAAATTACATTTGATCCTACTATATTCCCTTTTCAAAAGTTATTAGATTTATATTGGCCACAAATCGATCCAACAGATGATGGTGGCCAATTTTTCGACCGAGGTCCATCATACCGTACAGCAATTTTTTATCATAATGAAGGACAAAAAGAACTTGCTGAAAAATCGAAGTTAGCATTAGCAGAAAGCGGTATGTTTAAAGACCCAATTGTAACAGAAATTCGCCCAGCTGCTCCATTCTATGTGGCTGAAAAATATCATCAACATTTTTATAAAAAGAATCCAGAGAAATATGCACAAGAACGGAAAGAATCTGGTCGCGAAGAATTTATTAAGGAAAATTGGCAAAAGAATAATAAATAAACATTTTTTAAGACTGATGAAAAGTTGTTTCATCAGTCTTTTTAGACATTAATAATATATAATTCATGCCATATAAAAAGGATGATAAAAGATCACCCTTTTCTGTACTTATTTTCTCAATCTCTCAATAAAATCATCTAATTTATCCAGTGAAGTCATATTCTGATTACACACTATACTATCTTTACAAATATAGTTTCCCTTTTTAACAAAGGTACCAGGTACATCACCTTTTATTTCAACAAGAAACATTCCCACTTCTTCATGTTTATGGCACAATGAACAAATGCTTTTTTTGTTTATACTTTGAAATGTACCTTGCACACCTACAAGCTTATTATCTTTACGAGCTATTATGAACTTTCTGTTTGATCCTTTATCAATCCAACTTAGATAAGATGTCTCTTTCATATTGATTTCTTCCATTTCAGGCAGTTTAAGCTTTTTAGCCTTAGGAAATAATTTTTTTAAT
The DNA here is from genome assembly GCF_028401955.1 of Bacillus sp. BP-3. Taxonomy (GTDB): domain Bacteria; phylum Bacillota; class Bacilli; order Bacillales; family Bacillaceae_G; genus Bacillus_A. The sequence goes on from NZ_JAQOTJ010000015.1 coordinate 92,480, forward strand.
GTTTGCTCGGACATTTCTTGAAACGGTATGACATACGGCGATAACTTGAGCAAAAATGATTCTGCATCCTCTCTATTTTGAATCGTCAAAATCATATCCATTAATTCTTTTTGTTCATCTGTCAGATTTTCAAACAGATGTAGTACTTTTTCTATCGCCAGAGATTTCAGTGCTGCAATAACTCCCTTATCATTCGCAGTTGCATGTCCATTCACTAGAATATAAGCTTGTGATTTTATAAAATTGTATTGATCACTTCTAATAAAGGCTTTCATTTCTATCACTCCATACAAAATTGTTTATCTATTTTATATTTTATACAATGAATTTGCTTTATAAAATGCAGAAAATCATTTAGAAACAAACTTTACATAAAAAAGCACTACGTATTTATATAAAATACACAGTGCCAATGATTGATCTTTATTTATCCCGCTATTCGCGGACAGTGATACTCCCACCTCAAAATTCGACGAAAGCATTGTCCAGCTCCAGTGGCTAGAATGTTCGGTGGCTTCGCTTCACATTCTGAACGAGCCACTTCCGCTTGTTAGGCGGGAGATAAACTGGTGGCATGCGCCCAATTGGTGAGGGCTAATAATCAGTGGGGGATGAAGAAAACCCCACTGATTAAAGTTTCACTTTATTTCGAGTACACTATTTTTTTTATAGTTTCAATGGAGAGAAAATACTCTTCAGCTAGTTGATGAATTGAAGTTCCGTTTTGAAAAGCATGTTTAATTGCTCGATTTCGATCATCAAGTTGCTTTCTTCCTCCAGAGCGCGTGCCCCACTTATGATAAGAACTTTCTTGTTTTGGAATATAAATCGTTTCACCTTGTACATACTTTTGAATTTCTATAATTAACTGTTCCGGTAAAACAGTCGCTGCTTTTACATATTTCATTTCCGCTCGCCCCTTATTTTTTATGTTTCATCTAAATAAGGTGCAAAGCCAAATATAAGAGAAATGATACAAGTCCATTGAGGCGATTGTATGTTTAGATCTCTACCTCATGCAAAGTATCGCCGTTTCCATACCTGGCTTTGCATGAGACGCTGCAGTATCTAGCAATTTCATTGTAATTGCCATATCAACACCCCCTAATATATCTTTTGAATCAACCTTATTATATGATAAATTTTTCCTAATTGCACCTTCATTTCTTTTTAACGATCGTGGTATTAAGAATCACTTTATTTATCTGATTTTTCACAAAATTAAAACTTCATACTAAAAATTCGCAAACAAACACACTTTGTAGAAATTCTGTAATAATAAATTTAGTATTTTACTTTATAAAATACTAAGACAAGTTTATAGTAGAAAAAGATGATTCTTAAGCAACCAGAGTAGGAGGAAGTATTTTGTCTACTTCAAAAGTATTAAAAGGCACCGCCCTGCTAAGCGGTGCAACAATGATTTCACGTATTTTAGGTTTTATTTATTTCTTCCCATTCCAAGCTTTAGTCGGGAGTCAAGGAGTTGCTTTATATTCTTATGCGTACTCCTGGTATGGGATTTTACTAAGCTTTTCAACGGCAGGTATTCCAATCGCCGTTTCTAAATTCGTTGCCAAATATAACGCTTTAGGAGATTACAGTACAAGTAAAAAGTTATACAACTCAAGTTTAAAAGTAATGATGTTTATGGGATTCCTTGGTTTCTTAATTTTATTTTTCGGCGCACCTTACGTATCGGAATTAATTATCCGTTCTAAAACACCTGAACCTGGATTTGTCGAAGATGTAACATTAACAATGCGCGCGCTAAGCTTTGCACTTATTATCGTGCCAGCAATGAGCGTTACCCGCGGTTATTTCCAAGGTTTTCAATATATGAAACCAAGTGCTGTTTCACAAGTTGTGGAACAAATTGCACGTGTTATTTTTATTTTAGTTGGAAGCTTTATCGTTTCTAAACTATTAGGCGGATCAGTCGCATCTTCTGTAGCAGTTGCAACATTTGGCGCGGTTATTGGAGCAATTGCCAGTGTTTCCATGCTCATTATGTACTGGAAAAAATACAATGGACTTCGCCCACCAGAAGGAGAAAGAAAAACACGCTCTTCTTCATTATCCTTAACAAAGATTTATATGGAACTGCTTCGATATGCGATTCCAATTGTCTTTGTAGGTATTGCCATTCCACTTTATACATTAGTGGATCAATATACAGTTGCTGATGCACTGCGAGCAATAGGCACACCGCTTGATAAAGCAAACGCTGTGTTCGCTTACATTACAAACTATGCTCAGAAGTTGATTATGATACCAGCATCACTAGCAACAGGGTTTTCACTTTCAATCATCCCGGCAATTACACAGTCATTTACGGGTGGCAAATTAGATGAGCTGCAAAACCAAATTGAAAAGATTTTCACAGTCTTATTATTTTTCACGATTCCAGCATCATTTGGACTTGCGAGCATCGCGTACGATGCATTTCGCATGGTATATTTCGATCACAATACAGCATTAGATGGGTCACAATATTTAATCTCATATGCACCATCTGCTGTTATGAGTGCGATTTTCACCGTATCAGCTGCTATTTTACAAGGCATTGATTATCAGCGTAAAACAATGATTGCTTTCACTGCTGGTATTCTTGTAAAAGTTGTTGTCAACACACCACTTCTATACCTACTCGGTGGACACGGCGCTGTATTAGGAACTATACTTGGTTACCTCGTTTCTGATGTAATCATGTTATACTGCATTGTAAAATATACAAAGTTTAACATCGTAAAAACTGGTAAAACGATATTACTTATTACTATTTACTCGGCTGCAATGTCTGCTGTAGTAGTTGGCGCAAAAGTGTTATTAAAATGGTTAATTCCTGGACAATCATATATAGAGTCGTTATTAATTGTGGTCGTGTGCGGTGCTCTTGGCGGAATTGTTTACTTCGCTTTTGTATTTACAAGTGGACTCGCTTCTGACATTCTCGGTGATCGTATCAATCGACTGCCACTGTTGAAGAAATTAAAACGATAAAAATTAAAGAGGTGTAACTGGAAATATAAGTTACACCTCTTTGTATTAATATGAAATAAATCTTTTCATGTTTACATCTTCTTACGGTCATTTGGCAATAACCATGATGATAACCCAATTAACGGTAACATGCTGCATAGTATCATAATAAAGTTAAGACTGTATATATCTGCTAATTTTCCGAGTATAACTGCTCCTAACGCACCTAGTCCAAATGCAAGCCCAACAATTAATCCAGATACCATACCAACCTTTCCTGGAACAAGCTCCTGTGCATACACAACAATCACACTAAAGCTACTAGAACTAATAAACCCTATGCAAAGAAACAATGGAACAACCCAAACTAGTGAAACGTGCGGCAATAACAGCGCTAAAGGTGCTGAACCAAGCATGGAAAAAACAATAATATTTCGCTTTCCAAACCGATCTGCTAACGGCCCACCAAAGAACGTTCCAAGTACGCCAGCAATCATGAAAGCAAATACGTAAAACTGTGCATTTTTAATAGATAATCCATAATGCTCGATTAAATAAAATTGATAAAAATTTCCAATCCCTGCTCCATACCATGAGCGAACAAACGTTAAAAATACAAGTAAAACAATAACAAACTTAATTCGGCTACTTATTACTAAACTGTCAGCTTCTAGCGCAGCACGCTTCTTCCTTCTTACAGCCCCGCTCACTAACTCTCCTTTATACCACGTTGAAACAAAGTATAGTAAAATAACTCCAACCATCGCAAAGCCTGTAAACCATACTGCACCAATTTGTCCAAGTGGAACAAATACAAGTGCCGTAAAAATTGGCGCAAGCGAGTTCCCTGTATTTCCCCCTACTTGATAAATGGATTGTGCTAAACCACGCTTTGCTCCTGCTGCCATATAAGCAACACGTGCGCCTTCTGGATGAAAGACTGCGGATCCAAGTCCAATAAATAAAACAGATAAGATAACAATAAAAAAGTTCGGTGCAAACGCAAGTCCAATCATCCCAAGCATGCTTGAAAACATTCCTAGCGGCAGCAAAAACGGGGAAGGCTTCTTATCTGAATACATCCCAAACACCGGTTGCATAATAGATGATGTCATATTGAGAGCAAAGGCAATCCATCCCACCTGCATATAGGATAAATTCATCGACTTTTCTAAAATAGGAAACAACGCCGGTACAACCGCCTGCATCGAATCGTTAAGAAAGTGCCCTAAACTAATCGCAAATAAAATACGGTAAAGCGTTGGTGTATTCATCGCATTCGGCTTTGCTATTGTCTGCATGCTACACGCTCCTCTCCTCTTGTGCTGAAAACAACCTCTGCATATGTTTCACACACTTTTATTTTTCTGACTTTTTAAACAAAACCTATTCTATACCTCTTCTTCCTTTTTTTCCACTTCTGTGCTTACTACATTGCGAAATGAACGTAACTCCTAAAACCTAGTAAAACTTCATTTTCATTAAAATTCAGAAAAAACATTTACCATATACATCCATTCGTGTATCATAATATAAAATAACAAATAAGGAGCGTTTCTTATGAATCCACTGCTATTAGATTTCCCCTCTGAGTTCTATACGGAAAGACTTCTCATAAGGATTCCAAGACCCGGAGATGGAAAAGAAGTATATAACGCTATCAATGAATCTATAGAAGAATTAAAACCTTGGATGCCTTTTGCTCAAAAAGAACAAACAGAACAAGAAGTAGAAACAAATATTAGAGATTCTCACGTAAAATTTTTGGCACGTGAAGATTTACGATTACTCATTTTCCTTAAAGACACAGGAGAGTTTGTTGCCTCTTCAGGGTTACACCGCATTAACTGGGATATTCCGAAATTTGAAATTGGTTATTGGATTCACTCCCGTTTTAGCGGAAAAGGCTACATGACAGAAGCTGTTACCGGAATTGTAGATTTTGCTTTTCATGAATTACGAGCAAATCGAATAGAAATTCGCTGTGACTCAAGAAATGTCAAAAGCCGTGCCATACCAGAAAGGTTAGGTTTTAAATTAGAAGGTATCTTAGAGAATAATAGTGTATCAATAGATGGGACTGAATTAAGAGATACATGTATATATGCAACGAAAAGATCATGAAAAGAAGAGCTACTTTCCAGCAGCTCCTCTTTTCCTATTTCATGTGAATTTTTTAGCGTATTGCATACCTTTTATACTTTTCGAAATCACTCATTTTACATTCCACGGTAATCTTCGTACCTTCATTTTCATAGTCTGTCGATAAAACGTTAGCATGCTCGTTAAAATAAGAAATTAGGTGTCCTTGATCATAAGGAATTAACATTTCACACTTTGTATAATCTTTATAAATTTGTGTGCGAATCATATGCACAAGCTCATCAATACCTACTTTTTGTTTCGCAGACAAATATACCCGATCATCTTGTACTTTTGGAATTTCAATATCAATAACGTCTGCTTTATTATAAGCATAAATTGCCTGGATATTTTCCACACCGATTTGTTTTAACGTTTGATTTGTAATATCAATAAGATGCTCGTAGTTTGGATTTGCATAATCAACAACGTGAACCAATAAATCAGCCTCCGCTACTTCTTCTAACGTCGAACGGAACGCTTTTACAAGATGATGCGGCAATTTACTAACGAATCCAACGGTATCTGTTAATAAAAATGATTTGTTATCTGGCAATTGAATATTTCGCACAGCTGTTTCAAGCGTCGCAAACAACATATCTTTTTCAAATACTTGCTTCTCTGCAGATCCGTTAAATATTTCAAGCATTGCATTCATCGTTGTTGATTTCCCGGCATTTGTATACCCTACTAATGCAACAACAGGCACTTCATTTTTCTTACGCTGTTTACGCTGCGTTTGACGCTGTGCAACGAGTGCTTCTAACTCTTTATTTAACGCGGCAATTTGCTCTTCAATCTTACGGCGATCAAGCTCTAATTTCTTTTCTCCTACACCTTTGTTTTTCGTACCAACGCCACCGCTTTGTCTTCCTAACGATTCACGAAGGCCAATTAAACGAGGCATCATATATTGCAAATGCGCTACCTCAACCTGTAATTGTGCTTCTTTCGTTTTAGCACGCTGCGCAAAAATATCTAAAATTAAAATCGTACGATCAATCACTTTACAATCTAAATCTGCTTCTAAATTTCGAATTTGTGAAGGCGATAACTCATCATTGAAAATAACCAAATTCGCTTCTGCTTCTTTCACAAACGCTGACACTTCTTCAATCTTACCCGTTCCAATATAATGGGATGGATTTACACGATGTAAATTTTGTGTTACTTTTCCTACTACCTCTACATCGCACGCTTCTGCTAAGTTCGCTAACTCCTCCATTGAATATTCGAAATCACTTTCACTATTTAAATTCACTCCGACTAATATCGCTTTTTGTACTAATTGTTCCATATATTTATTCCTCCATTTCGATTACGCGCAAACTAAAAAACACAAGCTGCTGCCTGTGTTTTTCATAAACGGATGAGAGCACAACAAATAAACATAAAAAGCATCGCTTCTCACTTGTTCAATGGTCGTCAAATCCAGCATCATACAACATAAAAATGTTTGTATACATGCATCGCATCATTCTGTTTTAAAGGTAAAACAAAAAAGAGGGTGTATTCGTCCTCCCCTCTTTTCACATATAAGTTCAATAGGGTTCCTTTAAAGAGACAGACCAATCCCGTTTACTCTGTACACAGACAGAGCCTTTGAGCGCTATTCAATTATTGGCACAAAGTATTGAGACGTAATCTGATTAAGATCAAAGGAGACCCCTCCGTTCATTAAAAGTTACATAAATTTTAGCATAGTTATGTAGCTGACACAAGATTGAATTCCATTTCCTAACATAAAGAAAATCGCCCTTTTTCTAGTTTATTCATCATTTTTGCAACTTCCCCTCATTTGTCCTATCCAATTTTTACAGCAATAATATGAACGACCATTTGAATTCATACACTTTAAATAAATTAAAAAACTAAAGTTATTAATAATCTGATAAAATTTGTATAAAATAGCAATCTCTCTTAATACAAGAAAATATGGTTTTCTCAAAAGAACATACTAATTATCAATGGTCCACAAAAATCAAACACAATTACTAATGATTCCAAAAATAATCAGTAATTTCGAAAGTATATCATGTTTTTCTTGGAAGCATTAGAGTAACATTGTTTCTTTCACTCACAATCATAAAAAACAAAATGATATCTACTACGCTCTACCTTGATAAATCCCAAATTATGTTACAGAGGAATTTGTTTGAAATATAACAGACTAGGAAAATCAGGTTTAAAGATTAGTGAAATTAGTTTAGGTAGTTACTTAACATTTGCAAAAAATGGGACAGAAAAAGATGCTTATAAACAAATCCCTAAAGAAGCTCTAATAGAAATTGAGCATGTACTATTAAAATGAGAAAGCTTGCAGATTGTTTAGGTTCTACTTTTAAAATTTACGTTTACTAAAGTGCACACCTTAAAGAATTATCTAGTGTTATATTCATTGATTATTTTTTCAGCAATACCGCTAAACTAAGTGTACAAAAGAATGAACTTACTTCATATCTACTAAAGATTAAGCCATAATTATTTCACAACAACCATTCCTAAAATATAAAGGACGGTCCCATAAAAGTAAGACCGCCCTTTATATTACTATATTTTTTCTTCCACTATTCCCTACATACATATTCTTATCTTTAACAACTTACATTTTCATTTGTTCATCTTCCTCTTGCTTTTCTTCTTTCATTTCATGATAGTATGATGGTAGTTCTATATCGTGTTCTAAGAAATAATCTTCAATTAATGAAATGATCACTTTCAATGTTTTCACACGTGCATACAACTTATCATTACCAGGTATAATATGCCACTTTGCATTTGGTTTGTCTGTTTTTTCAAACATATCTTCCATAGCCTCGACATATTCATTCCACTTTTCACGATTGCGCCAATCTTCATCTGTGATTTTCCATTTCTTAAGAGGATTTTGTTCTCGTTCTTTAAATCGAGCTAACTGTTCATCCTTACTAATATGATAGAAGAACTTTGCTACTATGTAACGATCATCTGTTAATAGTTTTTCAAAATCATTGATTTCACCGTATGCCCTAGTCCACTCTTCCTTTGTAGCAAAACCCTCTACACGTTCAACCAATACACGACCGTACCATGAGCGATCGAAAATTGTGATTTGACCATATTGCGGGATTTTTCGCCAAAATCGCTGCATATAATGATAGCGTTTTTCATGGGGAGCAGGTGCACCAATAGGATTTACTTGCAGGCCGCGCGGATCAAGATGCTCGGTAATTCGTTTAATTGCACCGCCTTTTCCAGCAGCATCCCAGCCTTCCATAGCCAAAATAACAGCTATTTTTTCATTACGTAAAATCTGCTGCAATGCCAGTAAACGCATTTGATATTTTTCCAGCTTCTTATTATATATTTTTTTTGATTCTATTCTTTCCGTTAAATCTATTTTTGCAAGACGATCTTTTTTCACAATAAAATCCTCCTTTTCAAACAATTAACACTATTTTAACATAATTTTCAGTATTTTGCGTATACATATATCGAATAACAACACGCATTACATATGCTTTAATTATTTACAGCATCTATAAAGAACTTTATTATGTAAAGCATTGTTTTCCTTATGGCTTCAGGTATTCCACCATCACTCTTAATAATTTTGTTACTAGCATACAAAGGATTGTCCTACTTCAAGAAAACAGTCCTTTCGTTTACTATGTTATTTTTCCAATTCCACAACGATATCTTTTAATACAATATTTTCTTCTTGGCTACCGATTTTCTTTAGTATATTAAATTTACTTTCTCCAGTCCCTCCTACTTCTCCATAATTATCAGCATTGTGATTACTTAACATAATATAAGGAGTTATAATAAGTTTTGTTGCATTCTGATTGATTTTTTGAAATGTTTTACTCCCATTCAAAGTATAAGAACTTTCATCACGTATACTCCCGTTTCCTTCCCCGGCATAACGATTCCCTAAATCATCTTTAATTCTCAAATCAACATATACTTCATCCCATCTATTTTTCATATACTCGGAAACTTCTTATTTATACGAAACGATAAATGACATCGGTGATATGGATAGCTTCTCAATAGATACCTTTACTCCATCTTGTTCTACACTACTATGAATTAGTTTTTCTTTACTTTTCATTGCACTTAAAGTGAAGTCAAAGTTCCAATTCCCTTTTATTTCTTTTTGTGTATTTGAATTTGTAATACTATCTATTGTCCATTGCATATTTACACTATCTTCTGTAGTACCTTCCAAATTACTAGCAGTTATTAAACCTACATACTTATGTTCATCTACTTTTTTAATCCCATTACTTCCCGATATGCCTCCAGCCCCTTTTATTTTTAGAAAATCCAAAGTAAATGGATTGTCACCTAAATCTTGATCACTTTCAATAGAGTACGTTAAAGATACTTTCTGTCCATCATAAATCGCATTATGTATAGTGAATTTAATTCCGTTACTCTCCTGAGTAAGATTAAGTTCATTCGAGTACTTCTTATACTCATGATAAAGTCCTGGTCCTTCCTCTTTCGTTATTTTAACTTCGTTATGAAGTACAACTCTTTCGTTATCAAAAAATCTAAAAATATCTCTTATAATGGGAATACTTACCGCAGAAGCAGGAAACGTTAATCCCAATGGCAAAGTAATTGATGACCATATTTACGAGTTTGATATGGGAAGCGGCTTTATTGCTTTTCGTAGAAATATCAAATTTTATCCATGTAAAGAAATAGACATTCATCCTCTTATTGATCAACTATCTTTTATTCAAGATAAGAAAAAGTGGGGATATCCATTTAGATATGGACATCTCAAAATAAACAAAGAAGATTTTACGTTAATAGCACGAGAAATGGGTATCGAAACCTTTGAATTCCCTACTTGATAAGAATTTAAAAGAAACAAGTCTTCAACATATCGAAGGCTTGTTCCTTAATCAAACAGATATTCATTTTCACATATAGCAAGTATTACGTAAGAAATTGAATATAAGTTGCAGCCTCATACTTTATTTTACAATTTTAAACCCCAGATTTAGTCAATCCCTTTCATTTTCTCTCTTCTCTATATCCATTTTTTTATAGAGTAAAAAGGTTATTCTGTCACTATTTTGTCAATTTACTATTAAAAAAGAATGAATTCATAATAAAAATATCTATTCACCCACTGCCAATTGTGATATTCTGTTCATTGGAAAATTTACAAATTGGTGGTGCATCCATGTTTTCAGCGTTCAAAAGGTTTTTAATTGGTAGACCTCTTAAATCAAATGCATTAGGTGAACAAAAATTAAATAAGTTAAAGGCATTAGCCATTCTTTCATCTGATGCTCTTTCTTCTGTTGCTTATGGAACAGAACAAATTTTAATTGTTCTTGCAACAATTGGATCGGTCGCTTTTTGGTATTCTATTCCAATCGCAATCGGCGTTCTCGTTTTGTTAACGGCACTTATTTTATCGTACAGACAGATCATTTATGCCTATCCACACGGCGGAGGAGCTTACGTTGTTTCCAAAACAAATATAGGTATAAATGCGGGTCTTATTGCCGGGGGATCCTTACTGGTAGATTATATTCTTACCGTAGCTGTAAGTGTATCCGCAGGGACAGATGCAATTACATCCGCATTTCCAGCTTTACATCAGTACACTGTAATAATCGCTGTAATACTTGTTATTTTTATTACCATTCTGAATCTTAGAGGTGTAACAGAATCAGCTTCTGTTCTAGCTTATCCTGTCTATCTCTTCGTATTAGCACTTATCGTATTAATTACTGTTGGAGTCTTTAAAATTGCCACTGGACAAGCGCCGGCATCTTTACATACCCCAATTGGTACGGTAGCACCAGGAATTACATTATTCTTTTTATTAAAAGCATTCTCATCTGGATGTTCTGCATTAACAGGGGTAGAAGCGATTTCAAATGCAATTCCTAACTTTAAGGCACCAGCTGCTAAAAATGCAGCGACTACTTTAGTGATGATGGGAGCAATTCTTGCAGTCTTATTTACTGGTATCACCGTTTTGGCATATTGGTACGGTATTGCTCCAAAACACAATGAAACTGTTGTCTCCCAAATTGCTTCGGATATATTCGGAAGAAATTATGTGTATTATTTTATCCAAGGAACAACTGCACTTATTTTAGTATTAGCTGCTAATACGGGATTCTCCGCATTCCCATTGTTAGCTTTCAACCTAGCATCAGATAAATATATGCCTCGTATGTTTTTAATGCGCGGTGATCGATTAGGCTATTCAAATGGAATTATGACTTTGGGAATCGCTTCTATCATTTTAATTATTGCGTTTCAAGGAAAAACAGAACAATTAATCCCGCTGTACGCAGTTGGTGTGTTCCTTCCTTTCACCTTGTCACAAACGGGAATGATTATAAAATGGTTGCGTGAAAAACCAGCAGGTTGGTTGCCTAAATTACTAACAAATTTAGTAGGTGCACTTATTTCATTATCGGTTTTACTTATTTTCTTTATCACAAAGTTTACACAAGTATGGTCTGTTGTTATATTCCTACCAATTATTGTGTATATCTTTCATTGTATCCATAAACATTACGATTCAGTTGGAGAACAATTACGTATCGATCCAAATGAAATTCCTCACAAAATCGAAGAAAACATTGTCATCGTACCTGTTGCAGGAATTACAAAGGTAGTTGAACAATCCATTAATTACGCTGAGGCCATTGGTGATACTGTCATCGCTGTATACGTAGCCTTCGATAAAGAAAGTGAAATAAAAATGCAGCAAAAATGGAAAGAATGGAAGCCGAATGTTCGTCTTATTACAGTCGTTTCTTCTTATAGAAGCATAATGAGACCTATTACAAAATTAATAGCTATCATCCAAGATAAAGCAGTAGAAAATCATCATTCAGTTACTGTTCTCATTCCACAGTTTATAACAAAGAAAAGTTGGCATAACTTTTTACACAACCAATCAAGTGTTTTATTAAGGATATACCTTTTATATAAAAAGAATGTTATTGTTTCAACTGTTCCGTATCGATTTAAAAAATAGAACAATAGAAACTATTAAAAGTTTCTATTGTTCTATAAAGAAGCGACCCCTAACTATAAATAAGTTAGGGGTCGTGTTTTTGTTTATTTAATTCTTCTATTTCTCCGCCCGTGTTTACACCTTATATGGAGCAGGAGTAGTGTTCTAAGTAAAATCAATGAGTAAGCGTTGTGAGTTTTTCTTATTTCTTAGTTTTCACATCACATTGTTAACATGATTACGGACAAACCTTCTTGTTACCAAATAATTTTTCTTCAATTCTTTCTATCTAACCCACTTATTTTTCATTACTTTGAAATACAGCTTTTCAAATTCCCTAAAATACTTACTGTAAACGCCTAACGTCTCAATATATGTATTAATAACTTCGCTTAAATCAAAATGAACACCATCTTTAGCTAAGTCATAGCTATCATCCAGACTATATAAATCAAAATATTCATCTTCCCAATGCAATCCCCTGTTAACTAAAAGTCTGGTGGTGCATTTAGTTGATTCTTCAATCGTCAGTTCATTTTCTTTTAGTTTTTCATGAATGACGGAAAGAGTTAATTTAACAGTGTATTCTTCAGCAACTGTGCTACTAAACTCAAATAACTTCCCTTCAATATCATCTATCTTTGCTTTAGACATTAAGGATATCTCAATTATTTCATATGGCGGACTATCACTTGCCTCAATCAATTTATCACACCATTGAATTACTTCAGCTTTACTCCACAATCCACAGCAAAGCCCTAAGCCATAAATACGGGTTAATTTTCGAACTAACTCCAAAGCTTCTCACCTTCAATTCTTCATACGCATCTTTATTTAATTTTAACTCTAAAATATGATAAGTTCATTAAGAATTACAGATTTTAGAGAATCAGAACAACACGTCAATGTTGCTATAAGAAAAAATGAAGTATATAGTAAATTTAAATAGTCCTATTGTATGTGCCAATAATAGTAAGCCTGTATTTCTAGAATTAATATATATAGGTAACTACAAAAATCACATAATATTTGTGGTTTATAAGAAAAAAATTAAAGTCAGCGAATGCATGTAGAAATATAATATGGGATTTTCAAAAAATTATTTGGAGTGTTGAGATGTGGTATACAAAGAGATCCTAAAAAAAATCCATGATACACCTACTGATTATAAATTTGATAAATTAATTGATTCCGTTATTGATGAAGACTCAATGTTGGATGGTATTCCCCAAGATTATATTGACTTCTTAAAAGAAGTTGGATATGGATCTGTTTCTGATGGATATTTTATGTTTTATGGAGGACTAATCGAAGCTGATGAAATATATGATGCAGATGACAACCCAGAAATAAAAGACATTTTATTATTTGGTGATAACTTTTCTGGTGATGCAATAGGCTTTCAAACTACAAATAACTGGTCAATTGTTGAAATCTGGCATGAGGACTTATCAATTGTACCAAGAGACGAAAAAAGTTTTAGAGAATTAGCTGAAAAAATATTTTTGAGAGAATTATAGATCCGTTTAATGATCACTTTATTTAAAACAGAAAAAGCATTCCACTAATAACTTTGTGAGATGCTTTTTTAATTAACCCAATTTATTCTCTGCCTCTTCTCTCTTTTTATGTCCAACTACAAAGCAAAGACAATTCTTCTATTTAATGCGAAAGAATAACTTTATAATTTTTATATTTTAATCACATGAAATTATAGTGATAGCGGAGATGTATCTACACAAGAAAGCCACACTGATTTATCATTATCAAAAATAAATAAAGGCAATGTGATATCACCGTTTCAGAATCCAAACATGAAACTAGATGGTATCAAAAGGATCTCCTTTTTAATTTCTTTAGTAAATATCTATCCATCTTTTTCTCTATTAGTGCAATTCCATCTACAAAACTTTCTGGCCCTCTACTCTATTTAATGCTCTCTATCATTTCTAGACCATATCACAACAGGAATAAGCAATAAAGCTAAAGCTCCTCCAGCTAATGATAATGCTGCATAACTTGAATTAGCTACCACCATGCCGGACATCGCTCCACCAGAAGCCCCTGCCAATGCAATAAAAACGTCCACTTTTCCTTGCGTCTTTGCACGTGTTACAGGTTCTGTTGAATCAACAATTTGAGCCGTTCCACTTATTAAACCGAGATTCCATCCTAATCCTAGTAAAGAAAGGGCAACAACCAGAAGTATTAAAGAATCGCTCGGGGCAATAGCAGCTAACACCCCAGCACTAAGTAGTATAACTCCGGAAGCAATGCTCATTGCCATTCGACCAATCTTATCAACAAGGATTCCTGTAACGAGTGATGGAAGGTACATTGCGCCTACATGAAACCCAATGACAAGACCCACTTCACTTAAGCCATGACCGTGGTGTTTCATATGTAAAGGAGTCATCGTCATAATAGCAACCATGACAACTTGCGTAAGTATCATAACGATTGCCCCAACTGTAATGCCTCTTTTATTTGTTATTAATTTTTTAGCTATCGAATGCTCTTTATATATATGCTTCTGTTTATATGTTTCTATCATGTTTGCTACAAGTAATGGATCTGGACGAAGCATAACGAAAAGTACGAGACCCGCTAAAAGAAATGCAGCTGCTGATAATATGAAAGGACCAGCAAGTTCAGGAATACCAATAGAACGAGCAAAACTCCCCATTACACCTACTAAGTTTGGTCCCGCTACCGCACCAAAGGTCGTCATAACCATTGTAATACTAATAGCAGTTGCCCTTTGCTTCTCATTTGCTAAGTCTGTACCGGCATAACGAGCTTGTAAATTTGTGGCTGTACCTGCACCATAAATCAGCAGGGAAGCAAGTAAGAGAATAATACTATTTGTTAAAGCGGAAATTACCACTCCAATAGCCCCAAGCCCTCCTACCATAAATCCTGTCGCGAGCCCTATTCGACGCCCATAACGTTGCGAAAGCCTTCCTACTATGAAAGCGGCTCCTGCCGATCCCATTGTAAATATAGCAGCTGGCAACCCTGCGAATGCATCTGTCCCAAGCATTTGCTGTGCGAGAAGTGCGCCTACCGTAATTCCAGCAGCTAACCCCGCACCACCAAACATTTGTGAAATACTCACGATTACTAACGTCCGTTTATATAACTTTTGTTGTTCTTCTACTGTATACATATGATTCATTATTGAATCATCAGCTTTATCTAGCATTCCCTCACCTTCCCTATAAAAAATCTCCCCTTTTTTAAATGTACTATGATTACTGTTTCATATTCAATAGCATTTCCATTCGTTCTTTTTGTTCTAAAAGAGAAAAACAAAAAACTGCCCAAATCATACGTATAATATATTATAATTTCAATATAATAATATTTAATTTTAATAATAATTTTATTATTTATTTTCATCTTAATTTTCTGTACTATTTCAATCATTTCATCAGGACTTATTCTTGTCCCTTAATATCAATACGGACTGTTTGTTTTATTCCTTCAATTAGAAAAGGCGCAAATCGCAACTCTTTTCATTATGTTTCTTCTTATTTCATTACATAACATATACCAAACAGAACTCCTACTAAAAATAATATGTCGTTTCCACAACTTAAAACCGTAACTTTCACGATTCTATCTAAATTATTTAGTAATTTTTCTGAAGTAAGAGCTGCAAATTCTCTTTAATAGTAAGCCATTCCTTAGAAATAACACTATAAACACAGGCATCTCTTGTTTGTCCTGTATATAAAGTTCTTTCATTTCGTAAGACGCCCTCCTTTATAGCTCCTAAACGCTCAATGGCTTTCTGTGCCCACTTATTTTGAAGGTCTGTCTTAATTTGAACTCGAACCATCTGTAATGTTTCAAAGGCATGCCTTAATAATAAATATTTACACTCTGTATTAATACTTGTTCTTTGAACACTAGGAGCATAGAATGTATAGCCTAACTCCAATGTTTTATAATCAGCAGATATATCGTATAGGCGAGTGCTACCAACGATACTGTTAGTAAACTGGTCTACAACAACAAACGGAAGTACAGTGCCTTCTTTATAACTTTCTAAAGCTTCTTTCACCATCTCTTCCATATCATGTTGGCTTCTCATTTGTCTTGGCATATACGACCAAAGAGAAGGTGTCTCCTCAATAATTTTATATAATTGTTCGGCATGTTCTAATTGCATGAGCTGAAGTTTTACCCGATTTAGAGTAAGTTCCATACTAGACTCCCCTTTTCTTACATGTTTAGTCTATATCCTTATTCATTATGTACTCTGTTTGTACTTCATTGACAGCTTGCTTAAATGTAGTCTTGTTTTTTAAACTTCTAACAATCTAATTAAATATTCATCTGCTACAACCTACTCTATCAACTGGATATACAACGGTTGTTTACCATTTGGTTGAAAGTCTTTAAATATTTGAATGAGCACCCTTTAAATATTGCCTTAAAAAAGAAAAGAGAAAAAGAGCCACGCGGCGGGCTTTTATACCTGCCTGTGGTTCCATATTATGTTATGAGATGAAAATTCCACTTTTATAGTGTATGTCTATCTTATACAAGAAAACATTACAGACTCCTCTCTTTTCACATAATCAGTGCTATCGGGAGCAGATATTGTCTAATCCGTATTTTAACAATAATCATTTGATACATATTACCTTTTATTTAAAGAAATAGTAAATAAGATAAAATCCTATATTTTGGAGGTTGGAATATGCGAAAGATAACAGTTGTTCTTTTTTATATGGTATGTTTTATATTCAGTAGCAATATATTAACGGAAGCTTCCTCGTTTAGTAATCTTCCTATATCAAAGTCCTCTAAACATTGGCATTTGAAAATTGATAAAGCTGACGATGATCCAAGGCTTTCAAAACCAAAACCAGGCGTAGTAAATACATATAGTCTAGATGTGAAGAACCTAGGAAAAGATGTTTATAATTTAGATGTGGATATATACAGTAACTTTAACGATTCCAAGACTTTGCGGGGAAATATGGACGCGCTTGAGACTGAGAAAGCAGTCACCACTAATGAGTGTCATTTCCCTAATTTTCCTTTGTCAGTAACAGCCAAAGGTATTACGGTTATTGTTACATGGCAAGAGGAGCTACCAAAGACGTTAGAGAATGGTCAAAAAATACATGCAAGAAAATATAAAGAAATATTTGTGTTCGATCAAAAATAAATGATAAAAAGCTCTCTTTAAAATTAGAGAGCTTTTATCATTTATTCAAATATGAATATCATATATGTAAAATTGATATAACGAGTGTTATCGTAAGTTAAAAAACGAATCATTTCTTATCCACCTAATGACAATAAGAAATGCAATTTGTACTAAGCACCAAAAGTTAAACCTTTTTCGAAATGATTCCTCACTCTGGTTTTTCCTTTCGTTATTATCCAGTTTCAATACGACTTCAAATATAATTTTTGAAAACTTACTCAATCATAGTTCTATCCAGTAACGCTGAACAATTTCGCCAGTATCAGGGGAAATTACTTCATTTTCTAAGATACCTCCAACTTTTTGAATGGTTTTGGCAGAGCCGATATTTGCTTTGTCACAAGTTATCAACACTTTCTCCAATCCTAATTTTTTTGCTTCAAATAAAGAAAGCCGAAGTTGCTCAGCGGCGTAACCCTTTCGACGTTCGTTAGGGTGCACGCTATAACCGATATGTCCGCTCTCCATCAGTAATTCTGGCGTTAATCGATGGCGGATATTGATTAATCCGAGTAATTTCCCCTTTTCAATACTCAAAAACTGAGTGGATGGAACTCGATTTGATGGTAAATTTTCTCCTTTTTCTTGAATTTTGACCTTTTCAAGCCATTCATCAATGGAATCAAAGCGTTGTAAGGAACAACTGCCATATGGTTGCTCCCTTGAATTTAGGAATGCCTGCCGATAAGCCATGATTTGTTTGCTATGCTGATGTGTTGGTTTCACTAATTTCATTGTCATCATCTTTCTCCTATATCATTTTTTATTCCAGTTTATAACATTCAGAATAAATTGAATAGAATAAGAGAAGTTTTTTCTTTTTAGTTCCTCAGCACCAAACTTTTTATACAGGTTAATCCATTATATAGCTCGTTCAAGATATTCTTCAATAATACGCAATTTAAATTCAAAATCAAAATAAACACCCCGTCTAAATTTAAAACGGGGCAAGAATATTTTTTGAAATCTAAATTTCATTACACAATCATATCAGATCTTTGGGAATCTTAATTTAGAAGAATCTATTTCCTTGCAAAATCTTTCTCTACTTGATGGGTATATACTCTCATCAAAATTTCTCCTTCTGAAACCAACCCTCTAGTAATTCGGTCTCTCTTTCTCTTGATATACCTGCCT
Source organism: Bacillus sp. BP-3 (assembly GCF_028401955.1). GTDB lineage: Bacteria > Bacillota > Bacilli > Bacillales > Bacillaceae_G > Bacillus_A. The sequence goes on from NZ_JAQOTJ010000015.1 coordinate 110,956, forward strand.
TTCGTTCTGTATCCTGCCTCGATTTCTCCCATAGATACACATCACCAATAGTATCTTCTATAGGTCTAAAAGATAGACCCGCGTTAACAGCTTTTTCTATACTGATGAAAAAACTACCTTTCCACGGTTCTATCTCTCCTTCTAATGGGAAATTTTCAGGAATCCATAAAGGCAACTCCGTCCATGGCTTTACTTTATTCTCAATTATAAATTGTTCTTCTATCCATACAAATTCAGCATCGCTATTTGTTACTGCTTTACAACTATTTAATAATCCTTCTATTGTCAATTCATTATTCGGCCCTGTTACATTAAACTTGCCTACTTTTCTGCTTTCTGCCATATTAAATGCCCAGGTTGCCACATCTTTCACGTCAATCAGTTGAACAGGACGCTTTGAACGCCCTGGCACCATTATTTTTCCACCTTGCGCTACACGCTGAACCCAGTACGGGAGTCGATCTGAATAGTCAAATGGCCCAACAAGAAGCCCTGCTCTTATATGCAAAACACGCCCCGGCCAATGTTTTTCTACTTCTTCTTCACATAAAACTTTAAGTGCTCCATAATACTCGTAAGAAGAGATTTTCCCATCCTCAACCGCTTTCAACTTATCGCTAGGCGGCATATGCTGTAAATGATAACCTTCCTTAATATGAAGTGGAATCCAATCTTTGTAAGTGGAGATACTTGATTTGAACTACCCGCCACTTAACGTCCTTACGGACTGTTTGAAGTGTGGGATTCCTACGAACACCAAAGTATCCTTTGATTATCTTAGTAGGCTAACCCCGTAGTTCCTACGGTTAGAAGTCTTACGGCTTCGTTTTTAAGGTTTTGTCCTGCGTTAATATCTCTGTCATGATGCGTGCCACAAGAAGGGCAAGCCCATTCACGAAGATTTAGATTCTTAACGTCTTTGTTGTGGTAACCACAACAAGAACAAAGCTGACTGGAAGCGAATGTTTTAGACACAGCAATGACTTGTTTGCCGTACCATTTGGCTTTGTATTCGAGCATAGTTCTAAATTGCGACCAAGATACTTCACTTATTGCTTTCGCCAATTTATGATTTTTCAGCATATTTGACACCTGCAAATCTTCAATACCAATGATGTCGTGGTTTTTGACAATTTCGGTAGAAATTTTTTGCAAGTAGTCTGCTCTTGCGTTGGTGATTCGTTCGTGAATGCGAGCGACTTTGACACGCTGTTTATTCCAATTTGAAGAGCCTTTTACACGTTTGGAAAGAATCCGCTGCGCATCAGCCAAACTCTTTTCCAATGTACGAAACCACTTAGGATTTCCAAATACTTCACCAGTCGAAAGACTAGCAAAGTCTTTTAATCCAACATCAACACCAACAGCCGAACCTGTTTTTTCTAATCGTTGCACTTCCGTTTCAACAAGAATTGAAACAAAGTATTTCCCGCTTGGATTACGTCTCACGGTAGCGTTTAAAATACGCCCTTCTACTTCTCTTGATTTTGCAAAGCGAACAAAGCCAAGTTTCGGTAATTTTATTTTATTTCCTGCAATCGCAATATTTCCGTTTGTTTGTTTTGTTGTATA
>NZ_JAQOTJ010000016.1 GCF_028401955.1 Bacillus sp. BP-3
TTTTTTATCAGTGTTGACAGATAAAAAGAGGTTCAGACACAAAAACAGGCTGCGGAGAATACTTTCTCCACAGCCTGTAATCCCTTCCTCATATGAGGAAGGGATTTTTTCTCCTCTATCGCAGCATAAAAAATATTTCTCAACAAAATTCACCTTAAATTTACAAAAATTTATAAAATCCCCCTTTTTTCTTCCGTTATATTCCGTTAAAGTAATACAGGGGCACTTTTATCCGTAGGGGCATTTGATAGTTAGTTGAACAAATCGCACTCTTACTTAACTTACTTTAGGGGGATTATTTATGAAGAAACAAAAATGGCTGAAACTCACACTCGCAACAGGAATGACTTTAAGTATGGCTACCATATTTAGTTCGACGACTTTTGCTGAAAGCGCTGTAGATCCAGCTCCGCAAATTACTGCAAAAATTGTGAACGAAAATGCTGGAAAAAAGGTATTATTTGATAATACACATGCCCAAACAGCAGGAACAGCTGATTGGGTTATTGACGGGGGATTTTCTGATTTTGGAAACGGCGTTGCAAACAAAGGCTACTTTGTAAAAGAACTACGCAAATCAACACCTATTACATATGATGATTTAAAAGATTACAATGCGTTCATCGTTCCAGAAGCAAACATTCCTTATAAAAAATCCGAACAAGACGCGATGCTGCAATATGTAAAAAATGGCGGCAGTATCTTTTTTATAGCCGATCATTATAATGCTGACCGTAATAAAAATCGCTGGGATTCCTCAGAAGTTTTCAACGGGTATCGCCGCGGGGCGTGGGAAAATCCAGCAAAAGGAATGTCTTCTGAAGAGGCATCTTCACAAGCTATGCAAGGTGTAGAAAGTTCTGATTGGCTAGCAGACAATTTCGGCGTACGCTTTCGCTATAATGCAATTGGTGATGTTTCTACAAATAAAATTGTAGCGCCTGATCAATCATTTGGAATTACTACAGGTGTTTCATCTGTTGCCATGCATGCAGGATCCACAATTGCAATTGTAAATCCTAAGTTAGCAAAAGGGATTGTCTATTTACCAGAAAGTTTACCTAAGTGGAATAACGCTGTTGATAGTGGTGTATATAACGGCGGTGGCATCGCTGAAGGCCCTTACGTCGCAGTTGCAAAAGTTGGTTTAGGAAAAGCAGCCTTTATCGGTGACTCTTCGCCAGTTGAAGATGCAACGCCAAAATATGTTCGTGAAGATACGGGACAGCCTAAAAAAACATATGATGGATATAAAGAAGAAAGCGATGCTACTTTATTAACAAATATCGTAAAATGGCTCTCTACAAAAGAAACATATACGAGCTTAGACCAAGTAAACGGATTACAATTAGACAAACCAACACCATTAAAAACATTTGAACAACCAAGTGCATCAACTGAGCCGCAACCAGAACCATGGGGCGCTCCTAACCAAGGGTACCAATGGTTTAATTCAAGTACATTTAAACCTGGTTCTTACGGATATGGCTATAATAACAACAATAATAATGATGATGGAAACGTCTCAACGAATGATTATAACTTTATTCACCCTAGTATTCTTCCAAACAGCGGTGTATTTCAAATAAAAATACAGGCAAATCATTTATTACCAAACACGACTTACAATAATTACTCCCTAGGTATTTATACAAGTGGTGGTACACAAGTAGCAAAAGTTCAAAACGAAAATGGTACTTGGCCTTCTTCTTACGGTTATAGTAATTCATTTTCCTTTACGACAAATAGCCTAGGTGTCGCTGAAAAAGTCGTGAATGTACAAATCGCTCCTAATACAGTAGGACAAGCTACATTACGCCTTCGTCAAAATACGACTGTAAAAGAAAATAAAACAGTTGTAATTGGAACATCTGCTATTCGATAAAAGAAATCCCCTTTCAATAGAAAGGGGATTTCTTTTGTACATAACTCCCCCCCTATCACTATATAAGAATAATTTTTTACAAAAAAGTGACCTTTGTTGACTCAGAAAATTTAATAAGATAAACTATTAAACATATAAAACTATTAACTTTGTTTTTTAAGTTAGGAGAAATCACATATGGATGCTGCACTACAGTTTGATGAGAAACAACAGCAAAAAAAGAAACATCCTCCAGGTTTGTACTTACTCTTTTTCACAGAAATGTGGGAACGATTTAGCTATTACGGATTACGAGGATTATTAACATTATATTTAACAACAGCTTTAATAAACGGTGGCCTTGGTTTTAGTAAGAGCTGGGCACTTACGATTTATGGCTTTTATACAGGCGCTTGTTACTTCACTCCATTAATTGGTGGATTTTTAACAGATCGTTATCTTGGTAGACGATTAGCGATTACACTTGGCGGTATAACAATTGCAATTGGTAACCTTACGTTATTTGCACTGCAAAGCCAATTAGGACTATACCTCGGATTAGCGCTCATTATTATCGGGAACGGTTTCTTCAAACCAAATATTTCTACTCTTGTCGGAGAATTATATAAAGAAAATGATCCACGCCGTGATGGTGCCTTTACAATTTTTTATATGGGAATTAACGTCGGTTCATTCCTTGCTCCACTCGTTTGCGGATATTTATCAGAAGATTTGTTTAAAACAACAGTAGATGGCGTTATGCATTACGGTTTCCGCTATGGATTTTTAGCTGCGTCTATCGGGATGATTGTCGGACAAATTTTATTTACAACATTATCAAATCGTTTTCTTGGTGATATTGGTAAAAAACCAACAGCGGCTTTACAAACAGGAACAGGCAACAAAACAGCTGGCAATACACCATTAACAAAAAAAGAAAAACAACATACAGCTGTTATTGTCATTTTAACGTGTTTTGTTGTTTTCTTCTGGGCTGGATTTGAACAAGCCGGTAGTTCTTTAACCTTATATACAAATAGCTTTGTAGACCGCTCTATATTTGGTTGGGAAATTCCAACATCTTGGTTTCAATCTGTAAACCCATTATTCATTATTTTATTAGCACCTGTTGTTTCTACACTTTGGACAAAGCTTGCTACTACAAAACGCGGTGATTTAAAAATCCCAACAAAAATGGGTCTCGGTATGATCTTACTCGGAATTGGTTATATGGTTCTTGTTGTTGCTACGTTAAAAACAGGAAGTAATGAACAACAAATTACTGAAAAAGCAAACCTGCTCTTTATCGTCTTTACTTACCTGTTCCATACATTAGGGGAATTATTCTTATCTCCGGTCGGACTATCAATGGTAAGTGCACTTGCTCCTGTCAAACTTGCATCTTTATTAATGGGCGTTTGGTTAGCAAGTACAGGTGTTGCTAATATTTTAGGTGGACAGTTAGCAAACTTTACAACTTCATTAGGATATTCAGAAGTATTTGCTGTTATTGGAGCTGTCGCTATTTTCTTAGGCTGTATCTTACTATTAATTTCAAAAAAATTAGTAAAGTGGATGGACTAAAAAAGATGAGGGATAATCCCTCATCTTTTTTAAGCATTTTCTCCTTCTTCTATCGCTTGCTTATAGAAAAAAGAAATTCCCCCTCGACGAAGGTGGAATTTCTTTTTTTATTATTTAATTTTTTTCGTTTGCACCAAGTTCCCAGATACTACGTATCGCTTTGAATTATCAAGTACAGACGTACATGTAATCAGGGTTACTTCATTTTTCCCGTGATCTTCAACGACTTCCCATTTATCTGGCGTAACTTGTGTTACTTGCTCTACCGCATACTCATATTCATTTTCACTATCATATACATATACTTTATCATTCTTTTTTAATTTCGAAATGTCGCTAAATAACACACCTTTTTTCGACATGTTATGTCCTGCTAACGCATAATTTCCTTTTCCCATCTCTTGTTTCTCTTTTACTGTTGCTGCACCTGATAATAAATTTTTCTCAGTTGAACTATTTAAAATTGGAAGTTCTAATCCAATACTCGGAATCGACATACGTCCAATCACTTGTTTTTTATCTAATGAAGCATTTGCCACATCAGCTAAATCCGGTTGATTTATTTTAGAAGCATCAACAAATTTCGTTTCTTGTTTTTCATACTTTATTTTCTTAATAGCTTGTACGTTTTCGTCTTGCATCTTTCCCGCTTTGTAACCATCGTAAAATGGTTTTGCAATTAAAACGCCGCCTACAATAAATAATAGAAGTGCCAGTATACTATAAATCTTTTTCTTATTCATGCTCCAATTCCTTTCCTTTACAAAATTCCTCTTATATAAAATGATAAAGTAAGAATGCTAGATATACAAGTAACATGTACAAGACAAAAGAAATGGCACTCCTTATTAGGAAGTGCCATGATTATCATTTCTGCAAACAATAAAAGCTTAATGTTCCATCTGCTTCATCTGCACTTACAAATATATTACGGTTGCTAATCTTATGAATCCCTTCTGGTGCTTTGCCCCCTGAAGGAACAAGACCAATATAAACAGGGAACATCGGGATTGTTATATCAAAAAAGAGTATTGCATTTGCCCTTTCAGCAGCAACAGCCATAATTGGACTTTCTTGTATTATTCCTGTCGCAACATTTTCCACTTCACTACCTCGGCTATTACTACGACTATCTAAATATAAGCCTTTAGCTGCCAATTTTTCATCAGTAAGATTCATACTATCGTATACAAGCGAACCATTTTGACTCCATACAGATATATTGCGTCCACCTGATTTCACACCATCTTTAAATTCATTTTTCCCTAGGTCTCCTTCATTAGCAGTAATTACAAAACGCCCCGATGGATCCCACGTTATACCATCTGGTTCTGGTCTTGCAATCATTTCATCTTGAAAAGAAACAACACCATCATTTTGCAAATCTGCTTTATGCTTTGTTGTTCCAAGGCCAAATATCGTTTCAATGTTTTGTCCTTGCAAATTAACAATAGCAACTGCATTGTTTTCCTGTAATGTAACAGCTGCTTTTTCTCCATTTGGACTAATCGCTACATATTCTGGCTGCGGGTCATGCTTGTACACTGTTCCATTTCCAATCTGACTTATATCAATTGATAGCTCATGGTGAATTCCTTTCAATACATCTCCATTAGGGAACGTGATGATAGAAATTGTACCCGGTCGCTTTGTTTTTTTCATATTGACTTCATTTTCGTCATTTGGATCTCCTTCTTCATCCTCATTACAAACAACAAGGTTTGTCCCATCTTTTGATAAAGCAATAGAATCTGGACCTACACCCACCTCGTATATTTTCACAATATTTTTGGATGCTAACTCTATAACTGCTATCTTTCCTCTATGCGCATTATACAAGTTATCCCCGGTACGAAAAGCAACGAGTGCATACTTACCATCTGGTGTAACTGTTGTACTCGTTACCTCTGCTTCGGAATGAAATCCTTTCAAACTCACTGTCCCTTTCAATTGAATGTCTTGTAAATTTTCAATTGAAAGAATGCTAATTTGTCCTAAGTCTGCTTCTGTTACAACTAACGTCTTACCATCTGGTGAAGATACCGCGATTTCTGCTTTTTTGCTTGGCATTGAAAAAATAGCCGTTCTTTCTATTTTTGTATTCTTATGCTTATTACTAATAAAATTATTTACCATTTCCTCTATTTTCCCACGAAATGTTGGATTTGAAATACTCCCTTTTTGTAAACTTTCTATTTTATTGGCAAATTGTTTCGTTTCTTGATTGATTTCTTCTGCGTTTACATGATTGCCTGTCCATAATACACTCGCTATAATTCCTCCACAGAGCAAAACCTTTCTCATTCTCTAATCCCCCCAATTTCAATACTTCTTCTATTGTAAAAAGGATTTGTAAACTCTCCCTATAGCCTTGTATTAAAGTTTTGTAAAAACACAGAAAAATCCCCTATATTCCCCCAAAAAAGATGTGCTCTTTCGCACACCTTTTACACAACCTTGTTACGATATAAAGAAATATGAAATATTGTAGTTTGGATTAATAAAACAAGAAGTAATACATATAGCGGATATTCTGGGATGTTTCGATTAAATAGTGGATAAAAAACTAACGTGGCAGCTGCACAAGGGATAATAAAACATAATGAAAGAAATGTTGTGCGACACGCTTTCGCCGTCAATATTTCTTCTCTCTCATCTTCACTTGGAAATAATGACGGAAATATCCAAAATGATAATTTCTTATATTTCTTTTTTTGCACTTTGTAAGCAATGGGTGTCACTATTGCTACAATCAGCATTAATGCGATTGGCGTTATATTCATCGTCACATACCACGTCTGCTTTTCAGTACTGATGATGTTTGCAAGTTCCGTCATGAGATGAAAACACTCAACAAACCCCCAACCTGCTATAACAAGTATACCTATATTTATTACATAAGAAAGACCAATTCTATTCATTTGCTATCTCCTCCTTTTGTAATACAAATACCTCTTCCATCTGCAAACAAAATACATCACAAATCATGAGCGCTAATAATAATGATGGTACATAATCCCCCTTTTCAATAGCAGCGATCGTTTGTCTCGTTACCCCCACCTTTTCAGCCAATACACTTTGCGAAAAATGAAAACGGGCTCGTAGTTCTTTTACTCGATTGTAAATGGTCAATTTTACCACCTCTTACCGTTATTGTATGCTAAACTTTACAAAATGTAAATCCAACTTAACATTTAATCATAAAAAAATCTACTTTGCTTTTGCAAAGTAGATTTTTACTTTAGTCTAAAATGACAACACGAACTTGTTTTCTTCCCCAAGCACTAGAAGTCCCTTTATCTGGAACGAAAACATCAATTTTATATCCTTGGATTGCACCACCAGTATCTGCAGCAATAGCTTCTCCATATCCTTGGACCCATACGCGTGAGCCTAATGGAATAACCTTTGGATCAACGGCAATTAACTTCATATTTGGGTTTGAAGTTAAATCATAGTGTCCCCAAGCAGAATATACATGTTCACCTGGCTGTTTTCCATTTTCAGCTGGATCATTTGTGTAAGCTGTAGCCTCTACAATAATGTCACGGCCACCTTTAGTAGGTTTTTCTGAAGGTGGTTCACTCGATTGTGGTGCTTGCGCAGCTTTTGCATTTTTTTCACGCTCTGCAGCTGCTTGTTGTTCACGAGCAATTGCATCTTGTACACCCTTCATATCTGCTTCAATCTTCGCTTTTTCTTGCGCAGCAAGTGTAAGCTGGCTAGAAATTTGATTATATTTTGCTTGTACAGCTTGTAGATTATCTTGACGTTTCTTTAAGTTATCCTGTAAATCAGCTTGTACTTTTGCTAATTTTTGTTTATCGCCTTCTAAAGACTTTTCTTTTTCATCAATTACCTTCTTATCAGCTTCAATTTGACGAAGATCTTGTTCTTGTAAACGAATAATCTCTTTATCTGCATCCATAATCGTAGAAACTGCAGTCATACGTTGCAGGAAATCTGCAATGTTTTTTGAATCTACAATTACTTCTACTACTAAACTTACATTTGAGCTATCTTGAACAGAGACTATACGTTTTTTCATAATATCTTTACGCATAAGTACTTTGTTTTCTAAATCAATAATCTCTTTCATTTTTTGCTCAATTTGTTTATGCGTTTCATCAATTTTACGCTGAATTGCATCTTGTTCTTCTTTATTTTTTGTAATTGTATTATTTAAGTCCGTTAATTCCTTTTGAATTCCTTCAATGTCTTTCATTACAGCTTGTTTCTCTTGTTCTTTTTGCTGCATGTCATTATTGTTATTTTGCAATTGCTGCTGCATGTTGTTTAATTTCTCGTCGTTTGACTCAGCTTTTACAGCAACTGTACTAGTGAAACAAATAAATCCAGCTAATACGAGACTACTGATGCGCTTAAAATAGTTCATAATCCGACTCCCTTCTCTTACATTTATACATGATTTGTTTTACAGTTTGTTTACAAACGCATTAAATACAGTTTATTTTTCATGACAAAATATAACGAATCATAGAAAAATTGTAATAAATTAATTTAATATTTTTAAATTTTTATATAGATATATTTAAAAATAATGCTACAATTTCAATATAAAGTGAAAAATTTCGAAGTGGAGAGTTTCCTTATTCTTTATTGAACAAATCGGGCTCTTATAACCAGTTTTCTACTTATCCTTTTTATTTGTCTGAATTTTGGGATATTTTACCACGACCGCAAGTAGCGAGATAAAATGAAATTTTAAAGATTTCACTCCCTATTATGAAAAGAAAATTATAGAAGCTTGGAGAGAAGACTATGTTTACAAAAAGCAAATCACTAGAAAAAGAAATTGCTCAATTACAAAATCAAGTACAGGAATTAGAACATCAATTACATGAGAAAGAACAAGAACACAAAAAGGTTATCACTTCGTTACATGGAAACGTATTAGCTATTGTCAGTGAACATGAAGAAGTCAATCGCCAGCATCATACGCTACAAGATCTAATTCAACAGTTAAGTGACTGTTTTAACAACGTAACGATAAGTACAAACCGTTCCAACGAGCTGAACAATGATATGCTTCAAAAAGAACAAGGACTTATTCAAGCCATTGGAGAAATTGTAACGTGCTCAAATGAAGGAAAAGATTCCGTTCACGGCTTGCTTACTGTTATTAACAAATTAGGTGAGCAATCACAACGTACGTCTAATAGTATGAATCATTTAAGTGAGCGTTCAAAAGAAATTGAACAAATTGTGGAAGTGATTCAAAATATCGCTGCTCAAACGAACTTACTTGCTTTAAATGCAAGTATTGAAGCTGCTCGTGCTGGTGAACATGGAAAAGGATTTGCAGTCGTTGCCAATGAAGTTCGAAAGCTTGCTGAAAGCACTGCTGAAAGTACAAAAAACATCGGAGATTTAACAAAGAAAATTCAAGAAGAAATTGAAAAAGCATATGAAAATACAAAAGATAATCTTCACCTTGTAGATGAAGGTGTCGAAGTAAGCGCAGATACAAATGCAAGAATTGAAAAAATCTTAACGATGGTACAAACATTACAAACAGGCGCTACAAATGTTATTGAATCAATCGAACAGCAAAAACATTGTAACGAAGGCGTATTACGTGAATTTACAAAAACACAACACATGTTCCAACAAGTAAATGATACGATGGTAAAACATATCAATGATGCGCAAAAAGTAGATACAAAATTATCTAGCAGTCTAGAAGCACTAACTGGAACAAAAAAATAATAAAAAGCCTGAACCGATAGGTTCAGGCTTTTATCATTCCATCTCTATATTTGTTTTTTGTAAAAAATTGTCGTCTTCCTTATGTTTACTCTGTTTTTTCTGAATAGTATTATATTTTATATAAATACTTTTTGCTGAATCCATATGGAACGGAGAAACCATTATTGTAAGCAACGACTTACTAGGGGCGAATCTTTAACAGTAGGATAACCTTCAAGGCACGAACTCGACAGCTAACTTCGTAAGCATAACCGGAGGGATTTCTTATGTTATGACTGAAGAAAAACGATACTTACCTTATTACTTTACTACTAAAAAAAAGAGGGATCTGTTATGTTCATTGTGACAAACATGCTTTATATAAAAAGAAATTGTGAAAAAGAAGTACTGACAGCATTACAACAATATTACCCATCTCCTAATACGCTAGGTTTTATTAATATAGAAATTTCCTACTCAAAACATGGTAAAGATCATACCGAATTCTTCATTCGCACATTATGGAAAACGCAAGAGGATTATCGGGAATGGATCATCTATAAAAAGAAATCTACTGCAATTACGTGGCAGCAGCAAATTCAACCGTATATCATTTCTTCCAAGTCCAATGCAGCTCAACTACATCAGTAAGCTAACAAAAAAGCATGGAAGCAATATAGCTTCCATGCTTTTCAACATCAATATACTTTCTTTTCTTGGCAGTATAAATGAATAACATGTTCGTTTTTTTGAAATACATCATGTGTTATATTCACGATGCTAAAATTACGTTTTTCTAAGTCTTTCTCATCTTTAAAAAAGATTTGTTCTCCTTCTTTAAATTGCCATGCACTAGTAAACGTTGTTACATACTCTCCATTTACTAAAAACATCTCATATTTCATCATTTGCGACCTCCCCCTTATCCCGAATCAATTCTTAAAATTACTCTAATGCCATATTTAAATTATAAGCTGTTTAAAATGGAATTCAATATTATTCTAAACATTAAATAAAGTAACTATAGTTCTTATGGAAGTATCACTTTATTCTTTCATTAAACAAAAACATTTCCGCCAAATATGAATTTAAAAACATTGCTGTTGGATCTATTGTTTGTCTCACCTCTAAAAAATGATGCAATTTTGGATATACTTGTTGCAACGTATCGTATGTCATTGTATGCATTTTTCCCCAATGCGGACGTCCTTCATACTTTTGAAAAATCCGTTCTACTGCTTGAAAATAAGGAGTGTACTGCATCCCTTTGTACACATGAACCGCAATATAAGCAGAATCTCTTCCATATGACGGACTAAGCCAAATATCATCTCCTTTTGCATAGCGACATTCAATAGGAAAATGTACTTGAAATTTTTTTTCGTGAATGAGATTATAAATTTCCTCTACGGCTTCTTTCATAGATCCTGATGGAATACTATATTCCATCTCATAGAAACGGACATTACGAGCAGTTGCAAACACCTTATAACTTGGACCTATGATTTTGGTATTTGGTACTCCCTTTGCCGATAATTGGCTAACACTTTTACTTATGGAAGGAAAAAAGCGACAGCTCTCTGATAACAATGAAAAAGCCATATTTTCTATTAAAGCTGTTTTGAATTTATGCCACTTAAGTTCTCCTCCAACTTCTTCCGTTACGTTTGTAATTTTTACTTGAACATCTTCAGAATATGGAAAGATAAAAAACTCAAAATGACGATTCTTCTTATATTCTTCCAATTTACTCATAACGGTAGCAAATGATTCTTTTTTACTTTCATAAGCAAGAGAATATGCTGGAATGACTTTTAACTTAACTTTCACAATAATACCTAGCATACCAAGCGACAATTGAAATCCCTTCCAATATTGTGGATATTCTTTTTCGGAACACGTGATCACTTCTCCTGATGCAAGAACAGCTGTTACTTCCACAACTTGTGTTGCTAAATTCCCCAATGAAATCCCCGTTCCATGCGTTCCTGTACTAATCGCCCCAGCGATAGACTGCGCATCAATATCCCCTAAATTCTCTTGTGCATATCCATTCTCTTGTAATATTTTACCTAGCTGAGACAGCTTTGTACCTGCCCATACTTCTACGATTAATGTTTGTGAATCAATCTTGCTAATCCCTTGTAATTCATCTAAAGAAATTAAAATCTCTTCTGTTTGAACAAGTCGTGTAAACGAATGACCCGATCCAACCACACGAATACGCTTTCCAGCTTCTTTTGCAAATTTTACAGCCTCAGCAACCTCTTCAATACTTTTCGGATACATCGTATACTGAGGCACTCCTTGTACATTCCCTGTCCAATTTCGCCACTGCCGGCCCCTTATAGAAAGCATTGCCCATCCCCCCGATATGTTCGATACTTCCCTACTACTTCATCACCAGAAATACGATATAAAGAAGAAAATCTTTCACATAACTCCCCTGCTTTACTATGCCGAAACACAATCCCCTCCCCAATTTTTAATTGTTCTGTTCCTTTATAGTAAACAGGTGTTTGTACTTCACCTGCTCCTTCTAATGAAAGTAATTTTGCATCGCTTGGCATATACGGCTGCGGTTGCTTATCCTTTCCGGTCATTCCCGATGCAATATATCCTCCACCTAAACAGGTATAAACATGAGGTTCTGGCTGACGGACAATTGGTAATACAAATCCAACTGCTGGCTCAAATGCAATGTCTTTGTAATAATCAAAAAGTAGCGGAGAATAAAAAGCTGAACCAACCGTAATTTCTGTAACAGATTCATCTTGAACAGTTGTCTTTATACTCCCTGTTCCTCCTCCATTTACAAAACGTAGTGAAATTCCTTTTTGCCCTAATGCTTGTACAATGGACCCTCGTCTGTTTGCAACTTCCCTTACTGACCGTCTTTTTAAATAAGAAAGCACTTTATTTTGGAAGTTTTGTTTTGGTACATTATCCCCTACACCTGCTATCTGTGCTTCATAGCCCATAACACCATCTATTTTCAAACAAGCTGATTGTAAAACTCGATCAGCTACTTGTAATACTTGTTCTGCAATACGTAAAGGAGACCGTTTTACTCCAAAATGAAAGCCAAAAAAACGACTGCTCATATCAATATCAAAACAAATACGAAACGTTCCTTCTACTTGTAATGCAATATGCTCCAAATACAGAATGTGCTCTTCGCAATCTACCATGCAAGTAATCTTGTGTCCTTGTTTTGTAAGTATACTTATTTTCTTCAAAGCCTCTTCATCCCAAACCGGATATCCAAGCAATAAATCATCAAATCCCTGTTCAATTAAAAACAGAACTTCCATTGGTGAGTAACACATAATTCCTTGAAAACAAGAATGTGATTGTAAAATTTTCTTCATCACTGAAACAGAACGTAATGATTTGCTCGCAATCCGAACCCGTTTTCCTTTATGAAGCTGAATAATAGATTGAATATTTCTCTCTAATGCATCTTCATTAAGAAATGCACATGGCATTGAAAGTCCTTGAAACGTTCTACGATCCACATCTCGCCCTCCCCTTCTATATATTTCTTATATATATTTGGAAAGAAAGTTAAATTTTCCTCTTCAACAGAAAAAAAGTTCCTTCTTATCGAAGAAACTTTTTTCAAAGAGATTATGGCTTATACTGGATAATAATTTGCATACGTATAAGTTTATTAACGATTTACATATGTATCAAACCATAAATGAATATAACCAGCTGTAACGCGCTGTGCTTCCGTTAAGCGTTTCCCTGTCGCTGGCGTCACTTCTGCCCGCCATTTATTTGCATATTCTTGCGATGTAGCTGCTTTTACAAACCCATTTTTTGTTGAATCATTCACAATACCTGGATAATCTTGTTTAGCTGCTGCCGCCGCTCCGTGAATCCACTCTTCTGGGTTTGTTCCCTTCCAATTCCAATATCCGTTACCATCTGCAACTTTATAGTTATCTTTAATTGTATCAACAAAATTTTCATATTTGGAGTGGAAACCCATTGGATAAGAAAGATTCGTAAAGTTTGCTGCGTGCATTGGCTGATTTACATCTCCTAAATAATGAAGAGATAATCCTAAATAGAAGAATGCTTGTTTCATATCTTTGTTTTGGTATGCTTCACCAGCAAGTTTAAAATATTTCGATCCCGTTTCTTTTGCCTGTTTTGCAAGAGGGATGTATGTTTTCTGTGTATCTGGATCATAAAAATGAGAAGCAAATGTACTATTATCATAATAAGGATTCTCATAATCAGCAGAATAAATCCCGTTTTCTAATTCGTTACGCCACTCATTTAATAAAGCAGTTTCATTTGGTTTTACAATTGTATTATTACGAGACATGATATCGATCGCGCGATTTACAATCCACAAATGAGAATTAACACCTTCTTTATGTCTATCCTCAGCAGACCATCTTAAAATTGGTGCCTCTTTCCCACAATCATTTGTGTGTGCAAACGCTACACTTTGAACCGGTGCAGCCAAAGTAACCATAGCAGCTAATGCCAATACTTTCTTTTTCATAAAAAAAATCCTCTCATTCTATATTTAGTCCTAACATAAAGTAAAATCTTCTAGTTATATTCGGTTAACCTATAATAAGGATATCTTATTTTCTAATCACTTTCTATCATTAAAACGAAATATGTAAATGTTCATATCCCGTTTTTTAGATTTATAGAGGTCCTTGCAAAACCCTCATTAGTTTATTACTAACATTATAAATAAATGATATAATCTATTTTTATCTGATGTAATAAATTAATTGAAAAGGTGAGAAGGCATGGAGAAATGGTTTACACTTCGAGAAATTGCTCGAGATACATCTATACCTATTCAAACGGCAAAGCGCTATGTAGAGGATTATCAGTCATATTTAAATATGCGTAACGAAGACGGAGTTTATATATTTCATGAAACATGTATTTCTACACTACAAGAGATTAGACAATGCTATAAAAAAGGAAAGAATAAAGAAGAAATTAAAGAGATTTTAAACAAATTTTGTAGCAACTCTACGGCAATGGTAGTCAAGGGCAGTGCATGTAATGAGGACTCTCTATTATTAGAACTACATAAACATTTTGAAAAAGAAAATAATGTTCATCAAAATCTTATAAAGGTGATTCAAGAGCAAAGTAAAGAAATAAGTCAGCTACACCAAAAATTAAATGAACATTTAAAACAAAAAGAGCATATCGCAATAGAAGAAAGAGATCGTACATTAACACAGTTACTTAGAGAGATGCAAAATGTAAAAAGAGAAATAGCAAAATCAAAGAAAAAGCCTTGGTGGAAAGTTTTCTTTTTTGAAAAGAATTGAAATTACATTTATATACATATTTATTTCTTAATTCGCAGGCAGCATGACCTCCACTGATTAAAGTTTCACTTTATTTTTCGTGGAATCCCGTAAGTTTTCCTTTCTTTTTGAAAATGCTAGACTTTTTTTGACGATTTTATTATGGTAAATATTGTGCACAAAAAGGAAAGCTCAAATTTGAGTGTTGGGAGTAGTTTATGACAGTAAATAAACAACAAAAACGCTTAATATTCTTGCTAACTTTTGTGTTGGTTGCAGTATTCCTATGCGTTAGTTGTCAAAACAAGAAAACAAGTTCGAAAAAGTCTCATGATGATGTAGCGGATGTACATGAGAATAAAGATTCTGAAAAATCAAGTAAGAGTGATTCTTCTAAAGTAGACGTTAAAAATAGTATTTCTAACCAATCACAAAATGAAAATCCTCCAAATTCAGAAAATGAAAGTAATATTCCGAAACAATCAATTGAGACAGATTACTCTAGTGATTCACCTCAAAATGAGGACGATAGCGATTCAGAAGAAGTTTTTTATACCGAAGTACAGAACGTTAAGCTAGAACAAACGGACGACAATCGCAATTTAGACAACATGAATAATTCAATACAACCAGCACAAGTTAGTGAGGCACAGGAAAAAGAAAAGCTAGACGAAGCTAATAAGCTGGAAACTGAAAAGCGAGAAGCCGAAAAGCGGGAAGCTGAAAAGCGGGAAGCTGAAAAGCGGGAAGCTGAAAAGCGGGAAGCCGAAAAGCTGGAAGCTGAAAAGTTGAAAGCCAAAAAGCGGGAAGCTGAAAAGCGGGAAGCCGAAAAGCTGGAAGCTGAAAAGCGGGAAGCCGAAAAGTGGGCAGCCGAAAAGTTGAAAGCCGAAAAGCTGCAAGCCGAAAAGTTGAAAGCCGAAAAACTGCAAGCCGAAAAGCTGGAAGTCGAAAAGCTGGAAGCCAGAAAGTGGGAAGCCGAAAAGCTGGAAGCCGAAAAGCTGCAAGCCGAAAAGCTGGAAGAAGCTAGAAAGCAGGAAGAAGCTGATAAGCAGAACGACGCCGATAAGCAGAACGACGCTGATAAGCAGAACGACGCCGATAAGCAGAACGACGCTGATAAGCAGAACGACGCTAAACAGCAAGAAGAAGCTAGAAAGCAGGAAGAAGCTAGAAAGCAGGAAGAAGCTAGAAAGCAGGAAGAAGCTAGAAAGCAAGAACAAGCTAGAAAGCAGGAAGAAGCTAGAAAGCAGGAAGAAGCTAGAAAGCAGGAAGAAGCTAGAAAGCAAGAACAAGCTAGAAAGCAGGAAGAAGCTAGAAAGCAGGAAGAAGCTAGAAAGCAGGAAGAAGCTAGAAAGCAAGAACAAGCTAGAAAGCAGGAAGAAGCTAGAAAGCAGGAAGAAGCTAGAAAGCAGGAAGAAGCTAGAAAGCAAGAACAAGCTAGAAAGCAAGAAGAAGCTAGAAAGCAAGAAGAAGCTAAAAAACAAGAAGAAGCTAAAAAACAAGAGAATAAAAGTCATGTACTAAATGCGTTTGAAAAGCGTGTTGCTGAGCTAGTTAATGTAGAACGAGCGAAAGCGGGCTTACCTCCATTACAGATAGATACAGAGCTTAGTAAAGTAGCACGTATAAAATCAGAGGATATGTTGAAAAATAATTATTTTGATCATACTAGTCCAGTTTATAATTCGCCATTTGACATGATGACACGTTTTGGTATTTCTTATTCCGCAGCAGGTGAAAATATTGCTAAAGGGCAATCAACACCAGAAATAGTTATGGACGCTTGGATGCACAGTCCGGGACACCGTGCAAATATTTTAAATGGTAATTTTACTTATATAGGTGTTGGCTATGTGGAACAGGATAATATTTGGACGCAACAATTTATCAAAAAATAAATAAAAATTGTTGATAAACTCGAGTTTTTAGCAAGAAACTTTTTTGGATTTAAATTATGAAACGAATTCCACCGTTTGATGATGGTATTCCACAAAAAGTTTTAAACGACAGAAGTCATTTTTACGAATGGCTTCTGTTTTATTATTGTAAGCGGCAAATATTCTCCACCTACAATTTGTAATTAATCCCTAAGAAAATTTTCTTACATATTATGTAAATTAAAATCAAAAAATCGACATGCAAAAATCTATTTTTTACTACCTTCTAATACCTTTTCCCTCCTATAATCCAATGCGTAAATTTCCAAACATACCAATCAATTTCATTGCGGAGAAAATTATCATTATGTCATAATAGCACAAGAGAGGTGAAAGGATTGAAATACTTTATTTATTTTATTGTTATTATCGCATTTTTCGATACATTTTCACAGTTACCAATTATGAGTACATACGCACAAAACCTTGGAGGAACTCCTCTTATTATTGGTCTTGTCGTTGGAATGTACTCGTTTGCTAATATGATTGGCAATATTATTGCAGGTGCATCTGTTGATAAATATGGGGCAAAAAAGGTTCTTTATATTAGCATGAGCATTACAAGTCTTATAGTTTTATTGTATATCTTTGTTCAAAGCGGAGAACAACTGATTGTCGTTCGTTTTCTGCACGGATTTAGTGATGGCTTCTTAATACCAGCTGCTTTCACTTTCTTATCCAAACAGACAAAATCTAAAAAACAGGGAAAAGCAATGGCTTTATCTGGTGCAGCTGTTGGAACAGCCGCTATCATTGGTCCTGCTTTCAGTGGGATTATGAAAGCGAAAGCTGGTATACACTGGGTCTTCATTACAATTTCCATCTTAATGATACTTGGTACAATGATTTCACTTTTCTTGCTGCCAAATCATATAACAAGAACAAAATCGTCACGAATACAAATGCTGAACAAAGAAGATCTGCTTGAATTATTAAAATTCGAACCATTATTACAAGCATATATCGGTGCCTTCACCTTAATGTTTTCACAAGGAATTGTCACATATATGTTGCCGGTAAAAATAGAAGCATTAGGACTAAAAACATCAACAACAGGAATGATGCTTAGTGTCTTTGGAATTACTGCCATCCTTTTCTTCTTACTACCAACAAATCGTATATACGATCTCTTCAACCGTCAAAAAATGATGGTTATCGGTATTGCAGTGATGGCATTTTCACTTTCATTACTTGGTATATTTACATCAAAGGGCATGCTTTTTATTGTCATGATGATTTACGGAATTGGATTTGCTGTTCTTTTTCCTTCTATTAATGCCTTACTTGTTGAAAATACAACAGAAGACAATCGCGGAAAAGCATTTGGATTATTTTATGCATTCTTCTCATTAGGAGTTGTTGCCGGTTCATTTACAATTGGAGCAATCGGCGCCTCGCCGAGCGTAAGCTTTGTAATTGGAACAGCTTTCTTGTTTACCTTTGCTTCAATAATTTATGTGCGAGGAAGATTAAAGAAGACAATGATGGGATAGCTCCTATCGCCACCAAGTTAATATTTTGGAGTATCCCCGAAACGAAAATTCGATCTCTTCATAGTTGACTATGAAGAGATCGAATTTTTTTGTTTTTTGGAGCAATGAATCCCTTAAATAATTTGCTTAAGGCCAATAAATTAGTTAAATCCGGAAGACTTTTTCCTAGTTCACATTTAGATATAACTTGTCTTGAAAGAAATAATTGGTTGGCTACATCTTCTTGCGTCATTTTATTTATTAACCTTAAATGTTTTATCTTCTCTCCGATATTCATGTTTGTACCTCCTGTAATTAATTTAATGTATTCTAATATTAAATAGTAAGAAATAAATCGTAGCATCACAGTAAAAGGGTCTGCAACGATCTGTTGCAGACCTTTTTATTGTGATCTTCTATTTTTAATAATTAACAATTAGGAAGGTGAGTTATATAGATTATGAAAGAGGGTTTCATACAAGATTAGAGGATATGGCAAATCGATTATTGGAAGAAGAGGAATAATTGTTAAGAGTCAATGGTAAGCGGGCCAAAAACACAGACTTACAACGTTAATCTGTTTGTAGTATTAAAAACAAAGAATTTAACGGCGATAAGACTTTTGAGACAAGTCATATGATACACTAGTAGGCTTTATTTGATGTGAAATCGGTTAAGTTCAATTTTAAAACCTAGAATCTTAAAATCTATCAAAAACGTTTTTACATCAATATTTCCCCAAAAGTTGAAATGAACACCTTCTAACTTCTATTCTATATTTAACACCCCATATCTTTCTAGGTTTTGTTCCAAGTTTTTCATTTTAAAAAGCATATTGAGATAATCACTTCTCTGACAGCGGTAACTGTTGTTGCTGTTCATAAACAGAATCTAAATAAAAAATAGAATAACTTTCGACAATTCCCCCGGAAATATTTTTTCTCTCTGCACAACTCGATAAAATATTTAGATATTTATACCAAACTATACATCCATTTTAATTTTTCGACATACATGTACAACTTAATAATATCGTTACTGCAAATGCCGAAAAACTCGAAACGGTGTTTTCTTCCCTCCTTCATATCTTTTCTATTTTTCCTTGAATTCAAATATTTATTTTTACGGATATTTATCATATTCAAAGAATTACTAATGTATGAACCTCCTGTTTGTTTTTTCGTTAATTCCAAATAAAAAACTAGACCTTTGTCAGCCTCCTCTAGTGTATCCTGAATGTTGAACATTGTCGAAGTGTCGATATATTCTAAAAATTACTGATATATGAGTGGCACTTACAAAAAAGCGGTTCAACGTATCCGTTGAACCACTTTTTATATATTATTTTCCTTGTGTTTTTTCCCAGTCTGCTAAGAATTTCTCAATTCCTTGATCTGTTAATGGATGTTTCACTAATGAAGCGATAACATTTGCTGGGATTGTTGCGATATGTGCACCGTTTAACGCTGCGTCTGTTACGTGAACAGAGTGACGTACAGATGCTGCAATGATTTCTGTTGGAATACCATGAATCGCGAAGATATCAGCGATTTGACGAATTAAGTCCATACCGTTATGACCGATATCATCTAAGCGACCTAAAAATGGAGATACATACGTTGCACCAGCACGTGCTGCAAGTAATGCTTGTACTGCTGAGAATACTAATGTTACGTTTGTACGAATTCCTAAATCAGTGAACGCTTTTACTGCTTTTAAGCCTTCTGTCGTCATTGGCACTTTCACAACAACGTTTGGTGCAATCTTCGCTAATTCTTTTCCTTCTTCAATCATTTTATCTGCTTCTAGGCTAATAACCTCTGCACTTACAGGTCCTTCTACAACGCTACAAATTTCACGAATACGCTCATGAAAATCTACGCCTTCTTCTTTTGCAACAAGAGATGGATTTGTTGTCACACCTGCTAATACGCCAAGGTCGTTTGCCTCTTTAATTTCGTCAATGTTTGCTGTATCAATAAAAAATTTCATGTTTTTCTTCCTTTCTGAATGTAAGTATGTGTTTATCTTTTCTTAATACGGTCTAATTCAACCAAAATAATTTTTACTTTTTTCTTTGCCACACTTACTACCGATGTAACTGCATTGGAATCCGTTGTATTGCTTGTTAAACGAGATTTTGTTCATCCACTACTATTCATTTAACAAAAATATCAAAGCAATAACGAAAGATGAGTTGTCAGACGTCTGTCCATAAAAATGAATGTAAAAACCCCTAAAACATCATTTTCGATAAAAGGTACTACTTTTCCTTCCTCAATGATGAGACCGTTTACAATTCCGATTATAAGGACAGCAAGTAATCCTACTCCCATTGCAAAGAATAAATCCATGCCAACAATAAGTGTACGTCATAATGCTAAAATAGAACCTACTGATAAGTCAATACCTCTAAGTTAAATTTACGCTAAAAGTCATAATTTTAACTGCATTTGACAATTCAATATACACTAATTAAAACTTCACCATCCTACAATCATCTGCACTTCTCGTAATTTATCTCTTGATGGCATACCACCTTGGGCTCCTAATTTTGTTACAGAAATCCCAGCTGCAATGTTTGCAAAACAAATCGCTTGTTGTAATTCTTCTCCTTCTGCAATCGCAACGGCTAATGCACCGTTAAATGTATCTCCAGCTCCTGTCGTATCGACCACTTCAACAGAAATGCTTGGTACATGAACAACTTCTTTCCCATTATGGAATCGAACACCGTTTCTACCTTCAGTCATCAACAGTTTATTAGGATATTTCTCAAGTAATAATTCTATTGGTGATGTAAAGTCATCTAGAACAATTCGACATTCATGCTCATTTGGTGTAATATACGTTGCTTTTTGTAACACTTCCTTAGGCAATTTTTGCGCTGGAGCTGGATTTAAAATAACTGGAATTTGATGTTCTTCACAAATATGTAGTACATACTTTACTGTTTTAAGTGGAATTTCTAGCTGCAAAACAACCATATCTGCTTTCGTAAGAAGATCTTTTGCACGATTTACAAGTTGTTCATTTACAGAACGATTTGCACCTTGTACAACAATGATACTATTATCTTCTTCAGCCAATACGATATGGGCAACTCCTGTTGTTTCATGCGTAACCGCTTCCACATATTCATTAAAAATATGTTCATTCTCTAAATTTTTTCGAACAAGTTTTCCGTAATTATCATTTCCAATTGCTCCAACCATCGCAACATTTGCACCTAAACGTACTGCAGCCACAGCTTGGTTTGCACCTTTTCCACCTGGAACAGTATGAAATGCTTCCCCAATTACTGTTTCACCAGCTTTCGGGCGTTTTTTTGAGATAGCAACTAAATCTACGGAAATACTGCCAACGACTACAATATTTGGCAATCTCTTCCCCTCCTTACTGTACCGAATGCAATCCGATCATTCTCTGCTACGATAGGATTAAATGCTATAACCGGCACTTTTTAATTCATCTAATTATGTTTGCGGACTTGATGCAGCAATAAAGTGAAACTTTAATCAGTTGTTTTTTTCATCCCCCACTGATTATTAGCCCTCACCAATCGGGCCTCCCACCGAACATTCTAGCCACTGGAATTGGACAATGATTTTGCTGAATTTTGAGGCGGGAGTATTACAGCCCACGAATAGCGAGATAAAACCAGCAACATTATTTTGCATAAGTACATCACTGTACTTTTTCTTTTTCTAAATCCCTATCAGGATCACATAGCACAACTGTACATCCTTGTATATGAGCTACACCTTCTACCGTCTGGGCTACCTCTGGAAAGAATGGATGAACGATTAACTCGATTAAACGATGACTCTTATTCTATAGAGAACATGTCCTGTACTTTGCTCTGCAGCGTATCTTCATGCACATAGCCATAGATACACTTACTAGTTTAGCGAAGTCTTTTATCGTATACATTCTTTTCCCTTTCCATCATATGTAACCGTTTACGCAAATAATATAACGTATTCATGAAAATCCGTCAATTATTTGCAATTGACAAAATAACGCCCCACTCCTTTACTTTTCCAGCATCCAAAATCGCTCTCCCACTAATAAAAAATGCGATTCCATATAAAAAGCATCGCCATTACCGGCGATGCTCTTCTTTATGATGATTAAGATACACTTGCATCTTTCTCTTCTATTTCACTCTTTTGTTCTTCTGCTCCCTTTTTGCGATCAGAAAGCTTGATTTTCTTCAAGAATAATGTAAATACAGCACCAACTAGAATAAATACTAAACCAGTTATAAATACATGATGAAGAGAATCTAATAATGATGCCTTTAATACAGGCACAATGCTATTTGCAATTGGTTCTGGGATTTTCTTCAATGCTTCTGGACTAAATAACATTGAATATAGCCCTTGTGGATCTGTGTGAATCATATCTTTAAACTTCGTCACGATTTGTCCTGCTTGTGGTGGGAACGTATTCAGTACAGGCACTAACTTATCTGTTAATACTGTACCGGATGTGTTATTCATAATGGAACCTAAAATCGTAATCCCAAATGTACCACCAATTTGACGGAAGAATTGACTTGATGAAGTTACAACTCCAAGATCTTTTTTCGGGAAGCTTTCTTGTAATGCTAATGTTAAAGTTGGCATTACAAGACCCATTCCGAAGCCAATAATCATCATATACGACGTTGCAACAAGCTTACTTGTATGCATATCCATTGTCGTTAACATCCCAAATCCGCCAGCCATAATCAGCATTCCAGTAATAATTTGTGGTTTTACTCCAACTTTTAATACAAGCTGACCACCAATAATACTCGTGACAATCATCGTAATCATCATTGGTGTCATAATCGTTCCTGATTCAGCGGCACTTACACCGACAATACCTTGCATAAAGAATGGAACAAACATGATTGCTCCGAACATTCCAATACTCATAAAGAAACCAATTGCATTTAATAATGTAAATGTACGATTTTTAAAGAAATGGACAGGTAAAATCGGTTCTTTCGCTTTTTTCTCGACCATCACAAAGCTTATAAGACCAATCACCGCAAGCGCAAATAACCCAATGATTTGCCAAGAATCCCAAGCGTAGTCTTTTCCGCCAAATGTTAATGCTAATAATAAGCTCACCACGCCGACAATCATCGTGAAAATACCAGCGATGTCAATTTGGATTGGCCCTGTTTGTTTCTTCCCTTTTAAGCCCATTGCGATAAGGATTGTTGCTAAAATCCCAACTGGTAAGTTAATGTAGAACACCCATCTCCAGTTCATTGAATCAACAATCCAGCCACCAACTTGCGGACCAATGACAGAAGCAAGACCATAAAGTGCTCCAAAAACCCCTTGCCATTTCGCACGTTCTTTTCCTGTAAACATATCCCCAATGATAATCATAGCCATCGGCATCATAATACCGCCGCCAAGACCTTGAATACCACGGAAAATAATTAGTTCTGTCATACCATTTGCCATACCACAAAGCGCAGAACCAATCATGAAGACGATTAATCCTGTCATATATACAGTGCGGCGACCTAATAAATCGGCTAATTTACCGGCGATTGGTACAACCGTTGTTGATGATAACATATATGCTGTTGTTAACCATGTCATTAAACTTAATCCACCAAGTTCACCGACAATACGCGGCATTGCTGTACCAACGATTGTTCCGTCTAATGCAGCAAATAACATCGCGATAACTAAGCCAGTTAACAACAACGTTCTATTTTGATTTTCTTGTTGTTCCATGTAATCTCCTCAACTCTCTTTAGTTTGTCTCTTTCTTCTCTGATGATTGACAAATAATTGCTTCTAGTTTTTCAAATAATCGTAACAAGTCTTCTCTCTCTTGTACTTCTAATTCGGAAAAATACTTAGCAATATGTTGATTACGAGCAATCATTGCCTCTTCTAGAACAGCTTTCCCCTTTGACGTTAACTCAATTACAACAACGCGGCGGTCATTTTCATCATGATAACGCGAAACCAACTCATGATCGATTAAACGATCAATCATTACTGTAATTGCACTCGGTTTCACATACATTTTCTTCGCTAATGTTGTTGCTCTTGATGCACCATAACGATCTAAAATTTTTAAAATATAAAATTGTGGTGGTGTTAATCCAGATGACTGTAATTTCTCTAATAATTCCGTTTGTAATTTCTTCCCAATAGAAAATGCAAGAGCTTGAATTTTATCTATATGAGTCATATCATTTTGCATATTTTCCACCCCTTATTTCAACCACTAAATATTTAACATTTTTAAATATTAAACTTTGTAATTAATAATGTCAATGATTTTATTTCTTACAAACTTTCGTAATTTTTCCAGTGAAAAATTGCATAAAAACCCCTTTCTTTTTAGGGGAGCGAGATCATCTGGTCATGCATAGTAGCGGTCATGTTGTACTTTGATAACAGCGACTTATAAAGAAAAGTGGAAGTGGCTCGCACAGAATGTGAGGGGGATGGAGCTTCTGACGTAGAGGTGTTTTTTACCTCGTAGGAAGAAGCGAAGCCACCGAACATTCTAGCCACTGGAACTGGACAATAACGAAAAGCGGAGCCGACTGTTTAAGTCCATTAGCTAAGGTTCTTTCACACAGAAGGTGTTTTTTCCCTTCTCATGTGGAAAGTTCTTAGACATGAGGACCTAGGAGGCAGAGCTAGACAAAGATGTTGAGAAATTAGAATGGACTTATATAGATGAAATGCTAGGATGATTTTTTCCACAATAGAAAAACTACCATTACTATGTATACAAAACATAACAATGGTAGTTTTATCCTCTTTATGAAATCAATTCAATTGTCTCAATAATTTCGATGCTATCCTTCACAGATTGAACAATTGTACAATTTTTCATCGCAAGCTCTAATGCCTTTTCTAACTGTTCTTGCGTAATTCCTTCTGCCTTTATTTTATAGTGTAAATGGACACGCTCCACTGGTTTTGATAATGTCTCACTTCTTCTTATTTCCGTTTCCATTGTAAATTCATGATACATGATACGTTTTTTTTCTAAAATCGTTCGAAATACAATGGCACTACACCCTGCAATCGAAGCAATCAAAAGTTCTAATGGTGTATATCCATTCTCTTTTCCAATTTGCAATTTACCATATGGAAGATCCGTTATAATTTCATCACGCTTCACTATTAGTTGCATATGTATTCCCCATTTCCATTTGCACCTTTTGCTGTCTCTTTTTATTTATATAATAATATATGTAGCAAAAAATAATAAATGGAATGCCGCAATATAATGCCATGCGCTGTTCTGGGATGAAAGCTAGACTAACCACAACAATGCTGTTTAAAACAAGCGCTGCAATTGGAACAATTGGATATAATGGTGTCTTATATTTTAAATCTTCTAACTTGCCGCCGCTCTTTACATATTGTTGTCTAAATCGAATTTGTGAAAATGCGATAATAATCCAACTCGCCACCGCAGATAACCCTGCAATAGATAATAAATACATATACACAGTACTTTCCGCGAATACGCTTGTTAATAACGATAACGCTGCAATAATCATCGTCACAACTAATGCTGTAATCGGGACCCCTCTTTTATTTACCTTCTTAAAAGAAGTTGGTGCCATTGCCTCATTTGCTAGCGACCATAAAATACGTGTTGCTGCATATAATCCAGAGTTTGCTACAGATAATAGAGCAGTAATAATAACAAAGTTCATAATATCCGCTGCATATGGAATACCAATTTTATCAAAGACAACAACAAACGGACTTTCAATAACTCCTGCTTCTTTCCAAGAAATTAATCCTACTAAAATCGTTATTGTTAAAATAAAGAACAACATAATCCGCCATACCGTATTACGAATCGCACGTGGAATTGTTTTTTCCGGCTCCTTACTTTCCCCTGCCGCGATTCCGATTAACTCTGTTCCTTGAAAAGAGAAGTTTACCGTAATCATTGTTAGTAACACAGCTCCAATTCCATGTGGAAATAACCCACCATCATGTACGAAGTTAGAAAAAAGCGGTGCTGCTGCTTTTCCATCGTATGGTAAGAAGCCAAGCAATGCACTTCCACCAAGAAGAATAAATGCAATAATGGTAATTACTTTAATACTTGAAAACCAAAATTCTAATTCTGCATAACTTTTTGCTGATACTGCATTTGAAATGAATAAAAGACTTCCGAACACAAGGCACCATACCCAAACATTTACATCCGGAAACCATCTTTTCATCATTAAACCAATTGACGTTAACTCTAAACCAACCGTTACAGCCCAGCCTAGCCAATACAGCCAGCCAATCATAAATCCTGTTCCAGGTCCGATAAATTTCGTCGCATATTTTTGAAACGATCCCGAAACGGGCATGGCAACTGTTAGTTCACCAAGGCAAAGCATCGTTAAATACATAATAAAACCACCGACTAAATAAGAGAGAATCGCTCCTCCTGGTCCTGCTTGATTAATTGTATATCCTGATCCGAGAAAGAAACCTGTTCCGATTACTCCTCCAAGTGCAATCATAAATAAATGTCTACTTTTCATTGTACGATGTAATTGCTCATTCGCTGCCTGATTCATATTCTTCCTCCCCTTGCATACCCCTCTATATTTTAAAATTTCTGATAATACCAAATATACAATAAAGCGTTTACAATTTCTATATAAAATTAAAACTTTTCTAAAAAAATAACTCTTGCATAAAATAAAATGCAAGAGTCACCTGCTTTCTAATCGTCTTGAAAAAATCGACAAACTATAATTTACAATGAAATACATACATGCGACGAGAAGAAGTGTAGGAATCATATAGTTTACATTTTGCCCATTAATAATTTGAGCATTATGCATTAATTCTGGCAATGAAATAACGACTGCTAACGATGTATCTTTTAAAAGGGATATAAATTGACTGACAAGCGGCGGCACCATACGCCGCAGCGCTTGCGGTAAAATAATGTGCCGAAGCGTTTGTACATACGATAATCCAGACGCACGCGCTGCTTCAATTTGCCCTTTCTCAATTGAGAATAAACCGCTGCGAACAATTTCTGCTATCATCGCTGCTTCAAATATCGTCAACGCCACAATAGCCGCTGTTGTAATTTCTAATTTCAATCCAGCTTCTGGGAGCGCAAAATATGTAAAGAAAATAATTAATAGCAGCGGTAAATTACGAATGATTTCAACAATACAAGCAAGTATTGTTGATACAACCGGTATTTTCGCATATCTAAGCGTACCAATGACGGTACCAATGATAAAACTAAGAAAGATTGCGATAAGAGCGATTTCTAATGTAACAAGTAGTCCTTTTAATAAAAAAATCATATGATCTCCTGTATAAGCACCTCGAAAATCCATTTACACCGCTCCCTTCGCTAAGTGTTTCTCTAAGAAGCGAACACCCATGCTAAGCGGAACAGTTAAAAGTAAATAAAACATACCAACAAAGATATATACATCAAAGGTAACAAATGTTCTTGTAGAGATTAAATCACCTTGGTACATTAAATCCGCCCCAGCTATAATCCCTAATATAGAAGAGTTTTTCACTAAATTTAAAAATTGATTACCTAGCGGCGGAATTACAATTTTTATCGCTTGCGGCAAAATAATATAATACATCGCTTGTACATATGTTAAACCAGAAGAACGCGCTGCTTCCATCTGCCCTTTCGGAACTGATAAAATTCCTGCACGAATGGCCTCTGTAATAAAAGCCGCTGTATATATCGTAAGTGCAGTTGTTCCAGCAACAAAGCCGCTTAATGTAACGCCAATTACCGGAAAAGCAAAATAAAAAGCAAACGCAATGAGGACTAAAGGGATATTCCGAATAAACTCTACATATGTTGCCCCAATCCAATTTAGAAGCCGAATTGGCGCAATTCGCATCACTGCGATGATGATACCAAGAATAAAACTACCAATTAACGCAATCACACTAGACAGCAATGTATATTTGAATCCCTCTAAATACAAATCTAGATTATTTGAGAGAATTGAAAAATCGGGCACAGACACTCCCCCTCTTTCTTCATAAGAAGAGGATGAGAATTTCTCATCCTCTCCTATATTTTTACTCAGGCTTTTTCCCAATCCACTTTTCATATAATTTATTGTATTCCCCGTTTGCTTGCATCTCTTCTAATAACTCATTAATTACTTTTGTAAGCTCCGTTTCTCCCTTTCTCACCGCAATGCCATACGGTTCGTCAGTGAATTTCTTCCCAACTACTTCATAGTTTGCGTCTTGCTTTTCCATACCGTATAAAATAGCATTATCTGTTGTTAAAACATCGCCTTGTCCTGCCTTCAATGCTGTAAATGCTTCGCTATAATTTTCAAATTCAAGTACAGTCGCTTCCGGTGCTTTGGCACGAATATTGTTCGTAGAAGTAGAACCTTTTACAGCTAACACTTTTACTCCTTTTTTCACGTCAGCTATATCTTTAATCCCACTTCCTTTTTTCACAAGTAAAGATTGCCCAGCTTTAAAATACACATCTGAGAAATCAACTTCTTTTTTGCGTTCCTCAGTAATTGTCATTGTCGCAATAATTGCGTCAATATCACCGTTTTTCAGCATTGGGATGCGTGTTTTAGAAGTAACTTCTTTTAATTCTAATTTATTCTCATCGCCTAAAATTTTTTTCGCGAGTACTTTCGCAACATCAATGTCAAATCCTTCTACCTTTCCTGTTGCCGGATTCTTTAATCCAAATAGATTCGTATCATACTTCACACCGACAACTAATTTCCCGCGCTTCTTAATTTGATCAATAACAGTTTCTTTTTCATTTTTTACAGCTTCTTTTTCTTTCTTATTACCACAACCAGCTACAATCAGTACAAACAAACATGCAAAAACGATAAGTGTAAACCACTTTTTCATTTTAATCATCAAATTCCTCCTTTAACGATTCAGCACACGACTTAAAAATAATTGGGCTCGTTCTTGCTTTGGATTGACAAAGAAATCAGCAGGCGAAGCCTCTTCCACAATTTCACCCTTGTCCATAAATAAAATGCGATCCGCTACCTCGCGGGCAAATCCCATCTCATGTGTAACAACAACCATTGTCATGCCTTCTTTTGCTAAAGTTTTCATCACATCAAGTACTTCACCAATCATTTCAGGGTCAAGCGCTGAAGTTGGTTCATCAAACAGCATAATCTCCGGTTTCATCGCTAGTCCCCGTGCAATAGCAACGCGCTGTTGTTGTCCGCCTGATAGTTGGTGCGGATAAGCATTTGCTTTATCCGTAATCCCTACTTTTTCTAAATAAAACATCGCAGTTTTTTCTGCTTCTTCTTTCGGCTTTTTTAGTACTTTTATCGGGGCAAATGTAATATTTTGAAGCACTGTTTTATGAGGATATAAATAAAAATGTTGAAATACCATGCCGATGCTTCGTCTTAATTGATTTATATCTTTCTTTCCCTCATGTATGTTGACACCATTTACAACCAATTCACCATTCGTGATCGTCTCTAGTTGATTCATGCAGCGCAGCAACGTACTTTTTCCTGATCCCGATGGCCCAACGACCACGACAACTTCTCCTTTTTCAATTTGTAAATTAATATTTTTCAAAACTTGAAAGTCGCCGTAATACTTGTTAACATCGCGAAAAACAATCAATCTATCCCCCTCCTTTACCTACCAAAAGGCTTGTATAGTTTTTTATATTCAAAAACGTCTAAAAAAATAACTAGTAATCTTTTAGGCACAAAAAAAGAAGCAAAGAAATCGCTTCCTTTGCTTCTTTCACTTCGTTTACGAAACCTCTTCTTGTTTATCTTTTTATATTCATGCTTCAAAGAATATAAACCTACTCCTAAATATACACCTTATGAAATACAATATTATTTTGAGAAAATAAGCATGTTTTTGTATAAAAACACAAAAATACTTGAATGAAAAAAGAGAACAATCAGCTAATACAGTCCTATGTCTTCAAATTCATTTTTATTTTTCAACATAATAAGTCACGGCTTTGTAGAATAACGCATGACCGCTTCTATGCATGGTCAGATGCTCTCGTTCCCATCTAAGAAGAGGTTTTTATATTGTCATAAAAAGAAAGGCTGCCCTAAAACACTGTCATAGCGTTCTAAGGTAGCTCTCATTTTCCTTACCATTCCACAATTGCTTTTCTTGCAACTATTCTCTTATAAATTGCATTTACTAATGTTTGAAAATAATCCGGCATTTCTTTACCATTAAACTTTTTCATAATCGTTCCATATAAAGCAACATCTCGAAGGCGCATAAAAAGTGGTATCGTATCATATATGGAATCATTAAGAATATGTTCTGTCTCATATCCTTCCCTCAATACTTGCAAGTGGTGACGTACAACAATTGCCTTTTCTTCTTCTGAACACTCTTTTCGTAAGACAGAATAATATAAAACCATTGCAAGGTCATGTGCAAAATAATTGTACGTGGCATCATCAAAATCAAAAATGGTTAACTCCCCATTCTCATAGTGAAAATTCCCATGATGAATATCTCCGTGAATCAATCCAAATGTACGATTTGTCACAGGTAATTTTTTAATTTCTGCTACAACTTCATACGCAATTGCCTGTAGTTCCTTATCTTCCTGTAACATATCAATAACAGTAATTTCATCGTCCAGCCACGTAACGCGATTCTCCGTCTTTGGATAATCTATCGTAAGTCGATGTAACTGACCGATTGCTTTTCCCCATGCATAAAAAAGCGTATCATTCCAAACAGCAGAATCTTCTTCTTTCACTCTTTCTCCGTTTGCATAATCAAAAAGTGAAACGTAAAAAGATGTTCCATCAGTTGCTTGTAGACTTTCGACAAATAAAGCATTTTTTGATCGATGCGGCGCGGCTACCTTTGCACCATTTTTACCTAGGTATGCTAGAAAATCTAATTCGGCCTCAATTTGTTTATATGTACGATGAGATGAATGTGTCAAACGCAAAACATATGGTGTACAACCTTCTCCCTCGGCACGAAAAATATAATTTTCAAAGTCTCCTAATGGCTCTTCCGTAACCGTTACACTGAAACGTTTTGCCGCTTCTTGTAACATTTCTTTTGTAAACACTTTTTCAACTGCTAATTCCATATGAACACCCCTCTCTTCTCTACATAATTCGCCATAAATCTTAAAATTACTGCTAAAAATTGAAAACAGGAGTAGAACATCCTACTCCTTTTCCATTCCAATAATAAGGAATTTATCCCGCTATTTGCGGGCAGTAATACTCCCACCTCAAAATTCGGCGAAAGCATTGTCCAGTTTCAGTGGCTAGAATGTTCGGTGGGAGATAAACTGCTGGCATGCGCCTGATTGGTGAGGATTTATTAAAGTTTCACTTTATATCGATAACACCATTACCAATTCCCTTCCAATATAAGCGTATAAATCCCCATGCTCATAACAAACAGCGCAACCCCTAACGTAATAATCCATAACGGAATTTTCAGTTTTTTCACTTTAAAATAAGCTCCGTACCCTTTATATTTAACAGAGCGATATACACTAATTCCCCCTACGCAAATCATGAAAATACTTAAAATATGTACGACATACGGCAAGCTCCCACTCCTTTTAACAAACCATCACTCTAAGATTACCATATCTATCCTTTTTACCGCATCTTTTTTACAAAAATTCCAAAAATTATTTATCAAAAAATAATGCAACACTCCTATAAACGGAGAGCTTACTGTTCATCCATGCATAATAAAAGGTTGTACGCTCCGCATACAACCTTTTATTTATCATGCTTTTGTAAAATGATACACAACTGATTCATATGGACGCAACACTAATTGTCTTCCATCACTTCGAGAATCCTCATAATTTGATATCAATATTTCTTGTTTCATTCCATCCGTATTTATCTCTTCTGGTAAGATAAATGTTGTTGCCTCCCCATAAAAGTTATTTATAACGAGTAATATTTCATTATCTAATGTACGTGTATATGCCCATATGTTAGGATGTTTTTTCTCAACAATGTCATATCTCCCATTCGTAACGATATCGTATGTTTTTCTTAACTCAATGAGTTTTTTATAGTGATAGAATATAGAGTGTTTATCTTTCAATGCTCGTTCTGCATTAATCGTCTTATAATTGTCTGCAACAGAAATCCAAGGAGTTGCTTTTGTAAAGCCTGCATTCTCTTCCTCATTCCACTGTATTGGAGTGCGAGAATTATCGCGTGATTTCTGTTTTAAAATATCTAGAATTTCTTGCTCAGACAGCCCTTCTCTTCTCTTTATTTCATACATGTTTAATGATTCAACATCACGATAATCAGTAATTGAAGTAAAGTTTGGATTTGTCATACCAAATTCTTCACCTTGATAAATATAAGGTGTTCCTTGTAGCATATGAAGTGCCGTTGCAAGCATTTTCGCAGACTCGTTTCGATATTGTTTGTCATCTCCAAATCGCGAAACGATACGAGGTTGGTCATGGTTACACCAAAACAGTGCATTCCATCCACCGCCGCGTTGCATCTCTGTTTGCCAATTTGACATAATATCCTTTAATTGCTGAAAATCAAATGCTGCTTTCGTCCATTTTTCTCCATTTGGATAATCCACTTTTAAGTGATGGAAACTAAATGTCATGCTCAGTTCGTTATGATTGGGATTGGAGTATTGAATGCAATTATTAATTGTTGTTGATGACATTTCTCCAACTGTAATTACATCTTTTCCAGCAAATACTTTTCGATTCATCTCTTGTAAATATTCATGAATACGCGGACCATCTGTATAATATTTACGGCCATCATTCATTACCGCTTCTCCATCATCATCTAAGAAATGTTGATCCTTTGAAATTAAATTAATAACATCTAGGCGAAAACCTGTCACGCCTTTATCTAACCAAAAACACATCATTTTATAAACTTCTTCCCGAAGTACTTCATTTTCCCAGTTTAAATCCGCTTGCGTTTTATCAAATAAGTGCAAATAATATTGTCCAGTCTTCTCATCATATTCCCATGCAGATCCGCCAAATTTTGATTGCCAATTATTTTTCTCATTACGCCAAATGTAAAAATCACGATACGGACTATTTTTATCTTGTTTGGCTTGCTGAAACCATTCATGATCTGTTGAACTATGATTGACAACAATATCAAGCATAATGCCAATACCACGTTTTTTCGCTTCTACAAGAAGCTCATCAAACTCTTTCATTGTTCCATAAGAAGGATCAATACTATAATAATCGCTCACATCATAGCCATTATCATTTTGCGGGGAACGATAAATTGGTGTTAACCAAATATAGTCGACTCCAAGATTTTTCAAATAATCAAGCTTTTGTGTAACACCTTTTATATCCCCAGTTTCTGTATTGTAATAGCTATTAAAGCTTTTCGGATAAATTTGATAAACAACGCTTTTGCGCCAATCTTTCATACTGAGATGCCTCCTTTATTTCTTTTGCAATCGCTTCGCAAACAACAATGTTAAAATAACTGGAACAACAATTGCGATTACCATACCAACAACAAATACCGGAATCGATTTCGGAATTATTGAAATAAACGCTGGTAATCCTCCAATTCCGATTGCTGGCGCTAATACACCGTTTAGTGTAATGAAAATTGCAGCAAGTGCCGATCCAGTAATGGCTGCATAAAATGGAAACTTATGACGTAAGTTCACACCAAACATAGCCGGCTCTGTAATACCAAAATACGCTGAGATTGCTGATGTTGATGCCATGCTCTTATCATTTTGATTTTTTGCAACCCAACACATCGCAAGTGCTGCACTGCCTTGTGCAATATTAGAAAGTGCAATCATCGGCCAAATGAATGTACCGCCATTTTGTGAAATTAACTGTAAGTCGATTGCAATAAACATATGATGCATACCTGTGATAACTAACGGTGCATACAACGCTCCAAATAATGCTGCCCCAAGAACAGGTGCAGTCTCATAAATACCAACTAATCCACTTGTTAACAAATTACCGATATATCTTGTAACAGGACCAATAATCCCTAAAGCTAATATCCCTGTGATAGAAATAGTCGTAATAGGAACAATTAATAACTGAATTGCATTTGGAACACGTTTTTTTAAGAAAATCTCAACTTTACTTAATACAAATGCCGCTGCTAGAATTGGCAAAATTTGTCCTTGATAACCAACTTTTTCAATTCGAAAGATTCCTAGGATATCAAAATACTTAATATTTTGTCCATCCAGACCTGCCGCTGCTTTTCCATAATTCCATGCATTTAATAAGTCAGGATGAACTAACATTAATCCCATAACAATTCCTAGCACCGGACTACCGCCAAAACGTTTTGTTGCTGACCATCCCACAAGTGCAGGTAAAAATACAAATGATGTATTCGCCATCATATTGATTAAATCCCATAAACCACCTAAATTAGGGTATACTTCTAATAAATTTTTACCTTCAAAAAATAAGTCCTTTGCCCCTAATAAATTATTAATCCCCATGAGTAAACCAGCTGTAATAATAGCTGGTAAAATTGGCATAAATACATCAGAAAACACTTTTACAAATTTTTGCAGTGGATTTAATTTGTTTGTACCGGAATCTTTTACATCCGCTACTGTTGCTTCTTGCATACCTGCAAGCGCTATCAATTCTGCATATACACGATCTACATCTCCTGGACCAATGACAATTTGAAATACCCCTGCGTTATGAAACGCTCCTTTCACTAAAGAAATTGCTTGCAAATTTTCGTTATCTATTTTCTTTTCATCTTTTAAAGAAATTCGAAGCCTCGTTACACAATGAGCTGCTTGCTGAATGTTTTCTTTACCACCAATGTATTGGAGCACTTCTTCTGCCGTTTTACGATAATCTTTTGCCATTTCTCTTCCCTCGTTTCTCTTTTGATAACGTTTACAGTTACATATTAACTCGTATATATAAGTTAGTCAACACTCGTATATACGAGTTTGAAATTTTTTATAAAAAAAGTATGAAACACGAATCGTTTCATACTTTTAATTTCTACGCGCCACATCAGAAAAATGAAAAATATCCAGACGATGACGTGACTCTGTATATTCAAATTGGGTACCATCATATAAGTGCGTAAAATTTTTCACAACGACAACATAATCTGTTCCATTTAAATCTAAATATTTGCGATCATCTTCCGTACAAGGTTGTACCTCTATAACACGCTGTGCGTAACTAATCTGTAAACACAATTCTTTTTCGATATAATAATAAATAGATTTCTCAGCAATCTCCTTTGTGAGTTCAGGAATCGTATCTGATATGAAATGGTTAATATCTAAAATTACATTTTCTCCATCTATATTACGTATCCGTTTAATGCGGTCTATCTTCGTTTTAGCCTTTGTATTCAAGAGTTTTGCCACTTCCTTTGATGCTCGCAACTGTTCCATTTCAACAACAGTTGTAATACAAAATCGTCCAAGTCGTTCATTCTCCTCTTGAAAGCTAATGATACCTCCAAAGCTAAATTCAATATTTTTTCGTTTTAGTACAAAAACACCTTTTCCATGTATTTTTTGGACATAACCTCGTTCTTGCAATAAATCAACTGCTTTTCTCACTGTTCCTCGGCTTGCCTCATACTCTTTCATTAATTCTGTCTCGGAAGGAATTTTATCCCCTTCTTTTAACTTACGATTATCAATTAATTTACTTATATCTGTATAGATTTGTTCATACTTGCTCATCATTTTAAATAGCCCCTTATCACCTTCATTTTCTCTTTGTATTATAGCACGCTAGAAATTAATTCCTAAAATCCGTTTATTTTCCGCTAAAAGGAAAATAAATATCAATATTTAATCATTAAAATGAATTTTTATAAAAAATATCTTTTTTCTCTTCCCTTTCTAAAAGACATATAGTATACTTACTTCAAAATCAGAGGAGAAAGGGAGCAAAGAACTATGCTTACAAATACAACTGTAGTTACATTTGCACAAAAACATCATCATCATACGTAAACCCTTGAAACCTAGCGGAAAAATTCACGCGTAGGTACAAGGGTTATTCCCGTTGTACCTACGTTAGGCAAAGAGCCATGTAGGTATTTTTTATCTACATGGCTCTTTTTTATTTCCAAAAAACACTAGGTACAATAAATCATAAAACAAAAAAACTATCATCAAAAGGAGTTAATCAATCATGGACACAAAAAAATGGGGTTTATGGATTTTAACAGCATTCGTTGTTGGAAATATGGTTGGTGGCGGCGTGTTTATGCTTCCAGCAAATTTAGCACAAGTATCAGGGCCAATGGGATCCACACTTGCATGGACAATTACCGGACTTGGTGTATTTATGATTGCACTTGTGTTTGGAAACTTAGCAATGCGAAAGCCAAATTTAAAAGCAGGTCCACAAAGCTATGCCGAGGCAATGTTCACTTCACCAAAAGCTGGTAAAGTTGCTGGTTATAGCATGGCGTGGGGATATTGGGCGGCAAACTGGGCGGCAACAGCTTCTGTTATTATTTCATTTGCAGGATATTTATCTACGTTTTTCCCAGTTATGCAAAGTAAACAAATTTTGTTCACGACAAATGGTTTCTCGTTAGAACTAGGAAAAGCCTTAACATTTGCTGTATGTAGTATTATGCTGTGGGGCATTCAATATATTCTTTCTCAAAATATTGATCGTGCTGGTAATATGAACTTACTTGCAACTGTTGCAAAAATTATTGGCTTTACGATGTTTATTATCATTACATTATTCATCTTTAATGCAGCGAATTTCGGCGATGGACAAACATTTATGAATGAGGCTGGAAAATCTATTCCATTAGGTGGGCAAATCAACGCTGCTGCTATCTCAACACTTTGGGCGTTCATTGGTATTGAATCAGCTGTTATGCTTTCAAACCGTGCAAAGTCACAGCGCGATGTAAAGAAAGCAACGATTTTCGGATTAGTCATTGCACTTCTTATTTATGTATCAATTACATTGTTAACGATGGGTGCTCTTCCGCAAGATGCGCTAAAAGGATCACAAAAACCATTGGTTGATGCATTAAGCATGGCGATCGGTAATAAAGGTGCATACATTATGGCATTTCTAGCACTTGTTTCTCTATTTGGTTCTACAGTAGGGTGGATTGTTGTAAGTGCAGAAGTTCCATATCAAGCAGCGAAAAGCGGACTATTCCCTGCTTTCTTTGGAAAAACAAATAAAAAAGGCAGCCCAACAAATTCATTGTTATTAACAAATATCATGACACAAATTTTCTTATTCTCTACTATTTCTGGTTCAGTATCAGAAGCATATAACTTTGCAATTGTTGTCGCTACACTTGCGTATTTAATTCCATATCTTGTTTCAACATTGTATCAATTAAAACTTATTATTACTGGTGAAACATATAATAACATGCAAGGCTCTCGCAAATTGGATGGAGTCGTCACAGTACTTGCTCTG
Source organism: Bacillus sp. BP-3 (assembly GCF_028401955.1). GTDB lineage: Bacteria > Bacillota > Bacilli > Bacillales > Bacillaceae_G > Bacillus_A. Next base: position 37,313 of record NZ_JAQOTJ010000016.1, read on the forward strand.
ATCTATTCCATTTGGGTTATCAAAACAGGAACTGCTGATATGAAAACTTTCTTCCTAGGAATCGGATTATTTGTATCTGGACTCATTCTTTATCCATTCATTATGAAAAATACCATTAAAAATAAACCAGATACACTTGATACAAAAGTCAGTTAAATTCAAAAACACTAGCTCGTTAATGAGCTAGTGTTTTTGATTAAAGTAATGTTACTTAGCCAGCATACAACTAGTTTTTCCCTTTTAAAATACGATATGCTGCAAATCCAACGATTCCAAATCCAGCGATTGCAGAGAATTGCCATACTGTTGGTCCATTATCAATATAAATCCAGCCATCTCTGTCTGGAACCCAATCGATTGTATTTTTCGCTGGACAAACTTGTCCACTTACATTTGATTTTAATCCAAAACGAATTTCCCTTTGCTTATCTAATCCAAATTCTTTTAAAGGGACTCGGAATTCTACTTGCTTCTTGTTACTACTCACTGAAAGGGTTTGTTCTTGGTAGCTTCCTGCCGTCACTTTTACAGCATATTGATTTCCTTTCCCAACTTCTCCTACCCAGACAATTGGATAGCGATACTGCATCATTTGGCATTTCCCATCAATGTCTACATATTCCCACTTCTCTTGCCCACCTTGTTTCGCATATGGAAATACAACATGAAATGTCCAACTATTTTTATGATGTCCCGCTGATTGCCTCTCTACATATAAATATAAATATTCACCGTCTGAATAATATTTAACACCTGTAATATCTTCATGATTCATTCCACTTGGCGCATCACCTTTTGGGTCCGAAACATACGGCATATTGTTCCAATCAGAAAAATCTCCGTCAATTGTAATAGGCGGTTTCTTAGCGGCTGCGAATACTTGTAGTTGTGCGATAATTAATACACATGCACTTACTAAAAAGGCCACAAGTAGTTTTCCATCTCTCATAGTAGCTCTCCTCCATATATCATTTATTACCGCCGCCATTCATCCATTTTTTCAATTTAAAATAGAAGGAAAACTGTTTCTTTATTTTCTCACTAATTATCCGCATTTCTTCACTTAATGTGCGCGTATTCCAGTTTGCTCTCTCTTCCTTTGCGTTAATCGTTCCAGCAATACGGCAAAAGAAGACGAACATACGATAAAATGGAAGTAAAAATACCGTATATAGATGTTTACGCATATATTTCTTTATCTTTGGCTGTGATTTCAAATACAATTTTGAAACAACATAAAACAACAACGAATTTGCTACATAGGCAAAGTAAAGAATCATATTTGCTGTTACAATTAAATACAATGGATAATCCAAAAACATTAAATATACGAGCGCAAAAATCCAAATCATTCTTGAAAAAATTAATGTATGATCTTTAATCATTGTATAGCGAATGACATCTAAACTACCTCGCATTTTTTTCTTTAAAAATTTATTAAATAAAGCGGTAACTTCTATTCCCCCGCGTTGCCAGCGTTGCCTTTGCATGTATAAACGGTCTACTGATTCAATTGGATCTACATAGAAAAAAGCGTCCTCGCATAATGCTACTTTTCCATTGTACATAAGACGAATTTGTGTTGTCATATGCGTGTCTTCTCCAAGTGTTTCAATATTATACATTTGTGTTTTTGTTAATACCTCTTTTCGGAATGCTGAAAACGCTCCTGCTAATGTGAAAATAGAATTGCGATTTGATTGGTAACCTCTACCTACTAAAAATGCTTCTACATACTCAAACAACTCACAGCGCTGTAATAATTTTAATAATGGTTTACTATTTTCTTGAATCAATTTCGGATTGATCATGACAACGCCAGTCATGGCCGCAATCTCTATATCTTGTTCAAATTTTCTTACTGTATGATAAACAGCTCTTGCATCAAGCATACCGTCTGAATCAATATTTAAAATGTACCTTCCACGTGAAAGGTATATTCCTTGATTCAAAGCTTGTGCTTTTCCCTGCGTTGATTTTATATATCTAATATTTAAAAACGGTTGCTCCATTTGAAATTGCTGAAACACTTCAAAAGATTCATCTTCTGATCCATTATCAATCAAAATAACCTGTATATTTTGCAATGGATATTGTTGATCTGCAATTGACTGCAAACACTCCCTCAATGTTTTCTTAGAGTTATAAACAGGAATCAGAATCGTTACATATGGAAAAAAAGTCAATTCTGTCTCTTTCTTTCTGAAATAAGCACGCCAAACAACAATAGCACTTCCAAATCCAGTGAATAAATCAACAAGTAACGGAATAATGAGCCAAACGGTCCAAAAAAAGAATTCACGCAATAAAACATCCATCGTCACTTTAATTCACCTACTTTCTGATAGCGAATTTGAACAAGTGTAAATAATATATAATAAAGATATACCGTTAAACCGAAGAAAAGAATGCGAGCAAATACCATATGAATAAGCTTGTAGGCGTCTGCTCCAAATATCTTTGTGGCAACAATAATGAATAATAGCCGCAAAATATTTGCGACAATTAAAAAGAATATACCAAAAATCGTTGAGAATACCTTTGTTTTTCGATTTCCAAACGGGAAAAACAGTACGAGAGATAGAAAAACGAGTAACTCAATGCCGCCAGAGCATTCATAATTTAATACCATCGTTACAATCCCTTTTCCCGTTTCAATTGTTACGAATACCAGTTCACGATGCACATCAAATACCGGAAATACGGCCGAAATCCACTCTAACACATAGGAATTCACAATGTTTGCGTATTTCTCAACGTAAGGCAGAAAGTATAGCATACAAACTGTAAAAAAACCTACGCTTCCTACTATAAAAGCAAAGAATCGTAATCCAATCCGTTGCATCATCCTATAACCGAAAATGCAAAGTACAATCAGTAGTATCCCAATAATCATAAAGCTCATGCTTCCCCCGCCCTTCTTCTATACATTGCATAGGATAAACTACAAATGATACAGAAAGCACTCACAGATAAAACAGCACCTTGCATCACATACGGGTACCCGACATGTACTTTCACATGTTTCGTCTTTATGTTCATAAATTGATTCATTTTTTCATATGTACCTTCTACTGTTTGGAAAGCATCAATTGCTGCAACAGGAACAAGTATATTTACTTGTTCACTATCAACAATGACTTCATTATGATTTCGTTTTAAACGTACCGATACAACCTCTCTCTTTGGTAATGTGTAAGCTTTTAATTGCAACATATCCTCAAGAACTTGTAGTGTATCCCCATTTCTCGTTAAAAACGTATAATAAGGAATATTTAATGCCATAAACATTACGTTTTCATTTTTTCTTTTAGCTAGGTAATTAAAAATCTGTTTATTCACATATAACTGTGATTCAGAATTAGTTATGTCACTAATAACATTTGTTCTCCAATCACTTGATTTTTTAGGAAATGGTTTTGTTTCTATTTTTTTACCTTTATAAAATAATTCCCCATACTGATCTTGCAACGCAATGGATTGAACATTTACATTCAGAAATGATTCTGTCATTCCAGCTGTGTCAATTACCACTCTAACGTGATGATTAGCTAATTTTCCCACTAACTGTTCTGCTGCTTTTTTGTCTTTGTAATCTACGCCTGAAATGTAAACAACTTTATAATTTTTCAACTCGCTAAACGTGTAGTCATCAATTTTCATTCTGTCCCCTATTAATAATTGCGGGAACATATAAGTGATATTGGGCGCATATTTTCCAATTGCGATCCCCTCATATTGCACTTTTGTTCCAAAATTCCCTTCAATAGGATATTTATAAATATAATTACTTGGTGTCTCCTTTAGTAACTCATATCCCACTCGCTTAGCCGATTCCTTCATTTCCTTAGGGTGTTTCACAAAGTTCTTCTTTAATACGAATGTATCCGCTCCTGTTTCTAGCGTACGATCAAATAGAATATCATAATATTCATGTTCTAATGCTGTATTAATTTGTACTAAATTTTGTGCCGTCGTTGCGCCTTGCCACGCCCAGCCATACACCTGGTCTTTTACCTTATTCTGTTTTCCATGATACGATAAATAATAACTTGGAAAAGAACCATACTCAGAGTTATCTAACATCGCGATACGCTGCGATGCTGTAAAAATGGCCACATCTAAATCTTCAGCTTGTCCTTTCGGAAATTCTTGGTTAAATCCAACTGTATAAAAAGAAACTCCTGAATCAACAGCTAATAACAAAATAAACAACCACATGAAAGACTTCCGAAGATTTTTCCATAATAAAAAAGAGAACAAAATCATCACCATCGCCATAGCAGTAAAGCGGCGCATCCATAGCACTTGAACAAAAGGCATATTTTGCAGCAATGGTAACGCTAGTTTTGTTGTACCTATCATAATGAATAAGGCAACAGAAAATCCTGTTATCTGTTTTTTGGAACTAAAAAGTAAGCCAAATAAAGCGAGAACAGCAAATGAACAGCCAAAATAATAGATTTCGATATCATGAAAACGTAAAAATGGATGTAGCGATACACTTAATGGATATGAGTGTAGTGCCATTACTTCTAAATTAGCCTCTCGGTCCATTCCAATAATGCCGCCATTTAATGCTGGAAATAGCCAAAATCCAGATAAACCAATCCCTAATGCCGCATACGTGAGTACAATAAATTTATGAATCATCTCTTTATTTATAATTGAGTCGATAAGGCAAAATAAGAAGAAAGAAAGGCCGACCATCGCTGTTAACATCGGATGAATCAGCGTTATGATTGCCATTAAAATAGAAAGAATGAGGTACAATTGAAGTCTTTTCTCACGTACTGCACGGTAAAATAGTAAAAATAGAAATGGTAATATTGATGTTATTGTGCAAAAAGGAACATTTCCTTCTGCAAATAAAATGCGAAGATTTTCTGGAACGAAGAACCATAGTATCCCAATAAAAAATGCTAGCCATTGTCGTTTTGTATACACTCCCCACAATAACCAGCCAAGTCCACCTATTATAAAAAGAAAAATATAAAATAATTGATACGCTGAAACCATATCCGTTGTGAACATTCGTAATACAGCTAAAATATAATAAGATAAAGGTGCCCAAAATCGAAATGGTTGAAATCCGTTATACCACTGTGCACTATAATTCACATACCAATGTCCTTTTTGAAATTCATCATATAGTAAATTTGCTTTATAAAAATGCCCATAAGTGTCCGACCCCCACGGATAACGCCCGAAGCGATTCACATACCATGACATAAGTAAAGCACATACTACTAATAAAGAAAGTTGAAAAAGAAAAAGAAACAGCCCAACTCGTTTTCGTTGTTCAAACTTCATACTGCTTTTCCTCACTATCCTCTCTGAATCACATATTGCCGCATTGGATTCTCATTAATTGTTAATTCCTCAAGCGGAACATCATGCTTCTGTAAACGCCCTGTCAAATCTTCAAAAAAAATTCGTCCAATTTGTTCCATCGTACAGTTTCTTCCTGCAAACCTTGGAGAATCATTTAAGCACGTTCCTTGGTATTCATTTAAGTATTCTCCAATGACGTTTTCAATATGAGTAAAATGTAACTCTTCTTCTTTTTTATGTAAAATAAGTAATGTAATTTCCCATGTATGCGGATGTACATCTGATCTATTCCCATTAATAGACACATAATGCCTTGCGTTCAAATAAAAATGTAGACGATATTTTGTAATCATCATAATTTCTCCTTCAACCATTTTGTAGCGTCCCTTCATACAGAACGAGTACATAGTATATAATGAAACACAAAGTAGCAAAAACTAAATATCAAACTTCCATTTTTTACATATCCATTACATCAGAGCAGTTACAACAATAGTATTTCCCTTTCGACCTATGTAAAATTATCTCTTTTCTAAAACAGTAAAAAAGTCTGCTCCCATGCAGAACAAACCAAAACTTCCTATTTGTTTAATGGAAATAAAACATTTTATAATAAAGCTATAGCTATAACTAATCAGAAAAAGGTGACATTCCTACCAATGAAAAATCGTGTTCTGCAATTACTATTTGTTATTTCCATTTCAACTATTTTACTCATGCTATTAAACAGATCATCTATATCGTTATATACTTTCGCTGGAGTCGTATTCTTTATTACAGCTGTCGGTATTGCTTTCGTCATCTTTATTGAAAATCGATCTCCGCAAAGTACATTAGCTTGGTTTTTAGTATTAGCAATTCTCCCGATTTTTGGCGTATTTTTGTATTTATTATTTGGCCGAAGTAAATGGCGCCGAATAAAACATTTACATCGTTCCGAAGAACAAAGAAAGTTGTTCCGTGAAATTTTAGAAGGAAAACGATTGAAACAAGAAATACCATCGTCTCTAAATGAACACTCTGCCCATTTAACTACAATCATTCAAAAATTTGGCGGGGGCCCTATTGCTGATGAAACGACGACGAAATTATTAACAAATGGAGAAGAAACATTTACAGAAATTTTGTCTTCCATTCACGAAGCAAAGCACCATATTCATATTCAATATTACATTTATCGAGCTGATGAAATTGGAACAAGGATTCGAGATGCTTTAATCGAAAAAGCAAAAGAGGGTGTAATTGTCCGCTTTTTATTTGATGACCTCGGAAGCTATCCATTACGAAGCACCTTTTTGCAACCGATGAAGGATGCAGGAATCGAGGTAGTAGAATTCGATCCTGTCCTTTCTCCGTGGTTAATTGAAACTGTCAATTACCGGAATCACAGGAAAAGCATTATTATTGATGGTAAAATTGGTTTTACAGGTGGATTGAATGTTGGGGATGAATATCTTGGGCGCTCTAAGAAATTTCCAATTTGGCGAGATAGTCATTTAAAACTTGAGGGGAAAGCATTATACAAACTACAAGCGCTCTTTTTAGAAGATTGGTTATACGCACTTAGTGGATTAAACAGCTATTCTTGGGAACCGTTTATGAAGAAAGAGTATTTCCCAGGGTCGACAGCTCAGACAGAAGGTGCTGTCCAAATTGTCGCAAGTGGCCCAAGTGCAAATGACAAGACGATTCGAAATGCCCTGTTAGCAGCAATGACATCAGCGAAACGTTCTATTTGGATTGCAACGCCATACTTTATTCCTGATCAAGAAACATTAACATTACTACGTTTAAGTGCAATCGCTGGAATCGATGTCCGCATCCTGTATCCTGGCATAAGCGATAGCGTGATAAGCGACCAAGCTTCTCAATCTTATTTTGCTCCGTTATTAGAAGCAGGTGTTTCTATTTATCGTTATAAAGATGGCTTTATGCATGCTAAAATTGTCTTAATTGATGATGAAGTTGCAACAATTGGTACAGCAAATATGGACATTCGTAGTTTTGAACTGAATTATGAATTAATCGCTATGTTGTATAATTCACAGACTGTCCTTGATATTAAACGTGATTTTGAACAAGACTTTAAGGATTCTACAGAAATTCGTTGGGAAGTATTTCAAAGAAGAAGCCTTCGAAAAAGAATGCTTGAATCACTAATGCGACTTATTTCACCGCTTTTATAAAGTGAAACTCCCATCGGTGTTTATAAGGTAACATCTTCCAAGTTGGAAGATGTTTTTTCTTTGCTTCACTTATGAAAACACGTTATCATAAGAAGGATTGTTTACTTTATGAAAATAATGTTAGGTGGGAAATACATGTTAGAACAATTTCATATACATGAGGGATTAAAAGAGCAACTTGTAAATATTCATGAAACAAATAAACAGGCAGCAGGCAATGCTGCTACTTTAATTGGAACAAAAATGTACAAAGCAGCAGATAGCAGCATTATTGAAGATGCAATTACTGCCTTACTTCTTGGCAAAAACGTTCTATTAAAAGGCCCTACGGGAAGCGGTAAAACCGTTCTTGCTGAAACGCTATCATATCTATTCCAAAAGCCCATGCATAGCATCAACTGCTCTGTTGATTTAGATGTAGAAGGTATTTTAGGATACAACACATTAACAACAAAGGACGGTGCCTCTGAAGTTACTTTCGTGAATGGTCCATTGATGAAAGCGATGAAAAATGGTCACTTCCTTTATATCGATGAAATTAACATGGCCAAGCCAGAAACGCTTCCACTTCTTCACGGTGCACTCGACTACCGAAAAATGATTACAAACCCATTCACACAAGAAGTTGTGTATGGCAGTGATGAATATCGTGTAATTGCTGCCATTAACGAAGGGTATGTTGGAACGAGTGAACTAAATGAGGCGTTAAAAAACCGTTTCGTTATTATTGAAGTTCCTTATATTCAAGGTGAAACATTAAAAGAATTGTTATTAGCTGAATCAAAATTAAAGAATGCAGAAACAATCGAAAAGTTTGTAGCATTCGCTAGTGACTTGATGCCCCTTGCTCGTGATGGTCGTGTGAGTGAAGAAGCGGCAAGTATTCGCGGTATTATCGATGCATGTGATTTAAGTGTATATATTCCAGTGATGCGTGCAATTGAACGCAGTATTATTGCAAAATTAAGTGATGAGACGGAACAAATGACGGTACGTGAATTAGCAGAAAGCTATTTCTTTGAGGGATAATTCATGAGACAAATTTTTAGCGATAAAAAAATCGATGCGTCTCTGTTTCTACAAATGGAAAACTTAATGTACGCTCTTCTAAAAGAGGAAAATGCGTATTTAGAATATGGATATAAAGCATATTATGACGAAATCGAAAATAAAATTGTCATCAGTCATTTTTGGGATGATCGAAGCGAAACGGATAAAATAATCGGCTTAAAAAGTGAAGTATATTTAAAAGCGCTTGGCTACAAACATCATTCCGATATGCAACTAATTCGTAATTATGCAAAAGAACTACAGCAATCACCGCTTAAAAATTTTTTAACACAGCTATTCGTTCTATTAGAAGATTTACGAGTTGAAGAAATTGTGAAGCGAGAGCGTCCTGGTACAAAACCAATTTTTGCACGCCGAAAAGAAATGTATCGAAATTATTTCAGCTCACAATATGAAATTAACCGGATCCGGAATTATCATGCTGATATGCTTATTTGTTTATGTTACTTAACAGTAACGAGCGAAAAATACGAAATGTTTAACAACGACTACTTTGAACAGATTGAAGCAATCTTACATGAAACATTTCAAACGCGTACAACAGAAGATACGATGTATGTTGTCGAAAAAATTCGCTATCGTTTAGAAGAACTTTTAGAACATGATATGATTAATAACTACTTTGGTCTTGCGCCGCTCAATACTTCTGTCATTTTTGACAAAATTGAAGAACGAGTAGATGAATTAGCAAACGATGATGTTCAAATTGTTGATGATGACGATAATAAGAGTAAAATAAATGAAAGCTTTTCAACTTGGCATCGTGAAAATAAAAACAATGAAAACGAAAACTTCTTACGCTTTGAATTAGAAAGCGGTACAAAAACAAATATGATGGGTGATACTGCCCGTGAATCTGAGGATAGTGATCAAGCACTTGCTTCTGTGCAAGGTACTTCCCAAAAAAGTACGCAGTCGAACTTCGACGGTGCAGACGCTGAAGATACGAGAGCATCTCATGCTTCTAGCCAAGGGGAAGGTGCATACGGAAAATATAACGCCGGCGCATCGCACACTTTTAAAGAAGCTCGTAAACCAAACCATGATGAAAAGAAAGACTATCAAGCTATAAAATCTGTCGTAAATAAAGATGTGAAAGAACTAAAGAAAATCATCGAAAAAACAATTGAAAATAAAACAAACGCAAATGCTGATAAATACTACGGAAGACTCCGTAAAAAGTTCCTACGTATTTATACAGAAAAACAACCGCGTATGTTTTATAAAAAAGGACAAGAATCACAAGAGCTTGACGTTGTCTTTCACCTGCTAGTTGACTGCTCTGGTTCGATGTATAACAAAATGGAAGAAACGAAAAAAAGCGTTGTTCTGTTCCATGAAGCTTTAAAATCGTTAAAAATTCCACACGCCATTAGCGGATTTTGGGAAGATGCTTCTAGCGCCACGCCAGAAAATAAGCCAAACGTCATTCATGAAGTCGTAACCTATCAAAATTCAACGCTTCCAAGCATTGGTCCAGAAGTCATGCAACTTCGTGAAGAAGAAGATAACCGTGATGGATACATTATTCGTATCGTGTCAGAAAAACTTGCAAAGCGTTCGGAAAAACATAAATTCCTACTCGTCTTTACAGATGGCGAACCGTCTGCATTAGACTATCAACAAGACGGTATTTTAGATACACACGAAGCTGTAAAACTTGCTCGCAAAAGCGGCATAGAAGTCATCGGGATCTTTATCGAAGAAGGCGAAGCAAAAGAAGCTACGTATCAACTGATGAAAAATATTTACAACCACCACTTCTTAGTAGCGAATCATGCTGAAGATTTACGATTAAAGATTAAACCGCTATTGAAGAAGTTACTACTGAAAACGATTGAATAAAAACCGGAGCTGGGTGCAGCTCCGGTTTTTTTGTCTTTTATTGCCGAGCGGTCTTTAAATTGTGTCGAATCGCCGATAAAAAATGAAAATTTTTGGGGCATATTAAGAATCAAATACATGTGAAAGGATGATTCATTTGTGCCCCAAAATGGATGAACAATATTCGGATGTTACAACTGCTGAAGCTAGACATCAATATGTCATTCCTGAGGAGTTTCCTGAAGGGCCTTACGGTTCTGCCTCTAACAAAAAGTTAGGAAAATCGAATCCTTGGGATAAAGATCAAAAAACACATAAAGCATTTAGCAACGAATATGAAAAACAGTTTGAAGAAACAAAGCAATAATATCGGAAAACTAATGTAGATATATCCAAATTAAAAAAACGACATAAAAACCTCTTTCTTTTTATGGGAGGACGAGTGCATCTGGCTGTGCATAGAAGCGGTCAGGGCCTTTTCCTGCCACGTGCGATGTTTTAAAACAAAGGGCGCAAACGATTGCAGCTTCCTTTTTTTCTACATCGCCGCAATCCATATGTCGAAAAATTAAAATGGATTTATATAGGCTAGCTAATGAGAAAAGAACCGATTCAACACATTGAATCGGTTCTTCTCATTAGCTAATTACTAGCTCAGTTTCTAATTTTTTTTTTAATTTCTCAAGCATATCAGCTGTCATTTTGTCTAAATCATAGTCTGCTTTGAAGCCCCACTCTTCTTTTGCTGCTGTTGCATCAATTGAGTTTGGCCAGCTATCTGCGATTTTTTGACGAGCTGGATCAACCGCGTAATCCATCGTGAATGTTGGAATGTATTTACGAATAGATGCTGCAATTTGTTCTGGCTCGAAGCTCATTGCTGTAATGTTAAATGCATTGCGATGTTTTAACCTACTTGGATCTGCTTCCATTAACGAAATGATCGCTTGCAATGCATCTGGCATGTACATCATATCCATGTATGTTCCTTCTGCAATGTAAGAAGTGTACGCACCCTTTTTAATTGCTTCGTAGTAAATTTCAACTGCATAGTCAGTTGTTCCCCCACCAGGAGGCGCAACGTATGAAATTAAACCTGGGAAGCGCACACCGCGCGTATCTACACCAAACTTTTGATAGTAATAATCACATAAAAGTTCTCCAGCTACTTTGTTGACCCCGTACATCGTAGTTGGACGCTGAATGGTGTCTTGCGGCGTATTATCTTTTGGCGTTGTCGGACCGAATGCACCAATTGAGCTTGGCGTGAAAAACTTACAATTTAACTCACGTGCCGCTTCTAACGCATTTACAAGACCGCCCATATTTAAGTTCCAAGCAAATAGCGGATTTTTTTCTGCCGTTGCAGAAAGTAATGCTGCTAAATGAATGATTGTATCCACTTCATTACGCTTTGCAATATCATGTAATTTTTGACCATCAGTTACATCTAAAATTTCAAATGGGCCAGACTTTACAACTTCGCTATCTGTTTCACGAATATCTGTTGCAACAACATTTGATGCACCGTATACATCACGAAGTTTCGTTACAAGTTCAGAACCAATTTGACCTAAAGAACCGGTTACTAGAATTTTTTTCATTTTCCCCACTCCTCATTAGTAAGCTTTCCTAGATGTAAATGTGTTAAATAATACCCATTTCTTTTCCAACTTTTTCGTATGTGCGAATTGCTTCATCAAGCATTTCTTTTGTATGTGCTGCTGTTGGCATATTACGAACACGTCCTGTTCCTTTTGCTACAGTTGGGAACACAATTGATTTTGCGTATACGCCCTCTTCGTTTAGACGTTTACTAAATTGTTGTGTTAATACTTCATCACCAATAATACAAGGTGTAATTGGTGTTTCACTTTCTCCAATGTTAAAACCAAGCTCTTTTAAGCCTTGTTTCAAATAGCAACCATTTTCCCATAAACGGTCATGCAGCTCAGTGCTTTCCATTAAAATTTCAATTGATCTCATACAAGCAGCTGCATCAGCTGGCGTTAATGCTGTTGAGAATAAGAATGGACGTGAGCGCACTTTTAACCAATCGATTAAGTTTTTCTTACCAGCAACATATCCACCGATTACCCCAATCGCTTTCGATAATGTACCGATTTGGAAATCTACTTTATCAGATAGTCCAAAATGTTTCACTGTACCAGCACCTTTTCCAAGTACACCAGAACCGTGTGCATCATCAACATACGTCATTAAATCTAGCTCTTCTGCAATTTCAACGATTTCTGGTAGTTTTGCTATGTCGCCATCCATTGAGAATACGCCATCTGTAATAACCATTAATTTATTGTAAAGACCTGATTCTTTCGCTTCGATTGCTTTTTTACGCAAGTCTTCCATATCAGAATGTTTATAAACGATAATTTTTGCTCTTGATAAACGGCTACCATCAATAATAGATGCATGGTTTAATTCATCTGAAAGAATTGCATCATTTTTATCCATAACAGCTGAAATCGCTGCCATATTACAATTAAATCCAGATTGATATGCAATTGCTGCTTCAGTATGTTTAAACTTTGCAATTGTTTCTTCTAATTTAATATGCAAATCAAGTGTACCGTTAATTGTACGAACAGCTCCTGCACCAACACCATATTTATGAATCGCGCTGATTGCTGCTTCTTTTAAGCGCTGGTCTGTTGCTAATCCAAGATAATTGTTTGAAGATAAATTAATATATTCTTTTCCGCCAATTGTGATGATTGGTCCATTCGAACTTTCAAGCGGATCAATAACGTTATAAAGCCCCTTTGATTTTAAATCCTCTAGGTTTTCTACTAAAAAATTGTCAAGTGTTTTGCTAGACATCGTGAAACCTCCCTATCGTTCATATAAAGAAAGTATTACCATAATACTTCCTTTACCAGCTTAACACGTTTTTTAAAATTGTTATAGGAAAATAGTTTAAAGTAAACGCTTACATCTACTGATTATATCTTATCTAATGACGGAAATCTATTATTATTATTTAGATTTTGGTAGAATTAAAAAAACGCTTTCAGGGAGAGGATACAATGTCTTATACAGAATCTGACGTTTACAATGAAGACTTATTTTTTGAACAATATATGAAACGCAGGCATCGAATTGATAACCCAAACGATACGATTGAAAAGCCTGCTCTCTTACAGTTACTCGGCCATATAAAAGGTAAAAGCATTCTTGACCTTGGCTGCGGTGATGCACAATTTGGAGTAGAGCTACTACAGAAAGGTTGTCACTCTTATACCGGCATTGAAGGCTCTCATCGTATGCATGAAGAAGCTCAGAAACAATTACAACATACAAATGGAATTGTTCACCTTTTAAACCTCAAAGACTATACATACCCATCTTCTACTTTTGATACCGTTACATCTAGACTTGTCCTTCATTATATTGAACATATTGATGATTGCTTCAAACAAATTTTTCAAACGCTAAAACCTGGCGGGACTTTTGCCTTTAGTGTCCAACATCCAGTTATTACCTCTGCATTTGAAAGCTTACAAGCCACTGGAAAACGAACAAGCTGGCTGGTTGATGATTATTTTAAAACTGGTAAACGCGTCGAGCCATGGATTCATGAACAAGTTGTTAAATACCACCGAACAATTGAACAATACTTCCTATCTTTACAAAAAGCTGGTTTTACGATTACTAGTTTACGCGAAGCAACACCAGAGCTGCAGCATTTTCAAAATGAAGAAGAATATAACCGTAGACTGCGCATTCCTTTGTTTCTATTATTTTCATGTACAAAGTAAAAAGGCGATGAATCACTATCGCCTTTTTACTTTGCCTTTTAATTAATCGCTTGCGGAAGTATACGTCTTCCCTTTCCTTGCGGGATACAAAGCGGTGTACCGAATAACGGATCTGTTATAATTTCACAATCCATGCGAAAAACATCACGTACAAGCTTATCATTAATAATATCTTCTGGTTTTCCTTGTGCATAAATTTGTTTATCACGAATTGCTACAATATGATGTGCATAACGACAAGCTAAATTTAAATCATGCAGCACCATTACAATTGTCCGTTGCTCATTCTCATTTAACTCAAATAATAAATCCAGTACCTCAATTTGATGTGTCATATCTAAATATGTTGTTGGCTCGTCTAATAAAATGATATTTGTATCCTGTGCAAGTGTCATTGCAATCCATGCACGCTGACGTTGTCCACCAGACAATGCATGAACATCTCGTTCTGCAAATTCGGTCATTCCAGTTGCAGCTAATGCTTTCCATACCATTTCTTCATCTTGCTTTGACCATTGTTTTAACCATGTTTGATATGGATAACGTCCTTGTTTAACAAGCTGAAGAACAGTTACTCCTTCTGGCGCTTGTGGACCTTGTGGTAAAATTGCAAGCTGACGAGCAATTTGCTTCGTTTGCATATTTTGGATAATTTGATCTCCTAATAAAATATCCCCAGATGCAGGTTTTAATAACCGGGCAAGCGAACGTAATAAAGTAGATTTTCCACAGCCATTTGAACCTATAAAAATTGAAATTTTTCCTTTTGGAATTTCTAAATCTAATTCATCAATAATAATTGTTTCACCATAAGACAACGTTAATGATTTTGTTTCTAATGCTTTTTGCATGTTTATCTTCCTTTACTCCGTTTTTTTATAGATAGTAAATCATCTATGTATATTTTTCTTTACCTTTATGAATTTCGACTTTTATAAAGTAAATAAATAAAATATGGAGCACCGATTGCTGATGTAAATACACCTGCTGGCACTTCAAGCGGAGCAAAGACTGTGCGCCCAATTAAATCTGCAGCAAGTACTAAAATCGCACCTACAACAGCTGCTACTGGAATTAACGCACCATATAAAGAACCTACTAACCTTCTTGAAATATGTGGTGCCATTAAACCAACAAATCCGATTCCACCTGCAAAGGCAACCGCTCCTCCAATTAACGCTGTACTAAGGAGCAATAGGAAAAGACGTGATTTCGTTAAACGAATACCAAGTCCGGCAGCAATATCATCACCAAGTTCTTGTGCATTTAAATGTCTCGCAGCTATAAATGCAACCACTGTTAAAATAAGAACCCAAGGTGCTAACACCCCTACGTTTTGCCAGGAAGCTCCGTAAACAGTACCGGTAATCCACACATTGGCTTGGCTCGCTTGGTAGATTGGTGCTAGCAACATGAATAATGTTGTCGCTGCCTTCGTTAGTGCCCAAAATCCAACACCAATTAAAACAAGACTAATCGGCGATAATCCATCATTTCTCCACGCAAATAAATATACAAAAACTGCAACGATGGTTGCCCCAATAAAGGCCGCCAATGGCATATAATGGATACTTACTGTTAATGCATTGTTTTTATCACTAAATATAGCTAGGAATAATACAACCGCTACACTTGCCCCACCTGTAATGCCAATAATATCAGGAGATGCAAGCGGATTTCGAACGAGCCCTTGTAAAATACATCCGGCTACAGCAAGAGCTATTCCTACAAGAATTGCAATGAGAATACGTGGCATACGAAACTTATTTACAACCATACTAGACATTGCATCACCGTTTCCGATAATTGCTTGCCATACATCATATGGAGCTACTTTCATCTCTCCCATACCCGCACTTGCAAAAAATAATCCGATTAAAACAACTAATAAACCTAACAAGACGAGACAAGCTCGTTTATACATTAAAAACGAGAGTCCATCTTTTCCTATACGAAACGGAATGTACTTCTTCATTTGCTAAGTCCTCTCTTACGTGCGATATAAATAAAGAATGGTGCACCAATAAATGCTGTCATAACCCCTACTGGTACTTCTTGTGGCATAATCACATATCTCGCAGCAATATCTGCAAATAATAACAAAATGGCACCTAACAATCCACTATACGGAACTCTCCAACGATGATCTACACCGACAAGAGCTTTTGCGAAATGAGGGGTAATAATTCCAACAAATCCAATTGGTCCTGCAACAGCAACAGATCCACCTGACAATAAAACAACAATAAGCAGTACCAATGCCTTCATCATCACTGTTCGTTGTCCTAGCCCTTTTGCTACATCTTCTCCCATCATTAGCGTGTTCACTTTCCCTGCTATCAAGAGAGAGGCAATCCAACCAACTAATAAATATGGAAATACGGATTGTAATACTTCTAACTTTCTCCCTTGTACAGAACCAGCAAGCCAGAACAACACTTCTTCTAACGCTTTTTCATTTAATACAAGCAGTCCCTGTGTTAAAGAAGAAAATAAGGCACTTATCGCTACCCCTGCCAATGTTAACTTAAGAGGAGTTGTCCCTTCTTTTCCTAAAGAACTAGAAGCAAATACAAGCGCAGCAGCAACTGCTGCACCTAAAAAGGCAATCCACGTAAACGCTGACAAAGATGAAATCGAAAAAACAACAATCGCTACAACTATGAAAAAGGCAGCACCTGAGTTTAATCCGATAAAATCCGGAGCAGCGAGTGGATTTTTTGTTAAAGTTTGCATAAGGCAACCAGCGATGGATAAACTAGCACCGACACTAGCGGCAATAAGCGCACGAGGTAAACGTACATTTTGAATAATAATATGTTCATTCGAACCATTGAAATGGAAAAAAGCATCCCATGCTAATTTCCCACTTGTATTTGTATATCCAAAAATAATACTCCCCCAAATACAAGTAATAACTGCAATGATTCCAACAAATAATCCAACCCATTTTGCCTGATTTGTTTTTAATAACATGTAACGTTTCTCCTTTAATACATAATGATTACGTTGTTAATGTATTGTAACTTAATTCGCAACATCAATGATAGTAATAATTATTTTCAATTGGAACTATTGACAATCTATTTATAACCCCTTAATATCAATTTTGTTAATTGAAAAAGATTCTCAATATCTAGGAGGATACATAATGAATTTCATCAAACAAAAATCATTTGCATTATTTGTATTCGTGTTATCATTTACCCTTCTTTTAGGGGCATGTGGGAAATCAGATAACAAAGCTGAGCCTAAAAAAGAAGAAAAGAAAGAAATGATTACTGTGGAACACGCAATGGGTAAAACAGAAGTTCCTGCTAATCCAAAGCGTGTCGTTGTTTTAACAAATGAAGGAACAGAAGCTTTACTTGCCCTTGGGGTAACACCAGTCGGTGCCGCTGAAGCACCTACCGGTAACCCATGGTATCCACATACAAAGGATAAACTAAAAAATGTAAAAACTGTCGGCACTGAGCTTCAACCCAATGTAGAAGCAATTGCTGCTTTAAAACCCGACTTAATCATTGGTAATAAACTGCGTCACGAAAAAATATACGAGCAATTAAAAGGCATTGCTCCTACTGTTTTCTCAGAAACACTACGCGGTGAATGGAAAGATAATTTTAAACTTTATGCAAAAGCAGTGAATAAAGAAAAAGAAGGTCAACAGGTACTAGCTGATTACGACAAACGTATAAAAGACTTAAAAGGTAAACTTGGAGATAAAGTAAATCAAGAAATTTCTATGGTGCGCTTTATGCCTGGTGATGTTCGTATTTATCACGGAGATACATTCTCTGGTGTTATTTTAAAAGAACTTGGTTTCAAACGTCCTGGTGATCAAAACAAAGATGACTTTGCGGAACGTAACGTATCTAAAGAGCGGATTTCTGCAATGGATGGCGATATTATCTTCTACTTCACATATGATAAAGGGAATGAAAAGAAAGGTTCTGAATTAGAAAAAGAATATATCAACGATCCTTTATTCAAAAACTTAAATGCTTCCAAAAACGGTAAAGTATACAAAGTGGACGATGTCATTTGGAATACAGCTGGCGGTGTAATGGCTGCGAACTTGATGCTAGATGACATTGAAAAACGATTTGTAAAATAAAGTGAAACTTCCATCAGTAGAATTTCTTCATTCCCTACCGATGGAAAGCCTGCTCAATCAAGCTCTTACTGTTCAAAAGTGCGGGATAAAATATCTCAAAAAAACAACTTCTCTTTATAGAAGTTGTTTTTTATTTTGTATTCTTATTCAAAATATGTTATATTCAAAAAGTATCCCTGATAATAATTTGGTATATCAGAAAAGTTTACCTAGTTAAAATTTTCTGATTATTAATTATTTTATATGCTATTTAAACGGAAAATATTAGGTTTGAAAACGCTTATTTTGAGTTTTTCAGGGGAAAAATACGATGACGGAAGATGTTTTTATAGAATTTACAAAATTTTTTATTCTATTTCCATATAATACTATTGACTTCTAAATATTTTGTAAATTAAAATGATTACATAAATATCCGTTGAACAAGATTAGGAGGAATGAAAATGGATGCAGCTGTAAAGTTAAACAAAGCTGAAGAACAACAACAAAAAAAGAAACATCCTCCGGGATTATATTTGTTGTTCTTTACAGAAATGTGGGAAAGATTTAGCTACTACGGAATGCGTAGTCTTTTAGTTCTTTATTTAACGACTGCAGTTGTTGGCGGTGGATTAGGGTTTGACAAGGCATCCGCTGTACAACTTTATGGTACATTTACAATGCTCGTATATTTCACGCCAATTATTGGTGGTTGGTTAACTGACCACTTTATTACAAAACGCCATGCGATTACTGTTGGTGGTATCACTATGGCAATTGGTAACTTTGTTCTTTTCTCAATGAATACAACAACTGGCCTTTATTTAGGATTAGGATTATTAATTATCGGTAATGGATTTTTCAAACCAAACATTTCAACTCTTGTAGGTTCACTTTACGGTGAAA
Source organism: Bacillus sp. BP-3 (assembly GCF_028401955.1). GTDB lineage: Bacteria > Bacillota > Bacilli > Bacillales > Bacillaceae_G > Bacillus_A. The sequence continues at coordinate 56,506 of NZ_JAQOTJ010000016.1, forward strand.
ATGATAAGCGCCGTGACTCTGCTTTTACAATCTTCTACATGGGTATTAACTTAGGCGCTTTAATCGCACCGTTACTTTGTGGTTTCTTAGCAGAAGATTTCTTTGCATCAACTGTTAACGGCGTTATGGTAAAAGGATTCAAATACGGCTTCTTAACCGCTTGTATCGGTATGATTGTTGGTCAACTTATCTTTAACTTACTAGCTAAACGTTATCTTGGTGATATCGGAACAACAGTTGTTGGTAAAAAATCAGCAAATAGCACTGCAAAAGTTGTCGAGAAAAAACCTTTAACAAAACAAGAGAAAAACCGCACTTGGGCAATTATTATTTTAACTTGCTTCGTTGTCTTCTTCTGGGCAGGATTCGAACAAGCAGGTAGTTCTTTAACGCTTTATACAGATAAATTCGTTGATCGTACTATTTTCGGATGGGAAATGCCAACTTCTTGGTTCCAATCTGTTAACCCATTGTTTATCGTTTTATTAGCACCAATTGTTTCGGCATTATGGGTAAAACTTTCTAAAACAAAAAATGGTGATTTAAAAATCCCAACAAAAATGGCATTTGGTATGATTCTGTTAGGAATTGGTTACCTTGTATTAACATTAGCAGTTCTAAAAACAGGTAGTGATGAAGCTCATATTGCTGTAAAAGCAAACTTACTGTTCATCGTTATCACGTATGTATTCCATACAATTGGTGAGCTTTTCTTATCACCAATCGGTTTATCTATGGTAAGTGCAATCGCACCTGTAAAATTAGCTTCTTTACTAATGGGCGTATGGATGGCTGGTACTGGATGTGCAAACTGGCTAGCTGGTAAATTAGCAGCTTACACACAATCTTTAGGTTATTTAGAAGTATTCGCAAGCATCGGTATTATCGTTATTGTATTAGGCTTAGTACTTCTTATGTTCTCTAAGAAAATTGCACATATGATGGAATAAAGAAAAAGCGGAGAAATTTCTCCGCTTTTTTTAATGCTCTTCTAATGCAGTGATATCTACTTGTACTGTTTCTTGTGGTGTTTTTATATCGTGTACATTCGCAAGCCCACTTGTCTCATCACAGCTTTCAATCCAAACAGGCACACCTTGATATGTAACGTCAATTCTACTTGATGATGATAAAATTTGTTTTACTCGATTTATATCCATCATTGTTCCCTCCTATTCTTTTTTATAGTGCCGTGTCTAGATGAATTTTATCCCACCTCTCTTTTTATTTCTCTATAATTTGGTAAAAAAAAAGGCATGTACATGTACATGCCTTTTAAATATTTTTCAATTTTAAGAAAATAATGTCTTTAAGATTTTATTTACTTTCTCATTGTGCACTTCATAATATACTTCTAAACCACGTCTTTCAAAACGGACGACTTTATTTTGCTTTAATTTTGTTAAGTGCTGTGATACCGTAGATTGTGGAATTTCTAATACTTCCTGTAATTGTGTTACATTACAAACGCCGCGCTGCATTAGTTCCATGACAAGACGAAGACGAAGCGGATGAGCTAATGCACGTAACATTTGTACATCTTCTTCTGAAATACGACATTCAAATTGATCTTGATACATATTTTCCCCTCATTTTTTCTATTTATTTTATATTTATACATGTGTTATTTTTATATTTCTTATTCACTATTCCATTCTATATTCAATAACTTCCTATTAATAAAAACCACATTCCTCCTTTATATAGAGAGAAAACTCTCTTTTGATGTCTGAATATTATACTATACGGCTTAAAGAAAAAGCAAAGTATCTATAAGGCAGTTCCTTGCTTTCGAAAATAATTTTCTCAACCTTTTTGTTATATTTTTTGTATATCACTTTTACTATTTTATATCTCCTAATGATTCTCCTGCCTCATTCAACAATCTTTAAAGAATATATAAAAACATATAGCATATCCTACCCGTATACACTTTTTACTGCGCAGTACTTAGTTATTCCAAATTCTTCATATAAATGTAGCAGAATTATTACAGTTAACAATCCCATGGAATAATAGCACTTTTACACGTTGACAATAGTTATTAAGGGGACTATACTAAAAATGCAAGTTAATTGTGAATGATTTCACAAATGAATGTGAAAAAAATCACAAATTATATATAGGAGATGTCATCATTATGAGTACTTGGACACAAATTTATGACCCATTACACAACATTTGGCTATCAGCAATTGTAGCCGCAATACCAATTTTATTTTTCGTATTATGCTTAACAGTCTTTAAAATGAAAGGATACATATCTGGATTTTATAGTGTTATTTTAGCTATCATTCTTTCCATTTTCGTCTATAAAATGCCAGCAACTATGGCTGTATCCTCCGCTGCATTTGGTGTAGCAGCTGGATTTTATCCAATTTGTACAATTGTTATCGCAGCAATTTTCCTTTACAAACTAACTGTAAAAACTGAACAATTTAACGTGATTCGCGATAGTATTTCTAGCATTACAAGCGATCCCCGTCTTCAAGTATTATTAATTGCTTATTCTTTCGGTGCTTTCTTAGAAGGTGCAGCAGGTTTTGGTGTACCAGTTGCTATTACAGCAGCATTACTTGTAGGTATGGGATTTGATCCATTAAAAGCAGCAGGTATCTGTTTAGTTGCTAACATTGCTGGCGGTGCGATGGGTGCAATGGGTATTCCAGTTACAGTACCCGCTCAATTAACACAACTTGACGCATTAACTGTTGGGCGTCATGCAGTTGGAATTTTACCATTTATTAGTTTCGTGTTACCATTCTTACTTGTTGCAATCGTTGATGGTTTCAAAGGAATTAAAGAAACTTGGCAAGGTATTGTTGTAAGCGGCGGTTCTTTCGCTATTACTCAGTTCGTTGTAACATATTTCCTTGGTGCAGAACTTACTGATATTTTCGCAGCTGTAGTCAGCATGATCTCATTAGCATTATTCTTACGTGTATGGCAGCCAAAATCTTCAACAAAAGCAAAAGTAAATAAACAAGAAAAACATAGTTATACAATCAAGCAAATTTTATACGCTTGGTCACCATTCGTATTCTTAACTGCATTTGTAACAATTTTCAACTTAAAAGCAGTAAAAGCCTTATTCATTCCAAATGGTGCATTAAGTAACTTAGTATGGAATCTTCAAGTACCTGGCCTGCACAATCACGTGATTAAAACAGCGCCAATCGTTAAAGCAAATACACCATTTCCAGCAATCTTTAAGTTAGATGTATTCTCATCAACAACTACTGCAATTGTACTTGCAATTATCGTATCATTACTTGTATTCCGTGTTAGCGGTAAGTTAGTAAAAGAATTAACCATTGAAACATTAAAAGAGTTAAAAACACCAATTTATACAATCTGTAGTGTAATTGCATTAGCATATGTAACAAACTATTCTGGTATGTCTTCAACTCTTGGATTAGCTTTATCATCTACTGGAGATGTATTCCCTATCCTTTCGCCAATCTTAGGTTGGATCGGCGTATTCTTAACTGGTTCTGTAGTATCAAGCGGCTCTCTATTTGCGCCTCTTCAAGCAGTTACGGCTGCTCAATTAGATATCGTTCCTTCTACTCTCGTTGCTTTAAACGTAGTAGGCGGTACAATCGCAAAAATGGTATCACCACAATCAATTGCGGTTGCTTGCGCAGCAGTTGGAATCGTTGGTAAAGAATCAGAGCTATTTAAAATGACAATGAAATATAGCTTAATCTTCTTATTAATTATTAGCTTACTTCAACTTAACGCAGTGTTTAATATTTTCTAAATATAAAAGGCTGATGACTCGTTCATCAGCCTTTTTCTTCCGTTTCCATTTTTTTAATCTCTACTCGCTTAATTTGATGCATATCTTTTTCAAGAATTGTAAATGTCCATTCTCCAACAACAGTCATATCCCCCTCTGCCATTGGTTGTCCTTGCATCATTAACCATCCCCCAATTGTGTCTACATCTTGTTCATTCAAATGTAAACCGAACAAATCATTAATTTCACTGACTAACACTTTTCCGTCAACGATTTTGCAATCGTCACTAATATGTTGAATCGGTGGGTGTTCATCCTCATCATATTCATCGCGAATTTCTCCCACAATCTCTTCTAAAATATCTTCAAGCGTAACGAGTCCTGCTGTTCCACCGTATTCATCATATAAAATGGCTAGTGGAATTCGTTTTTTTTGCATACTTAACAGCAAATCATGTATAAAAATGTTTTCCATCACTTCAATAACGGGCCTTGTATATGCCATAATTGATTTTGCTTCTTGTTTTTCTCCATCCATATAGCGGATAAAGAAATCTTTCACATTCACCATTCCAAGTACTTCATCTTTATCTTCTCCGAACACTGGATATCTTGTATATTTTTCTTGGCGAATTATTTCAATATGTGTTTCAAATAAATCTTCCGTATATAATCCAACAATTTCTGTCCGCGGCACCATAATCTCTTTCGCAAGACGATTGTCAAATTCAAAAATGTTATTTACATATTTAAACTCTGCTTGATTAATTTCTCCGCTTTCATAACTCTCTGACAAAATGAGGCGGAGCTCTTCCTCTGAATGCGCTACTTCATGTTCAGAAGCAGGTTTTAGCCCAAATAAACTTGCCACAAAACGAGCTGCATGATTTAATGCCCAAATAAATGGATACATAATGCGATAAAAATAAATCAGTGGCTTTGAAAACATTAGACTGACTTGCTCTGCTTTTTGGATTGCAAATGTTTTTGGTGCCAATTCTCCAACTACAACATGTAAAAACGTAATAACTGCAAATGCAATAATAAAAGATACGGTGTTTGCAATTGGAGGAGAGAGATGAAGTGTAATCAATACAGGCTCTAATACATGCTTTACAGTTGGCTCACCTAACCACCCCAGTCCTAGTGCTGTAATGGTGATCCCGAACTGGCATGCTGACAAATACTCATCTAAATTAGAAGTTACTTTTTTCGCCGCTACTGCTCCTCGTTTTTTTTCTCCTACAAGTTGATCAATGCGGCTACTGCGTACTTTCACAATCGCAAATTCAATCGCAACAAAAAAACCTGTTAATGCAATTAAAGCTGCCACTAGTATTAAATTCCCTATTTCCAAGTATCTCCCTTAGCTGCAGGCAGCTAAAGTTACACCTCCCGCAAAGATAAGTTTAACTCTTTTTAATTTCCCTCATTTCCTCACAAGAAAACCTGTATAAATTTCACAAATTTTTATCTCTCATATAATTCAAGGGGCAAACCATCTGGATCTTGAAAAAATACAAAACGTTTTCCAGTTATCTCATCAATTCGAACGCTTTCAGTTTGTATACCATACTGTTGTAGATGAGATACAGCTTCTTCTATAGATAAAACTGAAAATGCTAAATGCCTCAAGCCAGCTGCTTCAGGAAAGTTTGTACGCTTCGGAGGGTTCGGAAATGAAAATAATTCAATTTGATATGTATTCCCAACACACAAATCGAGCTTATATGACTCCCTTTCTTCTCGATATACTTCACGTAAAATTTGAAACCCAAGTACTTCTGTATAGAATTTTTTTGATACTTCATAATTCGAACAAATAATTGCAACGTGGTGAACATGAGTAATATTCATCTTATCTTATCTTTTCCTTTCTTGTATATTCTCCTTTGAAATGAAAAACTTATATATATCCACTTTAATCTTTTAACATCTAAGTTGCTGTTATGTAAAACAAAAAGTGATATGCTACCCATTGTCTGTGGTAGAAAAAGGCCCTGACCGCTTCGAGCATGGCCAGACGCTCTCGCCTACCTGAAAAAGGTGGTTTTTATGTTAATTTTTCAAGTTGTATTTATATATAAAACTGCAGATAAGGAGCATCATTATGAAATTTTTCACATTTGGTCTCGGACTCATTGTTATATTTTTTCTTGCTTTTATAGCAAGTAATAATCGAAAGCATATTAAGTTCAAACCAATCATTCTTATGCTTATAATACAATTAATTTTAACGTTCCTACTATTAAATACACAGGTTGGTCTGATTCTCATTACAGCAATTTCAAATATATTTAATGAGCTATTAAAGTATGCCGCTGCAGGTGTAAACTTTGTATTCGGTGGCTTATTAAACAAAGGCGAAATGTCCTTCTTTTTAAGTGTTTTACTGCCAATTGTATTTATCTCTGTCTTAATTGGTATTTTACAGCACCTAAAAATTTTACCATTTATTATTCGCTGGATTGGTTTTTTCCTTAGTAAAATAAATGGCCTTGGTAAATTAGAATCTTATAATGCCGTTGCCTCTGCTATTGTCGGTCAATCCGAAGTTTTTATTACTGTGAAAAAACAACTCGGCCAAATTCCAAAGCATCGTCTATACACACTATGCGCTTCAGCAATGTCTACGGTATCTATGTCCATCGTTGGCGCTTATATGACAATGATTGAGCCAAAGTATGTTGTTACTGCTCTCGTCTTAAATTTATTTAGTGGGTTTATTATTGTATTAATTATTAATCCATACGACGTAAAAGATGAAGAAGATATTTTAGATATTAAAGAAGAAAAGCAAACCTTCTTTGAAATGCTAGGAGAGTACATTTTAGATGGGTTTCGCGTCGCACTCGTCGTTGGTGCAATGTTAATTGGTTTCGTTGCCCTTATAAGTGCCATTAATGGCTTATTTGCGATTGTTTTTGGTATTACATTTCAACAGTTGCTCGGATATGTCTTTTCTCCAATCGCTTTTATTATTGGTGTACCTGCTCCGGAAATTATCCAAGCCGGTAGCATTATGGCAACAAAATTGATTACAAATGAATTTGTAGCTATGATGGATTTAAGTAAACTTGCAAGTACACTCTCTCCTCGCACTATCGGGATTATTTCCATCTTCCTAGTGTCTTTTGCAAATTTCTCTTCTATTGGAATTATTTCAGGCGCAGTAAAAGGTTTACATGAAGAACAAGGAAATGTCGTTGCCAGATTCGGTTTAAAACTCCTATACGGAGCAACCTTAGTCAGCATTCTATCTGCGACTATTGTTAGTATTATGATATAAAGTGAAACTTCCATCAGTGGAGAGTTTTTTCATCTCCCACTGATGGGAAAGCCCTCACCTATCTTCTTTAGAAAATCGGAAGCAACTCGTCCAATCCTGAGGTGGGGAACTTACTGCCCACGAATAGCGAGATAAACTTGGAAAAATTTCAATCTTTTTTTTTGTTTATTTTTTATATACAATTATTCTTAAACAGATTCCTTATTATCATAAAGGCATCTGTTTTTTGTACAAATAACAAAAATTTCAAAACATCTTTATAATACGATATGTTTCATATATTTCATTTTTATGTCAATTAAAATTTTATAGTGAAAACTCATTATATTTATGTAAAATAGAAAGTGTGCGTTTTTTTAAATTGTAAGAAAATATTTGAATTGATTGTTTAAAGGAGAAAAAATTAATGAAACCTGATTTCGGAACGATAAATAGAGCATCACAAAAACGCTCTAAGAAAAAGCGTGTATTATGGTTTGTTCTCATTCCTTTATTCCTTTTGATTATTGGAGGAGGCAGCTATTGCTTCCATATATATAATAAAGCACAGGCGGTTGCTAATGGTGCTTACTCAGAATTAGGACGCGGCGATAAATCGGACAAACGCGAAAAAGCAGTAAAACCAATGACTGATAATATTTCGGTCTTAATCATGGGTGTCGATGAAAGTGATACACGAGCAAAAGAATATGGAACTGCAACTCGTACAGATGCATTGTTACTTGCAACGATTAATAAAAACGATAAATCTGTGAAACTATTAAGCATTCCTCGTGATTCTCGTGTATATATTCCATCAGAGAAAAAAGAAGACAAAATTACACACGCACACGTATTTGGTGGCGTGGATAGCACAATTAATACAGTAGAACGCTTTTTAAATGTTCCTGTTGATTATTACGTAAAATTTAATTTTAAATCATTTATAAAAATTGTTGATTCTCTTGGCGGTATTGATGTAGACGTACCCGTTGCATTTACTGAACAAGACAGTAAAGACCAACCAGGTGCTATTCACCTTGAAAAAGGTCGTCAACACTTAAATGGCGAACAAGCACTTGCATTAGCAAGAACGCGTCATATTGATAGCGACTATATGCGCGGTCAACGTCAACAACTTGTTTTAGAAGCAGTTGCTAAAAAAGCACTATCTGTAAATTCAATCAGCAAACTTGGCGAATTACTTGATTCAGTCGATCATGATTTAAAAACAAACTTAACTTTCGACGATATGATGGCAATTACGAAAAACTCAATGGATTCCAGCTTAAAGATTGATAAATTACAAGTAAAAGGCGACGACAAATATATCGATGGTGTATACTATTACGTCCCTAACGAAAAGAATGTTCAAGATGTTTCTAAGGAACTACAAAACCATCTTGGTGTTACAGGTAAATTAGATCATAAGAAACTATAAGAAAAACAGCTGTTGTAATAATACAACAGCTGTTTTTCTTTTTTCTTTCAATAATAAAGTGAAACTTCCGTCAGTGGAGAGTTTTTTCATCTTTCATTTATGGAAAGCCCTCACCTATCTTCTTTAGAAAAGCGGAAGCAACTCGTCCAATCCTGAGGTGGGGGACTTACTGCCCATGAATAGCGGGACAAAGTGAAACTTCTGCACAAACATTCTAATTAAAGGAAATTATATTACAAAAGTGTAACGTTTTTTATCAAAATATTACACACGTAATAAAATTAATAGTATACTAATGTATAAGATTTACTGTTTTATCATTTATACGTTCGAAATCATAATTATACTTAAAATTTTCTTTTCGGAGGGAAATGAATGAAATTACGCAATTTAATTATTGGCTCTGCAATTGCTGGTGGAATCATTCTTTGTGCTGGTGGTGTTAGCGCTTATCAATATGTGTCCAAATTAAATCATCAGTTAGATACATACGTTTTACCTCACACAACATTTGAAGGAGTTTCCATAGACGGAAAAACGAAAGCGGATGTTCAAAAAATCATTCAACAAAAGGTTGATGAGTTAAATAAAAGATCTATAAACTATACCTTCCAGGATGACAAACAGACATATACTTGGCAGGAGTTAGGTATTGAATATAACGGTGCGAATGTTACAGATAAAATTTTCAAAGAACAAAAGGGCAATATTTCTAATCGTTATAACATGCGAAAACAAGCTGAAACGGGGGAAATAAAGCGTGACTATAAGTTAGAACCTTCTATAAACACAGCAAAATATGATACGTTTATTAAGGAAAAATATAACGATTCCTTAGTAGAGCCTGTTAATGCCGACTTATCTATCTCTGGAACAACCATTAATATTAGCGAAAGTAAAGATGGTGAAAAAGTTGATAAAGAGAAATTAAAGACCCTCACAACAGAAGCCATCACGACAAATAAACAAGATATTCAAGTTCCCATTACAGCTGTGAAACCAGAACGCTCAACAGAAGATATAAAAAACATGGGGATTCAAGAAGTAATCGCTGAATACTCTACTCCTCTAGCTGGACGAAACTCAAGTCAAACATTTAATGTGCAACGCGCTGTTAATACATTAACAGGAGTATTTGTTGCACCCGATGAGACATTTAGTTTTAACGGTCGCGTTGGTATAACAGATGCTGCACATGGTTATAAGTCGGCAGCGGTTTATATAAACGGAAAAGTAGAACAAAGTGCTGGCGGCGGTGTTTGCCAAGTAAGCAGCACATTATATGGTGCCGTATTACGAGCTGATTTAGGAGTTGTAGCGCGAAGTAATCATTCTTTACCGGTCCATTACTTACCTCTTGGTCAAGATGCAGCAGTTGCTGATTACGGCCCTGATTTGCAATTTAAAAATAATACGGGGAAATATATTTATATTCAAGCACTCACGAGCGGCAGTAGTGTAACTACCCGTATTTTCGGTACAAATACAGGGAAAGATGTAGAGGTTTCTTCAAAAGTAATCAGTGAAACGGATAAAAGCATTGTGGCTGTAACATATAAAAAAGTAACCCAAAATGGGCAAGTGCTCTCGAACGGTCAAATTTCAAAAAGCACATACAAAAAGGCGTCCTGATTCACGCCTTTTTGTTTTGTAATATAGAAACAAAATTACCGATATGTGCTTTTGCTTCTTCTATTGTCCATACACGATTTCCATATTGTTCAACTTCTTGCTGTACTTTCTCCCAATCTTCTCTTTGCTCTATTTGAGCAAATTCTTGTAATAATTTCCCCTGCGTTTCTTGTTCTTCCTGTTCTTTAAATTGTTGCATAAGATGAGCTATTTCTTCTTCATATATACCTAATGTACAATACGCTCTAAGAAAATATTGAAATGTTGAATACATAAATTCCCCGCCTTTCTTATTTCTCAGAAGGATAAGAAGTAACAATCTTAAAACCTAGTTGACTCCCTTTATCTCTTTGCAACACAGTCACTGTATTACGAAGGCCATCCTTTATACGCATATCCTTTTTTAATGCTGTTTTTCCAACTGCAAAATCATGCTTCGTATTTAATACAAGACGGTTTTCCTTCGATTCTTTCAACCATTTATTAATTTCTTTTTCATGCTGCTTTAACGTATCTTTTACCGCCTTTGTTGCTGTTTCTTTATCATAATATGTACTTGCAGCAGATACATTATCTGTACGTAATCGTTCTTTCAACTGCTCATCGGTTTTCCCAACGTGACGTTCTAGCGTATGACCATTTTTCGGTGGTCCTTCCATTTCATCTAAAATTTTGTCACTAACATTTATAGCTGATGAAACCTGATTATCTTTCGGTTTCGTTTGACTTGAACATCCACTTACTACAAGTATCATCATAAGCATGATGCTTATCATAACATTCCATAACTTTTTCATCGTATCACCTCTTTCATGATTATTGTATTATCTTTAGAAAAAGTCAATTCTATCGTATATATTCTGTTATCCCCTAGCCATTCTTTCTATAAAAATGTGACTTTTTCTTCAAATAAATCTATAATCTTACAAAATTTTATTGTCTTCATATGAAAAGTGTGATGTAATGCTAAAAAAAGCAAAGGAAAACTAATTGATATGGCAGAAACAATTCATTCTTTTCTTATAGATCATCAGACGATGGCAATTCCACTTAGCATCTTATTCAATATTTTTATTAGCCTAGCAGCTTTTATTCCTAGTGTGTTTTTGACGGCAATTAACATTTCATTATTTGGGATAACAACAGGAACACTCATCTCCATTGCTGGGGAAGCATTAGGAGCGATTATCTCCTTCTATTTATATCGGCTTGGTTTTCAAAAAGCTGCTCAAAAAAATATAGATAATCATCCAAAAGTACAGCAACTTCTTTATGTACAAAGAAAAGAGGCATTCTTTCTCGTTTTATCGTTTCGCCTCATTCCCTTTATTCCATCTGGCATCGTAACACTATTTGCAGCCCTTGGAACGATGTCCATTTTAACTTTTAGCATCGCTAGTACTCTTGGAAAAATACCAGCGTTACTTATTGAAGTATATTCTACCTATCAAGTAATGAACGGAACAAATGAAGCAAAGTGGATTATTACAATTGCCGGCTCTGCTGGTTTGTTTTATTTGTGGAAAACATGGAAGAAAAAATGAAAAAAGGAGCATCATGCTCCTTTTTCATTATATAAAGGGGAGTGCAACCTATTTCACACCAACTGCATCATATGACTGCTTCACAGCTGCCACTTCTGCTGAATTTGCACCGTATAAATCTGCAGCTGCTTGTACTAAACCAGCACGCGCTTGACTAAATGTTGTAGATTCAGTGAAATATTGTGTATTTGCACGATAGTAGATTGCACCTACTTTATCTTTGCCAATACCATTTACCGTTACACCATAATGTGTACCACCATTTGCCAATAAGTAAGCAGCTTTATTAATAATACTACTGTTTGTATGAACGCCGCCGTTATCGTCCGTTCCTGTATAGCGTTTAGAATAATGATCTGGGTCACCATATTTTGTTGGATCACTCATAGAGCGAAGCGCATCCCCAGCTGTACCAGGTGTATAAATATCTTCACCAATTTCCCAATCTGGGTTACGGTTATCAGCGTATTCTATTAATGTTCCAAAAATATCAGAGATTGCTTCATTTAATGCACCAGACTCATCTTGATAAACAAGGTTTGAACTATATTCTGTAACGGCATGTGTTAATTCATGCCCAACAACATCTAACCCACCAGATAATGGAACAAATGTATATCCATCTCCATCTCCATACACCATTTGTGAACCATTCCAGAAAGCGTTATTATAACCGCTCTTATAATGAACTGTTGATTTTAACTGTGCACCAGCATCGTTATAAGAGTTGCGATTAAACGTGTTTTTGTAATAGTCATATGTTACACCTGCATAATAATGTGCATCCACTGCCGCTGCATCACGGCTAGCATTAAAGATATTATCCACATCTGCCCATAATGTTCCTGGAAGAGTAGTGCGATTTTTCCCATCATAAGTGTAAATTGCCGCACCGCGTGTATTATCTTGTAAATAATAGCTAGATCCAGATAATGTTGTATTAATAGATTTTGTATCTCCTAATACTCCTTTACCTGTTCCCACCTTATTTGTTCCTGTTACAAGTTTAATCGGTGTCTTATTCGTAGCATTAGCACTATGAATTGTATTGTATTTATTCAGTACTTTACCACTATCAGCTTCAACGAAATAATAATAGTTTCCTGGCTCTGGATCTAAGAAATTTAGTTTCACAACATATGCATATGTTGTTTCCTCGCCATTTTGATATACAAATAAGTCCGCTGACGGCTCTGCTTCATATTTTGGATTCAACCCTAAATCTTTTTGTGCAGCTGCAATTGCTTGTTTTCCGTCAATTTTATTTTTATTTTTTAGCTTCTCTTTTTTATCTAAATCAGGTGCAACAGTTCCTGATACAACTTTTAATACACCATCTTTCCCAATATGAGCTACTTGAGTAGAACCCCACACTGGTACACCATCATAGATTTGCTGTAAGCGTAAAACTGTTGTTTCTCCTACAGGATCTTTTACCACTTGTTGCACTTTAAAAGACTCTTCTGCACTTTTTTCGCCTAGTTTATAATCTTTTTTCGCAGCGTTTAAATAATCAAATACAACAGATTCTGCTTTCTTCCCAGACGCACCTGTTAAATCACCTGATACAAACTCTGGAGACTGTACAGCCTCATTGTATTTCTTTGTAGAAAGTACGTTCTTTGAATCTGCAAAGGCAGAGCTTGTCCCCCCGAACGTTGTCACTGCCATTCCCGCTGCTAACACAAACGCTAAACTCTTTTTTTTCATAATCTCTTCCCCCTAACATTTTTTTAAAGAAAGTAGATTTATAGTAGCATTAAGTTTCCACTATTAAAATACTGAAAATTAAAATAATTTATTTCTCAAGATTTTATGAATTTTGGATAACAATTATTTTGAACCCCCTTTTTCAGCAGTACAGAGGGCTTATCTATCATTCCATACTATTTAAATACTCACATTTACTTAATTCTAATATGATAAAAGAGCAGTAATCTTAATATTTAAATATTTTATTTCTCAAGTTTTGTAGAATTTTGACGAACAATTTAAAAACAAGAATAAAAAAACTGACTCAAAAAGCCGTTTTGTCACGGCATTTCGAGTCAGCCTCATTCCCAATGGTTACCTTATACATTTACTGCTTCAACTGTGTCAGTGCCTTGTCCAAAAACATCTGGTACATGACCATATTGTGGACTAGCTATAACAACTAATGCCGCCGCCGTTAAAATTATACCCATTACCATTTTTTTCATCCTTATCCCTCCAGTATCGTTTCGAGAACCTCAATTGCTAACTTATAATAATGATTGCTTTCTTTAAATTGCGAAAAATTCTCGAAATATTCAGCTAGCTCTATATATACTTTCTTCAATTCTTTTTTACTTCCTGCATTTTTAAAAAAAGGTACTGCTTCTGTTTCTAAGAATACCTTATATACACTTGGTTCTGTAAAATACTTATAACGAAGCATAAGGAGTAAGTACAACTTCGTATTACACCTTTCGTCTTTCTTAGCAGAAATGATTCCCTTCTCAATCCACTCTTTTGCTTCTTCTAATTGTTCAAGATGGATACATTGAAGGGCCATCTCATACAACGTATCGACATAGTTCACATCTTCTTGCATTTGATATTGTAAACTTTTTGTATAGTATTTTTTGGCTTCTTCATACTTTTTCTGTTTATAATGTATAGTGCCAATATTACTTAATACCATTGCCATTAATACATCTTTTTCAGAAAAAGCTTCTACTTCACGTAGTATACTCTCATAAATTTTTAACGCTTCATCATACTGTCCTTTTTCAATATAGCTCAATCCAACGATAATTTGACAATTAATCACATTTCGAAATTTATATTCATTTCGAAATCCTTCCATGGCAATATTAGCAAAATGAAGTGCCATATGTGGAATTTCCAAATGAGTATATGCAACCGCTAAATTATAATAAATTCCCGTTTCATAATAATCTTGTTCTTTTGCCATTAACTCTGTCTGAACTAAAAACTGTAGCCCCTCTTGCCATTTATGCTGAAGGCAATAGCATAAAGCCTGGCTATACTTATATAACAATTGCTGGAATGGAGATAACTTTTTATAAACTTTTTTTAGTTTTTCCAACTCCTCTTTCAGGGCTGGTACATTTCTCTTCATAATTAAATATCGTGCATATAATAATTTATAATAATTCACAATTTCAAAATCTACAATTTGTTGCATTTCTGCTTCTAGTTCTGTATATAACTCTTCAACTTTATATTTATCTAAGTGAACTAGTGCCTGTAACCACTCCTCTAACTTTTCTTTCACCTCAGCTTCAATGTCTCTTAAATCCGAAACTGCAATTTCTAATCTCGTACATAATAACTGCAATATTTCTTCTGATGCTTCAATTTTTCCATTTTCAATTTTACTTAAATATGAGACGGAACAAATGCCTTGACAGAGTTCTTCTTGTGTCATTTTTTGTTGGAGTCGTTTGTAAAAAATTTGCTTACCCATTTTTTCCAGATTGTGTTGCATAGTCCCCTCCTCCATTCTAACTTATACCCTAGTACTTTAATAATACATAAAATTCACAAAAATATAAATTGATAAATAAAAGATTTGGAAGGATTTTTCATAACATTTATGATATGGGTAATTTTTAGCAATAAACTTCAAAAAAGAGGTATACTATAAGCAAAATATGGAGGTGTTCACGTTATGGTACATTATAAAGACGATAGCTACGCCTTACACACAGACTTATATCAAATTAATATGGCTTATACATATTGGAAAGATAATATTCATAACCGCCGCGCAGTATTCGATTTATACTTTCGCAAGCTGCCTTTTGAAAATGGTTATGCGATTTTCGCAGGACTAGAGAAGATTATAGAGTATGTAGAGAACTTTCAGTTTACAGAAAGTGATCTTGCTTATCTAAAAGAACTTCAATTTGAAGAAGATTTTTTACACTACTTACAAAATATGAAGTTTACTGGTTCTATTCGCAGTATGCAGGAAGGTGAAGTTGTCTTTCATAACGAACCCCTTTTGCGTATAGAAGCACCACTTGGAGAAGCGCAAATTATTGAAACCGCACTTTTAAATATTGTGAACTACCAAACGTTAATTGCCACAAAAGCTGCCCGGATGAAGCATGCAGCTGGTGATGATGAACTTCTTGAGTTTGGAACACGCCGTGCTCATGAGTTTGATGCAGCGCTTTGGGGAACACGAGCAGCATTCATCGGCGGCTTTTCTTCAACGAGTAATGTTCGAGCAGGAAAACGCTTTGGTATTCCTGTTGCTGGTACGCACGCTCATTCATTTGTCCAAGCGTATCGCGATGAATATGTAGCATTCAAAAAATATGCAGAAACACATGAAAAATGCGTTTTTCTCGTTGATACTTATGACACATTAAAATCTGGTGTACCAAATGCGATTCGCGTCGCAAAAGAATTTGGTGACCGTATTAACTTTTATGGTATTCGCCTTGATAGCGGAGATATGGCGTACTTATCGAAAGAAGCGCGTAAAATGTTAGATGCCGCCGGATTTACCAGTACAAAAATTATTGCTTCAAGCGACTTAGATGAATATACGATTTTACATTTAAAATCGCAAGGAGCAAAAATTGATGTATGGGGTGTTGGAACAAAGCTGATCACGTCGTTTGAACAACCAGCATTAGGAGCTGTTTATAAATTAGTTTGTATCGAAGATGAAAATGGTGTATTAAGCGACACCATTAAGATTTCGTCCAATCCTGAAAAAATTACAACACCAGGATTAAAACGTATCTATCGTATTATCAATCGTATCAATCAACATGCAGAAGGCGATTATATTGCGTTAGAAACAGAAGAACCGCAGCAAGAAGAACGTTTAAAAATGTTTCATCCTGTTCATACGTATATTAGTAAATTTGTCACGAACTTTGAAGCAAAAGAGCTGCATCATGATATATTTGTGAACGGGCAGCTCACATACGAATTACCGGACATCCTTCATATTCAGCGCCACACGCAGAACAGCTTATCATTCTTATGGGAAGAGTATAAACGAACCCTGAACCCAGAAGAATATCCAGTCGATTTAAGCCAAACGTGCTGGGATCATAAAATGAATTATATTCAAACAGTGCGAGAACAAATTGCAAATTCAATCAAAAAATAAGGAGAGAAGCTTCTCGCTTCTCTCCTTTTACAAATCTTTTACTCGCAATACACGCATCGCATTTAACACAGCTAGTAAAGTTACCCCAACATCTGAGAAGACTGCTTCCCACATTGTCGCAATGCCGAATGCCCCAAATAAAAGAACAACTCCTTTTATCCCTAAGGCGAAAATGATGTTTTGCCATACGATACTACGCGTACGTTTTGCAATTTGAATAGCCGCTGCTATTTTCGAAGGTTCATCTGTCATAATGACAATGTCAGCTGCTTCAATTGCTGCATCTGATCCTAAACCACCCATTGCAATCCCAACATCTGCTCTTGCTAATACAGGTGTATCGTTAATACCGTCTCCAACGAACGCAATTTTTTCTTTCGGATGTTTTGTCGCATCAATTTTTTCAATCTCTTCTACTTTTTGCTGCGGCAATAATTCTGCATGGACTTCATCAATACCAAGTTGTTTCCCAACTGCTTCTCCGACTGATTTTGCATCACCAGTTAACATGACGGTTCTTTTTACACCAAGTTGTTTTAATAATTGAATTGCTTGCTGAGCATCTTCTTTAATTTCATCAGAAATGACAATATATCCAGCATACATACCATCTATAGCTACGTGCACAAGTGTTCCCACAGTTTTCGGTTGCTGGAATGGAATATTTTCTTTTCTCATTAACTTTGCGTTTCCTGCAAAAATTTCTTTTCCGTTTACTTTCACAACTGTACCATGACCAGAAATTTCATTATACTCTTCAATCATCTGTTCATTGACTACTTTTCCATATGCAGCTCGAATGGACTGTGCGATTGGATGATTCGAATATACTTCTGCAAATGCTGCATACTGTAACAATTCTTCTTTCGTCACAAATTCGCTTGGCTGCATATCTGTTACTTTAAAGACACCTTTTGTTAACGTACCTGTTTTATCAAATACGATATGTTTTACATCATTTAATGCTTCTAAATAGTTACTGCCCTTTATTAAAATTCCGTTCTTAGATGCTGCGCCAATACCGCCGAAGAACCCCAGTGGAATCGAAACAACCAATGCACAAGGACAAGAAATAACAAGAAAGACGAGCGCTCTATAAATCCAATCCGAGAACGTTGCTCCCTCTATAATAAGCGGTGGAACAAAAGCTAGTACTGCAGCTGTAACGACGACAGCTGGTGTATAATAACGAGCAAATTTCGTAATAAAGTTTTCTGTCGGTGCTTTACGACTACTTGCGTTTTGCACTAAATCTAAAATTTTTGAAACAGTAGATTCACCGTACTCTTTCGTCACCTCAATTGTTAATACACCATTTTGATTCACAAAACCACTTAATACATCACTGCCGACCTCTACTTCACGAGGTACAGATTCTCCTGTTAATGCCGATGTATCTACCATTGATGTTCCTTCGATTACGTTACCGTCTAATGGTACTTTTTCACCTGGTTTGACGATAATGAAATCACCAATGTGCACATCTTCCGGCGATACTTGTTTCGTTTCATTTCCTAGCTTTAAGTTTGCATAATCAGGTCGAATATCCATTAACGAACTAATCGACTTACGCGAACGATTCACCGCAATACTTTGGAACAGTTCACCTACTTGGTAAAAGAGCATAACCGCGACAGCTTCTGAATAGTTTTGAGTCCCGAAAGCACCAAGTGTTGCAATTGCCATTAAAAAGTTTTCGTCAAACACTTGCCCGCGTACAATATTCTTTGCAGCACGTAAAACTATATCGCCGCCTATAATCATATAAGCAATCACGAAAAGTGGAATTGTGATGATTTGCGGTAATGAAGCTAGTGCAGCAATAGCAGTTAAAATCGCTCCGATCGATAACCGCCAAATCATTTTTTTCGTATTCGCTTCTCCGTGATCATGACTATGATCATGTTCTGTATTCTCTTTCTCACGTACTACGTTTACTTCTGGTTCTAATTTCTGTATGACTTCTTTTATGTTCGCAACAGTTGTCTCTAATTCTTGTTTATTTGCCACTTCTATTTTTAATTTTTTAGAAACAAAATCAACAGATGCGGATGTAATTGCAGGCATTTCGTTTATTTTTGTTTCAATTTTCATCGCGCAGTTTGCACAATCCAAGCCTTCTAATATAAACGTTTCTTTTGTTGCTTTTGTTTTTTGT
Organism: Bacillus sp. BP-3; assembly: GCF_028401955.1. Classification (GTDB taxonomy): domain Bacteria; phylum Bacillota; class Bacilli; order Bacillales; family Bacillaceae_G; genus Bacillus_A. Next base: position 75,413 of record NZ_JAQOTJ010000016.1, read on the forward strand.
TCTTCTCTCACATGAACATGTGGTTCTAATTTATTTACAAGTTGCGTTGCTTCTTTGACAACATGTTCTTCGTTTTGTTTCGATGTTTCTACTGTCATCGTTTTCGTTACGAAGTTCACAGAACAAGATGATACATCCTCTAATTCCCCTACACCTTTTTCGATTTTCATCGCACAGTTTGCGCAATCTAATCCATCTAACACAAGTTTCCGTTTTACCAATGCGTCCCCCATGTTTCTCCCTCCTTGTGTTTTATCTATTTTTCTTCATTTACGTGCTCAAATGCTTGCTCAAAAATATGAATAACATGATGGTCTGCAAGTGAATAATACACTACTTTTCCCTCTTTACGATTTTTAACAAGCTTCGCTTGCTTTAATACGCGTAATTGATGGGAAATAGACGACTGCGTCATTCCGAGTAAATATGCTAAATCACATACGCACATTTCTGCTTCAAATAAGGCGTGTAAAATACGTGTGCGCGTACGGTCTCCTAATACTTTAAATAATTCTGCTACTTGACTTAAGCTATCATCCTGTGGAATTGTTTGTTGTACTTTTTCAATAACTTCTTGATGAATGACATTTTGTAAACACGTTTCTTCATTTGTTTCTACTTTCTGTTCCGTCACAATAGCTCACCTCTTCACTTGAACATATGAATAATTGTTCATATGTGTTATATTTTTATTATATGAGTGATTGTTCATATGTGTCAATAATTTCCGCGCTTTATTTTTTAACATTGTATATAGAAATGGAGAAAAACGTTATGAAAAATAAACAAAACAAAAAAATTTATAAAGTTTGGTCGACATTTTATGATTTGTTCATGCAAAATCGTTTCTTTATTAAGGCAAGGAAACGAGCCTTTTCTCTTGTACCTTTTACAAAAAATCAACAAGTATTATTAGTTGGCATCGGTACAGGGCAAGATATCCCACTTCTTCCGAACAATACCCTCATCACTGGAATCGACCTCTCAGATCATATGTTAGCGCAAGCGAAACGGAAATATCCTTATCCTCACGTTGTATATCAACAAATGAATGCTGAAGAGCTTACATTTCCAGACAATTCATTTGACCTTGTTATTTTAAACCTCATTTTAAGTGTTGTTGAACATCCTCATATTGCACTTTCAGAAGCATTACGCGTTATAAAAGACGGAGGAAACATCATTATCTTAGATAAATTTCTTTCTGAAGAAAAACAACTCTCTCCATTTAGAAAATTAATGAACCTATTTACTGAGAGACTTGGAACGAATATTAATCGTAAGTTGAGTGATATTATAGGAACATTACCGCTTACCATTCAATATGAAGAACCAGCTATTTTTCACGGTAATTATCGCATTGTGCTTTTAAAAAATGAAAAAAAGAACCGCTGAACGGTTCTTTCTTCATTTTTTAGACTTAACTGCATCGACAATTAATGAAACAAAACCAAGTTGTCCATCTTGATTGCGATGATCAAAACGTTTAGAGCGGTAAATAAAGCCGTCTTTCTCATTCCAGTCATTATAATGAAATTCTCCGTTTTCATCACAGTACTCCAGTAACTTCACTTCAAAGCCAGCTTCTTCAAACATTGAAGTCATCGTTTTATAGTTATGGACAATTTTGTGGCTCGCTGCTGGATGATCTAATGGGCCTGGTCCGCCGACTTGTACGCCTGCTTGATAATCTTTATCTGGGAAAAATGCATCTGGTACCCCGCAGCGAAGATAACCACCCGGCTGTAAAAATTCATAACAAATTTTTGCAGCTTCTCTTCCTTCTTCATATGTTAAATGCTCCCACACATGCTCTGCTAAGATTGCTTCTATAGAGTTTGGAGCAAATTGTTTCGTCCAATCTTCCCTTTTCAGTAAATTTAGTTCATTTTCTTGTGTATGTAACCACCCTGGATTATTGTTATATCCTTCCGCACCAACTACAACTTTTACTCCTTCTTTTGCCACCTTTATTATCCCCCTTTTCCATTTTTTCGACATAAATACTTCTATGAGATTTCCTAAAACTCCTTCAAAAACATAAAAAAGCCTTATGCGCTCCCCAACGCATAAGGCTATATCCCTTTAATTTGCTTGTTTTAAATGATCTTGCGAACTTTTATCTTGTTGCAGGTGGCTATGTTTCTTAGAGTATACGAAGTATACGATAATTCCTAGTACAAGCCAAGCACCGAAGTATAACCATGTTGTAAGCGGTAGGTTGACCATTAAGAACAGACAACATGCGATTGAAATAATTGGCAATACAGGCACAAGCGGTACCATAAAGCCACGTTGTAATTTCGGATGTGTTTTACGAAGGATCAGTACAGAAACACCTACCATCGCAAATGTTAATAACGCTCCAATATTCGCTAAATTTGACAATTCTTTTAAATCGACAAATCCGGCAATTAAAGCACTTCCGATACCTGTTAACCAAGTTGAAAATACCGGAGCTTCTGTTTTTTCGTTAATTTTCGCAAATGACTTTGGAAGTAAACCATCACGGCTCATCGCAAAGAATACACGTGTTGTCGCGTAAATATAAGCGAAAATTACGGCCATAATACCAATCACTGCACCAATTGCAATCACACCTGCTACTTTATCTTGTCCAACAACTTCTAATACGTAAGACATCGCTTCTGGTACATTTAATTCTTTGTATGACACCATTCCTGTCATAACAAGACAAACTGCAATATAAATAACTGTACAAATAGCAAGCGATGCAATAATACCAATTGGTAAATCACGTTGTGGATTTTTTACTTCTTCAGCTGAAGTTGCTAATGCATCAAATCCTAAGAAAGCAAAGAATACTGCAGCTCCCCCAGCAAAAATTCCACTTAAACCATACGGTGCAAATGGTGTCCAGTTTACTGGTTTTACATAGAACACACCAACTGCAATAAACAATACAACAATACTAATTTTAATTAATACCATTGCATTATTTACACGTTTACTTTCTTTCGTACCGCGAGATAGTAACCATGTTAACACTAGCGTAATGCCTACTGCTGGAAGGTTCACAATTCCGCCTTGAGATGGAATCGTTAACAATTGTTTCGGAATTTCTATTCCTAATCCACTTACTAAGTTATTAAAGTAACCCGTCCAACCACCGGCTACCGCTGCCGTTGTTAAAACGTAAACTGACAATAATGTCCATCCCATTAAATGCGCAACAAATTCTCCAATCGTTGCATATGCATACGTGTATACACTTCCTGATACAGGAAGTGCTGTTGCAACTTCTGCATAACATAATGCTGCAAAGCCACAAACAATCGCAGCAATCATAAACGAGAAAATAACAGCTGGACCAGCATCTCTTGCTGCTACTAATCCAGTTAATACAAGTACTCCTGTACCGATAATCGCTCCAATTCCTAGCATCGTTAAGTCAAATGCCCCTAATGTTTTTGTCAAAGTTTTACTTTGACTTTGGCTTAACAATTGTGTCACGGATTTCTTTTTAAATAAGTTGGCCACGACTCTTGCCCCCTTTTCTAGTTAAAAAGAGCTAAGAGGCACTTCTCTTAGCTCTCATCTTGTTGTATGAAAATATTGTTCGATATTTAGATTAGCAAGATACTGCTTCTGCTTCTAATAATTCTTTTGCTGCTTTATATTCTACACCGTGTGCTTCTGCAACTGCTTCGAATGTTACATAGCCTTCTAATGCGTTAATACCTTTTAATAATGCAGAGTTTTCTAAGCAAGCTTTTTTATAGCCTTTGTTTGCAATTTGTACTGCATATGGTACTGTAACATTTGTTAATGCAAGTGTAGATGTACGTGGAACCGCACCAGGCATGTTTGCAACTGCATAGTGAACTACGCCGTGTTTTTCATAAGTTGGGTTGTCATGTGTTGTAATACGGTCAGTTGTTTCGAAAATACCACCTTGGTCGATCGCGATATCAACTACAACGGAACCTGGCTCCATAGACTTGATCATTTCTTCTGTTACAAGTTTCGGTGCTTTTGCTCCTGGAATTAATACTGCACCGATTACAAGATCAGACTCTTTTACAGCTTGTGCAATATTGTAAGGATTAGACATTAAAGTTGTCACTTGATTACCGAAAATATCATCTAATTGACGAAGACGATCTGCACTTAAGTCGATAACCGTTACGTCAGCACCTAAACCAACTGCAATTTTAGCAGCATTTGTACCAGCTTGTCCACCACCGATAATTGTTACTTTACCGCGTTTTACGCCTGGAACACCTGCTAATAAAATACCTTTTCCACCTTTATTTTTCTCAAGGAATTGTGCACCAAGTTGTGCTGCCATACGACCAGCAACTTCACTCATAGGTGCTAACAATGGTAAAGAACGATTTTCTAATTGAACTGTTTCGTAAGCGATTGCTGCTACTTTATTTTCAATTAATGCTTTTGTTAATTCTGGTTCTGGAGCTAAGTGTAAATAAGTAAATAGAACTAAACCTTCACGGAAATATTTATATTCGCTTGCAATTGGCTCTTTAACTTTCATTACCATTTCCATAGCCCAAGCTTCTTCAGCTGTTTCTACGATTTTTGCTCCTGCTTCTACATATTGCTCATCAGGAAAACCTGATCCTAATCCTGCACCCTTTTGAATGAATACTTCGTGATTGTTACGAATTAAATGTACAACACCAGCCGGTGTCATAGCTACACGGTTTTCGTTGTTTTTAATTTCTGCTGGTACCCCAATACGCATAATAAAATGCCCCCTTATAATTAACAGAAAAAAGTAATTCTTTTTTCTTTTTGTAATAGTGAATAACTTATGAACTTATTCTAGCATAACTTCCCATTCATGAAAACGCTATCATATAAAAAAATAAAAGTTTTTATATTTAAAATAGTGTAAATAATAAAAACTATTTTTATTCTGATATATGTATTCTTATTCTATTTTTTCATGCTACATTTATTATTTTTAGAAATTTTTTTAGTGAATAAATATTATACAAAATGCCACCCATACTCTTTATAAACTATCAATTAATAACTTATAAAACATTAACAACTTGTTGTATATGTATTTCTCAATATAACTTATGCGGTTCCCATTTCATTTTTCGACATATTAATCCTCCAATCGTTTTTTCACCTATACGTATGAAATAACAAAGGCCTATCCCCGTTTGGAATAAGCCTGGTAAAATTGCATATTATATATCTACTTGGATTTTTTAACATCTAAGTTGCTGTTATGTAAAGCAAAAGTGATATGCTACTTGTTTGTTCACTTTGTTTTCACATTGCCTGTGGCAGGAAAGGGCCCTAACCGTTTCTATACATGGCCAGATGCTCTCGCTCGCCTGAAAAAAAAGAGGGTTTTTATGTTGATTTTTTATTTGTACTTATATGTTATCCACCACAGTTGTATTAAAGAATTGTAGCAATATCCTTCATACTGTCTAAAATATAATCCGCTTCCTCTAAACCTTCATGTCATATTTTCTTCTTACTTGTAACGTTGTGATGAATTGGATTCATAAACCATCAAATATTGCAATAGTTCCTTATAATCACTCCAGCTATTCACATCATAAAAAAGGGCCGGTTCTTCATACGATATCGTTATCCCCTTTATAAATGACTTTTGAAAAATAGCGCGTGCTCCTTGATCGCCTTCTAATGTTTGCAAGAATGGGAATGTTTTCTTCGCAAACAAAACAGGCGGTCTGACAATGCCGCGATGTTTTGCGGCTACATAATAGACCGTTTTATGTCGTTTGTAACAATCTATTAATTCATTAATTACCTCTGTTTTAATAAAGGGTTGATCAGCAAGTAAAACAACAATCCCATCCGCTTTCATATGCATTGCTTTCTGAACACCGCAGCGCAGTGAATGCGATTGTCCTTGAATAGAATCAACACAAGGATGAATATGTACATTCTTTTGTTGTAATGATTGCAGGGCCCAGCTCGCATCATTTGTGACAATAATCATACCTGCGAGGTTGGAAGACAGGGCTGCTTTGAGGGCTGCATTACCAAGTGGTTCATTATGGAAAGGAAGAGAAAGTTTATGGATTCCCGGTCCCATTCGTTTACTATTTCCAGCCGCCAAGTATACACCAATAATTTTCATCTCACTTCCCCCGTAATTGCCCTATGATTTCAGCCATGATACTAATAGAAATTTCACCCGGACCTTGTGCACCAATTGAAATTCCAACAGGATAATGGAGATGATGAGGGATTACTCTCCCTTCTAATAAGCGCTCTGTACGATGACGCGGTCCTAAAACACCGATATAACGAACATTTTTTTCTAATAAGAGAGAGAGTAATTGCTGATCTTTTTCAAAGTGATGCGTCATAATGACAAGAAAATCACTTGGATGTAAGGAAAGGTTTTTAATCATTTTTACTGGAAACCCAACTACACATTCATCAGCATTTGGAAATTGATCAGTATTACATAGGCCTTCCCGCCAGTCGCAAACTGTTACAAAGAAGCTCGTTTCCTTCGCAAAACGAACGAGTGGCTTGGCATCTTCTCCTGCTCCAAAAATAAACAGGCGAGGCTTCGGTATAAAATGTTGGCTATAATATGCATCTTGTAATCCATTTTTCAAATCAGTTACCTTCGGAATGGCCCCTTCCCAATCTCCAAGCGTATTTCCGTTATTATACAGAAGTGCAGTTTGCTCTAACGAAAGGTTTTTCACCATCCAAGCAGAGGAACCATTAGTAAGGTGAATATATAAGTCTTGTAAAATCGCTTTATAGGTATCATCTATATGTTCCACTAATACATGAATAACACCATTACATCCTACTCCCCAAGACAAATCATCTTCTGCTTTCGTGTTAAATGTATGAATCGTCCACGTTTTATGCTCCATAACATCTGCAGCATAGTAGAAAAGTTCTTCTTCAATGCACCCTGCACTTAACATTCCCACTTTTGTACCGTCTTCTTGAAACAGCATCATCGTTCCTTCTTTTCGATATGCTGATCCTTCAACATGAATAATTGTAGCTAACGCACAGCGTGTCTCACAACATAACAACGCTTCTAATACATCATATACGGAAGTCATTTTGAATCCCCTCGCTGCTTTTGTAATACAGACTTTACAGCTTCTTCAATCTCTTGATAACTCGTGCAACGGCAAATGTTAGAACTTAACCATTCTTCAATTGTTCGATCATCTGCATCAGGCCTTTGCGACACAAGCCCGTGGCAATTCATAATAAATCCCGGTGTACAGTATCCGCATTGGAAAGCCTACTTCTCTTCAAAAGCTTGTTGAATAGGGGCTGATTGTAATCCCTCAATTGTGGTAACTTGCTTTCCAATTGCTTCAATAGCCAACATAATGCAAGACTTGATTGGTATCCCGTCAACGAGAACTGTGCAAGCACCACAATCACCATTTTCACAGCCTGGCTTTGCTCCTGTTAAATCCAGTTCGTGACGTAATATATGTAACAGCGTATCAGCCATTCTTGAGGCGACCTCTCGCGTTTCCCCATTTACATGTAGGATAAGCTGTACGTTCCTCATTCTTCTTCCCCCTCTGCAAAATTTCGCAATAGATCTTGCAGTACAGATTGAAATACAAATGTCCGATAAGCACGCGAGCCTCTTATATCATCTAATACAGGAGCAGGAATATGGGTTAAAGCGCGTTGAATTCTTTCCTCAAATGGAATACGCTTATTATTTAAATCTACTTCCATCCGAAATGAACGAAATGGAAAAGCACATAAACCGCTGCACGCCATTCGAATTTCGTCATCATATTTAATCGCCGCAACTGTTACGAGAGGATAATCAATTTTTTCTAGTTGGCGTTTCTTCACACTATAATATGGCGCAGTCACATATCGCCGCTCTGTAATCATTTGTACAAGAAACTCACCCTTTTGTAATTGTAGTGTTTTTATAAAAGATTGATGAGCAGGTACATATTTCATACCCTCTGTTCCTGCAATAACAAATGTACTATCAGCTAATAAAAACGGCAGTACAGCTTCCTTATAGCGAATCCTTCCCGCAACATTTCCGCCAATTGTAATTTTATTTCTTGCGGTGCGATCTGCGGCCCGGCCAGCAGTTTCCCCAAGAAGCGGAAAGACTTCCGCCTCTTGAACACTCGTTATCGTTAATGTTGCACCAAGTAAAAGTTTGTCACCCTGCCATTCACAAACATTACATTCCGAAATATCCTTTATATCAATAACAGCCTTCGTTCGAATTCGCTGCGAACGCCCCATCGTAATAATCTCTGTCCCGCCTCCATAGTAAAGCGGCTTCTTCCCCTCTTGATCTAGCTGGTGAAATAACCGAATAGCTTCTTGAATAGAATCTGGACGATAATACTCAAAATCAAATGGTATCATTCCATCCCTTCTCCTTTTTGCATCTCTTTCCAAATTAATTCTGGCGTAAGCGGTAAGTTTCGCAATGAAAGATCCGCTGCAATGGATAAACTGTTTCCTAAAGCTGCTGGCATACCAATAATTCCATGTTCCCCAAGTCCTCTAGAACCAAATGCAGCCTCTTCATGCGGTACTTCTACAAAATCGACAATATATTTTGGCTGTTGCCCGTAATGGATGACTTTATAAGAGCGAAACTGATGATTCAAATTTCGTTCTTTCGTATCATAATGAAATGTTTCTCGCGTTGCAAAACTGAGCCCCATACTCATGGCCCCCATAATTTGCGTCTCTGCTCCCTTTCTATTTAAAACGATTCCCGCATCTGCAACGGTTACAGCATTCAACAATCGGTATGTAAAGTCTTTGGGGTTATATTCCACTTCTACTGCTTGCGCTCCTACTCCCCATTCCGGTCCTTGTTTCCCTTTCCCTGTCTCATAATCAATGTCTGTAATTCCCTCAAGTACGTAACTCCCTTTTCCTATCACTTCTGTTCCTTTTACACTTCCATTTGAATCTACATACCCAAACACAATTTTCGAAAAAGGTACGTGTAGATTCGGGTTCGTTTTGACATATACTTCTTTTCCTGCAATCGCTAATTTTTCCGTGGGGTACCCGAGTATATTTGAAGCCGTTTGGCAGAGCTGCCTCATTGCGTCTTCTGCAGCCATTACAACCGCATTCCCAACAAGAAGTGTCGTTCGACTCGCTGCGGTTTTCCAATGCTTTGGAGCAACTTGTGTATTCACTTCCATCATGACATGCACATCATCAACATCCATGTTCATTTTCTCGGCAACCATTTGTGTGAGTACCGTTTTTGTTTCTTGCCCAATTTCAACAGCACCGCAATTAATATTGACACTACCATCACCGTTAAAGGTTAATACAGCACCCGCTCCGGCATTTTTTGGTGTAGTCGAATTTTTCCAGAAACAGCTAACCCCTTTTGCACGTACCATGCCATTAGATAGAATCACTTTCTTTCCCTCTTCCCAATTAATAAGCAATTGTAACTTCTGTAAGCACGCCGCTACATCTCCCGTATTACTTGACGTGACAAGCACTTGTGTCGGCGTTGTATCTCCTGGTCTAATGGCATTTTTCAGACGAAACATAAGCGGACACATCCCTAACTTATCAGCAAGTATATCGATTGTTCGTTCCATGACAAACGTATACTCCGAATGTCCAAAACCTCTAAACGACGTTGCATAAGTATGGTTTGTATACATACCGTACGAATCACACCATACGTTTTCAATCGCATATGGGCCCGTGCAGTCCAGCCCAGCTGCCTTACTCATCGTTACCGCTCGATCAGCATAAGCACCGCCGTCAAATAAATACAAAATTTCTGCTGCTTGCAGCTTTCCATCTTTCGTGCATCCAAGCTTTACTTTTGCTTGTAAGCCGATATGGACAGGAGATGTTATAAAATCTTCCTCTCTACTATTTCGAAGAGTAACCCGTCTCCCCCCGACTGCTTTTGAAGCAATATATGCTAAAAATTCAAGCTGCACCGCTGTTTTCCCACCATATGCGCCCCCGACTAAAGGCACGTGTACAATAACTTTCCCTTCATCAATTTGAAACACTTCACTTAACTGCCTCTTTATTTCAAAAGGAGCCTGTGAGGTAGAATGAACAATAACATCTCCATTCGGTTTCATTTCTACCCTAGCACACCGCGTTTCCATTGCTGTATGATCAGATTGCCGAAAAGAAAATGTTTCACAGGCAATCACGTCACTGTTCGTAAATCCTTTTTGAACATCCCCTTTACGAATCTTCGTCCGATTTGCGATATTTGTATGCGGCTTTGGGTATACCTTTTCTTCTAACTTATATCGTTCCACATGCTCATGGACTAAAATGTTTGATTCATTATAGGCTTGCAAAGGGGAACGAATAATCGGGAGCTCGTCATATATAACACGGATCCGTGTTGCTGCTTCTCTTGCAATTGCTTCAGTATCCGCCACAACAAGTGCAACAGGTTCACCAAAATACCGTACTTTCTCAAAGGCTAACAAAGGACGATCAACGATACTAGAACCGACAAGAATCGGATAATCCGCTCCCGTTACCACAGCATGTACACCTTGTACTTTCTTCGCTTCACGAATATCTATACTCTTAATATAAGCATGCGCATATGGGCTCGTAAGCAGTTTTGCATATAGTGTACCAACCTCTATTTCATCATTGATATACTTCGCTCTCCCCGTTACTTTATCAGCACCTTCTTTTCGCTTCACACTTTTTCCTATAACATGATACCGTTCCATTCCCGACCTCCTTCGCTCTGCTCTTCTACCATCCTATTTATACTGCCAACAATTTAGTACAGATCTCTCCATACAAAAAAATAGGCTACTAGCATTTAGCTAGCAGCCTACTTTTACGGAAATAACTTTGCAAATAAGTCTTCGGTTGTTTCCGTAATTTTCTCAAACATATCCGTTTCATTTTCCTCTTGCTCTTTGATCATTTTAATCGTGGCTCTCGCATCTTCTGGATAGTCTGTAATAATTCCATCCACATTCAATTTATAATATTTCCTTAAGCTCTCCATATCATTTACAGTCCATACATAAATCGGTTTATTTAATTTACGAGCAGATTGTACTAAGTGCTTATTTAACATATATTCTTCCGCTACATAAAAGTCTGCCGGAACATTTTTTAAATTTGCTGCATTTGCATATAGAACATATCCTACTTTTATATCTGGATTTGCACGTTTAAATTCTTTAATAAGCGGGTAATGTAATGTTTGAATCACACATTGCTTTTCAAAATCATTTTTTTCAATGGTTTTTAAAACTTTCTTTACAAAATCCTTTTCATTTCCATGGAGCTTCACTTCTATATTAAGCTTAATCTTTCCTTTTGCGAGTTTAATAATCTCATCAAGCGTACTAATTTTCCCTGAAAATCCATCTTGGCTGAGAGTAAGCTTTCGAAGTTCATCCATCGTTAATTCTGACACTTGTACATTTGCATTCGCAAGACGCTTTAGTTTCAAATCGTGTATAACGGCCAACTCGCCATCTTTCGTTTGCAATACATCAATCTCAGCATAATCTGCTTTCGCATCAATAGCTCCTTGGACCGACTCTTTTGTGTTCTCCACTCCCTTAGATACGTAACCACGGTGTGCCATAATAATCGGCTCTTTATAAGAATTTGTAATAAACGTTACAATAAAAGCCAAAACCATTCCAATTACAACAACCCCGCCAAGATATACACCAATAAATTTGAATCGATGTTTCTGAAAGAAACATTTCTCCACCTTTGTTTTCGAATAGTCAAGGCCCTCTTCTACTAAAACAGCTTCAACGGGAACCTTCTGTAAATATAGTCTTGTCAGCGCCATAATATAAAACGGCGTAACAATAAAGCTAAATATATACAATATACTCGTTACAAAGACAGATATAGTCGATTGTGCTAATAAAGCAAATGTTCCTTCTGGATTTGTAAATTCATAGACCCCAAGCAGTAACAATAAATAAACACCTGTAAAAAGTAGGAAGGCGACGCCTATAGAAATAAAAAATCCCACTAAAAAGAACAGGACTTTCAAAAAGTTTTCTTTTACTAACATCACACTTTGACGAGCAGCTACGCGAAACGGCTTTTCTTCTAAAACAATGATGGGTAAAACAAAAATCCAACGAAGATTGAAATAGGCAACTACGCCGAAAAAGGTATAATATCCAACTTGTCCCATTGTCGTTTTCAGTAATTCGCCTGAAATAAAATTAGGAATCTGAATTTCAGGAAGAAGTGCAGATTTATAACCGATGCTTAAAAGAGGGAGTAAAACCACAACATACAAAATAAATCCTGGTAAGCAATATGTGAAAAAAGAAGGTAAATACGTTACCGTTTTATATAAGATTGGACGCAGTCTCACCTTTTGCCGCTTATGCGCAAAATACGAAATTATAATAAGTACTGCAAATTCGATAAAAATGAGAAAAAGTGCTAGCACAGATAAAATTAAAATAGCTGCAATTCCATACGGTGTTTTAAAAAACGCAAGTAACTCATCATTTGTCGCATTTGCATATCCACCCCAGTATAATAGCTTATTAAAAATCATACCGAATAGTGGGATAAAAACAATTGCGGCTAGGAGCTTATACATGAGTTGAAACGATAATACATTTCCAAAGGCAAATCTTACTGTCTGAAAGGAATGTTTCATTACCCCTGGTATCGATAGTCTTTTACGGTGTAGCATAGATTCCTCCATATTCTAAAACTATATTTAAGTTAAAAAACGACATAAAAACCCTGTTTTTTAGGGGGCAAGAGCAGCTGGCCGCGCTTAGAAGCGGTCAGGGCCTTTCCCTATCACATGCAAGGTTAAACGAAAGTCAAATTGTATTCCACTGCTTGAAAATGAAAATGGCGATATATTTTATTTCATCATAATATATTCTACTAAACATGAATACTCATATAAACATATAAAAGAGCGATAGATTTTAAATCCACCGCTCTTTTTTATTATTCCTTCTTTTCCAGCTCTTGACCAAATGCCTTCAAAAAATTAAATCCAAATGTAATTGCTCGATTTATGTCTGGATCTCGTAATACTTTAAAGAAATCCATCACACCTGTTTTCTTGCCTTTTTGCAATTCATCTGTTGCATATTGTAAACCTGTAACTAAACTGGATGTTACTTGCTTCGTCACTTCTGGGTCTACTGAAGATAGTGCTTCTCCTGCACCCATCATATTATTCAATGCATTTTTTACTGGTTCACGGTTTAGTTGTTCAATCGCAATTTTCGAAACATCTTCTTTCGCTGCCAGCAAGCTTACGGCAGCATCTAACAAACCAGCTTTTTGAAGCTGCGCTAACAAAAGAATCGTTTCTTCAATTGCCTGTTGATTCTCTCCTAATTGTTGTAATAATTCCTCTGAAACTTGTTGCTTCTTTTGTTCTTCTGTTACAACCGTTTTTTGAATCATCGTAATTTCTTTTGCCACAATGCTCCCCCCCTAGTTTTCATCCACAAGTGATACATATTGTTTTCGTTGCCATTTCTTCTGCACTTCAACACCATTTTGCGGATGACGCTTTTTATTTCGCGGATTAGAAGCAGGAAGTGGACGATTTCCTTTTTCACGCAGCACACGCATTTTGACGCGCGTTTGTTTATATGCTGGTGTGCATGTATAAAGGTCGGTTGCCGTTCCTGTTAAAATATTAATTGCTTCTTCATTTACTGTTGCATGCATCGGTAAATATAGTTCGTTTCCAGTTACACGATCTGTAATAAGCGCTGGAACTTTGATTTTTCCAAACGGTGATGCAAGTTCAACAAGACTTCCATCCCTCACATTTCGCTCCATCGCTAACTCTGGAGAAATCTCAACAAATACCTCTGACATTTTCGATAAAATACCTGCCGATTTCTTTGTCATATTCCCCTCATGGAAATGTTCAAGCATGCGGCCATTATTTAATAATAAATCATATTCTTCCGGCACCTCGACTGGCGGTACCCATTCATCAAGTGATAAGCGTGCCTTTTTATCTGGAAAATTAAATCCATCCAAATATAATAATGGTGTATCACTGCCATCATGACTACCCCAGCACAAGCTATTCCATCCTTCTAAACGATCATATGTTGCCTGAGAATATAAAGGAGCAAGCGATGCGATTTCATCCATAATTTCACTTGGATGCTTATAGTTCCAATTTGCACCTAATGCACGAGCTACCTTTTGCAGAATCCACCAGTCTGGTTTTGAATCACCAAGCGGCGGTATAACCTCGTATAAACGCTGAATACGACGTTCTGTATTCGTAAATGTTCCTTCTTTTTCTAAACTTGGTGCTGCTGGTAAAATGACATCTGCAAAACGAGCTGTTTTTGTTAAAAACATATCTTGTACAACAAGGAAGTCAAGATTTTCTAAAATGTGCTGCACATGATTCGCGTTAGAATCGACTAATGCCATTTCTTCTCCCATCACATACATACCACGTAATTTCCCTGCTTCTGCAGCAATCAGCATCGCAATGTTATTTAATCCTGGTTCTTTCGGAATCGAAACACCGTATGCTCTTTCAAATTTCGCGCGCAGTGCATCATCGGATATTGCTTGGTAACCAGGCAGCCAGTTTGGTAATGTTGCCATATCACAAGCACCTTGTACGTTATTATGTCCACGCAGCGGGTATGCTCCTGCACCAGGACGACGATAGTTACCTGTTACAAGAAGTAAATTAGATATTGCAGCTGATGTCGTACTTCCACCTGTATTTTGCGTCACTCCCATACCCCAAAGTACACATGTACCATCTGCATCACGAATCATCTTTGCCATTTCTATTAATGTATCTTTCGAAATGCCCGTTACACTTTCTGTATAATCAAGCGTATACTTCTCTAACATTGTTTTATATTCATCAAAATTCTTTACGTTTTCAGCTAGAAATACTTTATCATGCCAATCTTGATCAATAATATATTTGGTTACACCTGCTAGCCAAACGTAATCTGTACCTTGACTTGGGTGAACAAATAGATCTGCACGCTCTGCCATTTCATGCTTACGCAGATCAGCTACAATCAATTTTTGCTCATGCAGTTTATGGGCGCGTTTCACACGCGTTGCAAGAACTGGATGACCTTCTGTCGGATTTGCTCCAACAATAATGATAAGTCCTGCCTCTGCAATATCTTTAATTGTTCCTGCATCACCGCCCATGCCTACCGTTTTAAATAAACCATCTGTTGCTGGTGATTGACAGTAACGAGAACAGTTGTCCACATTATTTGTCCCATATACTTGTCGTGCTAACTTTTGCATTAAATAATTTTCTTCATTCGTCACTTTAGAAGAAGAAATAAACCCAAAAGCATCACTGCCATATTGCTCTTTAATATGACTCATATTTGCTGCAACAACTTCTAGCGCCTCTTCCCAAGTTGCTTCAACAAACATGTCTCCTTTACGGATAAGCGGCTTTGTAATCCGTTCTTCACTATTTACAAAATCCCATCCAAACTTTCCTTTTACACACGTTGAAATCCCGTTTACTGGTGCATCCGATGACGGTTGTACTTTTAAAATATGACGATCTTTCGTCCATACTTCAAATGAACACCCGACGCCACAGAACGTACAAACGGTTTTCGTTTTATTGATTTTCGTTTTACGCATCGCTGCCTCTACTTCCGAAACAGCTAAAATACTGCTATAACCCGGTTCTACATCTTTTACAAAATCAATCATTGGATGTAATACATCTTGTTTTAGCCCCGTCATAAAGCCAGCTTCTCCAAGCATCGATTTTTCCATTAGGGCATTGCATGGGCAAACCGTTACACATTGCCCACAACTTACACAAGAGGAATCATTAATTGCTACGCCATCATCCCAAATGACACGCGGACGATCTAAATTCCAATCAATAGATAATGTTTCATTTACTTGTAAGTTTTGACACACTTCTACACATTGACCACATGCAATACACTGATTTGGATCGTAACGATAAAACGGATGGGACATATCCACCTCCGAAACACTCACTTTCGGTTCGTACGGATATTTCTGTTCTTCAATTCCCATCATATGCACTGTATTATGAACTTTACAATTTCCGTTATTATTATCGCAAACAGTACAATATAGTAAATGATTCTCAAGTAATCGATCCATCGCTTCTGTCTGGGCTTCAACCGCTCGCCTTGACTTTCTTTCAATATGCATACCTTCTTCAAGGTTTGTTGAGCAAGCGCGCATCAGCTTTCCATTCACTTCAACAATACATGTATCACACGTCTGAATTGGATCTACTTCTGGTACGTGACAAATTTGCGGGTGTTCAAGCTCTCTTTCGTTTAATAACTGCAATATCGTTTTCTCACTAGATGAAATATACTCTGTACCATCGACAGTTACACGAATTTTGTGTTCTGACATCTTTACCCTCTCCTTACAACCAACCGTACAACATATTTTGAATGCGGTTTCAAAACGATGTTGCTATACGCTCTTTTTCAAAACAGAAAAAATAGTTCTTCGAGGTAGATTCTTGATGTATAAATAAGCTTACAATTGATGTATATGACTACGATTCTATTATATCGTAGAACACAAATAATAACCAAGGAATGTATGTGAATACATATTGAAAATCGGCATTAAAATCCCGTTCTTCCTTGGCGGGGACGAGAGAAACTGGACATGCATAGCAGCGACTTCTACGCTGAAAAATTAAAATAGATTTATATAAAACGAATGCTTTTCTTTTTTTCTTGTCTTATGATAAACATGGGAGAATAATTGATAAAGGGGAAAATCGTATGGAGTCTGTTCAAAGCACATATACAATGGTTCGTTACCAAGGTGGGACATTTCATCAAAAAGATGATGAGGTTGTAACAGAATATCCACTTACAATTAAACTAAACGGTGAAGAATATGTAACAATTGTTTGTACACCTGATCATATTGAAGATATGGTCGTTGGCTTTTTAGTATCAGAAGGTATTATTCCTTCCTATAAACACATTGAACAATTATGGATCCAAAAAGAAAAAGGGTTTGCGCATGTCACAACTACGCAAACAAATCCACTCTATCAAACTTGCTATAACAAACGATATGTGACATCGTGCTGCGGGAAAAGCAGACAAGGCTTTGTCTTTGTAAATGATGCAGCCAAAGCAAAAACGATGAACGATATTCATATTACCTTGGGACCTAAAGATTGCTTTCGTCTCATGAAGGCACTGCAGCAATCCTCTACTACTTTCCAAGAAACAGGTGGTGTGCATAACACCGCATTATGTGATGAAAATCAAATTCTCGTTTCACGAATGGATATTGGTCGTCACAATGCTTTAGACAAAATTTACGGGTATTGCTTGCGAAACAATATTTCGATAACAGGAAAAGTAATTGCCTTTAGCGGCCGCATTTCATCTGAAATCTTACTTAAAGTTGCAAAAATCGGCTGTGAAATTGTCCTATCCAAATCCGCTCCGACAAAATTGGCGTTAGAACTTGCTCATGATTTAGGAATTACTGTCGTTGGCTTTATTCGCGGTGATTCTTGTAATATTTACACACACCCAGAGCGAATTGAAGGGTATAAATAAACAAAACAATGAGGTTATCCCAAAAGTTTCACTTTTCGGTATGATTCAGCTCAGCGAATTGACTACTTGTATGTCGAATCGCCGATATATTGCAAAGAACGGTCGATAACGAAAAAAAAGGACTGACTTCAAAAGGCACTTATGTGCCCTTTGTGTCAGCTTCTATATAAATTCATTTTTATTTTTCAACATATAAGTCGCTGCTATGCAGAATACAATATGACCGCTACTTGCTTTCTCCCTTTGTTTAAAACCTCGCATGTGGTAGGAAAAGGATCTGACCGTTTCTATGCACGGCCAGATGCTCTTGTCTTCCCTAAAAAAGGGATTTTTATATCGTTATTATAACCTGTATACATATAGTTATAAAAATACAACATATAAATCTATTGAATAGTTAATGAAGTTAATATATAATTTTATTACATAAAACCACTAGGAGGTTACTTGTATGAATATTCGTGTATTAACAAAAGAAGATGCAAGTATATATTTACAACTTTGCATAGAAGGATTAACTCAAAATCCAGAAGCATTTGGTTCCTCTTATGAAGATATTATGAAACAAAAAAATCCCGTTGCTGCCATTGCAAAACGGTTAGATAATCCTGAAAAATTTACGATAGGTGCTTTTCAAGAAGACGAATTAATCGGTATTGCCACTCTTGAAATAAAACCACTTGTCAAACAAGAGCATAAGGCGAAAATCGGCTCTGTATATGTTTCTCCAAAAGCACGTGGTCTTGGTGCTGGAAGAGCGCTAATTGAAACGATCATTGAAAATGCCCCAAGATTAGATATAGAACAAATTATGCTTAATGTGGTTGCCGGAAATAAACCGGCAAAGAAACTATATGAATCACTGGGGTTCCAAACATTTGGTATAGAAGAACGCGCTTTAAAATATAACGGACAATATTGGGATGAAGAACATATGATGTTATTTCTCAATGTTTAAAACTTCTTTTAACATAAAAACACCCACTCTCCTGCAAATCTTGAAGTGGGTGTTTCTCATGGATCATTATTTTCACATTACAAAAGCCTCGCACAATAGGTGCGAGGCTTTTTATCTATAACAAATCAATTTATTTTATAACAACCAAAAAAACTTTCTAACACAAACGACGATAATCATCATTGACACCAAAATGCAGATTATAGCTACATTTCGTTCGTGTTTCTGCTTTTCAAGGTCTTTTTTGTTCACTATCTAAATCCCCTTTTATCTACATTCAAAAAAAGTTGTGAGATAGAAATTTTTCTTATCCGATGCGAGGTGAATACGAAAAACGTTCTCTATCTCACGTACACAATAGAATGGAATTTGTCATTTTGAAATCAAAATGACATGACGTTATGTCGCAACATAGGGTATTTTTGTGCTGCTACATTGCTTATTATAAAAGAAAAATGTGCAAAAGTAGTGCATTTTTTATGGCAATTGTCCTTTTCTTTTCCATATGAACAGTGTTTTTTGTAAAGTTCATGTAGAATAATATAAAGGAAACTTCTATTCGTGAGAGTTTCACTCTCCTATCTTTTCCTTTTAACTCTTAATGCAGGATAAATAATGAAAACTTGAGGTGTACATCGTTATGGCCAAACTATTATTAGTAGATGACGAAGAACGCATGCTTCGCTTATTAGATTTATTCTTAAGTCCACTTGGACATTTTTGTATGAAAGCAACATCAGGCCAAGAGGCACTTGATCTCGTTCAACAAAAAGAATTTGATCTTATTTTGTTAGACGTGATGATGCCAAATATGGACGGCTGGGAGGCTTGCTTTCAAATTCGACAAATCAGTAACGTCCCCATTATTATGCTAACAGCACGGAATCAAAATTATGACATGGTAAAAGGACTCACGTTAGGTGCTGATGACTATATTACTAAACCATTTGATGAGCAAGTATTAATTGCTCGTATCGAAGCTGTACTCCGCCGTACGAAGAAAGAGGGATTTGTAAACTTTAACGGCATCGAATGGGATAAAACGAGACATACCGTAACTGTATATGATGAAAAACTCTCTCTCACGCCAATTGAATTTTCCTTACTCGGACTCTTTTTACAAAATATAAATCGTGCTTATAGCCGCGATGAGCTTATCGAAATTATTTGGGGATTTCAAACAGATATTGAATATCGTACCGTTGATTCTCACATTCGTAATATACGCGAAAAACTTCGAAAAGCAGGATTTCCTATTGAAGAACACCTAGAAACTGTTTATAAAATAGGTTACAAATGGAAAAATGGCTCCTCATAAATTAGAAAGGAAAACTTTCATCAGTGGGGATTCTTCTTTCCCCATTAATGATTGTCTGAACTACTCAGGCATATACTAGCAGTTTTTCTTCTATCTAAATTTGTTGTTTCGTCATAACTTTACGATAGAGGTCTTACTGCCTGTTAGTACAGAAAAAAGGTTGTGAATCATTAATGAATAAACTTTCTATAAAGCTTGGGACGTACTTTTTATTATTAGCTCTTTGCATTGAATCCGTACTATTTGTATCTTTTCATACAACACTGGCACAAATGCGTGTAGACGAAGAAACTACAGCCTTATTAGAAAAAGGAACTTGGTATCGTAATATTATTGAAAAACGCTATAGGGAAAGAATCTTTGAACGTGTAGCAGCGATGGAATCTAATTCGCCTTCTCATACAAAACTTGTCATAACAGATGCAACAGGTCATATTATCGACTCTTCTGACCCTGTTACAGAAGATATGCGCAAACAACTTGAGAAAAAGATTACATACATTCCTAGAGATGGAATGATCACAGAAGATCGTTGGAAAGAATCAAAATATATTTCAACAGCCAGCCCCATTGTAAAACATGGAGTCGTAATTGGCTATGTCCATATGTTTTTAGAAACCGCATCTATAAAAATGATGATCTTTCGATTAACACAACAATTCGTTACCGTCGGTGCATTGACAGTAGCTCTTACAACAATTTTAGTATTTTTATTTTCAAGGGTTATTACAAATCCACTTATAAAAATGAAGCAGGCAACTGAAAAAATGATGAAACAAAATGAGCCCATTACATTAGGGATTAAAAGTAATGATGAATTAGGAAGCTTAGCAAAAACAATCGAACAACTTTCTAGTGAGTTAACATATATGAAAAAAGAACGAAACGAGTTTCTCGCCAGCGTCGCACATGAATTACTCACTCCGCTCACATATGTAAAAGGATACACAAAAGTTGCAAAAAGAGGGTCTTTATCTAAAGAGGAACGGGAAGAATATTTACAAATCATTGAAGAAGAAACAGAAAATATTACTGAACTCGTACAAGACTTATTTGAGCTTGCGCAGCTTGAACAACACCAATTTACGATAAAGAAACAATCAACCTTGCTGTTACCATTTGCCGAGCGTATGGTTGAAAAAATAAAGCCATCTCTTAACAAGAAAGAAATGGATATCTCTTTATATTGCCAAGAAGATTTATACGCCTGCATCGATGACCGCCGTATGGAGCAAGTCATGCTAAATTTATTACATAATGCACATCAGCATTCTCATGAAAATTCTCATATTACAGTACTAGTATTAAAAAAAGAGCATACTTTTCTTATACAAGTGCAAGATGAAGGGGAAGGAATTCCAAGTGAAGACATACCACATATTTTTGACCGCTTCTATCGAGTTGATAAATCCAGAACACGAGCAACTGGCGGAAAAGGTATTGGTTTAGCTGTTGCAAAAGAAATTATAGAATTGCATGGTGGTTCCATACAAGTAACAAGCGAGGTCGGAGTTGGAACTACATTTACTATAGAATTACCTTTTAAATAGCTATTTATATATAAATACAAATTGAAAAAACGACATATAAACCCTTTTCTTTTTAGATGAGCAAGAGCATCTGGCCGTGCCATAGTAGCGGTCAGTTCCTTTTTCTGCCACAGGCCATGTTGTAAGCAAAAGGAGCAAGCAAGTACTGGATACTTGTTTCTCCGTAAGTGCAGTTTTATGTAGAAATATTAAAACAGTTTATCCCGCATTAACGGGCAGTAAAAGCCCGATTGGTGAGGGCTAATAATCAGTGGGGGATGAAGAAAACCCCCACTGATTAAAGTTTCACTTTATATATCGAGCCTATTTTTTGAAAGTATTATGATTTTAATATAAAATATAACATTACCACCAAAGAATTGGAGGATGACACAGTTGGAAATTCGTGTATTAACAAAAAAAGATGCAGAAATTTACTTAGCACTTCGCGTCGAGGGATTAAAACAAAATCCAGAAGCGTTCAGTTCTTCTTATGAAGATCTTATTAATAAGGAAGATCCTGTTGAATATAAAGCGCAAATATTAGACCAAAACGAAAATTACACGCTTGGTGCTTTTAAAGACAACGATTTAGTTGGCGTTGCAACTTTAGAAACAAAATCATTTTTAAAACAAGAACATAAAGCAAAAATTGGTTCTGTTTACGTCTCTCCAAAGGCGCGCGGAATGGGTGCTGGGAAGGCGCTTATGCAAGCAGCAATTGAAAAAGCAAAAGAGTTAGAAGTAGAACAACTTATGCTTGATGTTGTCGTTGGCAATGAAGGTGCAAAAAAGCTCTACGAATCGTTAGGCTTTAAAACTTTTGGCGTACAAGAGCGTTCGTTAAAATATAATGACCAATATTGGGACGAAGAGCATATGGTTTTATTTTTACATGGAGAAAACAAATAGAGAAAAGGGATCCCCCTTTTCTCTATTTTCATTTTAATTTGTCTTTTGTTCTAAATCATGTAATGTTTGCATTAACTGATCATTTAAATTCCCAAGCGTTTGTTTATCAAGAGGACTTACTTGAGATCCTGCCACTTCTGGATTCAAAGACTTTTCAATCTGCTCATAGAGCTCTGGGTATCGTGGTTTTACTCCATCCTCAAATGTTTTCCAAATCTCTTCTAATTTCGGACCAATCTCTTTTACTTTCTTTTCATCCCCTGCATTGATTGCTTGTTTTAATTCATCCGTTTTTGTAAGCAGCTTTGAAACCCCAGCTTTAACTTGGTCGACAGGAATGAGTTTCTCTGAAATCTGATATAAAACATCAATCAACTGGTTATCTAATTTTAAAAGTGTATCTTTATCAATCGTACTTGCCTTCGATCCTGCTACGATTGGATCAAGGTATTTTTCTACTTGTGCATATTGATCAGGGTATTGTGATTTCACACCATCTTCAAATTTCCCCCAACTCTCTTCAAGTTTTGGACCAAACTCTTTAATTTTTGCTTCATCATTCGCATTAATGCCTTTCTTTAGCTGTTTAGCATCATGCAGTAAATTTGCAGTCCCATCTTTCACATTTGTTGCAGTAGTTTGCTCTTTACCTTTCGATTGCTCTGTAGCCTTAGATGCACTAGATGCAGAATGATTATCTGAACTACAACCAGCTAGAGCTAATGTGCCCGTCATGGCTACTGCCGCAATGATTTTCATAGTTTTCATAAAATGTATTCCTCCTGATATTTGAAATATGTTATTTTAATTGGACATTGTTTTCTTTATGATTTGATTCGTTTCCACATGAAAGCCCCAACAGCTAATAAGAGTAAACAGATTTGCGGCACCGCACTTTGCCAAGATGGATAAAATCCTAAGAAATCAATACTCGGCAAGTTAGGAGCTGTTGTAGACGGTAAAGAACCTGCAAGCTGAAGGCTATGAATACCGAGTCCTGTAAATTTGAAGCATAAATAGAAAACAATTAAACTTGATACTAAGAAAAACGGCCTCATCGGTAACTTAACACCGATAACAAGCATGAAATAAGCAATAATAGCCAAGATACCGAGACCAATCAAAATACCAATTAGTAACTGTTGAAAACTAATCTGATTCACCATACCAATAACAAAAAGTACAGTCTCTGTTCCCTCACGAAAAACGGCTAGGAATGATAACACACCGAGAGAAATCATACGTCCCGTATCTAACGCCGACTGACTTTTGTTATGAATATACTGATTCCACTCTGCAATATTTGATTTACTATGCAACCAGTAACTCATGTAAAGAAGCATGATAGCTGCCACAATCGCAGTCCATCCTGAGATTAGGAAATTATTCTGACCGAAAGCACCCGATGTAAAAACAAATTTAACAATGACTGCTAGCACAGCGCTCAAAACGAAACCGACTGAAACACCGCTCCAAATCCACCCTTTCCCCTGTCCGCCATTAGATTTTTTCACAAAGGTTAAGAGCGCACCTACAACGAGTAATGCTTCTAGCCCCTCACGAATCGGTATCATTGCAGCATCCCAAATTGTATAGCTAGTTTTAGTCGCAAGTGGCACCAAATATGCAATCATCTTATCGAGTAACTGAGCAGCACCCTTATAATTACCTTCAGAAATCATTGCATTCACTGTAACCATATCTCGTTCCGTATCGTTATATACTGTAGCCGATTGTGCCACAACAGTTCCTTCGATGCTGAGCCATGATTCTCGAACTTTTGTAATATGGGCTAGAGACGACTGTTGATTGCTATTTTGCACTTTTTCTTTTGTCTCTTGCAACATCACAATAAAATCAGAAAGTGTAATGTTTTGTTTATGAAATCCATTGCCTTTCGTATATTGACCATGAATAAATTTTTCGTTGACACTTTGAAGACCTTGCAGTGCCTTCACAACATCTTGTTGTTTGTTCTGTATAAAAGCATATTGTACTTGACCCATATTTGACTCAATATCGCTATATGCCTGAGCTGAATCCGCCTTCACAGAACTCTCAATTTCAAGCCAAGTATCATTAAATTTCTGATAGACTGTCTGTGCTTCTACTAGATTACCTTGCTGTGCAATTGTTACTGCTTGATTAACGTATTGCTCTGCCTTACTCATGTTCTCTGTTCCCTGACTTGCAGCCAAACTAGTAAGCGGTTTCGTCAAAGTTAGTAATAAAAGAAAAATGAAGAAAGTAGAATAGCTAATTCGCCTAAACATATCATCAACTCCATAATCATTTCCATTAATTAACTGATAATAATTATCATTATTATCACAACTGATTGTTATTATCAGTTACAACTGCTATTCTGTCAATGGTATAATATTACTGTTTGTTCTAAAGATATAGATGATTCGATTTAACGGCATTTCACGTAAAATAAACCTTTAAAATAAGATTATGAATTCATATAAATTTATGAACTGAATGATTACAGTCATCCAGAAAATCAAATATTATAATCTTCATCCAAATGAAAATAAAGACAACCTAGAACTCAGGAAATAAAGTTTTAGATTGTCTTTTATCTATTTATGGATATATGAATCAGTTACTATTCAAATCAAGTCCCATTTAACTCATTCCTTCTTTAATCAAACCATGCCTTTGCCAACAGTTGAACTGCTTCCTTAATTTCTTCCTCAGATAAAATCGCAAAGCCAAGCAAGATTGTTTTATTATCAGCTTTCATCTCATCATAGTACATAGAAACTGGATATACTTTTATACTATATGCTGCCGCTTTCTCAATAAGCTCTTGCTCTGTCATACCATTATTTACTCGTAATAATATATGCAGCCCCGAATCTTGGCCAATTATTTCTACGCATTTCGGGAAATATGTTGAAATTGCAGAAACCAATGTATCCCTCTTCTTCCGATACACAACTCTCATTTTATGAATATGCTTTTCCCAATGTCCACCTTCGAGAAATCGTTCCACAATCTCTTGATCAATGCGCGATACAGTCTGCGTATAAAATAAATATTCTTTTCGATATACTTCAATAAGTGTTTTTGGAAGCACCATATAACTCATACGTAACGATGGAAGTAATGCTTTTGAAAAAGTACTCATATAAATAACCTTTCCATTTGTATCTAACCCTTGGAGAGCTGGAATTGGTTTCCCTGAATATCGAAATTCACTATCATAATCATCTTCTACAATATAACGCCCTTCTTTTTTCTCTGCCCAATGCAAGAGCTGCATTCTTCTCGAAACCGGCATAATCATTCCGCATGGAAATTGATGAGATGGTGTCACAAATACCACATTTGCATCACTTTCTTCTAAACTCGAAATCATAATCCCATTTTCATCAAGCGGCAGCATTTTCACATGTTCTGTCCCTTTTTCACACGTAACCATTTTCCAGTGGTATCCTGGATTCTCTACTGCAAATGCACTCTCTTTTAACAATTGAAATAGCATTCTTATTAAATATTGCGTTCCTGCCCCAATGATAATTTGACTTGGTGAACATTGTACACCGCGTGATTCATACATGTATTGCGCAATTTCTTTTCTTAATCCAAATTATTGTGATAGGTAAGGGTTTGATATTATCTCCGCCTTTTCCCCCACATCACACCGTACGTGATGGTTTCCCATCAT
>NZ_JAQOTJ010000017.1 GCF_028401955.1 Bacillus sp. BP-3
TTTCTAGTTCTTTTGTTCATTAACAAATCAATAATTCCCAGAGTGTCGGAAATCCTGAAGGGTTTCCCAACACTCTGCGAAAAAAGCTACTTGAATATAATCAAGTAGCTTTTTTCTATTCTGCAAAATACGAAAATCCAATTGCTCCAACACCTGTATGTGTACTAATAACAGGTGTTGTAAAAAAGATTTCAGATTGTGTAAATCCACTAATTTTTTCAACTGCTTCTTTCATTTTCTGCGCTAATGGTAATGCTTTTGCATGTGGAATCGCAACTGCTTTTACTGTTTTACCAGCTATATCCTCTTCAAATATTTTCGTCAAAGTTTTTACAATTTGTCCTTGGCTACGTACTTTAGTAATCGGATTATAGACTCCATCGTCAATACTAGCAACTGGCTTAATATTCAATAAAGATCCAATCATTGCTTTTCCTTTACCGATACGACCGCCTTTGACAAGGTTCTCTAACGTATCAACAACAACGAATAGACGTGTGTTTTTTCTAACTTCTTCAATACGTTTTAAAATTTCTTCTAAAGAACGATCTTCTTGCACCATTTTCGCTGCTTCAATTACTTGATAAGCCAAAGCATGACTAATAAATAAAGAATCTACTACTGTTACTTTTGTATCTGTCATTGTTGCTGCACTATTTGCCGTTGCAACTGACCCGCTTAATCCATTTGTTAAGTGAATCGAAAGAACTTGACTGCCGTCCTCTCCTAAGCGATCATACAATTCTACAAATGAGCCAACTGCTGGCTGCGATGTTTTAGGTAATTCTTCTGATTTTTGCATTTCTTCAATAAACTCATCTGGTTGTAAATCTACACGATCTAAATAAGTTTGTCCGTTCACAGAAATTGATAATGGGATAACATGAATATCATATTTCTCAATCACATCTGGTGATAAATCCGCCGTTGAGTCTGTGACAATTTTAATTTTTTGCATGTTTTATTTCTTCCCTTTCCACTACGCTCTCCCTGTTATTATACTAGTAATCCTACTGCTTTCAACAGTTTAAGGTAATTTTCCAACGAAATTCTTGTTTTTTATGCCTAAAAAGAAAACGGCAGAGCTCTTTTTCTCTGCCGCGAGTTTTTCCTATGCATTTTTTTCTAACGTATTTATTTCATATACATTTGAATAATCATTCCATTTTAAGCAACTCTGCAAATATTCTCGAAATGAGTACGAAAACCTTGGTTGTTTTTGTTTTTGTATTTTAGAAATAAAGAGCTGAAGACGCGACTGAATTTGAAACGCTAATGGGTGCTGTGTTTGTAATACTGGAATTTCAACCACCTTTACGCACTTTCCTGTTGGATGAGTGAAATAAAAACTCTTCATAATCACGATATCAATCCTCTTTTTTTTTTTGATTTATAATGTTAGTATAAACCGACAAAGACAAAAAGTTTGTCTAAATTTTGGAGAAGCTTTATTTTTTTCTTCTTTATATTGTATACGCTTACATCAATAGTATAACAAAGAAATAAAAAAAGTGCCCGTCATAAAGAAGCACTTTTCGATGAAGATTGTAATTCTCGTTTTATCTTTCTTTTATATACAATTTTTGACATCGTAATACTTAATTCATAAATTACTAACAGTGGAATTGCTACGGAAAAATCCGAAATAAAATCAGGTGGTGTAATACAAACCGCAATAACAATTAATATAAAGTATGCATATCTTCTAATCTTTTGTAGTGCTACTGGATTTAAAATCCCAATGCTCGTTAAAAACATTGTTACAACAGGCAATTCAAAAATTACAGCAAATGGTACGGTCATGTTCATAACAAAAGAAAAATACTTGTCTGTTGTAAACATCGTTTGAAACATTTCATCACCAAGACTAACTAAAAAATTGAGTACAAATGGTAGAATAATAAAGTATCCGAAACATAGTCCACCAATGAATAATATAAATAATCCTGGCACGTATAATAGCGTCATTTTTTGCTCATGCGGAAGCAATGCTGGCTTGACGAATAACCAAAGCTGTAGAGCTGCGATTGGAATAGTACATACGATTGAAAACACAGCTGCAATAACAAAATAAATCCACAAAATATCGCTTGGCCCAAGAACTGTTAATTTCATATGTAAATCTTTCACAATAAAACTATAAATCTCTTTTGTATAAGAAAAACCAATAATAAGGAAAAATAAAAATGCCACTGCTGTAATAATAAGTCGTTTTCGCAACTCCCCAAGATGATCTACTATGCTCATTTCGTGATTGTTCATATTCTCACCCATTTCTCTGGTAACTGGGAAAAAGATGCAAGCTCCTCTTACACCTTTTTCCCCTCACAAACGGCCGTAGCCATCCGTTTCATTTAACTAATAATAAGCAGGAACTCCTTCCTACTGATAAAAAACTTCATTTTTTCTCGTCTATATCATCATGCAGACCTTTTGCAGATTTTTTAAATTCTTTTAAGGTTTCTCCAAATGCTCGTCCAATTTCCGGTAATTTCTTTGGTCCAAAAATAATTAATGCTAAAATTAAAATTAAAATTAATCCTGGAAACCCAATATTCGGCATACTGCTTCCTCCTTATCTTCAATTAATTTCATTTTGTCAAAAAAGTCTGTAAACGTCAATGTATCCATTATTTTTTTGTCTGAAAAATTTGAAAATATAATCTTTATACATTTTTTATTTCCTATTCCTGTTGTATATGATATGGTGAATGAAACTATACTCTTCATTTCACTCATGAGAAAGAGGTCGAAACATGACTAAAAAAATGACTCGAATGACTCAATTTGTTAAAGAAGAAATTGCAAATGCAATTACACATGGCATCGGTGCCATTTTAAGTATTCCTGCGTTAATTATTTTAATTATTCATGCATCAAAACATGGAACTGCATCAGCAATTGTAGGGTTTACTGTATATGGTGTGAGCATGTTTTTACTGTATTTATGTTCAACGCTATTACATAGCATCCATCATCCAAAAGTGGAAAAATTATTCACCATTTTAGATCACTCAGCCATCTATTTGTTAATTGCTGGCACATATACACCATTTTTACTAGTTACACTACGCGGGCCACTAGGCTGGACATTACTTGCGATTATATGGACACTTGCAATTGCAGGAATTATTTTTAAAATCTTTTTTGTACGTCGCTTTATTAAACTATCAACTTTATTTTACGTCCTGATGGGATGGCTCATTATCGTTGCTATTAAACCACTATATGAAAACTTAACGGGGAGCGGTTTTTCATTATTATTAATTGGCGGAATTTTATACTCTGTCGGTGCTATCTTCTTCCTATGGGAGAAGCTCCCATTTAACCATGCAATTTGGCACGTCTTCGTATTAGGCGGAAGCACGATGATGTTTTTCTGCGTTTTATTTTATGTATTACCTGTAGCATAAGAAAAGGTCTCAGCTTTTATTATAGCTGAGACCTTTTTTACTTACTTTTTTAACTGACTTGCAATAATATCTTGCGTATATTTCGCTAATTCTTTAATATCCATATTTTCATATTGTTCTGCAGTGATTGGTTTCGAAATTGTGACTGTTGCATGCGCCGGCTTCATTCGATTACCGTTTGCTTCAAACATTTTATACGTTCCGTCCAATGTTACAGGTAAAATCGCTACACCCGCTTTTACAGCAAGATGGAAACTACCAGCCTTAAATTCTCCCATTTCACCACCCTTACTACGAGTACCTTCAGGGAAAATCACGATAGAGTGCCCTTGTTTTAACAGTTCAATCCCATTTTTAATGGCTTGCAACGATTGACGTCGATCTTTACGATCCATAAATACACAATTCATCATTTCCATCCATGTTGAAACAAGTGGAAACTTTTTAATTTCTACTTTCGAAACAAAGCCAATTGGCTTATTTAAATATCCTAGTAAAACAGGAATATCCATATCACTTTGATGATTACTTACAACCAGTACCGGCTTATCTTGTGGCACATTTTCGAGTCCATTCACTTGTATTGTTGATCCAACTACACGAATCATCTTCTTGCCAAACCAATTTGTTGTTTGATACACTAGCTGATCTTTTTCTTGTACTGGTAGTGTATGTATCTTTCGTTTTAAACGCCACATTCTTGGTGTAATACCAATTACAATTAAAATTAAGTACAAAATTTTAAAAAACGTCTGAATCATATAGAACCCCCACATATTGTCATTCCGTTCTTCATTATACTAGACAAACGAAGGAAAAAGAAGAAAAAATGTCCAAACGACAATCGTTTGGACATTTTTCATAATATAATAGATTAGAATTGTTTTGCTAACTCTTGAGCTTTTTCAATAGCTCTTTCTTTAATTTCAGGTGCTTGCGCAGGATTTGCGCTCATACCTTCTACTGCGATATATTCGACATCCGTTACTCCCATAAAGCCTAGTATTGCTTTTAAGTGATTGCGTCCAAAATCCACTCCTGCATACGGGCCTTCAGAATACACACCGCCTGTCGCTTGGATATGAAGTGCTTTTTTGCCTTCTAATAAACCGATCGGACCATTTTCAGTATATTTAAATGTTTTTCCTGCAATTGATAGGTTATCTAAGTATGCTTTTACAACTGGTGGATAGCTTAAATTCCACATCGGTGTTACGAATACATATTTATCTGCATGCATAAATGTTTCTAAGTTTCCGTTCATAGCTGCAATTTTTTGTTGTTGGCTTTCACTTAATGTTTCAAAGCCTTCTCCTGCTCCAAGTTTCCCCCAAGCAGCAAGCACTTCACCATCAATTACAGGTACGTTTGTATGGAATAAATCAATTGTTAAAATTTCATCTTGAGGATTCGCTTGTTTGTATGCTTCAATAAATGCTTCTCCTACCGCCATACCGAATGATACTTCTGCTGGATTTGGATTTGCTGTAATAAATAATACTTTTGACATGTTCATTTCTCTCCCTTTTTCATAGATATCTTTAATTCGAGATTTTTAACAAAAAAGTAAATCACTTACCTTACGTAAGTAATAATACCTAATTAACGCTTTCTTGTCAATGAAAAAATAGTTACTTTTTTTTAGTAAGTAAATAACCATATAGAAAAGGAGCCATCTCGCTTATGAACGAGATAACTCCTTTTCCATTACTGCCCTAATACATGCTTTACTTTCTCAGCCGGAATACTACTTCCGCCTCTTCCTTTTACATCTTCAATCATCATTGAGATAATCATATTTGGAGAATTTGCATCAAATGCTACAAACCATCCTAACTCTTTACCATCTGCTTCTTTTGATTCTTTTAATTCAGCTGTTCCTGTTTTTCCAGCAAGTGTAATACCATCTAATTTTGCAACTTTACCCGTTCCTTCTGGATCATTTACAACTTTTATTAAAGAGTTTTTCAAAATATCATTGTTCTCTTTAGATATCACTTTTTCTTTCCACGCCTTTACTTGCTTATCATCTTTCACAAGATGCGGAGATGGAATATTTCCTTCATTTACAATTGGCGCATATGATAGTGCAACGTGTAGAGATGACATTAAAACTTGTCCTTGACCATATCCTGTATCTGCAAGTTGAATATCACCTTTTATGCCATCTTTTGCGATTTGCGACGTTGCAAATCCATATTCAATTGGTAACTTTTCACCTAGTCCGAATTTCTTCGCTTCTTCTGTAAATTTATCTTTACCAATTTTCAATGCTTCCTGCGCAAAATAAATGTTATCGGAATACATCATTGCTTTTTCAAAATCTACTGGATTTGCATCTTTTACTCGCGTTACATAATAGTTACCCCAAGAAGAATCTTTTGCCCATTTCATACCATCAATTTTAAGAGATTCTTTCGGATTAAGTGCTTTTGTTTCAAGACCAATTGCTCCTGTAATCGTTTTGAAAACTGAGCCCGGTGCGTATACTTGTGTAAAGCGATTTGTCATTGGCTTTTTCGGGTCATTGTTTAAAGCTTCTCGCTCTGCTTTCGCTGACTCTCTCATATAAACATTCGGGTTGTATGATGGACTACTTACGAGCGCTAATGTTTCCCCTGTTTTCGGATGTACTGCTGCACTTGAACCTGCCTCACCCTTCATTTCTGCATAAATCTTTTGTTGCAAATTTCCATCAATCGTTAGTGTAATATTTTCGCCATCTTTCGCTGGTTTTTTTGCAAGCTCTTTTAGCTCTTTTCCTTTTGCATCGGCAATATAAACACGTCCACCTTTTTCCCCGCGGAGTTTATCTTCAAAAACGCTTTCAAGGCCTGTTCTTCCAATAGGATCATCCGCTTTATATCCTTTTCCTTCTAATTTCTTCAAATCATCTGCATTTACTTTGCCCATATAGCCCGTTAAATGAGCGGCAGCTTCTCCTAAAGGATACGTCCGAACATTTACTGTGCGCGTTGCTACACCAGGCATAGATATGTAATCATTTTCATTTGCACCTTCTGGTAAAATAGAAAGTGGTACATAGTAATTTGGTTGTACCCACTTCGCTGTTAATTTCTTTTCGATCTCTTCAACTGGCATTTGTAATAACTTCGCTAACGTTTCTTTCGTTTGCTGTGCTGATTCGCCTAACTTCCCAGGTACAACTCCAACTTCTGCGGATTTCCCATTTGTCGCCAATCCACTTCCGTTCCTATCAGAAATTTCACCGCGCTTTGGCGAAAATGATTGAACAAGTACTTTATCATCTTGTTTCATAGTTGGAAAAATAAATGATGGATTCCAATCAACTTTCCAGACGTCCTTATCTCCATCTTTTTCTTTCACAAGTTTTGCCTCATTTTCAAATGAGATTTTCCCACCAATTGTATCCATACTAACTTTAAAAGGTACATTCGCATTGTCCTTCTCATCTTTTTTGTCTTCTTTTTTCGGTTCTGCAGCAACTTTTAAATTTTTCACTGTAATTCCTGTATACACATTTTCATATTTCTTTACAAAATCATCTTTTGAAATGGACTGCTTTGCCTCTTTTGATAACTGATCATACATTTTATCAAATTTTTTGTCATTCCATGCTTTTACATATGTATCCATCGCTTGTTCTGGCTTCTCTTCTTTCCCACAGCCTACTACTAGTAGCAATGAAAAAATAAGAAGTATTCCCCATATCTTTTTCACATTTCTTCCTCCTTTATTTCTCGAAACTATCATACTATAAAAATCCAATTTCTCAAAATTAATCCAATAAAAAAAACGACGCAATATGCGCCGTTCTTTATATCATCATTATAACATTCAGAAAATTTTTATATAAGACTTTGTTTTAATTTTTTCTTTTCTTAATATAGAATCAAAAAGGAGTCGATACAAAGTTGTGGCTTGTACTAAGAAAAGGTAGGAATCTCTGTATATATTTTTTCGGGAGATTTATTTCTAATATTGGAGCACGATCAAACATGGGGGCATGGGAGTATATTTAGCAATTTTTGCTGCTGGAGGTATACTCGGAGCAACACAAGTATCAAAATACCGAGAACAGTTAAACAATAAGAAAGCCTATATTAG
The DNA here is from genome assembly GCF_028401955.1 of Bacillus sp. BP-3. Taxonomy (GTDB): domain Bacteria; phylum Bacillota; class Bacilli; order Bacillales; family Bacillaceae_G; genus Bacillus_A. Next base: position 7,503 of record NZ_JAQOTJ010000017.1, read on the forward strand.
ATTTATAAGTATGAGCGGCATTTTATTTTTTCTATTAGGTGTTCCGTCTCCATCTCTTAGTATTATTGCGACCTTTTTACTAGGTATTACATTTAATCTAAGTGTTGTGTTGGCACAAGTCTATATTCAACAATCATGCGAAGAACAGTATTTAGGGTAAGTATTTGCAACTTAGACGTTACTCGCTGTTTTGGGCGGAGGAATAGGGGCTTATTTATCTGGACTACTACATGATATCTTTGACTTAAAAACAGCCTTTTTTGTAACAGGTTTCTGTATGCTGCTTCCAATCTGCATCACTTTATTAAAGACATTTCATCATAGGCAACAGCAAAAGAAGATTGGTATGTAACACACCAATCTTCTCTCTCCTTATTTTTTTCTACCGTACACATGATAAGCGTATGTATATGGATTTTTCTCATCTGTCACGCCTTGTATTACAGATATTTCTTCCCACTCATTGTAGTTTATTTCTGGGAAAAATGTATCACCTTCAAATACCTCTTCAATTTGTGTAATATACAAGCGATCAGCAAAAGGAAGCACTTCTTTAAAAATTTCTGCACCGCCAATTACAAAGAGTTCATCAATCATTTGCTCGTCCATTTTCTTCACATCATCAATAGAATGAATGACCTTACAGCCTTCCATTTCATAATTTTGATTACGAGTTAAAATGATATTTGTTCTGCCGGGTAACGGTCTGCCAATAGATTCAAACGTTTTTCTTCCCATAATAATCGGATGACCCATCGTTACTTTTTTAAAATACGCCAAATCTGCCGGTAGATGCCAAGGTAATTGATTGTCTTTACCGATTAGTCGATTTTTATCCATTGCTACAAGTAATGAAATCATCTATATCCCCCCTATTTTTGTTTACACTGCTACTGGTGCTTTAATTGCAGGATGTGGATCGTATCCTTCTAACGTTAGATCATTCATTTCAAAATCAAAGATAGACTTCACATCTGAATTTAGCTTTAACGTTGGGAATGGACGTGGTTCACGTGCTAATTGTGTTTTCACTTGTTCAAAATGATTTGTGTAAATATGAGCATCACCAATTGTATGAACGAATTCTCCTACTTCTAAGCCGCATTCATGGGCAATTAAATGTGTTAATAAAGAATAGCTTGCTATATTAAACGGAATACCTAGGAAAATGTCCCCGCTGCGTTGATATAACTGACAAGATAATTTTCCGTCTGCCACATAAAACTGGAATAACGTATGACAAGGCGGCAATGCCATACTTGGTATATCTTCTGGATTCCATGCAGACACAATAAGGCGGCGGGAATCAGGATTTTTCTTAATCATATCAATTACATCTTGTAATTGGTCAAGCGTTTCTCCAGCAGCCGTTTTCCATGCACGCCACTGCTTTCCATACACATCACCTAAATTACCGTAACGCTTCGCAAATTCATCATCTTCAAGCACCTTTGTTTTAAATAATTCCATTTGCTCATTGTATTGCTTATTAAACTCTTCATCTTGCTGGGAACGAAGTCCAAAATCGTTCATATCTGGACCTGTATATGCATCGCTCTCTACCCAGTTCTTAAACGCCCATTCGTTCCAAATATTATTATTATGCTGCAGCAAATAACGAATATTTGTATCACCTTTCATAAACCAAAGAAGTTCGCTCGCTACTAAACGAAACGGCACACGTTTTGTCGTAAGTAACGGAAAACCTTGACTTAAATCAAAGCGCATTTGATACCCAAATACAGATACTGTTCCTGTACCAGTGCGGTCTTCTTTTCTCGTACCGTTTTCCATAACATGACGGCACATATTTAAATATTCATACTCTGCGTGTTTCATCAAGTAACCTTCTTTCACAATTGCTTTATGTAACATTATTTTTTCCTATATGGAGTTTATCATATATGCCTTCGAATTTCACACGGACTTTTTTATAAAAACTCTTTAATATAGAATACACACGCAAAAACTCATTATTTAAATATTTTTACACCTTTAAAATCTGACATACTTTCGTCAATCTTTCTGCTAAAAAGAAAAAGGGATTTCCTATCTATTTCAAGAAACTATAGTGCGGTAGTAAAAATATATGAGTGGAGGTTTTACTATGCAAAAAACTGAAATGCCTCTTACAAGTAAATTACATACGACAATCCAAAACATGATGAAAGATTTAAAGGTCCCTGGAGCGGCAGTAGCCATCGTAAAGAATGGAGAGGTAATGCTGTCAGAAGGTTATGGGTACCGTAATACAAAAAATAAAAAACCCGTTACACCAAAAACATTATTTGCAATCGGTTCCGCAACAAAAGCATTTGGTACTTTTTCTTTAAGCTTGCTCGAGCAGCAGCAAAAATTTAATTGGGATACACCAGTACAATCGTATATTCCAACTTTTTCACTTCACGATCCACTAGCAAGCGCACAAACAACAGCTCGTGACCTTGCATCTCACCGCACCGGTGTCAGTCGCCACGATTTACTATGGCGCGCAGACTCCTTAAGTAGAAAAAATATCGTTGAAAACCTTCGCCACTTAGAGCTAGATGCACCGTTCCGCTCTGCATTTTTATATAACAACTTAATGTATGCTACAATTAGCTCTATTGCAGAAAATATTACAAATGAAACCTGGGAACAATATACAACAGAACATATTTTAAATCCACTTCAAATGGAACATACAAACTTCTCAGTAACCACTTCACAAAAATCAAATGACCATGCACTTCCTTACATCGAGAAAGATGGAAACATAACAGAAGTACCTTTTTGCAATCTGAATACAATTGGTGCTGCTGGATGTATGAACTCTAATATTGAGGATATGGCAAAATGGGTGTTACTGCATTTAAATAAAGGAAAAGTTGGCGAACATGAACTTCTTGCGCAAAATCTGCTTGAGCAAATGTATACACCGCATATCCCGATTCCAGATGCACCAATGTTCACTATGCCAGAAACTCTAGTAAACAGTTACGGTCTTGGCTGGTTTATTACTGCCTATCGCGGCCATAAGGAAATCTATCACGGAGGGAATATCGATGGATTTTCAGCATTTGTCTCCTTTATGCCAGAACATAATATTGGTCTTGTCATATTAACGAACCGTGGTAACACGTTACTCCCTCCATATCTTGCACATCAAATTTATGATGAATTGCTTGAATTAGAACCAATTGACTGGCACAAACGTTCGATAGAAGATACGGAAAAGTTTCAAGAAATGATGAAAGAAATGAACAAACCGCTACCACAAGTAAAGGAAACTGTTCTTTCCCATCCGTTAAAAGATTATACAGGAACGTTCGAACACCCTGCTTACGGCACAATTGAAGTACACAAACGAAATGAATCATTAAATTTAAAATTTGCGTCATTCGACATTGAAATGAACCATCACCACTATGATATGTTCAATACGAAATGGAATCTTTTCCAAGTAGAAATGGACATATTAATTTCTTATGAAATGAATCCAGCTGGTGAACTGCACGAACTGAAAATACACCTCCCAGCAACGTTAAGCACCAAGCCACTTCTGTTTACGAAAATAAATAACTAGCATTTTTATTTTTGTAATTTTTCTCAAAACCAAAAAAAGTACATCACTCTTCTATATAGTGGTGTACTTTTTTGTTTCATAAGACCTCTACGTAACCTCATGTACAGTAACAAATATTTCTAACCAATTTTTCATATACAAGGACAGAATATAAAAGATATGAAGTTTCTTTAAGCAAGTTATTTTATATATTCCAAGGGTTAATATTTATATCATTATTATATTTATAATCAATTTTTTCTTTTCCACACTTTTCACACTTATAAAAGCTAGCTGTCCCCATCTGCCCTGTTTTAAAATTTTCACTATCCTGAGTGTTAATGAATATATACTTATGTATACATTTTGGTTCTCTTACTTTATTCAACCATTTTCCTAACATAAAGCAATCACTCCTTTAGAGGATATTCCTCCTTCATTTCTACATTTAGAAAATCCTACAAAAGATTTCCCATAAATGAACACGTTACCTTACTCTCTTTGCATTAGCCTTAACTCACGGCGTACAAGAGGTAACGAATTAGAAAATTCATTTTTTACACTTTCCAAAATTAATCTTCATAACATATTTTGTAGAAACTTATACGAAAGTGAGTTGAGTAATAATGTTTTATCCTTATCTTAACAACCAAATGAGAATTCCTGCTGGGTATGGTGCTAGTGTAACGCAAAGCGGAGCGCAAAGTACAATTCAAGCTGTTCAACAAGCATTACAAGCACAACAACAGGCGCAACAAATGCAACAAAGTATGCAACCTTATTACTTGCAATATTATTATCCAATGCATAGTACACAATATGGAATATCTATTTCAACGATTCCGTATGGAACTGAATACAATTTATAATAAATAATAATAAAAAATAATAGCTGTTTAACGGATACTTACTCATGTCCGTAAAATTTGATCCTTTTGAGGATTATCGTAATGAAGGAAAACGAAAGTGGTACAAATTCAATAAAAAAAGCTAGCAATAGCTAACTGCTCTACAAAAGATATATAAGATCGCTTCGCTGAAACTAGCTGTAGTATAAACGGGCTTTGAAATATTATGCAGTGGAGAGAAAAGGATAAATAATTTTAGACTGTTCCAATTTGATTTTGATCAGCTACATCTGAATCAAATGTATTCGTACCGCTTACACCGTTAAAAGTATTAAGAACAAAAGCAACGTTAGATGAACCGGATCCGTTATAAGCTTTCGTATTTTCTTTCGGAGATACATTATAGAAGTCTCCTAAGTTAAAAGAACCATTACTATTTTGTACGACTAAGTTTCCAACAAGAGACGGCATATTTTCACCTACTTTATCAAGGATTGTTTAAATCACTATATGATTCATTCTGTGAAAGGGTTCGACTGCAATTTACTCATGGAATTGCGAAGAGATTAAAACAAAAATCTCATTTTAAAATTTCTCCAATAATACCCTTCATTTGATGAACCTCTAAATCGGTATTTGTCATAATAACTACACCTGTTTCTAAATATGGATAAGCTACGAGCATACTTTGAAATCCTATCCCCCAACCAAGTGAAGAAAATTCAATTTCTTGTCCTGTACCATCAAGAAAAACACCTAAACCCGCCCATTCTTTACAGCCTTGTGAAGTAATGAGTTCTTTTACCTGAATCTCAGAAAGACCAATTTTACTTTTACCTTTTAACGAGTTCATTACTTCAATTACCAAAATAGCTAAATCTGTTGGTGTTGTCCAAAGTCCGGAAGCTGCTGGATATGGATAAATTGGATATCCGCTCGAAACGACTTCTCCTTTTTTATTATGACCACAAGAAAATTGTCTATTACTTCCAGTTAATGCTATTGGTCCAAATGTGCTGTTTTTCATACGTAACGGTTCAAATATAAGCTCATCTATTAACACCTCAAAAGGTTTACCACAAACATCTTCTATTACTTGTTGTATGATACAAAAACCTGCATCGGAATATTGAAAGTCACTTTCTGGTTCATAATTCACTTCAATACGTTCTTTACAATATGGTGTTTTCCCTTCTAATAATTCACCCATTGTAAGTTCGTCTAGAGTGGAATTATATTCGCAAAAACTCCCTTCAGGATCGATAATTCCAGATTGATGGCTAAGTAATGTTCGTAACGTAACCTTTTTATTTTGCGTATATTCATTTTCAAAAAGCTTCCAAGATATAAGTCTATTATTTATATCCTCATCTAAATGAAAGATTCCTTGTTCGGTTAGCTTTAAAACTAGCATTGCTGTTAAAAACTTACTAATCGAACAAGCATTAAAAATAGAATTACTGTTTACATTTCTATTCGTTCCCGCTTTCATGACACCAAGCTCTTTTGTCATATGCACCTCACCATTTTCAATGAAAGCAATGCTTAAACCAGATACATTATAGTGCTCCATACGCTCTGAAATATTTATATTCCTTAATTCCATATCAAATCCACCTCCATATTATCCCATGTAAATTTTAACAAAAGAATGTATGTTCGTAAGTTGTTTTTATCTTTATCCCGCAAGCGTCATTTGTTTTTGCATCTCATTTTCTTTACTACTAACCTGGCAAATCGAAGTACTTAATGCTATCCTAGAAGGATTAACCATCGTCATGAAAGAGGAACTTACGTTTTGAATACAAGCTAATAAGACTGGAGATAATCCAACTTGAACTGCAGTCTGTGTTTGTAATTTGATAAACATTGTATTTGATGCAGTATTACTTCCTGTTAAAAAACCTATATAAGGAAGGACGAGAATCTTTGCCTCACAAATGATGAGGGAAAATTCCGATAATATTATGTTATATCAACCTCATATGAATGAGGTATTCGTGTTTATAAATTATGTTGGACAAGCATACAAGCAAAAAACTCCTTTTTCATTTAATATACTAAATATAAATAAAGGAGTTTGATAATTTATGGTACCACCAGGACCATCATCCGGAACAATTCTAGATCTTGCAACAAATACTATTACTGTTTTAAGTACGGGAGTTTATAGTATCGAATTTAGTATTGTTATTGCTATAGCTGTCAATGCTAGCGCCCAATCCGAAGTTGTGACAGTTATTGCAAATGTTAATGGCGTAGATGATTTGACAAGTTTTGCGGCTTTTATAATCAATCCTTTTATAATCAATCCAATAGATAATGCTTTTCTAACTATTGTATCGATCCCATCTAAAACCATACAGCGAAATCTCAATGCAGGAGATCAAGTATCTCTTCGTTTTACTTCAGTTGCTGGTGGTGGTTCAGGAGTTTCCGGTTATGACAATCCTTCACTTGTTGTTACAAAAATTGCATAAGGTGAATGAAACAAACAATGCTCCTCCTAGGCATTGCTTGTTTTGAGATGAAAGTCTCTACTTTCCTATTACATCCTTTTTGATGTATTTCTTAATAAAGAGTGAATCATTCTTGCTAATTTAAGTGTTAAGAGAATTTTCGATAATCTTGATCATAGTATCCTCTTCTAATTATAGTTTGTTTAACTAATAGAAGTCATTCTACTTATACTCCATTTACATCTCCATATTCGGCGCATACACAACTTCTAAGATGTAACCGTTTGGATCATAAAAATCTACTGTATAATATCCTTCTGAATACTCTTTTACTTCTATTGGACCACGAATGATTGTAGCTTGAACATTATGTAAAAAACTTACTACTTCATCAACTACAGAACGATTCATTGCTTGATAACAAATATGTCTTGGCCCTAATGTTCGTACAAGCTCTGCATCAATCTCTTTAAAATAAATTTCTGTTTTCCCTGTACTAAAAGCTGTTTCATTTAGTTGTTTCCAGCCAATAATCGAAAATAATTGACGATAAAATTCAATAGACTCCTCTAAGTTTGCTACCCAAAATTCAATATGGTGAATACCTGGTTCAAACGTTTTTTCCGACATACTCCCTTGCTCCCTTTCCCGCTTCACATTATTTTGAATGTACAACACTTACAATTTCTTCTGGTACATTCGCTATGTAATTCGGAGATTCAGCCTGTACCGTTTCTATCACATCATATCCCCAGCTTACCCAAATCACTTCTACACCAATTTTTTTGCAAGATACAATATCTCGAAGCTCATCTCCTACGTAAATCACATCTGAATTTTTTAGTTTGTTTGCTTTTAAAAATTTCTTTATTACCTTGTCTTTTCCGAAAATATTGTTAGAACAAAAAACATTATGAATATAATCAATTTCATTTTGACGTAAAAATTCCCGAATATGTTCCTCAGCGTTCGATGATACAATGACAATTTCATAGCCACTCTCTTTCAACGTCTGCAAAACATCTCTAATTCCATCAAATAAAGAAAGACTTTGAATCGATGGCTGATATAATTTATAGAACTCTAATGCGATCATAGGAATTTTATATAAAGGCACGTGAAGCAATTTACATCTCTCTGGAATTGATAACTTCCGTAATGCCTCAACATCCTCTTCTTTTACCTGTTTAAAACGGTGTTTCTCTGCTATTTCATTAAAAATAGGAATAAAGATATCTTTAGAATCTACTAAGGTACCGTCAAAATCAAACATAACATATTTACTCATTGCCAATGCTCCTTGCTATCATATTTTTTTACACTTAAGAATTCTCTTTCAAATTGATATAACCTTTTGTTTACAAAAAAGAACAAGGTATATCTCCTTGTTCTCATTTTTCTATGACAGCCATTGCGGCGGTGTATTCGTATTCCAATAAATATCACCAAGCTCGTGGTGTGCTATAAAGTCATCATCATAACGATGATAATGAAAATTAAAATAATAACCATCTTGCGGTGGATGATCTCTTCTTACGTGAAAACGAAGTAAGTCATCTCCAGTTTTTGTATTATAAACATGGAAAATCTTTTCATTTTTCCCACCGGCTGGTTTTTGTGAAATTGCTAAAGACTGCAGTGAATCTTCTGGTGTATGATTCGCAAGGTCTGCAAGTGCTTCTTCTATTTTCGGCAATATAATATCTTTAAACTCATCTTCAATTACTGGACCGATTTTCGATCCGAACTTCTCCATCGATTGCCGCTCTGCTTCTTGCATCGCATAGGAAAGGAATGCTTCTGAGCTTATATCGTTTAAATTTTCATCCAGTGTATACGACGGTTGTTCTAGATTTTGTTGTTTTGTAGGCTTGTCCGCTTTTGCAGTACCAAGCAGTACAGAAGGAGGTGTTACTAATCCAAATGTTAATACAGTAATTAACGCGACGAGTGTCTTTTTCATCCAATTTGGCATGTTGTATCCCTCCCTTTCTTTTTATATTTTTATAACTATTTCTTCTATTATACAAAATGATGCCAATTTTTGCACTTTACAAATTTATTAATGTTAACATCATTTGAATATAGAATAGTAAGATTTCATATAATAAATATAATTCCCTGATTTGACTAGGAGGGTTTCCATTTGACACTTGACCTTCTTTTTTCAGCCGTAAGCATTTGTGTTCTAATTTATTTTATGTATGTGTCGATTACGGATTAAAAAAAAGAGCTACCTAGCTCTTTTTTTATTAGGAACAAATAAAATCCACACTGTTAGTCCAATTGCAATCCCTGCACAAACTACAGCAGAAATCAAATAAAAATGAGCTAGTGCTGCAATGCCGTATACACATAAAGCGGGTATAAAGAGATATGCTTTTGCTTTCTGTGACAGCCAAAGTTTCTTCCCTTCCGAACAATATAACTGTAAAAATAGTTTCTCTGAAAAAACTTTCCATTTTCCGCTCGAATAACGATAGATTGCTAATAACGCAAACGAAATAACGATTGCAGCAATCCACCACGGCGTACGCCAAATGGCAATTGCGCTTAAAATGATAATCTGAATGTAAAAACCACTTGCATCACCCGAACGAAAATATTCCTTTAGAAAAGCTTCAATGATTCTAGCGTCATTGTCCTTTCCTAATAATATACGTTTAGAACGCGGAAATAACCACGGCTTCGCTGTATTTGTAGGTTTTTGTACTTGGCCCCCTATTTCCATTATTTGTGATGTCCATCTCATTGCTTCTCCTTTTTCTTTTTCAGTTTCTTTAAAGAAGAAGCGATGATACTCCATTTTTTCTTTTACTAAGAAAAAGTTTATGATAAAGAGAAGGAGGAAGAACAAAATCGCATAAAAAGACTGTTGTAATATGTATCTACATGTTATGCCTATATATACAATACCTATAAAAAAGAAAATATTTTTAATAATAATCACTTGCCACTGTTTATGAAACCGAACATCAATATACCGTTGTATCAAGGAAACTGTGAAACGAAAGCAAGTCAAAAAGACAAAGCAGCTAAAAGCCTGTATTCCCGTTCCATGTAAACCTTTCAAAAAGATGGGTAGGAATAGTATTATTACAAGTGCACTTGTAAAACAAATACGACAAAAAGAATAAACCATTCCATATTTCATCATTTGTTTAATCCGATTTGGAAATTGAATTAAAAACAAACTATCTGCTTGTTCCAAAAACGAACGTACACTTCTTGAAAACGTTGTGCTGTAAAGGATAAAAAGTCCGATAACCCAATATATTACATCTTCATTTTCCGGTCCATTTTTCCAAAGTGAGGTGTAATATATCCAGCTAAATACAAGTGCTGGAACAACTGCATATAATGCGATTGTCCAATCGACAACAGAACGCACTGCTTTCCATTTTCGTTTTAATTCATAGAATAGCCTCTTATAAAATAATTTTCTAATCATGTTGCTCCCGCCTTACAATCACATCAAAACAATCTAACAATGTGCCTTCTCGCATGTTAGCAAGCGTTTGAATACTACGTAAATCTCCATTTGCAAATAACGTTCCTTCTGAAATTAATAAGAAACGCTCACATATTCTTTCTGCTGTATCTAACACATGTGTGCACAGTAAAATACCTGCTCCCCGTTCCTTTTCTTTATACAAAAAATTGAGAAAATCACGAGTTGCCGTTGGATCTAACCCAATAAACGGCTCATCAATAATATAAAAATCAGGCTCTGTTAAAAAAGCTAAAATGAGCATTGACTTTTGTTTCATTCCTTTTGAAAACTTCGACAAATATTCATGCTTATGCTTGTCCATCCGAAATGTATGCAACATCTCATCCGCCTTTATTTCCCAGCTTCCTGATTCTACATCCCTAGCAGCCATTAAAAGTTCAATATGTTCCCATAATGTTAAGTAATCATAATACGTCGGATGTTCTGGAACATAGGCATACGGATTCTTTTTTTCTCCAAATGAGACTTCCCCGTCCATATGCGCCAATAAGCCAAGAATCGCTTTTATCGTTGTACTCTTTCCTGCTCCGTTTGCACCAATTAAAGCAACGAGTTCACCTTGTTCAATTGAAAAGGCAATATTATGTATCGTTTGTTCTCCAGCTTCGTATCCAGCTGAATTTATATTTACTTGCAGCAACTATATCCCTCTCCCTATATAAACTTACAATAAATTTCTATGAAAATAATAACATATTTTTCAAGGAAAAAAATGCCCCATAGCAAAGACACTATCCATATGCAGGAAAATAAGCTGAATAATAGAATACTTTATATTCTGAGCTCAAAATATTTTTTATTATTCCATGCACACCTTCTTATAAAACACTTCTATCAAACAACGAGAAAGGATATTTACTATGACAATTAAACTAAACATTGAAGCTATTTTCATCGACCGTGACGGTACAATCGGCGGCGATACAACGATTCATTATCCCGGAGAGTTTCAGTTATTCCCATTCACTGAGATGGCTCTAAATAAGCTAAAAAAACAAAACATACAACTATTTTCCTTTACAAACCAACCGGGCATTGCGGATGGCAAAGCAAAAACTGAAGACTTTATTCAAGAATTAGAAGCATTCGGCTTTGATGACATCTATCTTTGTCCCCACCGGCATAGTGATGGCTGTGATTGTCGTAAACCAGAAACAGGAATGCTCCTTCAAGCAACGAAAAAACATCATCTTGATTTAACAAAATGTGTTGTAATCGGTGATAGATGGAGTGACATTGTTGCAGGTATACAAGTCGGTGCCACAACGATTTTAGTGCAAACAGGTGCTGGATACGATGCTCTGCATACATACCGTCATAAATGGGCGAACATGAATGCTGATTATATTGCCAAAAATTTAGAAGATGCTGTTTCATGGCTTCTTTCGCATTCTATATGAAAACAAACCAGCAATGCCACGTAAAACGGCATTGCTGGTTTGTCATTCCACTCGCTTTGCATACCTCACTGCAAAAATACGAAAACTATCTCTTTATGAAATGCTTGTCCTTACATATCCATATGTTATGAAACAATATTGCAATATGCTTGGATATTTATCACTAGTTATAAATGTTTTTTATAAAGTTAATTCATAATGGAAATAGCGATCATCTCTTATATAACCATTGCCTACATATAAATGCTGTGCTGTTGCATTATCGACTTCTGTTTGGAGCTTTAATCCTTTTGCCCCTGTCTCTACTGCAAATTGCTTCGCCTTTGCTAAAAGATCTTTCCCTACTCCAGTTCCTCTTGCCTCACTTCGTACAAATAAATCATTTAATATCCACAGCTCTTTCATCGAAATAGAAGAAAAAGAAGGATATAGCTGCGTAAATCCAACGTATTTCCCATCTTCTACTGCTACAAAGATAACAGATTCTTTTCGTTCTATACGTGCACGTAAAAATTGTTCAGCACCTTCAATATTAGAATCTTGTCGATAAAACATGCGGTACTCATTAAATAATGATGCTACTCCTTGTAAGTCTTCCATAGTTGCTTGATATATTTTCACTTCTCTTCGCTTCCTTTCCAGTAATTCTTCATTAACTCCGTTGCCCAATCTGGCTGCTTGATGTCTTCATTTGGTAAAAACTCTTTCATAACTGGTTTCACATCTAAAATAGGGGTACCATCAATCGCATCTAATCCTTGCACAACTAAGCGCTTTCCTTCCCTTCGTACTACTTTTACAATCGTAGCACCTAATCGATTCGGACGATTTTTCCCCCGTTGTGCAAAAATACCGATTTTTGGATACTCTTTATTATTTCGAGGGTGTCTTGCCGTGTACTGAATGTTCTCTTCTCTCACTCTATTAAAATAAAAAATTACTTCAATATGTGAAAATTGTTCAACCCCTTGCAAACTCTCTTCTGTATACAAATCTGTCATTTCTATAACAGATTCAACTTCTCCCCACAAATCATCTTCTACACTGATTCGTTCATTATGTACAAAAGCGATCGGTTGTAACGAAAACATCGTATCCCCCCTTTTTGTAACCACTTACATTATAATATATTCTCCGAATATTTTCCATGAATAATACTCCAGTTTACATAATAATATTATTTATAGAAACAAAAGGGAATAAGTAGCACTCTCTTTCATCTGAAAATTATACAAGACCTGTTAAACTATACATGCCAATTACAACAAATACAGCTACTGTTTTAATAATTGTAATTGCAAAGATATCCCGATATGATTGTTTATGAGTTAACCCTGTTACTGCAAGTAATGTAATAACAGCTCCGTTATGCGGCAATGTATCCATTCCTCCTGATGCCATTGCAATAATACGATGCATCACTTCTAACGGGATATGGAACTGCTCTGCAGCTGCAATATACTTATCAGACATTGCGCTTAATGCGATCCCCATCCCCCCGGAAGCCGAACCTGTTATACCTGCAAGTACATTTGTTGTAATGGCTCCGTTAATTAGTGGATTTGTAAAAGTAGTTGAAATACCATCACGAATTACACCAAATCCTGGGAGAGATGAAATTACACCACCAAATCCATATTCTGCCCCTGTATTCATTGCTGCTAGTAACGCGCCACCAATACTAGCATTTAACCCTGTTTGAAAGTCTACAAATACACGTTTCCAATGTAATAATAATGTTGCAATAATCCCTGTGATAAGTGCTAATTCTACTGACCATACACCAAGCACCCCAGACAACTCTACTTTCCCAAAACTCTTTAAACCAATGGATGTAAAATCAAAGCCATTTGGATACCATTTTGGAATAACAATTGTAAAAATTTTATTCATGACACCGACTAAAATAAGCGGTATGAAAGCAAGTACTTGTCGAAGTGGGGTAATTTCAGCCGATGGCAGTGATCGTTTTACACCTTGTTCCGTTTCGATGGATGCTGCCATTTCCGTATGTCCATCGCCAAATCCATAATACCCTTCTCCTTGCGCTTCTGCTTTGCGACGTCGACTTTCTAAATACACCATACCGACAATAAAAATAAAAATAGCTCCTGTAATTCCTAATAACGGGCCAGCATAAATGTCTGTCTTGAAAAATGTTGTCGGAATAACATTTTGAATTTGCGGTGTTCCTGGAAGCGCATCCATTGTAAATGTAAGTACACCAAGTGCAATTGTACCTGGAATGAGTCGTTTCGGTATATTTGCTTCACGAAACAAATTAGCTGCAAATGGAAAAATAGCAAATGCCACTACAAATACACTAACACCACTATATGTTAAAATCGCTCCCATTAATACAATCGCCAGTATCGTCCGTTTTACACCAACAATTTGAATAATTGTTTTTGCGATTGACTCTGCGATTCCTGACATCTCAACTACTTTTCCAAAAATCGCTCCTAGTAAAAACACAGGGAAATATAATTTAATGAAACCAACCATTTTCTCCATAAAAATATTTGAGAAAAAAGGCAAAACATAAGTCGGCTCTGTTAACAAAACAGCAAACAGTGCACAAATAGGTGCGAATAAAATAACAGAAAATCCGCGATATGCCACAAACATAAGCATACTAAGTGCCAGTAAAATAATGACTAATTCCATGATTTTCTCCTTTCTAATTTCCGAGGAAATATTTATAGAATTTTCAGTTTATTTAGTAAAATTCCACTTTATAAATGAAATTCCTTTTTCAAACATCAAATATGGTCATTTTTTTACAACGCCTCTATTAAAAAAAGATAAGGAAATGACCTTATCTTTTCAATCTGTTACTTGTTTACCGCATAATGAAAATTCTTTAAACTTTCTACATCTTTACTAATATGAGTAGCTCCTGCTGTCACTAACTCTTCTTTACTACCGTACCCATACATGACTCCAATAGAATCGATACCAACTTGACGAGCACCAATTATGTCATACTCTCGATCTCCTACCATAACTACATGCTCTTTCTCTAAATCATCATATGTATGTAAAATATGCTGAATTATTTCTGCCTTTGCAATGCGTGTTCCATCTAAATTACTACCGACAATCTCTTCAAAATAATGCGCCATCTGAAAGTGTTCCAAAATTTGTTTTGCAAATACAGTTGGCTTAGACGTTGCCACAAATAACCGCTTTCCTGCATCCTTTAATTCTTGTAAAACACTAGGAATATGCTCATATACATGATTTTCAAACATTCCCTTCGTTTTAAAATATTCACGGTAATACGTAACTGCATCTATTACTTGTTTTTCATTCATTCCATATATATTCGCAAATGAATGTTGAATCGGTGGACCAATAAAAGAAAGTAATTTGTTATCATCCTGCTCATCAATCCCCATTTTTCGCAAGGCATATACAATTGAATTTACAATACCTTCTTTTGGGTCTGTTAATGTGCCATCTAAATCGAATAAAAAAGTTGTATACATATATTCTCCTCCGCTCACTTTACTTTATATGTTACAATCCAAAAACATGTATTCATATGAATCTCTAAATCTACTGCAAATGGTTCAAAAATAGCTGTAAGTTCTTCTTTCGAATAATAATTTTTTATTACTTCATATTGCTGGCCATCTGCTAATGAACGAATTTTATATGTATTTTCATCACCTGGCTTAGAAATAAGTGTTCCACCAATTCCTTCGTTATACATATTATCTGCCATACATACAATAGATCCTTTGTCTAAAACCGCATGAAACTGTTCTAAAAAAGAGAAAATATTTTCTTTCGGAATATGAGAAAACCAAAAATTTGCGTATGCTCCATTAAATGTTTTTGCTAACTGATTTAGTTTATATGCATTTCCTTGTACAAAAGAAACTTTCGATGGCACAAGTTTCTTTTCTTTAGCTAAAATTAGTACTTCTTCCGAGTAATCAATCGCAGTAATGTGCTTAGCTGTCTCAGCAACATATTGTGTCCAGTATCCTGTACCGCAAGCAACCTCGAGTACATCCTTCCCTGCAAACTTTTCTTTCAAAACATCTTTTACTTCTTTTAATTCTGTCTGTCTAATAGGGTCATCTCGAAAATATACTTCTTCATAACTCTTTGCTCGGTTACTATAATATGTTTTCATTCCAATCCCCCTTGTCATCCTAACCACAACTCTCACTATTTTACAAAACATTCACTTTAATGTAAATATTCTGTTAACAAAAACTACATAAGTCACCATCTAACAAAAAAAGTAAGATGTACAAATCCTTTCTTATCATGTATGATTAGATTTATTTTCCAAATTTTAATAAATGGTGAATACACATGACAACAAAATTAATTTTCATAGTAGTTTTTACAATTATCATTCATGCAGTAGAAACAAGTTCTTATAGCATCCGACTCGCAGGCATTCGATTAAAAAAGATTGCTGTTTCCTTATCTGTAGTTGGAATTGTGTTACTTGTTGCGAGAACATCTAACTTGCTGCAAGCTTTTTTAGTTAGCGGCATTGTCGATCAAGCAAAACTAGACGATTCTATCGATTTAAAAGGTACAATTCATATTATTTTATTCACTGCCTCAATCGGTACATTACTTGCTATCTTTTTGTATCCAACTCTTACAAAACTATTTGGCTATGTTATTCAAAACTTTGAAACAGACGGTTCTTTTATACGTATGATGAAAACAAACAACATTCAAAAACTAAAATGCACAAAAAAATATATCCGTTTTCCAAAGCTAGAAATGATTCATCGGATGCGAATCGGCGGCATTCCAAAGCGCATTATGCTCATTAATATGTTTGCTACCGCTATTTATACAGCAGGCGTTCTTTCTGCTTTATATGCTTCTTTTTTAAATCCCACTTACGCAACGAATGCAAGTACAGCTTCCGGCCTCGTTAACGGATTTGCAACAATCTTATTAACGGTACTATTAGACCCACAGATTGCACTATTAACAGAACGAGCTCTCCAAAAAGAAAACGGAGCAGAAACAATGGGGAAAATGTACGGATGGCTTATGATTTCTAGATTTTTCGGAACATTACTAGCTCAGCTTCTTTTTGTACCAGGAGCTCATTGGATATTGTGGATCATTTCGATTATGAATCGAAAATAAATTCTCATAACAAATCCCCGGTTTTTATACCGGGGATTATTTCACTTTATATTACGGCACTAACCTAGTACAGTCTCTCGGAAATGCGCTTGCTTCACGAACGTTCGATAAGTTTAAAAATTTATATACAAGTCGTTCTAACCCAATCGCGAACCCACCATGCGGCGGACAACCATATCGGAACGTATCAATATACGATTGAAAGTTTTCCACATGTAATCCCTTTTCTTCAAAGGAGCGAACTAACATATTATAGTTGTGAATACGCTGCGCACCTGATGTAATTTCTAATCCTTTATACAGTAAATCAAAAGAGTCTGTGACGGAAGGATTCTCTTGATTTGGCATTGTATACATCGGACGTGTTTCTTTCGGATAATGAGTGATAAAGACAAAATCGCTATTGTATGTTTCTTTTACATACTTCCCAAGCAATTTTTCTCCTTCTGAATCTAAATCGCCTATCGGTGATTCTTTTCGATACTCTTTTTGTAAAATCGTTTGCGCTTCTGTCACCGTTAGTTTTGGAATGTTTGTAATAACCGGAATTTGAATTTGGAGCAACTGTAACTCCTTTGCACAATATTGCTGTACTTTTTCAAACATATACCGAAGTACATCCGTTTCAAGCTGCATTACTTCATAAAAATCTTCAATAAATGCAAGTTCGACGTCTAAGGAAATGTATTCGTTTAAATGACGAGATGAATTGTGATGTTCAGCGCGGTACACAGGTGCCACTTCAAAAACACGTTCTAATCCACCCGTAACCATCATCTGCTTATAAAACTGCGGTGATTGCGCTAAATATGCTTCTTTTTCAAAATATTGAAACTGAAATACGTTTGCTCCGCCTTCCGCTCCTTGTGAAACGATTTTCGGTGTGAAAATTCTTGTAAAATCATGTTGTAGTAAATATTCGCTAAAGGCATGTGCAAACATTGATTTAATTGTAAAAATCGCTTGCACTTTATCATGCCGAAGTGATAGCGTTCGTGAATGTAACATTTGATCTAAACCCACCTGCAGTTTCTTTTTATTCACTTCAAATGGAATTGGTTCAGCGCCATTTATAAGCTGCACATTCTCTACTAACAACTCTACTCCAAGTTCCGTTTTCTCTGTCTCAATTACTTTTCCTGTAACTTGCACAACACTTTCTACTTCTACCTTGTATCCAGCCCATTCTTTTTCAAGTACGCATTGCATGACGCCTGTTCGGTCACGAAGTAATAAAAAGCTAATATTCCCTAAATGACGAACTTTCTTTACCCATCCTTGTAACACAACTGTTTCATGCGGTGTACATTCGCTAATAAGCGACCGCTTCATCTGTTGACTCATACACTCCGCCTCCTACTATTAATTGTATGATTGTATATGTATTATTATCGTTGTCATCATCATCCACAGCCGCTCACCCCTTTCAAAGAATACAAAAATCCGCCCCTATACAAGGGACGGATTTCACCGCGGTACCACCCAAATTGTCACATTGACCACTTTTCGCCTGATAACGGTAGGTTCCGTTTACTTTTACTAGTTATTCACGTTCAAAATAACACTCACAGGTGTCTTTCCATCACGCTGCACCGCAATCTTCTCAGCTACCGATTGCTCTCTGTAGATCGTTCACGATGTACTTTTCCTGCTCATCGCTTTTTATATTTACGGAATATTTTATCCTTTCAAACAACGAAATGCAAGTTATTTTTTTAATAATTTGAAAGGTTATTTATCTTACTTCTTCAGTTCACCTGATATTGGTTTTGTTATAAACTTTCCAAAAATTCGTCAAATATACTGCTTTACATACTTTTTAATACGTATTAGATCTGGGTCCTCTTCCATTAATTCTGCAAAATAGCCGCTTTCATCTTCTTGCAATACGCGCTCTAATTCAATGGTCGCCTCTTCATTTCGATTCAATACAGCTAAATAGCATGCTTTATTATATCTAGCATTTAAATGTGATTCATCCATCGATAACACATCATTCATGAGCTCCAACGCTCTTTTTGTATCACCGTTTAAATGATAGGAAACACCAAGACCGATATATAGTTCATCCTCTTCTGGATGATGCTCTAATCCTTTTTCTAATATAGCAATAGCTTCTCGGTAACGACCTTGATTATTGTAAAGGGCACCTAAATGTATAAAGCTTCCACTCATCATCGGAACATCTTCTGCTAAAGTACGAAGAATATATTCTCCTTCTTTTTCCCTCTGTAAATCTAGTAATATCGTACCCTCCAGCATTCGAATCGATGCGTCAATCGGTCTTTCTTGTAATATGCGCTCCGTTTCACGCAATGCCTCTTGCAGCCTTGCTTCATTGTCATCTGCATGTTCTAGGAGCAGCATAATAAATTGATGTGCAACTTCATAATTCCAATGTTTCCTGAGCGACTTACGTAATGTTTTAATTGCATCATCAATGAGATCACCATTTACATAAAAGTGAGCAAATCGTTGTACCGCTGCGCTGTTTTCTTGATTTAGGCGGATTGCCGTTTCATACAAATCAATAATAGATGTAAAAGAAAGTACATCATTTGCACGTTTTCGAATGCGGTGATATATTTTTGTGAAAAATGCTCCTGTTTGTTCTTCTTGCTCCATCTGTTCCAAAAATTTTTGTTCAAGTGCAGAAGCTGCATACATAAACGCATAGCTTTTTTCTTCATTTGATACGTCTAAATTCCCTAAACTATCACTTATACTTTTTCTTTTCTTCCGCAATTCTTCTATATACGTTACATACACTTCTTCATTGTGAGCATTTTGCATAATAAGCTTCTCAATAACCTGTAAGCCTTCCTTTTCATCCGAGGCAAGTAATATTTTCGCATAATGATGTAATATCTCTTCATGATTATTTTCCTTTGCCAGCGCCTGCTCTATATAAGCACGTTCTTTCTGGCCATCACCAATTGCCCCGTACACATATGCAAGGCTATTTAAACGCCATGACTCAGAAATAATTCCATTCTTTTTGTTTAAAACCGTAATCAGTTCCTCATGACGCCCGGTTTTTACTGAAATATTTGCTAAATGTTCCATATTTACTAATAAAGGGGCATTTTTACAACCTTCAAACATGTAATGCTGTTCGTTCTCTAAATCTTCTTCAACATAGTAAATTTCAGCCAATTTCAAATGTGCCATTGCGAAAGTAGAATCTTGTTTCACGCATTGTAAATACGCTGTTTTTGCTTGATCCCATTCTTCCAATGTTTTATACACTTCTCCGAGCCTAAAATGCGGGAATGCATCTTCTGTGCTCTGCGTCGCTTGCTCATACAGCTGAATAGCTTTCTTATAATTTCCTGCAGATTCCTGTAAAATGCCTAAATAACATAAATAATCTATATTGCAATTATCTTTTTCAACTAACGTACGTAAAAATGAAATTCCTCTTTGTAAAAATGGTGTATCTTCAAGCTGCGATACATACATTTCTAGTGCATCTCGGAAATTACTTTGTATACAAACGATTCCTTCTTCCATAATCAGTAAAGCTGATTCAACTTCTTTTTGTTCGATGTTTTGATCTATAGCTGCGTTCCATAATATCTTTCCAGCATTAATAAGGAAGTCGCTATCTTCAATAAATTGTTCTTTCAGTCTAAAAATATATTGTTTTCCTGTTTCATAGCCTTTTTGTTTCATGTAAACTTCACTGATTCCTATATGACAGGATATTTCTTCCTCGTCACATCGAAGCCCGCCTTCATACATTTTCAGTGCTTTTTCATATTGTTCTCGCTCTAAATAAAGGTCACCTAATTTCGCATACAACACAGCTGATTGAACATCATTTTGCATTCCTTCTAGTAAAACTTCTTCTGCTTTTCTTTTATCTTCTAATTCTGCTTCATAAATATCAGCTAACATGATATATGGAAGTGGTAATTGACGATCCAATTCCTTACCAACTTGAAGTCCGCGAATTGCCGATCTTATCTTTCCTAATTTATGAGCACACCGAGCACGCTCACACCAAACAAATCCGTCTCTTTTATACTGTTTTAATAACATAGTAAACACTTCATATGCTTCTTCACCATGGCCGGCATCCGTTAAAATAAGGGCATGATTAACAAAAACAAAACGATCTTCATGACGACTCGTTGCAATAGATGAATACTTTAGAGCCTGCTCCAAATCATCTAAATACATATAGCCAATGGCCATATAACTCCAAGCTACTGGCTGATCAGGGTCTAGCTGGAGCGACGCACGAAAGTTAGCAATCATATCATCATAACGAGATTCATCGAACGCAATGCGTCCTTGCGTAAAATGGTAGAATGGATTCGTAATTTTATGATTCACTTGTTCTAATACTGTATACGCTTGTTCTAGTTCTTCGATACGTACAAAACATTGCGCTGTATGAAGCTTTACATAATCGGATTCGGGATAAGCATGTAAAGCACGTTTCGCACAGTTATATACAAACTCCTTTCCATCTTGTAAATCTAAATGTTTAATCGTATATAACCATGTATACGGATTTTCTTTATGCTCGTGTAAAAGCCTTAATAAATTTTCCACATCGTCATGTTCAGCAAATTCCATTTGATCTGTTAACGAAAAGATGCGCCGGAAATACAAATCATCTTCTTTACATAATGAAGAAAGAAGCTCACTTTTCTCATTTGGAACAATTGCGATGGATAAATAATTCGTATTTACATATTGCTTTGCAAATTCTTCATATGTAACAAGTATGCGCTCTGCAAAATTGGGATCTTGAATATATAAAACTTGCAGCTGATCATTATAACCAACTACCAATTGTACATGCGAAACATGGTCTATATCAACACTAAGCAAAACTGGAACACCGACATCGATAAATTTTTTATACATATTTACTGTACCTACAAAGAAACGACTTTTATAACCGATCGCTTCCACGTATTCTACTGTTTTTGATAACTTTGACCCTATTCCATCAAAAATATGCTTAGCAATTTCATCTTGCGTTTTGCGATTTCCAAAAAGCCTCAATATCATTTCGATACTTGCAGGTACGCAATAGTTATCTTTCTGTACGACAGGTACAATAGAAAGCATCACTTCTTTTTTCTCAGTAAAACGAAGTGCGTTATGATAAGGAGAATCTTTTAAACTTTTCTCCTTTTCTAGCAATGTTTGTAGACTATCCCAATCACCTTCCATATAATAGAATTCCGCCCAAATTTGTGAGAAATACGGTTGATAACTATGAAATGGCAACAAGTTTTGAACTTCATGTAAAACTTGGCTCAACTCATCATATGCTTTTTTATCATATAATCTTTTTATCTTTTCTAAATAAAAGAACGGAACTTGTGGAAATTTCCTCATCGCTTCCGTAATGATTTGTAAGGATTCTTCATGTTCTCCTTTCATAGAATACAACTCAGCTAATAAATATGTTGATGTATCTACACATTCCTCACAATTCATTCCTTTTCGCAGTACTTCTTCTGCCTTCAGCCAATCACCTTTAAATAAATAGAAGTAACCCCATTTATCAAAGATTGGAATTTCACTTAATTCGTCTGCTTTCTTCATATATCTATAAGCTTCCTCATAACGACGCATTTCAAGTACGCAACGTGCCAATACGAAATACGCCTTTGCAAGGTGCTCTTTTTTAACAGCGTGACTTTCTTTTTGCAATGCCTCTTTTAACAAATCTTCTGCATCTAATGATTTTCGTTCATCAATTAAATCATCACAAAACCAAGTAAGCGTCCGAAAACTGTTAAAACGACGATGTGCATACCGCACTACAAATCTACTATAAGATGGCATCAAGCCTTCATCCAACAGTTGAATAAGTGTATAAAAATCTTCTTCTGAAGAAATTTCACCTAACCGTTCTTTCATATAGGAAAGGGAATTTTTTGCTCTTATTTCCTCAATTTCGTTTTGAATTTCCGATAAACCATTTAAAAATTCTTTCTTTTTTACAAATACCCTTAATTTCTCAAAATCTCGCATCTTTTCACTCCATTCTTTTTTCATAATTGTATATACTAGGTATAGAACTTACAACGTTTTTTCACATTTTCTTTAAAAGAAAAAACAGAGCGTACACTCTGTTTTTTCTTCTCTTATATTTCGTTCGCTCGAAGATGAATCAATACCTGCTTATTTCCTACTTGAATTTGTTCTGCTTGTTGCATCCATTCCTTAATGAATAATTGTTTCATAAGTAAGTTTTCTTGCAGTAATTCTTTATACTTCATCATTACATCCTGTAATTCCTCGTCACATTCAATTTCAATATCTACTCGCAAATTTACTGGCAAATTCAATTGTTTGCGATATTCCTGCACAGCGCGAATAAATTCTCGCGCCATTCCTTCCTGTAGCAATTCATCCGTTACATGCGTGTCCATCATAACGGTGTATACCCCATTCGCAGCATCAGCAAATCCTGTTTTCGGTATTTTTTCAATAAACACATCTTCTAATGTTACTGCGACAACTTCTCCAGACGACAATTGACATGCTCCATTTTCATCTTTTAGAAACACTTTTACTTCTTCATTAGATAAATTTTGCAGCCAATGATTGACCGTATTGATTTGTTTTCCGAATTTCGGGCCTGCTTGTTTAAAGTTTAGTTTTAACTGATATGACATATAATCCGCTTCACTATATTCGATTGTCACTTCTTTCACGTTTAACTCATCCATTACAATCTCTTTATAAGAATTCCAATCCATTTCTCGCTTCGTATTCTCAAATACAACTAATTTTGTTAATGGTTGTTTTACTTTTAATGTGTGTTGATTACGAATACTACGTCCAAGCTCAACTACTTGTAAAACAGCTTCCATCTCTCTTTCAAGCTGTTTTTGAATTAGCGCTTCTTCACATACTGGATAATCCGCCAAATGAACACTGCTGTCTTCTAAATTGAAATGAATATCTTCAGCTAAAAATGGTGTAAACGGTGCAAGCAGCTTACTAAGCGTAACAAGTACTTCGTGAAGTGTAGCATATGCTGCCGCTTTTTCAGCATTCATACTAGACGCCCAAAAGCGATTGCGCGAACGTCTTACATACCAATTGCTTACTTCTTCAACTAATAATGCTATTTCACGTGCAGCTGTTGTAAATTGATAATCTTCTAAAGCTATACTTACCTTTTGAATCGTACTATGCAACCTTGATAATACCCACTCATCCAGTTTTGTCTTCTTTGTACGATATTCCTGTTTTGGATTGTATCCATCTAACTCCGCGTACAATACGTAAAAACTATACACATTTAACAACGTATCAACGAGTTTTGATTTTGCTTCTTGTACAGTTCGTTCTGAAAATCGTTTCGGATTCCAAGGCGCACTATCTACAAGCAGCGCCCACCTCAAAGCATCCGCTCCAAATTTCTCTACTAAATCTACTGGGTCTAACGCATTCCCTTTACTTTTTGACATTTTTTGCCCATTTTCATCTAACACATGCCCAAGTGATAATACACGCTTATACGGCGCTCTTCCAGTGTATAGAGTAGACACCGCAAGTAAGCTATAAAACCAACCACGCGTCTGATCAATTCCTTCAGCAATCACATCCGCTGGAAACTGCGCTTCAAATAACTCTTTATTTTCAAATGGATAATGATACTGAGCAAACGGCATCGAACCACTATCAAACCAAACATCAATTACTTCTGGCGTACGTTTCATTGTTTCACTGCATTTTGGGCAACTAATTTTCACTTCATCTACATATGGTTTATGCAATTCAATCTTTTCATCAACCATTCCAATTGCATATTTTCTTAATTCTTCAATGCTTTTCGGCGCAAATTGATGGTAACAAGCTTCACATTCCCATACATTTAGCGGTGTACCCCAATATCGTTTCCGGCTAATGTTCCAATCCACCATGTTTTCTAAAAAGTTACCAAACCGGCCATGTTGGATATGTTCTGGATGCCATGTTACTTCATTATTATTTTGTAAAAATTGCTCCTTTAACGCAGTTGTTCGAATGAACCAACTTTCATTTGCATAATAAAGTAGCGGTGAATCGCAGCGCCAACAATGCGGATAACTATGCTCATACTTCTCCTTATGATAAAGAAGACCATGCTCAGCTAAATAGCGAACAATTTCAACATCACACTCTTTTACAAATTTCCCTTGTAAAAAAGGAACATCAGATGTGTACTCTCCCTTCTCGTTTATAACATTAACAAATGATAGATCATTTTCTTGAACCACTTTATAATCATCTTCTCCGTAAGCAGGGGCGATATGAACAATTCCTGTACCGCTATTGGCTGTGACAAAATCAGCTTTTACTACACAATGACCATTTGTGACTTCTGCAAATTGAAATGGCGATACGTAAGAAATGCCCGTTAACTCCCTTCCCCTGTGAACAGATAACACTTTATAATCTTGCTGCAGTACATCTTTCGCTAACTCTTTTGCAACAATATAAATCGTATTCCCTTGCTGGGCCCTTACATATTCCAGCTCTGGGTGAACAGCTAGTGCTACATTAGCTGGAAGCGTCCATGGCGTTGTTGTCCAGCCGAGAAGATACTCGTTTTCCCGATCTGTACGCTGAAATTTAACTGTTGCACTTAAATCCTTCACTGTTTTATATCCTTGCGCCACCTCATGTGAGCTCAATGACGTTTGGCAGCTTGGGCAATAAGGAGAAACGCGGTGACCTTTATACAGCAATCCTTTTTCATGAATCGTTCCAAGAACATGCCAAACACTTTCAATATAAGAATTATCTAACGTGATATACGGCGTACCCATATCAACCCAGTAACCAATACTTTCTGTAAATTCACGCCACTGCTTTTCATACGTAAATACACTCTCTTTACACTTTGCCAGAAAGGCTTCTACACCGTACTTTTCAATATCATGTTTACCAGAAATACCGAGCTGCTTTTCAACGCCCAATTCCACCGGTAATCCATGTGTATCCCATCCAGCCTTACGCAGCACTTTATATCCTGTCATTGTTTTATATCTTGCAACCAAATCTTTAATGGTCCGCCCTAGGGCATGCCCAACGTGCGGAAGTCCATTCGCAGTTGGCGGTCCTTCATAAAATACGAAAGATTGTGCACCTTCACGATTTCGAATCGATTGCATAAAGGTATCCTGTTCATTCCATTGCTTACGAATTCGCGCTTCTCTCCTTACAGCTGCTTCTTTCACATCTACCTTCTTCATCTACAATCACTCCTTAAGAAATAATTAAAAGCACACAAAAAACCCGTCCCTATCATTAGGGACGGGTTTACCCGCGCTACCACCCTACTTCTATTGATTAATCGTTCATCAATAGCACTCAGCAACGTACAATCATACGCGTTCCTTGTAACGGTAGACAACCGTTCGAACTTACTATGTTCAGCTCGACTCCTCGGAGATGATTTTCAAATATATACCGAACACCGGCTTGCAGCAAGGCACCGGCTCTCTGGGGAACAGTGATATATTTTACTCGTTCTCGTCATCAGATTTGTATACTTTTATTAACAGTTATTTTATTCCAACACAACACCAATTGTCAATTAATTTAGAATTTTTTCTGAGTTGAATTTATTTTATTTTTATCTTTACTACTTTTTTTATTCTACATCTTTAAGAACGTTACACGAATAACAGCATGTCGCATGGTTAAACTACTGAAAGAACCAAACATGGTTATTATCAGGAAAAGTGGTGTTTTTATGTCGGACTTTTTAGAACCAATCGAATACGAAACAGGTACTGCGATTCAAACCTTCAGCATTATAGAAACGAACGTTACTACTGATGGATATGAGGTTCTGTTGAATATTGATTTAGACAGTGGTTACGAATTAGATAATGTGAAAATGCAGATTACCAATGAAGAATTAGCAGGATACGAAACAACCGATATCCATGAAGGAGTAAAATATGCATTAGGATTTTTTGATAATTAAATATATGATATTTTTATTTCCTCATTAGCCCCCTAATAAATTTGGACACCTACTAAGAGTAGTTTTTGCTTGAGATAACCAAACAAGGGGGCATTTATTTGGCCATAAAGAAGGCATTCTATAGAAACACCTTAACGAAATTTATTATGTTGAAATACTTATTGAAACCAACCTTTTTTTGTTTTTATACATCCATATAAAAAGGTAGAGTTATTCTTTAAACTCTACCCAATACTTTAATATGAAATAGCTCGTCTATTTTGTGTAGACCAATTGTTATAAAAGTCAGACCAATACATAGAAGCATTTTTCTCACCAGTCCAAGGATCGTTATAATAAAAATAGTTTTCATCATACCCTACAAGCGTAATAGCATGGACTGTAAAACCATGCATAGTCATCCAAACGACAACAGGTTTCCCGTCGTCTAAATTTCTTTTTATTTCTAAACCAGTTAGATTTATTGCACTACCAGTGTATTTACGTACTAAATCCATTAAAGCTGGAGGATATATAGTCCAACCTTTACCAAAAGGATTTCCTACAAAACCTTGATTTGGATCAAAACTAGAATACGGCATTTCGTATGCAAGTTGAACTTTATCTACATTCGCACCTGCATATTGTAACATCATCGTTACTGATGTTATCTCACAACCGGATACTAAATTTCTTGATGGAATATAAGGGTCACGTTGACTAATAATTGGTACATCCAAATATGGGTAAGTAGAACCTTTTACAACCGCTTTACTATCTATCCAATTTAAATTACCACTAGAATTTTTAAAACCATACCATGTTACACCGTTATAGTTTACAGATAATTTTACATTCAAGTTTTTATTAGTAAAGTCTGAAGCCGAACCTACATATGAAGCATTTTGCATTCCGTAAGGTCTAGTCCATACTGTATGACCTTGATTATTTTCTACATGATAAGTCTCATTCATTTCTATTATGTTAGATGCATTAGAAACTGTTTTAGAGTCAATCCAACCTAGTTCTTTACCGTCTACCATAAAATGATACCAAACTGTTTGTTCCCTAGTTAAACTACCAATTACTTTAATGGGTTTATTTACATAGTTATTTGCAGAACCAACATATTTAGCGTTCTCTTCACCATAAGGTAAAGTCCAAATTGCATGACCGTATGTATCTCCTAATAATACAGTTTTATTTTCATCATTAATCACAAGATTAGATAATGTTCTTGAATCAACCCAACCTAGTTCTTTATCCCCTAATTTGATTTTACTCCACACAACATTATTTTTCTTTACTTTTTGGATAACTTTAACTTGTTTAAAGCTATAATCACTAACTGATGCAATCCAGTTAGCACCATATTCTCCATATGGTACACTCCAAACACCGTCAGAAGGTTTTGCTGAACCACCAATTAGTACTGAACTGTTTTCGATAGGTAAATTTTCTAAGTCAGTTACAGCTTTATCACCATCTATCCAACCAATTACCCCTTTATCATTTTTAACTTGATACCAGTTTGTAACTCCCTTTTTAACTGTCTTTATTACTTGTAATGTTTGATAAGCATAAACATTAGTAGAACCTATGTATTGAGCACCCATCACACCATAAGGTTTTGACCATATCCCATTACCGTTGGTCGTTCCAATTGTTACAGAGAAATTAACAGGTTTTACCCCATCTTTGTCCAATGCCTTTGAATCAACCCAACCTATTACTTTACCCTCTACACTAAATTGATACCAAGTTGTATCTCCAAACATTGCTTTTTCGATTAATTTAATGTTATCGTATGCATATTTATCTGAAGTATCTACATAGATTGCACCCTTAACGCCATATGGTAAAGACCAAATGCCATTATTATATGTCGCACCCATTATAGCGTCTTGATTTATTTCTTGTATGTTCGATAATTTACTTAATACTTTACTATCTAACCAACCTATTGTTTTACCATCTATACTAAATTGATACCAAGTTGCATTGTTTACTATCATTTTTTGAATCAGTTGAACTGATTTTCCTGCATACTTATTAGTAGAATCAATATAGTTTGCACCTTGTAATCCATATGGTACAGACCAAATACCATTACCCTGTGAAAACTCAATAATTTGAGTCTCTTGTACATTTGTTGTGCTAGGTTGTGAGTTAGATGATTTAGCACTGTTATCTTGTTGACTATTTGATTCTACATCTATACCTTGTACATTTTCTGATTTAATATTACTATCTTGTGGGTTTTGCGGATTATTCGATTTCACTCCGTCAGTTTGTAAATTATCTGTTGTAAAACTATTATCTTGTAAATTATTTGATTTAATATCTTTACTTTGTAAGTTATCACCAACTTGATTATCTTGTACTTTTATATTGTTAGATTGTAAGTTTTCAGCTTTTATAAACGTTGGTTCTGATAAAAATAAACATATCCCAGTTACTCCTATTACCGCAACTGATTTGCTACATACCTTTAACGTGTTACTTTTACTCATTATTCTTATCCCCTATTAAATTTATAAGTTAAGTTGATTTGTTGTTGTTTTATTCGAATCTCTAAAGAGTATAAAATATTTTGTATAAATGAACAAAGACGTATAAAAGAAGACTTTTTCTTCGTAGAATTGATCTCCCCCCACCAAATTCACAGAAAAGGATCTTTCCTATAAATCAGTTTACATCAAAAATTACTAAACCACTAGTCCAAAAACAAGATATTACAGTGATTTTCATGAGCACTTAGAAAAAGTAGTGAATACACTACTAGTAGCAGAATTAAAAGCGTTTTTATACTATGAAAAATATAATCGTATTGTTTCCAATTCGCGCAATATACATAATAGTTTTTGTGCCAAAGCTACGGCACTTCAGTCTACTATAAATGATTTAAATCCCTTTATTTTGGATTCAGAAACGACGAAGAGTTCTGCAAGCATATGATTAAAAGTTCATATGGATTGAGAAAAAATAACCTCGTTCCTTTGAATGTTATCTTCTCTTAAAAGCTTAATGTGTTTCTCTTACCCCACGCTTAATAGGACATTTGTCATATACAACACTTTATAAATACTGTATTTTATAAAGTGTTGTAAAATCATAGAAGGTATTTTGTGTAAAACCTAGCCTTTGCGCTTTGATGTATAAAGGTATCTTAAATGAGTACGTTGATAAGACTTTTTATAAAAGGCGGCTACAAAAACTAACTATATTTGGAGGATTACTATGAAGTACGAAGTTATAATATTTGATGCAGATGAGACGTTATTTGACTTTAAAAAATCAGAAAAGGACGCTCTTAAAAATACGATGCTGGCATGTAATATAGAATATGATGAAAGTTATCATTTGAAAGTATACAAGTCTATCAATACAGCCATATGGAAAGAGTTAGAGGATGGAGTTATTACTCAGAAAAAATTAAATGTTGAAAGATTTAAACGGTTATCAAATCAATTAGATGATGAATTTGACGAAGTTGAATTCGCACAATTATATATGAAACATTTATCTAATGCATCTTTTTTATATGAT
Organism: Bacillus sp. BP-3; assembly: GCF_028401955.1. Lineage (GTDB taxonomy): Bacteria > Bacillota > Bacilli > Bacillales > Bacillaceae_G > Bacillus_A. The sequence continues at coordinate 37,893 of NZ_JAQOTJ010000017.1, forward strand.
GAGAGTATAGACCTTGTAGAGAGTCTACATCAAGACTATAAACTTTCTATCATTACCAATGGTCTTAAAGATGTTCAAGATAATAGAATCCGGAAATCTGTTGTAGCAAAATATTTTGAAGATATAGTAGTTTCTGAGGATGTTCATGTATCAAAGCCAGATTCTAAAATATTTGAATACGCTTTAAACAAATTAAAACATACTGACAAGAGCAAGGTATTGATGGTAGGCGATAGCTTAACTTCTGATATACAAGGTGGAATCAATTTCGGTATCGATACATGCTGGTTTAACCCTAATCAAATCGTAAATACATCTGACTTAAAACCCACTTATGAGATTTCAAATTTGCTGGATCTTAAAAACATACTAAAAAGATGAATATATACAAAGAAGAGAAAGGAATTGATTCATATTAAATCCCTTTCTCTTTTACGTCTGTTACATCTCCTCAGGCGCTTCCACCCCAAGTAAACGCAAACCTTCTTTTAACACAACTGCCACCGCATATACGAGTGCAAGTCTGCTTTCTCTCTCTGCATTTTCTTCTAAAATACGAACATTTCCGTAATATTTATTAAACGCTTGCGCTACGTCTAATAAATATTTCGCAATATGAGATGGCTCATATTTGGCAAACGCTGTTTCAATGACTTGCGGAAAACGATGCAACAGTTTTATAACGGTCCAGCTTATATCGTCTGTTAACTGTAACTCTTGTTTTTCAATATCGATATCGCTTTTTTTCAATAACGAACAAGTACGTGCATGTGTGTATTGTACATATGGCCCTGTTTCTCCTTCGAATTTCAACATATTTTCAAGTGAAAATTCGATATTATGCATGCGTTCATTTTTCAAATCATGGAAAATAACTGCGCCAACCCCGACCTGTCTTGCTACTTCATCTTTGTTCTTTAAGTTCGGATTCTTCTCTTCAATATTTTGCTTTGCTAGTGTAATTGCTTCTTCTAACACTTCTTCCAGTAAAACAACTTTTCCTTTACGAGTAGACATTTTCTTACCGTCTTTTAAAATAAGTCCGAATGGAACATGAGACATACCTTCTACCCACTGGAATCCTAATTTCTTTAGTACAGTGAAAAATTGTGAGAAATGTAAGCTTTGTTCATCTCCAACGACATATAGTGCTTTATCAAAATTATACGTGTTTTGACGATATAGTGCAGCCGTTAAATCACGCGTTGCATAGAGTGTAGCACCATCTGACTTTTTAATTAAACATGGCGGCATTCCTTCTGCTTCTAAATTAACAACTTGTGCTCCGTCTGATTCTTCTAGTAAACCCTTTTCCTCTATAAGCGTAACGAAATCATCCATCTTATCATTGTAAAATGCTTCTCCTTGAAAATTAGAGAATTCTACGCCAAGCAGCTCATAAATGCGAGAGAACTCTTTTAACGATTCGTGACGAAACCAGTTCCACAAATATACCGCTTCTTCATTGCCATCTTCTAGCTTCTTAAACCATGCACGCCCTTCTTCTTCGAGCTCTGGATACTCTTTTACTTCTTCATGAAAGTGTACGTACAACTTAAATAACTCACGAATCGGATCTTCTCTAACAAACTCTTCATCGCCCCATTTTTTATAAGCAGTAATGAGCTTACCAAACTGTGTTCCCCAGTCCCCAACGTAGTTAATGCCTACAACTTCATAACTACATTTTTCACATATATGTTTTAATGCATTTCCAATCATTGTAGAACGTAAATGTCCCATCGAAAACGGCTTAGCTATATTAGGAGATGAATAGTCAATTACAACCGTTTTTTCTTGGCCAAAGTGCAGCTGTCCATATTCATCTTTTTCATCTAGTATTGCATTCAACACTTCATTACTTACAGTTTGACGATCAAAGAACACATTTACATATGGTCCAACCGCTTCTACTTTTATAAAAAATGGGTGAGATAATTTATTCACCAATTCCTGTGCAATAACTGCTGGTGCTTTTTTATATTGTTTTGCTAATGTGAAACAAGGAAATGCTGCATCTCCAAACTCATCTTGCTTTGGTGTTTCAACTAAAGCTACAATTTGTTCTAATGATAAACCTGGTTCTAATACGTCGAATACATGCTGTGCGAACTTCATTTTATATTCCATCAGTATCTTCCTCCTTTTTATCAATAAAAAAACTCGCCTCTTTTCTAAAAAAAGAGACGAGTTTACACCCGTGGTACCACCCTTGTTGTTCATTATGAACCACTTTCCCGTTTATAACGAGGTTAGGGAGCCCCGGCTTACTCTACTACACTGTTCAAGCAGCATCTCCGAAGTGCGCTTCATTATTTTCTCTGCACTAGGCTTTCACCATCCCTAGCTCGCTTTTGCTTCTGAAAATAATTACTCTCTTCATCCAAGATTTCCTATAAAATTTATTATAATCTATTATACATCTTGCCAAATAATTAGCAAGTTTCAATTACACCAAAATGAAATTTTGCGCTTTTTCGTTTATAGACAAAGAAGTTATGTTTTTCAAAACGCATACTGCGAAAATGATCCTTTAACACAACACGTTTTCGCGCTACACGCTTAACCTCTTTCATTGTTTCATCCGTAATATCGTTGTACAACGCAAAATGTTTTAAACCACGAATACCATCTGATTCTAATACCGTTTCTTCAAACATCGGATCTAAATATACTACATCGTAGCTATGATCTTTACATTGCTGTAAAAAAGATAAGTGTTCCGTATTCTTAACTGTAATTCGCTGCATTGCTTCGTTCATTTCTGTTACACTTGTATCCCACTGCTGAAGACCTTTTTCAATCAAATATGCCATATAGCAATTACCTTCTAATCCAGTGATTTCTCCCGCTTCTCCTACAGCATAACTTGCCACAATGCTATCAGATGCCATACCGAGTGTGCAATCTAACACTTTCATCCCTTCTTCTAGCTGCGCGGCTTGCAGAAACGGATCATGTTCACCGCGCATTAATCGTTTCACGCGAAACATAGCTGAATTCGGATGAAAAAAGAACGATTCTTCCGTTCCTTGCGGATAAATTGCTAATCGGTTTTTCTGGGCAACAAGTATATCTTGTTTATATTGTTCATGTAATTCATAAATAGGACGGTCATTTCTCACAAGAAAAGAACTTTGCAAGTCGGTTGCTATTTTTTTTGCATATGCGGTCATTTCTTTATTTGTTCGGCCTGCTGTCGTTACAATCATTCTGTCACCTCATTACAAAGAAAAAGGGAGAAAATCTCTCCCTTTTTAGCAATGCTTTTCAAAAGCTTGTTCTAAGTTGTGAATAATCTCTTCCATTGTTGCACCTTCAATTTCATGACGATGAATAAAGTGAACAACTTCTTTTCCTTTTAATAGTGCCATTGATGGTGAAGATGGCGGGATATCATCAAAGTAAGAGCGCATCATCGCTGTTGCTTCTTTATCTTGACCTGCAAATACAGTGACAAGATTGTCAGGTTGCTTCTCAGAACGTACAACCGCTTGACCAGCTGATGGACGTGCTAATCCTGCCGCACAACCACAAACAGAGTTCACAACAACTAATGTTGTCCCTTCTGCATTTTCCATGTATTCTTGTACATCTTCTGCTGTTGTTAATTCTTTAAATCCCGAGCGTACTAACTCTTGACGCATCGGAATTACCATTTGGCGCATATATTCTTCGTATGCATTTGTCATGTTACCAATCTCTCCTTCAACTTTCATTCCAGATTCATCATATCACGCTCTAATACTAGACGCAAAAGAAACATGTTGACTTTCTTATTTTTTCCTTTGGATTTCACAAGCACCATTTTTACAATGTCCAACAGGAACAATTTCTCTCTTTGTCGCAATATAATCATATAAGACGTGACCAAACCCGAAAAGAATCGATAGTTTAATAAAAGGTACGATTGCCCAGTATGCAGGAATTCTTTTCGCTAAGACATATATACTTTGAATCCCTTTATACCAGCGGGCATCCTTATAAATGTATAAATGTTGTTCCATGTTTTGCTGCATCTCTTCTGATAAACAATAGTGCCGAACAATTTCATCTTCACGAAAAGAAACAAATGTTATTTTTCCCTTTTTATCTAGTTCCTTCGTTCGATTTGCAACCTTTGTACACATCGGACACCAACTATCGTAAAAGACAATCATAGTTATTATTCTCCTTTTCGGTACTCTGTCATTTGCTTCCAAACAGAACCTTTTGCTTCTTCACCGCCCTCAATGCGTTCAAGTGCTAAACGCGCTTGCATTGCTACTTCAAATTCCGGATCCTCTTGTGCTACGCGAAGTGCTGGGATTGCACTTTCATCACCAATTTCAAATAGAAACATTGCCGCGCGCCAGCGTACAAGTTTACTTGAATCTTTTAATGTCTTAATCATCACAAACATTGCTGCAGGGTCACCGATATCTGATAAGCAATCACCTGCTGTGCGGCGTACACTGACTGATTTATCTAATAATGCCTTATAGAGTAAAGGTAAGACACGATCCCCTTTAACCATTCCTAAATAAGCAGTTGCTAAGCGACGAATCGATACTTTTTCATCTTCTAACGCTTTCTCTAGTACAGGAATATCTTCTTCTGTCGGATCCATTTGTTCTAGTGCTGCATAGCGTTTTGTCCAATCAGAATCATTTATCATTTCCTCTGTTACTTTATATGGCTCACGCTTTGTAATCGTTACTTCTACCTCTCCTGCTTGTTGTAATAATTCTTGGACAATCGCATCTACACGATCGGCTGGATATGCCGCAACAACCTCTTCCACAACTTCTTTTCCAATCTCTTCAAAACTACCATAACGCGTACTTTGCTCCACCCATTTACGCTCTTTCACAACATTTGGCGCTGACATTTGCACTTTCATAATTGCTTCCTTAAAACGATCTGGTAACCCTACACGTTCCTCAGTTGTACCATCTGTTAGTTTCACTTGCATTGGAATGGTAAAGAACATTTGAATAAACACTTTCACTTCACCAAAATGGGCATTTTGCTCTTGTTCACTCTCTGTTACGACTTCTTCACCAAAGACTGCGCGAACTTGCTGTAAAATATGTTTCCAGTCATATTTCGCATTACGCTCTACTGCTAAAAAGTCCGCTACATGATATACACCTTTTACACCTTCAATTTGCAAAATTTGCTGTACTCTCTCTGGAGCCTCTATTACATTATTACGCGTATAATTGTTACGTGCTCCTGCTGGTAATACTTCATTTAAAATAACCTTCATTGTATTTGGGCTCGGTGTCGGTTCAATTCCTTTAATCTTCACGTAAATTGTCTCTCCTTTATTGCTGTTCTTAGCTGTATTGTAACATGTTCTTAAATAAGACTCCTACTGAGGTGCTTGCTCTTTTTTCTTCTCTAAAAATGTAATTCTTTCAATCACAACTTCTGTCTTATATATTCTCTTACCGCTCTCATTATTATATTGACTCGTATGAATATGTCCTGTTATACCAACAAGTTCCCCTTTTTTACAGTACATCGTTACATTTTCCGCTGATTTCCGCCAAATCATGCAATGAATAAAATCTGCTTGTTGCTCTCCTAAACTGTTACGAAATCCTCTATTTACCGCAACACATATACGTGCATAAGCAATTCCTTGTTTTGTATAGAATAACTCTGGATCTTTTGTTAATCTGCCAATTAACGCAACTCGATTCATCATACGGTTCATGCCACCTCTTCGTTTTTTCTTTATTGTAGAAAAAACGAAACGTGTAGTAAAAAATGTAAAAAATTATTTTTTACTACGAAAAGCCAACTTTCTCTCTATAAAATTTCAAAAAGAAATCCTGCATGATACAATCATGCAGGATTTTAGTACGTTAATCATTTTTTACAAAATAAGAAACGAAACGTAAAATTTCTAAGTATAACCAAACTAATGTCATCATTAAACCCATCGCACCGTACCACTCCATATATTTTGGAGCGCCTCCGCGTGCACCGCCTTCAATGAAATCAAAGTCTAACATTAAGTTTAATGCAGCAACAACAATTACAACTGCGCTGACAATCATACCAATTGTTCCACCTTGATGTAAAAATGGAACTGGTACGCCAAATAGTTGTAAAACTAAAACGATTAAATACATAATCGCAATTCCAAACGTCGCTGCCATCACACCCGTACGAAACTTATCTGTCACCTTCACAACACGCGTTGCATATAACACTAACATTGCTAGTAAAATAGAAACTGTTAATAATACTGCGTGTAAAATAATATAATCACCAAATTTCATTGTATATACAGCAGAAATACTTCCTAATACAATCCCTTCTACTGCTGCATAAATCGGTGCTGTAATCGGTGAAATACGCGGTACAAAGATCGATACAAATGCAATAATTGCCGCAATAATTAAAGCACCAATTAACACTGGCATTTGCATTTTATTTTGTATCATCTGCATATATGCGTACACTGACGTTCCTAATAACAAAATAAGCATAATGAACGTTTTCGCAACTGCACCACCGACTGTCATCGCTGAAGTGCTTACGCCTTCTTTACGAAACGCATCTTTTTTTAACATTGGATTAGATGTGCGCATGATTTCCCTCCTAAAATAGTTTCTACCAATAGTGTAAAGATTTTCCCTTTACATTTCAACATATGCGGCTTGTTTTTACTTTAATCCTTCAACAATGTCAGATAATTCACTCCAACGCTCCATTGTCTGTTCTAATTCTTCTTCTGTTCGCTGCTGCTCTTCAGAGAGTTGCTGTGCTTTCGTATAATCAGCACCCACTTTTTCTAATTCTTCTGTAATACTTTCAATTTTCGCTTCTAATTCTGCAATCTTATCTTCAATCGTTTCCCATTCACGCTGTTCATTATAGGAAAGCTTACGTTTCCTTTGTTGTTTTGGCGCTTCTTCTACTTTCTTTTCTTTCTGAACTTCTGCTTTTAACAGTGCTTCTTGTGCTTTTTTCTCATCTAAATAATCGCTATAGCTGCCAAAGAAGATGCGAACGTTTCCGTTCCCTTCAAATACAAACAGTTCTTCTGTAATTTTATCAAGGAAGTATCGATCATGCGATACAGTAAGGACAACACCAGGAAACTCTTCTAAATAATCTTCAAGCACTGTTAGTGTTTGCGTATCCAAATCGTTCGTAGGCTCATCTAAAAGTAAAACATTCGGCTCTCCCATTAAAATACGCAATAAATATAATCTTCTTCTTTCACCACCTGATAATTTACTAAGCGGTGTACCATGTGTATGTGGCTCGAATAAGAAACGTTCTAACATTTGGGAAGCACTAATCGTTTTTCCATCTGTCGTATGAATCACTTCAGCTACTTCTTTAATATACTCAATCATACGCTGATTTAAATTCATATCTTCATTTTCTTGCGTATAATATGCGATTTTTACCGTTTGTCCAACCTCAATTTCACCGCTGTCTGGTGTAATTTTACCAGCAAGCATGTTTAATAGAGAAGATTTCCCGCTGCCATTCGCACCGATAATACCAATGCGATCTCCCGGTTTCACAATATATTGGAAATGTTGAAGAACAGTTTTATCACCAAATGTTTTTGTCACATCTTTTAATTCCAGTACTTTCTTTCCTAATCGGCTGCCTCCAAGCGCAATATCCACGTTTTGTTTTGCACTTGGTCCATCTTGCTGTTGCAATTCTTCAAAGCGCTGGATACGTGCCTTTTGCTTCGTAGAGCGCGCCTTCGCACCGCGGCGAATCCAAGCAAGCTCACGGCGATATAAGTTTTGGCGCTTTGCTTCCTGTGCCATTTCTTGTTCTTCTCGAAGTGCTTTCGCTTCTAAAAAAGCACCGTAATTTCCTTCATAGCTATATAACTTACCATTATCTAATTCAAAAATACGGTTCGTTACACGATCTAAAAAATATCGATCATGCGTAACAAGTAAAACAGAACCTGTATAACGTGATAAATATTCTTCTAGCCATTCTACTGTTTCATGGTCGAGATGGTTCGTCGGCTCGTCTAAAATTAATAAATCTGGTGTTTGAATGAAACATTGCGCCATCGCAACGCGTTTTTTCTGTCCACCCGATAAATTTCCTACTGCTGCAGAAAAATCAGTAATGCCGAGCTTCGTTAGCAATGATTTTGCATTTGCATTCGCTTCCCAAGCATTCATTGCATCCATACGCTGCTGCACTGCAAATAATGCCTCCTGCGCTTTTTCACTTGTTGGATTTTTTTCTAAGTTCAATAATGTTTGCTCATACTCACGAAGAAGACGAATTAACGGTGTATCCCCATGAAACACTTGCTCCAGTACAGTTAAATTTTCTTTAAAATCAGGTTGCTGTGATAAATAACTAATTGTATATCCACGTGTATGCGTCATTTCCCCTGTATCTGGAATTTCCACACCCGCAATAATTTTTAATAGCGTTGATTTCCCTGTTCCATTTACACCGATAATACCAGCACGCTGCCCTTCCGCAATACTAAAAGATAGACCATTAAATAATGGTTTGTCTCCATATGATTTCGATACATTTTCGACTGTTAACATTCTCATATTCGTGCATTCCACTCTTTCATAAATTGATCAATAAATTGTTCCATATAGCGATGACGCTCTTCTGCCTCTTCCTTCGCTGCAACTGTATTCATTAAATCTTTTAACTTTAACAGTTTTTCATAAAAATGATTTAGCGATGGTTCATCGTTTTTTCGATATTCTTCTTTCGTCATCGTTTCACGCGGTAGAATGTTTGGGTCATACAGTAAACGGCCCTTTGCCCCTCCATAAGCAAAAGTTCGTGCAATCCCGATTGCTCCAAGTGCATCAAGACGATCTGCATCTTGAACAATTTTACCTTCTAACGTTGCCACAGTTCCGCCGTTTCCACCTTTATAAGACATATTTGCAATAATATGAACAATATGCCGTGCCTCTTCTTGACGAACCCCTAATAGTTCAAGCCAATCCGTTACTTTCTTCATGCCAGTTTCTTCACTCTCATTTAACTTCTCATCTGCAACGTCGTGAAGTAAAGCCGCCATTTCAATAACAAAGCGATTCCCACCTTCTTTTTCAAACAATGCAATCGCTAATTTATGTACGCGTTCAACATGATACCAATCGTGACCACTTGCATCCTTTTCCAATATGCTTTTAACAAATGTAATCGTTTTTTCAATTTGTTCTTGTTTATTCATAATATCTTCACCCAATTTAATATTGTAACACGCTCTCATTTTTTCATCACATATTTTCTTGTCCGCCCATACTATATGCTGTAACTAGTATCTTGAAGGAGGAAAAAAAATGTTTTATAACTCGCAACAGCCTTATCCGCAGCAACCCTATTATCAATCACATCCTGATCAACAGCCATACTATCAATACAATCCACGTTTCCCTCAAGCCGGCCCTACAATGCCAACAGAACCAACTGAACAACAAATCCAACAATACGCTGCACAATTTCAACACTTAAAACAACCCGTATTAAGCCTCGTTAAACCTTGGGTAGAATATGGTGTAAAAGAAGCAAAATATACATCCGTATCACACGCAATGACAGAAATTGCTGCAATCACATACTTAATTGGAAAAGGTTACAATCCAACAGTTGCTCATTACATTGTTGAATCCTGGGAGAAGAATGAACAGTTTTAAATCTATTTATTTTGTAGCACATACAAACGATAAAAGTGCCAAAAAACCTTAAATATAGGGATTTTGGTGCTTTTTCTTTCTATAATCTATTTTATCACAAAAATATTCCCCATATTTTCCGTGCTCTTAATCCGTTTATTCGATAAATAATAAAACAGAATCTTACAAATAAAAAAGAGGACCCGATTTAGTGGATGCTCTCAATATGACAAAAGCACCCATATTGATGCTCTAACTTCTACTATCCTTTTAGCTAATCAACATATGATATGTGAAATTTTATTCTTTTCCTATTCACCTAATGTTGGTTTATATTTTGCACGTCGAACGATACGACATCAAGTGATTAAGATAAGAGCAAAAGCAAGCTTACAGAATGCTCCCTTTTATAAAATAAAAAAGACACCAATGACTATGCAGCAATTAAGCTACTGCTCTAATGATTTGGCGTCCTCTAGTTTTCCAGTCGGACTATATCCAATGATATTTTATATATTCCAAAGATCGCTATTAATATCACTATTATATTTGTATTCAACCTTTTCTTTTCCACACCTTTCACACTTATAAAAACTAGCTATCCCCATCTGCCCTGTTTTAAAATTTTCACTATCCTGCACTTTAACGAAGTTATATTTATGTTTACATTTAGGTTGTCTCTCCTTATTCATCCATTTCCCTAACATATAAGAATCACTCCCCTTGACAATATTCATTCTGCATTCTTATAACAAGAAGAGCCTCTAAAGAAATTTCAATCAATAAACACATTATTTTGTATCGTATTAAGCCTGTGATATACAAAAGGATTATTTTGTTTAAATTCCATTTACTATCTGCTAAAATTTAGGGAAAAAGCATCATATTAATAAAGGAGCACTCATGAAGCATACTTTAAACTTATTGTCTTTTATTTTTTCACTTATTTGTGTTGGGTTATTTATCCTATACATTGAAAGTAACTCAAGTTCTACTGAACAAGTGCTTTTTTTACTAATATTAACAGCAATAACCTTTATTTGTGGCCTTATAGGAATGGATACACCAGATACTGTGATAACAACGATTAGAAGCATAATCACAATCATACCTACATTGTTCTTACTTTTGTACTTAATATTAATAGTGTGTTTTATATATCTTTAATCGAATCGTAATTATTAAATTCATTTTTCAAGAAAGGATAAAGTAATGAGAAAGTATTTTGGTTTCATTTCAGTATTGTTAACTATTGTCGTATTTTTAAATCTATCATCTAAATATACAAACTTTTATATATTTTTTTATTACCTATATCAATCGTTTTAGCTGTTTTATCTCCAAAAAATATAGGAAAAAAATTTGCTGTTGCTATTTTAATAATTTTAAGTATTTTATATGCTTGCATATGCATTCTAGGTTTTATTATTAGTTGGGGATTAAGCTAAAGTATATTTAGCTAATCCTCTTTCTCCTAAATAAGGATTTTATTAAGCTTTGTTTAACCTATTTAAATTAATTGCTGATTCTATCCGATAGCTCACGATGAATTCCACGTTTACATTTTGTACCTGCTCTTCTGTATAATCGTAAAAATCCACGGCTACACGTTTTGCGAACCTCTCTGCATATTCATCCTCTTTTACAGGAACCGAAACTATAAAACTCATATGCTCGTTATATACATGGTACTGATAACTAGCGTTAGGCATCTCATCCTTCCTTTCTGTCAAATAACTATTTTGTTAAAATTCAGGCTAAACAATAATACACTATATTAGTTATTTATTGTTTCTAAAATAAATTAATTTAATAACATAAGAATAAGATATCTATTAAAAAGATTTTATCTTACTATTTTTTTAACACATAAGCGAGGTGATTTTGATAGAAAACATAGATCCAAAAAACAAAGATTTGTTCAATAATTCCCCATTTATGGATATCAATAAAATTATTCTTCCTCATTTGCCACCTGGACCTACCGGTTCTACCGGTGCCACTGGACCTGCCGGATTAGGCTTAACAAACTACCTATATACTTTTGATACTACTAACCAGTCAGTTGCAGTCGGTAGTAATGTTACCTTTAATACAAATGGGCCTATAATAGGAACTGCTTTTACTCATATAGCAGGTACTGGAAATATTATAATTAATACACTAGGAACATATTTAGCAGAATTTCAATTAATGGCCACTCGTGAAAATCAATTTTCCTTGGAGTTAAACGATACACCAATTTCAGGTGGAAGATATAGAACAGGTTCACCGCATGCCCTAAATCAAGGTATTGTCGCTTTTAAAGTAACAGCTATACCTTCAACATTAACTTTAGTAAACAATATTTCTTCAGCACCAAATTCATTAACTATTTCACCATAATTTTTTCAATGAGCTTATAATGATGCTCTTCATGTATCGCTAAAAGGTGAATACCTTGAATTAAGTTAGGGTAGTTGGCTAATGGATCAAAAAATATTATATGTCCAGCAATACCCTCTTCGATATTCTCAACCAATTCTTTCAATCTATTCGTCTCATTTAACAGTAATACCAATAGCTCTTCTTTATTCAAAGCATGACTCACTTTTTTCGGCGGCACTAAAATAAAAGGCGCTTTCATCCCTTTTCCATGCTTTTCTTTATATTCAGCATATATATCATGAATTTGATTTTGAAATGATTTCTTCCTTCTCATTTTTGCATACGGAATTAGAACAAAAGAAAGTTTTGTCGCAACTTTGAGCATTCTTGTAATCAAATATAAATGATATAAATGCTCTCCAATCGACCATTTTCCTTCTTTTTGATGCCATAGTTGCTCACTTGAAATATCTTCTATTTTTTGAAAGAAACAATGTCGCTGCTGTTGTAAAATTTGAAAATGGTGTAATATACTTTCAGATTTCATCTCATACTCCCTTCATTTTAACTCTAAATTTGATTCATATACATATATTGTAAAATTATACCACGATTATTTTTTGTAAACAAAACGAACAAACATGTTTTATAATATGAAACCACACTAACAAATCAAGCAATATATTTCCCAATTCCAACGCTTAAATTAACCTATTTTTATTTTGACAGAAAAAAACTACAGATACTTCCATATAAACATACTTATTTTTCTAACTATTACAGGATTACATGCGTTTTTCAGTATATTCTTATATAATCAATAAATAAAATCTTACAAATGGAGATATAAAAATGGCATTTTGGAACACAATCAGTACAATTTTATTTTTAGCTACTCTTATTCTACTAATTTTATGTTTTATTTCATTCTTTAAGAAAAACGGAAAAACAATAAAATTTGGTAGATTTGCAGTCATTTCTTTTATTATTTTTCTATTAATATCATTAACAAGTACTGCACATACTGATCACCCGATTCTAAATTTTTTCGCAAATATTTTTCTCATTATGTCTTTCTCCTTTCTAGTATTAGCTATTTTATCAATTTTTAAGAAAACAGGAATGGCTAAAAAACAATTTCTTCTCACTACGATTTTATTCGTATCTGCTGTTATACTAGGCAATATTGCAACTCCTTTTATTGAAAAACCAGTTGCTAAAGAAAAACAAGATACTTCTAAGAAAAAAGAAGAACAAAACGATAAAAAAAAGGAAGCAGATAAAGAAAAGACAGAGGCTGAAGAACAAGCTCGTAAACAACAAGAAGAACAACAACGCCAAGCTGAGGAACAAGCTCGTAAGCAACAAGAAGAACAACAACGCCAAGCTGAGGAACAAACTCGTAAGCAACAAGAAGAACAACAACGCCAGGCCGAGGAACAAGCTCGTAAACAACAACCACAAGCTGCTCCAGCTCAAAGCAATGAAAATGTATATTATAAAAATTGCTCAGAAGTAAAAGCTGCTGGAAAAGCCCCTTTACGTGCTGGTAATCCTGGCTACAGTAGTAAGTTAGATAGAGATGGTGATGGTATTGCATGTGAAAGATAATGTACATATGTAAAATTTTAAAATGCGATTTTGGGGCTTATATTCATCTCGGTGAAGTTTTTTACCAAGTATAAAATTAATGAATAACGAAACCCCCGATGCCTTCCCAGGCATCGGGGGTTTCGTTATTGTTTTTCTTCTTTAATAGCTGTTTTGATCGTTCCTGATTTTACCTTATTCCCATCAAAGAAGCGTAGCAAGTCACCTTGAATAATACTATCGGACATTTTCAATTCTGTCTGCGCTCGATCAATAAGTGCTTTCGCCTCTTGCTCTGGTACTTGAACGATTTGGCCATTTTGACGATTATAGAATGTGTTGTTGTAATAAATATATTTGTCTGTAATAAAGCTTCCATCACGTTCTACAACAAATGGTTTGCGTTCTGGTGAAAATAAATCATGACCAAACTCAATATCATTAGAAGTATCAACTCCTAATAAGTGAAGAATCGTCGGTTTTACGTCTACTTCACCAGCAGGAGCAGTCATTGTTTTCCCTTCTGTTTGACCTGGAACGTGAATAAATAATGGTGTACGTTGCAGTTGCATGTGGTCATATGGATTAATTTCATTTTTCCCTAAGAATTGTGCCATTGCACGATTATGATTATCTGAAATACCATAGTGATCACCGTAAAATACGATAACTGAGTTGTCATATATTCCTGTTTCTTTTAAGCGTTCAATAAAACGTTTTAAAGCTTCGTCTTCGTAACGTGCTGTAACAAAATAGTTATCTAAAGTCTCGTCACCTGAATTAAATGGTTCAATCATTTTAATGCTGTCATCATACGTAAACGGAAAATGATTCGTTAACGTAAGAAAACGAGTATAGAACGGCTGTTGTATCTTTTGTAATTTATCCACAGATTGATCAAAAAATTCTTTATCCTTTAATCCCCATCCTATTTTATTCTCTGGAGTAACTTTATAATCTAATTCATTGTAGAATCGATCATATCCTAAAGACGGATACATCATATTACGATTCCAGAACGTAGCGTTATTCGCATGGAATACAGCTGTATAATAGCCTTGCTGATGTAAAATTTCTGGAGTTGCCTCATATTCGTTTCCAGCATTCGTAAAGAATACAGAACCACGATCTAACGGATATAAAGAATTATCAATCATAAACTCGGCATCAGATGTTTTTCCTTGTCCTGTCTGATGATAAAAGTTTTCAAAATAATAACTTTCTTTTTTAAATTGGTTCAAAAACGGTGTAACTTCTTTTCCATTCACTTTAGAATCAATTAAAAACGACTGCGTTGATTCTAAAGAAACAACGATAACATTCTTTCCTTTTGCCATACCAAACATATTTGGGTCAGGCTTCGTGTTAACTGTTTTCATATAGTTCTCAGCTTCTTGAATTTTACTTCCATCCGCAAATACCTTTTGTGAACTTGTTTTTGCTTGTAATCCAAGATCGTATAATTGATGAACATATAATCCAAGGTTTTTCACAAGCATCACGCGGTCAAATGAACGAGTTAACAATTCAGGGCGTTCTTTTTCCGCAAAACTAAGGTTTACCATAAAAATGGCGATACAGATTAATAAATAAAGTGACTTCATAGAGCCAGAAACACGTTCTGTTTTTGCAAAGTTTGGCTTCTTTTTAGCAATGTAAAATAAAACGATAATATCTAAAAACATTAAGATAAATTTAACGTTTAACAACGCTTTGACACTAGATCCTAATCCATCCATATTCGATGTTTGCATTAGTACCGGAAGTGTAACAAAGTCATTATAAAAACCATAAAACATTACATTACCGATTAAGATAATGGTCATAATAAGGTTAATAACGATAGCTATATAATTCCGTTTCTGACCCTTTGCAAATAATGCAAGTCCCACTAACACTAAAGAAGACGCTAATGGACTAATAAACAGAATCCATTCTTGCATAGTAGATTCTAGCTTTAAATCAAAACTAGTTCGCGTAACAATATATGTTTTTAACCAAATCAAAACAGCGACTAATAACGGAAAGCGCATATTTTGAAATTGTTTTTTTAACGCTTCTTTCATTTTTCTCTCCCTCTCTGACTGAACAGCAGTAGTATAATACTTTTTCATTATATTTATGGCTTTTTTCTCACCGCCACATTGTATCGAATACATTTGTATTCCGTGTGAACTTTTTCTTTTTTTTTTTGTAAAATGAACACAGTAAAAAGAAGCTTTTCTATATGAGCATCTTTTTACTATAGTTCCTTCAAATTCCAACCTTTTAGAAATTTACAATCATCTCCAAAACGAAGAATCATCTTGCTTATTACGCGCATATTAATTTTTCTTTGCCTCTATTTTTTCTTTTACTTTTTCAGCTTTATCTAAAGACTCTCCGATATCTTTTTGTTTTTCCCTTATTTCATCAACGCTATCTACCGCTTTAATTGCTTTATCAATTCCTTCTTCTTCTATTTTCTTTCTCTTTTCTTCTCTCGTTATTTCTTTTTTCTCTATATCTTTTGCCTTTTGCAACATATCTTCAGCATTGAACTTTACAGCTTTTTCAAGTGTCGCATTTTTTTTTGTATCTATCACTTGATTCGAGTCTTCCATCGCTTGTTTATAATCTCCATCTTTTAACGCTGTCGCACCATGTTCCATCCATTTTGCAACTTTCATATATGTTTTTGTTTCATCTGTAGATTTTTCTTGGTCGGCTTTTTCAAACCACATAATTGCATCACTATACTTCGTGTCTTTCAATGCTTTCATACCTGCTTCGACATGTGCATCATAATTACTAGTACTACATCCAGCTAACATAATTAAAAAACATCCTATTGTAAAAATAAGTTTTTTCAAGCTATTTTCCTCCTACATCCTTATACTACTATATTATTGTCGAATGCTCCTATTATCAAATAAAAACTATTCTGTATTAACAATTAAATTTATTTCATATAAGTCCCTGATATACATTCAATTTTCAACTCTGAAAGACACTCATCCCATCTATGCATGGTCCCACACAAAAAGAAGCTCTTCTAAATGAGCTTCTTCTTTCTATAGTACCTTTTCAATTTCCTTTTCTAATTGCTCTGGTTTCGTCTGCGGTGCAAAACGATTCACTACTTTACCATCACGCCCTACTAAAAATTTTGTAAAATTCCACTTTACCGCTTTCATTCCTAATAATCCTGGTGCTTGCTCCGTTACATAGTGAAATAATGGATGGGTGTTATCGCCTTTTACATCAACTTTCATAAACATGGGGAACGTTACACCATAATTTAACTCGCAAAATTCCGTAATTTCCTCTTCTGTTCCAGGTTCTTGACCTCCAAATTGATTGCATGGAAATCCTAGTATTTCAAAGCCTCGATCTTCATATTTTTCATACAAAGCTTGCAATCCTTTATATTGCGGTGTAAAACCACATTTACTAGCAACATTCACAATTAATACTACTTTTCCTTCATATTCACGTAACGACTTTTCTTCTCCTTTTATTGTTTTTGCAGAAAAATCATAAATTGTCATATTATATCGACTGCTACTAAAAACATATACAAATGTATACTCTTAGAGTTTTCCTGCTTCTACGAACCCCATTTCGCTACTATCTTGCTACTTTGGTTTATATGGCTCTCCACAGGCGTTAATTCCGATGTAGCCCACCGTACATATATACCCTAGTTAAGTTAGTATGGTATATTCTTTTGCTTGTAAAAGGTTGATGGATGCGTTTAAATCTCTATCTATTTCATTTCCACACTCGCATGTGTATACTCTGTCAGACAGTTTTAAATCCACTTTCTTATGACCACAACAGGAACATAATTTAGAAGAAGGATAGAATCTGTCTACTTGGTGTAATTCAATGCCATATTCTTTACACTTTGCTAATAACCATGTTTGAAACGTATAAAAACATTGCTGTGCGACAGCTTTAGATAGATGCTTATTCTTCATCATCCCTTTTATATTCAAATCTTCTATTATGATATACGTTGGTTTGGTTTTCACTAACTTATTCACAACAGACTTTACATACTCTAATCTAATATTTACTAAACGAGCATGTAATTTTTGTACGCTAAGAATATTTTTGTCTATATTCGCTCTTTTGTTAGTAGCAGATGTTTCACCCCTCTTTTTTAAATTTTCATATTTACGTGATAAAGAGCGTTGTTCACGTTTTAATTTTCTTTCTAACTTTCTTACTTTTCCTGTTTCATTAATATTTCCGTGAATTTCCCCAGTACTACAAATAGCAAAATCTTTAATCCCTAAATCAATCCCTAACCCTGTTTTTTCTAGCTTTAGTTTTACTTGCGCTTCCTCTACTTCACAAAGTATGGATACATAATATCTCCCTGCTTTTTGAGAAACTGTTCCACTTTTCACAATGGCGTTTTTAGGAATATAACCGTACTCTTTCAACCTTACAAAGCCAAGAGTAGGTATTTTTACTCGATGTCTTTCAATCGTCCAGTCTGTTTTATTATTTTTAGGGAAGTAGCATTTTACATCTTGATTTTTCTTCTTTTTAAATTTAGGAAATCCACTAACCCCTATAAAAAATCTTTTAAACGCTTTTTCTCCATTCATAATGGCTTGCTTTGTGGCTTTAGACGACACACTTTTTATCCATGCTTTATCCTCATTATTAGGTATATATGCGTTGTTTAACCACTTGGAAAAATCCATACCACTTACAAATCTACCTTCCTTTTCATAAACCTCTTTATTATGAGAAATGTAGAAATTGTAGATAAATCTACTAACTCCAATCGTTTGATGTATTTTAGATTTTTGTTCTTGTGTAGGGTTAATTTCTATCTTATAGGATTTTTTCAATTTTCTTACCCTTTATGATTTTCCCTTGCACTTTCTTAACCCGTATATACGAAAGCCAAACACATATAGAATAGAGACAATATCTTGCACTAACTCTTTTTGCAGGTAAAGACTTTCACTATTTACAACTATAACTTCCACATTGAATATGGGTAAGAACCTTTCAAACCAATCGTGCCCAAACCGAATAAATCTCTCTATGAGTGCTGAAAATTGTACCTACTTCGTTTGAATCACAATCTTCTTGTGATAATATTGCACTACAATTGATTATACTTGTATACGTTTTTAACAACTAATTAACTCATCCTTAAGTTCATACACTCTCATATATCTATCATAAAATGTATGGTGTACATTGTCTAATGAGAACGCTTTATTTCTGTTCAAAAAATCGTCACAATTTGCTAGACATTTTCCTTGGAAAGTTTTACAATAAAGATGTGAACAAAATGTGACATTTTATCTTCTGAATTGTGACATTTTCAATTCCATTATTAAAAAAAGGGATGGTGTTGATAATGAAAACTGTACAAAGTGAAAAGCTTTCTAATCGCGAATTTTATTTCGTACTATACATGATGATGTTATTTGTTTTAGGTTGGTTTATGGATGTTAACGGTATTTTCTTAAGCAAATATTTCACACTCGCAGGAATGATTACTGTTCCAGCAATTGGTGGTCTTGTCGGCTACTTTATTATATCTCTTAGCAAACAACAAAATAACTAAACGTATTACATAAAGGCAGAAAACGATGTTTCGTTTTCTGCCTTTTCTTTTATAATAAAAGAATAATAGCCTACAAGGAGTGATAATTTTGAAAAAAGTAGAAAAACTATCTTCACAGCTATATCTTATCGACGATTACGACTTACAACATGAACAACGTACAGGTACATATGTTTTACTCGGTGATGAAATTACGATCATTGAAACGTGCGCCTCACCATCTGTTCCTTATCTATTAGATGGATTACAACAGTTGAATATCCAACTGACCGATATAAAAAATATTATTGTTACACATGTTCATTTGGACCACGCTGGTGCTGCTGGCTTAATGATGGAAAAATGCCCAAATGCAACGCTATTCGTTCATTCCAGGGGCGCTCGTCACATGATTGATCCAACAAAACTCATTCAAGGTGCAAAAGCTGTTTACCGTGATTCATTCGATAAACTCTTTCATCCTATTTTGCCTATTCCAGAAGAGCGTGTTCACATCGTACAGGATGGTGAAACATTGCAAATTGCCAATAATCAGACGCTGACATTCTACGATACACCAGGTCATGCAAAGCATCACATTAGCATTCATGATTCTTTAACAAATGGTATATTTACAGGCGATACGATTGGTATTTACTACCGTCAATTAGCCGAACTAGGTGTTGAACTTTATTTGCCAACAACATCTCCTACACAGTTTCAACCAGAAGCTATGTTAGCTTCAAAAGACCGTATTCAAAATATGAATGTCGATTTTATTTATTTCGGTCATTACGGTGCTTCTTCTCATATTTCTGAAATTTGCAATCAGCTAGAATATTGGCTTCCAATATTTGTTGAAGCAGGAAAGCAAGTGTTTGAACATCAACAAAACTTTGAAAAAGCAAGCCAAGAGCTGTCCCATTTATTACTTGAAAAAGTATCATCACATCTTACAAACCAAGGTGTCCCATCGTCACATTCCATTTATGACTTGCTAAAACTCGATTTAGAAATCGGGGCTATGGGAATTATTGATTATTTGATTAAGCGAGAACAAACAGAAACAACTCCAAAATAAGGATTTTACTATCTTGACCAAAATATTTATCGCTGTAACAAAAAAGAGTCCATTTTTCTTGTCGTGGACTCTTTTTTGAAGTTTATTCGATATGTTACTTATGTATCCTCTCGCTGACATAATTCATGAAATGATCTGCTTCTTGAAATTCTGCTTTATATTCTTCAGGAACCTCATCTATCGTTATAGGTTCACTTGATTTCATTTTCGCATGTATTTTTTCATATGTCATTTGAGCATGTATATATTGTTTAAATTCCTTAGAAGTTAACACTTCTTTACTTGATTTCTCTCCGTTTAACTTATCAAAATACGGCTGAATAACCATGTAAGCCTTCATCATTTCCTCTTGTTTCTCTTGAGAAAGTTGATCGTAATCAATATTACCATTTGCATCTCCATATTTCATTTTTACATCTAGCAGTCCTTTTAACAATGTTGTAAACTCTGTATACTCTTTGTCTTCCATTTCACCTTTTGCTTGCGATAACTTCGCATTTACATGCATATACCCTTGAAGTGTTGCATTTACAAAATGTTTCTTTACATTATCAAATGATCCATACACACCATCTGCCACAAGAGATTGATACGCAAAAGCACTCGTTGGAATAAGTAATGTTGCTGCTAACACACTCGTTATAAGACGTTTTTTCATTGGTTTCCCTCCGCGTTCTACTTTTATTTGATTCATTACTTTTTCTTTCAATTCCGGTGATATTACAATTCCTCTTGCCTCTTCTTGCAAAGATTCTCTTACTTTATATTCAAGACTCATTATGCATCCCCCACTTCTTTTAAAAGAATATTTCCCTCTCGCTCTTTTTGCCGTAATTTCTTTAAAGCTGCATGGATTCTCGATTTAACCGTTCCAACCGGTACATCTAAAATATTTGCTACTTCTTCTTGAGAGTAATCATGTAAATATCGCAGGATGATGACTTGTTTTAACTTATAAGGTAACTTATGTATCAACGTAACAAGTTCTTGATTAGAGAGCTTGTTGACAAGATCAGTAGAAAAATCAAATTCAAATGGTTTTCGCTGTTCTTCTGCTTTTTTCACAATCCGTAGACGCATCCATCTCTTTCTCCTATAGGAATGAATTTGTCTTACAGTAAGGCCAATTAACCATGGCCTAAAGGAGCGCCCCCGATCAAATTGACTAAGCGATTGATACAATTGCATATATATTTCCTGAACAACATCATCTACATCCGACTTTTCCTCTATTAAAAAGTGAGCTGTCTTATACACATCTTCAATTGTTTTATCGTATAGTTCACTATATGCTTCCTGATTTCCTAATAACGTCTGCTCGATAAGATAACCATATTCAGCTTCTTTCTCCATCCTTCATCCCCTCCTTCCTTATGTCGTACACTATATATTGGCAAGAACAGAAAATTTCGTTCGATTTTTTTGAAATAAAGTGAAACTTTAATCAGTGGCGGGGGTTTTTCATCCTCCACTGATTAATAGTTAAACCAATCGGGCTTTTACAGGCAGTTTATCTCCCACCTAACTTCTTTACTTTTACTGAATTTTGAGATGGGAGTATTACTGTCCACGAATAGCGGGATAAATTTTTCATAACGTTTTCTTATAACTCTTCATAACCATTATATAATTTTCCAATTCATGATGACCTTTTAAAATAAATTATAGAATCTACTTTAGGAGGACATATCATGAAAGCAATTATTGTAACTGCCTTTGGAGGCCCTGATATGATGAAATATACAGATGTAACTATGCCGTCTATTAACATGAATCAAGTTTTAATTCGCGTTGTCGCAACAAGTGTGAACTTTGCTGATATTAAATCTCGATATGGAAAAAAGGGCACTGGAAATCTTCCTTTTATACCTGGTATAGATGCTGCTGGAATTGTAGAACAGGTTGGGGCTAACGTAACAAATATTAAGGTAGGACAGCGCGTTATTGCTTTTCCAGTTAACGGATCGTACGCCGAATATGTTGTAGCAAATGAAGAACTTACTTTTGTATTACCAGATGAAATTGATTTTGAAACGGCTGCAGCCTGTCCGATTGTTTCGTTTACAAGTTATACACTGCTAGCAAATATTGCAAGGTTACAACAAGGCGAAACTGTACTGATCCATGCCGCTGCAGGAGGAATTGGCACAACAGCTATTCAACTCGCTAAAATTTTAGGTGCTAGAAAAGTCATTGGAACAGTTGGAAGTAATGCAAAAAAGAAAATTGCTTTAGAAGTCGGAGCAGATCATGTTATTTGTTATAAGGAAGAAGATTTTGCGCAGAAGGTAAATGAGATTACAAATGGAGAAGGTGCAGACGTTATATTAGATTCTATTTCTGGTACCATATCAGAGCAAAGCTTACAATGTCTTGCATTTTATGGACGCCTTATTCATTTTGGAAATGCAAGCGGTGATATCGGAACATTTCAGACTAAAGACTTACATGCAAGCTGCCGATCTGTTCTTGGCTTTAGCTTTGGAACAACTCGAAAAAAATGCCCCCATCTACTTCGGCATACTGCAGACCAAATATTTCTACTTTTAGGAAATGGTGATTTACAAATTAAAATTGGAAAACGTTTTTCACTTCAGGATGCAGGGAAAGCACATGAATGGGTCGAAAGTAGACAAAGCACCGGAAAAGTTTTATTAAATGTTCAGCCAACATAACATGATTCTCTTTCAAGCGGAGGTACCTTTCATGGGATCAAGAATTATGCATGTAATTGTAGCGAATTTGGTTGCAAAAAAATTAGAGATTCAAGACAAAACCTCTTTCCTACTCGGAGGAATTGCGGCAGATGCAGTCCATTCACGAGAGGAAAAAGAAATATCGCACTTTTATAAAGGCACAGTAAAGAATTATACAAGAAAAATTGATTATGAAGCATTCCTACATAAATATAAGGCGTACAAAGATTCTCCTTTCATATTAGGATATTACACACACCTCATTGCTGATGATATATGGTTGCAGGGATTCTATCTCCCTTGGCTCAAAAATCGAATAGAGCATGATCCTAATCTTCTTTCTTTATACCATCACGACTTTAAGCTTTTAAACGGAAAACTGCTTCAATATTATGATTGTGATAAGAGCCTATTTCATACTTTAAATATGAATGCGAATTTGATATGTATTGATGAAGTATCAGAAGGAAACATACATTCTTTCAAAACATTAGTTTTTGAAGATATGATGTACCCACAGCAAGATTTATTTGAACCACTACAAGTATTTACAATGAATCAAATTATTGGTTATATAGAAACCTCTCTTTATAAAAGTACGTTCTATATAGAGCAGCTGCATATTTTCTGATAAAAAAAGCCATGGCTACATCATATTCGTAGCCACGGCTTTTCAATTTATCTAGGCTTTTTCTTCCCATTAAACGCTGGTTTCTTTTTCTTTGGCGCTTTCGGCTTCGAATCAACAAACGATCCTTTAAACATTTCTTGCTTATTGAACTGAATGCCTAGCTTCTTCGCAAATTGAAGTAACTTTTTCTCTTCTTGCGGTGTTACAAGGGATACAACTGTCCCCTCTTTCCCCATACGACCTGTACGTCCCGAACGATGAATATATTGATCCAGCGTATCTGGCAATTCTAAATGAATAACGTGTGTTAAGTCATCAATATCTAATCCACGCGCTGCGATGTCTGTTGCTAATAAAATTTCTACTTTACCTTGACGGAATGCACGCATTGTTGCTTCACGTTCTTGTTTGCTTGCTTCCGCATGAAGAGCCGCTGCTTTCATCTTACGGAATTTCAGCTTCTCAGCAATTTCATCTAAACGGAACGGATCGTTTAAGAAGGCAACTGCTTTTACATCACCAGTATACATAATTTTACGAACAAAATCATTTTTTTCTCGGCGTTCACAAACGATATACGTATGTTCAACAAGACTCTTCGTGTCTGTGCGTTTCACACGAATGAATTGCGGCTGAACTGCAAAATCACGCGCTACTTCTTCTGCATCTTTTGTCATTGTTGCCGAGAAAAATACGACTTGACGATCACGCATTGTCGATTTAATTACATCGGAAACGGCATCGATCATCTTTTGTTTTACAATTTGATCAAACTCATCAAATACAATTGTTTTCACCTCATGCATTTTCAATTTCTTCATACGGATTAGTTCTAAAATACGTCCAGGCGACCCAACGATTACTCGCGGATGTTTCTTTAACTTCTCTACTTGACGCTTAATATCTGCACCGCCAATTAAAGATGCACCTGAAATCTCAGTACCCGCAGTAAACTTTTGTACTTCTTCATGAATTTGCATCACAAGTTCACGTGTTGGTGCTAAAATAACCACTTGAGGTTGTTTCACTTCAGGGTTAATTTTATGTAAAAGTGGTAATAAATACGCTAATGTTTTACCTGTTCCTGTTGGAGATTCAGCAATAACGTCTTGTCCTTCTAAAATTGTTGGAATAGCTTGCTTTTGAATTTCAGTAAACTCTTTAAAACCAGCTTTCTCCCAAGCTTGTTGCAAAAATGGTTGCATCTCTTTTATCATTTCTTTTTCTCCTTTATCTCTATTTTTGAAGAAATTGTTGTATTATTCGCATCGCTTCTATCATATGAGGAATAACTGCTACTAAGTCATCAACATGGTCTTCTGTAATCACTTTTTGAAATAAGATATCTACTTTATTATGATATGAAATCGCTTGCTTATTATATTCGTATGAAATTTGCTGCGTAATCATTCGTTCTTTTCCCCATATGGATTGTAGCAACGCTTCGATTTCTTGGCAATCTTTTTCTGGATGCCTAATAGGAAATTCAAAGAACAGTTTCATTTCACAACCAGGAACAAAATTTGGTACCTCTAATATCTCACCTGATAAATTCTTTGCATTAACCGATAATAAAAACGTCGCTTCTACTAATGGCTCAATATATTCTGTAAGCTGAAACGAAATGGTATATGTACGACTAAGTGATGCTAGATCCATTATATCTTTTCGATTCGTTACAATGATATCAGCATGTAAATCAAAATCATATACAGCTCCTTCAACGACAACTTTTAAATTTTCAAAAGCAGTTGGATCAAACATATATTCCTCCAAAAAACAAGCGCCTTTCCATCGAAAGGCGCCGAATGATGTACGTATAGTTTACCGATAAAAGAGAAGAAATACAACCTTTTAGAATAAACCTACTGCTTTTCCATCTTCATTTACGTCCATTTGCAGAGCAGCTGGTTTTTTTGGAAGACCTGGCATTGTTAACATTGTTCCTGTTAATGCGACGATAAAACCAGCACCAATAGATGGTTTAAATTCTCGAATTGTCACTATAAAGTCTGATGGACGTCCTAATTTTGTTGGATCATCAGAAAGAGAATACTGTGTTTTCGCCATACAAATTGGTAAGTTACCCCAACCCTCTTCAGCAAATTGCGTTAATTGTTTGCGAGCTTTTGGCGCAAATTCGATATCTTTTGCACCGTATACTTTTTGGGCAATTGTACGAATTTTCTCTTCTAATGGAAGCTCTAAATCATATAAAGGTGCGTATGTATTCTCACCTTTTTCAATTACTTTTAATACTTTCTCAGCAAGGTCAACACCGCCTTGACCGCCTTTTTCCCATACTTCCGTTAAAGATACTTCGTAGCCGCGCTCATTGCACCACTCTTGTAAGTATGCCACTTCTTTATCTGTATCTGTAATGAATTTGTTAATTGCAATAACAAATGGAACACCAAATGCTTGAATTGTTTCAACGTGTTTTTGTAAATTTTCCATACCTTTTGCTAACGCATCAACATTCTCTTCTTTTAATCCATCTTTCGCTACGCCACCATGCATTTTAAGAGCACGAATTGTTGCAACAATAACAACTGCTTCAGGTTTGATTCCTGCTGCACGTGCTTTAATGTCTAAAAATTTCTCAGCGCCTAAATCCGCACCAAAACCAGATTCCGTAATCACATAATCACCAAGTTTTGCTGCCATTTTCGTTGCGATTACACTGTTACAGCCGTGTGCAATGTTAGCAAATGGGCCGCCATGTATGATTGCTGGTGTATTTTCTAACGTTTGTACTAAATTTGGTTTTAACGCATCTTTCAATAATAGTGTTAATGCACCTTCTACACCTAAATCTTTTACTGTTACTGGTTCATTATTCATGTTATAAGCAACAACAATGCGTGCTAAACGTCCTTTTAAGTCTTGTACATCTGTTGCTAAGCAGAATACAGCCATGATTTCAGATGCAACTGTAATATCAAATCCGTCTTCACGTGGCACACCTTGTACTGGTCCACCAAGGCCGATTACAACATTACGAAGCGCACGATCATTTAAATCTACACAACGTTTCCATACGATTTTACGCGTATCGATGCGCAAATCATTTCCTTGTTGAATGTGATTGTCAATAAATGCTGCAAGTGCATTATTTGCAGTTGTAATCGCATGAATGTCACCTGTAAAGTGAAGATTAATATCTTCCATTGGTACAACTTGCGAGTAACCTCCGCCTGCTGCACCACCTTTTAATCCCATAGTTGGTCCAAGAGATGGTTCACGAAGCGCAATCACTGCTTTTTTACCGATTTTATTAAACGCTTGTCCTAAACCAACTGTTACCGTTGATTTTCCTTCCCCTGCTGGAGTAGGGTTAATTGCTGTAACTAGTACAACTTTTCCATCTTCTTCGTCTTGTAAGCGCTTAAAAACATCAAGAGATAACTTCCCTTTATAATGACCATATGGCTCTAATTCTTCTTCTAAAATGTTTAATTTCGCTGCAATCTCTTGAATTTTCTTCATGCTTGCTTCTTGCGCAATTTCAATGTCAGATTTTACTGTAGTTATTGCTGTCATATTCCCTAATCCCCCTTTAATTATTTCTAAAAATATTGTATCAGTTTTTTGTATTTTCTGCACTTATAATCCAACTTTAAAGCGAAACTTCCATAAGTGCAGATTTAGTACCCATTTTCAGCAAGAAAAGTTACTTCTTTTGGAACATAAATACCCACATAAACGTTAAAGCCTGCTGCAATTCAAGCGGAAGTTGCCCAATCATTTTTTCATTTACTCCTCGTTTATATACTCCCATTCCATCTATCAAATATAACCCTTGCTCCTGTGCAAGTTTTTGAAATTCCCATGGCATCATTGTGTTACAAATGACATTTTTTCCATATAAACGTGGATAGCTATTCTCACGCGGTTTTGCAGTTGGTCCTAAAATAGCAATACAGGCATAACCTTCTTTTCCTAACACTCGTTTTATTTCTTGCAACGCTTGAAGAGGCGCTTCAGTCCATTCTAATGAATTAACCGCTAAAACAGATGCAAACTCCTCATCTTGGAACGGCAATGAAGTAAGATCGCCCACTATAAACGATAAACTAGAATGTTCACCTCGCTTTTTTCCTTTTTCAATCATTTGCTCTGATAAATCAATACCACAAGCTTTGTAACCAGCTTTACTTAGTTTGTATGTACCATATCCATCCCCACACCCTACATCAAGAACAGTTTCTCCACTTCGTATGTATTTTTGTAAAAACGGAATAATTGTACTGCGGCTACCATTATCCCACATTTCATGACTATTTTGATTCCAAAAATCTGCATTATCATCCCATTTTTGCTGCGCTGCTTCATGCCAATTAAACCTCGTCATTCTTCTCCCACCTTTCCAATTTACATCTAAGTAAAAGGCATTCTACACCATTTTGCATTTTTCCTGTTTATTCTTAAGAAGAGATGGATAATATAGCAACAGATAATTGTTTCTCCATTTTTTTCTTTGGTTGTATATAAATAATAAGCATTTTTTCTTATTTAATAAAAAATACTAAGCATACCCTAATTCGAAAGAGAGGGATATTCCTTGCGAAAAAAACGAACACATCATCTAAAAAGCGGAGAAAAACAGGAAGAATATGCGATAGAAATTACCCCTCAGCGACTTCCAATTAGACGTCGCCGTAAAGAAATTCATAAAGAAGCAGAGCGGACAGACATCGGTGGAATTGTTGGATACGTTGCGTTATTTCTCTCTTTATTTTCAATTGCTTTCTATCCCATTACACTTGGATCGCTTTCTATTTTAATTGGACTTCTTGCTGTTCATTACGAAGCAAAAACACTCGGATATACAGCCATTGGATTCGGAGGATTTTCTTTACTTTTTAGTTTATTATATCCGTTCTTCTTATCAGCACTTTAAAAAACACTTGTTTCATACAAATTATGAAACAAAATATATACACACTAAGAAAAAGGAGTGAGTCTGTCACTCCTTTTTCTCATATACAACTTATTTTTTCACCATTCATTTCAAAGCTAGAAGTTTGTCCATTTCAAAATGAATAAGAGTACGTATACTAATAAAAAAAAGGAGTGCTTTAATAATTTGGAAAATGAAAAAGTAGCCGTCTCCGTCGAAATAGATGGAAAGAAAACAACTGTTGAACGACCAGCATATGAGAAAACGAAAATTGTTGTTGTAATTAATAACCAATTTACCAATGCACCAAATACTACACAAATTGCGAGTGGCGCCGGTCGCAGCAGTGCGGCAGGAAATAATGCAGCTTTGGATTCATCAAACACAGAGCAACAAGAAAGTGTTGGTGCAGAAGGAACAGCAAAAAATGAAGGTATGGAAGGTAAGCAACTCGAACCACATGAAAAAGATAAACAATGTTGCGGTGACAATGAAATTGTTATTGTTCTTAATAATCAAATTCATCTTACTGATGAAAGTGCAACTGAATCCACCTCTTCTGCGACTCAAGTAGCGAGCGGCGGTGGCACATACAGTGCAAGTGGCACAAACTCTGCAATTGAAAGTTCCAACACAAAACAACAATTTTCAGTTGGTGGTGCTAAAGATTCTCTAGCGTTCAACAGCGGAATGGATAGCGATCAAATAGAAGGTTGTTCCAAAAGCTTTAACTCAAAGCAACAACTTTCCGACGGCGGACCTAAACTTTTTATCTCTTAAACTCTTTCCAACTAACGAAAAAACTTTGCCTATTTCCTTTCAAGCATAAGAAAGATATACTTTCTCTTATGTAAGGGATGCAATAATTGTTGCATCCCTTACATGCCTGGTGTTTATTAACGAAATAACATGACATAACCGCAGCTACTACAATGATAGGCAGTAATTTCTTGAAACACCGGATAGTTCTCCTCATCTCGCTGTTCAATAAATACTTTTTCAAATCGATACATATTCGGTGCATATGCCCAGTCTTGTTTTGTACGAGCATATAAGGTGGACGAAAAAAAGTCTGCTCCCCCGCAAATCATGCAAATCTTATTCAACATAACTCCCCCCTAAGCTTGTCTTATCTTAACTATATGAAAGAGGGTACAAAAAAAAGACCTTCAAGATTAGAAAGTCTTTTCAGAGGAAAAGAGAAACATGCCCAATACTCCAATAGCGCTGTACGTCTTCTTTTTCTCTGTTTCTGTTTGAAACGTCTGCTCTACCTTTATAAAAAATACGCCATTTCGAACATCCTTACTAACAAACTCGAATTTCTCTTCTTTTTGATCTTTTTTCTGCGTACACTTAAAATCCACTTCATTACACACTATTGAATATTTGTCTTCTAAATGCTTTTGAAAGTCCGCTTCTTTCGGACATGTTAACAGCAAGATTGCAACAAGTATAATACTACTAATCCCTATTATTATAAAATTTTTCTCCATCTTGTCTCCTTTCCAAAAAAGAAAGAAAACTTGACTCATATCGTCAAGTTCCCTTAATCCATTATCCACTGCCACTCTTGTTCTTTCTTCTCAAAGATAAGCCATCCTGTTTTAGAAGCTTCACTTTTCAAATCTTCTAACCCATCTAAAACTTCATCCGTACTTTCATAAGAACCGATGACATAAACAGGAATCTCTAAACCTCGTCTTGATTCTATTTTTCCTGCTAAGTCTAAGTATAAGCCATCTTCCATAAATGGCAGAAGTTCAAGAATAACCTCTTTTGATATTGCTGGATAAATTTTCGATTTTTGAAAGAATGCAAATCGTTTTTTTCCAAATGAGCCAAGTTTATAAGGAATTACCTTACTAAGCATGCCTACAAACTCCTGCATTCTTCGGTAATATACTTTATTATACCAGCCATCATCGTGAGAAAGATAAACAAATCTATTTTTCAGAAGCGGGAAAAAAGGCTTCCCAAGTGGTTCCTTTTTGTGTGCCAAATAAAGCAATTCTGCAATTTCTTTTGGCTCCAATTCATCCAAGTCATTTACATCATCAAAATCAACCCAGCAAAATCCCTCAAACTCCCCGACATCTGCTGAAATTAATTTATGCATATTCTCTTCTTCTACATATTCAAATAAAGTATGATAATGAAAATCCGTCCATTCAAAACTATGCTTTAAAAGCAGCATTTGATGAAGCGGTGAAGGAATATTACTTGCAAACTCCTCAAACGTAATTCCAGACGTGATAAAACAATGATTGCGACGATTACCATTAATGTAAATCATATTCTTGATTTGGTCAGATCCTCCAGACAAAGCACCTAGCCACCTTCGTTTTATATGTTTCAATACTATAGGATATTTTATCACGAAAATTTTTAGAAATATAGAAAAAACTTCAAAAACTATTTACATTTTTATGAGTTTTATTACATCTCCATTACAAGAAAAAATGCCTGTTTAAAAACAGGCATTTTTCATACGATTTCATCTGGATTTTTTGGATGATGTAAATGATCTTGCTTTTTATTATTTTGAAATATCGACTGGATTTTATCAATGGTTTGCGGGGCAAGTTCAATTACTTTTTCCGCTAGATGTGTTGCATTTTGTAAATGAAGAATATTTACGCCATCCTTATTTACAACAAGAAAAGCAACCGGTGTAATAGAGACTCCACCAGCACTTCCACCACCAAATGCAGGGTTACCTTGTACCTTTTGTACATCATTTGTGGAAAAATCTGATCCCCCTGCTCCAAAACCAAACGCTACCTTTGAAACAGTTAATACAACGCCACCATCAGCTGTTTGAACAGGCTCACCGACAATTGTATTTACATCAACCATTTCCTTCAAATTTTCCATAGCTGCTTTCATCAGCCCTTGAATTGGATGATCCACCGTTCATAACCTCCTTTTTCATATCCTTCCTAGTTTTTCCTAAACATTGTGAACTAAACATAAATTTTTTGTTGATTTTTAAAATAATGCGTACTAATATTTAGAAAATACAAAAAATAGGGGCTGCAAATATGATTCGCAAATTAACAGAACAAGATCATAAACAAGTAATTTCTTTCTTAAGAAAAGAAGCTGCATTTAATTTATTCTTAATCGGTGATATTGAGGCATTTGGATATAATCAAGAATTTCAAGAATTATGGGGACAATTTACGATAGAAAATGAATTACACGCTGTCCTATTGCGTTTCCATGACTCCTTTATTGCTTATGCTGAGGATTCATTCCAACCAGAAGCATTCATGAATCAATTTCTTAACTATGACCATATTAAACTCTCTGGAAAATCAGAGGTTGTCGAGCAGTTTGAAAATTTCACGAACTTAAATCTTGGTAAAAAACTGCAGACATACTTTTGTGAATGTACAACTACAAAACAATTAATCAAAGATACAAGCAAAGAGGACATAAAAATAGCAACTACCTTCGACGTAGATCGCATTATGCATTTACGAAAACAAATTACTGAATTTACGTTGGCAGACAATAGCGGGAAACTCCTTCGCCAAGCAATTGAAACAAACACTGGCCGGACTTATTACATAGAGAAAAACGGAGAAATTATTGCATGTGCGTCCACATCTGCTGAAAACTCGTTATCTGCTATGGTTGTAGGTGTATGCACACATCCAAATCACTGCGGCAAAGGATACGCTTCCAATATCGTAAGTAAAATGATTCAAGATTTTATCGCGGAAGGCAGGACGCTTTGTCTATTTTACAGCAATCCTGCTGCTGGACGAATTTATAAACGTTTAGGATTTGAAGATATTGGAACTTGGACAATGTATCGCTAAAACAAAACTGCCATCAGCATAGAATATCTTCATTCCTACTGATGGCAGTTTCATTATATTCATGTTAAATCCTTTCTCACTTTACATACTGAAAATGCTCTACAATTGGAAACGGCTCATAAAAGTGGTGTAATCTCTTTTTCCATTCTTCATACTCACTTGATTTTCGAAATCCTTCCGTATGATCTTCTAACGTCTCCTAATTCACTAATAGAAGATATTTCCCCTTGGTTTCTATACATTTATAAAGTATATGACCACGATAACCTTTCATAGAAGAAATAATGTTAGAAGCCTCTTGAAAGGCATGTTCAAATTCATTTTCCATTCCAAGCTTCACTTGGAGCATCGCTGTCTCTAATATCACCACCATCATCTCCTAATTTTTTATTACAAGTCGAAATTTGTAAATTCTATTCTTCTCGTAATAACCCAATTGCCACTGCATTGTAATACTTTCTATATTACGTATGCCCTTATTAGATATAATCTTTTATCCCCTTTTCAAATGCTTTTCTATCATTATTCCTTAATCCAAATAATGCTTCTTGCAAAGCAAACGTACTTTTATAAAAATTCATTCTATCCATCACTTGGTCAAAATTCGGATACAACGATGAAAATTTCTCTAAAAAATGACTTCCATAGCTAGATAATAATCCTGCAAAATCGTATGCCGGATCACCAATACTGGCCCCGCCAAAGTCAATAATCCCTGAGATTCTGTTCTTTTCACCATCATATAAAATATTTGTCATCCCAAAATCTCCATGAATAAGACATGGCTGAAATGTAAAATGACTGTTATCACTTAAATAAGCTTCAAAAGATTGAGAGACATCTTTCCTTGCACTTTCTTTCATATAAGAAAACAATTTCTCTTTCAATTGAAAATATAAACTTTCTATTTCACTATATATATCAGCAATATCTCCTTTTAGAATGGAACTAATTTCAGGAACTGGTATGCTATGCAACTCTTTTAAAAAATTTACCAATTGCGCTGTACTTGTACTTTGTTCTTCTTCGGACAGCTGAAAAAATGTTGTATTCCAAAATGGCTCCCCATTAATTTTGTTATAACCAGAAAATACTTTCCCTGGCTCCATTGATTGAAAATGTTGATAGCTTGGACAAGGGATGGGAAGCGAAACATAGCTTTGTATTTTCTCTAATAGCTTTGTCTCAGCAATGAGTTTTGCAATTCCTTCTTTATATTTTGGAAAACGAAATACTATATTTTCATTTACAATTAGTACATCGTTATTTTGACCAATATCATTTACATAGGCAGTCTGCACGTCAAGGTTCGGGTAAATATTTCCCAAGTATTGAACGTACTCATTTTCTCTTACCATTTCTTCACCTTCTTGACTCTAATTGTTGCGAAATTCTACTTTTCTTCCCTATTTATTTACTCTCACGTCTCAAACTCATAACAATTTGTCTTTCAACAAACCCCATTTCTTTATACAACTCTTTCGCAAAATTCCCTGCAAATACATTCAAACGAATTTCTAAGTAGCCCAACTTATCAAGTTCATCAACCGCTGCCCTCATAAGCTGTCTTGAAAGACCTTCCCCACGATAAGGGGGAAATATATACAATTCATAAATAAAACCTAGTTCTTCCCCAGAAAAATAATCCTTATTGCTACCAATCAATACCCACCCTTTTAAAATATTATCTTGTTTAATTACAAGGTAATATGCGCCTTTTTCTAAAAGAGGCATCGTAATTTCTAGTACTTTCTCTTGACTAAACTTACTCGTTTTCATTGTCCCTTCATATAAAGACTGAGCCGCATAAGTTAAAATCTTTTCCGCATCACTTTCAGTTGCTCTTTGAATCATAAGAACCACTTTCCTTCCTCTACTATACATGCAATACCATTCTTAATGTTTTCAGCATATGCCCGTCAAAGTCATCTTCAAACGCATCTACCACTGCAAATCCTTTTGCAGTATAAAATGCTTTTCCAATTTTATTCTCTGATTCTACGTTAATATATATCTTCTTAACACCTTCTAATATTGTAATTCCTTTACGCAATAACGCTGTTCCGATACCATTCCCTCGATATGCGGCCAATAAGTATATCGCTCCTAACTCAGCTTCATTTTGATACTTTATTGGCGAGAAATTGACAAACCCAACAACATTCCCATCTACTTCTCCTACAAACAAATGTGAATGTTGTAAACGATGCTTCATCATGCCATAAGAATAAGCATGCTCTAAAAACTTCTCTTGTACTGCTACTGGAATAATGTCTTTATATGTATCGTTCCAAGAAGTCTTAGCCACATATTGAACAGATGGAATATCTTCTTCTTTCATCTCACGAATCACAAAATTCATAGAGATTCCTCCTACTCCTTTTTATACGTCTTACAAATCATTTATCAAACGTTATAATCACTTGGTACAAACGACTTATCTCTTCCCTGTTTTCATTTCTTCCCATTCCTCACGGATCATTCCCATCCGAATTGAGTCATAATACTCCCCATTATAATAACGACATTTTCTCATTCTTCCTTCTAACTGCATACCGAGTTTCTCAGCTACTTTCATCATACGGCTATTTCCTGACCATGTTGTCAAACCAACCCTTTCAATCGTCATTTGCTGGAATAGAAAGTCAATATACATGCGTAAAGCTTCTGTTCCATAACCTCCATTCCAATATGCTGGATTGTAAATTGTAATTCCAATCTCTAACCAACGTGACGGCTCATGTTCCCAGTAATACGTTACAATCCCTATAATTTCACCATCTTTTTCAATAAGAAACTTTGAATATGGGTCTTTCATTAATTTAGAATGTAGCCCTTCTTGAAAAGCAGCAAACTCTTGTCTTACGAACGGAAAATATGGTGCATCCCATTTTTTCCACTCTGGATGTTCTTCTTTATAAACTTCCTGCCATAACGGGTACAAATCCTCGTCTTCTATTATTCGAACAACTACTTTTTCACCTTTTAAATACGTTTGTTTCATAAAATCCTCCTATAAGCGCTTTCTTCCCTTTCAATTGCCATATAAATCCATTTAAATCACTCCCAATACAAGTCACTGACCTGACATGCATTTGCTTTCTCCCTTTGTTTGAAACCTTGCACACGAACTAGATAAACATTATATTTTTGCTAGTTTTATTTATTATAATATTTTTTCTGAAAAATCAAAACAAATAGCTGATTATTTTGTATAATATTGTAAAAATGTACTTTTGGAGGGGTTTTATGTTAAGAAAACTAGGGAAATCTTTTATACAGCTACTAACTGTTTTCATTTCGTTACTTATTCTATTGAACATCCCAGCCCTATTTATAAGCGAAAGCAAAAATATTTCATTTCAACCAAGCCAATTCATACAGGCCATCACTAAAATGGGAAAACAAATTTTCTCTTTACAGTCGCTTACTTTTCAAACTCCTGCCCCTACAGGTAACTTGAAAACCGTTCCCTTGTTTCCTAATGTATTAGAACCATACAGTTATTCATTTACTATTTTATTTGCTACCCTATTTCTTTCTATATTTGTTGCAGTAAGTATTGCTTATTTTTATTTTTTATCATCAAAACGGCTTAAAAATTTGATTCAGCGCACCGTTTTCGTATTGGAAGCTATCCCTGATGTAATGATTATGATCTGTATACAAATGTTTTTTATGTGGTATTTTCGTCAAACAGGTGAATTGCCAGTACATATTATGACATTCAATGAAAACAAAGCGTATATACTACCTATTGCTTGTTTGTCAATACTCCCTACAATTCAAATGTTCCGAATGATGATATTGTACATAGAGGAAGAGCGTATAAAACCGTATGTTGAAGTTGCCTATGGGAAAGGCCTTTCATCAAGCCATATCATCCGTATACATTTATTTAAAAATATTTTTATTCACCTATTCCATCATTCAAAAATGATTTTTGTCTTTTTACTTTCTAATTTATTTGTACTAGAATGTGTGTTTCACATGTCAGGCATTATTCAATTCCTTATTTTCACAAATCATTTTTCACCATCCATTACATTTATCGTACTTTTAATGATTGTTATGCCTTTTTACCTTTTGTTTCAAATTTGTTCTTATTTTATGAAAAGATGGCAAACACAAATGAATGGAGAGGTTATATGAAGGCTATTTGGAAATCAAAACGTTTTGTATTGGGATTAACATATATTGTCGTACTTGTCATCGCTAGTTTTATTTATGGCTTCTACTTCAAAGAAGATACTTTAAAGCCAATGAGACTGTTATACGATGAGAATGGAGAATTAATTGCCGCTTCACCATTTTCACCAAAGCAAATGCCTCCGCTTGGTTCGGATCGCTTCGGGGAATCTATCTTCTATCAAATATTAGATGGAGCAAAATTTACAATTTTATTCGCAATTGGAATTAGTCTATTGCGGGTCTTACTTGGCACAATACTTGGTGTGTTATTAAGCTTATATGTAACGCGATTAAAATCTTTTATAAAAACATGCACAGAAGTATTTTATTATTTACCAACCGTTTTCATTGCATATTTATTAATGCAGCCTATGAACAAAATGTTTTTTTCAAACTTAGATAGTAAACTCGAAGTCAACTTTTCTCTTCTTTCTTATCAAGCTATCGTTCTCGTCCTTGTTGTTTTACCTACTATAACAACATATGTATCTTCTGAAATTGATGAATTTATAAAACAAGAATATATTTTAAGTTCACAGCTGATGGGAGCAAGCCGCATACACATTGTTTGTACACATTTACGCGTATTACTTAAAGATCGTCTCTTCCTATTGTTTATGCAGCATATTATCCAAACTCTTCTGTTAATCACCCATCTTGCACTGGTAAGCCAATTTATCGGAGGGGTACAAAAGAAAAGTGCCGATTTTGGAGAAGATAAATTTATTTCACTATCTAACGACTGGGCAGGACTTATTGGTCTCAACTATTTTGAACTAAATATTTCTATATGGATTGTTTTTAGCACACTTGTGGCTCTATTTCTAACTATCCTCATACTGAAACTAATGACAACAGGAATTCAAGATGCTTTAGCCAAGCAAGAATATTCTATTAAAAAGATTGAAAGAAAAAAAGAAACATCTCAATACAAAAAGGATAAGCAGTCCTTTACATTCGCTAACAAACCTGAACACCCTTACCGGTCTCCTGCAAATATGTAGAAAGAAGGAATTTCTATAAAAAATAAATTCGGTTTCATTTTGTTATGTAGCATTATTACGACAAACATCATTCTATACTTTTTCTTACCCCCTGAAGTCGTAACAAAGTGGGATTTCAACGGAAATCCCACTTCTACTCTAACAAAAGGAACACATGAAACAATTGCTATTAAGCAGTCTTCTTCTCTGTAAAGCAACTCTTTGTATAAAATAAAGCAGGAGATTCCCCCTGCTTTATTTTATTTCCTTCCAAAACGAATAACTCACCTTCTCATACCCTTCTCTCTCATAAAAACGATGGGCTTCTAATCTTGGAAATGCTGAAGTTAATACAACACAAGAACAATCGTTTTCTTTGCCCCACTCCTCAATATAGGAAAGTAGTTTCTCTCCATATCCTCTTGAACGATGTGCTTCTGCTGTAACAAGATCATATATAAAAACATGTTTCTTATTATAAAAATTTGTACAAATTGCCGTTCCTGCTAGACTCACTACTTCCCCTTCATTATTATACAAAGCAAATAGACGATAATTTTCTTCTTTCATCCTTTCTAAAAGAGACAGCGCTTCTTCTCTAGTAAGTTTAGGTCGCAGTTGTTGTAATACCGGTAACACTCTACAAAATTCTTGCTCTGTTTTTACCCTTTGTACATGTGTATTCATATTCTTTCCCCCCAGCTATTTATCCCGCCTTAACGGGCAGTAAGCCACCCACCTTAAGATTCAAAGAGAAGCGTTGTCCAGCTCTAGCGGCTAGAATCTCCGGCCGTTTCGCTCCCTCTGACGAGGCAAAAAGCACCTCTCTGTCGGGGGCTCCAACGTCCTGCGATTCTGAGCAAGCCGCCTCCGCTTTTCTAAAGAAGATAGGTGTGGGACAACTATCCGTAAAAGCCCGATTGGTTCAACTAATAATCAGGGGGGATAAAGCTCCCCACTGATTAAAGTTTCACTTTATCAAAAATTCAAAATGTTTTATGATTGTTATTATAAAAATTACATACCCCTTTTATAAGTGACAGTTTTTTTCTTTTTTACAGGGGCAGTTTGAAAGGTTGATACCAATGGAACTTACCATCCCATTAGATTCGAAAAGTGAAATACCTCTTTACATACAAATTTATAACTATATGAAAAAAGAAATCTTACAAGGAGGTATTGAAGCCGGTAGCCGCCTGCCATCTCATCGGAATTTATCTTTGCAGCTTAATGTAAGCCGTAATACAGTGGAATATGCATATCAACAGTTAATAGCTGAAGGATATGTAGAGAGTAAACATAGACGTGGTTTATTTGCGGCGAGTATAGATTACGATTTGATTCGAACAACAAATAATAAAAATATAGTAAATAGAAGAACATCTATTCAGGAGAATTTCCGTTTCAATTTCAGTCAAGGAAGCATTGATACCTCTTCCTTTCCATTATCTACTTGGAAAAAGATCACAAATAATTGTCTCTTAGAATATGAGAATGATTTGTTTACAAAAGAAGACCCTCAAGGTGAATGGCAACTACGTTCTGAAATTTCTCATTATCTCTATCAAGCACGCGGTGTTCAATCTACTCCAGAACAAATTATTATTGGAGCGGGTACACAGCCACTTCTTTGGTTACTTTTGCAATTACTTGGTTATGAGAACATTTATGCAATGGAAAATCCCGGCTTCCACCGCGTAAGAGCTGTCATGCAAAGTTGCGGATTACAAATACAGCCAATTTCTCTAGATGAAAAAGGGATTCACATTTCTTCTTTATATGAAAGTGGTGCGAATGTCGCATATGTAACACCGTCTCATCAATTTCCATATGGAATGATTATGCCACTTTCCCGTCGAATGGAACTACTAAAGTGGGCTAACGACAATAACGGGTACATTATAGAAGATGATTATGACGGTGAATTTCGTTACATAGGAAAACCGATTCCTTCCTTACAAGGGTTAGATACCAACGGGCGTGTTATTTATATGGGCACATTTTCAAAATCATTTTTACCTTCATTTCGAATGAGTTACATGGTTCTTCCGCAAACTTTACTAGCAAACTATGAACATGATGGAACCATT
Organism: Bacillus sp. BP-3; assembly: GCF_028401955.1. Lineage (GTDB taxonomy): Bacteria > Bacillota > Bacilli > Bacillales > Bacillaceae_G > Bacillus_A. The sequence goes on from NZ_JAQOTJ010000017.1 coordinate 77,456, forward strand.
TTCAAACAAACCGTCTCCAAAATACAGCAACTTACGTTTGCAACATTTATGAAAGAAGGATATTGGGAGCGGCACTTAAACCGAATTCGTACTGTATATAAAAAGAAACATCACTTCTTAGTACAGACCATCCAAAAAGAGATGGGACCTCTAGTAGATATCATAGGTTCTGATTCTGGTCTTCATATTGTATTACACGTTTATAACGGGATGAATGAACAAGAGCTTATTGATAAGGCAGCTGAAAAAGGCGTCAAAGTATATCCTATTTCTCCATATGATGCAGTAAATGATTTACGAAAGGAATCTTACGTATTGATGGGGTTTGGAGGGCTATCAGCAGAAAACATTCTCTGTGCTATACAATTATTAAAGAAAGCTTGGTTTTAGGTAACATACACAAAAAGTGCTGTAAACGATGTATTTCATCTATTTACAACACTTTTTGTGATTCTATCCCATTACATATCTACCTAAAATATCCCTATTTTATCAATAAATATTATATAATAAATTTGAATGAATTTTTCGAAAAGGGAGTTCATATACGATATGATGCTACAAACAATGTTTCCTTCCCCTATTTTACACATAGAAGAATTACATCCTGGCTACGAAGACCATGCAAGTAATGTATGGTTAGTAAAAACAAAAGATGAAGAAGTCATTGTTCGCTCTTCTAAATTAGACGAAGAACCAAATAATGATTTTTGGTGGGGGTGTAAACAATTATTCGGAATTGACCCACGATTTGTTCATAAGCTAGAAATTGTCAATCATACACTCGGACAATATACGACTCTCCCTATCCCTAAGTTGTTAAGCAAGTACGTACTAGATCGAGAGTACATTGTCGTTGAAAAACTAGAAGGACAAACGCTGCAATCTTTCATCAATCAGCCTGACTCTCTACTATATAAATTTGGAAAAGGTTTAGCTGAAATTCATCAATACAAAACAAACTATGTCGGTAATCCATCTAGAACACATCAAATTCCATTACATACATTTCATCAACATATGATACAAACCAGCACAAAACTTATAGAACGATTTCACTCACATAATCCAAAAATTCGTAATAGGTTTAAAAAATTTATTTCTCAAACAGCGTCTCTTCCCGTACCAAAAGAAGCATCATTCATTCTTATTGATATGGATCCAACACAATTTTTAACAGACGGGCAAAAAATTACGGGACTTGTAGATACAGAAGCTTACGCTATTGGACCACGAGAATTTGATTTGATTGGATTAGAATATTTATTTACAAAAACAGAAGCTGCAGCATTTCGAAAAGGCTATGAGACTATCTCCCCTCTTCCAAACTTGACACAATGCAGAGAACCATATCGATATTTATATCGTTTACTTTCTGTTCAAGGAAGTGTGGACCTAGACGAGTGGATGGAACACCCATCTTTTTTTTAATTATCAAATAACACAATATAAGGAGGAGAATACAAGATGCAAATTCAAAACAAATGGAGTAAAAAAGATAGCGATTATATCAGAAAACAACTCATTTCCTTCAATAACTCACAAGTTTCAGAAAGTAAACCATCACCTCTAAAAGACGTCTGTTTAACAGTAAAAAATGAAAATGAAGAAATCGTAGCTGGTTTAATCGGGATTATTTTTTGGCAATGCCTACACGTTGATATTTTATGGGTCGATGACAGCCTACGTCACCAAGGTTACGGCAGTAAACTTCTGTTAGAAGCCGAAAAAATAGCAAAAGAGACAGATTGTACGCTCATCAAACTAGACACTTTTAGTTTCCAAGCACCCGAATTTTATAAAAAGCATGGTTATGAAGTATTTGGTGTTATAGAAGATTTCCCCAAAGGACATAATCACTATTATTTACAGAAGAGAATTTAATATAGAAAATTTTTAAGCTATACAAAAAGGATAGATAACACAGAGACTGCTCTGCTTTATCTATCCTTTTCTTTTTTCTCCTTTATAGAGTGTAGCATTATATAGGAGAATGTAATGTCTTAATTATTTATGCATTATTTTCTTCTTAATGGATTTTTGACACAAACAATTTTATCATTTTCTTTATATACACGCGGAATTCTTCGATCTAACATACATGTTACTTCATAATTAATTGTTCCTAACATATCAGCAACTTCTTCTATCGCAATTTCTTCATTACCTTGTTTACCATATAAGACAACCTCATCCCCAACATGTACAGGCATCACTTTCGTTACATCGAGCATAAGCTGATCCATACAAACACGACCAATAATAGGTACTCTCATCCCATTAATAAGCGCATACCCTTTACTTGACAATTGACGACTAAATCCATCTGCATATCCGATTGGAATCGTAGCAATCCATTCTTCCCCTGTCGCAACATACGTATTGCCGTAGCTTACCCCTCTTCCTTGTTTAGCTCGTTTCACATGAGCCACTTTGGACTTTAATGTTAAAATCGGTTGAAGTGCTACTGTCTTATGATTCACTTCATTCGATGGATACATTCCATATATCCCTATCCCAACGCGAACCATATTTTGAAATTCGTTATTTAGCTCCATTGTTCCCGCACTATTCGAGCTATGAATAAATGGCAAATGAATCCCCATATCTTTTGCAATATTTACAGCCTTCTCAAATAAATCTTTTTGCATCAACGTATATGTTTTATCAACTTCATCAGCTGTAGAATAATGAGTAAATATTCCTTCTACTTCTACATGTTGCATCTTTTTCAATTCTTGAAGAAACGGTACCACTTCTTCTTCTTGTAAACCAATCCGGCTCATACCTGTATCAATTTTCATTTGAATTCGCGCCTTCTTTTGCAAACGCTCTGCTATACAATCAATATTTTTCAAATCTTCAATTCTGTATACCGTTATCATAATATCGTATTCGATTGCGTCTATTACAGCTTCCTCTGGCGTATATCCCAGAACTAATATCGGTACTGTTATACCCGCTTCACGAAGTTCAATTCCTTCATCCACAAAAGCAACTGCAAGATGACTTACTCCAGCTTCTAGCGCCGCTTTTGCAACTTGAATAGCACCATGACCATAACCATTTGCTTTTACAGCTGCCATCATTGCAATATTTTCATCGTTTACACGTTTTTTAAATTCTCTCACATTATGTTTTACAGCATCTAAATTTATTTCAACTATTGTATCTCTTCCGTATCTTGAAATCATTATTCTAACTCCTAACTCAATAATTCCATTCTATTTATCGTTCAATAGGACCTTTAACACTATAATACTTTTCATTTTCCTAGTCAAACTACTAGAATTTTCAGAACATTAAGTGTGATATAATACCCTTAAAAACTTATTATAAACAGATGTGAGGAGAAATACAATGTTTGTTCAAGCTGCACTGCATCAATTAGAAATTGCGATTGATTCTACAATACTGATGTTAGAACAGGTTACTTACGATGAATTACAGCAACGACCGCTCGAAAATAAACGATCTCTCTTTGAAATTTGTACGCATCTATCTCTGATTTGCCATGCTGATTTTCTCATTTTAAATGAATCATCAAAGGAAGAGTTAGATACATTTTACAAACAACATACGCCGCACACGCTTGAAGAAGTACAGCAGACAATGATAGAAGGTTTCCAGCTTCTTTCTAAAATATTTCAAGCCTATTCCTTAACAGAACTTGAAGAAGTCACCCATTCCTACTGGGGCGCCTCCTACTCTCGGTTTGAATGGTTATTGGAAATTGTTGCACATTTTTATCATCATCGCGGTCAATTACATACCCTATTAGTAGAACACGTAAAGGATCTGCTAATTCCCTTATTCGAATAAGAAATAAAGAAATTTGCGGATCACATTACTACCTATTTACCTTCTCCGCATCCCAATAATACTTGCTAAAAGCTTCTGCTAATACATCTATTGAGTTATACAACTCTTCTAAATTATTATCAACACCACCAACTTCTACGAGTAAAGCATTCGAAGATAAATCTTGATTATATGTCCCATCGCCCTTTCTTTTGTCTTTTTTGAAAATTCCTCGGCTAAGTCCATAATAGTGTTTATCCAAATAAGCGTTAATTGCGTTTGCGATTTTCATATTTTCTTCTCGTCCTTCATTTTCCATTCCAATAATGAAATAAAGTCTTGCGTACGACTTTCCATTTATCACTTTTGTTGTAACATTCTTACGCTGATCATCTCGGTGAATATCAATCGGAAATACGATTTGCTTATTTTGGGCTAGTGCTTCTTTTACATATCCATGTGATGCTTTATAAGCCTGATACCACTTCATCTTTTTCTGCGCTAATAAGTCTCCCATGTTTGTCTTGTCATGTAAGGCTTGAATTCCTTGTCCTTCTAATTGCTGTTTTAACCTATCACCGAGAAGTGAGACATTTACCTCTGGACTTGATGCCTCATCTGGATTTTTCGCTTCAGGTAATAACGGTAAAAATGACTCCCAACTATGTGTATGATAGATAAATACAGCATTTTTTCCCTCTATAGCGTTTCCTTTCTTTTGAACAGGATTATCCTTTTCTGCTTCCTGAACTTTTTCTTTAGCCACTTCACGCTCTTTCGTAATTTCTTCTAGCGGGACACTTGATTCATTTGGTATATTTGTATAATCTGTTCCTTCTCCAGCTACAAGAATGTCAGAATAATAGTTTGCCATTCCAGGTATTTCTTTCCCCATAAATGTTCGAATATCTTGCAAACGCATATCTGTTGTTAATAAAAACAATAACGCCCCTACTGATTCTCGTTTCTTTGTTTGAAAGTATTCAAAAGAAAAATAATGATTTTCCATTTCAATCATTTGCATAAATCCTTGTGAGGAAACTTTTCCAAACCATTGATTCACATAAAATGATTTCATTGTATGTAACATTGTAGTAACTAAAGATGCAGCCACTAAAATAATAAATGCATAAGAACACAATAAAATGATAATCTTCTTACTATGTACTTGAGAATGTATAAAATGCTTTTTCATCGTACCACCCTTTCTATACATGGGTATGTACAAGCTTTATGCGATATACATTCTGATTTACACTATTATGTCCTACACGTTTTTAAGTTTGAAAATACACCTATTATCTAATTCGTATATATTTTCAGCCTCATTTTATTCGAAAAAAAGGTATTACAAATATCAACTTCAAAAAAAGAAGAGAAATGGCAACCATTTCTCTTCTTCGTTTCTATTGTTCTTTTGTTGTATCTATAGAAGGCAGCTTTTTCTCTTTAAACAACTCTCCAATTGCACCTAAGCTTCCTAATGTTTCAACGGCATTTGACGGAAGGAATACTTTATTTGCAGGTCCTTTTGCAATCTCAGTTAGCGATTCAAATGACTGGTATGCAAGTACTCGCTCATCAAGTCCGGACTGGCGTAACATTTGAATCCGACTTTGTTCTGCTTTTGCAATTTCTTCAATTGCTTTCGCTTCCCCCTGTGCTTCTAATTCTTTTGCTTGTCGTAAACCTTCTGCCTCGCGAATGCGCGCTTCTTTATCCCCTTCAGCCATTAGAATTTTACTTTGTTTCTCTCCTTCAGCTCGAAGAACTTTATCTTGTTTTGCTGCCTCAGCTTCAAGAATAATAGCACGTTTATTACGCTCTGCCTTCATTTGTTTTTCCATTGCTGCTTGTATATCTTTTGGTGGGTTAATATCTACAACTTCAACGCGTTCAATACGAACACCCCATTTTTCTGTTGCTTCATCAAGTGCTAAACGGATTTCTGTCGAAATTTTTTCACGTCCCGATAATGTTTCATCAAGCTCCATTTTCCCGATGATTTGTCGCATTGTTGCAGATGTAATATTACGAACCCCAAGTTCATAATTGGAAATACCATACGTCGCAAGCTCTGGATCAACAACTTGATAGAAAATAATTGTATCAATCTCAACTTGTACGTTATCTTTCGTAATTACTTTTTGCGGCGGAACAGTCGTTTGTTGAATTCGTAAATCATGATAAAGACGTACACGATCGATAACCGGGATAATCATGTTTAACCCCGGATGCATAACACGCTGAAATTTACCTAACCTTTCTACAACACCTACTCTTTGCTGCGGAATAATTTTAATTGATAATGCGATAAATACAATAACAATTAATGCTAAAATAATTGATAATGTTAAACCTACCATTATAATTCACACTCCCTTTTCACGTGCACTACCGTGCTACTTCTCTTTACAACAATAACGCTTTCTCCATCTAAAATTGGTTCATCTGACACAGCAGTCCACATATCTCCCTCTATTTTCACAATACCATTCGACTCATTTGTAATCGCTTGCACAATTATACCTTTTTTTCCAATAAGCTTATCTACTGCATCTGTATATCCTTTCGCTTCTCGAAAATTTTTAGAAATTCGTTTTGTGAAAAATGTCAAACTAAGGCTGACAACAGATGCAATCACAACTTGAAGTAGCAAAGAGTTTGGTACAAATAATCCAATTAGACCTCCGACCACAGCACCTATCCCAAGCCATAATAAGTAGAACGTCACCGTCAACATTTCCGCAATAAATAAAAGACCAGCAATGACAAACCAAATCACCCACCCTGTCATGTGCAACCCTCGCTTCCATCCTATATTTTATATGTATATGAGAGAAAGAAAACTTTATCACGTTGCATCCGCAACATCCATTAATAGATAAAAAATATATTAAAATTATATATTAATATATTCTTTATTATACATGATAAATCCTTTCAAAAAGTGACAAAAAAAGAAAAATTTTCTCTAAAAAAGGAAATTTCTCATTATATAATATGCACTTTAAATCATAACAATAAAAAGCAATGTTCCATCAAGATAAAGTAATTCAGATAACGTGGACAAATAATAAAACTAGCATATGAAATCGAGTATGAAATCTCAAAGGTTTTATACTCGATTTTTTGCTGTTATATAAGAGTTTATCACTCTTTTTTTAGTAAATTTACATGATGACAATAGTTATTGTCACCGGATATATTGGAATGCAATTTCGCTTGTTATTTATAGCATTAAAAAATCTCAAAACGAATAGGTAATATATATTAAAACATTTAAAGGAATAATAATAACATGTATTCCTTTAAATGGGGCTTAATGGGATAGGCCTCTAAAAAATTTAAGCTCGGAGCCATATGACTCTGAGCTTTTTTACGTGCTATTTACTATGTGATTTAAGTTGCGAATTCCAATATTATTTAGACTGTTATTTTAGATTTTCTCCACAATAACTGAACTACTTCCTCTAAGACACATTGCTTTTTTGTTTATACTTGTACTTTTTCTTACATAAAACATCTGTTTGTAAAGGATAAAGACAAACACTAACGGATACTCACTTTATAGCTTCTTCTAAAGTAAGTTGATTTTCATATAAATAGGTAGCGTATGGATTTCCAACATAGCGAACATGCCATGGCTCATACATATACCCTGTTACCTCTTCTTTTTCTTTTTCATAACGGATAATAAACCCAAACTTATGGGCATTTTCAGCAAGCCACTTTCCTTCTTTCGTTTCTCCAAAGGAAGGCTCTAATTGAAACTTTGCCGATTGTGATGTAATATCAACTGCTAATCCTGTTTGATGTTCACTTGTACCAGGAATTGCACTAGACATCGCTGTTTTTTCTTCTCCATCTTGTTTTTTATACATCGTATTTAATGCTTTTTGCCTTTCAAATGAACGAAATGCCGAAACAGCAAATAAAAAGATTTTTTCATGCTTTGCTTGTTGAAACATACGTTCCAATGCTAAAGCTGCTTCTTTACGCATTTTCTTTTTTTCATTATCGCCTTCATATAGAAAACGAACTTGTGGTATTACTAAATCTTGCGGCTCATACAAATCAGGTAAGCGTCTCTTCTTGTTTACAAGAACAAGAGTTGAATCTGGATTGTTAACAACTGCAAGCCTACCTTCAATTTTTGCAATTGTTTCTTGTACCTTTGGAAAAATAACGTTTCCTTGTGCTTCTATCGCTTGCTTTTCATTATGATGTTCTATATATTGAAGCAATGTAATTATGCAAATAGCAATCGCTATACTCAACAACATCCATTTTTTCTTCATATACCATCCTTTTATTCTAATAATTTTTCCCAATAAAACTCATCAACTTTCGCTATAACCGTAACAGTCAATTCTACAACTCATCTCATATACCATATATTTTTTCCCATTCTCTCATCGATTTAAACATTTCTCTCCACATTATCAAAACGATTCTAATTCTCTCTTTACCATTTATCCAGCCCTTAAGTTTACATAATATTATTATTTGCGGAGATTTCTTGATACATGAACATTCGATACTATTTTTCTAAATTCCTTTTCCATTTTCATAAGATAAAGAGACAAATTTCGACACAAAACAAACAGCGTAAGCAACGTTTGCTTACGCTTATCCATTCACTTTTTCAGCCTGCCAATAATACTCACTAAATGCATCTGCAAGTGCATCTATGCTACGATTGACCTCCTCTTCTGTATTATCAACACCACCTACTTCAATAAGAGTAGCTTGACCGGATAAATCTTGATTATATACACCATTTCCCGAACTAAAATCCTTTTGAATAACACCTCGGCTTAATCCAGGATATTTTTCCTTTAATGATTCATGCAGCGCTGTTGCCAATTGCAGGTTTTTCGCATAATTTTTATTTCCCTTGCCAATAACAAATGCCAACTTCGCATAGGATTTATCACCAATTGTTTTCGTTGTGACCTCTTTCCGCGCACTATCTCTATGCAAATCAAAAAGGTATTGCAACTCTCTATTACTTGTCATTGCCTCTTGCACAATCTCACGAGATATTTTATAAGAACTGCGATCATTTAACCCTCGATTCACCAACATGTTTCCAACATCTGTTTTATCATTCGTTGCACCTATTCCATAATCTTCTAGTTTTTCACGAAATCTATCTCCAAATATAGAAATGTTCTTTACTGAGCTCGTCGCTTTATTTGAATCTGGGTTATTCGTTAAATTTAACAATGGTAAATATGACTCCCAACTATGCGTATGATAAATAAATGCCACTTTTCGACTTCCTGTCGTTTGTGCTGGCTTCTTTTTTTCTTCATGTGATTCGTTATTTTTAGATTTCCCTTGTTCCCCCGCCCGCTCTTTAACAAGCTCTTCTAAAGGTACACTCGATTCAATAGGTAAATTTGTATAATTTGTTCCTTCCCCAGCGATTACAATTTCCGTGTCATATTTCGAAAATCCAGGAAGCTCTATTCCAATTAAACTGCGAACGTCATCAAAACGAATATTTGTCGCGGCAGATAAAACAAAAGAAGAAATCGAAAAATCTGTATTTAAATGTCGATATTCTTGTATAAAGTAACGATTTTCTGAACCAATTACATACATATAGCCATTCATAGACAGTTCATTTAGCCATTTATATAAATACGTTGACTTTGTTTCTTTTAGTGATGTTACGATCATACTAGCAAATAAAAAAGCTGCCATAATCCCTAATAAAAGTAGAAAAATAAATCTCGGAAGACTTGTCCGTTTCACATAAAAATAGCTTCGATTCACTAAATCACCCTCTCTCTCTAAACATATGTACAAGCTATAGAGAATAGACCAAATGAAATTTGGCAATATTGCTACTTGGGTGAAAAGAATTGAAGCTGATGATTAGATTATTTCCTGTTATGTTATCGTATTTCTTTGTGTCACTTGCTGTACATTCAACGTTATTTTTCCAGAAACTGATTAGACTTTCCTCTTGGAATACTTAAACATGTCCATTCTTTCTCCTTCAATAGTTTACCAATATAAATCAGTTGCCCAATATGTGAAGCATAATGGGCAACTTGTCTTTCAATCGCTTGCATCACCGTATGCGGCTCTCGGCGTATATATACTGTTTTTAGAACATCGTTAACTGTAATAGTTTCCATCGCTCGAAATACAAATAACCAGCCTTCTTCCCAAGCACGTAACAATTCTTCTTTTGAAGCATAACCACCTTCAAATTCATCATCACGATTCCGATCCTTCTTTTCGCCATCTGTCGTTAAAAAACTTGTCCACCTTGAACGCATATTCCCATATAAGTGTTTTACAAGAATCGCAATACTATTTGCTTCTTCATGAGGAATCCAGCATAATTCTTCATAAGTAAGCTGCGATAACACCCGATCCCCTTGCTTTTTTATAGCTTGAAAATTATCTACTGCACACTGTAAATAAGCTTTTTCTATGTCCATTTTTCTCCCCCTATTTTTTAGCTAATCGCTGTCCCATTCGGCACTTTCATACCCGGTTCTAGTAAAATGACATCCCCTTTTTCAGGAACACCACCAAGGACAAGTACTTCAGATTTAAATCCAGCCACTCGTTTAGGTGGAAAATTAACAACCGCAACAACTTGCTTTCCAACAAGTTCTTCCGGTGTATATCGTTTCGTGATTTGTGCACTTGACTGTTTCATTCCAAGTTCACCAAAGTCAATCTCTAGCTTAATTGCAGGCACCCTGGCTTCTGGAAATATTTCTGCTTGATGAATTGTTCCAATACGGATATCTAATTTCATGAAATCTTCAAAAGTAGCCATTTCAATCCCTCTCCTTACTATTCATATATAAATTCATTTTGAGTTATCAACTAATTCGCTTCTATGTAGAACAAAACTTAACCTGCACTTGTTTCAACCCTTACATGCGGTAAGAAAAGACCCTAACTGCTTTTATGTATCCAACTATACTGAAAGAGCTTTTTTGTCTTTATTCAATATTATATATTAGACAATCGCCTACATTTTCCTTTGTAAAGAAAAAATGCTTATACATCTTTCTTTTATACTTCCTGCAAGACTTCTGAATATATATCCATTTTAATTTTTCGACATATAAGTCGTTGCTACACAGAATACGACGTTATCGCTACTTGCTTTCTCCCTTTGTTTTGAACATTGCCTGTGGTAGAAAAATGCCCTGACCGTTTCTATGCACAGCCAGATGCTATCGCTCATCTATAAAGAAATGAAGTTTTTATGCTGTTTTTTAATTTATATATAAATTAAAAATCCATCTCTTATTTTTAGAGATGGATTTCCCTCTTACTCTACAATTTCCACTTCACGTGAATTTTTCATTTCTTCTACATGTATAACGCGGAATCCATGGTCTTCTAAATCCGTTAAAAGCGTTTGTAATTCTTCTGCCGCAAACTCTTCTCCTAATGTAAACATAATTCTACGTACGTATAATGCCTTGTTATCAAATGTCATTAAACTTTGGATCCCGTTATACTTTTTCAATACAGTTGATAGTTTTTGAATTGCACCATTATAATCTTGTGTTCCAATCATGACTGAATATACACTAGAATGAAGACCCCACGCATCTTCTAGTAACTCAAACACTTTTTTATGCGTTAAAATCCCAAGAAAGATTCCGTTATCATTCACAACAGAAATATATGGTAACTCCTTAATTGTAAAGAAAACTTTAAAGAAAGAAGAGTCTTCTTTTACATAGCCATCTTTATTGCGCAATAATTCTTTCACATTATCGTCTAAAGAACCTTTGTATTCTAAAACATCTACCTTGTAAATATTCCCCAAAAACATTTCTTCTTTTTCATCTAAAACCGGAACACATCGATATCCCGTTTTATTCAAATGTTCTAATGCTTCTTGTAAAGAATATGTTTCCTTGCAAAATAATACCTCTCTTTTTAAAACATAGTTTCCCTTTACTCTCATAAAAATCCCCCTTATGTTAAAATAATTTCTGTGACATAAATATATAATATTTTTAGAAAAAAATAAATAAATTTATTTAACTTTTCTGAATTATACTTATTACCCGTCACAGTTTCTTCTTAAACCTTTCATTTTTTCAACAAATATCGAAGAAAATATTCTATAAAAATTTTCTTTCCACCCTAAAAGAGATTGTATATTCTAAAGAAAAACGTTACAATAATAGAAACAATTTTCAGAATATTCAAAGATAAGGTGGGGGTGTATGGCGACTTCTATTATTTCTTATGTATATCGTTGTCTTTTTGGGATGATAGTCATTATCCTTATTAGTCCAATTCCTTCCGTTTTTCTAAACAGTGAACAATCCTATTCTGAAGCATTACATACAATGATTAATCAGTTGATGCATGTTCGTTCCATTACTATTCCAATAACGAATTGGATTCATGAACCATTCTTTTTCTTTTCTTACCATCCAGAACATATGACAAAATCATTTCATTCAACCGCATTGTTCCCGTACATATGGAAATTATATTTCTTATCTATGATACGGCTCTTCTTTTCACTTACTGTTGGTTTTTCCATCAGTTTTGGAATTGGTCAATTTTTTACTAAATTATCTTCTAAAAATAGAAAACATTTTTTAGTGTTACGTTGGGTTCCATTTTCATTTGGAACTGTTTTACTACAATGTAGCGTCATTATTTTTTGTCTATTCCTAGCATCATACATATCCCTTCCATACTTTTCTTCTCTTTTAATTATTTGTAGTACGTCCATGGTCATTATAATCCAGACCATCAAAAAATGGATTCCTTTCTTGCATACATTCCAAAAAACAGCACATATACTTGATTCAGCTTTTCTTAGCAATACACTGTTCGTTTCTCTACATGCCAATCATAAATCTATCATTGGATCCATATTAATTTCCTTTACATATATGGAATGTATTTTTCATGTAAATGGGTTATTTCAATTTATTGTGCAATACTGTGTTACTTCCCCTATACTTGTTACGATAGGCCTTTTATTACTTTATATCCCATATATGCTTCTTTCCCTTTTACAAATAGTATGGAAAAGAAATCGCAATACCGAGCACATTCATAGCCTATCTCGCACAACAATAAAATGAACCTTTTCTTCAAACTATTCATTAGTTAACCAATTGAGGTCCTTATTAGCGATTCCATTTTCAAAAATCGCAATAAGGACCAATTAATCAAATCTTTTATCAACCCTCCTCCTCTTATAGCTGATTTTTTACTAAAACATTATTTTTCCTCTGCTTTCTTTGACTATCCTTTCCTTTTCCATATATTATTAAAGTAAAACTTTTATTCAGGAGGTGACATCTTTATTCTAAATTTAGAATAAAGAATATCCTTGGACATATTAAATCTTTTTCTCATCGCTTTACTTATTCTTATTTCTGGATTTTTCGTTGCATCAGAGTTTGCTGTTGTTAAAGTACCCAAAAGTCGGATTGATCAACTTGCCAATGAAGGCAACAAACAGGCAATTCTAGCAAGAAAGGTTATTTCGAATTTAGACGTATACTTATCTGCTTGTCAGCTTGGTATTACAATTACATCATTAGGTCTCGGTTGGCTTGGCGAACCTACTGTGGAGCATTTATTGAAGCCGCTTTTTGAAAAAATAAATATAACAGGTACAATGGCGCATACGTTGTCTTTTGTTATGGCTTTTAGCATTATTACGTTCTTTCATGTTGTACTAGGTGAGCTCGTTCCAAAGTCATTTGCTATTCAAAAAGCCGAACAAATTACATTAAAGTTTGCAAGACCTTTAATTCTATTCGATAAAATAATGTATCCTTTTATCTGGTTATTAAATAGTACAGCGCTCTTTTTCACGAAACTACTTGGATTACAACCAGTAAAAGAAAATGAACTTTCTCACTCTGAAGAAGAGCTACGTCTTATTTTAAGTGAAAGCTATAAGAGCGGAGAAATTAATCAATCGGAATACAAATATGTAAACAATATTTTTGAATTCGATGATCGAGTTGCAAAAGAGATTATGGTTCCACGTACTGAAATGATTTGTTTATCAACTGAAAACTCATTAGCAGAAAATATGGAAATTATCTCTACCGAAAAATTTACGCGTTATCCAGTTATTGGAAAGGATAAGGATGACGTTGTCGGTATAATTAATACAAAAGAAATCTTCCATGATCAAACAAAAGGAATTTGCAAACCGCTACAAGCATACATACATCCTGTTTTAACAGTATTCGAAACTGTACCAATAAAAAAGGCGCTCATTCACTTACAAAAAAACCGCGTCCAACTAGCAATTATTATGGATGAATACGGTGGGACTGCAGGCCTTCTTACAATGGAAGATATTATCGAAGAAATTATTGGAGAAATACAAGACGAATTTGACACTGATGAAACACCAATGATTGAGAAACGTAATCCGACACTAACGGTACTTGATGGAAAAGTACTTATCTCTGATGTAAATGATATGTTTGGTCTTCATATTGATGATAGTGATTTAGATACAATTGGAGGATGGTTTTTGTCACAAACCATTGACATAAATATTAAGCCTGGTCATATGATTCAATATGAAAATTATCAGTTTAAAGCATTAGAATTAGATGGACATCAAGTAAAAAAAATTGCGGTTAGTAAAATAGATGCACAAAAAGGAGTTATGTCGTGAATTTCTTATTAACTATATGTATTATCGCTTGTTTTATTATATCGTTTATCGCGTTCATCTACCCAATCATTCCAGGTATACTCGCTTTATGGGCTGGATTTTTCATTTATCAATTTGGTATTAACGACTTACAATTAACAAAGTCATTTTGGATCGTTCAAATTGTATTTACAATTATTATTTTCATTGCTGATTTTATTACGAATAGCTATTTCTTAAAAAAGTATGGAAGTACAAAATGGAGCGAACGTGTCGGTATGGTTTCGATAATTGTTGGATCATTCTTTTTCCCGCCATTTGGACTGATTATTATCCCATTCCTCTCCGTTTTCGTAACTGAATTAATGCATAAAAAAGCACCCAAAGAAGCCTGTATGATTGGGATTGCTACTGTCATCGGATTTTTAAGCAGCACGATCGCTAAAGCGATTTTACAAATCATTATGATTATTATTTTTGTATGTTGTATTATTTTTTAGCCATCCTTATCATAAGGATGGCTTTTTAGTAGGCAATGCCAACTCGTTTTTTATAATGAATATCATAATAAAGTAATTGATAAGCAAAATGGGCTGTATCTCCAACTGTGATCTTCATACCATCTAGCGGTAACACATCTTCTTCAGTACGATAAATAGCTGTTTCTTCTCCATCTATTAAGTGTGTTGGACAGACAATTGTCCATTTTAATTTGCTATTCGCTAAAGCTAAATAGGCCGCTACATGGTCTTCTGCTGCAGCCGTTGTCCTTCGACGTGATTCACTGGATTGAAAGCGATATAATTGCGGATTCACACGTGCCTGCAAAATCCCAGCCGTTCCAATTGTTATAATTCTTATAATCCCTTCCTCGTTCATAGCGTCTATAATATGCGGCAAACTTTTTGATAACGTGCCGTTTCCATCGGTACCAAGTGCACTAATTACAACATCTGCTCCCTTTACACACTCTTTCACACCTTCTTCATTCCATACATTGCCTTCTATTACACGTAAATTCTCATGTTGTATTTGTAGCTTCTCTTTATTTCTCACAAGCGCTGTCACCTTATGATTATCCTGTAATGCAAATTTTAAAATTTCGACTCCAACTCGACCTGTTGCCCCAAATAAACATATATTCATACTAACTCACACCCTTTCAATCTCTCTATTATTTCTGAAAAAGCAAAAATACACAACAAAAAAGCTTTCTCATTGATTGAGAAAGCTTCTATCATCATATAAAATTTATTTCTTTTCAGTAGAACTTGAAGAACTATCTTTCGAGTTTTTATCTTTTACTTCTCCACTCGTTTCTTTTTCAGTTGTCTTACCTTCTTGTTGCGTTTTCTCTTCTTTCTTTTCTTCATTCTTACTACAACCCACCACAAATAAAGAACTAGCAAGTGCAACGGCAGATAACGATTTAACCCATTTACTCATTTGCTTATCCCCCTTTTGATAGAATATGTACATTCTCATATTACTTCTCTTTTTTAAAGGAAATATTATAGATTAGTAAAGAAATAGTAAATCATTGTTAATTTTCTGAATTTTAACTATGTAAGATGAAAAACGACATACTTTTTTATGAGAGGACGAGAGCACCTGCCCAGGAGTTGTTTTCCATATGCGAGGTTTTCAAACAAAGAGAGCAAGCCAGTAGCGGTCATGGTGTATACTGTATAGCAACGACTTATATGTCGAAACATTAAAACGGATTTATATATAACATTTTAATTCATACAATTGCAATACTAATCACGTTTTGTCTCTTGACGATATGGCGACTTAAAAGCTTTGAATTTTAACGAAATAATTACAAAAAGACAGCTGTATTGCTGTCTTTTTCACCCATATTTCTCATCATCTATCATTGCTTGTATGCTATATTCTTTTTTCATCACATATTGCCATACACTGTAGGCATTTCGATTCATTTTCAAAAAACAACTTTCTAAAAAAGAGCGAAATTCTGGATTTGCTACTTGAATTGCTACTTGCGCATATTCAAGTGCTAACCGTTTTAAATATGAAATATACGAAAAGGCAATCTCTATATCACTTTTTTGTCCATTATAGTTCGTATGAATCATTTCCATTGAGGATGAAACTGGATACTGGCAAATGATATGCTGCACATTTTCACCTTCTTGAAAGTTAATCTGTTCATTGTATGCCTGCAATAAGTATGGTAAATGTTGTTGTAGCAATTCCTTTAATTCATGATCCCGTACTTCTTTCATATATTCACCAATCACACATATTACTTCATAACTATAATCCATGAGATCTTCAATATGGTCCATTCAATATTTCCTCCTCTCTATTGATATGTATGCTCTAAATAGGACGACAGAACTTTTGTGAATCTTACAAAACTCCCCCTATACTTTTGTTTTCAAAAATTGTTTTATTTGCTGAAAATCCAAATACAAATCCATCTTCAATAAGAGTTAATTTCCCATAAAAAAAGCCATCTCAATGCTGCTATACTTCCGCTTTAAAACCCCGTAATGTATACAAGCCACTTAAATAACAAAACAACACTTTTATATCATCATTCTTATATGTTTCCTTCTACCTCTATCCCTATACAAAAAAAACGTCTTTATATGGCATATATCCCAATCACATCATTATAAAAGTGCATATTGTATTATGTACCTTAAAACAAAAGGAGGAAAAAACAATGGGCTTTGGAAGTCACGGCGGCGGGTTTGCGTTAGTTGTTGTATTATTTATCCTCTTAATTATTGTTGGTGCTGCTTGTTTTTGCTAACTAGCAATCCGCTCCATACAACTTTTATGTAGACAAAAAAACTATGAAAAAGAACATCTAATATTTAGATGTTCTTTTTCTCAGGCTGTGGAGAAAGTATTCTCCGCAGCCTGTTTTTGTGTCTGAACCTCTTTTTATCTGTCAACACTGATAAAAA
>NZ_JAQOTJ010000018.1 GCF_028401955.1 Bacillus sp. BP-3
GATTAGCTCAGCTGGGAGAGCACCTGCCTTACAAGCAGGGGGTCGGCGGTTCGATCCCGTCATCCTCCACCATATAAGTTTTCATGTCGGAGGGGTAGCGAAGTGGCTAAACGCGGCGGACTGTAAATCCGCTCCTTCGGGTTCGGCAGTTCGAATCTGCCCCCCTCCACCATTTTAAAAAAACAACCTTATAAAGGTTTATTTTTTTGGTGAGACGATTATACTAGTAAGTATTAATGGGCTATAGCCAAGCGGTAAGGCAACGGACTTTGACTCCGTCATGCGCTGGTTCGAATCCAGCTAGCCCAGCCATTTAAGTAAGAGCCATTAGCTCAGTTGGTAGAGCATCTGACTTTTAATCAGAGGGTCGAAGGTTCGAGTCCTTCATGGCTCACCATTTTTGCGGAAGTAGTTCAGTGGTAGAATACAACCTTGCCAAGGTTGGGGTCGCGGGTTCGAATCCCGTCTTCCGCTCCAACCTGGGGCCTTAGCTCAGCTGGGAGAGCGCCTGCCTTGCACGCAGGAGGTCAGCGGTTCGATCCCGCTAGGCTCCATACAGTTAAAAAAGCTTGAAGTCGAATAATAGACTTCAAGCTTTTTTGTTTATATAAATTCAATTTTGATGCTTCGATGCAGAATACAATATAACAGCTACTTGCTTTCTCCTTTTGTTTTAAACCTTGTGTGGGGTAGAAAAGGGTCCTGACCGCTTCTAGGCATGGCCAGATGCTCTCGCCTCCCTAAAAAAGAAAAGTTTTTTAGTTTTAATTTATATATTTTTGATGACTCCAACTTTAATATTAAAGTTGGAGGGAGTTGTTTCATGTGAAGATTATTATTGCATCCGATTCATATAAAGAAAGTTTAACAGCTTTAGAAGTATGTGAAGCAGTAGAAAAAGGATTTCGCTCTATATACCCAAAAGCAGAGTATATAAAAATTCCTATTGCAGATGGTGGAGAAGGAACAGTACAAGCACTTGTTGATGCAACGCAAGGGAAAATCGTGAATCTTCCTGTGACAGGTCCATTAGGAAACGTAGTAGAAGGGTTTTACGGCCTTTCTGCAGATCAACAGACGGCTTTTATTGAAATGGCAGCTGCGTCTGGTTTACATCATGTTCCACTTGAGAAGAGGAATCCGTTTTTAACGACAACAAGAGGGACGGGAGAACTCATTTTACACGCATTAGAACAAGGCGTCCATCGTATCATTTTAGGACTTGGAGGAAGTGCTACAAACGATGGAGGAGCAGGAATGTTATCCGCGTTAGGTGTACGTTTTTTTGATAGCAGTAATTGCGTTATAGAGCCAAATGGAGGAAACTTAGATTGTATTACTTATTTTGATATATCACAGTTAGACCCTCGTTTAGCGCAGGTTGAAATTGAAGCAGCTTGTGACGTCACGAATCCTTTAACAGGGGTGACAGGGGCATCTTTTATATTTGGAAGACAAAAAGGAGCCACAGACGAGATGATAGAGCGGTTAGATTGCAATTTAAAGTATTATGCTAGGTTAATTAAACAAACTCTTCATGTTGATATCGAATTTGTCCCAGGAGCAGGTGCTGCAGGCGGACTTGGAGCAGCTATTGTTGCCTTTTTCCATGGTACACTTAGAAAAGGTATTGATATTGTACTTGATTACACGAATTTTAATGTTCATTTGCAAAATGCAGATTTAGTGATTACAGGAGAAGGAAGAATTGATGAACAGACAGTCTATGGAAAAGCGCCTATAGGAGTAGCAAAACGAGCTAAAGAACATAATCTTCCTGTTATTGCAATTGCCGGAGCTGTTCACCCAAATCATACTCCGATTTATGAAGAGGGCATTGATGCTGTATTTAGTATCGTTTCAGGAGCAATGACATTAGAAGAAGCGTATGAAATGGGAAAAGAAAATATTTATACTACAGCACGAAATATTGCGGCTATATGGAAACTAGGATTAAAAAATCGTCCCTACTCGTAAGGGACGATTTTTTTATGCATATTTTAGCGGGAAATTCTCACTTTATGGCTTCTTTATATTGTATTAAGTGTATATAAATACAAAAAAATGTCGAGTTGAGTCAGATAATATAAAAGATTTAAAATATTTAGTGAAAGCATAAAAGGGGGAATCATCTATGAAGAAAGAAATTTCAATTGTGGGAGTACCGATGGACTTAGGACAAATGCGCCGCGGTGTTGATATGGGGGCGAGCGCGATTCGTTATGCTGGAGTTGTTGAAAGAATTGAAAATATAGGATATAACGTAGAAGACTTAGGGGATATATGTATTGAAAGAGAAGTTCAAATAAATGAAAATGAAAAATTACGAAACCTTGAGCAAGTTGTAAAAGTATGTCATGAGCTAGCAAGTAAAGTTGATAGCATTATTGAAAAGAAAAGCTTCCCACTTGTATTAGGTGGCGATCATAGCATTGCGATTGGAACGCTTGCTGGTATTGCAAAGCATTATAAAAATCTTGGTGTTATTTGGTACGATGCACATGGAGACTTAAATACAGAGGAAACATCTCCATCTGGGAACATTCATGGTATGTCATTAGCTGCAAGTTTAGGACATGGTCATTCATCACTTGTTAATTTATACGGTGAGTATCCGAAAGTGAAAAAAGAAAATGTAGTTATTATCGGTGCTCGTTCTTTAGACGATGGAGAGAAAGAGTTTATTCGAAAAGAAGGTATTAAAGTTTTCACTATGCATGAAATTGATCGCATGGGAATGACAGCGGTTATGGAAGAAACAATGGCATACTTATCACATACAGATGGTGTACATTTATCTTTAGATTTAGATGGTCTTGATCCACATGATGCACCTGGCGTAGGTACACCGGTTGCTGGTGGTTTATCATATCGTGAAAGTCATTTAGCAATGGAAATGTTAGCGGAGTCTGGTATGATTACATCTGCCGAATTTGTGGAAGTGAATCCAATTTTAGATGAAAAAAATAAAACTGCAATTGCAGCTGTAGCGTTAATGGGCTCTTTATTTGGTGAAAAGTTAAAATAATTTTAAAAAAGAGAAGAGAGTAGCTGAAAAGCTGCTTTTTTTTACTTTGAAATAAAGATACAGCGGTACATTATATTTTATAATCATTTCTTAAAGTCTGACATCTAATAATAGCATGTCAGGTTTAGAAATGTGGTTTGAAATTGTGGTTCGTATAATGTATGTTATAATTAATTTGTTGTTGTAAATTACATATAGATGGAGGAAGGGTCAGAATGCCTTTTGGAGATATAAATGTTATTTTTAAATATCTCAGCACTATAATAGATATCACCCTTGTATGGTTTGTTATATATAAATTGATTCTTGTAATACGTGGTACAAAAGCTGTCCAGCTTTTAAAAGGAATTACAGTAATCATTATTGTTCGTATTTTAAGTAATTTCTTTGAGTTGCATACGCTGCAATGGCTTATGGATCAGGCGTTAACTTGGGGATTTTTAGCGATTATTATCATTTTCCAACCAGAGTTAAGACGTGCTCTTGAGCAGCTTGGACGGGGAAGTTTATTTTCACGAGGAGGCAATCAAGAGGAAAATGAACATGAGTCGGTTGTAAATGCTGTTGTAAAGGCAACAGAATATATGGGAAAACGTCGTATTGGTGCACTTATTACAATGGCGAGAGAAACTGGGATGGGGGATTATGTTGAAACAGGAATCCCACTAAATGCAAATATTTCATCAGAGTTATTAATTAATATTTTTATACCAAATACCCCGCTGCATGACGGGGCAGTAATTATGCAAGGAAATATTATTAGAGCAGCTGCTTGTTATTTACCATTATCAGAAAGCCCGTTCATTTCTAAAGAATTGGGAACACGTCATCGTGCGGCAATGGGTGTAAGTGAAGTAACAGATAGCTTAACAGTTGTTGTATCAGAAGAAACGGGACACATTTCTTTAACAAAAAACGGTGAGTTACATCGTGATTTGAAAAGTGAACAATTAAAAGAGCTGCTTATGAAAGAGTTAGGCGGAAACGTAAAACAGTCTTCTTCGTCTTTATGGAATTGGAGGAGAAAACGTCATGGATAAATTAATGGATAATCATTGGTTTTTAAGAGGGATTGCATTATTATTAGCAATTATGCTCTATATGTCAACGAACATAGATAAAAATGTATCAGATAATTTTAATCCATCGCCTTTTCCTGTAGGAGATACAACAGAAACAATATCTGGAGTCCCGGTATCTGCATATTATGATGAGGATAAGTATATTGTAAGCGGAATTCCTGAAAAAGTAAGCGTCACGCTTGAAGGGCAAAATAACGTTGTGGCTGCTGCTAAAGTGAAAAGGCAGTTTGAGGTATTTGTTAATTTGCGTGGTTATACACCGGGAACATATGAGGTCCCTTTAAAATATAGCGGAGTTCCAAATAATTTACATTTAAAAGTTCAGCCAGCGAAAATACAAGTTACTATTAAAAAGAAAGAAGTAAAATCTTTTCCTGTAGAAGTGAAATATTTAAATGAGAATCAAGTGCAAAAAGGAACAGTTATAGATAAACCGATTGTTAAACCGGGCACTGTAGAAGTAGCCGGTACAACAGAGCAACTTTCACAAATTGCTCTTGTGCGGGCATATGTTGATTTGAAAGGTATTAACAAAACAGTGACAAAAGAAGCACAAATTGTATTGTATGATAAAGATGGGAATCAGTTAGATTTGAAAACAGATTCTTCTACTGTCAATGTCACTGTACCAGTTTCATCACCTGAAAAAACGGTTTCCCTAGACGTCACGAAAAAGGGAAGTTTACAAGAAGGTATAACTGTAACGAGTATAAAAGTTGAACCGAGTGAAATAGAGATATATGGTTCGAAAGACGTACTTGATAATATTACATCTCTTGAGGGCATCGAAGTCGACTTAAGTAAAATTACAGAGTCAACTACCTTCGATGCCTCTGTTTCTTTGCCTAAAGGTGTCACAAAGGCGGACCCTAGCCAAGTAAAAGTGACAGTTGAAGTACGAAAGCAACAGCGAAAAACAATAACTGACATTCCTTTGCAGGTGAATGGGTTATCAGATTTATTAACAATGAAATTTTCTGATCCACAAAATGGAAAAATTAGTGTTGATGTTTCTGGGGATGCAAGTATTATAGAGAAGATAAGCGCGGATCAGATTAAAGCATCGATTAATGTAGGAAATATGAGTGCAGGAACACATGACGTTCCAATTCAAATTAGTGGTCCCAATAATGTCACATTAGAATTAAAACAAAAAAATGCGAAAGTAGAGCTTGCAAAGAAGCAAGATACCGGGCATGAAGTACAAGGGCAGCCAGAGCAGCCAACGAATAAAGGAAATGAGCAAGAAAAAAGGAGCGAATAGCAATGGGAAAATATTTTGGTACTGACGGCGTACGAGGCGTTGCGAATGAGGAATTAACGCCTGAATTAGCATTTAAGATTGGTCGATTTGGTGGCTATGTATTAACTAAAGATACAGAGCGTCCAAAAGTTATTATTGGCCGTGATACACGTGTGTCTGGACATATGTTAGAAGGTGCTTTAGTAGCTGGACTATTATCAATTGGGGCAGAAGTAATGCGCCTTGGTGTTATTTCTACTCCTGGGGTTGCTTATTTAACGAAAGTATTAGATGCACAAGCTGGTGTGATGATTTCTGCATCTCATAACCCTGTACAAGATAATGGAATTAAGTTTTTTGGTCCAGACGGTTTTAAATTAACAGACGAGCAAGAGGAAGAAATTGAAGCGCTATTAGATAAAGAAGTAGATGAACTTCCACGTCCTGTCGGTACAGCTTTAGGACAAGTAAATGACTATTTTGAAGGCGGGCAAAAATACTTACAATACATTAAACAAACTGTAGATGAAGATTTCTCTGGCTTACATATTGCGTTAGATTGTGCGCACGGTGCAACATCCTCTCTAGCGCCGTATTTGTTTGCTGATTTAGAAGCTGACATTTCAACAATGGGAACATCGCCAAACGGCATGAATATTAACGATGGGGTAGGTTCTACACATCCAGAGGTATTAGCAGCGTTTGTGAAAGAAAAAGGTGCTGATATTGGTCTAGCGTTTGACGGAGATGGTGACCGTTTAATTGCTGTTGATGAAAAAGGAAATGTTGTAGATGGCGATCAAATTATGTATATTTGTGCGAAATATATGAGCGAATCAGGGAAATTAAAACATAATACAGTTGTTTCAACAGTTATGAGTAATTTAGGTTTTTATAAAGCGGTAGAAGCTAATGGTATTACAAGTAATCAAACAGCTGTTGGTGACCGTTACGTAATGGAAGAAATGAAGCGTGGCGGCTATAACCTTGGTGGAGAACAATCTGGTCATATTATTTTCTTGGATTACATTACAACTGGGGATGGTATGTTAAGTGCACTTCAACTTGTAAACATTATGAAAATGACGAAAAAATCATTATCTGAGCTTGCAAATGAAATGAAAAAGTTCCCTCAATTACTTGTGAATGTTCGCGTAACAGATAAAAAACAAGCATTAGAAAATGAAAAAATTAAAGAAATCATTCGTGTTGTAGAAGAAGAGATGGACGGAGATGGTCGTATTCTCGTTCGTCCTTCTGGTACAGAGCCATTAATTCGTGTTATGGCAGAGGCACCAACACAAGATCTTTGTGATCAATACGTAAGTCGTATTGTAGAGGTTGTAAAAGCAGAAGTTGGAGCTGAATAATAGCCGAATGTTGTTACAAAAAAGGAGCACATTTTGTGCTCCTTTTACATATACTTGTTATCTACAATGGAAAAATTTCATTGACGATTTATTCCATTTGTTATAAGATAATTTTGTTCTTTTTCTCAGCAAAATAGATTGAAGTAAGAAGCGCCAGAACTACCTGTGATGTAGTTGACGAGGAGGAGTTTATCGAGATTTCGGCGGATGGCTCCCGGTTGTTCATCACAACCGAAAGTTTTTACTTAAAGCATTGAGGTGACTCAATAGACAAAGGTAAAAGTGTGATGAGAGAAAAAGAATGGATGCACTAGCTGTATGAAGTATACAGGCTGAAACCAAAATGAGAGGAAGGTGAAAGCCGTTACAAGCTTACAAAGCTAGCGATATGTAAATCCGTTTTTTTGTATGCAAAGATAAGATCGGGCTATGTCGTTATGTGTTTATGAAAGATCATAAGCATATTGTAACGGCGACTAATTATGTGTGGAATCGTAGGATTTATTGGGGAACAAGATGCAAAGGAAATTTTATTAAAAGGGTTAGAGAAGCTAGAATACCGCGGATATGATTCAGCTGGTATTGCAGTGCAAGCAGCGAACGGTGTTGTTGTATTTAAAGAAAAGGGCCGCATTGCAAAACTTCGCGAAATCGTAGATGAAAATGTAGCAGCTAATGTGGGAATCGGTCATACACGTTGGGCAACTCATGGTGTTCCAAGTCAGGTGAACGCACATCCGCACAGAAGCACTACAGAGCGCTTTACCCTTGTGCATAACGGTGTAATTGAAAACTACGAGTTATTAAAGAATGAATATCTTCAAGATGTAAACTTTGTAAGTGAAACAGATACAGAAGTAATCGTTCAGCTTGTAGAAAAACAAGTGAAAACAGGTTTGACGGTAGAAGAAGCATTCCGTAAAACATTAACACTATTACACGGTTCATATGCATTAGCATTACTTGATGCAGAAAACCCAGACATGATTTATGTTGCTAAAAATAAAAGCCCGCTATTAGTGGGTACTGGAGATAACTTTAATGTTGTTGCAAGTGATGCAATGGCAATGCTACAAGTTACAGATCAATTTATCGAACTAATGGATAAAGAAATGGTTCTTGTAACAAAAGAAAAGATTACAATCCAAAATTTACAAGGTGAAACGATTGATCGTGCACCATTTACAGCAGAATTAGATGCAAGTGACATTGAAAAAGGAACATATCCTCATTTCATGCTAAAAGAAATTGATGAGCAACCACTTGTCATTCGTAATATTATTCAAAAGTATCAAAATGAAGACGGCGAAATCAAACTTGATGCAGAAATTCGCAATGCAATTTTAGAAAGCGATCGTGTGTATATCATTGCGTGTGGAACAAGTTATCATGCAGGCCTTGTTGGAAAACAATTCATGGAACGTTTTGCAAAAGTACCAGTAGAAGTACATGTAGCAAGTGAATTCTCTTACAATATGCCATTATTAACAGAAAAACCATTCTTCATTTACATTTCACAAAGTGGTGAAACTGCAGATAGCCGCGCAGTACTTGTGCAAACAAATGAAATGGGGCATAAAGCATTAACGATTACAAACGTACCGGGTTCTACATTGTCTCGTGAAACGAATTATACATTGCCATTACATGCTGGTCCGGAAATCGCTGTAGCTTCTACAAAAGCATATACAGCACAGCTTGCAGTACTTGCAATCTTAGCAGCTGACATTGCAAAAGCAAAAGGTTTAGCACTTGGCTTTGATTTAATCAAAGAACTAGGTCTTGTTGCAAACGCAATGGAAGTACTTTGCGACCAAAAAGATGAAATGGATGCAATTGCAAAAGAATACTTAGCAACAACACGTAACTGTTTCTTCATTGGCCGCAGCGTTGACTTCTACGTTGGTTTAGAAGGCGCATTAAAGCTAAAAGAAATCTCTTACATCCAAGCGGAAGGCTTTGCTGGAGGAGAGTTAAAACACGGTACAATTGCGTTAATTGAACAAGGTACACCAGTTATTGCGCTTGCTACGCAAGAACACGTAAACCTTGGTATTCGCGGTAATGTAAAAGAAGTAGCGGCACGCGGAGCAAATCCTTGCATCATCGCAATGAAAGGCTTAGAAATGGAAGGCGACCGCTTCATCGTACCAGCTGTACACGAAGCACTAGCACCGCTTGCGGTAATCATTCCATTACAGTTGATCTCATACTATGCAGCGCTTCACCGTGAGTGTGACGTTGATAAACCACGTAACTTGGCTAAGTCGGTGACTGTTGAGTAAGAGGTTTATAGATTTGGAATAAAATTGTTGATTTGAAATAAAGTTGCACAGTTTTCCCCCTTTTAGATATGATTATCTAAAGGGGGATTTTTGTGTTGAAAAGAAAAAGAACATCTAAAATCGATAAGTGAATTAAAGAGGGGAGAGGAACGGAACTACTTTTATTTATCTGAATTTTCAGATGTTATTTCAGATATTCATGAACAATTTCTTTTATTACCACAAGAAGAGGCGATTTTCATTGTTGAAGAGCTTGGGGTTAAACACCCAGCTGATCCAAAAACAGGCGATCCAATTGTTATGATAACGGACTTTTTATTAATAGTTTATAAAGGACAAAGTGTATTTGAAGTCATTCATACTATCAAAATGAAAGATAAGCTATTAGAAGAACGCATGTTAGAGAAGTTTGAAATTGAACGGGAAAAACGCTCTTTGTCGATGTTAATATTATCATCGTTTGAAATTCGTAAATGGAAAACTATTTATGATCAACTGCTTATAAATCTTGTGAATGATAGTGGAACTTGGACAAGTAAGTCATTGAAAAGCATTGAAGGTCAAGGTATTACAGTGGTGAAAACTAAACAAAGTTCTAAAGGGTTTCAGCATAGGGCAGAGGTTTTATTGAACCTAGACATTACGAGGAGGGGGATTAATGAAAATGAATGAAAAAACATATCTAAGTATAGAAGAGATTATTTCATTACCAAGCTTATCAGGTACAAACATAAGTGATGATGGCAAAAACGTAGCATTTGTCAAGAAGACAGCTAACTGGAAAGACAATAAATATAGGAATCATGTATGGATATATGAAAAAGATAAGGGGCAGAGTTACCCATTAACAACTAGGAATATAGATAGTACATACCCATTATGGTCTCCAGATTCTAGGAATATCGCATACCTTGGTTCAGTTGGTGACGGGGATAATAAGAAGAATCAGATCTTTGTTAAGTCAATAGATGGTTATAGGGGGGTTCAAATTACTGATGAGAAAGAGGGGGTCAGTAAATTTAAATGGGAGCCTACTGGCAAGGGTTTTTATTATGTTGCACATTCAAAAGAATCTGAGGTGATAAAGAAGCGTAAGGAACTATATGGGGATTTCCACCATATAGGTAAGGAATACCAGAATCATTGTTTATATTACACTGAACTAGAAAAAGTAATACAAAATAATAAATACGACCCTCTAGAAAATTCCGATAATTGTAATAATTTTAAAAATGAAAACGAAAATAGCGTTATTTATCAACTAACTGATGGGAAAGATTTTCATATCCATGAATTTGATATTTCAAATGATGGGAAAAAGGTTGTATTTATGGCTACACCAAGCTCAAATATGGGAGATTATATGAATGGAGATCTATACATACTAGATATTAAAAATAGAGAGCTACAAAAGATGAATATAGATAGGTTGTTGGGAGGGAGCATTTGCTTTTCTCCTGAAGGCAACAAAATATGTTACTCAGCAAGCATAAGGGAGAAGGATTACTATAAGACTCATATACAAGACAGTACATTAGAGATATATGATATTAATAATGGAGAGCTAATTCAACCTTTAACAGATTTTGATAGTACGGTTATTCCATTACAGTGGACAGCTAAAGGAATTTTAATTAGATGGCAGAATAAAACTAATTATCTTATTGGGTTGCTATCTGAGGATGGCACTGTGGAAATGTTAAGCGAAAAAGTAGATAGCTTTATAATGGACGCTTCTATAACAAGGGATGGAAATCATATATCCTATAATAAGGCTATAACAAATGAAACCTTTGAAATTTATTTAGATGATAAAAAAATAACGAATGAAAATAGCTTTTTCAAAGGAAAGCTTAAAAGTAACAGGGAAATAATCTCATGGCAAAGTAGTGATGGTCTTGAAATAGAGGGTGTTTTATCAACCCCAGTAGAGTTTGACACAAATAAACAATATCCCTTATTAGTGGTAATCCATAGTGGTCCGGCTTGGGCATCCTTTCCGATATTTTCAGACTGTTTTAATGAGAAATATCCTATTGAACAGTTTATCGAAAAAGGCTTTATAGTTTTAGAACCAAACTACAGGGGAAGTTCTGGTTATGGTAATGAATTCTTAAAAGCAAACTATAGAAAACTGGGAATTGCTGACTACGATGATGTTATATCTGGAGTGGATAAACTAGTTGACAAAGGGATAGCAGATAAAGATAGAGTAGGGCTTATGGGATGGAGCAACGGGGGATATATATCAGCTTTCTGTTCTACGTTTAGTAGTAGATTTAAAGCTATTTCAGTTGGAGGTGGAATTACGAATTGGAGTACCCATTATGTAAATACAGATATACCTTACTTTATTAGGATGTATTTAGGAAATAATCCATGGAATGATCCAGAGATATATACTAAAACATCACCAATGACATATATTAAATCAGCCTGTACCCCCACTTTAATCCAACATGGCGAAAAGGATGCAAGAATTCCAACTCCAAATGCATATGATCTATATCAAGGATTAAGGGATATGGCAGTTGATACAGAATTAATTATATTTAAAGGAATGGCATATAGTTCTGACCAGCCAGGAATTAATGTAGCTATTATGAAGCAGAATTTGATGTGGTTTTCACACTATATTCTTGGAGAAAGTATGAAAGATTTTAGGGTTTTATAATGGATATCCTCACAGGATACATAAGGATGAAACAGAATAAATAAGGAAACCCTTTTTCTTATTTAGCCTGTGATTGTAGCTCTATGATTATCTAAAGGGTTGTTCGACTCGTTTAAAAGGAATAAAAACAAACAGACAGCATGAATTTCTGTCGGATTTAGAACACAATTATTTTTATTTAACTGAGTATTCCGATGATGTCATTGCTGGCCGCAGAACAGATTTCAAAAAAATAGAGAAACTACATATGCAGTAAGGCTTGAAATGAAAAGAGATAAAGCAATTGAACTATTACACTATGATAATTTATATGATTCCACTTTGGATATTGTTGGAAATTATTCTTATTGATGACTTAAAGCAGAGTCAAAAGTTAATTACAGCTCATGAATCGGGAGTAAAAATAAGATTACAAAAAATTTTAAAATATAACAACGTAGGTTTAAGAGTATTAGAAAAAACAATCGACCAAATAGAACGAATGATGAGAGGGATGGGAAAATGAGCGATACAAGGACCAAATTGATGCTGGATTTGCAAAGAATTGAGAAGGATGAGTATCAGTTACGTGAAGGTGAGCAGCATCAAGATTTCTTACCTTTGTTACTTCAATATATTGGCGATCCTCAGCCAGAATTACGGGATAACCTGATTTATCCGATGTTTTATATGTGGATTAAGGAAGAGGATAGGTTCAGTGAAGAGGAGTTGCGTAGCCTCTTAACTGTTCTGACTGATGAGAACCATTTGTTCTATAATATTGGCAGCGAGGATGATCAGTCAGTTTTTACAAGGACGTTCTCTGCCTTGCCTATCGTTTTAATTGTGCAACGTCACAGACAGAATCCATTTTTCAATCAAGCGGAAATCGAGCAATTAATGCATGCAATGCTCCGTTATTATAAAGAGGAGAAGGATCTGCGAGGTTACCTTTCAGTAGGGGGCTGGGCTCACAGCGTGTCTCACGGTGCGGATGTTTTTGTCGAGCTGGTGCAGTGCGAGGAGAGCAGCGTCGCAATGCTGCGTGAGGTTCTTGTCGCTATTTCTGGCATGCTTCATAATGGTAGACACATTTTTAGCGATGAGGATGATGAGCGGTTAGTCAACATCGTGGATACGATGATTGACAAAGAGTTACTTCCACATCAAGAAATCGCTGATTGGATTAGCGGCTTAGCGCAATGCTGCAATTTGCCGAGAAGTCGCAGTCAGGTGATTGCTCGCGTGAACAGCAAGAATTTTTTACGCAGTCTCTATTTCAGAAGGGGACAAGATAGCCGGGGGGATGAGCTTAACACTGTCATGCTTGGTACTGAGGCAAAATTGAACAGGTTTTCTATCAGTTAAAGGATTAGAGATTAGAGGAGATGTCCCAAAAACCATGGGAAATTGGCTGAGGGATTGCCTCTTTTTATGTTAAGAAAAACAAAAAGTAAATAACCAATTTTTTACTCTTTTTAAAAGATTAATATTGTTAGAGTGTGTTTCAATTTTCATTTAGTTAAAAATGGCAGTCACAAAATTACTACTGTGACTGCTTTATAAAAGGTTGACCAAAACCTTTATTTTGCTTCCGTGGTTTGCTAACCTATAAAGTGAAAGCTTTTACTGCCCGTTAATGCGGGATAAATGAATTCCCTCTGCTCTAATCTAATAGTACTTTATTTATTGGCGGTTATTGTCATGTTCCACAGTTATGACGACATTTCCCTTCTTGTGTCCTTTCTCGACATATCTATGAGCTTCAACGATCTCTTCAAACGCATAGTATCTGTCAATAACCACTTTTAATTTTCCAGCCTCAACAAGTTCTTTGAGGAAGTTTAGTGCTTCGGAATTTTTAGGTGAATTTTGACTCAAAATTATTTTCTTGTTGCTTGTCAATTTAGTCCATAGCATTCGAACACTTGGTAATGGTACGGTGACATTTATATAGGTTCCATCCCTATTTAGCGATTTCATACAAGCTGAAAACGAACTCTTGTTTACAGCTTCAAAGATAACATCATAAGTCTTGCCTTTGCTTGAAAAATCTTCTCTAGTGTAATCAATTACTTGATCGGCCCCCAGGGATTTTACCAATTCTAAATTTGTGGTACTGCATACCCCTGTAACTTCTGCCCCAAAATACTTAGCAATCTGTACTGCATAACTTCCTACACTTCCTGAAGCACCATAAACAAGAACCTTTTGACCACTCCTAATATTAGCTTTTCTAAGATAAAATAATGCAGTTCGTGCCCCGATTGGAATGGCAGCGGCTTCCTCAAAGGATAAATTGTTGGGTTTAATAGATACTGATCCATTTTCAGGTAGACACTTATATTCGGCATAGGCACCAAAACCAACTAGGGAAGCTGCAAAAACTTGATCACCTTCCTTAAATCGCTTGACATCTTTCCCTGCTGACTCAACTTCTCCAGCTAACTCCATCCCCAATATCTCTTTTTTGGGTTGTCTAAAACCCAATGCTATTCGAGCAGGCAGCCAAACAGAGAGAGGAACTGTAAAACTCCTTAATCGAATATCTGCTACTGTTACGGTTGTCGCTTTTACTTTCACCAGTATTTCATTGTCCTTAGGAGTAGGTTTTTTAATCTCTTTCAACTGAAGAACGTCGGGTGGACCGTATTTTGTATACACAATTGCCTTCATTAATCCTCCTCCTCCAAGTTCGTTCTATTCATTCATATCTGCGAACACGAATAAATAGAACGATAGTTTCGCTCTTCAAAAACTATTCTTAACCTATCCAGCCCTTTTTTCTAGTATCTTGCACCATCCAAGTGGATGTTAAAAAGCACACTTTATGAGACAGTATAAAGTTTGTCCTAATTTCATCAAATTGTATGTTCAATTTGAGTATAAAGGAATATAGTAAAATTAAGGTGTCTAATTGTTCATTAAAAGGATGGCGATAATCGAAGGGAAATTCCCCGAATTATTAATGAATGCTGAACTGCCAAAAGTGCTACAAATGGAAAAGTAGAAGAGAGGCTTTCTAGCAAAATTTATATTGAAACCGATATTTCCGTTATAGTAAAAAACGTCCTATCAATCAAAATCTCTAGGGCACGTTTATCTGTCCTAGGACTTTTCATAAAATTATACGTCACATAACATAGGCAGAGAAGAATCAGACTTTACTCCAAACTATTAACTGCTGAGAACCATACCGCAAGTAACGGTAAACTAAAGTCTTAACCCTTGCAAGAAGCTGAGTTAGGGCCTTTTAGATGAAATTCTTTCTTTTTAAACAGCTTTAAATAGTTTATAATTATCAGATAACAGTAGATATTTTACCTTGTAAATAATTATAATAGAATATGAACGGTTATAATTGAGACAGAAAAGGTGTGTTCCTAGGTGGGGTCTAGGTGGCGCATTGCTTTTTGTGACATCTAAGCAGGAGCGCCAACCCTTTTTTGTAAATATAGGGGATGAGGAAGGTTATCATGAGCAAAATGCAGAAGAAAACAGACGTTATCTTAATTGGTGCCGGAGTTATGAGTGCGACTTTAGGCTCATTACTGAAAGAATTAGTACCTGAATGGGAAATCAAAGTGTTTGAGAAACTCGCAAGCGCGGGAGAAGAAAGCTCTAACGAATGGAATAATGCGGGTACGGGCCATGCTGCGCTGTGTGAGCTTAACTATACATCCGAAAAATCTGACGGATCTGTAGATATTAGCAAAGCTATAAAAATTAATGAACAGTTTCAGCTTTCAAGACAGTTTTGGTCTTATCTTGTAAACAGCAAGCTGATTCGTAATCCACAGGACTTTATCATGCCAATACCTCATATGAGTTTAGTACAAGGGGAAAAAAATGTAACATTTTTGAAAAGACGTTTTGAAGCGCTTTCAAATAATTCCCTGTTTCAAGGGATGGAATTTTCTGATGATCCTGAAAAGCTGAAGGAATGGATTCCGC
Organism: Bacillus sp. BP-3; assembly: GCF_028401955.1. Classification (GTDB taxonomy): domain Bacteria; phylum Bacillota; class Bacilli; order Bacillales; family Bacillaceae_G; genus Bacillus_A. The sequence goes on from NZ_JAQOTJ010000018.1 coordinate 15,616, forward strand.
TTATTATGGAAGGTCGTACATCGAATGAACCGATGGCGGCAACGAAAATCGACTCTGGAACGGATGTTAACTTTGGTGCGTTAACACGCATGTTGTTTAATCACTTACAGAGTAAAAACGTCGAGATAAACTACAAGCATAGTGTTCAGGATATTAAACGTACTAGCGATGGTTCATGGGAAGTGAAGGTACATGATATCGATAGCGGTAAAATCGAATATCATACTGCGAAATTTGTTTTCATCGGCGGTGGGGGCGGAAGTCTGCCTTTACTACAAAAAACTGGTATTCCTGAGTCAAAACATATTGGAGGATTCCCGGTAAGCGGGTTATTTATGGTATGTAACAATCCGGAAGTTATAGCGCAGCACCATGCAAAAGTATACGGTAAAGCTAAGGTTGGTGCTCCACCAATGTCTGTTCCGCATCTTGATACAAGATATATCGACAACAAGAAAACATTGTTGTTTGGACCGTTTGCCGGCTTCTCACCAAAGTTCTTAAAAACTGGTTCAAATTTTGATTTGATAAGTTCTGTAAAACCGAATAACCTCTTCACAATGTTGGCAGCAGGCGTAAAAGAAATGGGATTGACAAAATATTTGATCCAACAAGTTATGTTATCGAATGAAAAACGCATGGAAGAATTACGCGAGTTTATCCCAAACGCAAAAAGCGAAGATTGGGGTATAGTGGTAGCAGGCCAACGTGTGCAAGTGATCAAAGATACTGCAAGTGGTAAAGGAACACTTCAATTTGGTACGGAAGTTGTTAGTGCCGCTGATGGCTCGGTAGCTGCATTACTCGGTGCTTCTCCGGGTGCTTCTACTGCCGTTCATGTTATGCTTGAGGTATTAGAAAAATGCTTCCCACAACGTATGAAAGAGTGGGAACCGAAAATAAAAGAAATGATTCCTTCTTATGGCGTGTCACTAGTGGAAAACCCAGAGCTTTTCCAAAAAATTTCTACTTCAACAGCGCAGACGCTTGGTTTAAGTGAAAAAGAACGGTCTGTTGTTAATTCTTAAAGATATTTGTAACAGAAGCTGTGGACTTGAAATAAAGTCACGATGTCTTACCCCTTTAGATACGATTATCTAAAGGGGTGTTTTTATGGTAAAAAGAAAATGATTAAACCTTTTTATAAAATCGAAACTTAAATTTGCTGAAAAAGAATCCATTTTGATTAATCAAATGGATTCTTTTTTATTAACTAAAAGTACAATCTAGCGGCAGAAGGATTTCACTATCATTACACCGAATTTGACAGTATTATAAATTATTTCAAGGGGAGAAAATAATTGAACCTGGGTGATCCAATAGCTACAGGAAATACCGCAAAGATATATCTTTGTGATAATAAAATTGTGAAAGTGTTTAAAAAACACTTTCCAAGTACAGAATCTTTATACGAGACAAAGAAACAAGAATACGCTTATTCATGTGGGCTTCATGTTCCAAAGGTATTAGAAGTTACAAAAATAGAGGGTAGACAGGCAATTGTAATGGAATATGTGAAAGGGAAAACAGTAGGTGATCTCTTAATGAGTGATATGAAGCTAGCTGAGCATTACATAAGTGTTTGCGTCAATGTGCAACAAAAGATGCATGCTGTTGTTGTTGATTCAAATTTACTTGAACCGATGGTGAAAAAACTACATCGCCAGATTGAATCCGTACATCATTTAGATGAAAAACAAAAGGATAAATTATTAAGAAAATTGGATTCAATGGTATTTGAACCTAGGCTATGTCATGGAGATTTTCATCCATTTAATTTGATCATGAGTAATGATAACGTGAATATTATTGATTGGGTTGATTCTAGCTCGGGAGACATTCGGGCAGATATATATCAAACGTATCTATTGTATTCACAGTCTTCAGTAGAATTAGCTGAAATGTATTTACGTATATATTGTAAAAATACGGGTTTATCTAGGGATGAAGTTTTTGGATGGGCTCCTATTATTACTGCGGCAAGATTATCAGAAAATGTATCTTCAGAAAATATAGAACGTCTAAATAAGTTAGTGGATCAGTATTGTAATTAAGGGAACGATGAAAAAATTGTTTAGGCTTTATATTTGTTATAATCATTAAGCGATTATATGATGAATCTCAAAGTATAATGAAATGTTAAATGAAAAAATCAATATTAACTGAAATAGAAGAAAGTGGGGAAAGTAAATGATTAATAAAGTCGGTCAAATTATGTTATATGTAAATAACCAAGATGAGGCAGTGCAATTTTGGACAGAAAAAGTAGGGTTCGGTGTAGTTTCTGAGGAAGATAACGGCCAAGGGTTTAGATGGATTGAAATTGCTCCAACTAAAGAAACTGAAACAAGTATTATTCTCCATAATAAGGAATTTATTGCGAAAATGTCGCCTGAATTAAATCTTGGAACACCTTCTTTAATGTTCTTCTCGGAAAATTTCGATAATTTATATAGTGACTTATCACACAAAAATGTTACAGTCGGAGAAATTGTAAATATGCCTTCTGGTAGAATATTTAACTTTGCTGATCATGAAAATAATTATTTTGCAGTAATGGAAAAAAAGTAAATTCCCAAATTATAGGTAAAACAAACACCAAAACGAATTTTAGGTGTTTTCATGTTTGTGATAATAAAGTCATTTAAAAACACACCAAGAGAGATTATGATGACATCTCTTTTGGTGTGTTTTTTTGTAAAGCGTAATAAGAAAAATTCTAGCTCCAACTTTCAGATAGAAACTAAAGTTTTAGACTGGAAAGAGGGTTAAACTGAACGGCAATGTAAGCCACTAATCTAACGAGTAGAATGTGAAGATGGGCAGGAGGGGAATGTTATGGATTCAAGGAAAGCATCTTTGAACCTTGAGAAAGCCGAATGTGGTGGTTTTTATGGGGACACCATTTATACAATGATCGTTAACAGGCTTCAGGCCGCTGGGTGTGTTTTCGCCGAAAATGAGGCCCGGTTGCTTATTTCTGCGGCCATGACGCCGGCTGAGCTCGCCGCCATGGTGAACCGGCGAGTAGCTGGTTTGCCCCTCGAACACATCACCGGATGGGCGGAGTTTTGTGGTCTGCGGATAGCGATGGACCCGGGAGTCTTCGTACCTCGCTATCGTACAGAGTTTCTCGTCCGCCAGGCTGCCGCGCTCACTCGGCCAGGAGCTGTCGTGGTTGACCTGTGCTGTGGTTCAGGGGCGCTTGGCACTGTACTAGCTGCAATGCAGGAACGGATTGAGTTATACGCCTCCGACATTGACCCTGCTGCGGTGCGTTGCGCGAAGCGCAACGTCACTGCAACCGGTGGTCGTGTGTACGAAGGTGACCTCTATGAACCATTGCCCGCCACACTGCGCGGCCGCGTCGATGTCCTAGTTGCGAACGCACCTTATGTACCCACCGAGGCAATCAGGCTGCTTCCCTCAGAGGCTCGCATACACGAGGCGCGTGTGGCGCTCGACGGGAGAACGGAACAGAGGCGTGTGGCGGCTGAGGCCTCACTTTGGCTGGCACCTGGCGGGTATCTGCTTGTTGAGACGAGTGAGCGGCAGGCGCCGCATACTGTCGAGATATTCACTCGTAATGGGTTGATAACGCAGTTGGCTAGTTTTGAAGAGTTGGATGCCAACGTGGTCATCGGAACGAAGGTGCAATAAAAATGTAGGAGGATTAAATAAAAATCGGATGGGCTTGCCTACCCGTCGATGTTTTATTTATATACTAATTTAGCAAGCTGCTTATAAATCCCTACAATTTCTTCAAGTTTCATTCTTACTAATCCGCTTGAGGATGGCGCAACAAAGTCAATTGTTCCAGATATGACTGGTTCAGACTGCTGTCCCCAGGGGGCTACTTTTTGTCCACTATATTCCTGATAAACACCTTTCCCAACAAAACAGACTACTTTTGGTTTTAACCGTATAATTTTTTGTTTTAAAATCTCTTTTCCTTCTTTATACTCTTCTTTTGTAATTTCATCCGCTGCCTTAGTTGGTCTTGCTACTATGTTTGTAAGACCCATATCTAGATCCAACAGTTTATAATCTTCCGAAGCATCATATTTTTTGGGAGTTAATCCTGCTTCATAGAGAATTTTCCAAAAGCGGTTATTGGGATTGGCGAAGTGATGTCCTGCCTCACTTGAGCGAATACTTGGATTAAAGCCGACGAATAAAATGTTTAAATCTTCTTTAACATGATCATGAATTGGGTTCAAGATTAACCCTCCTTCTTTATGGAATGTAACCGTATCAAGTTTTTTTATTTTACCACAAGTTCTGGATCACACCTCCTATCAAAATATAAGGGGCAGTTCAAACAATGCATAATGTTCTGGTTGTTATTTTAATGGTGTTTTCGCACGAGGGAGAAGTAATTTTCCTCGTGTTTTTTCATTTCCTGTGAAGAAATGGGCTTTTGCAATTACATTTTCTATTTCTTAGTTAAGAAATAGTTAAGAAGTAGTTAAGTCCCATTTAAACCTTTTTTCCGATAATAAAATGAGAGGCATACAAGAAGGTATATGGCAATCAGTCTATCGCCTTACGATAAAGGAGGGGTTTGAAAATGTCTTTTTCTCAATTCAATATTGATGTTTTTCGAGCAATTAATGATTTAGGTAAACAATATTCGTTCTTAAACTCAGCCATGGTATTTTTGGCGGAATATATGGTATATATTTTAGGCTTAATTATTATCGTTTATTGGTTTACCGGGTCCAGAAAAGGTAGGATGATGGTTATTCAGGCGATGATTGCTTTTGTAATTGCGGAGGTGATTGGAAAAATAGCAGGGAAATTTTATTTCAATTATCAACCGTTTGCGGTGTTGCCGGATGTTAATAAACTTGTCGACCATGCTGTAGATAATTCATTCCCTAGTGACCATACGATTCTCTTTTTTTCAATTTGTTCCTCGTTATGGCTTGTTCGTAAAAAGACGGGCTGGTTATGGCTTATACTTGCATGTTGTGTAGCGATCTCTCGTATTTGGGTAGGTGTTCATTATCCTTTTGATGTTGTAATAGGAGCTTTAATAGGATGTATTTCAGCGTTATTTTCGTATTGGTTCGTACCGAGATTTTCTTTTATTACACAATTGCTTACTCTATATGAAAAAATAGAGCAACATGTTTTACCATCCAAAAACAAATCAAAGGGTTTTTGAGTATACAAGTATAAAAATCTTTAAAGAGGCTGAGCATAAGTCAAACGTTGACTTATTTCTTAGCCTCTTATTATATCCTTGTACTTATTCAGCTTTTTCCATAGCTCTCATGGATTCAGCTACTTTAACCATCATGGAACATTCGACTCTCTTACGGAAGATGTCACAACTGAAATCGTAGATTCCATTGATAGAGCCAGTTGCGTGCAGCGCATTGGCAGGGCAGCCGCCGCTGCAGTAAAGCTTCGCCCAGCAGTTCTGACATTCCGGCTTAGAATAACAGTTGCTTTCTTTAAATTGGCACTGCGTCTCTTGTTTTGTGATTCCATCCCAGATGTTTCCCATACTGTATTCTTGATCTCCAACGAATTGATGACAAGGGAAGAGCTCACCCCATGGCGTGACAGCGAGATATTCAGTTCCTGAGCCACATCCTGAAATTCTCTTTTGGATGCAAGGGCCTTCAGAGAGATCGAGCATGTAATGGTAGAAGGTGAAGCCATTACCTTCTTCTTCACGCTTTAGCATTTCCTTGGCTAGAATTTCGTACTGGTTGTAAATCTCTGGGAGGTCCTTTTCGGTGAGCGCATATGGTTCCCGCGGATCACAGATAACCGGTTCCATGGAGAGCTTGTCGAACCCAAGATCTGCGATATGAAAAATGTCATTGGTGAAGTCAACGTTGTTGTGGGTGTAGGTTCCACGCACATAGTATTCTTGATCTCCACGCTTTTCGACGAATTCCTGGAACTTCGGAACGATATAATCGTAGCTTCCCTTTCCAGTTACTGTTTTACGCAGGTGATCGTGGACTTCTTTTCTGCCATCAAGACTTAATACGACATTGTACATTTCCTTATTTAGGAAATCAGTGACCTCATCGTTTAAGAGCATACCATTTGTTGTGAAGGTGAAGCGAAAAGTCTTTTTGTACTCTTTTTCCTTGCTTCTTGCGTAAGTCACAATTTGTTTAACAACTTTCCAGGCCATAAGCGGTTCTCCGCCGAAGAAGTCGACGTCGAGGTTTCGATGGTGACCGGAGTTTTCCAATAGATAATCGATAGCTCCTTTGCCAACCTCATAGCTCATGATTGCTCTGTTTCCGTTGTATTTTCCTTGGCTGGCAAAGCAGTATTCGCATGATAGGTTGCATGTATGTGCGACGTTGAGACAGAGGGCCTTTACATAAGTTTGGCGATTTCTTAAATCAACTGAGAGATTCTTATATTCATCCTCAGTAAAGAGTTGTCCATCATTTTTCAACTCTTCAATATCTGCGATTGTTTCTCGAATGTCTTGCTCAGAGATGCCTGCATCATGTGCGTATTTTTCCAGTATCATCGTTACGATTGCTTCCGCAGGAGTAGTTTCATAAAGCGCAATAATTTCATAGGCGAGATCGTCGACAACATGTACCGATCCACTATAGGTATCGAGCACGATGTTGTAGCCGTTTAGTTTATATTGATGAATCATACTTGATAATCAAGCTCCTTTTATTTATAAAGTGAAACTTCCGTTATACCTGTTAATACGGGATAAAAATGGCCGCCCATCTGGGAAGCAGCTGGGCGGTACATGTCTTGTTTCCTATCTGTTCATTGTGTTTTCACACTTTTGATTTGCAACTCCGCAAGACGTTTTGCAAGCGGATTGGCAAGATGTTTGGCATGCACCACATCCACCGTGTTTTACCGTATCTGTCAGTTTACGAGTGCTAAGTGTTACGATTCTTTTCATGACGTATAACTCCTTTTTAAGAAATAAGGTTAATATTTGTGAATGATTTCACATTTAAAAATACACTTTGTGAATTTATTCACATTGATAATTAAACTTTGTGATTACTTTCACATTAATTCCAGTAATAATTTTAACAACACCTTTGATTTACGTCAATCATTCGTGGTGTCTTAATAGTACATAAACTCCACTTGATTGTTTTACTTGTTAATCAAATAAGAATCCCCACTTCAAGCGGTATCAGCTAGTCAGTGGGGAAAAGATTAATGGAAATCTGTATGACGGTACGTTTCTTTTCCTTCCAAAAGAGTAAGTAAAATTTTTGTCTTATAATCATTAAGAATGGACGGATTTTTTTATTTTATGGCTTTTGTGATTGTAGTTCTTGTGCTCGATACTTCCTTTGTAATTTCTTCAACTCTTCTACCAAATCTTCTCCAATCGTAGGAGCAAGTTTATTATATATAGGTAATAGTGTTATTTCCCAATCTTTTCGTTGTTCATTGTTTAGTTCATAAATTTGAATCGATGAGTTTTGTTTAATAAGTTCAAGTTGTTCTTTATTTATTTGAGCGGCTTGTTGATTATTCCAAGCGGTAGTTTCTTCCATTGCTTCCGTTAATATTTGCTTCGTTTTGGGAGTTTGCTCGTTCCAAGTTTTTTGATCCATCATGACAACGTATCCTAAATATCCGTGGTTACTAATTGTCAAATAGTTTTGAACGTTATAGAATTTTTTTGAGTAGATATTTGAAATGGTATTTTCTTCACCGTCAACTTTTCCTGATTCAATTAATTGATATGTAGAATTGAATGAATCTTGATGCGACTTAACCTTTAGTAAATCGAATTGAGATTGGATGACATTACTTTGCATAATGCGAAAAGATTGTCCTTGTATATCTTTTGGTGTATAAATAGGTCCTTTGTTTGAAGTGAGCTGCTTAAAGCCGTTGGACCAGTGGGCAAGCCCTTTTATTCCATCTTTTTGTAAGGATTGAAGTAACTGTTCCCCAATTTTTCCGTTTAAGCCTTCTTGCAAGGCTTCATAATTTGAAAAAGCAAATGGTAAATCAAGTACACCCCATTCAGGGGAGAACGTTCCAAGTTTTGATGTGGAAGGAGCAATAAATTGTACTTGTCCGGATTTTAAAGCGCGAAATTCTTCTATATCAGAATATAAGCTGCCGTTAGGGAAGACCTCTATTTTTATTTTACCATTTGATTTTTCATTCACGAGTTCCGCAAATTTGTTGGCAGCAAGTCCCTTTGGTGTGTTTTCTGCAACAACATGACTAAACTTAAAGACGAGTTGGTCTTTTAGTCCTTCTTGGTCATCGTCATATGAGAGTTCATTGTGAGGAGGGTGACTCTGATAATAAAAAAATAAAGCGCTTGCAACGAAAATGGTGAAAAGGAGTATAAAGGTGGCTGCTTTTTTCATCGTCGTTCTCCTTTTGAAGTAGTTATCCCGCTATTAACGGGCAGTAAGCCCCCACCTCAAGATTCAGAGAGAAGCAAGGAAGTTAGGTGGGGGAAAACTGTCCGTAAAAGCCCGATTGGTTCAACTAACCATCAGTGAGAAATGCGTCACTGATGGAAGTTTCACTTTATTGTAAGCATACCGAGAAGATTTCTATTCGTAAAGATGCTTTTAGGGGAAAGGAGTGCCAAGTGTGAGGGATTTACCAATCCGTTGGAAGATTACGATTCTTTCTTATGCAGTTGTTATCGTTTCACTCATGATTGGTGGCGGGATTATCGTCGCAAATATTCAGCAAAAGGAAGAGACAGAATTAAGAATTAGATCGATGAATACGGCACGAACGGTAGTAGAAATGTCAGATGTAAAGAAGTCTCTTCAAGAAACAAATGGATGGATGACATTAAATTCTGTGATTGAAAATATTAGAGTCATTAATGAAACAGATTATATTGTCGTCATGAATATGGAACGAGTCCGATATTCGCATCCCGTGAAAGAAATGATTGGAAAACGTTCAAAAGGAGCAGATGAAGAGGCGGCGTTTGCAGAACATATTTATTTTTCAAAAGCAAAGGGAGAAATAGGGACTGTCATTCGTGCTTTTATGCCTATTAAAGATCAAAATTTAAACCAAATTGGCGTTGTTGTTGTAGGAAATAAGATACCAAACTTCTTTGAGATTATGAATGAATTAAAGGGAGAGATTCTTTTTATCGTCGTCTTAACTTTAATACTTGGATTGATAGGTTCATTAATGCTTGCTAATCATATCAAAAAACAGATGTTTCAGTTGGAGCCATATGAGATTAAAAGAATACTTGAAGAAAGAACAGCAACCTTTCATTCCATGAATGAAGGGGTGATTGCCATTGATAATCAAGAAATAATTACGGTTTTTAATGAGAAAGCGAAGCGAGTTTTTCATGTAAATGGTGATGTTGTTGGACAACCTATTCGTAAAATATTACAAGATACAAGGCTTCCAGAAATCGTGGAGAAAAATCAAGCAGTATACAATGAAGAGATAAAAGTAAGTGGCAAGGTCATTTTAAGTAATCGTATACCTATTAAGAAGGGTAATGAATTAATTGGAGCTGTGGCAATTTTCCAAGATCGTACGGAGGTAACAAAACTTGCGGAAGAATTAACTGGGGTGAAGAACTTTGTTGAGGCACTGCGTGTACAAAGTCATGAGCATATGAATAAACTTCATACAATAGCAGGTTTAATTCAGCTTGGTAAAGCTGATAAAGCCCTGCAACTTGCCTATAACACTTCAGAGGAGCAGGAGAGCGTAAGCAATTTTCTAAATGAGACCATTAAAAATGATGCCGTTGCAGGGCTTCTTTTAAGTAAAGTAAGTAGAGGGAAAGAGCTTGGAATTCAAGTGAGCATTGATCAAAATAGTTATCTGGAGGCTTTTCCATACCAAGTAGATCAACATGATTTTGTTGTTTTATTAGGAAATTTAATAGAAAACGCATTTGGATCATTTGAACAAATTGAGGCCGCGAATAAGAGAATCGATATTAGTATCGAGCAGTCAGAGGACGTGTGTGCAATCTTAATTGAAGATAATGGATGCGGGATACAAGAAGAACATTTACCAAGGTTATATGAAAAAGGGTTTACTGTGAATAAACGTGACGGGACAGGTTATGGTCTTTTTCTAGTAAAACAAATTGTTGAAAAAGGAAGAGGAGAAATTAGAATTTCATCTTTTGAAGGTGAAGGAACTAGCTTTATCATTACTTTTCCAATGGGGATGGAGGCGGAATTGTATGGCGTATAAAGAGGAATTTAAAGTAGTGCTAATAGAAGATGATCCAATGGTTCAGGAAGTAAATAAAGAGTTTATAAAAAGTGTAAAAGGGTTTCAAGTAATTGCTATCGCCAGCAATGGCGAGGAGGGGATTAGCTTTGTAAAAACAATGAATCCAGATCTTGTTATTTTGGATATTTTTATGCCTAAAAAGGATGGTATTCAAGTATTACAGGAATTTCGAAAACAACAATTAGAAACAGATGTAATTGTTGTTTCTGCTGCGAAAGATAGGGAAACAATTAAACTCATGCTGCAAAATGGAGCAATAGATTATATTATTAAACCTTTTAAGTTGCATCGCATCCAGCAAGCGTTAGAGAAGTATCGCCAATATAGAATAAGTTTGAGAGATTCTGGAGCTATTTCGCAGGAGCAGCTAGATTTATTATTATATTCTGGGTGCTCTGAGAGAACGGTGAGTAATTTACCAAAAGGTTTGAACGAGTTTACATTAAATGAAATTGTAACGTATGTAAAGCGGCAAGAAGAACCTCGTTCTGCTGAAGATGTGGCACGTGCCATTGGGATAGCTAGGGTAACCGCTCGTCGTTACTTAGACTATTTAGAAAAAAGAGGTGTCATTCATTTGGCAGTTCAGTATGGCGGAGTTGGAAGGCCAATTAATCGTTATGTGTTTCGAGAAACGAAAAGTTAAGACCAAAATGAACAAAATATTCGTTATGACCATAAACTTCTCACTTTTTCGTGTAAACGCTATCATTATGTTAGAAATAAACAGATAGAAAATTTAGAAAAATCAGAGGAGTGAGAAGAAAGGTGAAACGTCTCTTTAAAAACTTAACCTTTCAAGTATTAGCGGCTATTGCACTTGGGGTGTTAGTTGGATTACTTTGGCCAAGTGTTGGTAAAGAAATGAAGCCGTTAGGCGACACATTTATCAATGCAGTAAAAATGGTAATTGCACCGATTATTTTCTTAACAATTGTACTCGGTATTGCCAAAATGGGAGATATGAAAAAAGTTGGTAAAGTCGGCGGAAAAGCTCTTATTTATTTTGAGGTAGTAACGACATTTGCCCTTATTGTTGGTTTAATTGTTGTAAATGTTATGAAGCCAGGAGAAGGCCTTAACTTTAATGAGCTTGCAAAAGGAGATGTATCAAAGTATACGCAAAACGGAGGACATGGCCTTAACTGGATTGAGTTTGTAACCCATATCGTTCCGTCTAATATGGTTGATGCGTTTGCGAAAGGTGATATTTTACAAGTATTATTCTTTTCGATTTTATTTGGTGTAGGATTAGCGGCTCTTGGAGAGAAAGGAAACTCAGTAATTGATTTCTTAGACAAACTTTCACACGTATTCTTTAAAATTATTGGCTATGTAATGAAAGCTGCACCGATCGGGGCATTTGGTGCTATGGCATATACAATCGGTCACTTTGGCCTTGCTTCGCTTGTACCACTTGGGAAATTAATGATGTCAGTATATATAACGATGTTCTTATTCGTTTTTGTTGTTTTAAATATTATTTGTAAGATTTATGGATTTAGTTTATGGAATTATTTAAAGTTTATTCGAGATGAAATCTTAATTGTATTAGGAACAAGTTCTTCTGAATCTGTATTGCCAAGAATGATGAATAAGATGGAGCGATATGGCTGTTCAAAATCTGTTGTTGGTCTTGTGATTCCAACAGGTTATTCCTTTAATCTTGATGGTACATCTATTTATTTATCGATGGCGGTTGTCTTTTTAGCACAAGTATTTGGTATCGATCTAACGATTGGACAGCAAGTTACCATTATTTTAGTACTTATGTTAACGTCTAAAGGTGCTGCGGGTGTGACAGGAAGTGGATTTATTGTATTAGCATCTACGTTAGCTGCGTTAAAGGTTATTCCTTTAGAAGGATTAGCGTTACTTCTTGGGGTGGATCGCTTTATGAGTGAAGGAAGAGCGATTGTAAACTTAATTGGAAACGGGATTGCGACAATCGTTGTCGCAAAGAGTGAAAACGAATTTGATGAAGAAAGGCATGCAGAAGCCATTGCTGGTACAAAAGTGTTAACAGGGGCGAAGGAAGCTGTATAATGCATAAATAGAAGGAACTATCCACTACATTAGGTGGATAGTTTTTTTGTTAGTGTATTTCCGTAGCTATCCTTCTTTGAATAAAGTTGATGGTATTTGTTGCAATTCTTTTGCGATTTAGGACAATTCCAGCATGTCTCCCGTTATATACATATCGCATAGGTTCTCCCCATGATTTCCATAAGTAATCAGTATCTTCGAGATGGACATATTGATCGTTTTTGGCAGAGATTAATAGAATATTGTTTTTGGTCATTACCGGAACAGTTTGGTTGGGTTCTGTGATTCTCCAATATTTTATTAAATCATTGTAAGTCATTCCATGTTCTTGTAAGTCGGCTTTAACATATTTCCCGGTAGCATAATTTGGGTTATTAACATCTTTCATTTGAAATTCAATATCGATTGAATTGGTTTTATAAAATTCTTGGATGTCTATTGTTTCTAACATTTTGTTAGGAAGAGAAGAAAATTACAATTCTTTGCTGCGGTTCTTGTGAAAACTATATAAGGCATATAAGTCGATTACTTTTGAAAAGAACAAAATGTTATACCCCCAATTGTAGAAAATACTTCATTGTATGATTTTACAATTTTTGGTTCATCACCAAAAGACGGGGATGACATTTAGATAGATGTACACTCTACTCCGAGTGGACGCTTTCCGCGGGCGAGAGCGAGCCTCCTCGGCAAGCCTGCGGGGTCTCACTTTCCTCGCTATTCCCGCAGGAGTCGCCACTCTCCGTTCCGTGTATTGAAAATGATTCACTTTCAAAAAATCAACCCCATGTTACGGTGATAAACCAATTTTTTGATCAAAAGGAATAGATTCCCCTTACTTTTGTGACTTGAGGGTGTCCAAGCTTTCTTTTGTTAATTACATATACTAATTAACAAAAAGGAAGGAGAGATACTAATGGAAGAAAACATAACTGGTAGTCCTTATATAAATACTGAACAAGGTGTCTATCATTCTGTAAAGCTGCAGCAGGCAATTGATCAAGCTTTTCGAATTCCTGTATTTTTAAGTACAGTAAATACTTTAAATCAACTGCAACAACAATTTTTAGATCGACTTATTTTAGAAATTGAACAAGCTCTTCTGTTTCCTCGTACAATCCCTCGAAGTGATCAATATCCTGAAGCGCCATTAACAAGTATACGGAGAATGATATTATCTAGTTATGGATTAGTAGCGGTCAATTTTCAAAGATTTTTTGTTCAAGGTTTAAGAACAAATGTTGGGCCATTTGAACCGCAAACACCATTTTGGGAAGGGACTCCGTTTTCACAAATTGAACCATCGATGGGCTATCAATATGGGTTACCATTATTATTAATTCGAGAAACTGGAACGGATGTTAATAGAGGGATTTGGCAGTTAGGAAATGCTCCATTTTTAATATTAGACTGGAATTCTGAAACACAATCTATAGACGCATTTTTTAACAGTGTTTCATGGAGAGAATTCTTTGCGAACTGGGTAGGACATGTTAGAAATGGTTATTACTTGCAAACAGAACCGAAATTTAAGTATTGAACTGTTACAGTAGTGGACGAAAAGAAAAGCTCCTTCCGATTTAGTAAGGAGCTTTACACTATTAAAATTTATTTGGAAATTTTTTTATAATACCTTCTGTAAGTGTGTCAGCCATTTTAATAATATGGTCTTCCCCTTGGTCGTAAGCGAGAATATCTGCGTCCCAATCTTTTTTAATTCTCGCTACAGCCTCATCTGTAACAAATTTTAAATGTGTATATAAGAGTTCCTTTAATGCATCATTTGACCAATTTGGATTGGCACTGCTAAGAAACTGAGCGATGTCATCGGCATTTTTATACCACTCTGTGTTAAATTTTTTTAAATTTGCTTGATTGCCACTTTTTGCAGCAACTACTACTTTTCCAGCAAGGAGGATATGTTCTCTTAATAGTTTGGTAAGCTTATTACCAGCTGCTTCCCTGTAATATGGCTTTATTGCATTCCCAATATCATCTTGGTTTTTAACAGCCTTGCTAGTACCTTATCTTGATCTTTCAGCCCAGCTAAGGCGCTTATAATATAGTTTCTTGTCCATATTGTATGGTCAATCCAAAGCCTTCTTAAATCATCTTTTAATTGTATTGCTGATTGGCTAGGACAAGGATTTTCTATACGTATGTTTTCTTCTGCGCCTACTTTTACTGGCGACAAGATGAAAGTACAAGACATAAGTAATAGTGTGAATTTCAAGAGTAGCTTTTTCATGGACATCCTCTCCTTTTTGATTTACATAAATGTTCTATTGTTAGTTTGTATTGCTTTGCCGGTTTTATTCTTCTTACCTACAAAAGGGGATTGTCATATAAGCAATGTGGATAAAGTGACGATATTGTGAACAGAATATTGCTGTAGTTATAAATGAGAGCAGATACGTGTAAATTTTTACTTGTTATCGCTATAATAATGAGAGAAGACATGTGAACAAAAGGAGCAGTTTGAAATGAAGCAAAAAGCTTGGGGTGTGATTCTGCTTAGTAGTGCATTACTATTAGCAGGATGTACTAGTAATAAGGAAGCAAAACAAGAAACGAAAGAAAAAGTAGAGCAAACAAACCATAAAGAAGACAATCCTGAAGATTTGAAGGTGTACCAATCTGTACATAATCAATATGAAGACAAAATTAACAATGAAGTAAATGAAGCTATGAAGCTTTGGAAAAAAGCGGAAGAGGAGTCTGGAAAGGCAATGAAACTTCCGAAGTTTAAAGAAGATGTCCAAAAGTTAAAGGATAATACGTTAGCAGATATTGAGAATGTGCGTAAAGAAATTCGGGTTCCAAAATCAAAAGAAAAAGAAAATGAATTATACACAGGCTTTTTAAATGAAACAGAACAAGCGGTGAAAAAATTAGACCAATTAGTGAAAGAAGGCGACACTTCATTAATTCGCGATATTGAGGTGCACCTATCTACAGCAGTTAATTATTATGGCCGCTTTAAAAAAGAAGAGAAGGAAGCGAAATAACTTTGTTTTTAAACAAAGTTATTTTTATTTTATGAGAGATATTTTGTTGGACTATAAATATTTAATTGGAATGGAGGAATGTTGACATTTTTCACATATATTATTATCATTATCGATAATGATAATGATGAGAGGGGTTGAATGAAATGATTGTTGTAACAACGGAGAGTTTACCAGGTTATGAAGTGAAACAGACGTTAGGAACGGTATTTGGATTAACAGTGCGAGCAAGAGGATTAGGGAAAGATATTATGGCTGCATTCAAAGGGTTATTTGGAGGAGAGATTTTACAGTATACAGAGATGCTTGAGGACGCAAGAAAATATGCGTTAGACCGCATGGTTGAAAATGCCGCAGCAATGGGGGCAAATGCAATTATTATGGTTCGTTTTGATTCAGGAAGCTTGAGTCATAATATGAGTGAGATTGTAGCGTATGGTACAGCTGTTATTGTAGAAAAGGTTGAATAGTATGTGGAAAGGTATTGTAATCTATTTTTGTGTACAGATCATTATTTTCCTTCTTATTTTACTAATGGCTAAGAGAAAAGATAAAAGATTACAAGATAATCATGGTACAGAAGTGCCCAATGGGTATGTATTTACAGGAGAAATATACTTTGATCCAACTACGCGAGAGAAGTATGAAGTATATTATAACAAAATGGATGGGAAAAGATTTCATAAGAAATGTTTTAACGAAAATAAAAAAATTATAAAGTAGCCCTTTAGACGAAAGTTAAAAGGGCTACTTTATTTCTATCTGTTCGAATTTTCATGATATATATAGGTGTACTTTTAGAGTGCACCTTTTACTTTGGCATTTTATATTCTTTTTTCGTTCCATCTGTAAAGACAACTTCTAAGTCGAATTTTTCATAGTCTTTGTCCAGTTGGAATACATCTACTACTTGATTAATGACATCTTCATCTTTTGTGTCTTTATCAAATTTTAGTTGTTGTAATAGTGGAGTGAGCTTTGTTAATGCTTCATCTCCAGCTAGCTTTTCATTTGTTTTACTATCGTCTAATTTTACCTCGGGCTTGTCACTTGCTGTTTTATGTTTATAGTCAGCTTCGTAGTCTTTCTTTGTATCTTTGTAGTTTGCTTTTAAATCAAATTCATTAAAGCTTAATTTTAAATCTTGGTTAGCTGCTTGTTTTCCACCTTCTGTCGTTTTCTTATCAGTAGTTGTATCCTGTTTCTTAGGTGTACAGCCTGTCATTGCAGGTAATAGCATGAATGCCAAAAGGATTGAAAATAAAATTCTCATTTTGTAAAGCCTCCTTAGTTGTTTTCAAATAAAGTTTTTCCAATATTTATCTTTTTATGTAAGGTAGAGGAATTATTTTTCCAAATATCGCAATTTAAATCAAAAATCAGATAGAAGATTTATGTTAAATTGGAAATGTAAGGAGGGATGGTAAGTGTGTAGAGGGTATGATGAACTATTAAAACGTGCAATTGATTATATGGAAAAGCATATTGAGAAAGAACTGACTTTAGAAGAAGTAGCCTCTTATTGTGCTATGTCTATGTATCATTTTCATCGGGTTTTTCAAGATAATATTGGAATGAGCGTCAACGCATATATTCGGAAGAAACGATTAACATATGCGGCGCAGGCATTAGTGATGACAAATCAATCTATATTAGACATTGCGGTGCAGTATGGGTTCTCTTCACAAGAAGCATTTACTAGAGCGTTTAAAGGTATGTTTCATTTACCACCGAAAAGGTATCGGACATATTTTCAATCTTTTTATATAGAAAGGGAGGGTGTTTCAATGCAAAAAGGATTACCGAAAGGCTGGGTATTAAGCGGAAGTCATCCTACAGAATACGAAATGGGATTAGATTATGAGACTGTTCATCAAGGAAGGGCATCAGCTTATATACAAGCGAGAGAAGGTGTTACACATGGCGGGTTTACAACGTTGATGCAGATATTTAAAGCGGACAAATATAGGGGGAAGCGTTTGCGTCTAACGGCTTTTATTAAAAGTGAGAATGTAAAAGATTGGGCAGGGCTGTGGATGCGTGTGGATGGAAAAGATACAGAGCCATTAGCAATGGATAATATGCAAAATCGCCCCATTAAAAATACAACAAATTGGCAACCATATTCAGTTGTTTTAGATATAAAAGAAGAAGCGCTTGGTATTGCATTTGGTATTTTATTATCAGGAAAAGGTTGTATATGGGCTGATAACTTTCGATTAGATGAAGTTGATAAAAAGGTACTTTCTACAGACTTAGCAGAAAATTTTTATGAGACTCTTTCTGAAGAACCTACGAATTTACAGTTTGAAGATATAGAAGAATAAGAAAGGGTGAGAAAGAACACATGTGGAAAATGTTATTCTACTCAATATCGGAATTATTGAAATTAGAAACCCCTTTTTACTTCTTTATATGGTTTTTTGTACTATTTACAGTTGGCATGTTAAGTGAAATATTAGGAGTAATAGGGGAAAATAAGCCAATTTTAAAATCTCTATTTAAGGCTAGTATAGAATGTTTACTTGGATTAATTATTTGTATCGGTATTGGTATTCTATTATTTCGTATTATTCATTTCATATTCCCGGGTCAAATTGAACCTTATGATGTTGGCTATGGTAGGTGGCTAGCATTTATTGCATTAACCTTATTTTCAGTTATCGGATTTTTAGTGAAGATTACAAAACAAAAAACAAGGATATGGTTGAAACCAGCGGGAGTCATTGTTCAATTTTTCTTGTTTAGTATAAGTGTTTGGGGAGCGATTACTATTTTTCAGCCATCTTTACATATGAGTATGCTAGTCATGTTTATATTTAGCTTTATATTAACTGTATTCCAGTTTCTTGGTTGTTTATACGAGTACCGGTCTTGAATATTTCTAAATAAATGTAAGTGATCCCTTTCATTTAGAAGACAAAGCTTATATGGTGCGTTGAAAGAGGACGGAGAAAATTATTCAAGTGGCAATCGAGTTAGTAGAAGAAAAAGGTATCCTTAAATGGGATACCTTTTGTATATTACTTTTCAATTCTTGCCCATTTAAAGTTTAATGGACCTGCAAAATCAACCTCAACGATACCTTTTACATAAGAGCGCTGTAAATAAGATTTTCCGTTTTGATATAGAGGTGAGATTACCGCATCTTTAAATAAGATTTTTTCTGCTTGTTTTAAAGCTTCCCAGCGTGCTTTTTCATTACCAGCGAGATCTGTTTTTACTTTTTTGATTAAATCATCAAATTCCTTATTAGAATAATGATCTAAGTTGTATGGATTACCGGTTGTGAACAATTCTAAGAATGTAATTGGATCAGCAAAGTCTGGACTCCAGCCATCGATACCAATTTCATAATTGCCTTGTAATAATAAAGTTACTTGTTGCTTACGAGGCTGTGGTTTTAATGTAACTGTTAATCCTTCTAAGTTTTTCTCAAGTTGCTCTTTTAAATACGCTCCTGTTTTCTTTGATAAATCCGTATCGCTTGTTAAAAGTTCTAGTGTAATTTTATCTGGTCCAAGTTCTTGTTTTGCTTGTTTCCATAATTTTTGAGCCTCTTTTGGACTTTCTTTTGTTAAGTCACCATTTTCAGCGCGGAAGTCTTTTCCGTTCGGTCCTTTTGCAAAGTTTTTTGGAATAAGCGAGTAGGCTGGAAGAGAGCCATCATTCAATAGAACATTTACAAAAGCTTTTTTATCGATTGTTTTATCAATAGCTTGGCGAGCATTAATGTTTTGTAGTACTTTATTTTGTTGGTTCATGCGTAAAAATTGTACACCGACAGCTGGTCGTTCTTTAAAATTAGAATCTTTACGGTATTTATCAACTAAATCAGATGTTAAAACAACACGGTCAAGTTGTTTAGATTCGTATAGGTTTACCTCTGTTGATTTCTCTTTCACGATATTAAAGTTAATTTCTCCCAACTTTACAGCATCTTTCTCCCAATAGTTTTGGTTTTTCTTAAATTGGTAGCTTTGTTCATGTTTCCAATTCTCTAATGTAAAGGCCCCATTATAAATTAATGCGTTAGACTCTAAAGCGTACTTCTTGCCTTGTGATTTAAAGAATTCTTCGTTAACAGGCAGGAATGTTGGGAACGCTGTTAAGCTAATAAAGTAAGGCACAGGGCGGTCTAACTCTACTTCCAATGTTTTATCATCAATTGCTTTTACACCTAGTTGATCAAGCGAAAGCTCCTTATTGTTAATCTTTTGCGCATTTTTTATGTCAAAGAATAAGAAAGCATATTCAGAAGCTGTTGCAGGATCAACAGCACGTTGCCAAGCGAATACGAAGTCTTTCGCTGTAACAGGTGTTCCATTGGACCATTTTGAAGCTCGTAAATGAAACGTATATTTTGTTTTATTTGCATTAACATCATGAGATTTCGCGACACCAGGAACAGGTTTGTTTCCTTCTCCAAGGTTATATAAGCCTTCAAATACGTTTCTCATCACTTGCCCAGAATCGGTATCTGTTGCACGCGCCGTATCCATCGTACGAATTTCAGTAGGAGATGCTAAGTTAAGTACTTGTTTATCAGGTGCTTTATCTTTTGCTTTTGCATCGTTCGCGTTATCTTTATTATAGCTACCGCATCCTGTTAATAATAAGCTTGCTCCTAAAACAGATACGACAGCAGGTAAAAATTTCTTTTTCATGTTTTGTTCCTCCCTAAATTGTTTGTTTTTTTGTTGGCCAACAATTATGAGGGAAATAAAAATTCCCTCTTTTCGTATATAAAAAGAGGGAATTGAGTGTTTATAAATGTGCGCACATTTATAAACAAAGTCCCTCATTCTATCTTTCAAGCAAATTGCTTGCAGGAAGTGGCACAGTATTCGCAAGCGAACCTGTTGCCGAGGTTTCACAGGGCCAGTCCCTCCACCTCTCTGGATACAATGAGTAAACATAATAAACAAGTTTTAAATTTTGTGTTGCTTCGATTATTCAAAATACTACCACTGAGATAAAAACATTGTCAATTAGGTTATTAATATTTCAAATTTTCAGTTTAATAAAAAGCAAAGTCATCAAACATCTGCTTAATGACCTTAAATTCCTAAAATTAAATTGCTTTTCCACTAGCTTTTTTATTTGTTGCTTCAATTGCCTCTTGTATCATGTTCATAAAATTATTTTCATATAATACTTTCAAACCTGCTGCAGTTGCGCCGCCGGGTGTTGTCACTTGTTCACGAAGCATAGCAGGATTATTTTCACTTTCTAGCATAGAAGCAGACCCCGTAATCATTTTAATTACGAGATGCTTTGCAGTTATCTCATCGATACCATACCGTTTTGTTGCTTCAATTAAGCTCTCGGCAAAATAGTAGAGAAAGGCAGGAGCACTTCCTGTGACAGCTGTTAGTTGATGAATTTCTTCTTCTGTACATAATTGTGCGTCTCCAATACCTTTTACGAGCATTTGCAAAATTTCAAGATGTTCTTTGCTTACAAAAGAGCCTGCTGTGTATAAAGAAATGGATTTCCCGATTGTAGCAGCTGTATTTGGCATAATCCAAGCAACGGCAGCACCTTTAGGAAGCTTTGGTTCTAAATAAGAAGGTCCAATACCAGCTGCAACTGTTACAATAAACTGATTGCTGACAAGTGGAGAGAGTTCAGTTAACAGTTGTTCATGTGCTTCTGGAGGCATTGCTAATACGATAACATCAACATCTGCCGCATATTGTTTCCAATCTGTTGTTGTAGAAACAGCATACTTTTCACGCAACTCTGTAAGCCTTTCTTGATTTCGTTGATTGGATACGACAATCTCAGCAATGTGCTCTTTACTTGTATGAAGAAGCCCAGCAAAAAGGGCTTCAGCCATACGACCTGCACCAATAAACAGCACTTTTTGTTTCTTTTGCATATTTTTTGATCCTTCCTGTAGGAAATGTATTGCTAAAACGATAACATTGATAAAAGAGAATTGTAAAAAGAAAAGGCTTGTATACAAAAAAATCCTAGTTTCAGAAAGTAGTATTTCCGAAACTAGGATATATCATTAAGCTTTTGCCAAACCAAGTAGAACAGCCCCGCCAATAATTAAAGCACTACCAAGCGCGATAAATACCATTTGACGTTTTGTTTTCTTTTCACCTAAGAAGACAATTGCACCAAACGTTGAGATGACAATCCCTGTTTGAGATAATGAGAAGCTTGTTGCAACACCAACTCGTGGTAAGGAAAGAAGTAAGAATAAGTTTCCTGTTCCCCAAAGTAGACCAGATACGATATTACGAATTGCATATTTGTTAAATGGCTTATGCTTAAATGTCAGTATAACTGCTCCAACAAACATACCAACTGCTTGCGGTAAAATAGCCGCCCAGCCATCAATGTTGTACCAACGAATAATAATTACATACCCAAAATAACCGAAAGTTGAAACAATTAAAGTGAGTAACCCTTTTTTCAATTGTCCTGGTGGTTGTGCATTTTCTTTATCATCTAAAGAAGTAAATACAACACCGATTACGATGAAAAGAATTGCAATCGTTCCCATAATAATTGTAGTAGTAGTTGTCCACTCGTGAAATGCAATAACCCCAAAGATAGAAGTAGCTACAAGCTGCATACCTGTTGAAATGGTAACAGTTGTTGAGACGCCTATTGATTGAACAGTTTTTAATTGATTGACTTGTCCTAAAGCCCAAAATAAACCAGAAATAAAGCCAACAATTAATATAGTTAAAGATAGTGCCGGTGTTGTAAATGCATACATAATTGTTGCGAAGAATAGAGCACCAATTGTCATACCGACCGTTTGGCTATATGCACCGCCACCCATTTTTACACTTACTAATAAAACGTTTCCCCATGCTAATGCAGGAAGAAGTGCTAATAAAATGTCCATTACAAGACTCCCTTCTTGTTATAGCAATAAAATATATGTAGTTCTAATGATTGGTAATTTTCCACTTAAGAAGTGATCGTTAAAACGATGAAGTAGTGATGTTTATAAGGAGAACGCAGTCATTATATAAACGCGTTTTCATATCTCCTTTTTTGGCACCTTCATATAATAACAGGAAAGAGTCTTTTTTAGAAAGTAAATTCAAATAGAATGTATATTTCTATGAATATGAAAATTGTAATAGTTTATGTGGAAATTTGAAGATATAATACATTATAATAATTTGGATTTTTTATCCATTTAAATTGATGTAGTAGGGGGAAAATAGAATATAAAGGGGATGTAAGCTGTGGAAGGTTATGTATTGCAAGAACAGAAAACAAATAAGATTCAAGTGGTAAGAGCAGATATAAGTCATGTCGAAGGGATTGCCAAGGTTTGTACAGATGGATGGCTAGCAACATATGAAGGTTTGCATAGTCAGGAATATATTGATCGTGTCATTGAAGAATACTATAATCATGAGCGTATTCATAAAGAAGTACTGACGAATAAGGAAAATTGGTATGGATGGTTCGTCGCATTGGAAAACGAGAAAGTTGTTGGAGCAATTGGGGGAGGCACAACAGGTGAAAAGTGTGGAGAAATCTTTGTCCTATATTTAGATCCGAATCGAAGAAGAGAAGGAATCGGGACATTGTTGGTAGATTATTTTACAGAAATTCAAAAAGAAAAGGGGATTGTAGAGCAGTGGGTGTCGGTTGCCGAGGGGAATGAAAAAGGAATTCCCTTTTATGAAGCAAAAGGATTTGTAAAACAATCTGAACGCCCGAGTCAGGGAAGTACAGAAGAAGAACCGTCTGTAGCTTACCGGTATTGCCGAAATATATAGCAAAATAGCCTCTGCTAAAGAGGCTATTTTACATTTGCATGTTCCTTTTGTTCGTAGTGCACAATCTGATTATTGTGGAAAATAGAAGTATGGTCATATACGCCTTCTTCTTGTAAAACCGTGGGTAAAAAGTGCTTTGTTAAAGTGTTTGTTCCTCTATTTTCTTTAGATAAAATCCAAGAAATGTGTTTCCAGTCTAAAATTCCTTCAGCTACTTTTTTCGGAGTGTGATAAGAAATATGAGCTGGGAAGGTAGCGGTAAAAAGGTACAATCCACTGGAATTTGTATTGTCAGTTGTCCATGATAATGTTCCTTTATACATGACTTCTTTCTCCGTTAAATGTAGTCCTGTCTCTTCCTCAATCTCACGTAGAATGCATGCCATTGGCGTTTCCGTTTCTATCATTTTTCCACCAACACCATTCCACAAGCCTTGTAGCGGTGCTTTTTCCCGATTTAGCATTAGTATTTCATCGCCGTTTCGGATAAAACAAAGTGTTTGGTTATACATATAATTCCCCCTTATTTTCTATAATTCTACATAAACGTCTAATTTCCATTTCATTTCGCGGGAAATAATATAAAAAACAGTAGCTTTGTCGAAAGCTACTGTTAGAAAGAAATTACCTTTTTATTGATAAATTGAATGAGTAATAAAAAGACAATTGACATACCGACAGTTGTAAGAACGAGTGCCCAGGCAAGCGGCATGTTACTTGCATCAATTGCCATATAAATTGCGGTTGGAATCGTTTGTGTTTTACCGGGAATATTACCAGCGAACATAAGCGTTGCACCAAATTCTCCTAGAGCGCGGACGAAACTTAAAATCATTCCGCCTAATAGAGAAGGGAACGCGAGTGGTAATGTTACGTGTAAGAACACTTGCATTTCATTTGCTCCAAGATCTCTAGCTCCGTCTTCAATTTGTTCATTGGCAATGATAAACCCTGTTTTTGCTGACTGGTACATAAGCGGAAATGCAACTACAGTTGCAGCAATCACAGCAGCCCAAGATGTAAACATAATCGATTGTTGAAACAAGGTTTCGATCCACTGACCGATGGGACTGTTTTTTCCAAAAATAATAATGAGGAAAAATCCAATTACTGTAGGCGGAAGTACCATCGGCAGTAGAAAAATGGTTTCTAATAAAATTTTATAGCGCTTCGAGGATCGAGCTAAAATACGCCCAATTATCGTTCCGAACACCATCACAATGATCGTAGAAAGTGCAGCAACTTTTAGTGAAAGAATGATAGGTGACCAAAATATATCAAATATCATAGCTACAATTACAGCACTGTAAAACCATATTTTTTAAAGGTGGCTATAGCGTCTTTAGACTGTAAATATTCATAAAAAGCAGTTGCCTCTTTTTTATGTTTCGTTGCTTTTACAATACCTAATGGATAACGGATTGGTTCGTGTGAATTTGCCTGTGCTGTAGTAGCAATTTTTACTTTCTTTGAAATAAGGGCGTCTGTTTTATAAACAATCCCTGCATTAACGTTTCCTGTTTCTACGTATGTTAGTACTTGGCGCACATCTTTTGTGTATACGATTTTATTTTGAAGGTCGTTCCAAAGATTTAAATGAGTAAGCGCCTCTTTTGCGTATTTTCCAGCTGGAACAGATTCAGGTGTACCTAATGCGATTTTTGTTACTTGCTCATCTTTTAACGATTTAAAACCTTTTAGATTACTATCTTTAGGAACAACTAATACTAGCTCATTGCCGAGTAGATTTTTCCCTTCTTTCTGATCAATAAGTCCTTTCGTTACGAGCGTTTGAAATTTATCTTCTGCGGCAGAGAAGAATAAATCAACGGGAGCTCCTTGTTCAATTTGCTGTTGAAGCTTGCCAGAACCGTCGAAGTTAAATGAGAGCTTTATATTTGGTTCTTTCTTTTCATATTGTGTTTGAATCTCTTTTAATGCATCTTGTAAACTAGCTGCTGCAGAAATGGTAAGTTCAACTTTTTCTTCTTTAGCAGTGGTTTTTTCTTGTTTATTTGTGCCTGTACATCCCGTACTGATTACGAGAAGGAGTGTGAATAAAATACTGCAAATAAAACGAAATATGTACTTGTTCATCTTCATTTCTCCCTTCTTTTATCCCGAGTTTAATTATAACTAAATATAATCAATTATAAATAGTTATATTTAGTTATGTTGTGATTTTTCTCACGATAGTGAAAATAAATAGAAGCAAAACTGCTATTTTTGTTACAATGAAGGCAGAAAGCGAGGAATCGGTTTATGGATCATCATTCCTACACAACAGAAGAAGTAGCGAAGCGTTTAAAAGTATCAAAATTAACGGTTTATGATTTGATTAAAAAAGGTGAATTACCCTCTTATCGAGTTGGTAGGCAAATGCGTGTTGATGCAAGTGATTTAGAGCAATATATTACAGAGATGAAAACAGGAAAAGTACAGGCAGTTTCTTTATCTATGCAAGTAATGAAGCCGCCTAGCAAATCTGATTCTTGTATTATTAGTGGACAAGATTTATCTTTGGATATGTTAACGAAACATTTAGAGAGTCGTTTGAAAGCTTCTAATATATTGCGGGCATATCAAGGGAGTTTGACAAGTTTGGTTCAGATGTATCAAGGAAAAGGAGACATTGTTAGTCTTCATTTGTTCGATGGGGATACGGGAGAATACAACATTCCGTATGTAAAACGAATTTTAGTCGGACAGCCTTGTGTTGTTATGAATTTATTATCAAGAACATCAGGTTTTTATGTACAAAAGGGAAATCCGAAACAAGTGCAGACATGGAATGATTTATGTAATACATCCATTCAATTTGTAAATAGGGAAAGAGGATCAGGTATTCGTGTTCTTGTCGATGAACAATTGCGTATAAATGGAATATCGAAAATGGACATTTGTGGCTATGAGTGGGAAGAATCAAATCATATTGGTGTTGCTTCTCAAGTTGCAAATGGAAAAGCAGATGTAGGAGTAGGGACGGAAAAAGTAGCGCAAATTGTAAATATAGATTTTGTTCCGCTTATACAAGAACGTTATGATTTAGTAATTTTAAAAACAGAAGAAAACATTGAGTTGATTAAAACAGTAAAAGAGGTATTACTGTCTCCTGAATTTCAAAATGAACTGCGTGCTATTGGTGGTTATGAGATAAGTAAAACGGGTCAAATTATATATGAAACAAATTAAAAAGTGCTGCTTGTAGAATTACAAGCAGCACTTTTAATATAAAGGGGGGAGTGGATTTTCATACAAGGACATGTGCAAGTGCATAAATAACTACTGTAAGAAGAGCTGCACCGCTTACAAGTCCCATGTAATCAAATTTGTTAAAACTAATTTGGTTTTCCATTATAATCTCTCCTTACTTATGTAATGCAGTACAACAACTTTTTTATCGATAAGGGGGATAACACGAGTCGCATCGTAGTTGCGACCCTTGTTTAGTATGTGAGTGCCTTTTCGCTGTGTTTTTGTTGTCCTGTTTCTGTTTTTAGTATATGGCAGGTGAAAGGGAGTAACTATCGAATTAGCTTACAGTAGGATTACAGTTTTGTAAGAAAAGATTTTGAAAATTGTCACTTAATTTTATTACCAACTATTAATACTTAGTGTTATAATTAATGATAAATAATACAGTTATAAAAAATTAAATTGTAGAGGGGAACAGATCGAATGTATACATTCATTGTAAGGGTGTTGAAATATATATTTAAAACATTTGGAAAAGTAGAAGTATATGGAAAAGAAAAATTACCGCAAAGCGGAGCATATGTAGTAGCTTGTACTCATAGAAGTTGGATGGATGTTGTCATGTTAGCGACGGGAATGTTACCAACGAAAATTTACTATATGGCTAAAAAGGAATTGTTTGAAAGTAAATTTGGGAATTGGTTTTTTAATGGGGTAAATGCGTTTCCGGTTGATCGTGCAAATCCAGGACCGAGTACGCTGAAAATTCCATCTAGGTTATTAAAAGAAGGAAAAGTTGTGGGGATTTTTCCGAGCGGAACGAGATCGGCAGAAGCGACTTCCCTGAAAGCTGGTGCTGTTACAATTGCCTTTCGTTCTAATGTTCCGTTAGTTCCGGCTGCATACGTTGGACCTAGCAGTTTAAAAGAATTGTTTCGTGGAAAAAAGGCGCAATTAATTTTTGGTGATCCGATTCAAGTGGAGCAGTCAGCGCAAATGGATCGTAAAGAAGTGATGCGATTGATGACAGAAAAATTAAATGAGACGTTTACACAGTTAAAGGAAACGTTGCAAGAAGATAAAGTGAAACTTTAATCAGTGGGGGGCTTCATCACCCGCTGATTACTAGCCCTCACCAATCGGGCGCATGCCAGCAGTTTATCTCCCGCCTAACTTCTTAAGAAAAGCGGAAGCGGCTCGCTCAGAATCGCAGGACGCCCACGCACCCGACAGAGAGGCGCTTTTTGCTTCGTATGAGGGGGCGAAACTCTAGCCGCTAGAGCTGGACAATGCTTTCGCTTAGCTTTGAGGTGGAAGTATTACTGCCCGCGAATAACGGGATAGAAGAGCATAATGGTAACAGGAAAAGACGACCTGGCATAGAAGGTCGTCTTTTCAAATTTATCTATATAAGGGTAAAGGGGACACAAAATTATATAAGAATTACTGTGGCAACGTAAATGAATGCTGTAAGAAGAGCCGCACTACTGGCAAGTTGAGCATAATCAAATTTGTTAAAAGTAATTTGGTTCTCCACTATAATCTCTCCTTACCTGTTTCATGTAGTAGAAACAGGTTTTTTTATTTGTTGCTGTCCTGTTTCTGATTTCATTGTACGAAATCAGGGCCGTTTGAACCATCGAGTTAGCTTACAGAAAGCTTACATTTTTGTAAGAGAAGTGTAAGGCAGTTCAATGGCATGTGTAACCTTTCTTTTTTAAACTGAAAGAAGGGTTACGTATAAAATGCAAGGGAGGAAACCAAAATGGAAAGAATACGGAAACGTGTATTTTGGGGGGGACTTGCTAGTATTGCTATCGTTGTCTTACTATTACCAACAAAGCTCGGTCCAGTAATTGATAGATATAATCCGTTTTATCAAACGAAAGCGTATTATACAGTTGTAAAAGGTATTGGTCAACATATTGGAGATGGCTGGTATGAATATGAGTTTATTGGATATGATGAAGATGGACGGGAACAGAAGATTACAAAAACGATTCAGAAAATGTTAAAACAAAATGAACCGTTAGAAATCATTGCAAAAGGCCGTTATGCTGAGAGATTAGTTGAAATAGATAAAGAAGATATTCCATTCAATGTGAGAGGAAAGCTTTTAACAATACAATAGAAAGACGTATGACAATATTGTAAGGTACGTGTAATGTAATTCGATAGTTGCGGTCGCGAGTATGACCTATAATAAAAGCAGAAAGAACGAAATACATCTTTCTGTCTGAATCAATAATGTGATGAAAAGGATTAACAACCAACTAAATGTGGGTCTCATCTCAAAGGAGGTGAGACTATTTTTCTACCTTACAAAAATGTAAGATTTACGTAAGCAAATTCAATGGCTCTTTTGTCATATTTCTCTCATAATGAAAATAGATATAAAAGTTAGGGAGATTATAGAAGGGAGACAGGTGAGATGCAAAAAGAAGAAGTAGTTAAGTTTCCGTTAGTAGAGTGTTTTAGCTACTTTGGCGTTGCGATTGTATGTATTGGGATTTTTGATATAATTACAAATTTAATTGTTTAATAAATAGATGAACAAGAAGGCGAGCCTTCTTGTTTTTTTATTATATATATTTTTTAGAAAGTTGTACTATATAAATACAAGTTGATGATATAAAAACCTTTTCTTTTGAGGTGGACGAGAGCAACTGGCTGTGCATAGAAAAGGCTTATATGTTGAAAAATGAATCTATATACACTGCCAAGAAAAGGTGATAAAAATGAAATGGATTGATAGTCATATACATTTGGATCAATATAAAAAAGAAGAGCAATTCCAGTTAATTGAAGATGTACAAAAGACGAAGGAAATAGCAGGACTGATTGCGGTGTCAATGAATTATCATTCTTGTCAGCAAACATTAGAGTTATCAAAGAATTATCCATTTATATATCCTGCTCTGGGGTATCATCCCGAACAAAAGGTTGATTTTAAGCAATGCGAAAAAATTTGTAAATTAATTGATAAAGAAGCACATCGTATCGCGGCGATTGGAGAAGTTGGTTTGCCTTATTATTTACGTCAAGAAAATCAGGCGCTGTTGCTAGAGCCATATCTTGAAATGCTAGAAAGATTTGTACATATGGCTCAAAAGTATAATTTACCAATTATATTACATGCTGTATACGATGATGCGGAGGTTGTTTGTGATGTACTTGAATCTTATCGAATACAGCGCGCTCATTTTCATTGGTTTAAGGGAAGTCAACAAACGATGGAGAGAATGATCGAGAATGGGTATTATATTTCGGTCACTCCTGACATTGTATATAAAGAAAAAATTAAAGATATTGCTGCTTTTTATCCGTTATCACATCTTATGGTCGAAACGGATGGACCGTGGAAATTTATTGATGAAATGACGCATCCCAGTATGATTTTGCAAGTGTTAAAAAGTGTGAGTGAAATAAAAGGGCTATCGCTGGAAGATACAACGGAAGTTATCTATAAAAATACAGTTCAATTTTATAATTTATAAGTATATGCATATAAATTAAAAAACGACATAAAACCCCTTTCTTTTTTATGGGAAGACGAGAGCGTCTGGACGTGCATAGGAGCGGCCAGGGCCTTTTCTTGCCACATGCAAGGTTTTCAAACAAAGGGAGAAAGCCAGTAGCGGTTATGATGTATTCTACATAGTAGCGAGTTATATGTCGAAACATTAAAACGGACTTATATAGAAGATTGTTTAAACTAGTTTCAATGATTGATAGAGAAATATTACATTTTTATATTTGTTTCGTATCTTCTGTATCACAAAATCAGGCTTAAGAAGGATGTTGAAGCTGTATATTCTTGGTATGATAGATAATGAAGCAGTTGTATATACGTAATGCTGAAAGGGGACAAATTTCAGCGGAAGTAGAGGTAATATACATGAAGAAATTCTTTATAGGATTCTTAGTTGTTTTTGGAGTATATATGTTTTTTCGAGGCGAATCAGAAGGTGCAGGAAAACCTGTAAGCCAAACGAGTTATGTTAATTCAGAAGAAGCAAAACAGGCGAAACAAATTATTAGTGAAGAGGCTAAGAAATATAATCTCCCAGAATGGATACCTCTTACAATTGCCGAGCATGAGAGTCGTTTCAATCCAAGGGCTGTTGGAGATCGTGGAACATCGTTTGGGTTGTTTCAATTGCACCGGGGTGGTGGACTTGCTCCTGAGAATGTAACAGATGAGGAGCTGAAAGATCCGCGCAAAAATGCTGAAATTGCTATGCCTCATTTGGCAAAAGGGTATAAAAGAGGTATGGAAAAGGGATTAACAGAATTTGAGTTACTTAAATATGTGGCGAACACATCTGGTTGGCCTGGTAATCTCGGAACAGAGTGGACGGATAAAAATATGAAATATAATATTGGATTAGAGAATGTATATTATCAAAATAAAGGCATTATGAAAGAGTAGGTTACGTGATAACCTACTCTATTTTTCTGTAAAATATGTTTCTAGCTGTTCTTTTACTGCTTGTAATTGTGTAGAAACTTGAGGGATGTTATAGCCAACGTATAGCGGTGAAACGACAAACCGCGGAACAATCTTACACATAATGTTTCCATCTAAACTATAAAAGAACATGTTATAACTATTACATTGTTTATGAAAATCGTGTAATACGTAGCATACTGTTCTTTGAATATAATCAGCCATTAGGTCAATTTGAGCTGTATTTTCTATTAGAATGTTAAACTCAGTAAAACCGATAATGGGATGAGTAGAAATATTTAGTTCAATGCCGTGTTCTTTGCTTACAACAATTCCTTTGAAGTGTTCGGTTCTTACGTTTTGTCGATAGTCAACTTGTTCCATACCGATAATTTGCATATGTGCATGGTGGATTGTTCCTCCTGATAGAGGCCCATGGTTTTTATATAAAATAACAGATTGGAACTTTCCGCTTTGCTCTAACGATAACCAGTGCCCAACTGAAAATCGGATAAGCTTTCGCATATGCTCTTTTGTATAGGTTGCAATATGATCATGACAATTATCGGTTTCGATAATGACTGTTTGTAAAGTATTTTGTAATGTTGGATATTTATTTTTTAGCCAAATGATTGTTTCATCTGTTTCTAAAATATTGCTTAGTTGTGTGTGATCGCAAAATGGGCAAGCTGATTCTTTATTTTGCATGCTGTTTGGTTTTTGTTGACTAATCTGATTTACAAAGTAAAGCTGTTGTTGTGTCTCCATTTTTTCCCCCCCTGTAGCTGTATGTATATGAGAAATTATCTTGTATTCGGAGTGTTGTTAAGAAATACTTGAAAAGGTTCTGCATATTTTGTTGGTGTAAATTCAATTATTTCGTAACGAGCGACGTTATGTATATAAAATGGATCTTCCGCTATAATTGCGTCTGCCTCTTGTTTCGATACGGTATTTATTAAAATGATTCCACCAACGCGAGGATTGCGGCGGCCTGAAAATATAAATTTATTTAGGTCGTAGTATTTATCTAAAAATTGAATGTGCTCCCCTAGATAATGCTCTACAACTTCAAGTGGTTGGGTATAATTTACCATTGCTAAAAACATATTTATCCCCCTATTTGTCATATTCCAACTAGTACATATTCGTGAAAAGTCATTTTAAATCCTTTATATTGGAATTAGGAAAAAATTAGAAGGATCGACAGCTAGTTTAGATTCGGAATCAGGAGAAAAAATACAAAAAGCTTTGGTGAATGTATTGTTACATAAGACAACGTTTGTCGTTGCACATCGCTTATCGACAATCTTACAAGCAGATCAAATTCTTGTATTAGAGGATGGGTATGTTACAGGTGTAGGTACACATGAAGAACTGATGGACAACCATACATATTACAAAAAAATTGTCCAACAGCAATTTACCATGGGGCAAAATAAAGACAAGATACCCTGCCTAATTTAGGATATCTCGTCTTTATTGTTTTCGTCACCTTTTCATACATTATTAATTTCATCAACGATTGGCTTTGCATCAACTAAAATGTGAATAACGGTTTTTACAATATCGATCATCTGATATTCCTCCTTTTAATTTTGGACCATAGCTGCCTTTTATGTATGAATATGTCATTTACATTATTTTCAGAAAAATGACTATCCAAACGTGTTTTGGGGGAGTATAATGAAAAGGTAAGTATAAAATTCCGTACGAAAGAGGTGAAAGAGATGAATCGTTCTATAGTTATGCGCACGCAATTTTTAGATTTTATCTACATTTGTCGTGTAATTTTTCATCGTGTAGTTGCTAACGGGATACGTATGCCCTTTTTTAGCAATTTCATAATAACTATTGAACGATAGAAGTCTCTTCACCCATTTTATAGAAACGTGTGAAAAGGGAACTATGGTGGTTCTCTTTTCTATTTTGAAATAAAAGCTGTGGGTAAGGTTCTTTACTCATGGCTTTTTTACGTTGAAAGGAGTACGGAAAAGATGATGATTTGTAGTGTAAACAATATAGCGAAGACGTTTGGTGGAAATAGAATATTTGAGAATATATCATTTGAAATAAAGAAAGGCGAACGCGTTGGTTTAGTTGGCCGAAACGGCAGCGGGAAAACAACAATTTTTCAACTGTTAACGGGAATTGAACATGTGGATTGCGGTGCGATTCATATGAAGAAAGGTACGCAGATTGGTCATGTTGCCCAAATTCCGAGGTTTGCGGAAGAAATGACTGTATATGATGTATTACGTTCTGCATTTGCGAAAGAGCAAGCATTAGAAAGAAAAATGAGAGAACTTGAACAGAAGATGGCCATAAGCGTTACGGAAAAAATGATGGCGGAGTACGGAGAAATACAGGAGCAGTTTTCGTTTCTAGGTGGTTATGAAATGGAAGCGAATATGATGAAAGTAGCCAATGGACTGCAAGTGACGGAATTATTTTCACGCGATTTTAGGGGGCTAAGCGGCGGTGAACAGACGAAAGTGTGTCTTGCATATATGCTCCTTAAAAAGCCGGACTTATTGCTTCTAGATGAACCGACAAACCATTTAGATTTATTCGCAGTAGAATGGCTTGAGCAATTTTTAAAGGAATATGATGGGACAGTAGTTGTAATTTCACATGATCGTTACTTCTTGGATGAAGTCGTAACAAAGATTTTTGATTTAGAAGATGGGGAAGTACATGTATACCATACAAACTATTCACAGTTTGTAAAGGAGAAAGAAGAAAGATTATTACAAGAGTTTCAAGCATATCAAGAGCAGCAAAAGAAAATAAAGAAAATGAAGGAAGCTATTAAAAGGCTTAGGGAATGGGCCAATCAAGCGAATCCGCCAAACGAGGGATTGCATAAACGTGCCCGCAATATGGAACGCGCTCTAGAGAGAATGGAAAAACTGAAGAAACCAATTTTAGAGCATAAGCAAATGGGCCTTCAATTTGAAGGACAAGAACGAAGCGGGAAAGACGTTGTGATTATGAAAGAAGTGGGAAAGAATTTTGATGAACGTGTTTTATTTCAAAATGTAGAATTACATGTTCGTTTTCAAGAGCGTGTTGCGATTGTGGGACGGAACGGTACAGGAAAGACAACGTTATTGAAATTATTATTACAAGAAATGAATCCAGATATAGGTGAAGTTCGTATTGGTAGCGGAGTAAAGCTCGGCTATTTGTCTCAACATATGAATGTGAACAGTAAACAAACGGTATTAGAAATGTTTAGGGAGCAGGTAGCGGTAACTGAAGGAGAAGCCCGTCATATACTGGCTCGCTTTCTATTCTACGGACCAGCTGTATTTAAAAAGGTGAATCAATTAAGCGGGGGTGAACGAATGCGTTTACGATTGGCCCAGCTCATGCATCAAGATATTAACTTTTTTGTACTCGATGAACCGACAAATCACCTTGATATTGAATCGAGAGAAGTATTAGAAGAAGCACTTGAACAGTATAATGGAACGATTTTAGCGGTTTCTCATGACCGTTACTTCTTAAATAAATTGTTCCCTAAAACGTATTGGATTGATAATCAAACAGCGTATGGATTTGTTGGAAATTACGCTTGGGCACGTGAAAAGTGGCAAGAAAAAAGAGAAACAGAACAACGAAGCTTTGTGAAAAAGGAACGAGTAGCAGCTGTGCCGAAGCCTATAAATAAGGAGATTATCGATCTGGAAGAGCAACTTATGAATGTGGAGCAAAGTATATATGAGATAGACTGCAAAATGGCTAAAATGAAAAATGTTGCAGAATTAGAGAAGTTGCATCATGAAAAAGAGGAAAAAGAATTGTTAAGAACAAAATTATATGAGGATTTAGAGAATGATATAGATATGTAGAACTAAAAAGCTGGTGGATACCAGCTTTTTAAATTGTGTATGTATCTTATATATAAATTCATTTAAGTCATCGCTTTGTTGTTGTATTACACGTGACCCGTTTAATTTTTAGATGTTGATTCTTTTTTTGTAGAAAATAACCACATGAAAAATTCATAAAATACTACAAAAAATACTGATTGTATAATATTCTCGATCCATTTAAATTGATTATAATTATAATAATCAAATAAAACAAAAATAATATAGAGGGGAATTAATAAAATTAAAGGTCTTTTAAGTTTTAGACTCATAAGGTATCATTCTCCTTTACATATTAGCCACAACTCCACTTTACCATAAAATACTTATAGTTTCTGTATATTGGAATTTTAGTGTGGCATTCCCATTTTTGAAAAGATAGTTTGATAATTCGGATTTTTGCGTTTCTGAAAAGGAGGGATATAAAGAGGGAAAGAATATGGAGTCTGTATATTTTGTTTGAATACGGGAGGAAACTTTATGCTAGGATATGCCCGGCTACTTACGATTGTGCTCATTTGTGTTGTATATGCACTGCATATTCCACATGGAGAACTAGCCTTGCAATTATTTGTTGGTGCTGCCTGTTTGATTTATTTGGGAAATCATTGTTTACTTATGACGTCATATAGCGGAGAACGGCGAATATTTTTTATATTGTTATCGAACGGGATTGTAACAGCTATATTTGGATTCTTATTTCCAAAAGTAGATTTATATTTAATTTTGTTCGGTGTAGATGCGGTAACTTTATTTATTAACATTCAATCGAAAGTGATAGCCCGTTTTTTTATAGGATTTTTCTTTATCTGTTGGTTTGCTATTTTAATATATTCATATCAATATTTTGGAGCGTTTGAAATTTGGGGCAATATTATTTCTTTTATGTTCGTTGTATTTAGTGCTCTTACTGGAGGACTAATTAAAAAATTAACGCTAGCTCGCCAAACGGTAGATGAACAGTATGAAAAGTTGACTTCATCGCATGAAGCGCTTCAAGAAGCACATGAGCAATTACAGCTATATGCAAAAGAGGTGGAAGAATTAACGGCAGTGAAAGAACGCAATGATATTGCGCGTGAAATTCATGATACGGTTGGTCATAATATGACGGCATTGCTTGTTCAACTGCAACTTGCTGAGGAGTTATGGAAACAAAAATCAAATCAGACTGAGGCAGTTCTGCAAACATGTCACCAGTTAGCAAGGAAATCGTTACAAGAGGTAAGAGCATCTGTTCGAACTTTGAAAGAAGAAGAGAATATGGGGGATTTAGTCGGTAATATTAGACGGATGCTAGGTGAATTTTCGAATGCAACAAATGTGAGAACGACATTTAAATTGCAAGGTGATCCAGTCATCATTCCATTGTCACTACATCCAACAATATTGCGTATTATGCAGGAGTCATTAACAAATGCAAAGCGTCATGGTAAGGCAACTACATGTGAGATCGTGCTTTCATGCTTGGATGGAAAAGTACACATCTCTATTTCTGATGATGGAGCAGGCGTAAATGAGGTGCATCCCGGCTTTGGACTTATTAATATGAAAGAACGTGTAGAAGAACGCGGAGGAATGATTCTGTTTGAAAGTGAAAAAGAGAAGGGATTTCAATTAAACGTAGAGTTCCCACTAAGAGAAAAGACGTGGGTGATAGGGGGAACGGTATGATTCGAATTATGATTGTTGATGATCAGTCGTTAGTTCGCGATGGATTAGCGATGTTATTAAATTTACGCCCAGAACTTGAAGTGGTTGGAACTGCAAGTGATGGAGAAGAAGCTGTACAAAATGCCGAACAGTTTCAGCCTGAAATCATTTTAATGGATATCCGTATGCCGCGTGCAAACGGTGTAGAAGGAACACGTTTAATAAGGGAGCGATTTCCTCATATAAAAGTACTGATGTTGACGACGTTTAATGATAGTGAACTTATTTTTGAAGCACTTGAACAAGGGGCAAGCGGTTATTTATTAAAAGACATGGCGACAGATACAATTGTGCAAGCAATCTTGACTGTACATGCAGGAGGAGTTGTACTCCCTCAAGATATGACTGCTGAAATTGTGAAAGAATTGAAGAGAGCGAAAGTAGATAGTATTGCCGAGCAACATGCTCCAAAACAAATAGAGCAGTTAACAGAACGGGAAGTGGAAGTGTTGCGGGAATTAGGATATGGATTAAATAATAAAGAAATCGCGGAGAAATTATTTATTACAGAAGGAACGGTAAAAAATCATGTCTCCAATATTATTAGTAAATTGGAGCTTCGCGACCGAACGCAAGCAGCTATTTTTGCTGTGAGGTACGGTGTGACAGCTTACATATGACTTTTGGCATAGATAAGTATGAAAAAGCAGCAGATGATGCTGCTTTTTTATTATGTATTTTCTATCTAAAGAGCGATGGAAGGATGAGGGGATTCTTTTACAATCAGAATGAGATTACATTAAAGGGGTTGAATCGACATGTTAGTCGTAGATCATATTACAAAATCCTTTGGAAAAAAAGAAGTTGTAAAAGGTGTGTCATTTTCGATTGAAAAAGGAGAAACATTTGGATTACTTGGTCCAAATGGTGCAGGGAAATCAACAACAATTTCAATGATTTGTGGGCTCTTTCCATATGATAGCGGGGATATACGCGTTGATGGAAAGTCTGTGAAAGAGCATCCGTTGGAGACGAAACAAAAAATTGGTGTTGTTCCGCAAGATATTGCTTTATATCCGACACTTTCGGCGAAAGAGAATTTAATTTTCTGGGGGAAAATGTACGGACTTAGCGGAGCGGCAGCAAAGAAACGTGCGGATGAAGTGCTAGCATATGTTGGTTTAGAAGACCGTGCGAAAGATAAGATTGAAACATTTTCAGGCGGTATGAAGCGCCGTGTAAATATTGGTGCAGCACTTATGCATGAACCTGAACTATTAATTATGGATGAACCGACAGTTGGAATTGACCCGCAATCACGGAATCATATTTTAGAAACAGTGAAAAAGTTAAATGAAAAGGGAATGACAGTTATTTATACGAGTCATTACATGGAGGAAGTCGAATATTTATGTGAGCGCATTGCGATTGTAGATCATGGAAAAGTGATTGCGCTTGGAACGAAAAGCGAACTATGTACTCGTCTTGCAGATGGTTTCATGGTGAAGCTACAGGTTAATCGTTACGATCAAGAATTATTGCAGAAATTACAAGCACTTCCTGTTGTAGAGCGTATTGTAACGGATGAGGATTCGAATACGATTGATATTGCTCTAACACATAGTGATGCAGTTGGTATGGTCGTTTCAGAGATTGTTGGAAATCGTGTGCAAATTGCAAAGCTTGAAGTACAAGAACCGAATTTAGAAGCACTTTTTTTACAACTAACTGGTCGTTCACTTCGTGATTAAGGAGGAAAGAATATGAAAAGTTTTGTTATCGCATGGAAAGATTTTAAGATACGTTTTACAGATCGGCGTGGTTTCATAATGATGTTACTTATGCCGCTTTTATTAACAGCTATTTTAGGGTCAGCTTTAAGTGCGGCCCTAGATGAAGGTGGATTACCGAAAACGGTAATTGGATACTATCAAGAAGATGAAGATACGGTTGCTACTATGTTTCGAACAAATGTATTAGAGGCAAAAGAAATAAAAGATGATGTGAAGGTCGAGAAAGTTTCGTCGCGAGCCGACTTAGAAAAGATGTTGAAAGAGAAGAAGGTTGATGTAGGGATTATACTGCCGAAGCAGTGGAGTGAACATATACAAGAAGGAAAACTAAAAGAAGTTGAACTGCTTACTGATCCTGCCAAAGACATACAAGCAAAAATTGCCGATTCATTCATTCAGTCTTTTGCTGAACGAGCGCAAACGGTAGCTTTTGCTACAAAGAGCGTAGTAACGGACCTGGCGCAATCTCAACAAGGAAATGTGCAAGAAGTAGCAAAGAATATGGGAACCGATCTACCAGCCATTGCAACTTCAAGTGAAAATGGAATTAAAACAGGCACAATTGGTAAGAAAACAGTTGTAGCTATGCAGTATTATGCTGCAGCGATGTTAGTTATGTTTCTTCTATATAACGTAACTGTTGGTGCAAAATCAATTGTAGGGGAACAAAGAACAGAAACGTTGGCAAGGTTGTTAACGACACCGACAAGTTCTTATTCTGTTTTGTTAGGTAAATTCTTCGGAACATTACTATTCGCATGTATTCAATTTGGCGTATTTGTCATTGCAACCCATTATGTATTCGGTGTGAATTGGGGGGATGACATTGCACAGCTTATTGCAGTGGGAGTTTCCTATGCAATTTGTGTGTCGGGATTATCAATGCTGATTGCTGCATTTATTCGAGATGAAAAAACGGCTGATGTTATAGGCGGGATTGGTATTCAACTGTTAGCGATATTAGGCGGTTCTATGTTACCAATTTATGCATTTCCAGATGCGCTGCAAAAGGTTGCTAATATTGCACCAAATAAATGGGCGCTTACGAGTTTCCTAGATATTATGTCAGGGACGTCTTGGAATACGTTACTACCAATTATTTTAAGTTTATCTAGTGCTGGCATACTTTCCGTTATCATTGGAACATTACAGTTACGTACTAGATAGGAGGAGAGAGCAGTGAAAAAAATTTGGGCGATTTGTTCACTAGAGCTAAAGCAAATATTGATGAAGCCGCAAAATTATCTTCTGATGTTAGGTATGCCAATTATTTTTACGTTAATTTTTGGCGGACTTCTAGGTGGAAGTAGTAATGATAAGGTGAAAATTATTTTGGTTGATGAAGATCAATCAAAATTGTCAGCTTCTTATTATGAATCATTAACGCATAGCGATCTTGTGAGTGTGGAAAAAGGATCATATGAAGAAGCAAAGAAGAAAATTAAAAATAAAAAAGCCTCTGGTATTGTAACAATTGGGAAAGACTTTCAAAAGCAAATGTTAGATGGAAAAAGTGATAAAGTTCTATTTCAATCTAGTGCTGATTTTACAGGCGGTGCTTCTGTAGAACACGTGCTACAAAATACACTAAAAAAAATGGAAGTAGAAGTAAAAGGAGCAAATGTATGGAGTCAAAATAGCGGAAAGTCTTGGGAGACAATGTACGAAACCATTCATACGAAAGCAGAGCCTGTTCAAATTCAAAAAGAATCTATCGTAACAGGAAAGAAAACGATTAATGGTGTATCAGCTAGAGCGGCAGGATTTTCAATTTTATTTGTAATGATTGTTATGCTCAGTAGCACAGGAACGATTTTAAAAGCAAAGCAAATGGGAGTATGGCATCGTTTGTTGGAAACACCTGTTACAAGAGCGCAAGTATTAGCTGGTTATATTCTCTCATTCTTTTTAATTGGTTGGTTTCAATTTGGAGCACTTATGATATTAACGAATCTATTATTTGATGTACAGTGGGGAAATGCGTTAGGAATTATTGTACTTGTTTCGGTGCTATTACTTGCTGTTATTGGGCTAGCTTTATTGTTAGCGAGTGTTGTGAAAACGACAGAGCAACAATCGGCATTAGGAAATATCATCATTATTTCGACCTGTATGATTAGCGGACTGTATTGGCCAATTGAAATAGAACCGGAGTTTATGCAAAAGATTGCAAACTTTGTCCCGCAAACGTGGGCAATGCGTGGTTTTACAGAATTGATTGCGGGAGGAGGAGGACTGGCAGATATAACAGGATATATTGGAGTGTTACTTCTATTTGCCGGTATCTTCTTTGCCATCGGTTTAACAAGAATACGTTATGATTGAAAAAAAGAAAGCAGAATTTACAGCTTTGCACGCTGAATTCTGCTTTCTTTTTCTTGTACTTCTGTTGGCCTAAGTGAAATGATAATTGCAATCCCGAACATGAAGATGCACACTGAAAAGAGGACGAACGTCGGGAAGAATGGGAATAAGAGTAATGCTCCTAATATGACGAGCATTAAACAAATATAGTTCAAGACATATAGGAATAACTTGTCCATGTTTTTTCCCCTTTATTAGGAATCTCTGCTATTATCGTATGCTCGGTTTACAAAAAGTAGAATAGATTTTCTAATATTTTAAAATTACCTTTTAAGAGGAGAGACCAGAGCATCTAGCTGTGCATAGAAGCGAGTTATATGTTGAAAAATAAAACTTATATACTTGTAAGGAAGAAGTACCCGAAATTTCATCGATGTACAGAAAATGAAAAAGAAGATAACCACACTATACATAGTCGGTGGTTATCTTCTTTTCTATTTTTATCAACCTTGTATTGTTTTAGGTAAAATATGTTGTTCGATGGCATAAGCTACACCATTCTTATCATTTGTCGCTGTTACGATATCACATAGTTGTTTGACATCATCCTCTGCATTTCCCATTGCAATCGACAAACCTGCTACTTCTAACATTGGTACATCATTAAAATTATCTCCAATGGCAATTGTATCTTGTAAAGGGATATGAAAGTATTTTGCCATTTCCTGCAATCCGTTGCCTTTATGCCCATGTTCGTCCATGATTTCTAAGTTTGTTGGAGCAGATGCAGTCACCATTACTGCTTTATCTTTTTTTAATAATTGTAGCAATTGTGTACGATTCGTTTTATTGAATGTAAGGATGAAGAATTTTGAAATTTCAATAGTTGAATCGGATATTACATCTTCGATACTTTGGAATGTTGTAATTAAGTTAGCCTTTAGTTGTTTTTCGGTAATTCGTTCAATTTCTTCAATTGTAATGTCAAGAGACTCTTTGTTTAGTTGAAAAGATTTCGTAACTTGCTCTTTCCAATTATATGGTGCATACACACCTTTGTTTGTATAGAGTTTATACGGAAACTCCTCCGCTTCGAGCTGCTTGGCAATTTCATATACTTTTTCTTTTTTCAAAGTACGTGAGTGAATGACCTTTCCATCAGCGTATACTATTGCCCCGTTACTAGCTCCTAGTGGAAGGGATAATTGATATTGCTCAAGTAGTTTTAAAATATCTTCTTTAGCTCTGCCGGAACAAATCATAACGATGTGTCCTGCTTCTTCAGCATCTCGGATTGCTTTTAAATTTTCATTGGAAATTTCTAGATTGGATGATAATAGTGTGCCATCCATATCAAGTGCGATTAATTTCAAAATGATCACCTCTTTGTTTCCATCATACTATATATATACAAGTTAAAACACCGACATAAAAACCTTCTTTCTTTTTAAGAGGGTGGGGACGAGAGCATTTGGCCGCGCATAGAAACGATCAATGCTTGTGCAATGTTTAAAACAAAAGGAGAAAGCGAGTAGCAATCATGTAGTATTCTGCATAGTAGCGACTTATATGTCGAAACTATTACACATATATTAGAAAGTAATAATAGTATTAAAGATTCCTAAAAAAATTTGTAATAAATTCATAGAGCTATTGCTTAAATAAAACAGTTATGTTACATTAATGTTACAAACGTTACAGTTAATGTTTCGATGTAACGTTAATATAAAAACTTTGAATAAATTATTTCTTGAAGATGACATAAATTTAAATTACATATAAATACTTATAAAAAAGGAGAATGAGAACAATGGAAAACAAAGAAGTATTACAACTAACAAAAACAGATTTACTAGGATCAGCAGGAGCGGCAGCGGCATTAACGGCATTCATCGTATTTCTATCAAGTGTTTTGGTTTAATTTGTAGAAAACGAGCAGGATATATACATCTTATAAAAGGAGAATGAGAACAATGGAAAACAAAGAAGTATTACAACTAACAAAAACGGACTTATTAGGATCAGCAGGAGCAGCAGCGGCATTAACAGCATTCATCGTATTTCTATCAAGTGTCTTAGTGTAAATCATAGCAATTTTGTATAGAAAGTAGAGCGGAAAACTATTACAAAATGCAAGTTACATATAGAAATCTATTAAAGGGAGAATGAGAATAATGGAAAATAGAGAAGTATTACAATTAACAAAAATGGACTTATTAGGATCAGCAGGAGTAGCAATGGCCTTAACAGCATTGATTATGTTTCTATCAAGTGCTTTAGTATAATTTGAACGTGAAAGAAAAGAAGGACTTCGAAAACCGAAGTTCTTTTTTTTTCGCTATTAATAGGGAAAACGTTACTTCGTATGGGATAGATAGAAAAAAGTCGAATTTTCTATGTGAGAAAAAGGAAGGTATTTGACGGAAAAGATAGAAAATTTAAAATTGACAAATAAGTTGTGGTGCAATTTGTTTTTTCGATTGTATTTGGAAGCGTTTACGGTTTTGGGAGAAGGTATTTAAAATTTATATTGTAGGGGGATGAGGAAGTTATGAAACAAAAGTCTATGGATACTTTAGCGGCACAGATGGAGGATTTTTTCCCAGTACGTGATGTTGATCATCTAGAATTTTATGTTGGTAATGCAAAACAAACGAGTTATTACCTTGCGAGAGCATTTGGATTCAACATTGCTGCATATTCTGGTTTAGAAACAGGAAATCGAGATAAAGTATCTTACGTACTTGTACAAA
This sequence comes from Bacillus sp. BP-3, assembly GCF_028401955.1. Taxonomy (GTDB): domain Bacteria; phylum Bacillota; class Bacilli; order Bacillales; family Bacillaceae_G; genus Bacillus_A. The sequence goes on from NZ_JAQOTJ010000018.1 coordinate 58,692, forward strand.
AAAATATGCGTTTTGTTGTGTCAGGTGCTTTAAATACAAATAGCCGCATTGCCGAGTTTGTAAAACAGCACGGTGATGGTGTAAAAGATGTGGCACTTCTAGTAGAAGATGTAGAGAAAGCATATACAGAAGCTGTAAAGCGTGGTGCAGTTGCGATTGCTCCGCCAGAAGAGCTATCTGATGAACATGGAACTCTTAAAAAGGCGGTCATTGGCACATACGGTGATACGATTCATACACTTGTAGAAAGAAAAAATTATAAAGGTGCGTTTATGCCAGGATATGAACCATTTACATCAATTGTTCCAGTAGAAGAAACAGGTTTAGTAGCTGTTGATCATGTTGTTGGAAATGTGGAAAAAATGGAGGAATGGGTAAGTTATTATGAAAATGTAATGGGCTTTAAACAAATGATTCATTTTGACGATGATGATATTAGTACGGAGTATTCTGCGTTAATGTCGAAAGTAATGACAAATGGAAGCCGGATTAAGTTTCCAATCAATGAACCAGCAGAAGGAAAAAGAAAATCACAAATTCAAGAGTATTTAGAGTTCTATAACGGAGCTGGTGTACAACATCTTGCATTATTAACGAATGATATTGTGAAAACCGTTTCTGCGCTACGTGCAAATGGCGTCGAATTTTTAGATACGCCAGATACGTATTACGAAGAGTTAACAGCGCGTGTTGGTCAAATTGATGAAGAGATTGAAAAATTAAAAGAACTAAAAATTCTTGTGGATCGTGATGATGAAGGGTATCTATTACAAATTTTCACGAAGCCAATTGTGGATCGTCCAACCTTATTTATTGAGATTATTCAGCGTAAAGGATCAAGAGGATTTGGTGAAGGTAATTTTAAAGCATTATTCGAATCGATTGAAAGAGAACAGGCGCGTCGCGGAAATCTGTAAAGTAAAAATTCTACTGTCTGTTAGAGCGGGATAATGGTGAGGAGAGATGCTCCTTCCTCCCGCGCTTTACTTTTTAAGCGAGGAGAGAAAATGATGAAGTTTATTACATTTCGTCTTCCTTCACAAGAACTGCGAGCTGGATGGCTTGAAGGTGAAAAAGTTATTGATATGCATATAGCAAGCCATGGGGCACTTCCGTCCACAATGATTTCTTTTTTAGAGAAATCCGATGAATATATGAAAATCATCAGTAAGATTGGTACGCCAGAAAGAGGGATTTATCATATTACGGATGTAGAGCTTTGTGCACCTTTACCAAATCCGGGAAGTATCCGTGATTTTTATGCGTTTGAACAGCATGTAAAGACAGCTCGCGGCCGCCGTGGTTTGGAGATTGTTCCAGAGTGGTATGATATTCCTGTTTTTTATTTTACGAATCATCGCGCTGTTATCGGACCGGAAGAAGTTATTGTTTGTCCAGGCGCAACGAAGAAACTTGACTATGAATTAGAGATTGCTTGTGTCATTGGAAAAGAAGGTAAAAATATTTCGCGCGAGCAAGCACATGAATATATTTTCGGATATTGTATTATGAATGATTGGAGCGCTAGAGATTTACAAGCGCATGAAATGAAGGTCGGACTTGGACCGGCAAAAGGAAAGGATTTTGCTACATCGCTTGGGCCGTATATTGTGACGAAAGATGAGTTAGACATATATCGAAATGAGGATCGTTACAATTTAGAAATGACAGCTCATATTAATGGTGAACAATGGTCAAAAGGTAATTTTCAAGATATTTATTATACGTTTGCTGAAATGATTGAACGAGCATCTCAAGGTGTTACGTTGTATCCAGGAGATGTGCTTGGTTCTGGTACGGTTGGAAGCGGCTGTATTTTAGAACTTGGAACAGAGAGATGGCTGAAAGTTGGCGATGTGGTAGAGTTGAAAATTACTAGTTTAGGAACATTGCGTAATACGGTAAAAGCAGAAAAGGAAGCGGGGGATGAACATGTATTATCGTCGCATGGGGGAACTTCCTCGTAAACGACATGTACAGTTTCGTAAACAAGACGGAACGCTCTATCGTGAGCAAGTTATGGGGACGAAAGGTTTTTCTGGTACGCAATCTATTTTGTATCACCACTACATGCCAACAGAAGTGGGGCATGCTTCTTTAGCAGGGTCTTGTCGTGTGCAGTACGAAGAAGATGTGGCGTTAGCGCATCGTCATTTTCGGACGAAAGAATATAGAAAAATAGGAGATGCCGTGAACGGAAGGAATTTTCTATTAGGAAATGAAGACTTACGAATTGGGGTTGTAAACGGGGCGGAAAAAATGGATTATTTTTATCGCAATGGTGACGGAGATGAAATGCTATTTGTTCATTACGGATCTGGAAAAATTGAGACAATGTTTGGTACGATTCATTACCGAAAAGGAGATTATATTATCATTCCAATCGGTACAATTTATCGGGTAATCCCTGAAGCAGGGGAATCAAAACTTCTCGTTGTTGAAGCAAATAGTCAAATTACAACGCCGCGTAATTACCGCAATGAGTACGGACAATTGTTAGAACATAGTCCGTTTTGTGAGCGTGATATTCGTGGTCCAGAGACGTTGGAAACGTACGATGAAAAAGGTGAATTTGTTGTGATGACAAAGTCTAGAGGATATATGCATAAACATGTTTTGCAGCATCATCCTTTAGATGTTGTTGGATGGGATGGACATTTATATCCATGGGTATTTAATATTGAGGATTTTGAGCCAATTACAGGACGCATTCATCAGCCGCCGCCAGTACACCAAACATTTGAGGGGCATAACTTTGTTGTTTGCTCATTTGTTCCGCGTTTATATGATTATCATCCAGAAGCAATACCGGCACCTTATTATCATAGTAATGTAAATAGTGATGAGGTACTCTATTATGTAGAAGGCAATTTTATGAGCAGAAAAGGGGTAGAGGAAGGGTCTATTACTCTTCACCCAAGCGGTATTCCACACGGACCGCACCCTGGGAAAACAGAGGCTAGTCTTGGTAAAAAAGAAACAATTGAACTAGCGGTTATGATTGATACATTCCGGCCACTGCGCGTTATAAAAGATGCGCATGATATGGAAGATGAGAAATACATGTATAGCTGGCTAGAACAAGGCACATATACCGTATAAGATGTAAAGAACAACAAGCACACTCATTTGATGGGTGTGCTTGTGCTCATAAAGGAATCGACTTATATAAAATACCAAAAATATTTGTAAAATGATATAAAAATATAGAAATATAAACCATTTTTATGATTTTTATTTTTTTTAATTAGTAATACCATAACGAGCTGCACTACTTTGGATTATTCAAAGTAGTAGCAGAGGGACAAATTTCTCATTAAGTTATTGACGAAAAAAGGTGAAATAAGTAAAATGGATGTAAATATTAAAATTTTCAGAAAATTGTAAATGTTGAGGTGCTATGTATGAAGCAAATCTTTCAAAAAAAGCCGATTACACAATTGTTGCAAGAGGGAAGCCAGAAGAAATTAAATCGAACATTAGGAGCATTAGATTTAACTATGTTAGGGGTAGGAGCAATTGTTGGGACCGGTATTTTCGTTTTGACAGGAGTAGTTGCTGCGAAACATTCTGGACCGGCTATTATTTTATCTTTTGCATTAGCTGCGTTAGCTTGTGCCTTTGCTGCCTTTTGCTATGCAGAATTTGCTTCTAGCGTACCGGTATCGGGTAGTGTGTATACATATACATATGCAACGATGGGAGAAGTGTTTGCCTTTTTAATTGGATGGGATTTAATGCTTGAATACTTATTAGCAACATCAGCTGTTGCTAATGGATGGTCAGCTTATTTTCAGTCTTTATTAAATGGATTTGGAATTAAAATTCCAACCATTTTAGCTTCTGCTCCTGGGGCAGGAAAAGGTGGTATTATTGATTTACCAGCTGTTTGTATTATTTTAATTATGACGATTCTTTTATCACGAGGTGTTCGTGAAAGCGCCCGCGTAAATAACATTATGGTATTCATTAAATTAACCGTTGTTCTATTGTTCATCTTTGCTGGTGTTAAATATGTAAAACCGGAAAACTGGACACCGTTTATGCCGTTTGGTTTTGATGGTGTAATGGTAGGTGCAGCGACGGTATTCTTTGCTTTTATTGGTTTTGATGCTGTTTCAACAGCGGCGGAAGAAGTAAAACGTCCGCAGCGTGATTTACCAATTGGTATTATAGCATCGTTATTAATTTGTACGGTTTTGTACATTGCTGTTTCGCTTATTTTGACAGGTATTGTACCGTATGGAAAATTAAATATATCAGATCCAGTAGCATTTGCACTTCAATTTATCGGACAAGATGGTTTAGCTGGCGTTATTTCAGTAGGTGCCATTACAGGGATTACAACTGTTATGCTAGTTATGATGTATGGTCAAGTCCGTGTATCGTATGCAATGAGTCGTGATGGTTTATTGCCGAGCCGTTTTGCGAAGGTACATCCGCAGTTTAAAACACCGTTTCTAAATACGTGGATAACAGGTATTATAGCAGCGCTTATTTCGGGACTTGTTGACTTAAGTGTACTAGCTCACCTTGTTAATATCGGAACTCTATCTGCGTTCGCGCTTGTTGCAGTTGCGGTTATTGTAATGCGAAAAACACATCCGGATTTACCGCGTGCATTTAAAGCGCCGCTTGTGCCGTTTTTACCAGCATTAACTGTAATCTTTTGTGTATATTTAATGCTTCAATTACCGGCAATTACATGGAAAAGTTTTGGGGTTTGGATGGTAATTGGAATAGGAGTCTATTTCTTATATAGCAGAAAGAATAGTGCATTACACAAAGAATCTGGTGATGAAAAAACCGTTAATCTATAAAGTTGAAAGCCGTTCCTAGAAAAAGAACGGCTTTTTGTTTTTGAAAATTTACATTTTTCTAAAAATAATATAAGATGAAAATTGGTCGATAAAGTGAAGGTTTCGTTGGATTGTTGAACCGATTGGGCGCTTACTGCCTAAAAGGAGGGGGAGAATATGAAGAAAACATGGCAAGAATTAAAGCAAATGGATCGTAATGTTTGGATTCGATTTATTGGCGAAACGTTAAATGGAATTGCGATGATGATGTTAATGCCATTTTTTGCATTATATTTAAAAGATAAAGTAGATTCATTGCTACAAGTAGGAATTATTATGGCGCTGTCTCCAATTGCGGCAAGTTTTGGTTCTCTTATAGGTGGCCGAATTGCCGATATTTATGGAAGAAAGCCAATTATGATATTTTCAATGGCTAGCAATGCTATTTTAATGCTGGGGTTCTTATTTATAGATGGGTTTATACCATATGCTATCCTATCCATTTGTTTAGGGCTTAGTAATTCGTTGTTTCATCCAGCAGCTTCCGCTATGGTAGCTGATGTAACAGAACCTGAAAGGCGAACAGAAGCATACGGTTTGCTGCGGATGGGGCATAATATTGGAGCAGCAATTGGACCAATTCTAGGTGCTTCAGTTGCATTGCTTTCTAAAACGGTCATTTTTATGATTGCGTCATCTTCTATGCTCTTCTATGCATTACTAGTTTTACTACTTATTCAAGAAACAATGCCAAAAGATACAATAACACAGATGAATAAGGAAGAGGAGACGAAACAATCTGTATGGAAAGTTGTGTTTCAAGATAAAATTTTACTGGTTTATTTATTAGCTGGAATTGTTATTTCAATGGGATTTTCGCAAACAGAAGGTATGCTTCCTCTTCATTTTGATAATGAACTGAAAGGAATCTTTGGAATGAATAATCCATTTCCTTATTTAATGGCTATGAATGGACTTTTGGTGGTTTTGTTTCAATTTCAAATTTCGAAATGGGCGACAGGTAAACCGGTAGGAAAAACGATGCTATATGGTGCTTGGTTATTTGGAATAGGTCTTCTTGCCATCGGATGGCTTCCGAAATGGTTTGGCGGAATGGGGGCAAATACTACTGTAGTTCTTGTTACGCTATTAATTGTATATGCGATTTATACATTGGGAGAAATGATTATGTCTCCTGTCCAAATGACGTTCGTAGCAAATTTAGCACCAGAGCATTTGCGAGGTACGTATATGGGAGCGGCTAGCTTACAATGGATTACAGGTAATGCGTTTGGTCCGCTACTTGGAGGTTTTTTACTTGATCGTTTGTTAGGTCACGTTTTATTTACGATTTTAGGAATCGGATGTGTGATAGCGGGACTTGTTTACATATCATTAGACCGACTTGTAGAGCAAAAACAAAAGGATAACATGGTAAAGCAAACGTCATAAAATGAAACTTTAATCAGTGGGGGGTATTACTACCTACGAATGGCGAGATGAAGTTTTCATCATACACAAATAAGTTCTTTTTCTCATATTATTAGGTATATAACTAGAAAAATTGTTATGTCGACGTGGCCATCTTACTATTTGTGGACAGTTTCGCCTTTTAGGAAAATAGGAACTATCTATTTTCGTAAAAAGTGCTACAATAGAAAAATGAAAACAAACGATTAGGGTGATTTCATTATGAAAATTAAATTAGGTTTATTATATGGTGGAAAATCAGCAGAGCATCAGGTTTCTTTACAAACAGCTCTTGCTGTTAGTAAAGCGTTAGATCAAGAAAAATTTGAGGTTCATCCAATTTATATTACTGAACAAGGACAATGGATTCGCGGTGAGCGTATTGAAGGTGAAATAAACAGCGTTCAAGCGTTGCGATTGAACGGAGAAGAGAACGCAATTTCTCCTGTGTCATTAAGTTCAGAGATTATCCCGATGTCAGCTTCTGATAAAGAGAATGCACTCGATGTAATCTTTCCGTTATTACATGGACCAAATGGTGAAGATGGAACCGTACAAGGTTTGTTAGAACTTATAAATATTCCATATGTAGGGAACGGTGTATTAGCATCAGCTGCAGGTATGGATAAAGTTATTATGAAAAATATTTTTGCGGAAGCGGGCTTACCGCAAGCAAAATATGTTTCGTTCATTCGCAGTGCTTGGGAGAAAAATCGCACAGAAGCGTATGGAAAAGTTGAAGAAACATTAGGCTATCCATGTTTCGTGAAACCAGCAAATCTTGGCTCGAGCGTTGGAATTAATAAATGTAAAAATCGTACTGAGTTAGAGAGCGCATTTGAAGAAGCGTTCCAATTCGATCGTAAAATCATCGTAGAAGAGAATATTGTTGGTCGTGAAGTGGAAATTGGCGTATTAGGAAATGATGAACCGAAATGTTCAGTTGTAGGTGAAATCGTAGCTAAAAAAGAATTCTATGATTATAAATCAAAATACATTGATGGCGATACGGCGATGGTTATTCCTGCTGAAGTTAAGGAAGCGGAATATGAGAAGATTAAAGAGTATGCGATTCGTGCATTTCAATCTTTAGACGGTGCGGGATTAACGCGAGCAGATTTCTTCTTAACGAAAGATGGTGATGTATTTATTAATGAAGTAAATACAATGCCAGGATTCACGCCATTTAGTATGTTCCCTCTGTTATGGGAAAATACAGGATTGGCGTATCCAGAGCTTATTCAAGAGTTAGTGCGCTTAGCGATTGAACGTCATGAAGAAAAACAAAAAATTAAATATACAATCTAACAAGAAAGGAGAAGCACTATTCAAATGAATAGTGTTTCTTCCTTGTAAGGAGTGTTTTTATATGATACAACGAACAGCGAAGCAAGTTGAGCAAATGGTATGTGGAACTAGTTTAGCGGAGCAGTGGAATGATATAGCGATAAAAGGTGTTTCCATTGATACAAGGAAGATTGAACAAGGAAATTTATATGTTCCAATTCAAGGAGAACGTTTTGATGGTCATACTTTTGTGGGGAAAGCGATAGAAAATGGTGCTGTTGCAACGCTATGGAAAAAAGGTGTGGCAAACCCACCGGAAAATGTACCAGTTATTTTTGTGGAAGACACATTACAAGCATTACAGACATTAGCGAAAAACTATCGTGATCAATTAAATGTGAAAGTAGTTGGTGTAACAGGAAGTAACGGAAAAACATCAACGAAAGATATTGTGACAAGCTTACTTGGGACAAAATTTAAAGTGCAAAAAACAGAAGGGAATTTCAATAATCATATCGGACTTCCTTTGACAATTTTAAATTTAGAAGAAGATACGGAAATAGCTGTATTAGAAATGGGTATGTCGAGCCGTGGTGAAATTGAATTTTTGTCAAAGCTTGCTCGTCCTGATGCAGCGATTATCACAAATATTGGAGAAGCACATTTAATGGATTTGGGCTCTCGTGATGAAATTGCAGGAGCAAAGTTAGAAATTGTGTCAGGTTTACAAGATAATGGCGTATTTGTTTATAACGGAGATGAGCCATTGTTAACTACACGTGTACCAGGCATGAATTTATCAGCAAAGACAATTACATTCGGTGATGCGAGAGCGAATGATTACTATCCAGTATCTGTAAAGTTGGAAGCGACAGGTACACACTTTAAAATGAATCAAGCGCAGGATGTAGTATTTTATTTGCCCGTTCTTGGGAAACATAATGTATATAACGCATTAGCATCAATGGCGGTTGCTGAGTTCTTTGGCGTAACGTGGGAAGAAATGAAACAAGGTTTAGTGAATTTGAAAATGACAGGCATGCGTATGGAAGTTGTAAAAACGGATGCCGGGTTAACAATTATTAATGATGCATATAACGCGAGTCCGACAGCGATGGAAGCAGCGTTCCATTTAATGAATGAATTAAATGGATTTTCTAAAAAAATTCTCGTTCTTGGCGATATGTTAGAGCTTGGTAACCAAGAAGTACAATTTCATTATGAAGTTGGAAAACTAATTGATCCAGCTCGCATTGCATATGTGTTTACGTATGGTACGCTCGGGGAACAAATGGCAGAAGGCGCAAAAATTAATTTTCCTAATGACCGAGTGAAGGCTTATGACAATAAAGAAGAACTTGTTAAAGATTTAAAAGAAGTCATTGATGTGAAAGACGTTGTATTAGTAAAAGCATCTCGTGGCATGAAATTAGAGGAAATTATTACGATGATTAAGTAATGAGGGCCTTGTTGTCTTGTATATGGCCTGCTCTATTGGTTGATTACTGGAACCCCTTACAATAAATAAATTCGAAATCTAGGGTAAAGATGGAGAGAGTTGGGTTTGCTTTTTACACATACAAAACTTATAATTGATAGGGTGTAATAACGTTGTAGAGTATTTTTGTGATAAATGTAGGCCCGTTTATATATGTGAACATCAGGGAAAGGGCATTTTCCGCAAGTACGGAAAATGTCTTTTTTGAATGAATAGTTAGGATAATTACTCCTGCCATTTGAAAGTTATAATTGGTTGAAGTGGGGGTTTTACTACCCAGGAATAGCGGGATAAATTTGTCTCGGGACTACTTTTGTCTAGCTTTACGTTTGGATGTTTAAAGTACGCATACTTGTTACATTCATTTTTCAAAAGCTAGTTTTATTATAATTGTCAGGCAATCTTGCGCTGATAACGCATTTTGTCTGAAGAAGACTTAGCCCAACCTTACTTGGATATCCTGTAAATATGAGAAGAAGGAATAATCTGGGCTATTTTAGATAGAAAAGGAGAAGTAAAATTGACAACATTTCGAGAATTAGGATTAAGCAGTGCTTTGCTAAAGTCTGTTGAAAGCATGGGGTTTGAAGAGGCAACACCAATTCAGGCAGAAACAATTCCAGTAGCCTTACAAGGTGTAGACATCATTGGTCAAGCTCAAACAGGTACAGGGAAAACAGCTGCATTTGGATTACCACTATTAGAAAAAGTAAATACACGTCAAGATACAGTTCAAGGTATCGTTATCGCGCCAACTCGTGAGTTAGCAATTCAAGTAGGTGAAGAGCTATACAAAATTGGTCAACATAAGCGTGTGCGCATTTTACCAATCTATGGCGGTCAAGATATTAACCGTCAAATTCGTGCGTTGAAAAAAGGTCCACACATTATTGTGGGTACGCCAGGACGTATTTTAGATCATATTAAACGTAAAACACTTCGTCTGCAAAACGTAGAGACAGTTGTTCTTGATGAAGCAGATGAAATGTTAAATATGGGCTTCATTGAAGATATTGAAGCGATTTTAACAGATGTTCCTGAAACACACCAAACATTATTATTCTCAGCAACAATGCCAGATCCAATCCGTCGCATTGCTGAACGCTTCATGAGCGAGCCTACACATATTAAGGTTAAAGCGAAAGAAGTAACAATGCCAAACATTCAGCAGTTCTATTTAGAAGTGCAAGAGAAAAAGAAATTTGACGTGCTAACACGTTTATTAGATATTCAATCTCCAGAACTTGCAATCGTGTTCGGTCGTACAAAGCGTCGTGTTGATGAATTATCAGAAGCATTAAACTTACGTGGCTATGCAGCAGAAGGAATTCATGGTGATTTAACACAAGCGAAGCGTCTTTCTGTATTACGTAAATTTAAAGAGGGTTCAATTGAAGTTCTTGTTGCGACAGATGTAGCAGCACGTGGTCTTGATATTTCAGGTGTAACACACGTATATAACTTTGATATTCCACAAGACCCTGAATCATACGTACACCGCATTGGTCGTACAGGCCGTGCAGGTAAAACAGGTCTTGCAATGCTATTTGTAACACCACGTGAAACAGGTCAATTAAAGAATATTGAGCGTACAACAAAACGTAAAATAGATCGTATGACTCCGCCAACATTAGATGAAGCTTTAGAAGGCCAACAACGTTTGATCGCTGAAAAGCTTCAAAGCATTATTGAAAGTGAAAACTTATCATACTACAAGCGTATTGCAGAAGAGCTGTTAGAAGAGCATGATTCTGTAGCGGTTGTAGCAGGTGCTTTAAAAATGATGACAAAAGAGCCGGACGCAACGCCAGTTTCTTTAACGTCAGAGCCGCCAGTAGTTTCAAAAGATCGTTCTAGAAAGAGAAACGGAAACGGAAACGGAAATGGAAGAGGTGGTTATCGTGATGGTAACCGCGAAGGGAATCGTAACCGCGAAGGTGGCCGTAACCGTGATGGCAACCGCAATCGTGGCGGTCGTAAAGGAGAAGGTCAAGGACGCGGCGAAGGGCGTTCTGGAGCTCCTAGAGGACGCAGTGGCGAAAGAAAGCATACAAGTCGTAAACCGCAATCTAACTAATCTTATAGAAGAGAGACAGCCTTTTTCGAAAGGCTGTCTTTTTTTGTTTCTTTGTTTGGATATACTAGATAGAAACTTGTACCGGAAAAGAGGAAACAGAATGCTTGTAAAGCTTGGGTATGTTGCAATGAGTGTCCATTTAAAGAATGCTTCCCCTTCGCAAACAATGACGTATGCGCAGTTTCAACGAATACAAGAGAGAGAAGCGGCAATTAAAAAATTGGAGAGAATTTCTAATTCTAATTTAGAGAATTGTCTACGGTTGTTAAAACATAATTATGGACATGACATCTCGTTTTTTCGTTTAAGCTCAAAATTAATTCCTCTGGCAAACCATGAGGCGTTGTTAGAGTGGGATTATATCAAACCTTTGCGAGGGAATTTACGGAAAATTGGAGATTATGCGAAACAAAAAGGGATGCGAATTGATTTTCATCCAGATCATTTTGTTGTTTTAAATTCATTGCAGCCGCCTATTTTAAAGCAGGCTCTGAAAACTTTACAGATGCATGGGAAGTTGCTACAGGGAATGGGGATCGATAGAACGCATCGCTGTGTTTTGCATATTGGCGGTGCATATGGCAATAAAGAACAAGCGCTAGAACAATTTATTGAAAATTGGTCACTTGTTCCAGTGGGGATTCAAAGGATGATTATGTTAGAAAATGATGACACAACATTTTCTTTAAAAGAGGCATTGTATTTAGGAGAAAAACTTGAAATCCCCGTAGTTTTTGACTTGCATCATCATATGATGAATCATGATTTAGAAGGATGGGAAATCCACTGGGAACGTGTTGTGCAAACATGGGAGCAATCTCCTTTGCCTATTAAAATGCATATTTCTAGTCCGCGAGAAGGAAAGGATCTGAGGGCGCATGCCGATTTTATTGATTCTGATCCATTTCTTTCTTTTTTACGATATATAAGAGGAAGTGTTCCGGAAATACACTGTATGATAGAGGCAAAACAAAAAGACGAAGCACTCTTGCAGTTGATGAGGGATATGACAGATAAAGAGGGAGTGGAAATAATAGATGGTGCAAGCTTTTGGGTGAAATAAGCTTAAGCACCATCTGTTTTTTTTATAAATAATGGTCCTAAACAAGCGCCTGTGAGTAATCCAGCTAGATGGCTAATGGAATTTGTTGTTGTATCAAGAAATGTAAATGCTAGGAGAATACATAAAATCATAACAAAGAGAAGAATCTCTTTTTTTCTATTAGGCTGAAATTGCATATAGAATAGATAAAGCTGTACCCCTAATAGCCCGAAAATAGCACCAGAAGCTCCTGTATGAGTATAGTGGAGCGGAAATAAAAAGTAAGAGGCGATATTTCCGGCAATTCCAGACGTCAGAAACACAAATAAAAATCGAATGCCATGCAGTTGTTTTTCTAATGAAAATCCAAGCGCGAAGAAGCAGATACTATTGGATGAAAAATGAGAAAACGTTGTATGAACAAATAATGAAGAAATGATTCGCCACCATTCCCCTTCAGCTATACACTCGTTACAAGCAATTCCGATAGAGAGTCCGTTATTCCCTAATGATAGTAAAACAAGTTGTATAAAAAGTAGTGCCGTAGTAACGGGCGGGAAAGAAGAGAATGAGTATTTAAATGGAGTATTCATATTTACACTCCTTTTGCTGTTAGCGTATTGTCTGTTATTCTTACAATATGAAAGTGAGAAAGAAAATAGAAGGAAGGAACGGCAGGATATGATTGTAGGAGTTGGAATCGATATTATTGAAATTGAAAGAATTGAAAAAATGATAGAGGGGCAACCGAAATTTATAGAGCGTATTTTAACGGAAAATGAGCGCCGAGTGGCCTATACGTTAAAAGGGAAAAGACGTAGTGAATTTGTTGCAGGGCGCTTTGCAGCGAAAGAAGCGTATTCGAAAGCGCTTGGTACTGGGATTGGAAAAGAAGTTAGTTTTTTACATATTGAAATTATGAATGATGAAAGAGGGAAGCCTATTTTACTTGCTGATACAAATCATACTATTCATCTTTCAATTAGCCATAGCCGAGAGTTTGCAGTAGCGCAGGTTGTTTTAGAAAGCTCGTCAAGCTAGTCTGCATATTTCATCTCTTTGTCTCATATATTTGAGTAGCGTTAAGGAAGAGGTTTTCTTCCACTTACTTATTGAGACAAAGGGGCTGAACGTATGAAAAGGCGGCTATTTTTGTTTATTGCCGGTTTGTTGACCGTTTTTCTGTTAGCAGGTTGCATGGAGAAGAAGAAAGAAGATGTTGTGCAAGACTTGAATGAAAGAGTAAAAGATATGAAAAGCTATCAAGCAGAAGCGAAACTATCGATTAAAACGGGAAATGAACCACAGGTGTATGATGTTGAAGTTTGGTATAATAAACCATCGTATTACCGAGTAAATTTAAAAAACGCAAAGAAAGATCAAAGTCAAATTATTTTACGAAATGATGAAGGTGTGTTTGTTCTTACTCCATCTTTAAATAAAAGTTTTCGCTTTCAAAGTGATTGGCCGCAAAATAGCAGTCAAGCATATTTATATGAATCACTTGTCAGAGATATTTTGAACGATAAGGACCGCTCATTTAAGAAAACAGACAAATATTATGTGTTTGAAACAAAAACAAACTATCATCATCAAAATATGTTGCCAAAGCAACAAATTACATTTAATAAAAAAGATTTATCGCCTGTTTCAGTGAAATTGATGGATAACGATCAAAATGTTCTTGTGCAAGTAGATTTTTCGAAAATAAAGTTTGATGCGAAATTTGATAAAGGCGCATTTGATACGAAACAAAATATGTCTAGAGCACAAGTGGATATACAAACGACAGCTCAACAAGAAAAACCATTTGCTGTTTTGTATCCAAGTGATACACCACAAGGTATGACTTTAAAAGAAGAGAAAGAGTTTAATACAGATAACGGAAAACGTAGTATTCTTACGTACACTGGTAATAAGAAGAGTTTTACATTAATACAAGAAAAGGCGAAAGTAGCACCAACTATTGCGACGCAAAGTGTAAGTGGGGAGCCTGTTGATTTAGGTTTCACTATTGGGGCGTTAACAAAGGATTCGGTTACATGGTCACATAACGGAGTGGAGTATATGCTTGTAACAAAAGATTTGAAACAAGAAGAATTATTAATGGTAGCGCGTTCTGTGACTCAGAAACAAGTGAAGTAAACGACTAAAACGTGGTGACTACAGTGTACACCACGTTTTTTAGCACGTTTTCACGTATTGATAAAAATTTTTATGAAATCTGATGAAATAAAGGTGAGGAAAAAGTGAATATAAAAGAATAAGCTTTGCATATCGTATAAAGGAAGTGTTTTTTCTAGATGGAAGAATCGTCATTTTATCGTGATACGTGGGTCGAGGTAAACTTAGGTGCGATTTATGAGAATGCAACTCGTATTAAGTCTATTATTCTTAAGGGTGTAGAGCTTTTTGCTGTTGTGAAAGCAAATGCATGTGGTCATCGATCAGTGCAAGTTGCAGGTGCAATATTAGCGGCGGGAGCAACAAGGTTAGCTATTGTTTTTTTTTATGAAGCTTTGGTTTTAAGAAGAGCTGGAATTAAATCGCCTATTTTAGTGTTAGGTCCTTCGCGTCCAGAAGATGTTAATGTGGCAGCGGAGAATGACATTACATGAACTGTATTTCAAAAAGAATTGGAAGACAAGACAATCAGTATATTGGTGCTACTGAGGTTGCAGAGTATTTAGGGACAATTAATTATGAAGTAATTGCAACAATTGAGTTTCGTGTTCCACGCGTATATGTGAAAAATGGAGAAGTTGTAGAGGTGGTAAATTATTTGCATGATATATAAGAGGGGCTTCCGAAGTTTAAATGTATGTTTATTTTTTACTAGATGGTGATTTGAGAAACTCGCTTTAGAAGAATAGCAAAGAAAAACAAAGGGAAATGAATGTTTTATTTCCAAGTTGGAAAACATAAAACAAGACATTAGGAAGTCTTTGCAACAGGCCCTATACAATGGTATTATTACAATAGGTGTCATATATGTGTGTGTAGTTGACGGTGGAGGTGTATTTTTGTGTCCGAATCAAGTGTAACTACTGAAATCGTTGTTCGGTTGCCAAAACAAGTGGTAACAGAATTAGACGGACTTGGAAAACAAGAGAATAAGAATCGCCATGAACTTATTTGCCAGGCAACACAATTGCTATTGCGCCAACATAAAACGAAGAAGCGCTACCAGCATGAATCAATGAGACGTGGGTACATTGAAATGGGAAAAATCAATCTTGGTATTGCATCTGAAGCTTTCTTAGCAGAGTATGAAGCAGCTCATACAGTAGAACGCTTAGTTAGCGGGGGGTAATCTTTTGATTGTAAAACGCGGCGACGTGTATTTTGCAGACCTTTCCCCAGTTGTTGGTTCTGAGCAAGGAGGCGTTCGTCCGGTTCTTGTCATTCAAAATGACATCGGGAATCGTTTTAGTCCTACCGTAATTGTGGCGGCCATTACTGCGCAGATTCAGAAAGCAAAATTGCCCACCCATGTGGAAATCGATGCAAAAAAGTATGGATTTGAGAGAGATTCGGTTATCTTGCTCGAACAGATTCGAACAATCGATAAGCAGCGCTTAACGGACAAAATCACTCAGTTAGACGATCTGATGATGAATCGTGTAGATGAAGCTCTGCAAATTAGTTTAGGACTGATAGATTTTTAGTTCAACGTTGAAGTTGCTCTCTTTTAAGAGCAACTTTTTTTATTATTGAAGGAGGTTTTGTTGCAAATGGAAATGGTAGATAATCGCCAAGGATTAATGAAAATGTTAGCGAAAGAATTGGATTTTTCAGAGAAGCAAGTTCGTCATGTTATTGAGTTAACAGAGGAAGGTAATACAGTCCCTTTTATTGCTCGTTATCGAAAAGAATGGACAAACTCATTAGATGAAGTGCAAATTCGTTCGATTTTAGAAAGATGGCAATATATCAATCAACTTGAAAATCGTAAAGAAGAAGTGTTGCGTTTAATTCATGAAAAGGGAAAGCTTACAGAAGAATTGCGTCGTAACATTACATCTGCAACAAAACTACAAGGGGTTGAGGATTTATATCGTCCGTATAAAGAAAAACGAAGAACAAAAGCAACAATTGCGAAAGAGAAGGGATTAGAACCTCTAGCAGATTGGCTATTAACGTTTGCGAAGGATGATGTGCTAGAAAAAGCAAAAGTGTTCGTAAATGAGGAAAAAGAAGTTCAGTCGCCGGAAGAAGCACTGCAGGGGGCGAAAGACATTATTGCGGAATATGTGTCTGATGAAGCATCTTATCGTAGTTGGATTCGCAATACTACCTTTAGAAAAGGTGTAATTTCAGCAGTTGTAAAAGATGAAGAAAAAGACGAAAAGAATGTATACGAAATGTATTACAGCTATGAAGAACCACTGCAAAAGGTTGTTCCGCACCGTGTATTGGCTATGAATCGTGGTGAAAAAGAAGACATTTTGAAAATAACAATTGTTCCTCCGGTTGAAGACATTCTTCAATTTTTACATAAAAAAGTTATTCATAATTCGTCCGTATCAAGTGCAGATTATGTACAAGAAGCGATCGAAGATGGTTATAAGCGTTTAATTCAACCATCTATTGAAAGGGAAATTCGTAAAGAGCTAACAGAAGTAGCAGAAGAACAAGCAATTCATATTTTTTCAGAGAATTTACGAAATTTATTGTTACAACCGCCGATGAAGGGGAAAGTAGCATTGGCTGTAGACCCTGCTTATCGTACGGGATGTAAACTAGCAGTTGTAGATGATACGGGGAAAGTGCTTCATATCGATGTCATCTATCCGCATCCACCTGTTCGGAAGTATGAAGAAGCGAAAAAGAAATGTATTTCCATTTTAGAAAAGTATGAAGTAGAGGTAATTGCTATAGGTAATGGCACGGCTTCCCGTGAAACGGAAGAATTTATTGTAGATGTACTACAGGTAGTTTCTCGTGATGTGTTTTATATTATTGTCAATGAAGCGGGTGCAAGTGTATATTCTGCATCAGAATTAGCGAGAGAAGAGTTTCCGAATTTGCAAGTTGAAGAAAGAAGCGCAGTTTCCATTGGAAGACGTTTGCAAGATCCGCTTGCAGAATTAGTAAAGATTGATCCGAAGTCTGTTGGTGTAGGACAATACCAACATGATGTATCACAAAAACGATTGAATGAATCATTAACATTTGTTGTTGAAACGGCTGTAAACCAAGTTGGAGTGAATGTAAATACTGCTTCTGTTTCTTTACTGCAATATGTTTCTGGTTTATCAAAAACAGTTGCGAAAAATATTGTAAAAAAACGTGAAGAGAGTGGGAAGTTTACGAAACGTGCTGAACTAAAAGATATACCGCGATTAGGTGCAAAGACATATGAACAATGCATCGGATTTTTACGAGTTTTAGAAGGTGAGAATCCGCTTGATCGAACAAGCATTCATCCAGAGCAATATAAGAATGTGGAATTGTTATTGAAAAGTTTAGGATTATCTATTACAGATGTTGGACAACCTCATTTGCAAAAACGCTTAGAGGAAGTGGAAATTCCCTCGTTATCAGAGCAAACGAACATTGGTGAACCTACGCTGCGAGATATTATTGATGCCCTTATTCGTCCGGAGCGAGACTTACGTGATGAATTACCAAAGCCGCTTCTTAAAAAAGGTATCTTAAAATTAGAAGATTTAAAACGCGGTATGGAATTGGAAGGTACAGTTCGGAATGTTGTTGACTTTGGTGCTTTTATTGATATTGGTGTAAAACAAGATGGGCTAGTTCATATTTCGAAAATGAGTAATCAGTTTGTAAAACATCCATTAGATATTGTGTCTGTCGGACAAATTGTAAAAGTGTGGGTCGATGCGGTTGATATGAAAAAAGGACGCGTTGCCTTATCTATGTTACCGCTAGAAGATTGAAAAAAATAAATGATTGGGTACCACGCCATCGGTAAGTTTATTATTAGTTGAATGAAAAGGGAGTGGAATATTGATCCATTCCCTTTGTTTATTAAGGATGTTGCTTCTTTTTATAAAAAAACCAGCATTCGTTAAGTAATTTGATTTGATAGCGGTTTTTTTCATAATAAGCACGCCGCATTTGTTTGCGAAGCCATGCTGGCATATGAATCCCTCCTTTGATAAGAATGAGGATGGGTATATGTACTATTTAATGTATGCATGAGACAAACGAGACGTGTGAATTTATTTTAATGGGTAGGAGAGATGAGGGTGCATGAAGTAGATATTCAGAAATTAGTGGAGGAGGTATCGATAAAATATTTTGCGAGACCTTTTTTGCATAAGGCGATGTTTAATAAACGGTTACGTACGACAGGTGGGCGGTATATACTAAGCACTCATAATATAGAGCTAAATTATCATTATTATGTAGTGCATGGGGAAAATGAATTGATTGAAGTAATTAAACATGAGTTATGTCATTATCATTTGCATCTTATGGGGAAAGGGTATCAGCATAGAGATAAAGACTTTCGTGAATTATTAAAGCAAGTAAATGCACCGCGTTTTTGTAAAAGAATGTTGGGAAGGCAAGTGGAGAGAGCGCAATATGTGTATGAATGTATAACGTGTCATTTTCAATATGTAAGAAGGCGTAAAGTGAATACAGTTCGGTATGTATGTGGGAAGTGTAAAGGGAAATTAAAGCAGGTTTAAAAACTCCTTGACACTAAAAAAACAATCCAGTATATTATAAACATGTCACGTCACTACAGAATATTGTAGGAAGCACTTGACTTAGAAAATGAATTTTTATAAGATATAAATTGTCTTTGATATTCCGCAGTAGCTCAGTGGTAGAGCTATCGGCTGTTAACCGATCGGTCGTAGGTTCGAGTCCTACCTGCGGAGCCATATAGAGAAGTACCCAAGTGGCTCAAGGGGCTCCCCTGCTAAGGGAGTAGATCGCTTACGCGGTGCGAGGGTTCGAATCCCTTCTTCTCTGCCATAATTTTGGCCCGTTGGTCAAGTGGTTAAGACACCGCCCTTTCACGGCGGTAACACGGGTTCGAATCCCGTACGGGTCACCACTTTGGAGGATTAGCTCAGCTGGGAGAGCACCTGCCTTACAAGCAGGGGGTCGGCGGTTCGATCCCGTCATCCTCCACCATATAAATTTATGAATATCATCGCGGGGTGGAGCAGTCTGGTAGCTCGTCGGGCTCATAACCCGAAGGTCGCAGGTTCAAATCCTGTCCCCGCAACCAATGGTCCCGTGGTGTAGTGGTTAACATGCCTGCCTGTCACGCAGGAGATCGCCGGTTCGACCCCGGTCGGGACCGCCATTTAAACTTCTGACAGATGGAAGTTGTTTTTTTTGTTAGAGGGATGGAAAAATGTTTTTCATTCTCTTAAATTAATGGGCTATAGCCAAGCGGTAAGGCAACGGACTTTGACTCCGTCATGCGCTGGTTCGAATCCAGCTAGCCCAGCCATTTAAGTAAGAGCCATTAGCTCAGTTGGTAGAGCATCTGACTTTTAATCAGAGGGTCGAAGGTTCGAGTCCTTCATGGCTC
>NZ_JAQOTJ010000019.1:0-29269 GCF_028401955.1 Bacillus sp. BP-3
GAGCTGACGAATACTAATAGATCGAGGACTTAACCATATAATATGAAGCAAATGTTATCTAGTTTTGAAGGAATATATTTTTCAAAATTCCTTTTGACATTCTGAAAAGAATGTGTATAATAATAAAAGTCTGGTAATGATGGCAGAGAGGTCACACCCGTTCCCATACCGAACACGGAAGTTAAGCTCTCTAGCGCCGATGGTAGTTGGGACTTTGTCCCTGTGAGAGTAGGACGTTGCCAGGCAAATGAAAGACGAGTCAGTAGACTCGTCTTTTTTTGTTGTTTATTCTGTAAATATTCTGTAAAAAATGAATTGAAAATCTTCTGGGATGGAAGTTCATTTTATAATTAGGAAACTTTATATTCCTTATTCATAAAATAAAGAACGGCTGATTAAACGTGAGAAAATATGGATAGGATAGAGAAGGAAGCAAAAGAGTTGCAAAATTTTTTAATACGTATATAATTAAAGTCAAAGATAGTCAAAGTCAATAAAGGTGGAGGATAAATGAGAAATATATCTGATATTATTGAACAATATCTAAAGCAAGTTATTGACTTAAGTAATAATAATGCAATTGAAATTAAAAGAAACGAAATTGCTGATAAGTTTGATTGCGTGCCATCTCAAATTAACTACGTTATTAATACTCGGTTTACGTTAGAAAGAGGATTTGTAGTGGAAAGTAAACGAGGTGGCGGAGGTTACATTCGCATTATAAAAGTCAAATTGCATGATGATATAGACATTATTGATCAAATGTTACAAATGATTCAGTATAGTATTGCTCAGTCAAGCGCTGAGAGTATAATAAGGCGTTTAGCTGAAGAAGGCATTGTTACAAGCAGGGAAGCAAAGCTTATGTTTAGTGTGTTAGATCGATCTGTATTACTAACAGACTTACCGCTTCGAGATGAACTGCGAGCACGTATACTTCGAGCGATGCTTAGAACACTGAAATATAAGTAAAATTTCTTTTAGGAATAATCTATCTCCTAAAGGTTAGTTGAACGAATAAGGTTATAAATTCATAATTCGTTCCTATTGTAAAGGTGGGGAAATACGTTGATTTGTCAAAACTGTAATTCACAATCAGCAACGCTACATTTTACAAAAGTAATGAATGGAGAAAAGACGGAGATTCATCTTTGCGAGCGGTGTGCACAAGAAAATGGATATACGTCTTTCTTTCAATCAAATAAGTCTAGTTTTTCATTTCATAATTTATTAGCAGGTTTACTGCATGTTGAAGAACCTACACTTAAGAAAAAAACAAAGGGCTTTTCAGATACAGAGCCGTTGCAATGTTCGAAATGTAATATGACGTATTCGCAATTTGCAAAGATCGGTAGATTTGGCTGCGCTTCTTGTTATGAAACATTTAAAGAACAATTGCAACCAATGTTAAAGCGGCTTCATGGTGGGTATACAAGTCACAATGGGAAAATTCCTAACCGTATAGGAGGAAATATTCATCTAAAAAAAGAATTAGATGATTTAAAACTAAAATTGCATGAATGTATACACCAAGAAGAGTTTGAACAGGCTGCAGAATTACGTGATAAAATTCGCAGCTTAGAAAACCAGCTTCGTGAGCATAGAGAGGGGGAATAGTTCTATGTCACTTGATCGAATTATGAACGAAGCAATTAGTCCGTGGATGAGGGAAGATGGTCCTGATTCTGATATTGTTTTAAGCAGTCGTGTTCGATTAGCTCGGAATATACGAGATTACCAATTCCCGACTATGTTAATAAATGAAGAAGCGGAGCAAATGATTAAAGTGTTTCAAGAAAGGTTTACTAATCAAATAGTTGAACCTTTTGGGATATTTGAACTTTTACAAATGAATAGCATTCAGCCGTTGCAGCGTAGAGTATTAGTAGAAAAGCACCTTGTAAGCCCGGATTTAGTGGGAACAGAATATGGTGCTTGTTTATTATCTGAGAATGAACAAGTAAGCATTATGATTAATGAAGAAGATCATATTCGCATTCAATGTTTATTTCCAGGATTACAGTTATCAGAAGCGCTGCATAGTGCAAATCGCATTGATGATTGGATAGAAAGTCAGGTTGAGTACGCATTTGATGAACAAGTTGGTTATTTAACGAGTTGTCCTACAAATATAGGAACGGGTTTACGAGCTTCAGTGATGATACATTTGCCCGCTCTTGTTTTAACAGGACAAATGAACCGTATCGTTCAAGCGATTAATCAACTTGGTTTAGTGGTAAGAGGAATATATGGTGAAGGTAGTGAAGCGTTAGGAAATATATTTCAACTTTCGAATCAAATGACACTAGGAAAACCTGAAGAAGATATTGTAGAAGATTTAAAAAGTGTTGTTCAGCAACTTATTCAACAAGAGCGAGCAGCGAGAGAATCAATCATGAAAAACTCAAGCGTAGAGCTTGAGGATAAGGTATATCGTTCGTATGGTGTATTGGCAAATAGTCGCTTAATTGAATCAGCTGAGGCTGCAACATGTTTATCGGATGTGCGACTTGGCATTGATATTGGATATATCGAAAATATATCCAGAAATATTTTAACAGAGTTAATGATACTTACACAGCCGGGAATTTTGCAGCAATATGCTGGTGGTCCACTGCAACCTGATGAAAGAGATTACCGCAGAGCAGCACTTATTCGTGAAAGATTACAAATTGAACAAAATCGAGCGAAGTAGGAGTGTGATTTATATGATGTTTGGAAGATTTACAGAACGAGCACAAAAAGTATTAGCGTTATCCCAAGAAGAAGCAATTCGCATTGGTCATAATAATATTGGTACGGAGCATATTTTACTCGGTCTTGTACGAGAAGGAGAAGGAATTGCTGCGAAAGCATTAGTCGCACTTGGATTAAGCCCGGAGAAAGTTCAAAAGGAAGTAGAGGCGCTAATTGGGCGTGGTACGGAGATGTCTCAAACAGTTCACTATACGCCACGTGCAAAAAAAGTGATAGAGTTGTCTATGGATGAAGCGCGTAAACTAGGTCATTCTTACGTGGGAACGGAGCATATTTTACTTGGTCTTATTCGCGAAGGAGAAGGGGTTGCAGCCCGTGTTTTAAATAATTTAGGTGTAAGTTTAAATAAAGCACGTCAACAAGTACTTCAGCTTCTTGGTAGTAATGAGACAGCATCTGGCCATCAAGGTGGTGGTTCTGCTAATGCAAGTACACCGACACTTGATAGTTTAGCTCGCGATTTAACAGCTGTAGCTCGTGAAGGACGTTTAGATCCAGTGATTGGCCGCAGCAAAGAGATTCAACGTGTAATTGAAGTATTAAGTAGAAGAACAAAAAATAATCCTGTATTAATCGGAGAACCTGGTGTTGGTAAAACAGCGATTGCTGAAGGATTAGCACAACAAATTGTAAACAATGAAGTTCCAGAAACTTTGCGTGATAAGCGTGTTATGACATTAGATATGGGGACTGTAGTTGCCGGTACGAAATATCGCGGTGAGTTTGAAGACCGCTTAAAGAAAGTTATGGATGAAATTCGTCAAGCTGGTAATATTATTTTATTCATTGATGAGCTTCATACATTAATAGGTGCGGGCGGTGCAGAAGGAGCAATTGATGCATCCAATATTCTAAAACCATCATTAGCACGCGGGGAACTGCAATGTATTGGAGCAACAACGCTAGATGAGTATCGTAAATATATTGAGAAAGATGCGGCATTAGAACGACGTTTTCAACCAATCCATGTGGATGAACCAAGTTTAGAAGAATCAATTCAAATTTTAAAAGGATTACGTGATCGTTATGAAGCGCATCATCGCGTTTCTATTTCAGATGAGTCGATTGATGCAGCTGTAAAATTATCTGATCGTTACATTACAGATCGTTTCCTACCCGATAAAGCAATTGATCTAATTGATGAAGCAGCTTCAAAGGTTCGATTACGTTCTTATACAACACCACCAAATTTAAAAGAGCTTGAATTGAAACTAGAAGAGGTAAGAAAAGAAAAAGATGCAGCGGTGCAAAGTCAAGAATTTGAGAAAGCAGCTTCTTTACGTGATATGGAACAACGTCTACGTGAGAAATTAGAGGATACGAAGCGTCAATGGAAAGAGCAGCAAGGTAAAGAGAACTCAGAAGTGACAGTAGAAGATATTGCAAATGTTGTTTCAACATGGACGCGAATTCCAGTTTCAAAGCTAGCTCAAACAGAAACAGACAAACTATTGAACTTAGAAAATATTTTACATGATCGTTTAATCGGACAGGATGAAGCTGTAGTTGCGGTTGCAAAAGCAGTGCGCCGTGCAAGAGCAGGTTTAAAAGATCCAAAACGTCCAATCGGTTCCTTTATTTTCTTAGGACCAACTGGAGTTGGTAAAACAGAACTTGCACGGGCATTAGCGGAATCTATGTTTGGTGATGAGGATGCAATGATTCGTATTGACATGTCGGAGTACATGGAGAAACATTCTACTTCTCGTTTAGTTGGATCTCCTCCAGGCTATGTTGGATATGAAGAAGGTGGCCAATTAACAGAAAAGGTTCGCAGAAAACCATACTCTGTTGTTTTACTTGACGAGGTAGAAAAGGCGCATCCAGATGTATTCAATATTTTACTGCAAGTACTAGAAGATGGTCGTTTAACTGATTCAAAAGGCCGTACAGTCGATTTCCGTAATACAATTGTGATTATGACTTCCAACGTCGGTGCAGATGCATTAAAACGAAATAAACATCTTGGATTTAATGTGCAAGATGAAAGTCGTGATTATGCAGATATGAAGGGTAAAGTAATGGATGAGTTGAAAAAAGCATTTCGTCCTGAGTTCTTAAACCGTATTGATGAAATTATTGTGTTCCATACATTAGAGAAGAAACATATTAAAGAAATTGTGACTCTTATGGTAGAACAGTTAGTTAAACGTTTAAAAGAACAAGAGATTGATTTAGAGTTAACAGATGCTGCGATTGAAGCGATTGCTGATAAAGGATTTGATCCAGAGTATGGTGCCCGTCCACTACGTCGTGCGATTCAAAAACATGTTGAAGATCGATTATCGGAAGAACTTCTTAAGGGAGTTGTTGAGAAAGGTCAAAAAGTTGTTTTTGATACAGAAGGGGAAACATTTGTCATTCGCAGTGCAGAAAAGGTAAAATAAACATAGACAAACAAAAGGGGGCTAAACAATAGCCCTCTTTCTTGTACAAGAAAGAAATATTTTTGTTACACATGAAAGTGAAGTGTAAAAAACGATGGCTAAAAAGAAAACAAAATTTACATGTCAAGAATGTGGTTATCAGTCACCGAAGTACATGGGAAGGTGTCCAGGATGTGGACAATGGAATACCTTAGTCGAGGAGATGGAACCGGTTGTATCATCACGTCGACTTAATTATGCAAATGCAATTCAAACTGAAGTAACGAAGCCTCGTCGTTTGAAAGAAGTGGAAACGAAAACAGAAGCGCGTATTGAAACGAATTTTCAAGAATTTAACCGGGTTCTTGGAGGAGGAATTGTAGATGGTTCTCTCGTACTTATAGGAGGGGATCCTGGTATTGGGAAATCTACATTGCTGTTGCAAATATCATCACAACTAGCAGACCTTTCCTATGATGTCTTATATATATCAGGGGAAGAATCCGCAAAGCAAATTAAACTTCGGGCAGATCGTCTTCATGTAAATGGAGATAATTTATTTGTTGTATCAGAAACAGATTTACAACGAATTGCATTATATATAGATGAAATGAATCCATCATTTGTTGTAATTGATTCTATTCAAACGATTCATTTACCGGAAGTAACTTCAGCACCGGGAAGTGTCGCACAAGTACGTGAATGTACAGCAGAATTGATGAAACTTGCGAAAACAAAAGGAATTCCTATTTTTATTGTAGGGCATGTAACGAAAGAAGGAGCTATTGCCGGCCCTCGTATGTTAGAACATATGGTGGATGCTGTTCTTTATTTTGAAGGGGATCGTCATCATACATATCGAATTTTGCGGGCAGTAAAAAATCGCTTCGGTTCAACCAATGAGATGGGGATTTTTGAAATGAAGGAACTTGGTCTTTCAGAAGTGTTAAATCCTTCTGAAATCTTTCTAGAAGAAAGGCCTGTGGGTGTTGCGGGTTCAACGGTTGTTGCCTCTATGGAAGGGACAAGGCCCGTTTTAGTAGAAATACAAGCATTGATTTCACCTACAAGTTTCGGGAATCCAAGAAGAATGGCAACGGGAATTGATCATAATCGTGTCTCTCTTATTATGGCAGTGCTAGAAAAAAGAGCAGGGTTATTGCTCCAAAACCAAGATGCTTATTTAAAAGTTGCTGGAGGAATTAAGTTAGATGAACCTGCAGTAGACTTGGCAGTTGCGATAAGTATCGCATCAAGTTTTCGTGATAAAACGACTTCCCCAGGAGATGCGGTTATTGGTGAAGTGGGCTTAACTGGAGAAGTTCGCCGTGTCTCTCGTATTGAACAACGTGTACAAGAGGCGGCAAAATTAGGGTTTCAACGTGTAATTATCCCAAGGAAAAATTTGGGTGGATGGACGATTCCAGATGGGATTGAAGTAGTTGGCGTATCAAATATAGGAGAGGCTCTTCGATTTGCACTAGGAGGATAAGATATGGAAGAAAACAAGCAACGTTCTAAAAGTATTATTAATATTTTGCAGCTTGTTGCACCAGGGACACCGCTAAGAGAAGGAATTGATAATGTGCTTCGCGCACAAACGGGTGGGCTTATTGTACTCGGATACAACGAACAAATTAAAAGTATTGTTGATGGAGGATTTCATATTAATTGTGCCTTTTCACCTGCTAGTCTATACGAACTAGCAAAAATGGATGGAGCTCTGATTTTAAATGAAACGGGGAGTAAAATCTTAATTGCGAATGGACAGTTAGTTCCGGATCCAACTATCGAATCCATTGAAACAGGTATGCGTCACCGAACAGCAGAGCGAGTGGCGAAGCAAACAAATAGTCTTGTTGTTGCTATTTCACAAAGACGAAACGTAATTACTCTATACCGAGGGAACTTACGTTACACATTAAAAGATATTGGGGTTATTTTAACAAAAGCAAATCAAGCAATTCAAACATTAGAAAAATATAAGGCTGTATGGAATGAAGGGATAACAAATCTTGGTATCTTGGAATTTGAAGAAGCCGTTACGATGTCTGAAGTTGTGCATGTATTGCATAGCGTTGAGATGATGCTGCGTATTAAAAATGAAATCTTTAGTTACATTCATGAGTTAGGAACAGAAGGAAGACTTATTCGTTTGCAGTTAACAGAATTGATTGTTGACGTAGAAGCAGAAGCTGCACTATTAATTAAAGACTATTATCATGAAAAAACACAGGATCATTATCAAATTTTAAAAAAATTACAAGATCTTGCAAATGCCCAACTTCTAGAAGACAGTGATTTAGTGAAACTACTTGGATATTCTGGACAAATGAAACTAGAAGAAAGCATTACACCACGAGGGTATCGAATTGCAAGTAAAATTTCTAGAGTTCCACCTCTTATTATTGAAAATCTAATTAATCGTTTTAAGAATTTACAAGGAATTTGCCGCGCAACAATTGCAGATTTGGATGATGTGGAAGGAATTGGAGAAGTGCGGGCGAAAAAGATACGAGAGGGTTTAAAACGGATTCAAGAACACTTATATATGAGCAGACACAATTAAGAATATTACATTGATTTCATAATATGACGACACTCAAAGATTTTTTATATATGATATGATATATTGGTAAATAAAACAAATCATGAAAAAACACGTCCACTTTTGCACTCGAGGTTTTGAGTGGCGAAGTAATGGTTAATAATGAGTAGGAGGTGGTTGAATGTTAAAACGAATCGTACAGCTTTTCTTTTTAGTTATTGGGGGAGCATTAGGGATTTTTCTTATTCCAAAAGTGATTGATATGTTGGGTGTAGGTGCAGTACCTTGGCTTGAAGGTTCTTATATTCGTGCAATTATTGGTGCAATCATTTTATTTTTAACAACATTTTGGCTTGTAGATTATATTGTTCAGCTTATTAAACATATTGAGGAATCGCTTGTAAAAGCACCTGTTACAGATGTTTTATTTGGAACATTAGGATTAATTTCAGGACTAATTGTTGCGTATTTGATCTTGATTCCGATTCGCGAAATTACCATTCAAGTCATTAGTACAGTATTGCAAATCTTTTTCACACTATTACTTGGTTACTTAGGATTCCAAGTAGGGTTTAAAAAGAGAAATGAATTGTTAGGGCTGTTTACATTACCGCAGCGCGGAGGAAAGAAAAAAAATACAAGCAATGAAAATGAGGAAGTAGAAGCGTCAACTTCCGATTGGAAAATACTAGATACCAGTGTTATTATTGATGGGCGTATTGCGGACATTTGCCAAACGAAATTTTTGGAAGGAACAATTGTCATTCCACAATTTGTGTTAGAAGAATTACAACATATTGCTGATTCTTCGGATGCGTTAAAGCGTAATCGCGGACGAAGAGGCTTGGATATTTTAAACCGTATTCAAAAAGAGTTGCCTATCCCAGTAGAAATTTATGAAGGTGATTTCGAAGACATTCAGGAAGTCGATAGTAAGCTTGTGAAACTAGCAAAATTAACTGGTGGAACTGTTGTTACGAATGACTTTAACTTAAATAAAGTTTCTGAACTGCAAGGTGTGACAGTTTTAAACATCAATGATTTAGCAAATGCCATAAAGCCCGTTGTACTTCCAGGTGAAGAGTTAAGGGTATATGTCGTAAAAGATGGGAAAGAGCAAAATCAAGGTGTTGCTTATTTAGATGATGGTACAATGATCGTCGTTGAAGACGGTAGAGAGCATGTTGGTTCGCAAATTGATGTACTTGTTACAAGTGTATTGCAAACATCTGCAGGCCGTATGATCTTTGCCAAACGCAAATTGTTAGAGAAAGCGTTATAAGTAGAGGGTTAGAACGATGTATACATTAATTATTCCAGCTGCAGGACAAGGTAAGCGTATGGGTGCGGGGAAAAATAAGTTGTTTTTGCAACTTGATGATGTTCCCATTATTATTCATACATTACGGGCTTTTGAAAAAGATGACCAATGTAGACAGATTATTTTAGCGATTAATGAGAGCGAACGTTCTTATTTTGAAGAACTTCTTCAAAATTATTATATTCAAAAAGATATCCAATTTGTTCAAGGCGGGAATGAGCGCCAGGATAGTGTATATAATGCTCTGATGTATGCAAGAGAAGGAGAGTATGTACTTGTTCATGACGGGGCACGTCCGTTTGTAACGAAAAAGATGATTGAAGATGTATTGCAAATGGCGAAAGAAAAAGGTGCCTCTATTTGTGCGGTACCTGTGAAAGATACAATTAAAAAAGTGATGCATGATGCTGTTGTTGAAACAGTAGAACGTTCCCAACTGCGAGCGGTTCAAACACCGCAAGGGTTTCATGTTCCTATTTTGTTAGAGGCTCACGAGAGTGCAAAACAAGCGGATTTTCTTGGGACTGATGATGCCAGCTTGATAGAACGTCTTTCTAAAGAGGTAGGCGTTGTAGAAGGAAGTTATTACAATATTAAGGTGACAACACCTGAAGATTTAGTGATTGCTGAAAGCTTCTTGCGAGTTTTGCAAATATAGTAGCGATGTTATAATAGAAAAGCTCGGTAGCTACCGAGCTTTTCTATTATAGAGTGGAAAATTCGGCGAGCGGGCATGTAAAGGGCCGCTCGAGTAATATAATGTGAAGCTGCCCGTTAGAGCGGGATAAAATTTATTAGTGTAGTTTGAGGAGGAATTGAAAATGTTTCGAATTGGACAAGGTTTTGATGTGCATGCATTTGCAGAAGGAAGACCATTAATTATTGGTGGTATTACAATTCCATATGAGAAGGGTTTACTTGGACACTCGGATGCTGATGTCCTTTTACATACAATTGCAGATGCTTGTTTAGGAGCAATCGCTGCGGGAGATATCGGTAAGCACTTTCCAGATACAGATCCTGCATTTAAGGATGCAGATTCAGCTGTGCTTTTGAAAAAAGTATGGGAGTTTGTTGCAGAGAAAGGATATGTACTTGGAAACTTAGATTGTACAATTATTGCTCAAAAGCCAAAAATGGCACCGCATATTGAAAGTATGCGTGTGAGAATTAGTGAGCTGCTACAAACAGACATCGAGAATGTTAATGTAAAAGCAACGACGACAGAAAAATTAGGTTTTACAGGACGAGAAGAAGGCATTGCTTCACAGGCTATTGTATTGTTACAGAAAAAATAGTTGTTTTTAATTCGTAAGATGGATAATCATAATTTTTTGGTGTACAATTAAGGAATCTGTTGACATTAAGAATGGAAGGTGTACCAATTATGGAAAAGCAAGTGAGAGTGCGCTATGCGCCAAGTCCAACAGGACACTTACATATCGGAAATGCACGTACGGCATTATTTAACTATTTATTCGCTCGTAGTCAAAACGGAAAATTTATT
This sequence comes from Bacillus sp. BP-3, assembly GCF_028401955.1. GTDB lineage: Bacteria > Bacillota > Bacilli > Bacillales > Bacillaceae_G > Bacillus_A. Next base: position 10,500 of record NZ_JAQOTJ010000019.1, read on the forward strand.
ATCCGTATTGAAGATACAGACATAAAGCGTAATATTGCTGGCGGCGAAGAAAGCCAATTAACGTACTTAAAATGGCTTGGCATGGACTGGGATGAAAGCATCGATGTTGGTGGTGAATACGGTCCGTACCGTCAAATGGAGCGTTTAGATATTTATAAAAATTTATATGAAGATTTACTTGAGCGTGGTTTAGCTTATAAATGTTATATGACAGAAGAAGAATTAGAAGCGGAACGTGAAGGGCAAATCGCTCGTGGTGAAACGCCTCGTTATGCAGGTAATCACCGTGAACTAACAGAAGAACAAGTAAAACAATTCGAGGAAGAAGGACGCATTCCGAGCATTCGTTTCCGTGTACCTGAAAACCGTGAATATGTTTTTAATGATATTGTAAAAGGTGAAGTATCCTTTAACTCAAATGACTTCGGTGACTTTGTTATCGTGAAGAAAGATGGTATTCCAACTTATAACTTTGCGGTAGCGGCAGACGATCATTTTATGGAGATCTCACACGTTCTTCGTGGTGATGACCATATTTCGAATACACCAAAACAAATGATGATTTATGAGGCATTTGGTTGGGATGTACCGCAATTTGGTCATATGACGTTAATCGTAAATGAGAGCCGTAAAAAGTTAAGTAAACGTGACGAATCAATTATTCAATTTATTGAACAATATGAAGCGCTAGGATATCTTCCAGAAGCAATTTTTAACTTTATCGCATTATTAGGTTGGTCACCAGTAGGGGAAGAGGAAATTTTCTCTAAAGATGAGTTTATTGAAATGTTCGATGCAGCTCGTTTATCGAAATCACCAGCGTTATTCGATTCGCAAAAATTAAAATGGATGAATAACCAATATATGAAGAAGCAAGACTTAGATCGCGTTGTCGAATTGAGCTTACCGCATTTAGTGAAAGCCGGCCGTGTAAGTGAAAACCCAAGTGAAAAAGAATCAGCTTGGATTCGCGATGTAATTGCTCTATATCATGATCAAATGAGTTTCGGTGCTGAAATTGTTGAACTATCTGATATGTTCTTTAAAGATCATGTAGATTATGAAGAAGAAGGACAAGAGGTACTGAAAGGTGAACAAGTACCAGAAGTTCTTCGCGTGTTTGCAGCAGAATTAGAAGCATTAGAAGAAGTAGAACCTGCAGCAGTTAAAGCAGCGATTAAAGCGGTTCAAAAACAAACTGGTCAAAAAGGAAAAGGTTTATTCATGCCAATTCGTGTTGCAACAACTGGCCAAACGCACGGACCAGAACTTCCAAATGCAATTGCACTTCTTGGAAAAGAAAAAGTTTTAAATCGTGTTCGTAAAGTAATTAGTTAACATTTTATGGATTTAGAAATATAATGAAAATACTCCAAAATGAAATAAACAAAAGCGACGAGAAGGAGAAGTAGAAAATCATGCTTTTCACAGAGAAAACCATCATTTGGCTGGAAGTGGTTTAAAAGCGGATTTTTGAAGTGCCCCTTTGAGTCTTCTGCTGAACAACGAGCGTACTTCGAGAAACGTGAAAGTAAGCAGAAGCGGTATAAACCGTTATCATGTTTGAGTTTGAGGTCTTTTTAGGCCTAAACAGAGTGGAACCGCGCTTGTAAGGCGTCTCTGTCTATAGACAGAGGCGCCTTTTTCTATACATGAAAGGTATGGGGGAAGTATCACTTTAAACAAAAAAGGGGGAACACCGATGTTTAAGAGGCTTCGGGAGGATATTGAAGTCGTCTTTGAACAGGATCCAGCAGCGAGAAGTCATATCGAAGTAATTTTAACTTACTCTGGATTGCACGCAATTTGGGCACATCGTATTGCGCACGCCTTTTATAAACGAAAATTCTTCTTTTTTGCACGTACGATCTCGCAAATGAGTCGTTTTTTTACAGGTATTGAAATTCACCCAGGGGCAACGATTGGTCGTAAATTTTTTATCGATCATGGTATGGGGGTTGTAATTGGAGAAACGTGTGAAATTGGAGATAATGTGACAATATATCAAGGCGTTACGTTAGGTGGCACAGGAAAAGAAAAAGGGAAACGTCATCCAACAATTAAAGATAATGTGTTAATTGCAACAGGTGCGAAAGTGCTTGGATCGATTACAGTTGGAGAGAATTCCAAAATTGGTGCTGGTTCAGTTGTGCTGAAAGAAGTGCCTGCGCATTCCACAGTTGTAGGAATTCCTGGTCGTGTCGTAATTCAAAATGGTGTAAAAGTAGGGCAAGAATTAAATCATTGTGATCTTCCGGATCCGATTTTTGATAAGTTGAAAGCGATGGAAGAAGAGCTTGAGCAATTGAAAAAACAACTAGTATTGAAAACAGAAAGGACGGATAAAAATGACTATTCACATTTATAATACGTTAACACGTCAGAAAGAAGCGTTTATTCCTTTAGAAGAAAATAAAGTGAAAATGTATGTATGCGGACCAACTGTATACAATTACATTCATATTGGGAATGCGAGACCACCTATGGTATTCGACACAGTACGTCGTTATTTAGAACATAAAGGATACGATGTACAATATGTTTCTAACTTTACTGATGTAGATGATAAATTAATTAAAGCGGCGAATGAGCTAGGAGAAGATGTTCCAACAATTGCAGATCGCTTTGTTGAAGCGTACTTTGAAGATGTAACTGCACTAGGTTGCAAACATGCGACAGTTCATCCTCGTGTAACAGAAAATATGGATATTATTATTGAGTTTATTCAGGAACTTGTGAATAAAGGTTATGCATATGAATCTGAAGGTGATGTGTACTACAGAACGAAAGAATTTGAAGGATACGGTAAATTATCACATCAACCAATTGCAGACCTGCGTCATGGCGCGCGCATTGAAGTTGGAGAAAAGAAACAAGATCCACTTGACTTTGCGTTATGGAAAGCAGCGAAAGAAGGAGAAATCTTCTGGGATAGCCCTTGGGGGAAAGGTCGTCCAGGGTGGCATATTGAATGCTCAGCAATGGCACGTAAGTATTTAGGTGATACGATCGATATTCATGCTGGTGGGCAAGATTTAACATTCCCGCATCATGAAAATGAAATTGCGCAGTCAGAAGCACTGACGGGAAAAACATTTGCACGCTACTGGATGCACAATGGATATATTAATATTAATAATGAAAAAATGTCTAAATCGTTAGGTAACTTTGTTCTTGTTCACGATATTATTAAGCAGTACGATCCGCAATTAATTCGTTTCTTTATGTTATCTGTGCATTATCGCCACCCGATTAATTTTAGTGAGGAATTATTGCAGCATACAAGTAATGGATTAGATCGTATTAAAACGGCTTATGGTAACTTAAAGCATCGTATAGAAAGTAGTACAGATTTAACGGATCACAATGAGAAGTGGTTAGCTGAGATGGAGAAATTCCAGAATGCATTTGAAGAGGCAATGGATGATGACTTTAATACAGCAAACGCAGTAACAGAGCTATACAACTTAGCAAATCATGCAAATCAATATTTATTAGAAGAGCATACATCAAAAGTGGTAATTGAAGCATACATGAAGCAATTTGAAATGTTATTTGGAATTTTAGGATTAGAATTAATGAAAGAAGAATTGCTTGATGAGGAAATTGAAGCATTAATCCAAAAACGTATTGAGGCTCGAAAAAATCGTGATTTTGCATTATCTGATCAAATTCGCGATGAGTTAAAAGAGCGTAACATTATTTTGGAAGATACACCACAAGGTACAAGATGGAAAAGAGGCTAAACATGATTGATGCAAAGCAATTAAATAGCTTAGCGTTAGCGTATATGGGTGATGCGGTATATGAACAATATATCCGCTATCACCTACTTCAAAAAGGGACAGTTCGTCCAAATCAACTACATCGTTTGGGGACAAGCTTTGTTTCTGCAAAAGCGCAAGCAAAAGTGGTTTATCATTTACTAGAGACATCATTTCTTACTGAGGAAGAGGAAGCTGTATTAAGAAGAGGGCGTAATGCAAAGTCAGGTTCTGTTCCGAAAAATACAGATGTACAAACGTATCGACATAGTACTGCTTTTGAAGCGTTGATTGGATATCTTTATTTATTAAATCATCAACCGAGAATAGAAGAGATTGTATATGAAGCGATTCGTGTATTAGAGAATAAGGAAGGGGGCGCGTAAGCGTGAATAGTGAATATATTATTGGTCGTAATCCTGTAATTGAAGCGCTGAGATCAGGTCGTGATATTAATAAGATTTGGATTGCAGAAGGTGCTGCGAAAGGACAAGTGCAAATTGTAATTGCATTAGCGAAAGAAAACAAAATTTTAGTACAGAATTCACCGAAGAAAAAATTAGATCAACTTGTAGAGGGGAATCATCAAGGTGTAATTGCACAAGTGGCAGCATATGAATATGCAGACTTAGAGGATTTATTTGCAGTAGCAGCGAAGCGGAATGAAGATCCTTTCTTTTTAATTCTTGATGAGATTGAAGATCCACACAACTTAGGTTCTATTATGCGTACGGCAGATGCGGTAGGAGCTCACGGGATTATTATTCCAAAGCGCAGAGCAGTTGGTTTAACAGCGGCAGTTGCAAAGGCTTCGACGGGAGCGATTGAATATGTTCCGGTTGCTCGTGTGACAAATTTATCGAGAACAATTGATGAATTGAAAGAGCGTGGACTTTGGATTGCAGGTACAGATGCAAAAGGAAAAGATGACTATCGTAATTTAGATGGAAAGATGCCGATTGGCTTAGTTATTGGTAGTGAAGGGAAAGGTATGAGTCGCCTTATTGGTGAAAAATGCGACTTCCTCATTCATTTGCCGATGGCTGGTAAAGTTACATCCTTAAATGCCTCAGTTGCTGCTAGTTTGTTAATGTATGAAGTGTATCGGAAACGTCATCCAATCGGTAAGTAAGGATGAATGATATTTTAATCGTTGATGGCTACAATATTATTGGGGCTTGGGCAGATTTGAGAAAGCTAAGGGATGTAGACTTGCAGGCTTCACGCGATTTACTTATTGATAAAATGGCAGATTATCAAGGATATACAGGCACGCAAATTATAATTGTATTTGATGCATATTCTGTTTATGGAATCGAAAAGAAGATGAAGCAAGCGCGTGTTGACGTAATTTTTACAAGAAAGAACCAAACAGCCGATGAGAAAATTGAGCAGCTCGCAATTGAACTGCGAAATATTAATACGCGTATTTATGTTGCGACGTCTGATTACACAGAGCAGTGGGCCATTTTTGGACAAGGAGCTCTGCGTAAATCAGCGCGTGAGTTAGAGATAGAAGTTCAGGCGATGGAGCGAACTGTACGTCATGAAACGAAGAGAACAAAAGAAGCGCAACCGGCTATGCGAACGATATTTAGTGGGGAAGTTGCAGAAAAATTAGAAAAATTAAGACGAGGAGGGCGTTGAAACATTGACGCTCTCCTTGCGCTTACTGTATAATATTGCTAAATAACTAGCGGTCGGAGGGATCAGATTGGAAGTAGACTTCGTAAGCGACAACAATGTTATATTTAGTGGTTTAGAGGATGAAGAGATAGTTGAATTAGTAAGGAAAGGGAATGTAGATGCGCTAGAGTATTTGATTCATAAGTACAAAAACTTTGTTCGCGCTAAATCAAGATCTTATTTTTTAGTTGGTGCTGATCGTGAAGATATTATTCAAGAAGGTATGATTGGATTATTTAAGGCAATTCGTGATTATAAAGAGGACAAGCTATCTTCCTTTAAAGCTTTTGCGGAATTATGTATTACACGTCAAATTATCACCGCTATTAAAACTGCGACAAGACAGAAACATATTCCTTTAAATTCGTACGTATCTTTAGACAAACCAATTTATGATGAAGAATCTGATCGCACTCTGTTAGATGTTATATCTGAGGCGAAGATGACGGATCCTGAAGAGATGATTATTAGCCAAGAAGAGTATGTTGATATAGAGTTGAAAATATCTGAATTATTAAGCGATTTAGAAAGAAAAGTACTGTCTTTGTACTTAGACGGAAGGTCGTATCAGGAGATTTCAGAGCAATTGAATCGTCATGTGAAGTCCATCGATAATGCTCTGCAACGAGTAAAAAGAAAACTAGAACGTTACATGGAAATGAGAGAAACGGCAAGTGTTAATTCATCCTCTGTTAAGAGAAAGATATAAGTGCCAATTGAAAAGATGAATACTTTTTAGATGGGTGAAGGTATTTGACTATACATAGAAGTGGTCAGATCCATTTGCCACACATACACGAATTAAAATAAAGGGCAAAAACGAGCGGGGCAATTTTATTTTATAAAGTAGTGGCTTAGTATGTTGGGAAATAAAAAGTGGATTTATATAGACACTGCTTAAAGGTATATTAAAATAATTGATTAATATATAAAAGAGAGGTTTTTCCTCTCCTTTTCTTTTTAGAGTAGGTGGGAAGTGTCATTGACATTGTCTTTTATTGTATGATACATTTTTAAGGAAATAATGTTACAAGGCTGGTGTAACAGATGAGAAAAAAAGTTGTACTCGCATGTGAAAAGTGTAATAATCGAAACTATTCCACAATGAAAGATACAAGCTCAGTAGAGCGTCTTGAAATAAAGAAATTTTGTAAAACATGCAATGCGCATATGATTCATAAAGAAACAAAATAAATAATCGTAATTATGCACTGGAGGTCCCGGAAATGCGTTTGACGAACTTTTTTGGCGATGTAAGCCGTGAAATGAAAAAAGTAAGTTGGCCGAAAAAAGATGAATTATTCCGTTCGACACTTACTGTAATTGCAACCGTTGTGTTCTGTGCAGTTTTCTTTGCAGTGGTGGATATGGGGATTTCTTCTTTAATTCGTTTAATTCTTGAATAAGAAGCACTTATACATGATATAATGTTAATGTTATTTATACGAACTGTGTAAAAGCCCGGTGAACGGGTTTTTTCATTTGCACGAAAAAATGTACGTCAGGGAGGGAAGGACGGTCGTCCTAAATTAATGGAAAAACGTTGGTATGTTGTCCATACTTATTCTGGATATGAAAATAAAGTAAAAACGAACCTAGAGAAACGTGTAGAATCAATGGGTATGCAAGATAAGATTTTCCGTGTTATTGTTCCAGAGGAAACAGAAGTAGAAATGAAAAACGGAAAAGAGAAAGTAACTAAGAGGAAAGTATTTCCTGGCTACGTGTTGGTAGAAATCATCATGACGGATGATTCTTGGTATGTTGTTCGTAATACACCGGGGGTAACGGGGTTTGTTGGTTCTTCTGGATCGGGTTCAAAACCATCTCCGTTGTTAGAAGAAGAAGTTGTTGTGATCTTAAAACACATGGGAATGGAAAATGAAGTGGTTGACTTTGATTTCGAACTTCATGAAACAGTACGTGTGAATGAAGGTCCATTTGCAAACTATACAGGTGCTATTAATGAAATTGACCTAGAAAAGCAAAGGGTTACAGTACTTGTTGATATGTTTGGTCGCGAAACTTCAGTTGAGCTAGACTTCCACCAAATTGAAAAATTATAAAATCAAACTTGAAATGAATTGTAAAAAGTGATAATATCTTTAAGGTCAATACGTCTTCGGTAACGAAGACGTTTTTTGAAAAATTTTATCGCTAAAGATAAAATATGAAGTGGGAGGGCAAAAAATAATTGCCCATTGACCACATCACGGACTTAAGGAGGTGTGTCTCGTGGCTAAAAAGGTAATTAAAATGGTAAAACTTCAAATTCCTGCAGGTAAAGCTAACCCAGCTCCACCAGTTGGTCCAGCATTAGGACAAGCAGGTGTTAACATCATGGGCTTCTGTAAAGAGTTCAACGCTCGTACAGCAGATCAAGCTGGTCTAATCATTCCTGTTGAAATTACAGTATTTGAAGACCGTTCATTCACTTTCATTACTAAAACTCCTCCTGCTGCTGTTCTTCTTAAGAAAGTAGCTGGTATCGAGTCTGGTTCTGGTGAACCAAATCGTAATAAAGTGGCAACTGTTAAGCGTGATAAAGTTCGCGAAATCGCTGAAACTAAAATGCCTGACCTAAACGCTGCTAGCGTAGAAGCTGCAATGCGTATGGTTGAAGGTACTGCACGCAGTATGGGCATTGTTATCGAAGACTAATTCGATTTGTTTTTTTTGTAAAAGAGGTTGCGGGTCTGGTGTTCCAATTCGCAACCTTTATTATCGTAAATGAATGTCGTTTTTTAAATAAAAGGATGGGCGCACATCCTCGATTGTATCGAAAAGAAGGCGTAAACGTGGGAGGTTATTCCGCTAAAACCACATTGAGGAGGAAATAAAAATGGCTAAAAGAGGTAAAAAGTACGTAGAAGCTGCAAAGCTTGTTGATCGCGCGACTGCTTACTCTGCAACAGAGGCAGTAGAATTAGTAAAGAAAACAAACACAGCTAAATTTGATGCAAGTGTAGAAGCTGCATTCCGTTTAGGTGTTGATCCTAAGAAAGCTGACCAACAAATTCGTGGTGCAGTTGTTCTTCCACACGGTACTGGTAAAGTACAACGTGTATTAGTATTCGCTAAAGGCGAAAAACTAAAAGAAGCTGAAGCTGCTGGAGCTGACTTCGTAGGTGATGCAGACTACATCAACAAAATCCAACAAGGTTGGTTTGACTTTGACGTAGTAGTAGCAACTCCTGACATGATGGGTGAAGTTGGTAAACTTGGTCGTGTATTAGGACCTAAAGGTTTAATGCCAAACCCTAAAACTGGAACAGTTACTTTCGACGTAACAAAAGCAGTTAACGAAATCAAAGCTGGTAAAGTAGAATACCGCGTTGATAAAGCTGGTAACATCCATGTACCAATTGGTAAAGTATCTTTCGAAGATGCGAAATTAGTTGAAAACTTAGAAACGGTTGCTGATGCACTTCTAAAAGCTAAACCAGCTGCTGCAAAAGGTACTTACATGAAGAACGTAACAGTTGCTTCTACAATGGGACCTGGCGTACGTGTTGACGTTTCAACTATTGCGTAAAAATTGGAAGTTGACTTCATGATGAAGTTCTAATATAATCATCTATGTTGTGAATTTTAATAGTGTACCGTAGACAGTAGGTGCCATTTTGGCTTAATATCCTACCGAGGTGTAAATATACGGAACGGAATTTTTCTGTGACTATATGCCTCCATGTCTATAACTGGGCACGGAGGCTTTTTAGTGCACTTTCGGTACATCTTCTATATAATCTACAGGAGGTGTAATAACATGACTAAAGCAATCGAAGCAAAACAACATGTTGTAACTGAAATCGCTGGTAAACTTAGCGAAAGTAAATCAACAATCGTTGTTGACTACCGTGGTTTAACAGTTTCTGAAGTAACGGAATTACGTAAAGCATTACGTGAAGCTGGCGTTGAGTTCAAAGTTTACAAAAACTCTTTAACTCGTCGTGCTGCAGAAGTTGCTGAACTAACTGAGTTAAACGAATTCCTAACAGGACCAAACGCTATCGCGTTCAGTAACGAAGATGTAGTTGCTCCTGCAAAGGTATTAAATGATTTTGCTAAAAATCACGAAGCTTTAGAAATTAAAGCTGGTGTGATTGAAGGTAAACTTGTAACTGTTGATGAGGTTAAAGCTATCGCTACTCTTCCATCACGTGAAGGCTTACTTTCTATGCTTCTTAGCGTTCTTCAAGCTCCAATCCGCAACCTTGCACTTGCTGCAAAAGCTGTTGCTGATCAAAAAGAAGAGCAAGGCGCTTAATTTTTTAAAAGATAATTACGTATTATCGATCAAACAATATGAACTTATTTAATAAGGAGGATATTTACAATGACTAAAGAACAAATCATTGAAGCAGTTAAAAATATGACTGTATTAGAACTTAACGACTTAGTAAAAGCTATCGAGGAAGAATTCGGCGTAACTGCTGCTGCTCCTGTAGCTGTAATGGGTGGCGCTGCTGGTGAAGCTGCTGCTGAGAAAACTGAATTTGATGTAGTACTTGCTGATGCAGGCGCTCAAAAAATCAAAGTTATCAAAGTTGTTCGCGAAATCACTGGTCTTGGATTAAAAGAAGCTAAAGAAGTAGCTGACAACACTCCAAAAGCAGTTAAAGAAGGCGTTTCTAAAGAAGAAGCTGAAGAAATCAAAGCTAAACTTGAAGAAGTTGGCGCTGCTGTAGAAGTTAAGTAATTAACTTTTGAGGCTTTAAAAAAAAGCTCGCTCTCATGCGAGCTTTTTTTTTAACTGTAAAGAAAAGAGGTGGCCATATGGCAGACCATTATTTTTCTAACGATCCTTCTAGTAAAAGTAATCGTAAACGTTGGGAATATACGCTCAGGGGATCTCGATTTGTTTTCTTATCTGACCACGGAGTATTTTCGAAAAATGAAGTGGATTTTGGTTCGCGTCTTTTAATTGAAGTCTTTCAAATGCCGGATGCCCAAGGTGATGTATTAGATGTTGGGTGTGGATATGGTCCGATAGGTTTATCTTTAGCGAAAGAGTTTCAAGAGTGCACAGTTCATATGGTGGATGTAAATGAAAGGGCGCTCGGGCTTGCGAAGGAAAACGCTGCTAATAACCAAATTGGAAATGTTCGAATTTATCAAAGTAGTGTATATGAAAATGTGAGTGGAGAATACGCTGCTATTCTATCTAATCCGCCAATACGAGCTGGGAAGCACGTGGTGCATGAGATTCTAGAAAAAGCGGTGGATCATCTTGTGCCGGGCGGTGAGTTGTGGATTGTAATCCAGAAAAAACAAGGTGCGCCATCCGCGATGAAAAGATTAGAAGAAGTATTTGATGAAGTGGAAGTCGTAGAAAAGAAAAAAGGCTATTATATCATAAAATCAAAAAAACGTTGACGGTTATTTTTGGTTGTGTTAACATTATAAAATGCCTATATATGATTTTCTGCGTTGAGAATGATGTATATTTTTGCTTCTCTTGGAAAAGATAGTAAAATCAGCAGATTATGAAACAGAATGATGGTTTTCTTATAGAAGCCATTTTTCTTTTTGAGCAGGTAGAAACACTCAACGTATCTATCTTTTTAGAGAAAAAGACTACGTAATTTGCGTTAGTCGTATTTAGTTGTGATTTTGCACATTTTTGTGCGTTTATAATACTCTTGATTTGAGGGGTGAAGCAGTTGACAGGTCAACTAGTTCAATACGGACGACACCGCCAACGAAGAAGTTATGCCCGTATTAGTGAGGTATTAGAATTACCAAATCTTATCGAAATTCAAACCTCTTCTTATCAGTGGTTTCTTGATGAGGGTTTGCGAGAAATGTTCCAAGACATTTCTCCGATTGAAGACTTTACGGGAAATTTATCGCTTGAGTTTATCGACTACAGTTTAGGTGAACCGAAATATTCTGTAGAAGAGTGTAAAGAGCGTGATGTGACGTATGCAGCACCACTTCGTGTAAAAGTGCGTCTAATCAATAAAGAAACTGGTGAAGTAAAAGAGCAAGATGTGTTCATGGGGGATTTCCCGCTCATGACAGAGACTGGAACATTTGTAATTAACGGTGCAGAACGCGTTATTGTTTCTCAGTTAGTTCGTTCACCAAGTGTATACTACAGCGGAAAAGTGGACAAAAACGGAAAACGTGGATTTACTGCTACTGTAATTCCAAACCGCGGAGCTTGGTTGGAGTATGAAACAGATGCTAAGGATGTTGTTTATGTGCGTATCGATCGTACGCGTAAACTGCCTGTAACTGTTTTGTTACGCGCATTAGGGTTTGGTTCTGATCAAGAAATCACCGAATTAATAGGTGATAACGAATACTTAAGTAATACGCTAGAAAAAGATAACACGGATAGCACAGAAAAAGCATTGCTTGAAATTTATGAGCGTCTACGTCCAGGTGAACCACCAACAGTAGAAAATGCGAAGAGTCTGCTTGTTTCTCGCTTCTTTGATCCAAAACGTTATGATCTAGCGAATGTAGGTCGCTACAAAATTAATAAGAAATTACACATCAAAAACAGATTGTTTAACCAACGTTTAGCTGAAACTTTAGTGGATCCTGAGACAGGTGAAATTTTAGTAGCAGAAGGAACAATCTTAGATCGTCGTACATTAGATCGTATTTTACCTTACTTAGAAAAGAACATTGGTTTTAAAACAGCGAAGCCAATGGGCGGAGTGGTAGAAGGCGATGTTGAATTGCAATCTATTAAGATTTATGCTCCAGATGCAGATGGAGAGCGTTCTATCAATATTATTGGTAATGCGAACATCGATCGCGATGTAAAACATATTACACCAGGCGATATTATTGCATCTATTAGCTATTTCTTTAATCTTCTATATAAAGTAGGGGACACAGACGATATTGACCATTTAGGGAACCGCCGCCTACGTTCTGTAGGGGAATTGTTACAAAACCAATTCCGTATCGGTCTTTCTCGTATGGAACGTGTTGTTCGTGAGAGAATGTCAATTCAAGATACAAATGCAATTACACCGCAAGCGTTAATTAACATTCGCCCGGTTATTGCATCTATTAAAGAGTTCTTCGGTAGTTCTCAGTTATCTCAGTTTATGGATCAAACAAACCCATTAGCAGAGTTAACACATAAACGAAGACTATCTGCATTAGGACCTGGTGGTTTAACGCGTGAACGCGCAGGCTTTGAAGTGCGTGACGTTCACTACTCTCACTATGGTCGTATGTGTCCAATCGAAACGCCAGAGGGACCAAACATCGGTTTGATTAACTCTCTATCTTCGTTTGCGAAAGTAAATGAATTTGGTTTCATTGAAACACCATATCGCCGTGTTGATCCAGAAACTGGACGTGTAACAACACGTGTAGATTACTTAACAGCTGATGAACAAGATAACTATGTTGTTGCCCAAGCAAATGCACGTTTATCTGAAGATGGAGATTTCCTTGATGAAGACGTTGTAGCACGTTTCCGCGACGAGAACGTTGTAGTAAAACGTGAACGTATTGACTACATGGATATCTCTCCAAAACAGGTTGTGTCTGCTGCGACAGCTTGTATCCCGTTCTTAGAAAATGATGACTCGAACCGTGCGCTAATGGGTGCGAACATGCAACGTCAAGCAGTTCCACTTATGAATCCAGAATCTCCAATTGTAGGTACTGGTATGGAGTACGTATCAGCGAAAGATTCAGGTGCTGCAGTAATTTGTAAACATCCTGGTATCGTTGAACGTGTAGAAGCTCGCGAAGTTTGGGTACGTCGTTATATCGAAGTAGACGGTCAAAAAGTAAAAGGTGACTTAGATCGCTACAAAATGTTGAAATTCATCCGTTCTAACCAAGGAACTTGTTACAACCAACGTCCAATCGTAAGTGTTGGCGATGAAGTTGTAAAAGGTGAGATTCTTGCAGACGGTCCTTCTATGGAAAAAGGTGAACTTGCACTTGGTCGTAACGTGCTTGTTGGCTTTATGACGTGGGATGGTTATAACTACGAGGATGCGATCATTATGAGTGAGCGCCTTGTAAAAGATGATGTGTATACTTCAATTCATATTGAAGAATATGAATCTGAAGCTCGTGATACAAAGCTAGGACCAGAAGAAATTACACGAGACATTCCAAACGTTGGTGAAGATGCGCTTCGTAACCTTGACGAGCGCGGTATTATCCGCATCGGTGCAGAGGTAAAAGACGGAGACTTGCTTGTTGGTAAAGTAACGCCAAAAGGTGTAACAGAGTTAACAGCTGAAGAGCGTCTATTACATGCAATCTTTGGTGAGAAAGCTCGTGAAGTACGTGATACATCACTACGTGTACCACACGGTGGTGGCGGTATTATCTTAGACGTAAAAGTATTCAACCGTGAAGATGGCGATGAATTGCCACCGGGTGTAAATCAACTTGTACGTGCATATATCGTTCAAAAACGTAAAATTTCTGAAGGTGACAAGATGGCCGGTCGTCACGGTAATAAAGGTGTTATCTCCCGTATTTTACCGGAAGAAGATATGCCTTACTTACCAGACGGTACACCAATCGATATCATGTTAAACCCATTAGGGGTACCATCTCGTATGAATATCGGTCAGGTGTTAGAGCTTCATCTTGGTATGGCAGCAAGGTATCTTGGTATCCACGTTGCAACACCAGTATTCGATGGCGCTCGTGAGGAAGATGTATGGGGAACAATCGAAGAAGCTGGTATGGCGCGTGATGCGAAGACGATTCTTTATGATGGACGTACTGGTGAACCGTTCGACAACCGTGTATCTGTTGGTGTTATGTATATGATTAAACTTGCACATATGGTTGACGATAAACTTCATGCTCGTTCTACTGGACCATACTCACTTGTAACGCAGCAGCCTCTTGGAGGTAAAGCGCAGTTCGGTGGACAGCGTTTCGGTGAGATGGAGGTTTGGGCACTTGAAGCTTACGGTGCTGCATATACTCTTCAAGAAATCTTAACAGTTAAGTCGGATGATGTTGTTGGGCGTGTGAAAACGTACGAATCGATTGTAAAAGGCGAAAACGTTCCAGAACCAGGTGTTCCTGAATCATTCAAAGTATTGATTAAGGAATTACAAAGTTTAGGTATGGATGTTAAGATGATGTCTAGCGACGATACTGAAATTGAAATGCGTGATACTGATGACGATGATGATCATCAGTCAGCAGAGAAATTAAATGTCGAAGTTGAGACAACGAAGGAATAATTGGGATAACCTGTAGACTAAAAGGGAGGTAGGCCCCTTGATAGATGTAAACAACTTTGAATATATGAAGATTGGACTTGCATCACCAGACAAAATTCGCTCTTGGTCATATGGGGAAGTGAAAAAACCCGAGACGATTAACTATCGTACATTGAAGCCAGAGAAAGACGGTTTGTTCTGTGAGCGTATTTTCGGTCCAACAAAAGACTGGGAATGTCATTGTGGTAAATATAAACGTGTCCGTTATAAAGGTGTAGTTTGTGATCGATGTGGCGTTGAAGTAACGCGTGCGAAAGTTCGTCGTGAACGTATGGGTCATATTGAATTAGCTGCTCCAGTATCTCATATTTGGTATTTCAAAGGTATCCCAAGCCGCATGGGACTTGTCTTAGACATGTCCCCTCGCGCGCTTGAAGAAGTAATTTATTTCGCTTCATATGTAGTAACAGAAAGCGGCGATACACCGCTTGATAAGAAGCAACTTCTTTCGGAGAAAGAATACCGTGCGTATCGTGACAGATACGGAAACTCTTTCCAAGCTGCTATGGGCGCGGAAGCAATTAAGAAGTTATTACAAGATATCGATTTAGATAAAGAAGTAGACTTCTTAAAGGAAGAGTTAAAAACAGCGCAAGGACAACGTCGTACTCGTGCTATTAAACGTCTAGAAGTATTAGAAGCATTCCGTAACTCTGGAAACGAACCATCTTGGATGATTCTAGATGTTCTTCCAGTTATCCCACCAGAACTTCGTCCAATGGTACAGTTAGATGGTGGACGTTTTGCAACTTCTGACTTAAACGACCTATATCGTCGTGTAATTAACCGTAACAATCGTTTAAAACGTTTATTAGACTTAGGTGCACCAAGCATTATCGTCCAAAATGAAAAGCGTATGTTACAAGAAGCAGTAGATGCTTTAATTGATAACGGTCGTCGTGGCCGTCCAGTTACTGGACCTGGTAACCGTCCGTTAAAATCTCTTTCACATATGTTAAAAGGTAAGCAAGGACGCTTCCGTCAAAATTTATTAGGTAAACGTGTTGACTACTCTGGTCGTTCCGTTATCGTTGTAGGACCGAACTTAAAAATGTACCAATGCGGCCTGCCAAAAGAAATGGCGCTGGAACTGTTCAAACCTTTCGTTATGAAAGAGTTAGTAGGAAAAGGTTTAGCGCACAACATTAAGAGTGCTAAACGTAAAATTGAACGAGTACAACCTGAAGTTTGGGATGTTTTAGAGTCTGTAATTAAAGAACACCCTGTACTTTTAAACCGTGCTCCAACGCTTCACCGTCTTGGTATTCAAGCGTTTGAACCTACATTGGTAGAAGGTCGTGCAATTCGTCTGCATCCACTTGTATGTACTGCATACAATGCGGACTTTGACGGTGACCAAATGGCGGTTCACGTTCCGTTATCATCAGAAGCACAGGCGGAAGCTCGTCTTCTTATGTTAGCTGCACAAAACATCTTGAACCCGAAAGATGGAAAACCAGTTGTTACACCGTCTCAGGATATGGTATTAGGTAACTACTACTTAACACTTGAGCGCAAAGGTGCGATTGGTGAAGGTATGATTTTCAAAGATACAAACGAAGCAATACTTGCATACCAAAACGGATATGTACACTTGCATACTCGTGTTGCTGTTGCAGCAAGCTCTGTAAACAACGAAACATTTACAGAAGAGCAAAACAGCAAGCTGTTGTTAACGACAGTTGGTAAGTTAATCTTCAACGAAATTTTACCGAAGTCTTTCCCTTACATTAACGAACCAACGAAGACAAACTTGGAGAAAGAAACTCCAGTGGAATACTTTGTTGAAAAAGGTGCTAACGTAAGAGAAATTATTGCTAGTCGCGAGGAAGTGGCGCCATTTAGCAAGAAAATTCTTGGTAATATCATTGCTGAAGTATTTAAACGTTTCAAGATTACAGAAACGTCTCGTATGCTTGATCGTATGAAAAACCTAGGATTTTCATACTCTACAAAAGCTGGTATTACAGTTGGGGTAGCGGATATCCTTGTATTAGGTGAAAAAGAAGAAATCTTGCTTGAAGCGCAAGCAAAAGTAGATACAGTTATTAAACAATTCCGTCGTGGTTTAATTACGGAAGAAGAACGTTATGATCGCGTTATCTCTATTTGGAGTAATGCAAAAGACGTTATCCAAGGAAAACTGATGAAAACTCTAGATAAGCGTAACCCGATCTTCATGATGAGTGATTCTGGTGCCCGTGGTAACGCATCGAACTTTACTCAGCTTGCTGGTATGCGTGGTTTGATGGCCAACCCATCTGGACGTATCATCGAACTTCCAATCAAATCAAGTTTCCGTGAAGGTTTAACGGTACTTGAGTACTTCATCTCTACGCATGGTGCGCGTAAAGGTCTTGCCGATACAGCGCTTAAGACTGCGGATTCTGGTTACTTAACACGTCGTCTTGTTGACGTTGCACAAGATGTTATCGTTCGTGAAGACGATTGTGGAACAGATCGAGGTCTATTAATTGGTGCGATTAAAGAAGGAAACGAAATTATCGAATCTTTATATGATCGCCTTGTAGGCCGTTTCGCAAGAAAAACTGTGAAACATCCAGAAACAGGTGAAGTGTTAGTTCGTGAAAATGAACTAATTACAGAAGATATCGCTCATATCATCGAAAAAGCAGGCGTTGAACAACTGTACATCCGTTCTGCATTTACATGTAACACGCGTCACGGTGTATGTAAGAAGTGTTACGGTCGTAACTTAGCTACTGGTACAGACGTAGAAGTGGGCGAAGCGGTTGGTATTATCGCAGCTCAATCTATCGGTGAGCCAGGTACACAGTTAACGATGCGTACATTCCATACAGGTGGGGTTGCTGGAGACGATATCACTCAAGGTTTACCGCGTATTCAAGAGATTTTCGAAGCGCGTAATCCGAAAGGGCAAGCGGTTATCAGTGAAATCGATGGTGTTGTTGCAGCGATTAACGATGTGAAAGATCGCCAAGAAGTTGTTGTACAAGGTGATGTAGAAGCTCGTACGTATGCAATTCCTTATGGTGCTCGTTTAAAAGTAGCTCCAGGACATCGCATCGAACATGGTAAAGAACTTACTGAAGGTTCTATCGATCCGAAAGAATTACTGAAAGTAACAGATATTACATCAGTTCAAGAATACTTGCTTCGTGAAGTACAAAAAGTATACCGTATGCAAGGGGTAGAAATTGGTGATAAACACGTAGAAGTAATGGTTCGCCAAATGCTTCGTAAAGTTCGTGTAATCGATGCTGGTGAAACAGATGTATTACCAGGAACATTACTTGATATCCACCAATTTACAGATGCAAATGCGAAAGTGTTGCTTCAAGGCAAACAACCAGCAACAGCGCGTCCAATCCTTCTTGGTATTACGAAGGCTTCACTTGAAACAGATTCGTTCTTATCTGCAGCATCATTCCAGGAAACAACTCGTGTGTTAACTGATGCAGCAATTAAAGGTAAGCGTGACGAACTTCTTGGTCTGAAAGAAAATGTTATTATCGGTAAACTTGTTCCAGCTGGTACAGGTATGAATCGTTACCGCAGAGTAGATCTTGTAAAAACAGCACAAGAAGAAATAAATGTAGAAAATGATGAGGTTTACGTAGAAAACTAAAATTTTCCGTCGTAAATTTTGCATAAAAAAGATAATCTTAGTTGACATGATGCAATGCAAAATGTTAATATAAGCAAGGTTGCTCCTTAATAAACGTTGAAGATAATTCAACACGGTATAGTTAGAACGTTGTCATAGCTTTTAGCAATGCAATATAACATACTTTTTCAAAACTGGATCTCAGCATGGAAATGAGTGAGATGCAAGTAGGAGCTTCAGTGATAGAAATAACAAGTTAAAACTGTTTTTGTGAGGAGAGCTCTTGCTCTTCCTTGCAAAAACTTTGTTTTCAACTAATAATGAACCACCTGGATATGTGGTCATACAAACGTGTGAAGGGAGGATAAATTAATGCCTACTATTAACCAATTAGTGAGAAAAGGTCGTACTGATAAAGTATGGAAATCTAAATCACCTGCGTTAAACAAAGGTTTCAACTCTTTAAAGAAAAAAGCAACTGATATCTCTGCACCT
>NZ_JAQOTJ010000019.1:29493-45292 GCF_028401955.1 Bacillus sp. BP-3
TACAGCTGGTGTTGACAAGCGTATGCAAAGCCGTTCTAAATACGGTACTAAGAAGCCAAAAGCGGCTAAGAAATAATTAATTTGAACTGAAAGGAGGAACTCAATATGCCTCGTAAAGGACCTGTTGCGAAACGTGACGTGTTACCAGATCCAATGTACAATTCTAAGCTTGTAACACGCCTAATCAACAAAATGATGGTTGACGGTAAAAAAGGTAAATCTCAAACAATTCTTTATAATGCGTTCGACATCGTTCGTGAACGTACTGGTAATGAACCAATGGAAGTATTCGAGCAAGCTCTTAAGAACATTATGCCTGTTCTTGAAGTACGCGCTCGTCGTGTTGGTGGTGCTAACTACCAAGTTCCAGTTGAGGTTCGTCCAGAACGCCGTACAACTTTAGGTCTTCGCTGGTTAGTAAACTACGCTCGTCTTCGTGGTGAAAAAACTATGGAAGAGCGTTTAGCTTACGAAATCTTAGATGCAGCTAACAACGCTGGTGCATCTGTTAAGAAACGTGAAGACACTCACAAAATGGCAGAAGCTAACAAAGCATTTGCTCATTACCGTTGGTAGGATACAACGAAAAATAACTATAAGCATAAACCGCTTTATTTGTCGCTTATGGAAGTGTGGAGAGGGAGAATGCCTCTCCCTTTCAATGGGCGCTCGTTTTACATAATGAGAGTACTAGACATACTGACATATGTAACAAAATAAAGTGGCTTTTTTGCTACTTAAAATAAAAAAATCCAATCCATATTAGGAAGGAGAAAGACACCAAATGACAAGAGAGTTCTCCTTAGAAAACACTCGTAATATTGGTATCATGGCTCACATCGATGCTGGTAAAACAACAGCAACTGAGCGTATCCTGTACTACACAGGCCGCATTCACAAAATCGGTGAAACTCACGAAGGTGCATCTCAGATGGACTGGATGGAGCAAGAACAAGAGCGTGGTATCACAATTACTTCTGCGGCAACTACAGCACAATGGAAAGGTCATCGTGTAAACATCATTGACACTCCAGGACACGTAGATTTCACTGTAGAAGTAGAACGTTCTTTACGCGTACTTGATGGTGCGGTAGCAGTACTTGATGCGCAATCTGGTGTAGAACCACAAACAGAAACTGTTTGGCGTCAAGCTACTACTTACGGTGTACCACGTATCGTGTTCGTTAACAAAATGGACAAGATCGGTGCAGACTTCTTATACTCTGTAGGAACAATTCATGACCGTTTACAAGCAAACGCACATCCAATTCAGTTGCCAATCGGTGCTGAGGATGAGTTTACGGGAATTATCGACCTAGTTGAAGAGTGTGCATACATGTATGCAAACGACTTAGGAACAGATATCGAACGCATTGAAATTCCTGCAGAACATAAAGAATTAGCTGATGAATACCGTGGAAAACTTATCGAAGCGGTAGCAGAGCTTGATGAAGAAATGATGATGAAGTACCTAGAAGGTGAAGAAATCACTGTAGAAGAGCTTAAAGCTGGTATCCGTAAGGCTACAACTTCTGTAGAATTCTTCCCAGTAATCTGTGGTTCTGCATTCAAAAATAAAGGTGTTCAAATTCTGTTAGATGCAGTTATCGACTACCTACCATCTCCATTAGACGTACCTGCTATTAAAGGTACTCTTCCAGATACAGATGAAGAAGTAGAACGTCATTCTAGCGATGAAGAGCCTTTCGCAGCATTAGCATTTAAAATCATGACTGACCCTTATGTTGGTAAGTTAACATTCTTCCGTGTGTACTCTGGTGTGTTAAACTCTGGATCATACGTGAAAAACTCAACTAAAGGTAAGCGTGAGCGTGTAGGTCGTATCCTACAAATGCACGCAAACAGCCGTGAAGAGATTTCAACAGTTTACGCTGGTGACATCGCTGCTGCTGTAGGTTTAAAAGATACTACAACTGGTGACACTCTTTGTGACGAGAAGAGTCTTGTTATCCTTGAGTCTATGGAATTCCCAGAGCCAGTTATCTCTGTAGCTATCGAACCAAAATCTAAAGCTGACCAAGATAAAATGGGTACAGCATTATCTAAGCTTTCTGAAGAAGATCCAACATTCCGTGCTCACACTGACCAAGAAACTGGCCAAACAATCATCGCTGGTATGGGTGAACTTCACCTTGATATCATCGTTGACCGTATGCGCCGTGAATTCAAAGTAGAAGCAAACGTTGGTGCTCCTCAGGTAGCATACCGTGAAACTTTCCGCGCTTCAGCGAAAGTTGAAGGTAAGTTCGCTCGTCAATCTGGTGGTCGTGGACAATTCGGTCACGTTTGGATTGAGTTCGAACCTAACGAAGAAGGTAAAGGATTCGAGTTCCAAAACAAGATCGTCGGTGGTGTAGTTCCACGTGAATACATCCCAGCTGTTGGAGCAGGTCTTGAAGATGCACTTAAAAATGGTGTACTTGCAGGATATCCTGTAGTAGACATTAAAGCTGCATTAGTTGACGGATCTTACCATGATGTTGACTCCTCTGAGATGGCGTTCAAAATTGCTGCATCTATGGCACTTAAAGCTGCGGTTTCTAAATGTAACCCAGTAATTCTTGAGCCAATGATGAAAGTTGAAGTTGTAATTCCTGAAGAGTACATGGGTGACATTATGGGTGACGTAACTTCTCGCCGTGGACGTGTAGAAGGTATGGAAGCTCGTGGTAACGCACAAGTTGTTCGTGCGATGGTTCCACTTTCTGAAATGTTCGGTTATGCAACGTCATTACGTTCTAACACACAAGGACGCGGAACATTCTCAATGACATTCGATCATTATGAAGAAGTACCGAAGTCTGTTTCGGAAGAAATTATTAAAAAAAATAAAGGTGAATAATTGATTTTTATCGATTGTTCAAGTATAACTACTTATGTAAGCTTAGAAAGCGGGGCTTAGGCCCCTTGCTTTCTAGTCTAAATATAAAATAATCTATATAATCAAGGAGGAATTTAGAATGGGAAAAGCTAAATTCGAACGTTCTAAACCACATGTTAACATTGGTACAATCGGCCACGTTGACCATGGTAAAACTACATTAACTGCTGCTATCACTACAGTTCTTGCAAAAGCTGGTGGTGCTGAAGCAAAAGGTTACGACCAAATCGATGCTGCTCCAGAAGAAAGAGAGCGCGGTATCACAATCTCAACTGCACACGTTGAGTACGAAACTGAAACTCGTCACTATGCACACGTTGACTGCCCAGGCCATGCTGACTATGTTAAAAACATGATCACTGGTGCTGCTCAAATGGACGGTGGTATCTTAGTAGTATCTGCTGCTGATGGTCCAATGCCTCAAACTCGTGAGCACATCCTTCTTTCTCGTCAAGTAGGTGTTCCTTACATCGTTGTATTCTTAAACAAATGCGACATGGTTGATGACGAAGAATTATTAGAATTAGTAGAAATGGAAGTTCGCGATCTATTATCTGAATACGACTTCCCAGGCGATGATATCCCTGTAATTAAAGGTTCTGCTCTTAAAGCTCTTCAAGGAGATGCTGAGTGGGAAGCAAAAATCATCGAACTAATGAACGAAGTTGACGCTTACATCCCAACTCCAGAACGTGACACTGAAAAAGCATTCTTAATGCCTGTTGAGGACGTATTCTCTATCACAGGTCGTGGTACAGTTGCTACAGGTCGTGTAGAGCGCGGTGTAGTTAAAGTTGGTGACGTAGTAGAAATCATCGGTTTCACTGAAGAAAACAAATCTACAACTGTAACTGGTGTAGAAATGTTCCGTAAGCTTCTTGACCAAGCTCAAGCTGGTGACAACATCGGTGCTTTACTTCGTGGGGTTGCTCGTGAAGAGATCCAACGTGGACAAGTTCTTGCTAAAACTGGCTCTGTAAAAGCTCACGCTAAATTCAAAGCTGAAGTTTTCGTTTTATCTAAAGAAGAAGGTGGACGTCACACTCCATTCTTCGCTAACTACCGCCCGCAATTCTATTTCCGTACAACTGACGTAACTGGTATCATCCAATTACCAGAAGGTACTGAAATGGTAATGCCTGGCGATAACATTGAAATGACTATCGAGCTTATCGCTCCAATCGCGATCGAAGAAGGAACTAAGTTCTCTATTCGTGAAGGTGGACGTACAGTAGGTTACGGCGTAGTTGCAACTATCGTTGAGTAATCTTAGTTGATATATGAAACCCAAGGGATTTCCCTTGGGTTTTTTATTTATAATAGATACTATCTATTTTTAAGTTTTGACGAGTTTCTTCTATAATATATAAATTGCAAAACTGCACAACCAAAAACTGTAAAAAGAATTACGAGAGATCAAAACTTGAAATTCGTTAAAGTACAATGTATAATAGCAAAAGTACAGTAAATGATGATGTGCACAAATAAAGTGTTGCATCTAGGCTAGAAACATTGTATAATAAACAATGTTGGTCTTTGACTGCGATGAAGTGGAAGGTTGCTGACACACCCGGCCGCTTTGCCATGGCGAGTGTGTGGAAATTTCCATGGAGAATGTCTATTTTTAAAATAGGCGAACGAAGGAGGGAAAATAATGGCAAAAGAAAAAATTCGTATTCGTTTAAAAGCTTACGATCACCGTATTCTTGATCAGTCAGCTGAGAAAATTGTAGAAACAGCTAAACGTTCTGGGGCGACAGTTTCAGGTCCAATCCCATTACCAACTGAAAAAACTGTTTACACGATTCTTCGTGCGGTTCATAAATACAAAGATTCTCGTGAGCAATTCGAAATGCGCACGCACAAACGTCTAATCGACATCGTGAGCCCTACTCCACAAACAGTAGACTCTTTAATGCGTTTAGACTTACCATCTGGTGTAGATATCGAAATCAAACTATAATTTATATAAGTTAAAATGTAGGAGGTGTAACTCATGACCAAAGGAATCTTAGGAAAAAAGATCGGTATGACTCAAGTATTTGCTGAAAACGGCGAGCTAATTCCTGTAACTGTTATCGAAGCGACTCCAAACGTTATCCTTCAAAAGAAAACTGTTGAAACTGATGGCTACAATGCAATTCAGTTAGGTTTTGATGACAAACGCGAAAAATTAGCTAACAAACCTGAACAAGGTCACGTTGCTAAAGCAACTACTGCTCCTAAGCGCTTCATTCGCGAACTTCGCGATGCAGACGTTGAAGGACAAGAAGTTGGTCAAGAGGTAAAAGTAGAAGTTTTTGCTGCAGGTGAAACTGTAGACGTAACAGGTATTTCTAAAGGTAAAGGTTTCCAAGGTGCTATTAAACGCCACGGACAATCTCGCGGACCTATGTCTCACGGTTCTCGTTATCACCGTCGTCCTGGTTCAATGGGCCCTGTTGCTCCGAACCGTGTATTCAAAGGCAAAAAACTTGCTGGACGTATGGGTGGAGACCAAGTGACTATTCAAAACTTAGAAATCGTTCAAGTTGATGTTGAACGCAACTTACTGTTAGTAAAAGGCAACGTTCCTGGCGCTAAGAAATCTCTTGTAGTTGTTCGTAGTGCTGTTAAGGCTAGCAAATAATTCTCTATAAGAAAGGAGGAACCCCAATGCCAAAAGTAAAGTTATTTAACCAAACTGGTTCTGAAGTTGGTGAAATCCAATTAGCTGAAACTGTTTTCGGTATCGAACCAAACGAAGCTGTACTTTTTGAAGCAGTAATGATGCAACGTGCATCTTTACGTCAAGGTACACATAAAGTAAAAACTCGCTCTGAAGTGCGTGGTGGAGGTCGCAAACCATGGCGTCAAAAAGGAACTGGACGTGCTCGTCAAGGTTCTATCCGCTCTCCTCAATGGCGTGGTGGTGGTACGGTATTCGGACCTACACCAAGAAGCTATGCATACAAACTACCTAAAAAAGTTCGTCGCTTAGCTATTAAATCTGCATTAGCTACTAAAGTAGTTGAGAACAACATCGTAGTTCTTGAAGACTTAGTGTTAAATGCACCAAAAACAAAAGACATGGTAGCAGTTCTTAAAGGATTAACTGTTGAGAAGAAAGCTCTTATCGTAACTGCTGATGTAAACGAAGCAGTTGAGTTATCTGCTCGCAATATTCCTGGAGTAACAGTAATCACTGCTGATGGCGTAAACGTTTTAGACGTGCTTCATCATGATAAGCTAATCATGACAAAAGCGGCAGTGGAAAAAGTAGAGGAGGTGCTTGCATAATGAAAGATCCTCGTGATATCATTAAGCGCCCAGTTATCACTGAACGTTCTATGGAAATGATGGCTGAAAAAAAATACACGTTCGATGTGGACGTTAAAGCTAATAAAACGGAAGTTAAAGATGCTGTAGAAGCGATCTTTGGTGTTGAAGTTGAGAAAGTAAATATCATGAACTACAAACCAAAAGCAAAACGTGTGGGTCGTCACGCTGGTTTCACTAACCGTCGTCGTAAAGCAATCGTTAAGCTTACTGCTGACAGCAAAGAAATCGAGATCTTCCAAGGAGTTTAATTCTTACTAAAGAAGGAGGGAAAATCAGATGGCAATCAAAAAGTATAATCCAACTACTAACGGTCGTCGTAACATGACTACGAATGATTTCGCTGAAATCACGACTGATAGACCGGAAAAATCATTACTTGCGCCTTTAAGTAAAAAGGCTGGACGTAATAACCAAGGTAAAATTACTGTACGTCACCAAGGTGGCGGACATAAGCGTCAATACCGTATCATCGACTTCAAACGTAACAAAGATGGAATTCCTGGACGCGTTGCTACGATCGAATACGATCCGAACCGCTCTGCGAATATCGCATTAATTAACTATGTTGACGGTGAAAAACGTTACATCCTTGCTCCTAAAAACTTAGAAGTAGGTATGGAAATCATGTCTGGCCCAGAAGCGGACATTAAAATCGGTAACGCATTACCATTAATCAACATTCCAGTAGGTACAGTTGTTCATAACATCGAGCTTAAACCAGGTCGCGGTGGACAATTAGTTCGTTCTGCTGGTACATCTGCTCAAGTACTTGGTAAAGAAGGTAAATACGTACTTGTACGTTTAACTTCTGGTGAAGTACGCTTAATCCTATCTACTTGTCGCGCTACAGTAGGTCAAGTAGGTAATGAGCACCATGAACTTATTAAAATTGGTAAAGCGGGTCGTTCTCGCTGGTTAGGCAAGCGCCCAACTGTTCGTGGTTCTGTAATGAACCCAGTTGATCACCCACACGGTGGTGGTGAAGGTCGCTCACCAATCGGACGTAAGTCTCCAATGTCTCCATGGGGTAAACCAACTCTTGGATTCAAAACTCGTAAGAAAAATAAAGCGTCTGACAAATTCATCGTTCGTCGTCGTAAAAAATAATGGGGTTGTAGTACGGTTCATCTCTAGAACCGTACCGCAATCACGAAGGGAGGCACCAAAATGGCTCGTAGCTTGAAAAAAGGACCATTTGTTGATGATCATTTAATGAACAAAATTGCAAAGTTAAATGAAACTGAGCAAAAGCAAGTTGTAAAAACTTGGTCTCGTCGTTCAACGATCTTCCCACAGTTTATTGGTCATACAATCGCTGTATATGATGGTCGTAAACACGTTC
Organism: Bacillus sp. BP-3; assembly: GCF_028401955.1. Lineage (GTDB taxonomy): Bacteria > Bacillota > Bacilli > Bacillales > Bacillaceae_G > Bacillus_A. The sequence continues at coordinate 37,059 of NZ_JAQOTJ010000019.1, forward strand.
CTGTATACGTAACTGAAGATATGGTAGGCCACAAGTTAGGTGAGTTCGCACCAACTCGTACGTACAAAGGTCATGATGCTGACGATAAGAAAACTAGAAGATAATGAGAGGAGGCACTTCAATGCAAGCTAAAGCAGTAGCGAGAACAGTTCGTATTGCTCCTCGTAAAGTTCGTTTAGTAGTAGACTTAATCCGAGGTAAGCAAGTGGGTGAAGCGATTGCTATCCTTAACCACACACCAAAAACTGCTTCTCCAGTTGTAGAAAAAGTTTTGAAATCTGCAATTGCAAATGCAGAACATAACTACGAAATGGATGTAAACAACTTAGTTGTTGAGAAAGTTTTCGTTGACGAAGGTCCAACGTTAAAACGTTTCCGTCCACGTGCAATGGGTCGTGCTAGCCAAATTAACAAGCGCACAAGCCACATCACAGTTGTGGTATCAGAAAAGAAGGAGGGATAATCGATGGGTCAAAAGGTTAGTCCAGTTGGTCTTCGCGTCGGTATTATTCGCGATTGGGAATCTCGTTGGTACGCTGAAAAAGACTACGCTACATTCTTACATGAAGACATCAAAATTCGTGAATACATTAACGTTCGCTTAAAAGATTCTGCTGTTTCTAAAGTAGAAATCGAGCGTGCGGCAAATCGTGTAAATGTTACAATTCACACGGCAAAACCTGGTATGGTAATTGGTAAAGGTGGTACAGAAGTTGAAGCACTTCGTAAAGCTCTTAACCAATTAACAGGTAAACGTGTACACATCAACATTTTAGAAGTTAAGAGAGCTGATCTTGACGCTAAATTAGTAGGCGAAAACATTGCTCGTCAATTAGAAAACCGTGTATCTTTCCGTCGTGCACAAAAGCAAGCAATTCAACGTGCTATGCGTGCAGGAGCTAAAGGTATTAAAACACAGGTTTCTGGTCGTCTTGGCGGAGCTGATATCGCTCGTGCAGAATCTTACAGTGAAGGAACTGTTCCACTTCATACACTTCGCGCTGATATTGACTATGCAACAGCTGAAGCTGATACAACGTACGGTAAATTAGGTGTAAAAGTATGGATCTACCGTGGAGAAGTCCTTCCTACAAAAAAGAAAGCTTCTGAGGAAGGAGGAAAATAATATGTTAATGCCTAAACGCGTAAAATATCGTAGAGAGCATCGTGGTAAAATGCGTGGTCGTGCAAAAGGTGGCGCTGAAGTACATTTTGGTGAGTTTGGTTTACAATCTCAAGAAGCATCTTGGATTACAAACCGTCAAATCGAAGCAGCTCGTCGTGCAATGACTCGTTATATGAAACGTGGCGGTAAAGTTTGGATTAAAATTTTCCCTTCTAAACCTTACACTGCTAAACCTCTAGAAGTACGTATGGGTTCCGGTAAAGGGGCTCCTGAAGGTTGGGTAGCAGTTGTAAAACCTGGAAAGGTTATGTTTGAAATTGCGGGTGTATCTGAAGAGGTAGCACGCGAAGCATTACGTCTTGCAGCTCACAAATTACCAGTGAAATGTAAATTCGTAAAACGTGAAGAAAATGGTGGTGAATCTAATGAAAACTAATGATATTCGTGAGTTAACCACTGCTGAAATCGAAACAAAAGTTAAAGCTTTAAAGGAAGAGTTGTTTAATCTTCGCTTCCAACTTGCTACAGGACAATTAGAGAATCCAACACGCATCCGTGAAGTGCGTAAAGCGATTGCTCGTATGAAAACTGTAGTTCGTGAAAGAGAGATCGGAATTAATCGATAAATTGAGGGGAGGTTTGCAAAGTGAGCGAACGTAACCAACGCAAAGTTTATACTGGTCGTGTTGTTTCTGACAAAATGGACAAAACGATTACAGTTTTAGTTGAAACTTACAAAACTCATTCCTTGTACGGAAAACGCGTTAAGTATTCTAAGAAATACAAAGCGCATGATGAGCAAAACCAAGCAAAAGTTGGCGATATCGTAAAAATCATGGAAACTCGCCCGCTTTCTGCTACTAAGCGTTTCCGTTTAGTTGAAATCGTTGAAGAAGCGGTTATTATCTAAATAGACGAATCGGAATTTTAAGTCCGAAGGGAGGTTTCATAACATGATCCAACAAGAATCTCGTTTGAAAGTAGCTGACAACTCTGGCGCACGTGAACTTTTAACAATTAAAGTATTAGGCGGCTCTGGTCGTAAATACGCAAACATCGGTGATATTATCGTTGCTACGGTAAAACAAGCAACACCAGGTGGCGTTGTTAAAAAAGGTGACGTTGTTAAAGCAGTAGTAGTACGTACGAAGAGCGGTGCTCGTCGTCCAGACGGTTCTTATATCAAATTTGATGAAAACGCAGCGGTTATCATTAAAGACGATAAGAGCCCACGTGGTACTCGTATCTTCGGACCAGTAGCTCGTGAATTACGTGATAACAACTTCATGAAGATCGTTTCTTTAGCTCCAGAAGTTCTATAATTTAAGGTATTGCCTTGCTAAGGAGGTGCAGAAGTAAGATGCATGTAAAAAAAGGTGATAAAGTACAGGTAATCAGTGGTAAAGACAAAGGGAAACAAGGTGTTGTCCTTGCAGCTTTTCCAAAAGAAAGCCGTGTTATCGTTGAGGGTGTTAACATCGTTAAGAAGCACTCTAAGCCATCTCAATTAAATCCACAAGGTGGAATTATCACGAAAGAAGCAGCTATCCACGTATCTAATGTTATGCCATTAGATCCTAAAACAGGTGTACCTACTCGCGTAGGTTATAAAGTGGAAGATGGTAAAAAAGTTCGTGTTGCAAAAAAATCTGGTGAATCATTAGATAAATAAGTTCTATATGAAAGGAGGTCCCTTCATTGAATCGCCTTAAAGAGAAATTCCAAAAAGAAATTACTCCTGCTCTTATGAGCAAGTTTAACTATAAATCTGTAATGGAAGTACCGAAAATCGAAAAGATCGTAATCAACACTGGTGTTGGTGACGCGGTATCCAATTCTAAAGCATTAGACAGTGCTGTAGAAGAATTAACTCAAATCGCAGGTCAAAAACCTGTTGTAACTCGCGCTAAAAAATCTATCGCAGGTTTCCGTCTTCGTGAGGGTATGCCTATCGGTGCAAAGGTTACTTTACGCGGCGAGCAAATGTATGAGTTCTTCGACAAATTAGTATCAGTTTCTTTACCACGCGTACGTGATTTCCGTGGTGTTTCTAAGAAATCTTTCGATGGTCGTGGTAACTACACATTAGGTGTTAAAGAGCAATTAATTTTCCCTGAGATTGATTATGATAAAGTAAGCAAAGTTCGTGGTATGGACATCGTAATCGTTACTACAGCGAAAACTGATGAAGAAGCTCGTGAACTTTTAACACAATTCGGTATGCCATTCCAAAAATAATGGAAGCCAACGCTAAGTAGAGGAGGCGAAAACGTGGCTAAAAAATCTATGATTGCGAAACAAAAGCGTACTCCTAAGTTTAAAGTACAAGACTATACACGTTGCGAGCGCTGCGGTCGTCCGCATTCTGTATACCGCAAATTTAAACTTTGCCGTATTTGTTTCCGTGAACTTGCATATAAAGGTCAAATTCCTGGTGTTAAAAAAGCTAGTTGGTAAAACCCACAAATGGGAAGGAGGTAAAACACATGGTGATGACAGATCCAATTGCAGATATGCTTACTCGCATCCGTAATGCGAACATGGTACGTCATGAGAAATTAGAAGTTCCTGCTTCTAAAATCAAAAAAGAAATCGCTGAAATCCTAAAACGTGAAGGTTTCATTCGTGATGTGGAATACATCGAGGATAACAAACAAGGTATCCTTCGTATTTTCCTAAAATACGGTGTAAACAACGAGCGTGTAATCACTGGATTAAAACGTATTAGTAAGCCTGGCTTACGCGTTTATGCAAAAGCTGATGAAGTACCACGTGTACTTAACGGATTAGGTATTGCACTTGTTTCTACATCTAAGGGCGTAATGACAGACAAAGATGCTCGTCAATTACAAACTGGTGGAGAAGTAGTAGCATACGTTTGGTAATATATATTTAAAACGAACGGAGGTGTGACCACATGTCTCGTATTGGTAAAAAGATTCTTGAAATTCCTGCAGGTGTTACAGTTACAGTAGCAGAAAATAATACAGTAACTGTAAAAGGCCCTAAAGGTGAATTAACTCGTACTTTCAATGCTGATATGGTTATCAAAATTGAAGAAAATATCTTAACAGTAGAACGTCCTACTGAACAGAAGGAACACCGTGCATTACACGGAACAACTCGTGCTCTTCTTGGAAACATGGTTGAAGGTGTAACAACAGGTTTCGCTCGCGGACTTGAATTAATCGGTGTTGGTTACCGTGCACAAAAACAAGGTGACAAACTTGTATTAAACGTAGGTTATTCTCACCCAGTTGAGATGACTCCAGAAGCTGGTCTTGAAGTTGAAGTTCCTGCTCCTACGAAGATCGTAATTAAAGGTATCGACAAGCAACGTGTTGGCGAATTCGCTGCTAACGTTCGCGCTGTACGTGCTCCAGAGCCATATAAAGGCAAAGGTATTCGTTACGAAGGCGAAGTTGTACGTCGTAAAGAAGGTAAAACTGCTAAGTAAACCCGTTAGGTGAAAGAAAGGAGTGACAAGAATGATCACTAAACCTGATAAAAATGCGGTTCGTAAGAAAAGACATGCACGTGTACGTGCAAAGCTTGCTGGTACTGCTGAGCGTCCACGTTTAAACGTGTTCCGTTCTAACCAACACATTTACGCTCAAGTAATTGATGATGTAAACGGTGTAACATTAGCAAGCGCGTCTACTCTTGATAAAGAACTTACTCTTAACGGTACAAGCAACATCGAAGCTGCTACTAAAGTTGGCGAAATCGTTGCTAAACGTGCTGTAGAGAAAGGCGTTAAAGAAGTAGTATTTGATCGCGGCGGTTACTTATACCATGGTCGTGTTAAAGCTTTAGCTGAAGCTGCTCGTGAGGCTGGCTTACAATTTTAATGGTCAAAGGAGGGAAAATAGATGCGTCGCATTGACCCAAGTAAATTTGAACTTGAAGAACGTGTAGTTACGATAAACCGTGTTGCGAAGGTTGTTAAGGGTGGTCGTCGTTTCCGCTTCGCTGCACTGGTTGTAGTTGGTGATAAAAACGGTCATGTTGGATTCGGTACTGGTAAAGCGCAAGAGGTGCCAGATGCAATCCGCAAGGCTATCGAAGATGCTAAGAAAAACTTAATCGAAGTACCATTAGTTGGTACAACAATTCCACACGAAATTATCGGTAACTTTGGAGCAGGTGAAGTATTCTTAAAACCTGCTGCAGAAGGTACTGGAGTTATCGCTGGTGGTCCAGTTCGTGCGGTTCTTGAATTAGCTGGTGTACAAGATATTCTTTCTAAATCTCTTGGTTCTAACACACCAATTAACATGATTCGTGCTACTGTGAACGGATTAAAAGATCTTAAGCGTGCTGAAGATGTAGCAAAATTACGCGGTAAATCTGTAGAAGAGCTACTAGGTTAAGAAGGAGGGAAAACATAATGGCGAAAAAGTTAGAAATTACCCTCACTCGTAGTGTAATTGGTCGTCCGCAAGATCAACGTGCGACTGTAGAAGCTTTAGGTCTTAAGAAGTTGAATTCAACTGTAGTTAAGGAAGAAACTCCTGCTATTCGCGGTATGATCAACAAAGTTTCTCACCTTGTAACTGTAAAAGAAGCTTAATGATAACTTATCAATATAAGGAGGTGCCTGGGAATGAAACTTCATGAATTACAACCTGCAGAAGGTTCTCGTAAAGTTCGTAATCGTGTAGGTCGTGGTATCGGTTCTGGTAACGGTAAAACTGCTGGAAAAGGTCATAAAGGACAAAACGCACGTTCTGGTGGCGGTGTTCGTCTTGGTTTTGAAGGCGGTCAAACTCCATTATTCCGTCGTTTACCAAAACGCGGCTTCACAAACATCAACCGTAAAGAATTTGCTATCGTTAACTTAACAACATTAAATCGTTTTGAAGACGGTACAGAAGTAACACCTGAATTATTGCTTGAGACTGGCGTTATCAGCAAATTAAACGACGGTGTTAAAATTCTTGCAAACGGCGCTGTAGAGAAAAAGCTTACTGTTAAAGCTCATAAGTTCTCTTCAAGTGCAAAAGAAGCTATTGAAACAGCTGGCGGAACAGTTGAGGTGATCTAATGTTTCGCACAATCTCCAACTTTATGCGCGTTGCTGAGATAAGAAATAAAATATTATTCACTTTAGCGATGTTAATCGTGTTTCGACTTGGCACGTTCATCCCAGTGCCTCATACAAATGCAGATGTACTGAGAGCGCAAGACCAGTTGAATGTATTGGGCATTCTGAATACATTTGGCGGCGGAGCCTTAAAAAACTTTTCCATCTTCGCGATGGGAATCATGCCGTACATTACAGCATCCATCATCGTGCAATTATTGCAGATGGATGTTGTTCCTAAATTTACGGAGTGGTCAAAACAAGGTGAAATGGGTCGTCGTAAACTAGCTCAGTTTACCCGCTACTTTACAATTGTTCTTGCTTTTATTCAAGCAATTGGTATGTCAATCGGTTTTAACGGTATGGCAGGTGGGCAATTAATTTTGGATCCTAGCTGGTCAACTTATTTATATATTGCTACGGTACTAACTGCCGGAACTGCATTTTTAATGTGGTTAGGTGAGTTAATTACAGCAAAGGGAGTAGGAAATGGTATTTCCATTATCATCTTTGCAGGTATTACCGCAGCTATCCCAAATACTATAAATCAAGTGTACGCACAGCAGTTCCAAGATGCCGGAGATCAATTGTTCATTCGTATCGTAAAAGTCGGTCTAATTTTGTTAGCTGTGTTAGCGGTTATTGTTGGTGTTATTTACATTCAACAAGCTGTTAGAAAAATCCCGATTCAATATGCGAAGCGCGTAACTGGAAACGGTGGTTATACTGGAGCACAAAACACTCATTTGCCACTTAAGGTAAATAGTGCTGGTGTTATTCCAGTAATTTTTGCTGTCTCATTCTTAATTACGCCTCCGACTATTGCACAGTTTTTCCCGAAACATGAAATATCGCAGTGGATTATTAAAAACTTTAACTATTCTCATCCAGTAGGTATGATCGTATATGTTGCACTAATTGTTGCCTTTGCATATTTCTATGCATTTGTTCAAGTAAATCCTGAACAGATGGCTGAGAACTTAAATAAACAAGGTGGATATGTTCCTGGTATTCGTCCGGGTAAGAATACAGAACAGTATCTAACAAAGATCTTGTATCGCTTGACCTTTGTAGGTGCAATTTTCTTAGCAGCGATTGCAATCCTGCCTGTTTTATTTATTAAATTTGCAAACCTGCCACAATCTGCACAGATAGGTGGAACAAGTTTACTAATTGTTGTCGGTGTTGCTTTAGAAACAATGAAGCAGCTCGAAAGTCAATTAGTAAAACGCCATTACAAAGGGTTTATCAAACAGTGAGTAAGCGGGAAGATTCATCTTCCCTATATGCTCATTCATGAGGGGGAATACAGATGAACTTAATTTTAATGGGGCTTCCAGGTGCCGGTAAAGGTACACAGGCCGAAAAGATTGTTGCCAAGTATAACATCCCTCACATTTCAACAGGAGATATGTTTCGTGCTGCTATGAAAGATGAAACTGAACTTGGTTTACAAGCTAAGTCCTTTATTGATAAAGGAGCACTTGTACCAGATGAAGTTACAATCGGAATCGTGCGTGAGCGTTTGAGTCAAGAAGACTGTGTAAAAGGCTTCTTATTAGATGGTTTTCCACGAACAGTTGCACAAGCTTCAGCTCTTGAAGAAATCATGAAAGATCTTGGCAAAAAGATCAATTATGTTTTAAACATTAATGTGGATTCAGGATTACTGTTAAAACGTTTAACAGGCCGTCGCATTTGTAAAGAGTGCGGTGCGACTTACCACTTAGAATTCAATCCGCCAGCAAAAGAGGGCGTGTGCGATAAATGTGGTGGCGAGTTATATCAGCGTTCTGATGACAACGAAGAAACTGTAGCAAATCGTTTAGAAGTGAATATTAAGCAGACAAAGCCGTTGCTTGATTTCTACGAAGAGCTTGGTTACTTAAAAAGCATTAATGGTGAGCAAGATATCGATAAAGTATTTGCTGATGTCGATCTTCTCATCGGAGGCTTAGCGTAATGATTATTTGCAAAACTCCTCGCGAAATCGAGATTATGCGAGAAGCTGGCAAGATTGTT
>NZ_JAQOTJ010000019.1:45939-47366 GCF_028401955.1 Bacillus sp. BP-3
TCTTACAGAAGCAGGATACGAAATCCTTACCACTTTATAGGTAGCTGGCTCTCCGGAATTTCAGAACAGTGTAGAATGTTACTGATTTGAAGAAGGGAGAACATTGAATGGCTAAAGATGATGTAATTGAAGTCGAAGGTACCGTTATTGAAACGTTGCCAAATGCTATGTTCAAAGTAGAATTAGAGAATGGGCATGTTGTATTGGCTCACGTTTCTGGTAAAATTCGTATGAACTTCATTCGTATTTTACCAGGAGATAAAGTTACGGTAGAATTATCTCCGTACGATTTAAATCGTGGTCGTATCACGTACCGCTTTAAATAATATAGCACTCCGTAATCTTTAAGGAGGTTCGAGACATGAAAGTAAGACCGTCAGTTAAGCCGATCTGCGAAAAATGTAAAGTTATTCGTAGACGTGGAAAAGTAATGGTTATTTGTGAAAACCCTAAACATAAACAAAAACAAGGTTAATCAGAAGGAGGTGCATTCGGAATGGCACGTATCGCAGGTGTAGATATTCCTCGTGACAAGCGCGTTGTTATTTCTTTAACTTACGTATTCGGCATTGGTCGTACAACTGCTGAAAAAATTCTTGCTGAAGCTGGTGTTTCTGAGGAAACACGAGTTCGCGATTTAACTGAAGACGAATTAGGACGTATCCGTGATATCGTCGATCGTATCAAAGTTGAAGGAGACCTTCGTCGTGAAGTATCCCTTAACATTAAACGTCTAATGGAGATCGGTTCTTACCGTGGTCTTCGTCACCGTCGTGGTTTACCAGTTCGTGGTCAAAATTCTAAAAACAATGCTCGTACACGTAAAGGTCCACGTCGTACAGTAGCAAATAAAAAGAAATAATAAGTAAAGGAGGTTGAACTAACAATGGCACGTAAAACAAACACTCGTAAAAAACGTGTGAAAAAGAATATTGAAGCTGGTGTAGCTCATATTCGTTCTACTTTCAACAACACAATCGTAACACTTACAGATACTCATGGTAACGCGCTTTCTTGGTCTAGTGCTGGTGCACTTGGTTTCCGTGGATCTCGTAAATCTACTCCATTCGCTGCACAGATGGCTGCTGAAACTGCTGCTAAAGTTGCAATGGAGCACGGTTTAAAAACTTTAGAGGTTACTGTAAAAGGTCCTGGTGCTGGTCGTGAAGCTGCAATTCGTGCGCTTCAAGCTGCAGGTCTAGAAGTAACAGCAATCAGAGATGTTACTCCAGTTCCTCATAATGGATGTCGTCCGCCAAAACGTCGTCGTGTTTAATTTTTCTGTATAGAATTTTCCCTTTTGTCTATAATGGATATGATGCATTATCGAGAAATTTCGTACAGAAACATCGCTTGTTGTGCACAATCGGGAACTGCCTAAGGGGGACTTTCGGTTAGACAAAGGTTTTTCCTTTGTTTAGCCGAGG
>NZ_JAQOTJ010000019.1:48291-58599 GCF_028401955.1 Bacillus sp. BP-3
TAAGCATAAGCTGGAAGAACTAGGTTTAGGCTTACGTAAAGACGACTGAGGATTTAAATTCATCAACGAAGGAGGGAACTACGAATGGCATACAGAAAATTAGGCCGTACAAGTGCGCAACGTAAAGCTATGTTACGTGACTTAGCTACTGATTTAATTATCAACGAGCGCATCCAAACGACAGAAACTCGTGCAAAAGAACTTCGTTCTGTAGTGGAAAAAATGATCACTTTAGGTAAACGCGGAGATCTTCATGCTCGTCGTCAAGCAGCTGCTTACATTCGTAATGAAGTTGCTAATGCTGAGACTGGTCAAGATGCATTACAAAAATTATTCGCTGATGTAGCTCCACGCTATGCTGAGCGTCAAGGCGGATACACTCGTATTGCAAAAATTGGTCCACGTCGCGGTGATGCTGCACCAATGGTAATTATCGAGTTAGTATAATGACAAGCAAAAGGGCAGGACAGTACTTTTTAAGTAACTGGTCATGGCCCTTTTTTTTTAAGTATAGAAGAAAACGTTAATCTTATTATTTGCAAACAGTAAGACTCACATTTCAAGATTCAGAGAGAAGTGAGAGATAACTGTTGGCATGCGCTCAATTGGTGAGCTTTTCGCCTCCAGTGGATGGGAATTTCACTTTAATTGGCTGAATAATGGAAGAGGGTGTCCACAAATGAAAAAAGAGAAGCTTCGTGCTGAGAACATATCATTTCAATACCCTCAAGCTGCTTCTTACGCCCTACGTGACGTTTCATTCTCTTTATATGAAGGGGAATGGGTATCTATTATTGGACAAAATGGGTCAGGAAAATCAACGCTTGCAAAGTTATTAAATGGTTTGTTTTTACCATCAGCAGGAACAATTACTGTAAATGGAACACTTGTTTTATCAGAAGAAACTGTATGGGATATTCGAAAACAGATTGGAATGGTTTTTCAAAACCCAGATAATCAATTTGTCGGAACAACTGTACAGGATGATGTTGTCTTTGGGCTTGAGAATGTCGGAATGCCTAGAGAACTAATGGTAGAACGTATGAAACACGCTTTGGAGCTCGTACGAATGGAAGAGTTTCAAAATGAAGAACCTCACTATTTATCAGGTGGACAAAAGCAGCGCGTTGCAATTGCTGGCGTGCTAGCACTTCAGCCGTCTATATTGGTATTAGACGAGGCAACATCTATGCTTGACCCTCAAGGTCGTAAAGAAGTGGTAGAAACGGTTAGAGAACTTGTTCGCACGAAGGGAATTACAGTTCTTTCGATTACTCACGACCTAGAAGAAGCAGCGCAGTCCGATCGGATTATTATTTTAAATCACGGAGAATTATTAGAAGAGGGAACACCTGAACACATTTTTCAATCACCGAAAATGTTGCAAGAAATTGGTTTAGACGTACCATTTTCAGTAAAAATGGCAGAATTATTGAAAAGCAATAAAATTCCTTTACAATCAATGCATCTTACAATGGAAAGTTTGGTGAGCGAACTTTGGAGATTAAATTCCAAAAAGTAGAGCATCGTTATCAATATAAAACCCCATTTGAAAAACGAGCCCTTTACGATATAGATATTTCGTTTCCTAGTGGTGGCTATTATGCCATTATCGGTCATACAGGGTCGGGTAAGTCAACGATGATTCAACATTTGAATGGCTTATTGCAACCAACGAGTGGCACTATTCAAATTGGGGAATATAGCATTTCATCTCAAAAGAAAGCGAAAAAATTAAAACCTCTTCGAAAAAAAGTAGGAGTTGTTTTTCAATTTCCAGAACATCAATTATTTGAAGAAACAGTAGAAAAGGATATTTGCTTTGGGCCTTTAAATTTTGGCGTATCTGAAGAAGCGGCGAAACAAAAGGCAAAAGATACCATTCGGTTAGTTGGGCTGTCAGAGGAGCTATTAGAACGTTCTCCGTTTGAGTTAAGCGGTGGACAAATGAGACGCGTTGCTATAGCGGGTGTACTCGCGATGGAGCCTGAAGTATTAGTATTAGATGAACCAACAGCAGGACTTGATCCTAAGGGCCAAAATGAGCTTATGGAGATGTTCTATCATCTTCACAAGCAAAAAAATCTTACGGTGATTCTTGTGACACATAATATGGAGGATGCTGCAAAATATGCAGACAACATTGTTGTGATGCATAAAGGAACGGTCTTTTTGCAAGGAACATCAGAGGAAGTCTTTACGCATGCAGATGAGCTTGAACGAATTGGTGTATCTCTTCCGATGTCGCTAAAGTATAAGCGAGAAATTGAAGAGAAATTAGGAATTACTATACCAAAAGCCACCTTGTCTTTAGAAGATTTAGCAGATGAAGTCATACAACTGTTTAGAAAAGGTGGGGATTCAGCATGCAGCAGTTAATTATTGGGAGATATATTCCGGGAGAATCTGCTATTCATAGATTGGATCCTCGTACAAAACTGTTAATGGTCTTTTTATATGTATTTGTTGTATTTTTAGCAAATAATGCAATTTCATACGGCCTGCTATTTTTGTATGCACTCATTGCTTTGTTTTTTGCAAAAGTGCCGATTCGTTATATTCTTTCTGGGTTAAAACCTATTTTATGGATTTTTTTATTCACGTTCTTTCTGCACATTTTTACAACAAAAGAAGGTGCTGTACTCGTTCAATTTGGATGGTTTTCTATATATGAGAAAGGGCTTGAACAGGGGATTTATATTTCTATTCGTTTTTTTGTCATTATTTTAATGACAACCCTATTAACATTAACGACAACACCAATTGAAATTACAGATGGCATGGAGACATTGTTGCATCCTTTAAAGCGTATAAAAGTTCCTGTTCACGAAATCGCACTTATGATGTCTATATCCTTACGCTTTATTCCAACTTTAATGGATGAAACCAGTAAAATTATGAAAGCACAAGCTTCTCGAGGTATAGACTTTGCAGGTGGTCCAATGAAAGACAGGCTGAAAGCGATTATCTCGTTACTTGTACCACTATTTATTAGTGCGTTTAAACGTGCAGAAGACTTAGCGATTGCGATGGAAGCACGAGGTTATCGAAGCAACGGATACCGTACGAAATTCCGGCAGTTAGAATGGAAATGGATTGATACATTAACGCTCTTAAGCTTATTTGCTTTAGCGTGTATTTTAATTTTAGTTCGATCGTAATGGAGAGTATAAGTATGGAAAGAATAAAATGCACTGTTTCGTATGATGGGGTTAACTTTTGTGGATATCAAATTCAACCGAATCAACGTACTGTTCAACAAGAAATAGAGAAAGCACTGCAAAAGGTGCATAAAGGGGAAGCTGTTCGTGTACAAGCGTCAGGAAGAACAGATTCCAACGTTCATGCCAAAGGCCAAGTTATTCATTTTGATACACCGCTATCACTAACAGGAGAGCAGTGGATGGCGGCTTTGAATACAATGCTGCCAGATGATATTGTTGTGGAGCAGGCTGAGCAAAAAACGTTAGACTTTCACGCAAGGTATGGCGTTGTGAAAAAAGAATATCGTTATCGGGTATTATTATCTAAAAAAGCTGATGTATTCCGTAGAAATTACGTATATCAGTATCCGTATGCATTAGATATAGAATCTATCCGAAAAGCAATTCCTTATTTTATTGGAACACATGATTTTACTTCATTTTGTTCGGCAAAAACTGATAAAAAAGATAAAGTGCGAACAATTTATGAAATAGATTTAATAGAACAGGGCGATGAGTTAGTCTTTCGCTTTGTTGGAAATGGTTTTTTATATAACATGGTTCGAATTATTGTCGGTACGCTGCTTAGCGTCGGTCAAGGGAAAATTGCTCCTGAAAGCATTTCAGACATTTTACAAAAACAAGACCGCCGTTTTGCTGGGAAGATGGTACCGGGGCAAGGCCTTTATTTATGGGAGGTAAACTATAACAACTAATCCTGGTGTAACATTCGCTTGACATTAGAAACTCAAAAGTATATCATAACATATGGTATTGTTTCTAAAACCACGATTAGCCCCGGAAGGAAATCGTGTTTAAGATAAACAATAGATTTTTTCTATGGAAAAGATAACGAGTAGGAGGGAAACAAATGCGTACGACTTTTATGGCAAAAGCTAACGAAGTTGAGCGTAAATGGTATGTGGTTGACGCTGAAGGTCAAACTTTAGGTCGCCTTGCTAGTGAAGTAGCATCCATTTTACGTGGTAAAAACAAACCAACATTTACACCACACGTTGACACGGGTGATCATGTAATTATTATTAACGCTGAGAAAATTCACTTAACAGGTAATAAATTAAACGATAAAATTTACTACCGTCACACTAACCACCCAGGTGGACTTAAGCAAAGAACAGCTCTAGAAATGCGTACAAACTACCCTGTACAAATGTTAGAGCTTGCTATTAAAGGCATGCTTCCAAAAGGACGTTTAGGACGTCAAATGTCTAAAAAATTAAATGTGTATGCTGGATCTGAGCATCCACATCAAGCACAAAAACCAGAAGTTTACGAACTTCGCGGATAATTAATTAAAGGAGGGCTTACTTTGGCACAGGTACAATACAATGGTACTGGACGTCGTAAGAGTTCAGTAGCACGCGTACGCCTAGTTCCAGGCGAAGGACGCGTTATCATTAACGGTCGTGAATTTGAAAACTATATCCCATTTGCTGCATTACGTGAAGTAGTGAAACAACCTCTAGTTGCAACAGAAACTTTAGGTAACTACGATGTACTTGTAAACGTACATGGCGGTGGATACACTGGTCAAGCTGGTGCTATCCGTCACGGTATTTCTCGCGCTTTATTAAAAGCTGATCCAGAATACCGTTTAACATTAAAACGTGCAGGTCTATTAACTCGTGACGCACGTATGAAAGAGCGTAAAAAATACGGTCTTAAAGGTGCTCGTCGTGCACCTCAGTTCTCAAAACGTTAATTTTTGCGAACTTCAAACCCCAGCCTTTTGGCTGGGGTTTTTTTATGTTCTTCAATAGCTTCTGTTAGCATCCTCTTCCTTGGAATATTTTAGTGCTACCTTCTTGTGTATGCTTCCTACTGAGAAGTTTAGACTAATACGTACATAGGGAGGTTTTAAGTACTATGAATGTTATTGTGAGTCTGAAAGAAAAACAAAGAGAAAAGCAACTGAAGTATGAACGTAAAATATTGCGTGAATTATCATTACAAACACTTAGAGAAAATATTCGTAATTGCTTTTGTATGGATACATTTCATCGTCATTATGAAGATTATTGTATAGAACTGGGCATTGAGTCTTATTTATTAGGAGCTAGGTATAGTAAGTTTGGATATTATGGAGAATCGCTTTTAGATGTAAAAAACAGAGCATCTCATGAAGAAGTTCAATTAACGGAAATGCTATTTCATTTTTTGACAAGTGTGCCTTTACGTACTTTGGAAGAAAGTGAAGATGAGCAACTATATCAATCGTGCCAGCACTTTATTAGTGCTTGGTGGCAACAAGGATATGAGAAGGGGGAGAAAAGATATCGCATGAAGCTGCATTAAGAAAATCATAAACTTTCCTCTTGTCCCATATAAGTAAGTAGAGGGACTAGCTGAAGGGGGGAAGGTATGAAAAAAATTCGGATTATTTCTTTTATGTTAGCAGCGGTGATACTCTTTTTTTTAGTAAAGCAGGAATTTCAAATTACAAAATCATGGAGAGCATGGAATTTGCCTTTGTCTGGAAAAATTATTGTGTTAGATGCTGGTCATGGTGGCCCGGATGGAGGCGCGGTTGGCGGGGACGACATTATTGAAAAAGATATTACACTGGAAATTACCAAAAAGGTACGAGACTATTTGCAGGAACAAGGAGCACTTGTTATTTTAACGCGCAATGGAGATTATGATCTAGCTGACAAAAGCACGAAGGGATATAGTCGCCGTAAAGCAGAGGATTTAAAAAAACGCGTAGAGATTATTAATAAGCCCGATGTTGATTTTTTTGTTAGTGTGCATTTGAATGCCCTCCCAAGTGGTAGCTCAAAAGGAGCACAAACATTTTATTATCGTTCTTTAGTAGAAAACGAACGAGCGGCGAAATTTCTTCAAGCTGAATTACGAACAAGTCTTGAGAATACGAACCGGTCGGCGAAAACAATTTCGCATGTTTACTTATTAAAGTATGCAAAAACGCCAGGTGCATTAGTTGAAGCTGGGTTTTTATCAAATGTAAATGAAAGATATTTATTGAACTCCGAGAAATATCAGCAAAAGGTTGCTGCTGCTATATATCGCGGGGTTTTGCGATATTTTACTGAAAAAGGAAACCCTCCTAATTAAGGAGGGTTTCTTTGTAACGGAGTTTTCCGAAAATATGCTATACTTACAATGAAAACGCATTTATTTTGTTTTAAAGGCAATTACATGCTCGTAAGAACTTAATTTTATCCAGGGGGCGGGACAGATTATGGTAACGAAAGAACAAGTAATGGAAGCACTTGAAGGGATAATAGATCCGTTTCTAAATAAAACATTAAAAGAAACAAACGCTATTAAAGAAGTGACAGTAAAACCGGAAAAAGAACATGTTAGCATTAAAGTTGCAATTGTGAAAACAGGAACAGCGGAGCAAATGCAATTGCAAGCAACAATTGTAAAATTAGTGAAAGAACTAGGAGCAGTGACAGTAGGATTGCGCTTTACAGAATTTACTGAAGAGGAACGATTACAATTTACTCCGCAAGAAGAACAGAGTGAATCTTTATTATCACCACATTCGAAAACAACTTTCTTAGCAGTAGCGAGTGGGAAAGGCGGTGTTGGAAAATCAACGGTTTCTGTAAACTTAGCAATTTCTCTTGCCCGTTTAGGAAAAAAGGTTGGGATTATTGATGCTGATATATACGGATTTAGTGTACCGGATATGATGGGAATTGAAAAACGTCCTATTGTACGCGGTGATAAAATCATTCCGGTAGAACGTTTTGGTGTGAAGGTTATTTCTATGGGGTTTTTTGTAGAAGATAATGCGCCTGTTATTTGGAGAGGTCCTATGCTTGGCAAAATGTTAAATCATTTCTTCACAGAAGTAGAGTGGGGGGACTTAGATTACTTAGTATTAGATTTACCTCCAGGTACAGGTGACGTAGCATTAGATTTGCATTCAATGCTTCCGGCATGTAAAGAAATTATTGTAACAACGCCGCATCCAACAGCAGCTTTTGTAGCAGCTAGAGCTGGTGCAATGGCACTTCGTACAGAACATGAGATTATTGGTGTTGTAGAAAATATGGCTTATTTCGAAAGTAAAGTAACTGGTGAAAAGGAATATGTATTCGGAAAAGGCGGAGGGGAAAAATTAGCAACAGAATTACAGACAGAAGTACTGGGTCAAATTCCGCTTCAGCAACCAGATTGGAATACAGAAGAATTTGCTCCATCTGTATACGATGAAGATCATAAAAATGGAGTAATCTATAAACAAATTGCTCAGCAAGTAATTGAGAGAGCGGCAATTGCACAAAAATAACCCTCAGTACGAGGGTTATTTTTGTTCTTTCTTGCCTTCTTCTGATCCGCCTTCTTTTTTCTGTTCACTACCACTTTTTTGTGCCTTTTCAACACCTTTACTAATAATATCAATCATTTTTGCTTGAAATAATGGGCTTTCGGCAGTTTCAGTTAAGACTTGCTGTAAATATTGACGGTACTCTTTGCTTTTCATTGTTTGCATCATGATTTTTCCCACTTCTGGATTTTTCATGATTTCTATAACACCAGCTTGATAATCAGGATCTTTTAATAAAGTTTTCATTAAATTTGTTTGTTCCTTCTCGATGCTTTTTGCAAATTTAGTGGCAAACTCAGGGTCTTTAAATACTTTTTCCCAAAATTGCTGTCCTTTCTCTGATATCATAGTATCTTCAATCGTTTTTTTTACTACAGATTCGTCTAAAATAAGAGCTTGTTTCATTTTTTCATCGGTTAGTACATCTTGAATCGCTTTTTTTCCTTGATCCGTTTTTAAAATATCAATAATCATTTTTTTCGTTTGATCATAATCTAATTGGGATTTCGCTTCTTTTTCCTGTGCGCATGCAACGATTCCGATAAAAAGGATGAAAGAGACCGAAATGAGTAGAATCCGTTTCATCAGCCGGGGCTCCTTTCACGTGTTTCTCTTTTTTAATATAAATCTCTTAGGAGAATTTATACATATTGATGGCTAGCTTTTTAAAATTGACATTGTTACAATTTAATTAGAAATATATATAATGGGGGATATGTCTGTGAATAGCCGAAATTGGGTACGACTCTTTTTGACGACTTTATTTCTTGGGGGAAGCAGTACAATCTTTATCGGTTTTATTTTAGAGTGGGACAAGTACAATGAATTTTTTCGAAATTTCGACGGAAAGGAAATCTTAATGATTTCTTTTTGGTTGCTTGGAGTCGGTTTTATTTTTAGTGTAATCAGTCAGATGGGGTTCTTTGCATATTTAACAATTCATCGATTTGGACTAGGGATGTTTCGTTCTCCCACTCTTTGGAATGCAATACAAATGTTCTTAATTGCTTTTGTATTATTCGATTTTGTATATTTACGCTCTGTAATAATTGCCAATCGGAACGAATCACTGGGTATGAATATTTTTGTGGCCGCGGCTCTCTTTTTGTTTGGAGTAATTGTTGCTTATATAAAAAGCAAAGAGACGAACAAGAAGGCGTTTGTTCCAGCGTTATTCTTTATGATTGTTGTAACGATTATTGAATGGGTTCCGGCGTTACGTATTAATGATACGAATTGGTTATATTTAATGGTTGTTCCGTTGCTCATTTGCAATGCATATCAGGTTTTGATATTGCATCGTTTAATAGGACAAAAAAGCTGATTCCTATATTGGAATCAGCTTTTATTTAGTGGATAAGAATGAATTTAATCTATGTCTTTACTTTTGGCTTTTGTATTTGAGATGAGCTGGGAGACAGGGACGTTTTCAAATCCATCTGTTTTTAATTTTTGAAGCAGCATCGGTAATGCTTGATTTGTTTGTAGTGCTGAATCAGAAGCGTGAAGTAAAATGATATCTCCTTCGTGCAAGTTTTCTGAAACAGTGGTAATAATTTTATTGACTCCAGGGTTTTTCCAATCATTTGAATTATTGCTCCAATGTACAATTGTGTATCCAAGAGATTCAGCGATTTTTAATACCGTTTTATTAAAGCTACCATTAGGAGGACGTAGGAGTTGAACTTGTTTTACTTGAAGTTTTGTAAATATGTCCTGTGCCTTTAGGAGGTCTCTTCGAATTTCGCTAGCCTCTAAAGACGTATAGTCTTTATAATTGTATCCCATGCTCCCAATTTCGTGTCCGTCTTTTATAATACGCTCTACAATATCAGGGTGACGTTCTGCCCATGCAGCAGAAAGGAAGAAGGTAGCGTTTTTAATTTTTTTTTCTTTTAATGTATCTAGTATAGGTAAAGCTTTCTCATCTCCCCAACTAATATCGAATGTTAAAGAAACCTGTTTTTTTGTCGTGTCTCCTTTATAAATTGCTTTTGGACCAGTAGCTGTTGAAAAAACTGATTGATAAGAATATGTTTTTACAAAAAGCAGCCATGCCGTAAAAAGGGAAAGCACAATAATAAGACTAATTTGTTTAAACTTATGTTTACTCGTTATAAAGAAGAAAAACATCGTTTCTCCGCCCCTTTGTCCAATCCGTTTCAGTTACTTATATGCAGAAAAAGAAGAAAAGAGAACTAAACGATTAACATCGTAAGAAAAGGATATACTGAACGGTATGTAGATAAGAAAACAGCTGAGGTGACGGAATGATTGGATTGCTGATTACAGCTCAGGAACAAAAGGAGCTAGAATATGTATTAAAAAGAGAATTAGACGAATTGTTATTTGACTTCGCGGATAAGCGAATTCATCATGTTGTAAAAAAGACGATGGAAGAGCGATATAAATTGTTGTTTATTTTATTTACAAAAATAGCTCCACCTGAAGATTGTACAAGGTATATAAGAAAAAGAATTTTTCATTAAAAAGTATTGACGGTGTAGTTCTATATATGATAAATTAATATTCGTCGCTGATGATTGAATGCATCAGGCGCCAAAAAGAAATAAAAAACATTGTTGACATCAAAAAACAAAGATGTTAACATAAGGAAGTCGCAATTGAGCGGCAGATAAGTTCTTTGAAAACTGAACGAAACAAACAACGTGAAACGTCAATTTTTATTTATGATGCTAGACAAACTTTATTGGAGAGTTTGATCCTGGCTCAGGATGAACGCTGGCGGCGTGCCTAATACATGCAAGTCGAGCGAACCGA
>NZ_JAQOTJ010000002.1 GCF_028401955.1 Bacillus sp. BP-3
AAAATACCTCATATCTGATTCTCCTATATCCTGTTTTCTAGAGTGTAGCTTCATGTAGGAAACTTTGCAACAGAACCAAAGTAACAACTCATGACAGTTGTATTATTATAGGTTGCTAGTCACTATAAAATCATTGTATTTACAATAAACTTAAAGTACTTGCTCATCTATCATAGACGAGCAGGTGCTTTTTTTATTTAAATTGACATGTGAATTTGTGGAATATATGGTAACTATAGTACTTAATTCTGGTTGTTTTAAACGTTTAAGGGTAGAATAACCAGAATTTCAGTCTAAAACAAAGGGGAATAAAAGATGTTAACGAACACAAATGCAGACAAATTATTCGATAAACTAAGGGTAGAAGGTGAGACTTATGTTCATTACTTCTATGTTATGAAAATGGCATCTCATTCTCAATATTTAGCTTTTGGCTTGGGTGCACTTGCTTTAAATAAACATTACCTTGTAGGATTCACAAATAAGAGAATCATACTAATAGAGTTAAGCCCTGCAACTGGTGATCCTACTGAGAATATTGTTTATTTAGAATTAGATAAAGTAGAGAAAGTAAGTGTAAAGAGAGGTATGATTAAATCCAATGTCACTATAAAGTTAATAGAGGACAAAGGGGTAATCGAAATGAAACCGAACAGTTTTACAGTTGGTTTATCAAACCACAAAAAGAGCTTAGTAGAGTTAGAAAAATTGTATGGTTAATGAAATGTAATGGACAGAGACATTTGTAAACATAGTGAATGTGGTAATGATAACCACTATTTATATTGGTTACTTATTGTTCTTTGTTTTAAGTTAGTTTGAGTCTAGATTAAATTAAAGTTTATAACTGGTTGAATTCTTATTTTTAAACCATAAAATACAATGGATAATCATAAGTGATGCTACCTGATATTATGAATAGTTAACAAGTATGGATTCTATACTTGTTAACTATTTTTTTATGAAAACGGAATCTAAGTTTGGATACATACTATCCAAACTTCATTGTTTCATAGAATTTCTCTTTCTTCCGGCAAGTTGCTTTTTTCAGACGAGACAAGAAATAATCTTGCCTTATGCTCAACTTTACAAGTATAGAAGATTTTTTTGACTACGAAATAAGTGAATGATACGATACATAAGGATGGGGAATAAAAACAAAAAAGGTAGGTATATCCATGAAAGCAAATAAGTTACTATGTTTTGCAATTCCGTTAATGGTATTAGGGGGTTGCGGAACAAATTCATTAGCAGACAAGCCAAAAGATAAAGTAGAAGCAAAACAAGAAACGAAAGAGAAGTTATCAAAAGAATTATACCCAACACGCATGACTGGTTTATCATCTGAGTTAATGGGTAAAATTGCTACAATAACAGAAATGGCAATGGATAAGAACAAAGATGAGAAGACGTTAACAAAAGAGATTTTAAAAGAAGAAGAAAACTTACAAAAGATAATTAAGAAATTCCATCAAATTGAACCGCCTAAAGAGTATGCAGACGCTCATAAGACAATCTTAAAAGGGGTAGATTGTTATTCAGAAGCATATGCAAAACAGGCTAAGATTGTAAAAGGTGGGTCTACTGATAAAGAAACGGCAAAAGATTTAATGCAAAAGATTAAAGAAGGTAACGATTATATGGTGGAGGGGTATAAGCCACTTCAAGAAGCAAATATAGATAAAGCAAATTCCATAAGCGACAAAACAGGAGTAAAGTTTGACACTCCAACTACAAAGTCAGACACGAAAGCAGATACCGGAACTGAAATTACAATTTCAGAAGAGGGCAGTGAGTGGTATGGTTCTTGGGGTCGTTATGATGGAACTGTATTCCACAAATCATTAGAATTTAGAGAAGACCATACATTCACTGGATTTGATGATACAGGTAAAGGTAAGGCATATGAAGACAACCATATGACAGGTGAGTGGTACTACAATGCAGACGAGAAGAAACTGAAGTTATACCCAACAGAGTTTGTAAACGACGGTAAGACATACAGTAAAAACGAGATGAGAGGTCTAGTACCATATACAGTTAAGTCATTCACTGGTAACTCATTTAAAATCGTAGATGATAAAGGTACAGTGATAACAGCGGTAAAACATAAATAAATCATATAAAGGGGTATATGTTTATGAAAGCAAAGAAACTGGTAACTTTAGCACTTCCTATTATGTTATTAGGTGGTTGTGCAACCACAGAAAAATCTTCTAAGGAAGTAAAAACAGAAGAGTCAAAGACTTCTAAGGTAAAGGCAGAGTCTGATGTTAAGAAAGTAAGAGTCTTAGCAGAAGATTATCCACAATATTTAATAGACTTAGGTAGTGAATTTGATTCGGAATTTAAAACATTAACTACTAGACTAGATAATTCTCTTAAAGGTAGTGCAACTAAGGAAGACATTTTATCTAGTATAGATAGTGTAAACAAGGTAATTGCTAAGTTTGAAGCAATTGACCCACCTAATAAATATATAAACTCTCAAAAAGATATTGAAAAGGCAATTGTAAAGTATAAGAAAGCATTATCTGTACTAAAAGACGGCTATACAAGAGATAAGTCAAACTCAAATGATAAGAGAACAGACAAAGAGATTGTTGAACAGGCTGAAACTCTTTTACATGAAGGTGACGTATACTGGATTGCAGTCTACCAAGACATGAAAAACGAAATAACAAAGTCCCAAGGTGGAGGGTTAGAGTCCCAAGAGCTGAAGGGTGTAACTACAGGTTCAGGTGTAGACTATGATAATGTTAAAAAGAACGTAAAAGACGGTACAGAAATAATAGCAAACTGGGGTATTATGCGTGACGGTAAATTTAATCCGTTATTTATCTTAAAAGGTGGAAGTCCTAAGACATTTGAGATTTATACAGCAGGTGACTATCCAAATAAGACAAACTATGCAGAAGGTACATGGGAATATGATAAGTCTAACATGGTGTTAAAAATGCATATTACAAAACAGTTTGCAAATGGATTAGAAGCAGAGGTTATGCAAAAAGACGTAGAGTATAAAGTACAAAACTACGATACAAAGAATTTGCAATTATACAACGAGAAAGCAAAAACTACAACTAGATATGTAAAGCAAAAGTAGGTTAAAGGGGTATTAAAATTCATGAAACGAAACAAGGTACTAGCAGTCGCAATACCAATCATGCTTTTAGCAGGGTGTGGAGGGGTAGACAAAGCAGAGTCTAAACAAAACGATAAAGCAGAGTCGAAACAAGAGGATAAAGTAGAACAGAAGACGCCCACTAATAAACAATTAACAAAAGAAGAATATGAAAGTAGAATTGACTCTTTAATTTTAGTCTTTGATGAAAAGTATAGTGACTATGAAACAATTGGTAATCAACCTGCAAGAAGAAGTACACAAGGTTTATCAACAGAGACTTCATTAGAGTTATTTGATGGTATGATTCGAACAGCTGACGATTTCATTAAGATAATTCCTCCGCAGGAATATGAAGAACTACAAAAAGAAATCGTAGAATCAATGAATCACTATAAAAAAGGATTTGAACTTCTGAAAGAAATCTATACTGCTAAAGATAAGTCAACTGACGAGCATTTAGAGAAAGTAAAAGTGTCTGACGAGGAACTAAAGAAAGCACAAGAGTCTTGGAACGCTGTATGTGAGAAGCTAAACGGTAAAAATGCAAAGAATCACAAAGAAAACATAAAGCCTAAGAGTACTGTCTTAACTGAAAAGCAACTGATAGATTTAGACAAGAAAGCAGGGATGGATACAGACACTGTCAAAGAAAACACATCAAAAACTGGTAAAGAGTTCGCAGGTACTTGGGGTTTTCTAAGAGATGGTAAAGTTGTACCTAACTACATTCTGAAAGAGGATAAAACGTTTGAGGTCTATTCGGGAGACGAGTATCCAAGTAAAAAGAACTATGCGACAGGAACATGGTCTTACAATAAAGATAAGATGATATTAGAGTTAACAATAAAGAAAGCATATCAAGCCGGAGAATCATTCCGACCAAAACGAAAAGTTGTATCATATAAAGTACAAAACTTTACAGATAGTAAAATGCAACTATTCGATGAAGAGTTACCGCAAATCTATCGTTTTATGAAACAAAAATAAATAAATGTTGTTAAAAGATGCCATTATTCTCTATGTAATATTGTTATTCATTTAAGTGACAACAAATAAAAGGAAAGATGGGATTAAATTGATCAGTGATTTTAAAAAAGCAGCCTTATCTTCACTAAAAGGTAGATGGGGATTAGGAGCAGGGGCTTCGTTTCTGTATTATATTATTTCTACTATTGGCACGATTATTATCGGATTTCCCCTTTTTTTTCTGTGCATCTTATTTAGTGAAATCATGAATGCTAGTGCTTCGACTGCAGGAGACGAGATGTTAAATGCAGCAGGTGCTATTTCTTATGTACTTACTTTCGTAATTATAGGTATTGTTTTAATAGGTATACAAGGCATTATGGCTTATGGATATTATAATGTTACATTGCGTTTGGCGAAAAAAGAATCTACTACAATTGATGATTTATTTGAGGGGTTTCGTAAAAATAATGTATTTAAATCTATAAAGTTAGGTTTGTTAATGAGTGTATACGTATTTTTATGGAGTTTATTGTTGATTATTCCAGGTATTATAAAATGTTTCTCTTATTCTATGGCTTACTATATCATGTTAGATCATCCAGAATATACGGCAAGTGAAGCGCTTAAAAAGAGCCAGGAAATGATGAAAGGGCATAAATTTGATTTATTTATACTGTCTTTAAGTTTTATCGGATGGTTTATTTTAGGGATTGCTATTGCATTTTTCACACTTGGTATTCCGTTTCTTTGGATTTATCCATATTATTTTACAACAGTATCGCACTTCTACTTAAATTTAGCGAATAGAGATACAGTTATGGAAGAGAAAACGGTTATCTAGAAAGAGAATATTAAGAGGAAATTTCAAAAAGTAACCGATTTATGCAAAAGAGGCCGCCAAAAAGTTTCGCTTTTTGGTGGCCTCTTGTTTTTTAACGATTCATTAAAAGTGTAAAGCTTCTTCTATTTTGTTTAAGAAGCATCCGCACCTTCAAACTGACTATTATAAAGCGAAGCATAAAACCCATCAGCCTTCAATAACTCTTCATGATTACCTTGTTCTACAATATCCCCATCTTTCATCACAAGGATTAAATCGGCATCACGGATTGTTGATAATCTGTGAGCGATGATGAAGCTTGTTCGGCCTTCCATGAGGTTTTCCATCGCTTTTTGAATGAGTACTTCTGTACGCGTGTCGATGGAGCTTGTTGCTTCGTCGAGTATTAAGATTTTCGGATCCGCTAGAAGGGCGCGGGCAATTGTGAGTAATTGCTTTTGTCCTTGGGATACGTTGCTTGCTTCTTCGTTTAGTTCCATGTTGTATCTATTTGGTAATGTTTTGACGAAGCTGTGCACGTGTGCGGCTTTTGCTGCTTCGATGACTTCTTCGTCGGTTGCGTCTAAGCGGCCGTAACGGATGTTTTCCATGATAGATCCGTTAAATAGCCATGTGTCTTGGAGTACCATACCGAACATGCTGCGCAGGTCTTCTCGCGTAAAGTCTTTTATGTCGTGACCGTCTATGCAAATGGCACCACTGTTTACGTCGTAGAAACGCATTAATAGTTTTACGATTGTTGTTTTACCAGCTCCAGTTGGGCCGACAATTGCAACTTTTTGGCCAGGTTTGATATCTGCTGAGAAGTTGTTGATGATCGTTTTATCTGGATTGTAACCAAACTCAACATCTTTGAAGCTCACTTCTCCGTTTACTTTTTCTAGCTTCACAGGATTTTCTGATTCTGGTACTTCTTCCTCTTCTTCTAAAAATTCGAAGACTCTTTCTGCAGCTGCAGCTGTTGATTGAAGTACGTTCGCGATTTGCGCTACTTGAGCGATTGGCTGTGTAAAGTTTCTCACATATTGTACAAAGGCTAAAATATCTCCAACTGCGATCGTTCTCTTTGCTGCAAGCCATCCGCCTAAAATCGATACAGCAACGTAACCGATATTCCCGATAAACATCATAATCGGCATCATCATTCCCGATAAAAATTGCGATTTCCATGCGGAGTGGTAAAGGATGTCGTTTACCTCTTCGAATTTTTTCACTTCTTCTTCTTCTTTGTTAAAGGCTTTAACGATATTGTGACCACTATAAATTTCTTCAACTTGCCCGTTTACGTGTCCTAAATATTCTTGTTGGGATTTGAAGTATTTTTGTGATCGTTTTACGACTGCCATGATAAGTATCATGGATACTGGCAATATTAAGAGCGCGACTAATGTCATTTGCCAGCTAATTGATAGCATCATAATAAATACACCGATGATTGTAATTACCGATGTGATGATTTGCGACATACTTTGATTTAACGTTTGGCTCACTGTATCTACGTCATTTGTAACTCTCGATAATACTTCTCCGTGTGTTGTTTTATCAAAGTATTTTAGCGGCATCCGGTTAATTTTTTCATCGATTTCTTTTCTGAAGTTATAAGATACCTTTTGGGCTACTCCAGAAATGATATAGCCTTGGATAATGCCAAACGCAGCGCTCAGTATATATAATCCAAGAAGTAAGATGACAATGTTCCCAATATAGGTAAAGTCAATTGCAGCACCTGGTGCTCCTGTTACTTTGCTTACGAGTCCTTCGAAAAGTTTTGTTGTGGCATGCCCTAAAATTTTTGGACCGACGATTGTAAAGGCTGCACTACCGATTGCGAAAAGGATAACGATTAAGATTGATAATTTATATGGCTTCAAGTATTGAAGGAGCTTATTCATCGTTCCTTTGAAGTTTTTTGCTTTCTCAATCTTTTGCATGCCGCCGCCCATATGACCACCGCCGCCAGAACCACCTTGTCTGTTATTTTCTATTTTTTTATCGCTCATGATGACAACTCCTCTCTTGAAAGTTGTGATAAAGCAATTTGCTTATAAACTTCACAGTTCTCCATAAGCTCTTCATGAGTACCAGTTCCGACGATTGTTCCTTCATCCAGCACAATGATCTTATCTGCATTCATAATCGTACTGATTCTTTGCGCAACAAGTAAAAGAGTACTTCCGGCAAGCTCGTTGTTTAAAGCTCTGCGTAGTAGCGCGTCTGTTTTAAAGTCAAGAGCTGAGAAGCTATCATCAAATATGAAGATTTCCGATTTCTTCGTAAGAGCACGGGCAATCGAAAGTCTTTGTTTTTGACCACCAGAAACGTTCGTACCACCTTGTGATATTTCTGTACGGAAGCTTTCAGGTTTTGCGTTAATAAACTCCATCGCTTGCGCAATTTCTGACGCTTTTACTAATTCATCTTCACTTGCTTCTTTTTTACCGTATTTCAAGTTACTTTCAATCGTACCGGAGAATAGAACTCCTTTTTGCGGTACATAACCGATTTTTTCTCTTAATTCCTTCTGAGATACTTCTCTAATATCAGTGCCATCTATTAAGATTTGACCGCCTGTGACATCATAAAAGCGCGGAATTAAGTTGATTAGTGTGGATTTACCACTACCTGTACTTCCAATGAAAGCTGTCGTTTCACCAGGTTTTGCAGTAAAGGTGATATTGGAAAGTACATCTTCTTCTGCACCTGGATATCTAAAACTAACATTTTTAAATTCAACGTAACCTTTCTTGTCTGAAGCAAATGTTTTTGGCTCCGCTGCATCATGAATGGAAAGGTCAGTATCTAAAACTTCTGCGATACGTTGTGCGGATACAGAAGCACGTGGAACCATAATCGATACAAAAGAGATCATTAAGAAGGCCATGATGATTTGCATTGTATATTGCATAAATGCCATCATATCACCAACTTGCATATGTCCCATATCCACTTGGTGTGCTCCAACCCAAATAATAAGTACAGTAACGGCATTCATGATAAACATCATCATCGGCATCATAAATGACATTAAACGGCTTACAAATAAATTTGTTTTTGTTAAATCTTGATTGCCTTTTTCAAATTTCTTTTCTTCGTGTTTTTGATTATTAAACGCACGAATAACAAGCATACCTGTTAACGATTCACGCGTGATTAAGTTAATTTTATCAACTAACTTTTGGATCATTTTAAACCTAGGAATGGCAACGCTAAATAAACCAATAACTAAGCTTAAAATTGCGACTACCGCAACGGCAATAATCCATCCCATGGAAAGGTCTGTAGTAAGTACCTTAATAATGCCGCCTATGCCCAAAATCGGTGCATAGAATACGATTCGAAGCATCATCACCATCAGTGTTTGCACTTGCTGAATATCATTTGTGCTTCTTGTGATTAAAGAGGCAGTGGAAAACTTATCAAACTCCGCATTCGAGAAGCTTGTAACTTTCCGGAATACTTTCTTTCGCAGATCTCTGCCGAGTCCTGCAGCCACTTTTGCCGCTAGTAAACTTACGATAACGGTCGCTGCCATACTCACTAATGATAAAAGGAGCATTTTCCCGCCAGAAATAAGAATATAATTGGATTGAAGTTTATCTGTATCGATACCAATTGTTTTATATTCATTTTCAATGAATGAAACAGCGGCTTGTGTTACCATGCTGCCTGGCATGTCTTTAAACTTTTTGTCTGCCTTTTCTTTCATCGCATCAATTTGATCTTGAGGCAGTTTCGCAATGACTGTGAAAGGATCTGTATTTGGCGGAAGCTTCATTTCTGTTTTACTGTCAGTGCCGCCTTTTTCAATTCCTTGTGTAATTAACATCGGTTTCCCAAAGATATCGTTTAGTTCACTGAGTGTATGTTTATCCGTTGTATGTAGCTTATAAAGTGGTTCTTTATCAAGCTTTGGATAATCTTTCAAATCATTTTTTAGTTCACTTTGAGAAAGATTGTTCTTATCTAGCAGTACATAATTGTCAGTTACTGCTTTCTTTTCTTTGTCATTCATAAAGAGCGTAAGTTTATCCATCTCACTTTTACGAATAACTTCAGGTACTGCGTTTTCGACACCTTTTTGTTGAATCCCTACATTGACAATGTTAGACATGTAGTCTGGCAGTGATAGGTCACATACTGCTTGCACAGTTAACAAACATACAACTGCAATGATGGAAGCAACAAATGGTTTTAAATGTTTGATGATCTTGAACATTTAATTCATCTCTCCATTTTCCGTTTCTAATTTTTTTAGCTTTTACTTTATTCTTCATAGTAATTCATTTTACCCACTTGTTACGTGCTTTTGACTACAAATTAATTATAATTCTATGACTATATTAAGAGGTAATGCAACTTTTAGCGCTTAGAATATAAAGATAAATTAAAACTTTGGGGCGAGAGGGTTTGGTTATGCGTAGAAGCGGTTAGTGCCTAACCAAAAATAGGAAGTTCTAAGTCGATGAGGCTTCTAAATCAAGTAAACCCCCACCTCAACATTTAGCGAAAGCAAAGACGTTAGGTGGGGGCTGATTAAAGTTTCACTTTATGAGAGAATGCGTTTTTCTCCTTGGATTTCTTGAATTGGAGTGATATTTTGTGTGAATTCAAGGGTACCCATGTATTCTCCATCTTCACTCCGTATAGCGAAATATCGAATGTATACATATTTATCTTTGAACTTAATCCAGAAATCTTCACAATCTTTATTTCCGGATTTAAAGTCTTCCAAGAGCTTTTCAACGACATGAACGCTTTTTGGAGGATGGCAGTTTTGAACTGTTCTACCGATTATCGCTTTTGTGCGAGCAAAGATTCGCTCTTTTCCATGAGAGAAGTAGCGTACAACATCATCTTGATCAATGTACGTAATATCCACAGGCAAGTGGTTCAACATCATATCTAGTTGTTTTAAAGATAGTATACCTGTTTCTAAACGAATGAATCCTTCAGACATAGCTTGTTCTTGCACTGCTTTTCTTTCAGGTTTCCATACACTCGCAGGACCTGTTAAGCAATAGCCAATTTCATCACTTTCATGAGCGATTTTAATCCATTCATCTTCCGTAAGAGTTTGAAGAGCCATTGGAAACAAAATATTTTCCTCTTTAAAAATCATTTCAGTTACCTCACGGATGACAAAGTAAACACCGTCTAAGACCGTCTTTTTATCTCCGTTATAGTTTGTTAATGCTTGTTTCACATCTTTAATGGCGTTACGAATGACATCATCGATTCCCCACATTACTTGTGTCGGACCGTAAATTCCGTATGTTTCTAAATAGGGGAAAAGCAGATTTTCTTTACGGCTATAGTGTTTATCCACATCCAGCAACAGATTTAAATCTTCGATTAGTTTATAAATGTTTTCTTCACTATCTTCTTTCTCGAAACGTTCGTAGTGAAGTTGAAGTTTGAAGTTAACAAGCTTATCAATTTTTTTGTTTTCAAGCTTAAATGTATGAACTGGATGCCCAGCTTGATCTTCGGGTTTCTCAGATCGATGGATTTCTTCAATGGAACCCTTAAAAATAGCTGTATGCACCGAGCATAAACGTTGTACCTCTTCCACTGGAATTCCTTCTTCTTCCATGAGTGCCTGTTCAAGTTTTGAAATTTCCGCGACGGTAATATTCCCAACTGCTTCTTCAAATTGGGCCTTCACTTCTTTCACGCTTTTTCCATTATGAAGATTTTTAATAATTTCCTTTAAGATAGCCTGTCTTTCAAATTGATTCATACTTTCTTGTTCACGATTGTTAATCATTTCGCTCATAAGAATTCTCCTCTATTCTTTAATGTTAAATCCATTGTTTTCAAAAGTTTTTTTAACGATATCGAAAGAAATTCCCTTCATCCGGCAACCATTTGGAATAGTCATTACTCGGCCGACTGTGTGCAGCATGCCAGGTTTCGTTATATCTTCAAAGCCTAGCTCTTTTAAGATAGGGATGATTTCAGGGTATTTGTTAGCCAAATTGCAAACGGTTTGACTAAAATCAATCATCTTTGTCATTACTCTCACCTCGGGAATAAGTGATATTAATTCTCAAAAACAATGTAACATAGAGAGAATGAATAAGAAGTGAGGAAAATCACACGTAAAAGCTCGATTGTAAGGACTGATTCAAGTTTCATTTCATAATGACAATTTCATGCGTGATATATCTCACAACATGAGTTCTTATATAACTTTACAATGAGGATATAAAGTGAAACTTTAATCAGTGGGGGCAAAACGACCGGAGATTCTAGCCGCTAGAGCTAGACTTTGTTTTTGTTGAATTTTGAGGCGGGAGTATTACTGCCCGCAAATAGCGGGGTAAATCGATAGGAGGGTTTAATTTTGATTAATCGTGATTTTAACAAAAATCCATTTATTGTGATATGGGAGTTAACAAGAGCATGCCAATTAAAATGTCTTCATTGTCGTGCGGAAGCTCAGTATCATCGTCATCCTCTTGAACTAACATTTGAAGAAGGTAAAAAACTAATTGATGATATATATGAAATGGATAATCCGATACTTGTTTTTACCGGCGGTGATCCATTAATGCGTCCGGATGTATATGATATTGCGGATTATGCGATAAAAAAAGGTGTTCGAGTATCTATGACACCAAGTGCTACTTCAAACGTTACGAAAGAAACAATTCAAAAAGCAAAAGAAGTAGGGCTTGCTAGATGGGCATTTAGTCTAGATGGGCCAACAGCTGAAATACATGATCATTTTAGGGGAACAGAGGGGTCATTTGAATTAACAATGAATGCGATTCGTTATTTGCATGAATTGGAAATTCCTATTCAAATTAATACTGTTATTTCTAATTATAATGTGAATGTACTTGAAGAGATGGCAAAATTAGTAGAGGAATTAGAGTGTGTACTTTGGAGTGTATTTTTCTTAGTTCCAACGGGGCGCGGTAAGGAAACAGATATGATTTCACCAGCTGGGCATGAAAGAGTATTCCGGTGGCTATATCAATTAAGTAAAAAGGTTTCTTTTGATATTAAAACAACGGCTGCTCAGCACTATAGACGTGTTGTTATTCAACAAAAAATGCGAGAAAATAAAACAATAGATCAGGCTATTCAATATCAGGATGTATTGATGAATGGAATGACGGGGCAGATTGATGGACTTGGACGTGCTCCAAAAGGGGTAAATGATGGAAACGGCTTTGTGTTTATCTCTCATATTGGAGATGTGTATCCAAGTGGGTTATTACCTATCAAAGCTGGGAATGTTCGAACAACACCACTAGCTGATATTTATCGAAACTCTCCCATCTTCCAAGACTTGCGTAATCCAGACAAGTATAAAGGAAAGTGTGGGATTTGTGAGTTCCGATATGTTTGCGGAGGATCTCGTTCCAGGGCTTTTGCCATGACTGGAGATTACATGGAAAGTGAACCTTTCTGTGTATACATTCCAAAAGCATTACGAAAACAGAAACAAAACGTATAAAAAAGACGCGATGTTTAGAATAAAGTCGCGACATTTATAAAAAAGTTGCGATGTTTTGCCCCTTTGGATCTGTTTATCTAAAGGGGTGTTTTTTATAGTGAAAAGTAAAAAGAAGATCTGAACTGAAAGGCGGGTTAAGGAACTGTTGAGTAGCAATAAAGTTACTCTACTAAAGGGCCAGGTTGTGGAAGATGATGATAATATTTTGTTTGAATATGAAGTATTGCACTTAAACTAATGGTGCAGGTTAATTGAAGAAGAATGGATTCTAGAAGATCGTTATTAGAGTCGATTTTTTTGCTTTGTCACTGCTTCAGATAAAAGAGCTACTATTTGAAGCATGTTGGAGCCCTATTTATAGTGATACTATTTTACGAATCGGAAAACAATGGTAATTATTTAAGAAGGAAGGATTGCGAATGTCTGTGAAAAAGTGGTTAACTGGATTGGTCGTTTTGCTTGCGATGATTGTGGGTGTGACAACTCCGGGCTCACTCAGTGTATTTGCCGAATCCGGGGTGGTAACACAGCCTATTGAGTCAGTGAAAGTGATTGAGGTCGAGTTGAACGATGATTACTTTAATCCGAATGTCATCACTATTCCGATTGGAAGAACGACAACGTTGATATTGAAAAACCAAGGTAAGAAAGAGCACACCTTCACAGTGGAAAAGCTCAGAATTGACGCCGAAGTCCAGCCGGGAAAAGAAAGAACCATTACCGTGAAACCTCAAGATCCCGGTACATATGAACTGATATGTCGGTACCATTTCCAAAAAGGAATGGATGGAAAAGTAATAGTCAAATAACAAGCAGGGCCAATAGGGCCTTGCTTGTTTAATAAGCAGTTACTTAAATAAAAAGTTGTTTATTTTTTTACGAAGGGAACTAAAAAAGAGGGGACAGCCCTCTTTTAAGTTATCCCCTACAACTACCAAGTTAAGGGTTCATCTTTTTTGTTATTTAAGCTTGTGCAATTGCACGTGGAAATAGAATATTATTTTCTAAATGAATATGCTGGAATAAATCAGCTTCAAGGGCTTCAAGTCGTTGATAGACAAGACGATAAGTACCACAAGCACCTGCTGGAGGAGTAAAGTCATTCGTAATCTCACGAAGTTCTTTAATAATATTGCCAGCGTGGTTATGCTCGTTTTCTAATTCATCTACTACTTTGCGTAATTTTGTGTAATTTTCATCGCTTGGATTTTGCTCAAATGCTAAAATTAATGGGAAATCTTCTGTTTCTTCTTTAATTAAGTGTTGCTCTAATTCAGTTTTTAATTCATGAAATAACTTGTGAATTTGAGCTAAATGAGGTTGCCCTGCTCCGTGAACGCGTAACACTTTTGTTACGTACGGACTTAATAGTGGTAACTCTTCATTTAAATAGCGATGATGCTTATTCACAACATAGTCAATCAATTCGCTATAAGCAGCTGTTTTCCAATCAATTTCAGATTCGTTTAATAGTTTTGTTTCATAATAAAGAGTATTTAACTTTGTTAAAACCTCTTCTGCTGATAAATTTCTTTCGTTAATAGCATCAATAAGTGGTCTATTACCACCACAACAAAAATCGATTCTATATAATTTAAAAAGATCACTAGCCTTTGGGAATTTTGTAACGATCTCACCAATAACAGAAGTCTCAGTAAATGTATGTTCCATATGAATGCCTCCATAAAGTTTAACTTTAGTATCTGGATTAAGAATATCAATAATTTTGAACCCACGTGGTGATATACATCACTTGTAATGTGTTAAGTTCATCACTGTTTTTTTATAAATAATTCATTACTCTCATTTATGTTTCACTCGATCTGTTTCTTCGCTACGTTTCGCACTATTCCATTTCGACATGTCACCGACTAGGTATCCGGTAATACGGCGGATTCTTTCAATATGATGTTCATCTTCATTCCCGCAGCTTGGGCATTCATTCGCAATCACTCCATTATAGCCACAGCATTTACAGCGATCTACCGGGTGATTAATCGAGCCGTATCCAACTCCATATTGCGCCATTGCCTGTACAATTTGCTTTAATGCTTTTTGATTATGAACAGCTGCTCCGTCCAATTCGATATATGTAATATGACCGCCGTTACAAAGCGCATGAAACGGTCCTTCTAAACGAACTTTATCAAGCGCTAGAATAGGGTAATAAACCGGGATGTGGAATGAATTTGTGTAATAGTTATGATTTGTTACACCACTAATTGTTCCAAATTCAGCTCGATCTTTTTTTATAAACTTTCCTGATAATCCTTCTGCAGGGGTTGCGACTAATGAAAAATTCAACTGATATTCTTCCGTTGCTTGATCCATCTTGCTTCTCATAAAGGCAACAATTTCATTCCCAAGATTCCACGAATTTTGATTTTCTCCATGATGTTTTCCGGTTAAAGCAACTAAGCATTCAGCAAGTCCGATAAAACCAATACTTAACGTACCTTGTTTCAAAATTTCAACAACAGAATCTTCTGGTTGAAGTTTTTCACCACCGCGCCATACTCCTTGAGAATATAAAAAGTGAAAATCCCTTGCCTTTTTTGTAGATTGGTAAGCAAATCGTTCTAATAGCTGGAGAATGCCGAGATCTACATAATGATTCAATGATTCAAAAAATACTTCTTTTGAGTCGCTTATTAATGCTAGTTTTACTAAGTTAATAGATGTAAATGATAAATTCCCTCTTCCAATGGCTGTTTCTTCTCCATGAATATTAGCCATAACACGGGTACGACAGCCCATATAGCACACTTCACTTTCAGGGCGACCATCATAATGCATCGCATTAAATGGTGCATCTAAAAATGAAAAATTAGGGAACAATCGTTTGGCTGTCGTTTCTAATGCTAATTCAAACAAATCATAATTCGGATCATTTTCTTCAAAATTGACACCTTTTTTTAATTTAAAGATTTGAATTGGAAAGATTGGTGTTTCTCCTTTTCCTAATCCAGCTTGAGTCGCTCGCAATAATTGTCTAATTAGCAATCTTCCTTCTTTTGATGTATCCGTTCCGTAGTTAATCGAAATAAATGGTACTTGTCCACCACCGCGGCTATGCATGCTATTTGAATTATGAATAAAAGCTTCACACGCCTGATACGTATCGTTTTCTGTTTCTTTCCATGCAAATTCTTCTACCTGTTTTGCTGTTAATGGATATGTCGCCAAACGTTTTTTATTTCTTTCATACGTTTTTTTCACATAAGGTGCTAAATCTATATCAAACATTGCAAATGATTGCCCACCGTGCTGCATATTTTGATTTGCCTGAAAAATAATAGAAGAAAGAGCCAACGCACTTTTAATATCTTGTGGCTGTCGCATATGTCCATGACCTGTATGAAATCCTTTTTCCAGTATTTGTGCTAGTGGAATTTGTGAGCACGTTGTTGTACCTGTTGCGTAAAAATCTAAATCGTGTGGATATAAAATATTTTGATCAATTGCTTTTTTTACCTGTTCAGAAAGTAAATGTTCTACCGCATAATATTTTGCGCTCTCAGATGCAAATGTTCCCATCATTCCCATTGGAGATCGGCCATCAACATTTGCATTTTCTTGCATTAAGTCTTGATCGTTATCCTGTACAATCGTGTTAAATGTTGTCCATAAATTATCCCATGACTGTTTTGTTATTCTACTTGATGGATTCATTCCATCCACCCCTTATCTATATATAGTGTTAGTTTTGATAAAATGATACTTCATATAGTGTTTTTTCGCAAGGACATCAAAAAAACTAATATAAAATTAATATATACGGTAGTTACAAGTATTTTTTGAGGATATAGCTTTAGAGTTTAATAAACTTATCCAACTATTCTCAGGCAGTAATATTCCCACCTCAAACTTCGGTGAAGGCAAAGAAGCGAGGTGGGGGAAGAAAAAAATTCACTGATAAAAGTGTCACTTTATAAAATAAAAGATATAAAATCATAATGCAGTGATTTCACTCACAGTATCCTTCCTCAATATAGTTTATCCTTAATAAAAAGCTTACTCCTAGTAATACCCCCGCCTCAAAATGAAGAGAAAGTAAAAAAGTTAGGAGGGGGTAGTTCAATCTATATAAATATTGTTCTCAAGTTCTTTGGTTCATTCAGTAGCAAAGTATGTTAAAAAACTATTGGAAATATCACTTTTACAAAATTTTATAGGGTTAATGGCATGAATTCTTTTGTAGGTATCGGTATATGACATTGTTGATAAAAAACTTTGGGTAAGGGTGTTGGAAGAATGAAGTTAATTATTCCAAAGCAGCATGGGGCATGGGGAATGCTGCTTATTCCATTTGCATTGGGTGTTTTAATTGGTAAAGGGACATGGTATCACATACCTCTCTTTTTGGCATGGTTGTTTGTGTACTTAGCTACGTATCCTTTATTAATGTACGTAAAACAACCGCGAAAGAAGTATTATTTACATTCTTTCTTTCTTTATTTTAGTGTGGCTTGTGTGTGTGCGATCATTGCTCTTATATATGAATGGCGTATTGTGTTCTTTTCCATTATTATGCTCCCATGTTTTTTTGTAAATATTTACTTTTCTCGCCAAAAAAACGAACGAGCTTTACTAAATGACATGTGTGCGATTATTTTGTTTTGTATAGGGGGAATCATTAGTTATTATTTCACAATGAAAACAGTTGATGAAAAGATATGGGTTGTTGCAACTATATCATTTTTATATTTTATGGGAAGTACGTTTTATGTGAAGACAATGATTCGTGAGAAAAAGAATCCAACGTATCGCTTAGTTTCATGGGGGTATCATTCTTTACTTGTAATTGCGACTTTCATTGTATCACCGTGGTTTACCATTGCCTTTATACCAAGTTTGATACGATCTATATTACTTTATGGTAGAAATATTTCGATTCTACAAGTGGGTATTTTAGAGAGTATCAATTCTATTTACTTTTTTGTTTCAGTAGTATTGTTAGCCAGAGCATTACTGTAATAATTATTACAGTAAGTTTGTGAGTGTTTAGTAATATCTTGATAAGGAAACTGACTCAAATAGTTTGTTTACATTTCATATATATAATCCTGCTATTTGCGGGTAGTAATTGATTATGATTTGAATACTAAATCCTGAAAGGACTGTATAAATAATGACTTTCTATCAAATGTTAACGCCATATTATGATGAAATTTTTCCTGTAAATGAGAAACAAATAAATTTTATAGTCTCTTATTTACAAAAAGGAAGCTCTATACTGGATGTGGGCGCAGGAACAGGTAATGTAGCCCAAGCGCTAGTTGAAAAGGGGTTTGCTGTTACTGCGATGGAACCAGAGAAGACGATGGCTGCAAAAATTCGGGAGAAAGCTGCAGTTTACGAAGGGATATTTAGTGTAAATACATTTGGAATGCAACAAATTGAAGATGTACCTGGAGTATTTGATGGTATTTATTGTATTGGAAATACACTTGTTCATTTGGATAATTCGAAAGAAATCTTTAATTTTATCTGTGGCTCTTATGAAAAATTAAAAGCAAACGGAAAACTAATGATTCAAATTGTAAATTATGAAAAAGTATTAGCTGAAAATAATTTCCAATTTCCGGTACTGGAGAAGAAACATTTCTCGTTTAAGCGTAATTATACGCTAGAAGGAGAAAAAGTATTATTTACTGCAACATTGAATGTGGATGGTAAAGAACTATCAAATAGTATTCCATTATATCCTATTACGAAAAAACAACTACTGCCTATGTTAAAAGAATGTGGTTTTCGTACTGTAGAAACTTTCGGTAATTTTAAAAAAGAGGCATATTTACCGAATGGGCCAGCTTTCGTTCTTGTAGCTACAAAATAAACATGTCATAAAAAATACTTTAGTAAAGAAAAATTTTCATTTACTAAAGTATTTTTTTTATTTGTTTTTACAAAATGTGATTCAAGTCCTCTTTTTATCTTAGGAAAATTTTTATAATACAGTTGTTGTTAAGAGATAACAATTAGGAGGAATTAAAAAACATGAATAGAGAAATTAAGCTAACTGAAGATATATATTGGGTAGGGAAAATTGATGATAGGGAAGTTCCATTTCATCGTTTAATCTTAGGAAAAGGGACAACTTATAATTCGTATCTTCTAAAAACTGAAAAACCAACAGTGATTGATACAGTTGACATAGAATTTGGAAGAGAATTTGTAGAATATTTAAGTGAATTAATTGATCCACAAGAAATTCAATATATCGTAGTAAACCATACAGAACCTGATCATTCAGGTGGATTGGCAGCATTAGCATCAAGAGCTACAAACGCTACAATTGTATGTACAGAAATTGCAGTACCTGAGTTACAGGAAATGTATAAATTGCATCATAGAAACTTTTTAGTTGTAAAAGATGGTGACACATTAGATATTGGTGGGAAAACGTTGAAATTTAAAGAAACTCCATATCTTCATACAGAAGAAACGATGATCACATATTGCATAGAGGATAGAATTTTATTCCCATGTGATATTTTCAGTACACATGTAGCGAATTATGAATTCTTTAACGATGAAGCGAATGAAGATATTACGGAAGATTTCATAGGCTACTATAATGCGATTATTCACCCGCATAGAAGATATGTCAGAACGTTAATGGAAGCATTGAAAGACTTAGATGTTCAAATGATCGCTCCGTCTCATGGGTACATTTTACGCCAGGATGTCCAAAAATATATCGATTTATATGGAGAAATGAGTAAAGATACAACACAAGGGAAAAAAGTAACCATTGTATATACAACCATTAAAAATAACACGAAAAAAATCGCGAGTATCATTAAAGAAACATTCGAGGCAGATAATATTAAAGTAACAGTATTTAATGCTGATAAATCGGATAAAGCTGAAATTCTAGAAAGTATTCAACACGCAGATGCAGTCTTCATCGGATCTTCAACTAAATACGCAGATATGATTGGAAACTTAGAAGAAATTTTAATAGAAATGAAGGGAATGAACTTAGAAGGGAAAATCGCAGCTGCATTCGGATCATACGGCTGGAGTGGTGAAGCAATTGAGGTCGTACAAGATTACCTAAATGAAACAAACATGAATGTACAAAGTACATCAAATGTTATTAAGTCTACAGGTATGACTCATGTTGAATTTCCTATTCGTATCAGATTCTCTCCAAAGAATGAAGAAAAAACACAACAAATTAAACATGCAACAACATTTGTTACGGATTTATTACTAAGCTCTATTTAATAGAAAAACGTAGGTGAAAATATGGAAAAGAATTTTGTAATTATCGGAAGTGGAGTAGCCGCTGTAAATGCTGCAAAGACAATTAGAGATCATGACAAGGATTCAAATATATTCATTTTTGGTGAAGAATCATCTTTACCCTATAACAGAATTAAATTATCAAAAGAGCTATATTCAGATTTACACAGCGAAAAAGTTTTAATTAAAAAAGAAAAATGGTACCAAAATAATAATATATCGGTTTTCACAAATACAAAGGTAGTAAAAATTGATACAGAGCAGCAATATATTGTTACATCAAATAATGAGAAAGTTTCTTATTACAAACTATTAATTTGTACGGGTGCAAATAATAGAAGGCTACCAGTAGATGGCATAAATAAAAAAAATGTCTTTACGATTAGAGACATGCAGGAAGCGGATAAATTTAAAGCATGTTTAGAAGATAAAAAGCATGTTGTAAACATTGGTGGAGGTGTACAAGGATTAGAAACAGCTTGGTCTATGATGAAAGCTGGTAAACAAGTATCCATTGTAGAAGTTGCTCCTGCACTAATGGGAAGACAATTAGATGAAAAAGTTTCTCTTCTATTAAAACAAAAAATTGAAAGTGCCGGAGTAAAAGTATATGTAAATACGACTATTGATTCTATTCTTGGAGAAGAAGTAGTAACTGGAATGAAAGTGAATGGTGAACAACGAATAGATTGTGATAGTGTTGTTTATTCAATTGGGGTCACTCCTAACATTTCTTTAGTAAACAATACTCCTATTCATGTAAATAGAGGTATTGTTGTCAATGAGAAGATGGAAACGAATGTAGAATCTGTATATGCTGCTGGGGATGTAGCAGAAGTAAACGGTGAAATTGGCGGACTATGGGGAAGAGCAATGGATCAAGGGAAGATTGCAGGAAGTAATATGGTTTCTAATCCCGCAATTTATAAGGAAGCAATTCCAACTACTATCTTTCATGCATTCGATGTATCTTTATTCTCAATTGGATTCGTTGATGAAAACCAATGTGATACAACTATCGTTGAAGAAGATGATAAAGAGAAGTATACAAGGTTATTTATCAAGGAAAATAAAATAGTAGGTGTCATCTCATTAGAAGGAGTTGCGGCATCCATCCCTTACAAGTCTGCTATTGAAAAGCAAGTATCATTAGAAGAGATTGATATGAAAAATACGAATATAAGTGAAATAATGAGCAAGGTAAAAGAGAAACTAAAATCTTAATCTAATAATAGAAAGAGGACATTATAATGAAAAAATATATTTGTTTACCATGCGGCTACATCTACGATCCAGAAGTTGGAGATCCAGATGAAGATATAGAACCAGGAACAAGTTTTGAAGATTTACCAGAAGATTGGGTGTGTCCAGTATGTGGAGAAGATACTGAACACTTTGCACCAGTAGAGGAATAGCAAAAGAAAAAGTAACGAGAAGCTTATATAATTTCTCGTTACTTTTTTACTATGAAAAGAATTTTTTGATGTGATTTGAGTCACTAGTGTGGCTCCTAGGAAAAGATATAATAATTTAGGAAGGATACTTTATCACGTATTAATGCCCGTAAAAGCCTGATTGGTGAGGGCTAATAATGAAAAGACACTGATTAAAATTTCATTTTATATACTATATGTAAGGTTAGGTGAGGTAATATGAAAGAAAATTGTTATCATAAAAATGCAGCGGAGCCTTGTCCAAGAAAAGTTCTTATTTTTAAATCTTTATCTGATGAAGAAATTTTAAAAATAGCTGCATTGTCAAAACATAAACAATTTAAAAAGGGAGAACCATTAATTCATGAAGGAGAGAAATTAGATACATTATTTATTATTAATAAGGGGCAAGTAAAGTTATCGAAATTAACCATTCAAGGGAAGGAGCAAATCTTGCATATTTTAACGAGTGGTGAATGCTTTGGTGAATTAAACATATTTAATTGCGATGAGAAGAGTAATTTTAGTGCGTATGCTATGGAAGATACAAAAATTTGTATGTTAACGAAAGATAATATGGATCGTATAATGGAGCGAAATCCAGATATTGCATTAAAGTTGCTAAAAACCGTTACAAAACGTTTAGCGCATACAGAAAATTTAGCTAACAATCTTGCAACAAATAATCCAGAAGTTAGGATTGCTTATATAATTCTAGAATTTTGTGAAAAATACGGTGAAGATACTGATAAAGGAATACTTATAAATTTACCATTGACACGAGAAGAAATAGCAAACTATATAGGGGTGACAAGGGAAACAATTAGTCGTAAATTTAGTAAATTTGAAGACCTAGGATTTATGACGTCAATTGGAAATAAACAGCTAATAGTTAAAAATGAGTTAGCCTTACGAAAATATATAGAGTAGATGGATAACTTAATTATTTGTTCTTTAAGATAAACATCGTTAAGATTCTATTTATTAGTATCCTCGATATCTATAAATTTAATAAATTTTAAAATACCTAGCCATTGGAATCATTTCTTAATCATTTATTCTACTCTTTACGACCATACCTATTTTGACTTTTAAACCAGTTGCTATATCAATGTTATCCCGCTATTCGCGGGCAGTAATACTATCTCAAGGTTCAGAGGGAAGCATGAAAAGGAATGTCACAAGCATATTGATTTTTCTATTTAACCCCTCTTAACATCCCCTTACAAACCCTTACAAACCCCTACCAAGCCCCTTACAAGTAATAAATCATTACATAAACAAAAGTAAAAGAACTACTACTACAAGAATTTTAAAA
This sequence comes from Bacillus sp. BP-3, assembly GCF_028401955.1. Lineage (GTDB taxonomy): Bacteria > Bacillota > Bacilli > Bacillales > Bacillaceae_G > Bacillus_A. The sequence goes on from NZ_JAQOTJ010000002.1 coordinate 22,411, forward strand.
AACAAAACAAAAGAACTACTACTACAAGAATTTCAAAAAAACAAAACAAAAAAAAATTACTACTACAAGAATTTCAAAAAAATAAAAATTAAATTACCAAATTTCCGCTTTCCTCCTTATATATAGTAAGGAACAGCATTTTAAAAACGGGAGGAATACATATGGCGGTATATCGGAATGTACAGGTGAACTTTTGGCAAGATGATTTTGTGCTCGACTTAACGCCGGAGGAGCGCTATTTTTACATATATTTATTAACATGTTCGAAAACGACGCAGTGCGGTATTTATCCGTTGCCGAAGCGTTTGGCGGAGATGGAAACGGGCTACAACAGGGAGACTGTTGATAAATTGCTGCAGCGGTTTATCGAATATGGAAAGATTTTATATGATGCGAAAACGAAGGAGTTATATATCATAAATTGGCTTCGTTATAATCCGATTACAAATCCGAACGTTGAGAAATGTGTCCTTCGTGAGTTAAAGACTGTGAAAAGTAAACAATTTGTTCAGCTGTTTCTGCAAAAATGTTTGGAGGAAGAGATGAACATTCCGCTGTTGGTAGAACATTTCGGTATGCCTGCCCAAGTGCCTCAAGAAGAGCCTGAAAGCTGTGAAGGAGATGAAAAAATAGATTCGGGTGGTAACGTATTTACGTTTTATGAACAAAACTTTGGCAGTTTGTCACCGTATACGGCAGAGGAACTAACTGCGTGGATGGATGATTTGTCAGAGGAACTCGTCTTAAAAGCACTTCAAATTGCTCATGAAAATAATAAGCGGACACTTGCGTATGTGAAGGGGATTTTGCGAGATTGGCACGGAAAGGGATATAAGAAGGTAAGCGAAGTAGAGGAGGCGGCGGTGAAGTTTCGGAAGAAGGAGTCGTCTATTGTTCAGGAGACTGAACAGTTTCTGGAGGAATGCGAGGAGTGGGAGAAAAATGTACCGTCTGAAGAAGAGCTGCAGAAGTTCTTAGCGGAAAAGGGGTGGCGTCCGTGAGTATTCAAAACGTCGAAGCGGAACAGACGGTAATAGGATCACTCCTCCTTGATGGGGAGCTCATTAAAGAGTGCAGGTTGACGGAACACCATTTTTCTACTGCATTGCATCAAGCGATATTTAAGCTAATACGGGAAGTAGAGAAAGACGGGCAGCCGCTTGATCTCGTTACACTTGTTTCGAAAATGGATTCTTCTTTTCTGACGCAAATTGGTGGGATTGAGTACTTTGTCAACATCATCGAGAGTGTACCGACGACGACTAATTTTTCCTATTACGAGGGGCTTGTTCGAGGTGCGTGGAAAATGCGCCGTGCAGGAATGATGGGACACAGTATGTGTGAACGGCTTCTGGCGGAGAAGGATGAGAAAATTATCGGCGAGACGATTACGGCTCTTTGTGAACTAGAAGAGGAAGAGTGTATGTTAGACTTTGACTTAAAGGATGCGTTAGTCGGTTTGTATGAAGAGTTTCACCAGGACGTAGAAGAGATGACCGGTATTGAGACCGGCTTTTCTGCTTTAAACAAGATGACATGCGGCTTGCAAGATGGTGAATTTGTTGTAATAGGGGCGCGGCCTTCGATGGGAAAAACGGCGTTTGCTTTAAATATTGCATTTCATGCCGCCAAATCAGGTGCGGCAGTTGGGTTGTTTTCATTAGAGATGAGCGACAAACAATTGCTAAAACGGATGGTCTCTTGCGCAGGTATGGTATCGGGAAAAAGGCTGAAAAATCCGAAGCATCGTTTCACAATCGAGGACTGGGAGAAAACAAGTCAGGTCTTTGCGGAGATTGGTGATTTACCGCTAGAAATCTATGATAAAGCAGGTGTGACAACGCAAGAAATTTGGGTGCAGGTTCGCAAGCTAAAACGTAAGCATCCAAATAAAAAGCTGCTCGTCATCATTGATTACTTACAGCTTATTACAGGCGATTCGAAATATAGAGGAAATAGGTTTCAAGAAATGAGCGAAATCTCTCGCAAACTGAAATTGCTAGCTCGCGATTTGGATGTGTGCGTCGTAGCATTGTCGCAGCTATCCCGTGCGGTTGAGTCGCGTCAAGATAAGCGTCCGCTTTTGTCTGACTTAAGAGAGACAGGACAGATTGAACAAGATGCCGATGTGATTATGCTCATATACCGAGACGATTATTATGAGCAGGAAACAGAGAATAAAGATGTAACTGAAATTCATGTAGCGAAGCATCGGAACGGACCGGTTGGGGTGGTGAAGTTACGGTTTTTGAAGGAGTATGGGCGGTTTGTGGAGTGATGTAACTATTGAACATAACCTAACCGGCCTCATTCAAAGGAATATATCGATCGTTTAACTAAAGATATTTCATGACCTATATACCATTTTTTATATTATTTACTTTTGTATTGAATGCTGTTACTATATTGATATCGTTTTCATAACTTAATGCATGCCTTTTTTGGAAACGCTTAATTTCAAATATATGGTCTGTTGTAAATTTTTCTAAATATAAGCAGTTCCTCTGTCACATGTTATTGAAGAAGAGGAATTGCTCTTTGTTGTTAAAACTATGAAAAAATGAATGTATGATGTGAGGAGGTATCGTTGTGAAAAACAGTTTTGTTTTTCACAAGAATATATATGGGTAATGTTGGATTATTGATTTCTGGTGCAGCGCTCTTTTTAAATAGCCTTGTGATGTTAGGAAAAGCGGACGAAAAGAGTGCAGGTGTTTTTAATATATTTGTAGGTGTACTGCAAATTATTATTCCTTTCTATTTAATTGTAGTATCTGATCAAAGTAATTGGACAGTTTATTTATATGCAGCTACTTTTTTATTCGGTTTAACTTATTTATATGTGGGAGTTACTTTCATTGCAGGATTGAAGGGTGATGGATTAGGCTGGTTTTCTCTTTGGGTAGCAATTATTGCACTATTCTACATGATTGTAGCGATTATACATTTTCATGATATCGTTAATGCGTTAACTTGGTTCATGTGGGCATTTCTATGGTTCTTATTTTTTATTGCTAATGCACAGAAAAAGAACATCAATCATTATATTGGTAAAATAGCTTTTGTACAGTCATGGGTTACACTAACTTGTCCTGCTCTACTTTCCCTTATAGGTGTATGGGAAACTTCTTATGTATATAATTTATGGGTATGTATATCTATTCTTTCAATTATATATTTCTGTGTTTGTACGTTTAAGTTGAAAGGAAATGTAAGTACTGTTCATAAAAATATGGATACGCACACCATTGAAAAGTTTGGAAACACGAAGTGAAGTTAATTTATCAATCTATTTATTTAAAAAAACGCGATCAATTTCTAATAATCATTTAGGAATTGATCGCGTTTTTTGTTATGAATGTGGTGCTATAATATAGCTCCAACATAAAAAGCCACAATACTCTTAATAGAGTAATATGGCTTTTTATGTTGTTTGATTAGGTAACGGTTTTCTAATCAAACAATTACACAAAGTTATAAGATTACGAATACAAAAGTTGGTCAAGTAACTTTTGTAATATAAGAATATCACTTCATAAAATGTTTAAAATTAGTATTTTTTCCTTTAATAACTGAAAAAAAAGAGCGTTTTTATTATTGTTTTTGTGAACAAAGTATTTATAGAGCACAAGTATACAAAAGAAATAAATAGAGATAGTGAGAAACGAAAACTAGATTAGAGATCATTCTACTGTTATAGTAAAATTATCAATAGTTGATAAAAAATTCTAATACCTAACATTAATTAACAATAAATAAAAATAATGTGTGGTTTTAAAGAAAGGTAATATATTCATGCGTAGTTTTATTTATAGTTTAATAGAAGATAAAGCAATAAAAAGACAAATTTTTATATTAGAGGCTTTAAATAATGAGCAAAAATTTGTATCGTCTCAAAAGATTGCGGATCAACTACAGTGTTCAACGCGAACAATTAGGAATGATATTTCGCAATTAAAAAAGCAATTGCCCGAGAAGTGGAAAATTATTAGTGTGAAAACGAGAGGATACATTTTAATTAGACCGATGGAAGAGTCTGTATTATCAGTGGTTAATTCGTATTTGACAGAAAGTGTACTTTATAGAGTGATGTTAGACATATTTCATAATAAGTATTACACATTAGAAAAATGGTCTCAAATTTTATATATGAATAAGTTAACTTTGAGAACTCATTTAAAAGATTATAATAAAATTTTAAATGAAAGTGGGTTAACTATTAAATTTAGGGATCTTCAACTAGAAGGAGATGAAATCAATATAAGATATTACTATATTGCTTTCTTTTACTTTATCCAACAATTTTCAGATCAACCTTCCATACCCATGGAATTAAGAAAAAAAGTTTTAGCGATTCTCTATCGTAACGAAGTTCCTGCGGATATTTTATTATTACGCAGTATTGTTTTTGTTTTTATAAATCGATTTTTTAATAAACATTGCGTAACGAAAGAAATAAAAATCAAGCCTTTATACAGCCGTAAGCAGGCAAATTGTCTTAATGAAATTATTACAGAAATTGAGAATTGTTACAATATTGAATTTCCAAAATATGAAAGAGATGCACTGCAGTTATTTTTATTTTTTGGATTAATAAATACAAGCTCACAGGGTGAGGTAGTACTTACATATTTGAGTGAATGTCATCAGGAGGTTTATAAAAAATTCATGAATCTCATTGATACCCTTTTAACACACAATCCATTACCGAGTGAACAGAAGGAAAAATTAAAAGCAGAAGTCATTCCGTATTTTTATAAGGTGTGTATTTCAAATGAACTTAATTTCTCAATTAGTCATATTTTTGATCCAATCCATTCTTCAGACAGTATTCTAATGCGAAATTATAAGGAAAATGTATCTTGCATTTCCAAGTGGAATGACACATACAACGATAAACAATATACAAAAGATGAAATCAAATATATCGCATCTCATGCAACTGCCATTCTTAATTCAATCTGTAATGAAATAAACATTGTATTTATATTCTCTGGGATAACCGTTGAAAAAAATCTTATTTATAGAAAGTTAAAACAAAGTTTGGGGGAAAATGTAAATATAGATAGGATACCAAATTATGATATGAAATATGATTTTATTATTAGTAACTGTCATTTATCGGATACAAGGGCACCGGTTATTTATATTTCTCACATGTTGACTGCACATGAAATCGATTCTATAAAAAATCGGATTTTTGATTTAGATTAAAGAATGTTTTAAGTATGAGGATAGGCACTTGAATATAGAAGGACGTTTTTGTAAAAAAGTAAATCAAGATGCAAAGCAACCCCAGAAATTTTGATTTGAACAAGGTTTCTTGGGTTGTTCGTAGTTCATTTTGCTTGGAGATTTCAATTTATAACAATATAGGGGATGCTTGGTGGGATAGATTGAACAGGGCTGAGAAGAGATTTATATGATGAAGTTGCAAATCTGGAAGGATTTTGATTATAACTAGTAATAAATTAATAAATGAATATATTGATTATCACTAGTAAGAAAAGTATAATAATGGTAGAGATGTAATGAAAGGGGAATTGAGATTCTACATGTGGCAAATCTTGTAATGATTAGAAAATAAAATGAATAGCGTGCTTTTCCTATACATATAAAGGGTGGAGTCTGTCTATTTATTGAAGATAATCATACAAGGGACGCATATGGTGTGGAGTGATCATTCCATTTACTAGGCGGATACCTGTGTGTATCGGCTTTTATTTGTGATGAGAATTATACATCTCTACTTATACATATCATCGTGTCCCTATTTAATAGGGGGAATATGAAATGACGCATGTACAAAATAAAGTTGCGCTTATAACAGGAGTAAGTAGTCCAAGAGGGATTGGGGCTGCTATATGCCGCGAATTAGCTTTTCAAGGTATTGATATTTTCTTTACGCATTGGCAGTCTGAGGCTAGTTGGCCAGAGACATTTCAAAAAGAGATTTTGGAATTAGGAGTTCGCTGTGACAGTTTAGAAATGGACTTGTCAGATGCAAATGCTGCCTTTACAATCATGGATACTGTTTCAAAGCAGTTTGGTCCTCTTTTGATTTTAGTGAATAACGCAGCATATTCAACGGAAGATGGATATGCAAAGTTGGATGCTCATATACTTGATAATCATTATGCTGTTAATATGAGAGCAACTTTTCTTCTTTGTGTGGAATTCGCTCGTCGCTTTGAGCAAGCGGATTTAGATGGTGGAAGAATTATTAATATGACATCTGGACAAGAACTAGGACCAATGATTGGGGAATTAGCCTATGCTGCAACGAAAGGAGCGATTGCCGCTTTTACGAAGTCGTTATCAGCAGAAGTTGCTCATTTAGGAATTACAGTTAACGCGGTAAACCCAGGACCAACAGATTCAACGTGGATGACGGATGAAATTAGAAAGCATCTGTTGCCTAAATTTTTAATGGGACGCATTGGCACGCCGGAAGATGCAGCGCGCCTCGTGGCTTTTCTCGCTAGTGATGATGCGAAGTGGATCACGGGTCAAGTGATGAACTCAGAAGGTGGATTTTTACGAAGTTAATAGAAGTAGTTGTTGAGTATATAATAAAAGAAACCTGTATCGTGGGATTACTGAGTAATCATTGATACAGGTTTTCGTTTTATAAGTAGGTTGTTATGTTTACGAATCATAAAGTTGTTTCTGTACACAAAAAAATTACTATTCTCCCATTTTTTCTAAATCGATGAGAGAATAGTGATTTTGAAACTTATTTACATGAACAACTGAAATCTCTCGTTACTTATCATGGATTCGTCGTGATTTGAATTGCTGAAGCTCTATCATTCCAAAACGCATCCATATTAGCAGTTTTACCATACCACTCATAATGTCTAAACATGACTCCTTGGCCATATCCCTGAGATGAAGTATGTTCCCACAGCGTTGTTGCGTAGCTTGCAGAAGGTGACGCTGTACTTAAGGAGGAAATTCTGTCATTCCAGCTAGAAGATAAGTTTGTAAATCCACTGCTCCAATAAATATACTGTCCGCCTTTATTTGCATGCTCATAGAAATCGGTACTTCCAGGACCGCTTCCTAGAGGCTTGATTACATTTTCATGTTGAGGTTGTGTTGTATTTTTAAAGCTGTGCTTATCTTTTTCAATAAAAGCATCCAAAGCTTCTTTGCTCGTAAAACCATATGCTAACCAATCTCCCTTGTCATTCTGTTTAGGTAAAACTATGGTTACTTTTATGTCTTTGTTAGATAGGTTATTCACTTTAGTCAGGGTGTCCACATTCTTTTCATCTACAGTTACGTAGTCGAACGATTTAATCGTATAATCTTTTTCTGTACTTGCTGATACTGTTCCCAATCCTCCAGTTATTGCAAAACCAGCTGCTAATGCTCCTACTACTAACTTCTTGAACATACAACCATCTCCTCTTTGCTTGGATTTTTTTGGTACAACTAAAATGTATATTGATTTTTGAGTTTTGTAAATATTATGAATTTTTAGAAATAAAAAACAGAATATTTGATGTTTTCTATTTAATTTTTAGAAAAAAATCGTATTGTTAGAAGTGTTATGATGAAATTGGTGGTCTTTTTTTGTATTTCATTTCGCATCAGAACAAGGTAGTAGCTGCCACTTCCTTAAGGGCGAAAAAGCTTCTAACACAAAGGAGGATTTTTCTAATTGGGGTCACTTTACATGCCTATCAACCTAAGGTGTTGAAGTATCCCAAAAACGAAAGTTTTATTCTTTCATAGTTATCCATAGGAATTTAGTTCATTTTTTTCGTTTTGGAGAAGAATGTGTTTTTTAACTTAATAGCGATGGAGCGGTACCCTAACTCTAAAATCAATCTTTATTGTATATTTGGGGGTTACTTGATGTTTATGTAAACTTCATTTGCTATGATTTAATTTTTGGTTCCTTGTTTTCAATATGTTGTTATAAATTTTATAAGCGCTATAGCCTAATAAGCCTCCGCTTGTTTTTAATATGAGATCATCTACATCAAAATTTCCTTAAATAAAATAAAACATAAACTTTCCAAAAGGGAAATTTATGCTTTACGTCACATTGTTCTTTGTTCAACTAACGGGTGCTTTAGTATAACAAGGGTTTCAAAATAATCAAACTTTATTACAAATCTACAATGAGTATAATATAGGCAAAAATAAAAACAGCTTATTTTCACTCCCTTTGGTTTCAAATAAGCTGTTTTCCTCTATAATTATTTCTTTCCCTACTTAACAATCTGGAATCCATAAGACATTAGTTTATTAGTTTCTGTAAAACGTTTCGTTTGACTTGTCGTTCCCATAACAACCGTGATAAGTCGTTTATCTCCTTGTTTCGCAGTCCCTGTAAAACAATATCCAGCACTATCAGTAAAGCCAGTTTTCAGTCCGTCTATTCCTTCTATATAAAGCTCTTTATTCGCTGCATTCAACATTTCATTTGTACTTGTAACAACTGTATTTTTAAATGCTAATTGACTCTGGGGTAAATGTGTTACTTCTAATATTTCTGGGTAATCTTTAATAAGATTGTATGCCAATTTTGCTACGTCAGCTGCTGGCATCTTTGTTTCACTTCCATCGGACTCTTGCAAACCAGAAGCATTTGCGAACTTGGTTTTATCTGAGAGTTTTAATTCCTTCGCCTTTTGATTCATAAGTTGAATGAAATTTTGCTCCGTCTTTGCTACATGTTCAGCCAAAGCAACTGCCGAATTATTAGCAGATTGAATCATTAAAGCGTGGAATAAGTCTTTCACTGTTAATGTATCATTCATTTGCACTGGAATTCTAGAACCTTCTGTTTGTACTGATTTTGCACTTATTTGCACCGAATCTTCCCAATGGACTTTTCCTGTATGTATATTTTCTAAAAGAAGATATGCTGTCATCATTTTCGACATACTTGCCGGAGCAAAGGTTTCAGTCTCATTGTTTTTATAAATAACTTCTCCATCACTTGCATCAATAATCATCGCTGCTTTTGCTTCTACTACTGGTACATACTTTTGTGGAATTACCTTTTCAGATAGCCCTGTCTTTGGTAATTCTGCTACTTGTAGAGGGGAACCATCTGTTATCATTTTTTCCTTTGCTTTTACAACATTGGTATCTTCCTTCTCTAGGCTCTCATGAAAAAAGAACCAACATATACCCAAAATAATAGCGCATAGTATGGTTACTTTTCCCCACTTTAACCTTTTCATCACCAAAACTCCTTTTAATCTACCTATTATAATTTCAAATTTAACCATAACAACAATATCTTTACATCGTCAAGGTCAAATAAGAAAGGAACCCTCTACTAAAACTGTTATTTCAAGATTACTTGTTAATCACATGTTAAGATTTCGATTTGCACCTAGAATTAAAACGTTTAGTAAAAATAAAATTTATACTTTTGATAAGCCCGCAAAACAGCCACAGCTTGTATTTATGATTGGTAGAACAATTCATGTGATGAAAATAAAAGAAAACTGGGATGATTTATTGCGATTGATCAGTTCTATTCGCAATGGTACGGCAACAGCGTTTTTTATTCTAAAAAAACTTGCGGCGTATCCACGGCAAAACAGCTTATCTGTAGCTTTACGTGAAATAGGAAGCATTGAAAGAACTTTATATACGTTAGAATGGCTGCAGAGTCCTGAACTCAGAAGACGTGTACATGTTAGTTTAAATAAAGGAGAAGCAAAACATGCCCTTGCTCGAGCTGTATTTTTTAATCGATTAGGAGAAATTCGTGATTGTTCTTATGGGGATTAACTACATAGAGCAAGTGGTTTGCAACTTCTCATTTCAGCTATTGTGGAATATAGAGTATATATCCCATGCTGTTGATGCTTTGCGTGCAAAAGGGGTGCATCGAACAACATTTTATAAACATTTTGAAGATAAAGGTGCATTGTCATAAATAATTATATTCATTTAACGAGTAAAATGAGCCAACAGCAAGTGTTATAAAAGTGAAAGAGTGATTGTCGCTGAGTCAAACCATCTCGTTTACGAATACAGTATTATCATGGTACAATATGGATATTGACGACGGAAAGGATGATGGGTGGACGATGATTAACTAATCTTATTTTTACATGTTGAAATTTGATATTTCAATTTATAAAAAATAGGATTAGTCTGCCCATTTTCATAAGAACGTATTGCTATTTCATACAATAGCTTATTTGGGTATAAATCATATAACGACTAATCCTGCCAAATATCATTGGGAGGATTTTTTTGTTCTCCTTTTATAGAAAGGGATGGATAGTATGAAGGAACTTTTAAAACTAAAAGATGTTTATGTGGAAATAATGGAACATACCTTATTAGAACAAATGAATGTTACCGTGAAACAAGGAGATATTATCGGGGTTATAGGGAGAAACGGTGCTGGAAAATCAACTGTTCTACAGTTGATAAATGGAAAAATAGAACCAACAAAAGGGCAATTGGAATGGCAACAGACGAACGTAACGATGGCATATGTTGAACAAGAAAAAGAGACATTTATATCTAAGGAAGTAACAACAGTAGAAGCGGAACTTCTTGCAAAATGGGGTGTGCCAACAAACGATTTTCAAACGTTAAGCGGTGGCGAAAAACTGAAACTTCGACTTGCGGAAGGATTTGCGCAAAATCCAACCCTTCTCATGTTAGATGAACCGACAAATCATTTAGATGAAAATAGTACAGAATTTCTGATCGAACAGATAAAAAGCTATAGTGGAACGATCATCGTTGTATCACATGATCGGTATTTCTTAGATGCTGTTGCAACGAAAATTTGGTCGATAGAAGATAGAAAGTTAATTGAGCATAAAGGGAATTACACGAGTTATATGAAATTTCGAGAACAAAAAAGGCTTACGCAGCAGCGCGAATATGAAAAGCAACAAAAAAACATTGAACGTATAGAATCGCAAATAAAAGAATTAACATCATGGTCGCAAAAAGCACATGCACAGTCAACAAAAAAAGAGGGATTTAAAGAATACTATCGTGTTAAGGCAAAGCGAACGGATGCACAGGTGAAGTCAAAACAAAAACGTCTGGAAAAAGAGCTTGAAAAAACGAAAATAGAGCGTGTTAAGCCAGATCCAACTGTAGAGTTTTCCATTCAAGCAAATAAAAAGGTAGGAAAGCGTTTTTTAGAAGTGAAACAATTGAAAAAATGTTTTGAGGGACGAACATTATTTGAGAAAGTTAATTTTACAATTCAACATGGTGAGAAAATTGCAATAGTTGGTCCTAATGGTTGCGGGAAAACAACATTATTGAAGATGATTATGGGACATGAAACAGCCCGAGGAGAAGTATGGATTTCACCATCTGCAAATATTGGTTATTTAACACAAGAAGTATTTGATTTACCACTTGAAAAAACACCAGAACAATTATTTTATAAAGAGACTTTTGAAGAAAGAGGAAAAGTCCAAAATTTAATGAAACATTTAGGATTTACATCTTCACAATGGAAAGAGCCAATTCAGCATATGAGTATGGGTGAACGTGTAAAATGTAAGCTCATGAAGTATATCTTAGATGAAAAAGATGTATTAATTTTAGATGAACCGACCAATCATCTTGACTTACCTTCGCGCGAACAGCTTGAAACTACATTAGCACAATATAATGGCACATTGCTTATTGTTTCGCATGATCGGTACTTCCTTGAAAAAACGACTAACAGTAAACTAGTGTTTTCAAACAATAGCATACAAAAGCAATTGGAAGAACCATCTCAAACAAGAGATAATCTCACTGAAATACGTTTAAAGCTTGAAACAGAAAGACAAGAAGTTTTAGGGAAACTCAGCTTTTTAACTCCTAAAGATGAAGCATACATGGAACTTGATAAAAGATTCAACGAACTTACAAAGCAAATAAAGGAGCTTTAATTGAAAGTACTTGTATAAGAATGTATGAATTGCTTAGAAAAAAGAAAAGCTGATTTTCCTTAGTTTAGAGGAACTCCGCTTTTCTTTTTTTGTTTACTTAGTCTACAAAATTTATCCCACTATTACTGCCCGTAAAAGCCTGATTGGTGAGGGCTGATAATCAGTGGGGGATGAAGAAATCCCCCACATTGATTAAAGTTTCACTTTATGTCAGTGCCCCTACTTCTATGCTGCGTAGAGTTTGTCCACTATTTAACAATCGGAACATGAAGAAAGTAATTGATAATCAATATAACTAGCGTCATAGTAAATGAATTGGTTTCCGCCTAAGTTTAGCCATCCATTTTGTTCGTAATATACTTTATAAGCTTCGTTATGATGTAATGTTCGAATCAAATTGCCACTCATAGAAGGTTGATCTCGTAAATTTACATTATCGCCTGTAATTGTAGCGATTCCAATATAGTTGCAGTAACAAATATAACTAGGATCATAAAAAACAAATTCATTTCCGCCTAAGTTTAACCATCCATTTTGTTCGTAATATACTTTATAGGACTCATTGCGATGTAATGTTCCAATGACATCGCCGCTCATAGAAGGTTGATCTCGTAAATTCACATTATCACCTGCGATTGTAGCAATTCCTATATAGGAGCTATTAGGTCCATTGTTGTTATTATTCCCGTTATCCAAATTTACATAGGATATATTGCAATCGACATTGCTATTAATACCTTGTACACTTCCAGTATCTGTGTATTGCCAAATATCACATTCCATTCCTGCACCTCTTGGATTATAACGTGCAACCCACAATAAAGTATCTTGCAAGCGTGAAACGTTTAGACTATTTTGGAAGAAATATAGATTGCTATAAACGCCGGTATGTGTATACCCCGCATTTTTTAATTCTGTTAAAAATGCATTCACAGCATCTGTTAATGTGTCCGGATCTAAATTTGCATCATTGACTTCTACATCGACAAATACAGGTGCAGTTAATGTGACGCTCTGTAAATTTTTAATGAAGAAAGCAGCCTCTTGTCTTGCATCATTCACAGAGATTGCTCGAAAGAAGTGGTAAGCCCCTGTCAGGATGCCAACACTGTTTGCACCGTTGATATTGTATTGAAAGGTTGGATCAACAAAATTGGTACCTTGCTCAGAACCTTCTGTTACTTTTGCAATCATAAAGTTTACTTGATTCGGATCATTCTTTACTTGATTCCAATTAATATTTCCCTCATGGTGACTCACATCAATTCCAAATGACATGATATAACACTCCTAATTCGTTTATTTAATTTTTTGAGGTACTATACTACTTTATATTCTCAGTCTATTAAATTGTTAATGAATGTGTATGGGTAATTATACCATTTCTACTATTTTGGGTGATACTACAGTCTATCAATTAAGTATTTTTGTAAGAAAGCAGCTTATTTTATATTTTTTCCATGAGGGACATAATCCACTCGAGTTCATGTTCAATCTGTGATTTACTATATTGTACTACTTCGGAATGTTAACGAGTATGTCTTTTGAACCTAGCGAAGGTATAATGAATCCGAAAGAAGAAACGGAAGAAGTGGATGTAATTCCATTTTGCCATTTGAGTATGAATGAAAAAAGAAACAATTACTTTTGTTAGCGCTTGTTTCTTTTTTCATTCATTTTTTTGTAATATAGATGCTTGAGATAATAGAATACGAATCTTTTTTTGAAATAAAAAGGCTGGAATAGACCATATGTTACGGTTAGTCCTATGAATGCTTTTGAACTTACTTCAAGCGAATCTGTTTTTTAGTTATCTCCTTTATATATATTTACCAAACAGGTTTTGCGCTTGATGATAATTTACCTTTAGTTGCTTCACAAACTAATTTTGTTAAATCTTCTTTGAGCATGTGCATTCGTTCAGCACCTATCTTTTCAATCCAGCGCTGTTCTATCTCAGCTACTATCTCTTCTTTTGTTTTCATTACTAAACAGCCTTGTTCGGTTAAAACAATAATTTTCCCTCTCTTATCAGTGGGATGAGTTTGGCGTATTACATAACCACGTTCCTCAAGATAATCTACCATTTTACTCACAGCTTGTTTTGTAATTCCTAAGTATTCAGCTAGTTCTATACCTGTTGCTCCAGCAGGGTTGATACGTTTAAACATAAAACCATGTGCAGGTCTAATATCTCCAAATCCCAATTCGCTTAATCTGTCATGTAGTTCATCAATCAATGTACTATAAGATAATGATAAAATTGATGTAAGATCTAAGTCACTATTTACTTGATGATTCATCTATAATCCCTCCTTAAACAAAGTCAATTAAGTTGACTTTGTTTGAATTTCATTGTACTATGCAAAATATAGTCAATCAAGTTGACTATATTTGATTGTGAAAGAAAAATGAATACATTATGGAGGTTTCATATGGCTAATATCGTGAAAATTAGAGGAAGTGTATTTGCACCATATGCATGGTTGGAACCTATTAAGGATCCTGCAACAGGAAGGGTATTCGAATATACTGGTGATGCACGTGAATTTACACCATATGCTGTAAACACAATGCGGTCAAGATTAGAGCAAGAAGTGATTATTGATTTTTATAAAAAAGAAATTTTCTCACATGTAAATGCTTGTATCGTAACTGTGAAAATTACAAATCCAGATGGTTCTATTGAGCATAAAAAAGGAAAAACAACTACAGAAAACATTGTATGTACGAATGTTGTGTGGGGCGATGATGAAGTTTCTTTTGAAATGAGTGCAAGTGCCAGCAATCCTTTAAATGCAGCAGCACCTGCGGCTGACTATTTATTAACTATACGTGCTAGCAAAAGTGGAGCTTTGCATATTGAAGGTTCTCATGATGGTTTTCCCTGCTATGAATTTTATAAGCAAACAGATTTTGGTCCATTCGAATTAATATATACACATGATTTCAGAAAAACTGGTGACACTCCAGCAGCGTTAGCTGGAGAAATGGAATACAGTTTTAAAACGATGATATAGATATAAATATCAATCAGAAGAGTCGCTATTTAAACTAAAGGAATAGTAATTGATTATGCGAAAGAAATAGCGACCTGTTTTGCAGGGTGGCTCCATGTTATGAATTACCTAAAATAAAATTATAGAGGTGTGTCTCATGACTAATATCGTTAAAATTAGAGCAAGTGTATTTATTCCAATGTCTTGGACTGAACCTAAGAAGGATATTCAAACAGGAAACGTAATCGAATTCGAAGGTGACTCACGTGAATTTACACCATATGCTGTAAACGCTATGCGTTCCAGAATTGAACAAGAAGTAGTTGTAGATTTTTACAAAAAAGAAATTTTCACATATGCGAATACGGGTATAACAACAGAAAGAGTTACAACTTCAGATGGTTCCGTTAATAAAAGAACAGGAAAAGCGAGTACAGAAAATATTTTGTGCACGAATATTGTATGGAATTCTGATGACGTCAAGTTTCAAATGAGTGCAAGTGCTAGCAACCCATTAAATGTATATGCACCTCCCGTTGACTATCTATTAACTGTACATGTCAAAAAAGGTGGTACTGTTGATATTGAAGGTACACATGACGGATTCCCTTGCTATGAATTTTATAAACAAACAGATTTTGGTCCGTTTGAACAAATTCATACACATGATTTCAGAGAAACTGGTGATACAGCTGAAGCTCTAGGTGGAGAAATGGAGTATAGCTTTAAAAAGATATTGTAAAGTCAATGTGATACTACATTGTCATCGAACGAAGAGAAATTTGTATTCATAATAGGTATATTCCAAGAAGAACAAAATATTGAAGACATCGAAGTTTTAACAAAATTGGCCGAGGAAGTGGGACTTTCTCAGGATGCATTTAAAGAAGCATTAGTATCACGAAAGTACCGAGAAATGCATCAAAAAGCTCTAAAACATGCCCATGAAGAAGCGCAAATTATGGCTGTTCCAACGTTCATTATTGGTGACGAGGTCATTCAAGGATTCACTAGCAAAGAAAGATTAGCAAAGGCGATTGATCAAGAACTAGAAAAGGGTAAAGAAAATGAGTTGGATGAATTGCAATGTAATGTATATGGAGATTGTTAATGCTATAAATACTTGATGATTTATATATAAAATTCAAACAAAGTCAATTAGGTTGACTTTGTTTGAATTTTATTGTAATATTCGTAATATAGTCAACTTAATTGACTACATTGTTTTTGTTAAAAAAGAAATGGAATACCCATTTTTAATGAGTAAATATAGAACAACGTAAGAATGAGTAACAGGAGGAAAAGAGAATGACAACAGTTTTATTTGTAAAAGCAAACAATCGTCCAGCAGATCAGGCGGTGAGTGTGAGATTATATGAGGCTTTTTTAGCGAGCTATAAAGAATCCCACCCAAATGATACAGTGGTAGAGCTTAATTTATATAATGAAGAATTGCCGTATGTAGGAGTAGATATGATTAACGGCACATTTAAGGCGAGTAGAGGACTTGAGTTAACAGAAAAGGAAGCAAAAGCAGTAGCTGTTGCTGATAAATACTTAGATCAATTCCTTGCGGCTGATAAAGTTGTATTTGGTTTCCCGTTATGGAATTTAACAATCCCAGCCGTACTACACACATATATTGATTACTTAAACCGTGCGGGCAAAACATTTAAATATACGGCGGAAGGTCCAGTAGGTCTGATTGGAGATAAAAGAATTGCATTATTAAACGCAAGTGGCGGTGTATATTCTGAAGGGCCAAAAGCTGAAGTAGAAATGGCTGTTAAATATGTAGCAAGCATGATGGGTTTCTTCGGTGTAAAAGATATCGAGAAAGTAGTGATTGAAGGTCACAACCAATTCCCTGATAAAGCAGAAGAAATCATTGCTGCAGGACTTGAAAAGGCTATGAAAGTAGCAAGTACGTTCTAATTAACAAAACACTATGGCAGTACCAGCGATGGTACTGCTTTTTTATTTGCTCATCTGTAAGATATGAAACGATAGAAAGAAGGATTACATTATAATGGAACGTTTATGGACAAAGAACTATATTATGCTGACAATTACAGCGCTATTACTATTTAGTGGCTTTTATTTACTCATGCCAACACTGCCTATGTTTATTAAACAATTAGGGGGAAGTGAATCTCAAGTTGGATTTATTATAGGAGTGTTTACCATATCGGCAGTCATTTTACGTCCGATTGTTGGAGGATTAATGGATCGATATGGCAGGCGCGTATTTATAATAAGTGGGCTACTATTTTTTGCAATTACAATGTATTTTTATGATTGGGTAACAGGAGTTATATTTTTAGTGGTATTACGTATCCTTCATGGAATCAGCTGGGCATTTGCTACAACTTCGATCGGAACAGCTGTGACGGATGTGATTCCACCATCTCGTCGCGGAGAAGGCATGGGGTGGTATGGACTTGCAATGACTTTAGGCATGGCTTTAGGACCAATATTAGGTCTTTGGGTCGCAAAATCATTTTCATTTCATTATCTATTCCTTCTATGCACAGCGTTAGCGGTTATTGCATTCATACTTGCGCTTGGTACAAAAATACCAGCAGTTCAAAGTGCAGCAAAACAACCAATATCATTTTTCGAAAAAACAGTTTTACCAATCGCTGTTGTTACATTTTTCCTATCCCTGACTTTTGGTGGCATTACAACATTTTTACCATTGTTTGCGGCAAAAATTCAAGTTAATGCCGGTACTTTTTTCTTAGTTTATGCTGTCACACTTACAGTCATTAGACCACTTGCCGGGAAGATATCCGATAAACATGGAGAAGGGGTCATTATTGTTCCTGCGCTTATTACACTGATAATCGCACTATTCGTCCTAACAATGACAAAAGGGATTGTAGGACTAGTTATTACAGCTATTTTGTACGGAATTGGATTCGGATCAGCACAACCTGCTCTTCAAGTAGCAACGATCCGATTAGCTCCATCAGAGAAAAGAGGGGTCGCAAACGCTACATTTTTTACTGCTTTTGATTTGGGGATTGGCTTAGGATCCATGATTTTAGGACTTGTTTCACAAACCATGGGATATCAAATGCTATTTACTGTTTGTGCTATATCTGGGTTTATTAGTCTGTTGCTTTTCGTTTTGTTTGTGAAAAAGACATTAAAATAATATTTTAATTTAAGAAAAAAAGCCCATTAAAAAATGGGCTTTTTTTCTTAGAGGTTAATGATGACTAACCACTAAAACGGTTTGATGGAGAACTTATTGTAACACAATTGCCTTTATCTGAAAATATAAAAAACATATGCAATATTGCATTTTATCCAAATATTTCTTCATGCTATATTAATAGAGAACCTGTGGGGGGGGGAGAGAACATATGCAAAAACTTTTTATGGGAAGTTTAGTAGCATTCACAATGCTAACGAGTATGTCTTTTGAAGGTAGCGAAGTCGCAATGAATCCTAAAGAAGAAACAGAAGAAGTAGATTTAATGTCTATTTTGCCATTTGAGTACTAATAAAAAAGAAACAATCACTTATAACAAAGGGGATTGTTTCTTTTTTATTGATTATGTATACCTGAAATAATAGAATATGAATCTATTATGAAAAAGCCCGATTCATCCACGTTTAGTTTCATTAGCCTTTTGTATGTAATAGACTTCGTGTATCCACTCTTCAAGGATCATTATTGTTTTATTTGTTGCATCCATCCCTATTTTCATACCAATTGGAACGGTTAACATCGGGTGAGTGTGGCAACAATCAAAATCTGCAATAAAGGGTATGTTAATGCCATCTAAAACCTCTAATAGAATCTCATATGGTTTTTTACTTGTACCACTATCATTAAATTGCTCATGTTTCCCAAGGATTAAACCAGAAATTTTATTAAATACTCCATTGAGTTTTAATAACGAAAAACTTCTTTCAATAGTAGCAGCATCTTTTGATGTGTCTTCGATAAAAAGAATATCTCCTTCTTTTATTTCTGGCATATAGTCGCTACCCCAAATGCCAGTTAAAGTGTCTAAATTTCCTCCAATTAATCGTCCTGTTGCTTTTCCAGCATTTACACAGATCCACTCATTTTTTATACGTTGTTTTTCCTTCGTTTTTTCTTCCCAATTGATAAACTCATCCGTCCAATACGGCGGCTTTTTAATCGTATATGGTAATGTTTGTTTCTCCTCTAACATGTCACTAAAATATTCGTATGTAAAGTGAACAAATGGTTCAAATTCACCAAATGAGGGGATTAATGCAGGTCCATAAAATGTATGGATTCCAGTTTTGGCGTATATCCCAAGTAATATTGCAGTAACATCAGAATAACCTATCATGATTTTCGGGCTTTTTATAAAAGCTTCATAATCAATATAAGGCAATATTGAATTAGAATTCATGCCACCAATGGTTGACATGATACATTTGATGTTAGGGTTTCGTATTAATTCATTGAGTTCTTCTGCCCTCTCTTTAATGCTTCCAGACCGGTAGTTATCATGTCTTTTAGTTAAATTTCCTTCTATTATTCTAAAACCTTTGTTCTCTAGGAATTTTTTTGCCCGTTCAAATCTTTTAGGTGCTGTATAAGTTGCGGGTGATGAAGGAGAATAAATCCCGATTAAATCTCCTTTTTGTAATCTGCTGAGTTTCATTGTTTTCTCTCTCCTTTCGAACAATTTGATTTCACACGTACAAATGTAGATAACTTAAAGTAACGAAATAATATAAAAAGAAACTGACTTTAAGGTGTTGTCTTTTATGTTTCTATAAATGAATCTGTTGGTTGAACGAGGGAAGACTGTTATTGCAAGTATGATAAACCTTTTTAAACTATGTAACACACCCATTTTTAAATTGTTTCGGTGAAACATCAGTATATTTTTTAAAGACTTTCGTAAAATGACTTTGGTCATGAAAGTTTAATAGTGTGGAAATTTCTGACAAAGAATGTGTTGTATAGGTTATTAAGACTTTTGCCTCATCTATCTTGGCACGTTGGATATATTCGCTTGGTGAAACCCCTACCTCTTTTTTGAAAAGAACAGATAGATAACTAGGATTTAGTGCAGCTATTTTTGCTAAATGAGAAAGTGTAATATCTTCGTAGAGATGAGTGAATATATAATTTTGGCATGCGTTTATTGGTTTCGAATACTTGTGTATCTTCCCATTTTTTACTCGTTCCGAGAACTCAAGTAAAGCATTCTCCAAAAATGGAATAATTGCCTTACTTTCTTTTATTTCTTCAAGGTTTTGGATGAGTAAGTCACTAAGGGTATATGCGATTTCAGGGAATAGTCCACCATCTACGGCAGCTCTAGTCGCAAGCGTGATGGCTGCGATGGCGGAATTTTTTTGGCTTCGCAGGTGACTCGTTTTCGATAACACCCCCAGATTCTCTGATTCAAGTAATCCCCTTAGGTTTTGAATTAAATCATCCTTTTTCCCTTCTTTAACACACGCAAAGATTTTCTTCTCAGCCAGTGGATCGATATGAGTCATTAAATTTTGACGGCGTTCCGATATACATATATCTGGCTGTTCCACTTCGAATTTTTCCTTTTCTAACAACATATTTTTTTGCAGGATATCAACCATGTCTAATTTTTGTTGATACAGCATGTAATAAAGGACCATGCTCACATTTAAAAAATTCAAATTGCTTAAAACAGGGAGAGAATGATAATATCGAACCATTTCATCCTTGTTTATTTTGAGATGAAGATCATTAATGATTCCTTTAATTGATACTTCTGATAGCCTCGAATAAAGGACAGGACCGACAATGATGTTCCCGCTAAGTTGGTCATTTGAACGCAGGTTAATTGAGAAAAAGTTTTCAAGGCAGGAGGTTTCCCTCAGTACTGGAAAACGATAGAAAATTTCCTCTCTAAATAGTTGCCGAAATATCTCCTCTTTTGAAGAATACAAGGGGTTATGCTGAAAATTGCGGGAGAGTTCAAATACTAAAGCTCCCTTGTTATCAATAAAAAAGATAGGTATTTTATGCATATTAAAGACCAGCTTACAAATATAATATAAATCCTCTTGTTTGGAGAAATTCATTATTTTAACCTCCATTTTTAACAATTCAGCCAATATATAGACATAAAACCTCCGTTCTTTTTAGAATGCCATGCATAGAAGTGGTCAAGGCCCTTTCCTGCCACAGGCAAGGCTTTAAAACAAAGAGAGGAAGCGAGTGTAGATCATTTTTTGTTCTGTGTAGCAGGGATTTATATAACATCAGCTAAAATTTTTACAATTATTCTAAAATAAATACCATAATATCAAAAAAATAAAAACTATAATAGATTCAAGAAAGCGCTTACTGAGTAATCTTTTGACTAGGAGGATTATCATGAAAAGAGATGTTAAGCAAATTATTTCACAAATGACACTAGAAGAAAAGGCAAGTCTATGTTCTGGATTAGACTTTTGGAATACAAAAGGGATTGAGCGATTGGGAATTCCTTCAATTATGGTAACTGATGGACCGCATGGGCTTAGAAAACAGGCAGAGGGAGCAGATCACTTAGGGATTTATAATAGTGTCCCAGCTACTTGTTTCCCATCAGCAGTGGGATTAGCGAGTACGTGGAATAAAGAATTAATAAAACAAGTAGGAGTTGCATTAGGTGAGGAATGTCAGACTGAAAATGTCGGTGTTCTCCTTGGACCTGGTGCGAATATTAAGCGTTCGCCGCTGTGCGGAAGAAACTTTGAATATTTTTCAGAGGACCCTTATTTATCCTCTCAAATGGCTGCAAATCATATTAATGGCGTACAAAGTCAAGGAGTTGGAACATCATTAAAACATTTCGCGGCTAATAATCAAGAACATCGCAGAATGTCGACAGATGCAATTGTTGATGAGAGAGCATTGCGTGAAATATATCTTGCTAGTTTTGAGGGGGCTGTTAAGGAAGCACAGCCATGGACAGTAATGAGTGCTTACAACAAGGTGAATGGTGAATATGCTTCGGAAAATAACTATTTGTTAAATGATATTTTAAAGGATGAATGGGGATTTGAAGGTTTTATCGTTTCTGATTGGGGTGCAGTAAATGAGCGCGTTGCAAGTTTAGAGAACGGTTTAGAACTAGAAATGCCTTCGAGCTTTGGGATTGGTGAGAAGAAGATTGTTGATGCAGTTAATTGTGGACAGCTATCTGTAGAAAAGCTTGATCAAGCAGTAGAGCGTCTTCTTAACATTATTTTTAAAGCCGCTGACAATCATCGAGAAAACGCTGTGTATAGTAAGGAGGCGCATCATCAGCTTGCAAGAGAAGTCGCACGCGAAAGCATGGTTTTGTTAAAAAATGAAGATCACATTCTTCCATTGAAAAAAGCAGGAACGGTAGCTGTTATTGGGGAGTTCGCAAAGACATCTCGCTATCAAGGCGGCGGAAGCTCTCATATTAATCCAACAAAACTTGAAAGCATTCTCGAAGAAATCGAAACTGTATCAGGTGAAAATACGAATGTATTATTTGCTCAGGGCTATGATCTTGCCAGCGATGCTTTAGATGAAAATATGATTAAGGAAGCAAAGGAAGTAGCAACTGGAGCAGATACAGCGGTTCTATTCGTTGGACTTCCAGATCGTTATGAATCAGAAGGATATGACCGGAAGCATTTACAGCTGCCAGAAAATCACGTGCAATTAATTGAAGCAGTTGCAGAAGTTCAAAGTAATATTGTCGTAGTTTTAAGTAATGGTGCTCCAATTGAAATGCCATGGATAGGGAAAGTAAAAGGAATACTTGAAGGCTATTTAGGTGGACAAGCACTAGGCGGAGCAATTGCTGATTTATTATTTGGTGATGCGAGCCCAAGCGGAAAATTAGCGGAAACATTCCCGAAAGTTCTAAGCGATAATCCTTCTTACTTAAACTTCCCTGGTGAAGGTGACAAAGTGGAATACAAAGAAGGCATGTTCGTTGGATACCGTTATTATGATACGAAAAATATTGAACCATTGTTCCCATTTGGCTTTGGGTTAAGCTATACAAACTTTGAGTATAGTAATCTTTCAATTAATAAGAAAGAAATAAAAGATACGGATACTGTTTCTGTCAGTGTAAACGTGAAAAATACTGGCAATTCTGCAGGTAAAGAAATTGTTCAGCTTTATATAAAAGATGTGGAAAGCAGTATGATCCGTCCTGAGAAAGAGCTAAAAGGCTTTGAAAAAGTGGAATTACAGCCGGGAGAAGAAAAAACGGTTACTTTTACGTTAGCTAAAAGATCATTTGCTTATTATAACGCTGAATTGAAGGATTGGCATGTTGAAACAGGTGAGTTTGAAATTTTAGTAGGAAAGTCTTCCAGAGAGATTGTCTTGAATGATAGCATTTATGTTCAATCAACGGTTGTAATCCGCAAACCAGTACACCGTAATACGTTACTTGGAGACTTGTTTGCGGACCAAATTTTAGCACCAATTGCAAAAGAGCTTATGGTAAAGGCGTTAGAAGGTAGTCCGCTTGCTAGCATGACTGAAGGGGATAGCGATACCTCCGAATTGATGGATGCCATGCTGAACGATATGCCATTACGTGCATTGGTGAACTTTAGCGCAGGCGCTTTTACAGAGGAAATGTTGAGCGAAGTAATTGAGCTATTAAACCATGAGCAAATGAATCATTAAACGGTGAATTAGTTTTCTGTCCATAATTAAAACTATCAAAAAGGAGACGGTAATGATGAGTAATACAACTTCTTACGTTAATCTAGTTTCAAAATTGAGCGAGGAAATGCCAACTGTTAAAAAAAGAGGCTTCGATTTTATTGCGAAACCAATTCCTGATTCTGAGGCAATCGGCGAATTAGATCCTCGTGTTCTCCAAGTGACTTTACAAGCGGCCGAAAAAATGGCTGCGATGGAAAACCAGTCATTTGATCCTTCAGATACTCTCGGTTTTGTTACAGGAATGCGGGCTATGATGGGCTGGAACAATGACAACGTTACGAAAAGTAAAGTTGAAACTACTTATAAAACAATTGATGGCACAAATGGACCGATTCCATTGCGAATTTATACGCCTGCTAACGAAGGGATTCTGCCTGCGGTTGTCTTCTTTCACGGCGGAGGTTTCATAGGTGGCAGTGTTGATGTTGTAGAAAATCCGTGTAAATCATTGGCAGAAAAAGCAGGCGCCGTTGTCATTTCTGTTGATTATCGTTTAGCGCCTGAACATGTATATCCAGCAGGACTGATAGATTGTTTCGAGTCTGTAACATGGGTGTATGAGCACGCTGAAGAAATTCGTGTGAACCCACAGCAAATTGCTGTATCTGGAGACAGTGCGGGTGGGAATTTAGCTACGGTGTGCACGCTCATGGATATTGAAAAGGGAACGGACATGATTAAGTTCCAAGCGCTTATTTACCCAACAGTGAATATGGCTGGCGTTCAAACTGAGGATTTCAACTGGAGCCTCGACCAATATGAGATTCATAACTATTCTGAGCTTATCATTCCAATGATTAAAGGGTTGGCTGAAAGCGGCGAGTTATTTTTCCAGCTCTATTTGCAAAGTAAAGCGGAAATTACTGATTCTCACGTTTCTCCATTGCTGTCAGATCAGTTAGGCAGCATGCCGCCAACATTAATTGCAACTGCCGAATTTGATTATTTAAAAGTAGAGTGCGAAGCTTACGCGGCAAAACTTGCACGCAGCGGCGTTCCTACGAAGCTGATTCAGTATAACGGCACAGATCATGCGTTTATGGACAAAATTGGTCTATATCCGCAGGCGGAAGATTTAATGAATGAAATTGCGAAAGAGATGAAGAGAGTGTTTGCTTAATTAGAAAGAGCTTGTTCAAAAATACGTTTTTTGAACAAGCTCCAATATAAAAAGTATGTGTACAGGAAAAGCTGATTGTCATGATGAGGAAACAAGTAACAATGTTCAAAACCATTTTATTGTGAATGGTTTTTTTGTTTTTTTTCATTAGTATTAAAAATGATTGCCGTCTATTTGAAGTTTTCCTGAATTCCTGATATTATAAGGATAAGAACATATGTTCTTATCGATTGCAAAGGTGAGTATAGGGATAAATTACTACATAAAAAAGCAAGTCTAATGATTAGTAGTGCTAACTCAAGAAGGGAAATTGAGATATAGAAACGAATGTTTTGTACTATATTTCGAGAAAAAATTTGATTGTGGAGGAATTATTTATGTATGTAACAATTTCAGACTTTATTAATGAATGGAATAGAGAAGCGTTACTAACTCAAAAAGTTTTGGATGGTTCAACAGATGAATCATTACAACAACAAGTTTATCCAGAAGGTCGTACCTTGGGGAGGATTGCGTGGCATTTTACAACAAATATTCCGGAGTATTTAGCTCATTTCGGGTTGAAGATAGAGGGAGCAGAAAATGCAGAAAGTGTACCAACCTCAGCGAAGGAAATTGCTGAAACCTTTAAAAAGATAAGTCTCGATGTAGCAAAAGTTATTGAAGAACAATGGACAGATGAATCCCTAAAACAAATACAAGAAGCATTTGGAAGACAGGAATCAAATGCTTCAATCCTAATGGGGTTAATTAAGCACATTGTTCATCATCGTGGACAAGTTACCGTTCTTATGCGTCAAGCGAGAATAAAGCCATTTGGAGTTTATGGTCCACCAAAAGAAGATTGGATTCATTTAGGTGTGGAAAATCCACCACTATAGTACTACAAATTCATACTTCGACAAATTAAGGGAAACCTTTATAGTATAGGTTTCCCTTAATTTTAAGGTTATTAAGGAGAAGAGAAATGAAGGAATAGTTATTTCTCTTCTCTTTTTATAATGTTGCTAAAAAAATATAACTAAATTTGAATATTAATCATCATCGTATCGGCGTTGTTTACTGCATTTATGTTTACGTTGTTTATAGCAGTCAAAACATTGAGAAAAGGCGTTATCGCTACATTGTTCTGGATCACGTTCACAAGGATTAAAATTAGGATTAGCTAACACTTCGTATGGCCTCATCATATCGTAATCTTCATGTTCAAGAATATGACAGTGCCACGGATAGGTTCCTGTAAATGGACCAAAACGTGCAATAATTCGGGTCACTTCCCCGGGATTGGCACGAACCGTATCCTTCCATCCTCTTTCGTTTGGATCGGGTGGTATTGGCGGTCCAACTTTAAGATTAGAACCATTTGGATCGCCAGTAAATACAGCGCGATTCAAAATTTGAAAATTGACAAGGTGCAAGTGAATCGGGTGAGTGTCTGGTGTCGTATTGTACAGCTCCCAAATCTCTATCGTTCCATTATACGGGGTTTCTGTAATGGGTGCACTCCACTCCATGTTGTTTAATAATGGCATAGGGCGTCCAAATTTATCAGTAGCTTCAAGTAAAGTGTTTTTTCGTGTAGTTACAGCATCCTGCGGATTCAGGTGTTCCAAGCAACTCAACTTTTCTGGAATTTTGCTTTTGTCAGGTTTGTAGCATGTTTGTTTCACGCGAAATTGCATAATCTGTCTCAAATCTTCAGAAGGACTATCGCCGTCAGGGAATGGTGTTGGTGCGTCATTTGTTAAAATAATACTCTGACCATTATGGTTTGAAAAATCGATAATGACATCGGCGCGCTCTGCAGGGGCAAGGATGATTTCGGATTCTTTGACTGGTTTTTCCAAAAGGCCTCCATCTGTGCCGATTTGGACAAAATTTTGCCCAGAGCTCAGCTGTATACGATAAAAACGAGAATTGGAGCCGTTTAGGATGCGGAACCGGTATTTCCGCGGTTCAACCTCAAGATAAGGCCATACTTTTCCGTTTACTAAAATTGTGTTACCGAAAAATTCAGGGACGACTGACGGATTTGGTAACGTAGGATTGATTGGTGGAGGTGGCTGTGGTGCTGGTGGTGCCATATTTCCTGGTTGGGATGGATAGAATAGTTCACCATTGGCATAGAACGAACGATCCTGGATAACCAGAGGAATTTCATATTTTCCACTCGGAAGATTCAATTGTTTCTCTTCTTCATCTCTGAGAAGGTAGAAGCCCGCAAGACCTGCATAAACGTTCAACCGAGTGATGCCAAGGGCGTGATCATGATACCAAAGTGTTGTCGGGCGTTGACAGTTTGGATAATAGTAGACATCAGTCACAAATTTTGGCCCAACATTTTTAAAATCTCTTGTGAACCATGCATCAGGATAACCGTCACTTTCTGGACGAACCCGGCCGCCATGTAAATGGACAACCGTCCGAACAGAAGGTACGGATGCTTCCGCACCATGAACCGTTGTGTCAACGGGCAGCAGGTGTTCAAAGGGCAATTTGTTTTTCCATTTTACAAAAATAGGGTGATTTCTTTCTACTTCGAATGTAGGACCCGGGTACATACCGTTGTACCCCCAGACGGTAGTTGGCGGTAAATCACGATGTAATTGTTGTTTGATTTGCTTCATCGTTACCTCATAAAATGGAATTCCATTAGAGGTACCTTCTGGTTTTAAGACAGGAGGAATTGGTAAGGCATCGACAAATTTCTTTAAAGACAATGAACTGCCTCCTTTTAAAAATTAAATATTGTTTGTTATATATCATATGAATTTAATGTATGACGGTATAGACGGATTTTTATTAGGCTTTTACGATTATTTAAAATCATAATAATATAAAAATACATTAAGACTTGCTTTCATAGGGTATATATAAATTAAGAAACTCTTTCATTTTAGAGGGGGCAAGCGCATCTGACCAAGCATAGAAGCGGTCAGGGTCATGCTTCAAAAAACATGTATTCTCACATTTTTGTTCGTTCTTATGATTATGAATAGCGAGAAATAAGGTGATAGTTTTTTATAAAAGGTAAACTGTTAAAATAGTAATAAAGTGTTTGGAAGGATTGGAGGAGAGAGACTTGCTCGTTTTTATAAAAGTGCTTTTATTTGTTTCAATCCCTACGTATTCCTTTTTTAGGATGTTTTGGAATTATGTGAAGGAGAAATCAGTCAAAATCAAAGCAATAGATGTGTATGCCTCTATGATTATTTATTGTTTATTCATGCTAGGTTTTCTTCTAAATGGAGTGGCGAAGGATGCTGGTGAGCCATTGCATATTTTTGAAAGGACTGGTATTAAGGATAATGGATATGCTTCTCTTGCAAATGAATATGTAGTTTCAGTAATTGTCTTATTAACATTGGGCATGATCAGCTTTTGGATTGTAAGTCTTACTTATGGGGATCTTCCTCCGCTTGTTTATGTGGTATGCGGTACATTAATGATACTGAATATCATACTTGCGGTTGCCTATCTTACTCATACAGCCTTCTCAAATGATGGTGAAGAATTTTCGGTTTTCCTTCTGCAAACTAGCTTTCTATCATTGTTTTTTTTATATATCGCAAGCTTGAAAGATTCTCTGAACCGTTTTCTTGATAGCCAGAATGAAAAGGAGATTGAGTACAACAATAAATGTATGCTATTTCTCTTCAGGGTATGTAATAACTATCAAAAGGTGCCAAAACTATGGGCTATAAGCTTGTTTCCAGTTTTGATTATTATCCAGCTAATTTTGGTCCTGTTTGGACAACGACCAGATAGCCTTATTCGTGTGTTCCTTGAAACAAGCTCTTTCAACTATTCGAATATCCCTGCGCCAAAACCAGAAATAGTGCCAGGTGACGGGCATTATTTGTGTACTGTCTCTGCTAAAGGACATAAAAAATTGGTCAAGCCAGTTAGGGCAGGCATCAGAGGTGGAGAAAGAATCCCTGTGAACCGCCAGCTACTAATTGCTAATGCATTTGAGAACATTCTTGAACAATATGTTCCAAACTTCCATAAAGTCATCCGTAACTTTTATGACAAGTATGGCTACCCAATCAGCAGGCATATCAATTCAAAATGGTCTGCAGACATTATCTATCTTATCATGAAGCCTTTGGAATGGTTATTCCTTATTGTGTTGTATACGGTGGACAAAAAACCAGAAAACAGAATTCATAAGCAGTATAGTGAGTTGAGGAAGTGAAATTACTAGAGACGGTTGAGATGGTGACATTACATAATGGGGGCACTATACATTACTCTCAAGTTCAAAAGAAAAACCAACACCACCCGCAGTGGAAACCGAAGAACGGAGAAATGAAACCTGGCCCGGTAACAGAACGGAAGGGTTTTATCACCCATGTCAAGATTGGAAACGAACAGGCGACTTATCAGGAAATGGTGAACAAAGATGATTCTTCAAAAAAGTAAAACGGGTTATGTTAAAGAAATTACAGCAGATTTGGCGCGTTCTTATCAAGAACCATATCGCCACGTATCAGTACTAAAAACGAGTAAATTAGACCCTTCTACCATTCGGATTTTCCATCATATCGAAAAATATCAATCATTTTACAAAATTGTGTTTTTCAAAAAGGTTCCACTTATGTACTATTATTTATTGTTCGAGGAAATAAAACGTTTGTTACTTCAAGATAAAGAGGCTTTTCTTCAAGAAGGGATAAATCATTCACTCTATTGTTCCTACCAAGCAAATGCGATTATTGGCATCATTATTGAGTGGTATCAAAATGATTTTTCGTATAGTACAAGTTATTTAAATGATCAACTTGTGCAATTTTTGAATATGAGAGTAGGCGAATAGATTAATTAAATAGTCCATGAAGAAAATCTTCATGGACTATTTAGCTACTTAATGTAAAAGATTAATAGCTTGTTTTAGGGGTTGAACTATATTTATTATTGCCTTCTTCACTATCCTGACAGCAGAATATAATGAGAACGGTATCGCCGATTCGATAATGTTCAACATTCTAAATGCACGAAAAGGAGCTGACATTAGTCTTTTTTCTCGTCCTGCTCCTGCTGCTTTGCTAATAATAAACTCCTAAGCACATGCGCTCGGTAACTCTCCAATTTCCGCCCCTCATAATAATTAATTCCAAGCTTCTTTAACTCATACACGTACCAGCCTTTTGTTCCGTAATACATGATGAATCTTCTCCTTTTGAATTTTTTACAGTATATGCTTGAGTATGAAAAGGAAAGCTTGTCTTGTTTATCCAAAGTGTGGATTTTTGTGCGTGCTATAATAGAAGAAAATTCAAAATATTGGAGGGCTTACGATGCCAATCTACAACAAATTAGTACGCGATCGTATCCCAGAAATTATTGAAAAAACAGGAAAGACATGCACAACAAGAACTTTAGATGAAAAAGAATACATAGAAGAAATATGTAAAAAAATACAAGAAGAATTATCAGAGTATGTAGAAGCAGAAACTCTAGAACATAAAGTAGAAGAACTAGCTGATTTACTAGAGCTTGTTAACGCCCTAGCGCAGTACCAAGGTGTAACGCTTGAAGACGTTGAAAAGGTCCGCAAAGAAAAGGAAGAAAAGTGAGGTGGGAGGCATGCGCCCGATAGGTGAGGGCTGATTAAAGTTTCACTTTATCTAAACAGATAATAATTCACAAAAACCACACAGGAATTCCTCCTGTGCGGTTCCACATACTTTTTATACTAAATTTCCGTCTCTAAGTGTTAATATCCGATCACATACATCGAGAATTTTCTCATCATGCGTAATCATAATCGCAGCTTTTTGACTTTCTTTTACTTCTCGTTTCATCATTTCGACAACTTCTCGTCCACGTTTTGAATCAAGGCTTGCGGTTGGTTCATCTGCTAATATTAAATCTGGATTATTCATAAAAGCACGAGCAATCGCAACTCTTTGTCTTTCTCCACCAGATAACTGATGTGGATAGTGATTTTTTCTCTGAGATAGTCCAAATACTGTTAGCAAGTGATTCGCGCGTGTTTCAGATTCTTGTCGGCCTTCTTTCCTTAATTTGGAAATGTATAGTAATTGTTCTTTTACATTTAAATAGGGAACAAGATTAGCGAATTGAAAAATGAACCCGATCTTTCTTAACCGAATATCTGTCATTTCTTTTTCTGATAAATGGGTAATATTTTGCTCACCAATGTAAATATCACCTTTTGATGGTGATAATAATGCTCCAGCAATCGATAATAATGTACTTTTTCCTGAACCAGAAGGACCCACAATACCGATGAATTCTCCAGCTTTCACATCAAGTGAAGTTGGATGAAGGGCTGTTACCTCTGTATTTCCTTCGCCGTATACTTTACTAACTCTATCTAGTTTCAATAGCGATGTCATTACATGCCGCCTCCAATTGCCTCTAGTGCATCTACTTTTAATACTTGATATAAGGAAATCAGTGATCCTAGTATACTAATTACAATAAAGATTCCTGCATATTGGCCAATCGTTGTTGTTGTCAATAAGAACGGCATACTTTTGGGCAAAATTCTTTGCAAAATTTCTACAAGTACAACGCTTATCGTCATCGCGCCAACAGACAAGAATAATACTTGTACAACTAACATATTCGCTAAATACGAATTTTTCGTTCCAATAGCTTTTAGTACACCTAATTGCTGTGTTTTTTGTAATGTAATCACATAGAAGAATACACCGATTAAGAGCGTTGCAATTACGAGTAAGAATGCAATAATCATTGTTAATGAGTTTTGTTGCCCTTTATGGCCTGGAATATTTTGAAGAACTTCGTTTTTCTCTATTACATGTGCATTTTTTACTTCCTGATCAGTCCGAATGGCAATTGCGTTGTAATCCTTTTGGATCGACTGTGCAATTTCTCCCCATACATCTTGATTCACATAAACAACAGGTGTGTGACTGAACTTTTGATCTTTTGTAAAGCCAGTAATTTTAAATTCTTTTTTAGAAACTGGATCGATAATCACATCTCCAATATCTATACCTTTTTCTTTAATCGATTCGTCAGCAATCATTTCGTTTTGTGCTGTACCTAATGCATGCCCTTTCACAATCTTTGGTTCCAAAAATGTTTCGCGTTCACTTGCAAATATTGCAATATCAACCTTTTTTGAACTATCCTTCTTTTCATATGTAGAAATTTTCACATGGAATGGTACAGCATCTTTTGCCCCCACTTGCTTTACTACATCATCCACATCTTCTTTCTTAATTTGTGAGCGGAGCAATGAATTTTCCGCATCATTTGCTAACACAAACTTTTTGGCATCCATATTTTGAATGGAAGAGACAGTATTATGCGCTAAACCATTTGCTAATCCAGAAATCACAAGGACTAAAAATGATAATAAAATCATCATAAGTCCAATTAATCCATATTTTAATTTTGATTGCTTTAATTCACGCAGAGCTAAAAACATTCTGCTTGGCCTCCTTATTTATCTCTATTTCTTTCTTCTCTTTTTCTTCTTGTACTTAACATGGTTAATTACCACTGTGCAACAAACAGGAAATAAAAAGTAAATATAATCTTGTCATTATTAGATTTAAATCTGTGTATACAACTAAAATTCCTGCGGTAGCTTGAAATATGACAAGGATAAATAAAATGAACTACCCTCGATATATCACTCATTGTTGTTGATAATGACGTGTAGCAAATTCATCATATTTTCTTTTTTTATTACTATCCAAAACACATGTGACTAAAAAGGCATATGTTTATCATATTGGTTTGTTAAAATTTGGACAATGGATATAGTAGTTTTGAAACAAATAATTCACAATTGGAAAGCAATATTAGGACTACTTTCAAGAAAAGAACAAACTGGTTATGATCTATATCTTATTTTTCAAGAGCAGATTATATATTTTTGGAATTCAAGTCATTCGCAAACGGATTGAAGAGTTGAGGCAGCAACAATCATAAGTTCCTACTTCAAAACAAGTTAAGCGAGAAATAAAGTGAAACTTTCATCGGTGGGGGGGTTCTTTATCCCCCACCGATGGTCAGCCTTCACCAATCGGGCCAGATTGGTGAATAAGCTTTTTGAACAGGGAGGATTGTTTAATAAAGGGATTTTAAGAATGATAACCGAATATTGGTTTTATAAAGAAATTTAAAGGGAGTAAAAATATGCAAAAGGTAGTTGAGGGAATTAATTATTGGATAAAAAGATTACCAGAAGAGTACAACGCTATGTCTGAAAAAGAAGTTTATAATAGACCATTTCCAAATAAATGGTCTAAAAAAGAGATTTTAGGACATCTATGTGACTCTGCGATAAATAATATTGAAAGGTTTATAAAAATTCAATATGAAGAACCAGTGTATGTTATTCAATCTTATAATCAAGACCGATGGGTAATGGTTCAGAATTATCAAGATAGACCACTTGATGAAATAGTAAACCTTTTTCAGATATTAAATAAGCAAATTGTTAATCTTGTTAAGAATATTCCTGACGAAAAGCTATTCAGCCTTTGTGACATAGGAAATAATCTTGTATAAGACACTACAGTGGCTTATACAAGATTATTTTGAGCATATGAAACACCATATTCACAATCAAATCTTAATTGAAAAAAACGACTTGTAAATTTAGTTCTTATTCAAGTAAAGGGAGCGATTGTTGAAGATCATAGGTAGAAAATGATCAAACTTTTTTATAAGAGGATGAGTTAATTAAAAATATTAAGAGCGTGTTTTGATCAAAAGATTTAAATAGACTAAACTAATAAGATGTATATAAATATTTGATGCATTTTAAAATTTCTGTATATATTATGTATAATATATACAAGAATGTATATTCGTTAAACAGCCTTCCTTGTTCTTGAAATTAAATCAAATAAATAAGCCATTTAGGAGGTGACAATCATTAATGAAACAACAAGAACACGTTATTTTTCGTGAGGTTCAGCGACCACAACAAATTTGGGTATGGATACTCATATTGGGGATCGCCACACTGATGTGGTATGGATTTATTCAACAAATTATCCTTGATACCCCGTTTGGAGATAAACCAGCTCCCAATGGTGTATTAATTGTTTTGTGGTTGTTTTTTGGGATTGCCTTTCCTGTATTAATGCTTGGAGTATTGAAGCTGATCATTGAGGTTCGTGAAAAAGGTCTTTATGTTCGTTTTGTTCCTTTTCATTTTCGATATAAGGAGTACCTTTTCAAAGATATACGTCACTATGAAAGCATTACTTACAGTCCATTAAAACGATTTGGAGGATGGGGAATTCGTTTTAACCTTAAGGGTGAAAAAGCCTATAACATGAATGGAAAGAAAGGTATAGAGTTAAAGTTGAAATATAACACAGTAGTAATCGGCACTCAAAAACCAGACGAATTAAAAAAAGCATTGGAATCGGCACAAAAAGTATAATATGTATCATCCCTTATTTATTATGCATTGATAAGTTATTAAGCTACATCAGTAAAAGAAAAAGGCGTTAGAACCGACCCATCTTTCGAATATTTGAATACGTTCTTCTTGGTCTTTATCCGATTTCAAACTAATAATATACCAAAAGTTTTCTTCTGTTATCTCAACTAATTTTAGATTCATTCTTCTCCTCTTTTCTTGATAGTAAAAAGCTCCTCCCGTATAAGAAGGAGCTTCTCAACATTAAGCCGACTGTCTCTTCGCCTTTTCAAGCAAACTAGCTAAAATATGCGTACGATATGACTCTAGTTTTTTACCTTCATAAGTACGGATACCTAATTTTTTTAACTCGTGTACGTACCAACCTTTGCTACCGAAATGCATATGATCGCTTCCTTTCTTGTTTAGAGTAATTCTGATTGTATTTTTTGTGAAATGATGAATTTCCATAGGAAAGTGGTTAACTTCTTTGTTAAAGACATATATACTAGAAGTAGTATATATTGAGGTGGACTGAACAACGTGATTATTGAAAAACACGAAATTCAAATTGATCAAATTACGAGTGGGAAGGTCAATATTTTTACGTTTTATCGTAATAAGAAGCAAATTGACCACCAATTTTTACAATTGCAGGAGCCTTCTCTGACTGCGAACTATTTTTTTCATTTTCATCTAGATGCGGAAAGCTTGCGTCTCTTGCATGAAGAGTTTCCAAGTATTTATCCGTACAATCCAAAAGAGAGTATTCAGCTGTGGACGGATAAAATGAAGGATGAATTAAAGCGCCTTATTCAAACAGGTATGTGGAATAAGCGCGTTCGATTTGGGAATCGAATTGTAGAAGTTGTGTTTCTGTGGTGTGAAGAAGATATAGTGTGAAAAAGAAGCGCTGTGACGCTTCTTTTTTTTAGCGTTGGAATAAGACAAGCTTTCCGCTTGAAGATGTGCAGCGGTGCGTGTGCTCATACAATTGTTTTTCTTGTAAAAGGGTTTCGCCCTTTGATTTTGCTTCTGCTTCTGTCACAGCCTCAAATGATTCGTCTAGTACTTTGGAACCGTCTTTTTCGAAAACTGTTAGTGTGTATACGCCCATGAAAATTCCCTCCAAAAATAATCAGAATGTTATAACTATTGTGTCATAAAATGAGCGATTATGCAAAAGAAATATGTGACATTATTTGTAAGGATTAAGATGACTTTTGTATCTCTTTTGTTTTTGGAGAAAAAGGGATAGGTTCTTTTTGGACTTTTTTTGAAACGATAAAAAATTGTCGGCTAACAAATTTAGATTGGTTTTCAACAGCGAAAAATTATGCGACATTAGCGATGTGAAGAAGGAGGTTGATAAAGTACTCGATTATATAGAAGAGCATAGATTGAAATAGAATGTAAGGGCAGGGATAAGCCAGGTGATAGAGGATAACTTTAGAAGATTTTATGTTTAACAGTTTGGAAGTAAAAAGGTATAATTTTAAAAACGAGGGGAAATTTTCACGAAAGAGGGGAGATGAGATTAAATGACAATAGGGATCATATGTTTAATTATAGGAATAGATTTAATTTGGTGGAGTAACGGGAATTTATGGTTATTGATACCTGGCATTCTATTTACAGCTGTGGGTGCTATATTAATCGTGACGTTTATGAAGTTGGATAAAGAAGTAAGAAAATCACAGAAGAATAGTTAGAAGTTATATAAATACAAAAGTGAAACTTCCATTAGTGGAAGTCTTTTTGAAAGAATAGTTTTGTAAGCCTAGTAAACAATTACTTCAAAGTGATAAAAAATCCTGAGAAAGTTCTCAGGATTTTTTATCACGCATTTATATATCTTTAGCGTAATATCGAACTTCTATATCAGAATGGTTAATTTCACCATTGGATTTTTTAACGCAAAGATTGCTGTTATGCAGAATACAACATGCCCGCTACTGGCCTGCTCCTTTTGTTTAAAGCCTGGCATGTGGCAGAAAAAGGCCTTGACCGCTTCTATGCGCGGCCAGACGATCTCGTCCTCCCCTAAAAAAAGGAGTTTTTTTCAATTTGGATTTATATATATTAGGGTTAAAAACAGTTTCTATTTGTTCTCTAAATCTTTAAGTAGATTATTTTCCCATGGAATATCCTTCAATAGAGTTTTTTTATAATTAAACAAGCGCAATACGGAATTAATACTATACTTATCTTTATTCCTGAATTCTATATCATTTGCGTTAAAGTGGCTGCCGATACGAAAGGCGTTAAAATACTCGTGCCAATCTGAATAAGAATGTTGTGAAAGTCGTGCAGCCTGTATCATAAAGTTCTTTGCTTCCTGTTTTGATAAATAACCGAGTCTTCTACCAACCCGACATAAACAAATGCACCATGCATAATCAAACGCTGCAATTCCGGAATCCGTCAAAATATGTAATCCGTAATTAGCAATATAAAGTTTTTCATAGTCAAGGTGGTCTTTCGATAACTGTTTTCGCGCTGCTTCGGAAAGAGGAGTCAATTGATGGCGTATACGATTAAACTCCTGCCGTTTTCCTTCTTCTAAAAACCAAATGATTTTCTCTTTTAACTCCGTCGAATTTTCAATCTTCCATGTCCATAACACGTTCTTCAAAAAACGTTTCCCAATAAGGCGGTCTCTGATAAGGGTGAATTCATATTGGGTAAAGTAGTTTGTAAGATAAACACACTCCAAACAAACGGAAGACAAACAGCGGAAATATAGTTCGAGCTGTTTCTCTTGTTTTCTTTTATATAAAATAGGCATTCTGTCTCCTCCTTATGCCAATGTTTTAAGCCTAATGAATTTCCATGCTTCCCAAATAAGAGGGAGTAGGAGAAGTAATGCATATTTAGATGGCAATGGGGTTAAAACAATAAGAATCATAAAGATCAAATAAACCCAGGTGCGGCTAATAAATATAAATAATAAGTATAGCGCATAGTGAATAATAAACTTCATATTTATTTCTTGTTTCTGTCTCTTCTCTGGAATTTCAGTGTGAACTTGAACGCTGTATGAACGAAATTCTAAGCGTTCCGGATAACGATTTATTACATCCAGCGCCCTAGTGGCTACAGTTTCTATATCACCTGATTCGAACGAATATTTCACTAATAAGAACTGTGCGTCCATATGCTCCGGCTGAACCGAAAGTAGATGCTCACAGTCCTTGATAGCATTGGTAATTTGGCCGCGGCTATAATAAATTTCAGCGCGGTACAGTAAACCATCCGGATTATCTGGATCAATAGAAAGTAAGTCGTTAAAGGATTGTAGCGCACGCTCTTTATTTTCTATACGTAAATAATAAACACCTCGCATGCGTAAAAGTTCAGGGTCTTCTTGATAAAGATCGTATGCAGAATCCAACGAACTCTTTGCTGCTTCTAAGTTATTGTTCATAAGTGCATGCTGGGCTTTTTCACGTAAGTATAAATATGCTTCAAAATATAAATCGTCACTTTTCTTGAAAATATCGTAACGCATTTCTCCTGCGCCGCTAATTCTTTCTAGTAAAAATTGTACTGTTTCTTCACCATATTCAAACTGTAATTCCTCTGTTTGTTCACTAAAGCGAAAAACTTTGTCGATAAGTTCCCAAATCGAACTAGAGAAATGGTAATGATATTCTAAAAAATCTATTAATCTATCTCGAATCACTTCGGCATATTCTACATTCCATATTACATCGGAACTTAATAAATCTTCCCAATTTTTTAGTTCTATTCGTGCAAAAAAATCGTCATACAGTGTCTCGACTTTTTCCATAAATGCGTGAACAGGATGCTCTGAAACGAGAGTGGAAGCAAGTTCAGAGTTATTGTCAATCCAAGTAGGGAATACGTGATTGACGTATGGATCTTCTTCGTTTTCATCTGTTTCTTCTGATTGAATGAGAGATTCTGCCTGCATTTGTTTTGCGTCTTTTATTGCCTTATCAAACGCTTCTCTTAGCCGCTGATATCCTTCTGGGTCATCTTCTGGATGGTGGACTTTTAGAAGTTTTGCGTAAGCTTTTTTGATAGCTGCAACATCGCCAGTAGGTTCAATCTCTAATGTTTTCCAAATGCTCATTAATGAGTAATCCACCTTTCTATACTTTCTAAATGCTCTTTCAATGCAATAGCAGCCTCCTTAATTTTTTTATCATTTTGTGAAGTGAGCACAGTTTCGAATTGTTGTAACAAGATGGAAACTTTCTTACGTTCGTCACCGAGTAGCTCTTCATAGAGACGTTCGCCTTTTGCGAGCAATAAGCGATTTTCAGTCCGGTCGCGGGGATGGATTTTAATTTCTTTCAATTCTAGTAGTCTAGCTTCAATTTCTTTTTCTGTAAGATTTCCGGCATTTTGTTGGATAATTGCTCTTTTTTTCTCTCCAGTCGTTGTACTTATTACCTCGACTTCGAGAATGCCGTTAATGTCATATGTATAACGAATGTCAATCGCCTCTTGTCCAGCAGGAGCAGGAGGGACTTTAATTTTGAGTTCGCCAAGTTTTAAGTTATTTTTAACCAAGCGGTTTTCTCCTTGATAAACATCGACAAGTATGGATTGTTGTCGATCATTGACAGTATAAAGTCGTTCCACTCGGCTTACAGGAATCGGTGTATTTCGTTCAATAATCGGGAAGAAGTATCCGAATTCTTTTTGTCCATTTCCTAACTCTTGAACAACACTAGTTCCTAAAGTATAAGGACAAACGTCCGTTAAGATAACTTCTTCTAGCGCTTTGTTGCGTTCTTTTAAAGCAACTTGAATCGCAGCGCCTAAAGCAACTGTTTCATCAGGATTAATATTTGCATAAGGCATACGTCCAAAAATTTTAGAAATGATGGATTTGATAAGCGGCATTCTGGTCGCTCCGCCAATTAGAATTACAGCATCTAAATCATTAGGATTTAATGATGCATCACGAAGTGCCCGTTCAATAGGAT
Organism: Bacillus sp. BP-3; assembly: GCF_028401955.1. Lineage (GTDB taxonomy): Bacteria > Bacillota > Bacilli > Bacillales > Bacillaceae_G > Bacillus_A. The sequence goes on from NZ_JAQOTJ010000002.1 coordinate 61,471, forward strand.
AGCGAAGCCGTAAAAGAAGCGGGGTTACTATTTTTTCAAATTCATTTCTGTTAATAGGAGTTTCATATGTCTCATTATGAATCGTGACTCTCATACCTGCGTTATGTTCATTACATAGTGTGAGCTTACAACGTTCTGCTTGCGTATAAATTAACGATTGAGTTTTCGAATCAAGTGAATTAAAGTCAAGTTGGTGTGACTCTAAGAAATAGGACATTAAGCTTTTTGTGAAGTCTTCGCCTCCAAGGTAATTATCGCCGGCGATGGATTTAACATCCATTACTCCTTCAAATAATTCCAAAATGGAAACATCGAATGTACCACCACCTAAATCAAATACAAGGAATTTTGTTTCTGTTGCCTCCTGGCATAGTCCGTAAGCGATCGCAGCAGCTGTTGGTTCGCTAATGAGTCGTTCAACTTTTAATCCGGCAATTTCCGCAGCACGTTTCGTGGCTTTGCGCTGAGCATCATTGAAATAAGCAGGTACGCTAATTACAGCACCGGTAACCGGTTCATTTAAATATGCTTCTGCATCTTGTTTTAAAGACTTAATGACAAAAGATGAAAGTTCTTCAGAAGAAAAAGTATACACACCTAATTCATATTTTTTCTCTGTTCCCATAAATCGTTTAAACGTTGATACTGTAAAATGCGGATGGGTAATCAGCCGTTCTTTTGCAATACGTCCGACTAAAATCTCACCGTTTTCTTCAACGCTGACGACCGATGGCGTAAGATATTCGTTAAGTACATTAGGGATAAGAATTGCACCATCATCTGTCCAATAAGCTACCAAACTATTTGTTGTTCCCAAGTCAATTCCAATCGTTGCCATGCCGATCACCTTTCTTTTTTTCTATATTTTTCTATATTTTACTATATCATTACAGTAGGGGGAAGTATCTAAAAAATAGAATAGAAAAGCTATAATGGGATATTCAAAAAATGTAAAGCAGAGGGAGATTAGGAGTGTAATAGGGGGATAAATCTTTCAAGAACTATATATAGATTATTATGTAATTCCTCAATCATACTATGAAAAAAAGGCAGAAAAGCATTTTTTCTTTATTCGACGAGATATGACAAATCAAAAAAAGTTTTATTTGTTATAATATTTTTGCATAATTAGATAAATGTGGAATTATGAAAGTTGAATAATAATTAAATCGCAAAGGTAATCTCTTTTGATAGAGAACAAAGTAGAACGTAAGGGTAGGGATAGACCAGATGATGGAAGATAATTTTAGAAGAATTCGAGATTTACTGAAGGTTGGCGATGCTGATCAGGCAAGGAAAGAAGCGGAAATGCTTATAAAGGAAGACCCAAAAGACTCTTCCGGATACTTTTGTTTAAGTCATGTTTATTTTTATGGATTTAACGATAAGAATAATGCAAGTAAGTATTTAGAAGAGGCGCTTAAACTGGATCGTTTAAACGAGCAAGAACCTGCGGTAGTTTCAACAACGAAATTATCACCAAAAGAAATTGAACCACAATTAGCAAGTTTTTTGAGCGCTGAAGCTGTGTTTGAGAAACAGCTGACGGAAGAAGTAGATGCAGTTGCACAACCACAGTTATCACCGAAAGAACATAAAAAAATTCAATCGGATTCAAAAGCTGAATCTCCGTGGTATAAAAAATGGCAAATCTATATAGTCATTACGTTGTCTATTACTCTCGTTTATCGTGCTGGAAAATTATATAACGTTTATCATAAATCAAATGAAAATACGATGCCAAATATAAGCCGAGAAGAGAAGAAAGTTATTACTGAGTCTGCAGATAACATACTTAAAAAAGGACTACCGAAGAACTTCCATGTGACTATGGCTGTACACACATTCCAATTATTTAAAATAAGTGACTTTAACGAGAATTCGCTTCGTATAAATGTATCCGATCAGTATGTACCAATTGTCATGGAAAAGGCTGGGCAACCAAGTGGAGAGAAATTAAAGAATTCACATCCTGATAAATTTTATGAAGAAGAGACAAGTATGTACTTGTCAGTGAAAAGTGATGATAGCACCTTTATATTAGAAATGGAAGAGGGGAAAATTAATCATATTTACGGAGAAAACTGGGATGATAGTGAGCAAGAAATGCAAAAATATCATGAATTACTGAATAAGTTGGAAACACAAGGTGTGGAAGCAAAAGTAAAAGAAAAAAAAGACTAAAGTATAAGCAGGACAATAAAAGTAAGCTGGATGTTTTTTCGCATCTGGCTTATTTTTGTTGTTTGCATCAGGCCGTTTCTGGTGCATCCCCAATTCGAAAAAAAGTGTTAAAATAAAGTGAAACTTTACCTACTAGTGGACTGTGAATGAGTGAAAAAACAACAAAAACCATTTTGTTTAGGTGGGCAAGAGCATCTGCCCATGCATAGAAGCGGTCAGGGCCTTTTTGGTCACATGCGAAGTTAAAACAAAGAGAGAAAGCGACTAGGCTCTTTTTTTCTGCATAGCAGTAACTTAGATATTGAAAAATCAAAATACATTTAGGCAGTAAGTCCTCCGTTTCAAGATTCAAAGGGAAACGAGAAAGATATGGGGGAGATAGCAAAGCCAGTATGGATTTGAGTGAGCAAAGTATGACGGAGAAAGGACGTTACGTTGTGAAAAAAGTAAAGTTTATTCATGCGGCAGATTTACATTTGGATAGTCCGTTTAAAGGGATGGAACTGAATGTGCCTATCTTTATATGGGAAAGAATGAAGGAAAGTACGTTTCGTTCGTTTCTACGCATTGTGGATAAAGCAATTCAAGAGCAAGTTGATTTTGTTTTGCTGGCGGGTGATTTGTATGATGCGGAGACGAGAAGTTTGCGGGCGCAGGTGTTTGTTCGTGAGCAAATGAAGCGTCTGGCGCAATATGATATTTCGGTGTATGTGATTCACGGCAATCATGATCATTTAGGCGGAAGCTGGGCGGCAATTGAGTTTCCGAGTAATGTACATATTTTTACAGAGCCTTATATAGAAGAAAAATCATTTTATAAAAATGGGGAGCTGCTCGCCTCGATTTACGGATTTAGTTATCAGCAGCAAGCTGTGACGGATAATATGACAGAGCAATATAAAAAGATGACAGGTGCACCGTTTCATATCGGTATGCTGCACGGAAGTGTGGAAGGAGATGCGGAGCATAATCGGTATGCACCGTTTCAAATTCGTGAGTTGAAGGAGAAAGGATTTGATTACTGGGCGCTTGGTCACATACATAAACGTGAAGTGTTAGCAGAAGAACCATGCATTGTGTATCCTGGAAATATTCAAGGGCGGCACCGAAAGGAAACGGGAGAGAAAGGTGCGTATGTTGTTTCTTTGTCTTCGCAAGGGACAGAACTAACATTTTTTAGTACGAATGATGTAATTTGGGATGAGATTTCGATTCCGATTGATGAGTTAGAAACGGTCGATGCTTTTATTAGCGCCTGTACGGAGAGTATGAACGATGTGCGAAGAGAAGAGGAAGGTTTGCTTGTAACGATGACGTTTACAGGACAAGGTCCGCTTGCTTCTTATTTGCGTGATGAGAAGCGTGTAGAAGAAATTCTTCATATTGTCTCATCTGGTGAGGAGCGCGGTAATTTTGTACATGTTGTGAAATGGAAAAATGAAACGATTTCGTTTGCGGAAATTGAGAAGTTGAAGAACGAGAACCATTTTATCGGGAATGTGCTGCAGGAGCTTGAATCGTTCTCGAGTATGGATGAGGTGCTACGGACAATTTGGACTTCACCTGTTGCGAGGAAGGTACTTCATTCATTTTCTGAGGAAGAAAAGAAAGAGATTCAAAAGGGCGCCGAGAATATTATTTTAGAGCAATTACTAGAGCAAGAAAGGAGTAAGGGATGAGAGTTGAGAATCTTCATATTTACGGATATGGAAAATTAGAAAATGTCCAGCTGAACCTTTCTATGCTTACCGTATTGTACGGAGAAAACGAGGCGGGAAAATCGACGATTCGTTCGTTTATGAAGAGCATTTTATTTGGTTTTCCAACAAGAGGACAGCGTCGTTATGAGCCGAAGGAAGGCGGGAAATACGGCGGTGCGCTCACGGTTTACACCGAAGAGTACGGACGAATAAAAATTGAACGTCTTCCGAAAACGGCGGCCGGGGAAGTGACGGTATATTTTGCGGATGGAAAAACAGGCGGTGAGGAAGTTTTAAAGCAGCTGCTAAACGGAATGAATGAGCAGTTGTTTGATTCGGTGTTTTCCTTTGACATGCATGGTTTGCAAAACATTCACCATATCGGCGCGGGAGATATTGGCAACTATTTATTTTCAGCAAGTGCAGTTGGCAGCGATGGGTTATTGCGCCTAGAAAAAATGCTGGAGAAAGAAATGGAGCAGCGCTTTAAGCCAAATGGCCGCAAACCGGAAATTAATGTGGCGCTGCAGGAGTTGAAAAAGCTGCAAGATCAACTCGCAGATTGGCAAGGGAAAATTGCCGCGTATGAAGAGCTTGTTGGTAAGAAAAAGAGTATGGAAGAGCGCCTTTCTATTATTCGCACCGAGCAGCAAGAAGCGGGGAAACGAAAGCAAGATTATGAAGTGCTAGAAGCGTTGCAGCCGCTGTTTTTAGAAAAGCGTGCGTGTGAATGTTTTTTAGAACAACATGCAGAGCATACGTTTCCAGTTGATGGTTTGCAGCGTTATGAAGGGATAAAAGTACGGCTTGAACCGCTTCAGCTCCAAGAAGAGGGACTGAAAAAGAAATTGGCTGGTGCACAGTTTGAAATAGAAGCATTACAAGTAAATGAAGAATTGCTTCAACAAGATATGTACGTAGAAGAGCTTCGTTTGCAGCATATGTCTTATGAAGCAGCCCTGCAAGAAGTGCGGGATTTGACGGGGCGCATTTTACATATCGAAGAAGAAATACAAGATTTGCAGCAGCAAATCGGATCTGCATTTGTGCGCGAGGACGTTCTTTCTTTCAATGTGAGCTTAGCGATGAAGGAAACGATTATGCAAATGGTGCAGCAAGCAAATGAGTTAGAAAAGCGTAAAGGGCAGTTAGATGAACGATTTAAAAGAGTGCAGGAGCAGTTAGAGGAACAAGAGGAAGCGGTGAAAAAGCTGCAGTCACAAACATTGCCAGACCGGGAGCGGGAGACATATTTGCCAAAAGTGCAAAGTGCCGCGTCTCGTCAGAAGCGAAATCAAACTGCACCGCAGATGAATAAAACGGCGCTGATTTTATTCACTATGGACGTTTTGCTGCTATTTGCTGGTGTTCTTATGGATAATCGTAAGTTGTTGTTTGCAGGGGTCTTTTTGTTAATTGGCCTTGTTGTTTTTTATGTGATGTATATGAAAGGTTCAGGTGAACAGGAAGGAAATGAAGCGCTTGAACTTCAGTATCGTCTTGAGAAAGATGCTGAAGTGCGGAAATTATTAGAGCGTGAGGAATTTAAGTTGAAGCAAATTGAGCGCGGGTATGAACGTGTTCTTTCTGAATATGACGAGTGGGAACGTGATTTGTTTGGCGTGAACGAACAGGTAAAATTGTATAAAGAGACGTATGCATTGCCAAATCATTTTACGCACGCTCACATATTGCCGGCGTTTGAACGGATCGAAAAGATGCAGCAATTGTACCGCGAGTTAGCAAAGCTGCAAGAGCGAAAAGAAATACAGGGAGACATGATTTCTCAATTTGAACATAAACTAATGAAGCTAACGGTTGTTACAGAAAGAAGTGTCGATACACCGTCGTTATTTTTGTATGGTTTAAGTAAAGATGTGCAGAAAGAAAAGGAAAAGCAATTGCAGAAAAAGCAGCTGGTAGAAAAGACTATGGCATGGGAAGAAGAGTATACGTCAGCGCAGCAGCAGATTCTTCATCTATTAGAAGAGCGTCAGCAGCTTTGGGACATTGCTGCGGCAACTGATGAAGAGGCCTTTTTAACGGCGGCAAAGCAAGCGGAGCAAATTGAAGAGAAACAGCAACAGCTTAATCGGTTAATTCCGCAAATGGACGTATTGGAAGGGCGACTAATGACATCAGCGCTAGAGAGTGGGTATCGTCTAGAAGGATATGAAGAGGAGCGGCAAAAAGAGCAGGGAAAAATAGACGGGCTGATGCGCGAGGAAAAAGAACTGACGCATACACTTGCCGCTCTGCGCCACGATATCGCGCAGTTAGAAGAAGGCCGGACGTATGGTGATGTCCTTCATGAGTGGGAACTGAAAAAATCACAAGTGCGTGAACAGGTGAAAAAGTGGGCCGCATATGCGGCGGCAAAGGCGGTATTAAGCAAAACAAAGAAGTATTATCATGAAGTGCAGCTGCCGCGTATTTTGCAAAAAGCAGAAGCGTATTTTGTATATTTAACAGGCGGAAATTATGTGAAAGTCTTTTCACCAGATGCAGAAGAACCGTTTATTGTAGAACGAAAAGATGGACTGCGTTTTTATAGTCATGAATTAAGCCAAGCGACAGCGGAACAGCTCTATTTATCATTGCGGTTCGCGCTCGCACATACTTTTGAAGGGCAGTATCCGTTTATTATTGATGATAGTTTCGTACATTTTGACGTGCTGCGAACGGAGAGAACCGTGCATCTTATGAAGGAATTAGCAAAAGAACGACAAGTGATTTTCTTTACTTGTCACAAGCATCTTTTATCTTTCTTTGCAGAAGATGAAATTCAACGATTAACGTAGTAAGGGAAAAGTACGATAATATGCTATACTAACTATATCGATGACGGTGGAGGAAAATATATGAAAAAGAAAATTGCACAGTATGAAGTTGGTGAGCAAGTCGATTTATTTTTAATGATAAAATCGGCAACGAAAGGAATCGCGAGTAACGGGAAACCATTCTTAACAGTCATTTTGCAAGATCAAAGCGGAGATATTGAAGCGAAGTTATGGGATGTATCACCTGAAGTAGAGCAGCAATATGTAGCAGAAACAATTGTGAAAGTAGCAGGAGATATTCAAAATTATAAAGGTCGTATTCAACTTCGCGTCAAGCAAATTCGCGTAGCAAATCCGGGTGAAGTAAACGATATCTCTGATTTTGTGGAAAAAGCACCGCTAAAAAAAGAAGATATGGTTGAGAAAATTACACAATACATATTTGAAATGCGTAACCCAAATATTCAACGTCTCACAAGACACTTGTTGAATAAGTATCAAGGGGAATTTTTAGATTACCCAGCCGCAACGAAAAATCACCATGAGTTTGTCTCAGGATTGGCATATCACGTTGTGTCGATGCTTGACTTAGCGAAAGCAATTGCAGCGCTATATCCGTCTCTTGATAAAGACTTATTGTATGCAGGCGTGATTTTACACGACCTCGGTAAAGTCATTGAATTATCAGGTCCAATTTCCACAACATATACGTTAGAAGGAAACTTACTAGGTCACATTTCTATCATGGTAAACGAAATTGGCAAAGCAGCAGACGAACTGCAAATTGAAGCAGAAGAAATATTAATTCTTCAGCACATCGTCTTATCACATCACGGCAAAGCAGAGTGGGGAAGTCCGAAGCCGCCGCTTGTAAGAGAAGCTGAAATTCTGCATTACATCGATAACTTAGATGCGAAGATGAACATGATGGACCGTGCACTAAGTCGCACAAAACCAGGTGAATATACTGAGCGTGTCTTTGCGCTTGATAATCGTTCGTTTTATAAACCGACGTTTCATAATTAAAAGAGAGGGCCGACTAAAAAGTGAACTTTTTGGTCGGCTTTTTTTATTTTTCGATATAATTTAGTACTAGTGGATGAATGATTCCTTTGTCGGATATTGTCGAAAGGTCTTTGAATTGTGCTGAAGCGGTGATATATTGGTGGGGGACATCATCGTAACTAAGAAGATTCTACTCTAGAAAAAAATTATTGTAGTAAAATAAATTGCAATCAATTTTCGATATATTACAAAAATATTGAAAATTACACCAATCGATAATAATATATAAATATCGACAAAAAGGGAAGAGTCGATAACTTATACATAATAGGGGAGGGACTACGTTGAAAAAGAACAGAAAATTAAAAACTTTTTCAGTGTTGGCAACTGGGGCTATGCTAAGTTCTATGTTTGCTTTCGGTGGCCATGCTGCTTATGCAGAATCACCATCAGCGTCATCTAGTTTCATAGATGAGCATTTAATACCGGAGGATCGCTTGGCAAATGCGTTGAAGGAGCGCGGGGTTATTGATCCTTCTGCATCACAAGCAGAAACGGCAAAGGCTGTAGAGAAATATATAGAGAAGAAGAAAGGCGAAAATCCTGGAAAGGAAACAACGCCAGAAGACAGCCTTACGCAAGAAGCTACTGACTTTATGAAAAAAGTAAAAGATGAAAAGATGAAAGAGAAAGAGCAGCAGAATCAAAAAGAGAATGGTGTAGGAAATGGACAAGTACCTGGATTAAATTCTGGAAAGCTAAATGGGAAAGTGCCAACTTCTTCAGCAAAGCAAGCACCTTATAACGGTTCTGTGCGCAAAGATAAAGTTCTTGTGCTTCTTGTAGAATATAGTGATTTTAAACATAACAATATCGATCAAGAGCAAGGATATATGTATTCAAATGATTTTAATCGTGATCATTATCAAAATATGTTATTTGGTGATGAGCCGTTTACATTATTCAATGGCACGAACATTAAAACATTTAAGCAATATTATGAAGAGCAATCAGGCGGCAGCTATACGGTTGATGGAACTGTAACAGAATGGTTGACTGTTCCAGGTAAAGCAGCTGATTACGGCGCTGATGCTGGCAGCGGTCATGATAATAAAGGACCTCTAGGACCACGTGATTTAGTAAAAGATGCATTAAAAGCAGCAGTGGAAAAAGGAATTAATTTAGCTGATTATGATCAATTTGATCAATACGATTACAACAATGACGGCAATAAAAATGAGCCAGATGGAATTATTGATCATTTAATGGTTGTTCACGCTGGTGTTGGTCAAGAAGCTGGCGGTGGAAAGTTGAAAGATAATGCAATTTGGTCTCACCGTTCAAAACTTGGTGCAAAACCTTATGCAATTGATGGCACGAAATCATCTGTACAAAGATGGGATGGAAAGATGGCTGCATACGATTACACAATCGAACCTGAAGACGGTGCAGTTGGTGTATTTGCTCATGAATTCGGTCATGATTTAGGTTTACCAGATGAGTACGATACAAAGTATTCAGGACAAGGTGAGCCAATTGAAGCTTGGTCTATTATGAGTGGCGGTAGCTGGGCTGGAAGAGTTGCTGGAACAGAACCGACAAGTTTCTCTCCGCAAAATAAAGAGTTCTTCCAAAAAAATATGAAGGGTAACTGGGCAAATATTGTTGAAGTAGACTACGATAAACTTCGTGGTGTCGGCGCTGCGATGTATTTAGATCAAAGTGTTACGAAATCAAAACGTCCAGGAATTGTTCGTGTAAATTTACCTGATAAAGAAGTGAAAAACATTGAACCTGGTTTTGGACAGAAGTTTTACTATAGTACAAAAGGAAATGACATCCACACAACATTAGAAACGCCGTTATTTGATTTAACAAATGCAACGACTGCAAAATTTGATTACAAAGCATTCTATGAATTAGAAGCAAAGTATGATTTCGTTGATGTATATGCGATTGCAGAAGATGGAACGAAAACAAAGCTTGATAGAATGGGTGACAAAGATATCAAGAATGGTGTCGATACAACAAATGATAAGTGGATTGATAAATCTTATGATTTAAGTCAATTCAAAGGTAAGAAAGTAAAACTACAATTCGACTATTTAACAGATATTGCGGTATCTTACAGAGGATTTGCGCTTGATAATGCGGCTTTAACAGTAGATGGTAAAGTTGTGTTATCTGATGATGCAGAAGGGCAACCAAGCTTTACTTTAAAAGGCTTTACTGTTTCTAATGGAATTGAATATAAGAAAAATAACTACTATTTAGAGTGGAGAAACTATTCTGGTTCTGACGAAGCACTGCAATATGGACGCGGTCCAGTTTACAATACAGGACTTGTTGTATGGTATGCAGACCAAAGCTTTACAGATAACTGGGTTGGCGTACATCCAGGCGAAGGATTCCTTGGAGTAGTAGATTCTCATCCAGAAGCGATTGTAGGAACATTAAATGGTCAGCCGTCTGTGAAAAGTAGCACGCGTTATCAAATTGCAGATGCTGCGTTCTCATTTGATCAAACACCAGCGTGGAAAGTAAATTCACCATCACGCGGAGTATTTGATTATAAAGGATTACCAGGTGTGGCGAAATTTGATGACTCTAAAGCATACATGAACACGTTAATTCCAGATGCAGGACGAAAAGTTCCAAAGCTTGGATTGAAGTTTGAAGTAGTAGGTCAAGCTGATGATAAGACTGCAGGAGCAGTTTGGATTCATCGCTAAGTTGAAGCTCTTTTCAGAAAGTAAACTTTAGTATATTCGTTTACAGTAATTTACGTGCAACTTAGGAATAAGAGTAGGTATTTTAACTACTCTTATTTCTTTTGTTTTCGTACTTACAACTAGTTTTATCCCGCCTTAATGAGCAGTAAGACTTTGCTGATAGAAAAAATATAGTAGTCATAAAATCTCTCTTTCTTTCATACAGTGAAACTAACAAAGCTTGTCTGATGAAAGGAAGGAAATCGAATGCAAACTTTACCGTGGTGGGTTTATCTTATTATTATTGGAATTGTTGTGAGCGGTTATATGGTCTTATACACGTCCAAAAAAGAGCAAGAAATGGATAATGAGTTTATTGAAAAAGAAGGCGAAGTCTACATGAAACGCCTTGCTGAAGAACGGGAGCGACGTCATCTGGATAAGGATGAGGATTCCGTTTTGCTTTAATAATTAAGAAAGGGGATGTGTAGCCGAACGGTTACCATCCTTTTTCTATTGTGAGGCTTTATAAATAATTATTTTGTGCTATTAAGTCTTGAGATTCTTTTCCCGTCTTTATAGTCAAGACAAGAAACCTCAATCATCAATCCATTAAATACTGTAAAGTAGAAGCCATAACTATTACCTCTCATCTTATAAGGTTCTTTATCTATTTCAATCCCTCCATCTATTAAGCGATTATATACTTGATCAACTTCACTAGGCTCTTCCACTAAGAAACCAATATGAAAAGCTTCTGGGTATGTCGCATCCTTTCCCTCTTTAAATGCTTTTGGATCACTTAATACAAGAATAAATCCATCATTATCACTCATTACTACAAGAGCTTTTCCTTTCGCTTCTAAAAATTGAAAATCAAAAAATGTTTCAAAGAAATTTCTCGCTGCCGTTAAATCATTTACACATAAATTCAAGTGATTTAGTTTCATATACTCATCTCCTTTTCATTCTATTTATATTTCAGGCATTTCATCTTTTAGAACACTTTCATGTGTAAGCTACAGGCTGCCATATTTCAAGAAGGAAGAGGTTAGATTGAGCACAATCTAACCGAATGGCTGGTTATTACTAAGAAAGAAAAAATTATGGAATTTGTCAATTATATGAAAGGTAGAAAGCGGAAATACAACCTAATATTAACTGTTGTTATAATAAATAGAAAAAGGGTTGGAGGAGAGTAATTCATCGGTTTAATCACAAAAAATAGACATATTAGTTAAACTCTTTTAAAGTCCATGAAAGACTTTTGTAACATTTACGAAGGTTTTTGTAATAGATTTGAAAGTGCTTTGAAAGATATTGAAAGTAAGATAAGTTTATCGCTAATATATATGCAAAACACCCTCTAAACTGCATATTTTATTTTTTTAATACAACAAAAATGTCGAATTTGATATTCAATCATTTTTGAATTTTAAGCAACTTATGAGTTCCCAAATACATTTGGTACAAGCATTTTATTAAGTGAAAAACAAATTGCTCAGGTGTGTTAGAAAAATAAGGTTGCTCAAGTTGAGTCTCTCCCCCCAAGTTCCTTTAAACAAAACCCACGGATTGTTCTCCGTGGGTTTTGTATCGTTTTATTTTTTTCAAACAAGTGATTTTGCTATACAAATAAGTAAACTTTCCCATATATGCAAAATTGCATACCATTTTATATTGATAATCATTCTCATTGTAACTATAATAGTTTCAACGAGTGAATTTTAAATTTACTTGTTGAAACCTTTTTATGAAAGAATAGTAGAGGAGGAGTTAGAATTATGAAAAAAGCCATTTTAGCAGGAACATTAGGAATTGCAGTACTTTCGGGCATGAATTTACCAGGATTAGAAGTACCAAAGGCTAGTGCAGCAACTATGGATTTAGAAATTCAAGAGGTTACTAAGTATTATTCTTTGAGTTCATATGAAGTGTCTCAAAAAGAATCTTTTAATCTTAAAAAAGGAGAAGAACTTACAGTTTTTGTAACGAATTCAGGATTCCCGATTTCTTATACAGTCTTTGATGCAGACAATCAAGTAATTGGTACATACAATGCTAATTCACCTTATGGACGCGTATTTAAATCACAAAAAGACGGTAATATTTCTGTACAATTTCAAGCAGGAGTGAATTCTTCATTTATGAAGAAAATGAATTTTACAGCTAAATTTGCTCTTTCTAAATTTAATTAATAATAAGGAATTGTTTATGTTATATAAACAATGAAATAAAGAAGGCGTATCCTGTTTATGGAATACGTCTTTTTTAACTTATGAATACAAAAGGAAATTGTTCTCTTTTCTCGAAAGTGTATGTTAACGAAATGAATTCATTTGTCCACATGGCTACGAAAGGTATAGGAGCAATCTTATCTTATAATCATCCCTATTTATATTTATTTTAACAAGCGAATACTAAAGCTAAGGAGACATACTGTATGGGAAAAAAAGTATTGTTTTTTGGTGATTTTGGAATTGATGATACGATAGCTCTTACATATGCACATTTAACAGATAAAATTGATGTGATAGGAATTGTTGCGGATTATGGGAATGTACCGAAAACAGAAGTGATTAGAAATGTTCGTTTTTTACTTAAAAGTGTAGGGAAAGAATATATAAAAGTTTTTGGTGGGGCTGAACATTCCATGGCTGCAGAGGTTGAAACTTTTTATCCAGAAGTTCACGGCAAGTTTGGGATAGGGCCCATTCACCCAGGACTAGAACTTAAAATGTTTGAGAATTTCTTTGAAGTTCTTAAACTTATTGAACAATACAAAAATGAACTGATTATCGTGAATACGGGAAGGTTAACTTCTCTTGCAAGCTTATTTCTCCTTTATGGAGATGTGATGAAAAATGTCCATTCTTATTATATTATGGGAGGAGCTTTTCTATATCCAGGAAATGTTACTCCAATTGCAGAAGCTAATTTTTATGGTGATCCTAAAGCAGCTAATATTGTAATGAGATACGCAAAAAATCTATCAATTTATCCCTTGAATGTTACACAAACGGCTATCGTAACACCAGAAATGGTCAATTATATTCACTCTAAAGGAAAAACTAAGTTTTTAAAGCCACTTTTAGACTATTACTATTATCAATTTTATCAAAAAAAAGTTCCTGGAATACAAGGTAGCCCAGTTCATGATGTGCTGACTTTGATTGCGCTTAACCGCGATGATATTTTTACGTACTATCAATCGTCTGTGATGGTTAGTATACTTGAGACTTTACGAGGACAAAGCGTAGGAGATTTTAGATCCACCTTTGAACCCGAAACATTCGGTAATCGTCCAAAACATAGGATTGCAATACACATGAATTACGAACAATTTTTTAAGGAGTTTATGACTGTAATGACTGGTGAGCTATTTTAGTGGGAAATCTTATATAGGACTGTGAAATACCATTACATCAAGGTTACACGTTGGTTTAAATCAAAGATCCACCGTTTATAGAAAAGGTGAATCGGAATTATCTATACTTAGTTTTTCGTTATGAATTAACTGCCTAGCAAAATATCTTTTACAGCAATTTAGTAACACATACTTTATGTTTCATCTCGTTCCAAAAGGTACACCTTTATAAACAAAATAAAAAGAAGAACCTAGGATAGATTCTTCTTTTGTAAAATTAGGATTGATTATATGTAATAATTTAAAAATTATATGGCTTTTGTATTGTGATTTGGAATTGGTAATTCCAGTAATTCACTTTGGGAATACAAGTTTAGTAAGTGTTTTTCTATTCCCATACAAATTTCTTCTAATGGAAGATCATTGAAATCTTGACCAAATGGATCTTCAATTTCAACTCCTATTGCTTCAATTCCTAAAAATGCAAAACTAATAAACATAGTTGCCATAATCGTAAACCATCCCATACTATCGACAAGTCCAATTGATAAAGTCCCGCAAAAAATGATAAGTAAACTTTTAATATGTGCAAAATATGCAAAGGGAATAGGGGTTGCTTTAATGCGATCACAGCCGCCTATAGAATTTAATAGATTATCTAATTCATCTTCCATATTCATTAAAGTATTTGGAGGAAGTTGTCCAGATTTCAATCCCTTTGTTATCACGGTTTTCAACATAAAAATAATGGTGAGGGGTAAATAGTTAGATTTCACTAACATTTCTTTTTCTTTATCCGAACATAGTTCTAATAAATCTTTTACCTCAGATAGCTCTTTTTCGTTTCTTAAATGTTGTTTAGCTAGTTTTGGAAAAGCAATTAATAAATGTAGAAATTTTAATTTCTCTTTATCCATAGTATTTCCTTTAGAATCCCAGTAACATAAAAAGCTTACTGATAAATTTCTGGTTGAATTACCGATCCCTCCAAATAATTTTCTGCCTTCCCAATATCGATCGTATGCAGTATTTGTTCGAAATACTAATAATAAGCCTAAAGCTCCCCCTACAATAACCCACGGGGTCGAATTTATATGTATTCCAAAGTAATAGTTAATAAGAACAATACAAATGGAAACACATGAATAAAAAATGACTTGTTTAAAGATTTCTTTTATAATCGTTCCCTTTAACGTAAATATTTGTTTTAAACCTTCTTGATTGTTGTAACGAATCATAGATGGATAAGCCTCTTTTCTTCTATAAGCTGTTTACAATTGATGGTATGAATTTCTCTATCTTCTTAACTATGAATCTAGCAGATTTCATGTATGTATTTGGTAGATGGGGTTATGTGGACAAAACGTAGAAATTATATTCTCATACATTTTCCGGAAGAAAAACTTTAACTTCCTTACGCTAATCAACAGATTAATATTTTTATCATAGTTAGGGTCTTATTGTCAATTACTGATTTTATACACTAAGAGAAATAAACTTAACTGTATTGTTGACCTCAGGAAAGAGTAGGTTTTAAGATTTTGAAATCATTCTGTGGTAGTAATTATTATGGAAACGGAAAAAATACAATTGCAGGTATGATTGGTGGTGAGCATTAGGTAGCATCTTATGAAATGAACGAATGAAGGAAGATGACTGGGAATGTGCTTAGCACGAAATTCGAGCTGAGTTACATAAAAAGATGTCGATTTTTTTCATTGTATGAACGAAGTAAAATGGTTCCACAAATATGTAATATATGATAAAATAATAGAAACGTATGTTCTGTTATGCGGTTACATATGTTAAACATTTTAGAAAGAGGTGCTTGTGATGATTTTAGGTATTAACCCCTATTTGGTAACGAATGGTAATGGGCAAGAGGCTGTTAAGTTTTATGAACATGCATTGGATGCAAAAATTGTAAGCCTTCAAACGTTTGGAGACATGCCTGAAAATCCAGAATTCCCAACTCCTGCTGAGGCGAAAGACCGTGTGTTACATGCACATTTAAAAATTGGCAATACGGATTTGATGATCTCCGACACATTCCCAGGTCAGCCGCAGCAAACTGGATCGCAAGTGACTATCGCTATTCACATACAAAATGCAGAAAAATCACAAGAAGTGTTTGAAAAATTACAAGATGGTGGCCAAGTTATAATGCCGCTTCAAGAAACGTTCTGGAGTCCATCATACGGCCAAGTCAAAGACAAATTCGGCGTAGAGTGGCAAGTTTCAACGCAAGGCGCTAATATGTAAATCAATGTACGGGACTGACGATCAGTCCCGTTTTTTCGTGTTTGCCGATATCAGCAGACATGATATAAAGATTCTTCGGTGGTATTCAACACTAAAACCAGCGAGCACAGCTAAAAAGAAAAGGTCCCATCTTTTCTTTTTCCTTAATTTGTGTACTATAAGAAATAGGAAGATACAAAAAAGGGGACTTTCGAATGGAATTTCATGAACAGAAAATATTACCAGCGGTTCGGCAAATTAAAGATTTAGAGAAGCTATTGCATAGTTCCTATGAATATATCGTTATTCTTGATATTCATGTTGCTCAGTTAAAAAGTGTCATTACTCTTGCAAAGCAGTATTGTAAAAAAATCTTTTTACATGTGGATTTAATTCATGGCTTGCAAAGTGATGCGTATGCAACGGAATATATATGTCAAGAGTTTCGCCCGTACGGGGTGTTATCTACGAGGTCTAGTGTGATTATGAAAGCGAAGCAAAAAGGTGTCGTTGCGATTCAACGTGTTTTCTTAATTGATTCAAGTGCAATGGAAAAGAGTTGTGCTCTTTTAGAAAAGACAAAGCCAGATTATATTGAAGTGTTGCCAGGGGCTTTAGTGGACGTAATTGCGGAAGTGAAAGAGCGGACGGGATTACCTATTTTAGCAGGCGGATTTATTCGCAGTGTGGATGATGTGGAAAGGGCTCTAGGAGCTGGTGCGACAGCGATTACAACGTCGAAGAAAGAGTTGTGGAAACATTTTCATAAAAAGTGACAAAAATATGAAAAAATTAATTGACACCGCTTTCAAATGAGTTTAACATTATAGACAAGTTAATAAACGTGACGGAGAAAAGAAGAGATCCACATTTCATTGTTTCTATAATTTTATAGAAACGTGTATTTGTGGATTTTTTCTTTTGAAAATTCAATTCTTCTCTTTCACTGAAAGCGCTTTAATTTGATTATGGAGGGGTTATATGTCACCATTTTTAGGGGAATTAATAGGGACAGCATTACTAATCATTCTTGGCGGCGGCGTTTGTGCTGGTGTTAGTTTGAAGAAATCATTTGCACAAAATTCAGGATGGATCGTTATTACAATGGGATGGGGCTTAGCGGTTTCTGTAGCTGCTTATGCAGTTGGGTCGATTAGCGGAGCGCATTTGAATCCAGCAGTAACAATTGGACTTGCGTTTAAAGGAGCATTTCCTTGGAGCGATGTACCTATGTATATTGCAGCACAAATGATTGGGGCAATGATTGGGGCATGTATTGTATACTTACATTACTTACCACATTGGAAAGAAACAGAAGATGCAGGAACAAAATTAGGCGTATTTGCAACAGGACCAGCAATTCCAAACACATTTGCAAACCTTTTAAGTGAAATGATTGGGACTTTTATTCTAGTATTTGGTATTTTAGCAATTGGAGCAAATAAGTTTGCAGACGGTTTAAATCCGTTCATTGTAGGTTTCTTAATTGTAAGTATTGGTTTATCATTAGGAGGGACAACTGGTTACGCAATCAATCCAGCACGTGACTTAGGACCTCGTATTGCACACTTCCTTCTTCCGATTCCAGGAAAAGGCGGATCGAATTGGAAATATGCATGGATTCCAGTAGTAGGACCGATTTTAGGTGGATCATTAGCGGGATTATTCCATCAGGTTGTATTTGAAGGAAAGCAAAATTCAGCACTTATCTATGTATCTATTGCAACAGTGATTGTTCTAGCAATCTCTTATATGACAAGCAAACAGAGCGGGAAAAATACAAATAGCAGAAAAGTAGCATAAGGGGGAAATAAACATGGAAAAATTTATTCTTTCATTAGACCAAGGAACAACAAGTTCACGTGCGATTCTTTTTAATAAAGAAGGTAAAATTGTACATGTTGCGCAAAAAGAATTTACACAGCATTTTCCAAAGCCAGGTTGGGTTGAGCATAACCCGCAAGAAATTTGGGGATCTATTTTAGCAGTTATTGCAACTTGTTTAAGTGAAGCAGAGGTAAAACCGGAGCAAATCGCGAGTATCGGGATTACAAACCAACGTGAAACAACAGTTGTATGGGAAAAAGAAACAGGCAAACCTGTATACAATGCAATTGTATGGCAATCTCGTCAAACAGCGGAAATTTGTGACGAGTTAAAAGGAAAAGGCTATGGCGATATGGTTCGCGAAAAAACAGGTCTTTTAATTGACGCATACTTCTCTGGAACGAAAGTAAAATGGATTTTAGATAACGTAGAAGGTGCAAGAGAGAAAGCAGAGCGTGGCGAGTTATTATTCGGAACAATTGATACGTGGCTTGTATGGAAATTATCTGGCGGCAACGTTCACGTAACAGATTATTCGAATGCATCTCGTACATTAATGTATAACATTCATGAGTTAAAATGGGACGAAGAACTTCTTGATATGTTAACAGTACCAGCAAGCATGCTTCCAGAAGTGCGTCCGTCTTCTGAAGTATATGGTCATACAGTTGATTATCATTTCTTCGGTCAAAATGTACCGATTGCAGGGGTTGCAGGTGACCAACAAGCAGCATTATTCGGCCAAGCTTGCTTCGGTGAAGGTATGGCGAAAAATACATACGGAACAGGCTGCTTTATGTTAATGAACACAGGTGAAAAAGCAGTAGCATCTGAGCATGGTCTATTAACAACAATCGCATGGGGTTTAAATGGAAAAGTAGAATACGCATTAGAAGGTAGTATTTTCGTAGCAGGATCTGCAATTCAGTGGCTGCGTGATGGACTGCGTATGTTCCAAGATGCAAGTGATAGTGAAGCGTATGCAGCGCGCGTTGAGTCAACTGACGGCGTATATGTTGTACCGGCATTTGTTGGACTTGGAACTCCGTACTGGGATAGTGAAGTACGCGGTGCGGTATTCGGGTTAACGCGCGGTACGACGAAAGAGCATTTTGTCCGTGCAACGCTTGAATCGTTAGCATATCAAACAAAAGATGTATTATGTGCAATGGAAGCAGATTCTGGCATTGAGTTAAAAACATTACGCGTAGATGGCGGCGCAGTGAAAAATAACTTCTTAATGCAGTTCCAAGGCGACATTTTAGGCGTGCCAGTAGAGCGTCCAGAAGTGAACGAAACAACAGCTTTAGGAGCAGCATATTTAGCTGGTCTTGCAGTTGGTTATTGGAAAGATCAAGAAGAAATCGCAGCGCAGTGGAATATGGATAAGAGCTTTGCACCAGCAATGGAAGCGGGTACAAGTGAAGAGCTATATGCTGGCTGGAAAAAGGCAATTGAAGCAACAAAGGCTTTTAAATAATCATAAACAGTGTTATAATATTGATAAGTTAATAATTCGGTAGGAGATTTGGAGAGACCACGACACGCTATAGAAGCAATTCTATGGTGATGTTTGTGGTCTCTTTTTTTCGTAATAAAAGGGAGGAATTACCATGAAATTCTCAAGTAAACAACGTCAAAATGTTTTAAATGAAGTAAATAAACAAGAAGTAGATGTAATTGTCATCGGCGGAGGAATCACAGGAGCTGGTATTGCACTAGATGGAGCAAAACGCGGACTATCAACGGTTGTGTTTGAAATGCAAGACTTCGCAGCGGGTACATCAAGTCGTTCTACAAAGCTTGTTCACGGCGGTTTACGTTATTTAAAACAGTTTGAAGTGAAGATGGTAGCTGAAGTTGGGAAGGAGCGTGCCATTGTATATGAAAACGGTCCGCATGTAACAACACCGGAGTGGATGCTGCTGCCGTTCCATACAGGCGGTACGTTCGGTGCGTTTAGTACATCAATCGGTCTTCGTGTATACGACTTTTTAGCAGGCGTTAAGAAAAGTGAACGTAGAAAAATGTTTAGCCGCGAAGAAACGATGAAGAGAGAACCGCTTGTGAAACAAGAAGGATTAAAAGGTGGCGGTTATTACGTAGAATATCGTACAGATGATGCGCGTTTAACAATCGAAGTCATGAAAGAAGCAATCAAACATGGTGCAAAAGCAGTCAACTATGCGAAAGTAGACGATTTCTTATATAAAGATGGAAAAGTATGCGGCGTACGTGTAGTCGACTTATTAGACGGAAACGTATATGAAGTGTATGGTAAAAAGATCGTCAATGCATCAGGTCCTTGGGTAGATACACTTCGTGAAAAAGATAACTCGAAAAAAGGGAAAGTCCTGCAGTTATCAAAAGGTGTGCACCTTGTTATCGATCAAAAACGTTTCCCATTAGGGCAAGCAATTTACTTTGATACGCCAGACGGACGCATGGTATTTGCGATTCCGCGCGGAGGTAAAACATACGTAGGTACAACAGATACATTCTATGATAAAGATGCAGCAGTACCAAAAATGACAACAGAAGATCGCACATACATTATTAACGCGATTAACTACATGTTCCCGACTGTAAAGATTACAGAGAAGGATATTGAATCAAGCTGGGCTGGCGTTCGTCCATTAATTTATGAAGAAGGAAAGAGCGCATCTGAAATTTCTCGTAAAGATGAAATTTGGACTTCTGAATCTGGCTTAATCACAATTGCCGGCGGAAAATTAACAGGATACCGCAAAATGGCAGAGATGGTCTTAGACTACGTCACATCGCTCATGCAAAAAGAAGGGCAAGGCTCATACCCAGCAAGTGCAACGAAACATATGCCAATCTCTGGCGGTCATGTTGGTGGTTCGAAAAACTTCCCAGCATTTATCGCGAAAAAAGCAGAAGAAGGAAAAAAATACGGTTTAACAGTAGAACAAGCAGAGCAATTCGCAAAATTCTACGGTTCAAACGTTGACGTACTCTTCGAATTAGCGAAAGAATATAAAGGAGATGCAGAGCGCCATAACATGCCGCTTGACGTACTTCTTCCACTCGTATACGCGATGGAGTTTGAAATGGCAACAAAGCCGGTTGATTTCTTCGTACGCCGTATGGGAGCAGTATTCTTCAACATCCACTGGGTATATCAATGGAAAGATGCTGTTATCAACTACATGGCAGAAGCTTTAAACTGGAGCGGAGAAGAGAAGCTGAAATATACAGCTGAATTAGACGCAGCATTAACAGATGCAGTTATACCAGTCGATCAACAAGATCAGGCATCTGCGTTAGCATAAAGTGAAAACCACACTGTTTCTAAATATTTAGAAACAGTGTGGTTTTTTTATGATTAATTTTTATATTCCGGCTGCTTCTCTAACTTTTTTAGCTTCTACATTATTTAGAACTGTATATTCAGCTTTAAAATTTATAACATCGGCTCCATTTTCATTAAAAAATATTATAACGCTTAATGAAGGTAATCCTTTGTTAGGATTATTAATTTCAAGAACTAAATCTGGTATTTTTCCTCTCACATCAAATTCCTTATTAACATCCCATTTCTTGTTGTTAAAAATCTCATTAATGATACGAATCTTTTTATTCTCATCTGTGTTTGTAAAATGTATATCATTGTTTTCTGTAGGTTTTCCAACAGATAATATAGTATTTGAAAGATTTTCATTTTTACAAGCTACTACGGTTATCACTAGACTAAATAGTAATAATAAATGAGTAATCACTTTCATTAAATCACCGTCCTTTAATTATATATATCTTTTATACATATATTGTCCAGCGCATACTGTTTATAAGTCCCTCACATTTGAATTATTTTAAGAAATTCATTGCCAAATATACTAGTAGAACGATTATATATATTACGAAAACGAGAAAGGGGGACATTGAATCATGCCAAAACATATCGTAGATCTATCAAAATACAATGATAATATCGATTGGGATGTAGCGACGCCGCAACTGGATCTAGCAATCTGCCGTGTTCAATATGGATCAAAGAAGGTAGATCCACTGTACAATGAACATGTTCAAAATTTAGAAGCATATGGAATTCCTCATGCCGCTTATGCTTACGGCTGTTATGTAAGCATAGCAGATGCTATTGTAGAGGCCGAAGATTTTCTAGTACGTGTCAATCCAAATGCAAAGTTTCTTGTGTTAGATGTGGAAGATGATACGCTAGCAAGCTGTGGAGCTACGAATCTAGCAGAAGCAACACAAGCATTTATTACGACTTGCCAGAATGCTGGTTGGAAAGTTGGTTTATATGTATCGCATCATATGTATGGATCTTATGGGTTGCAAAATGTACAAGCTGATTTCTTATGGATTCCACGATATGGAGGAAGAAAACCTAAATATGCATGCGATTTGTGGCAATATGCAGATGGTGAAACAGGGGGATGGCTTGATGGAATTGGAAAAGTAGATTTAAATGCTTTAAATGGAGATAAACCGCTCAAATGGTTCACAAATGCTCAGGAACTGTATCGTATCTTTGTAGGAGACTTCAATTCGATTGGATGGACAGAAGATGTATATCACACAATTAAAGCTATTTTCCCAGACTATGGGATGTGGACGCAAACCCTTGACGATGGAAATCAGCGTATCATTATTGGTGATTTCAACTCCAAAATATGGTGCGATGAAACGTTTGCGAAGTTGAAAGAGATTTTTCCATCATACGGTATGTGGGCCCAGCGGGTTTAGCTACTGATGTATATCATATGGGATGGCACGATAGGAAGGCCTCTTTTCTGTGAATTTTATGAGGTAACTCAAGAAGAAAGGATATTTATATTGTAAATTCCATGATGGAAACATATATGAAATGCTCAATATATCCTTTAAAGAATCAATTTATACTTTTGGGGAAAGTGTCATAAAAAGGGGGCAGCCCCGCAGCTTAAAAGCTGTGAGACTGCCCCAAAATTTTCTTCATTTCTTATAGATCCGGATTGAAGACATCTTTTGATTTTTTTGCAATATCCGTAATTAATTCATTTCTTAATTGCTTTGCTTTTGTAAATGCATCTGTAGCCGTGTCATTACTATATTTATTTAAATACTTAATTGCTTTTTGTTTGTCTTCCTTATAAAGTTCAGTAGCCTTTTTTTCAACCGAACTTTGTTTTGCAAATAACTGATCCTCGTATTTATCCCAATAGTTTTTCAATCCTACTCCAAGTGTGTCTGGGTTTGTTGCAGCTAAAGCAGCTGGTGCACGGAAAGCCCAGTAAGCTGATTGATCATCATATTTGTCATTACCAAGTTTAAAAGCAGTTGGTGTGTCGTATGTTCCTTGATAGAATGGTAAATAAACACTATATTCGGGGCTTGCTAGGCTAAGCCACATAACATTGGCAATATCAGCAGGCATATTAGATCTTAGTTGAATAACATGGGATTCAACTGTACGATCTACACCAACAGCACGCTCATCTTTACCTGTACTTGTAGAAGGGTCATATGGAGTACCTTCATAGTGAGAGCCCAAGAATTTCATCACTTGTTTTGGCGTAATTTTCTGATCCGGAATCATAAATAATGGATAACGTGTTAATTCAGCATCTTGGTTTATAGATGGAGTAAATGTCTTTTGTCCCCACCACTCTCTACGTGTATTGTATTTTTGACCAACATCACCATAAGTTCCAGCGAAATCAAATTTTTGATTATTATCTTTGTTATCGTTTGGTATTAAGCCTTTTTCAACTGCATGAGAAATTAATGTTTTAGAGCCCATGAAGTTTTTCGTATCGGAAAGATTCACATTATCGATTCTTAATCCATTCGCAACAATTAAATAAGCATTATCAGGTACTCTTTCTGCTACCCATTGATGTCCTGTTCCAACCTCAAAGTACCAAATTTCATTCTTATCTGCGATCGCAACACCATTTGCTTCAGCAGAACCATACTTTTCAATGTACTGTCCTAGTAATTCAGCACCTTCACGGGCTGTTTTAACACGTGGTAAAATTAAGGTTGGAATAACTGATTCGCTAACACCTTTTTTCACAAATGGATCAGATGCTTCTGCTTTTTTATTTGCATAGGCACTATTTGTAGCAGAAATAGCTACTCCGTATTCATTTATCCCTGCTTCTTCAAAAGGCCCTTTTGAAGGATCCCAGTCTGGTATTGCAATATATTTATAGGATACCTTTGGTTGATCTACTGTTAGTCCAGTTTCAAATTTCAGTTTTTCCCCTGATTTATGTGTTTTACGAGGGAATACCTTGACATGTTTCGACCATGCACTAGATACGTCTTCATTTCGTGCAATCATGACCGAATCATCTGCGGTTGCTTTTTTCCCTGCAAAAACCGATGTGCAAGCACTTGCAGGAAGGGCGAATCCTCCAACTATTAAGGTAGTAACGGCTGCTGCTACACATGCTTTTTTGATACTATGTAACTTCATTTTGCCTTCCTCCTCTAACATTTCTGGATTTATTTCCTTATTATTCTAACATAATATAATATTTTCGTGAGCGCTTTCACATATTGTTCATATAGAAAAAAGTTAGTCCAAAATCATTTACTCAGAGGAATGAATTATCCTATTCCATCCCTCGCTTTTCTCCTGTTTCCCTTATAAAAAAGATCGAAGGATTACCGGGCATCTATCCTGATTTTCTTTCGATTTGGTTCAAACTTTTTTATTTAAGGACATATGTAGCTTTGAAATAAAGTTTAATCAAAAATGCCTTGCAAACTCGTATTTTACGATAAATAAAAAGAATCCATAAAAGAACAGTAAATTTGAGCTTTTGCAGAAAGTAAATAAGTTGACGAGCCCTTCCTTTTTTACCATAATATTGTAGAAAGGAGGTGGGAGCATGGAAGCATATTTTCGAGCAGCTCCATTAGAACCGTTTGTCCCATACTCGAAACAACACGTTATTGTACTTCTTCTTATTGGTTTAGGGATTTATTTTCTATATCAATATCAGGATTTACTTCGCCAAGAGCAATGGAATATGATGGTTCGATACACAATTGCTTTTTTGTTTATAGGAAGTGAATTTGGATTGGACGTATGGCAAGTGAAGGCGGGGATTTTTCGACTCAGTACATCATTGCCATTTGAGTTATGTACGATTAGCTTATTTTTGGCATCCATTATGATTATAACGAAAAGTTATAGGCTATATGAGATTGTCTTTTTTACAGGAATTCTTGGGGCATCGCAATCACTTTTAACTCCAAATTTACAGTATGCATTTCCGCATTTTCGCTTCATAGAATATTTCATCGCACATGCATTACTCGTGTTGTCACCGCTCTTTATGACATGGGTGGAAGGATATAGACCAACTTTTCAATCGATTAAACGTACGATGCTGTTTTTAAATGCAGTGCTACCAATTATTTTATTCGTAAACTATAAAACTGGCGGGAACTATATGTTTTTAGCGCATAAGCCAGAAACGGCTTCATTACTTGATATGTTAGGTCCTTATCCATACTATATTATTTCATTAGAAATTGCTGCGTTTATAGCATGTCTACTCTTGTATATACCATTTAACAGAAATAGAAGAGGTATGAACAAAAAGTTATTGAGACACATTTAAGTGATCTTAACTCATTTATAAAGGTTTAGATTGATAAGGTGGAACTTCCACTAGTTTGAGGTCTTACTGCCCGCAAATAGCGGGATACATATACACGTTTTTTGAACTGAAACCCGAATTGTGGACATTGAAAAAGTACACAATTCGGGTTTTTTATTGGTAAAATGGTGCCGAAATCGATATATACACGAATTACGTATGATATTTTTTTGCAAAGCACACGTGTACAAACAGCTTGTCCTTTTTGAGCATAATATGATAGTACATTATGCATGGAAGGATGTGACCTTTTTGGTGATGGAAATGATTAATAGATTAGCGGAATTTTCAAACGGACTTTTACTTAGTTTCATTTATTTTACAACCCTTGTTGTTATAGCTGGAATCACGGTGAAAAATTGGAGATCATTCCTTAAGTGGATGAATCTGTTAATCTTATATCATGCTTTTATCTATGTGTGCGTTCGACCGTTTATTTATAAGGTGAATTTTCACGAAGAGTCGCAGTAGAGGAACTATGTAGAAAATGCGGATATCGCAAGGGATTTGGAAAATAGATAGGAAAACGAGTGCCATGCAAAACGTGTACAGTAAAAAAAGATGGACCAAAACAGTTTCTTACTGTTTTGGTCCATCTTTTTTACCATTCTTTTGGCTCGTAGTTCAAGTCTTGGAATAATCGATTGCGCTCTTTTTTAGATAAGTCTCTCCATTGTCCAACGGGTAGATTACCCAAATGAATATTCATAATTCGAGTTCGCTGTAGTCTATAAACATCGTATCCAAGCGCTTCACACATGCGACGAATTTGACGATTTAGTCCTTGTGTTAAAGTGATTTGAAAAACATATTTGGAAAGTTGTTCCATCTTACAAGGCAGCGTTTTCGTACCTAAAATTTTTACACCTTCAGCCATTCGTTTTAAAAATTCAGGAGTAATCGGCTTGTCTACTGTAACAATGTATTCTTTCTCATGCTTATTTTCAGCACGTAAAATTTCATTGACTATATCTCCATCGTTCGTAAGGAGTATTAAGCCATCTGAATCTTTATCTAGTCGCCCAATATTAAAAATTCTTAATGGGTGATTGACTAAATCAACAATATTACCCTTAACATTTTTTTCTGTTGTACTCGTAATGCCAACGGGTTTATTTAAGGCAATATAAACATAATTACTTGCCATTCGTATTTGGTTACCGTTTACACGAACATCATCCCCGGGCTCGACTTGGCTGCCTATTTTCGCAACCTTTCCATTTATCGTGACTTTTCCTTCAGTGACTAATTTATCTGCACCGCGTCTAGATGCTTTTCCAGATTCACTAATGAACTTATTAATACGTATGTTAAACACAACCTTTAGTAGAGAGTTAATAGTATTAGAATATTGGATTTACATTTGATTTTCAAGAGGACAAGCATAATGAATTACAGAATAGCGGAAAAAATAACGAAAAATATATGGAATGTGTTCCTAGTGAGAGATAATTTTGTTTGAAAAAGATGTGTTGGATTTTGTAGGCATATGTGTTGGAAATGACGTATACTTATTAATATTCTACATTGATGCATTTTCTGAAGACTTGAAAACAGGTTTAGCAGGAATGATGCATATGGTATTCATACAATGGTGAAAAATACATACAAGAATCTATAACAAAATGAGGTTAGTACATGAGTCCAAAAAGTTTTAACGATTACGCATTGAGTAAAGAAATTGTAAGAGCACTTGCTAGCTTACAATATGAAAAGCCAACAGAAGTGCAAGAGAAAGTCATCCCAATTGCATTAGAAAAGAAAGATCTTGTTGTAAAATCACAAACAGGAAGCGGTAAGACAGCTTCTTTTGGGATTCCCCTTTGTGAAATGGTTGAGTGGGGAGAAAATAAGCCGCAGGCGTTAATCCTTACACCAACAAGGGAACTTGCTGCGCAGGTAAAAGAAGATATTACGAATATAGGAAGATTTAAGCGTATTAAAGCAACTGCGGTTTACGGAAAATCTCCATTTGCACGTCAAAAATTAGAACTAAAACAAAAGACACATATTGTTGTCGGCACTCCTGGACGTGTATTAGATCATATTGAAAAAGGGACTTTCTCGTTAGAGTGTTTGAAGTATTTGGTGATTGATGAGGCAGATGAAATGCTAAATATGGGCTTTATCGATCAAGTAGAAGCGATTATTGACGAACTACCTACGAATCGAATGACGATGCTATTTTCTGCGACATTACCAGCAGATGTTGAAAATTTGTCTCGTACATATATGGAATCACCAATCAACATCGAGATTCAAGCATCTGGTATTACGACAGATAAAATTGAACATAGTCTTTTAGAAGTGAGGGAAGAAGAGAAGTTCTCTCTTCTGAAAGATATAACAACTATTGAAAATCCAGATAGTTGCATTATTTTCTGCCGTACGCAAGAAAATGTAGATGATGTATTTAGACAGCTAAAACGTTCTGGCTATCCTTGTGATAAAATTCATGGTGGTATGGTGCAAGAGGATCGGTTTGCTGTAATGAATGACTTTAAAAAAGGGAAATTCCGCTATTTAGTAGCGACAGATGTAGCAGCACGAGGAATTGATATTGAAAATATTACCCACGTCATCAACTACGATATTCCATTAGAAAAAGAAAGTTATGTACACCGTACAGGAAGAACGGGACGTGCTGGTAAGAGCGGAAAAGCAATTACATTTGTAACCCCGTATGAAGAAAGATTTCTAACAGAAATCGAAGCGTATATCGGTTTTGAAATCGTAAAAATAGATGCACCTTTAAAAGAAGAAGTTACAAAAAGAAAGGCGGCATTTGAAGAAAAAATAAATGCTAAGCCAATTATTAAAAAAGATAAAAGTGCTAGTCTAAATAAGGGAATCATGAAACTTTACTTTAATGGTGGGAAGAAAAAGAAAATCCGAGTAGTGGATTTTGTTGGTACAATTGCCAAAATTCCAGGTGTTACAGCGGATGATATAGGAATTATTACGATACAGGATAATGTTTCTTATGTTGATATATTAAACGGAAAAGGACCACTTGTTTTAAAAGTAATGAAAAACACAACGATAAAGGGAAAGCAGTTAAAGGTTCATGAGGCAATGAAATAAAAGGTAAACTGTACCCCGAATCATGGACACTTAAAAAAAGCCCTATGATTCGGGAAATGATCTTCCTAAATCATGATTGTCTAACTAAGTGAGACTCATGATACAGTGATGGAAGAATTGACTTTAGTACAGGAAGAATTGGTAATGGTACGAGACCAGCACGTTGTTTTAGGGGTACTGACGCATCGCTATCAAGTTTAAATTTTATAATGCCCCCAAAACGAAAAATTTGTGTCATATATAGAAAGAAGTTCATTTTTATCGTTTTGGGGATACTTCAAAACATTAAGTTGATGGTGGTGCTAGTCCTAAATAACTCTTAGATACTAGTACTAACTAGTCTGTTTATTTTGCTTAACCAATACAGAGAATCATATTAACTTAAGTCTTCTATACTTCTCGACAAAATATATAATATCCTCCACGAGCCATACGTGCATTTGCACTATACAATGTATCTTCTAAATAAAAAGTAATCGGTTTTGTTTTACTTTCAAATCTTAATTTCTCCTTAGACTGTATAGCATAGGTTTCAATAGCTGAACAGATCGTTTTAACAGATGGATAATGAAGAGAATCATCTAGTTCAATATAAAAGCTTTTTCTTAATAGTTTTTTTAAAAATCTTTGCTTTTTCATCCTAACCTACTCCCCCTTCGCTCTTAATATAAATCAATATTCTGAATAATTCGTATTATACCGTAAAATAACCCCTTGTTTTTGAGTGTGAGTGCTGGCAGGAGATTTGGCTAGCCTCCAGGAACTTAACGTAATTGAATATAGAAAAGTGGATTACTTGGATTGATAGGAATGGGGTACCACTGACAAAACGCGAAAATTATACGCTAAGGGATTTATTAGTAGCTAAAACCACAAAGTCTTTACTCTAAGGAGGTACCGCCAGCATTTTCAGAAAAACCCCACGCTAAGAGCATGCAGGGTTTTATACAGTTTTTCAGCTAATTCAATAACAAACGGGAACCTGAAAAACAGCACCATTACGGTAATGTATAAAATTCTGCATGTTTTATAATATCTGATAGTAGGGTAATTCCTTGTTATAAAAGGATTCTAGACGATATCCAACTTTTTATAATGAGACGTTATGTTAACCGAGCATGAATACAGTATACATATAAAATTAATATCAAAAAAATATGAAACTCCCCCTTCATATTTAATTCTAAAGGGGGAAATACCTGAAATATAAATATAATTAAAAGGAGTGAGATAACAATGGAAGCAAGTACCTTTTTAGGACTGTTTTGGGGATGGACGACAGTTATCGTATCGGGAATACTTTTTGTACGTCCATCAGTACTACGTGAACTGAAAAAATTAGTGGTCGAAGACAGGGGATTTGGAATTATGTATGGCTTTCTATCAATTTTCCTAGGATTAGGAACTATTATCCTACATAATGTATGGGCACTCAACTGGCAGGGATTCATTACACTCATTGCATGGCTCGCACTATTAAAGGGGATTTATATAATTGTATATCCTGAACCATCCAAGAAAACCGACTTTGAAATACGAATACTATCTACGCGTATAGCACTCGCTATCATTAGTGTTTTGGCTTTATGGATGCTTATAGTAATCTATATGAAATAATCTGTAATTTGAAATAGCGACAAACAGGCCTCCAATAGCAAATAGGAAGATTTATCCATTTATTTTCCACCGGAAAATGGAAGATCGTAATACCTCCCAAATAATGAATTTGACTAATATTAAACAACTACCAATAACGATAATTATGTAAATGAGCTGTCCATATGGGTAGCTTATTGTATTTTTTGCTTAGCGTGGGTGTTTTCCAAAATGCTGGCGATACCCCGTGCCCATTAAGCTAAAATTAAGTGAAAATCAATTCAACTAGATTTTTTTCTGCTTTCTAAAGATTTGATATAAACTATTTAAAACACTGAGAAGTAAATAGCTTTTGGGTGAGCAAGGAAGAGAATATATGTTGAAGAAGCTTGACAGCTGAAGGATTAAATTGTTGATTGAGTCCCTCAGGTGTCATCAAAACCCCTGTCGAAGACTCTAAACTACTACATAATTGCGTTAATGAAGTACTAGCGACTTTTTAAATTAGCCATACACACAGAGCTACTAACTCTTGAGCACGATATTTACTATTAAACAAATTTCAAAAATAACAGGACTTACTGTGCACACTTTACGTTACTACGAAAAAATTGGGTTACTTAATGAGGTGAGCCGAGATATCAATGGTTATCGTCGATATTCAAAAGTTGATATTTCTTGGATCAATTTCTTAATCCGTTTAAGAGTAACAGGAATGTCAGTCACAGATATGAAACTTTTTTCTGATTTACGAAGTCAAGGTGAACCTACATAAGCACTAGACGAGAATTGTTAGAAATACATCAAAACAAAGTCCTTAAAGAAATTAAAGAGTTGAAGGATAATCTGGTGAAAATTGAAGAAAAGATTGATTACTATAAGAGTATGGGAGAATATGGGGAATAACTATTTTACATTACCATTTATGTAAAAATTTAGAGAAATATCTACTGAAAAAACGCCATTCTTTCGAAAGAATGGCATTTTTTGTTTTAGGGGTATTAATTTTTTCTTAGCTTGATAGCCATGGGACGGTACCCTAAATACAGATTTAATTCATCTTTCTTAACAATGATATAGTTAAATATGGTAAAATAGTAATTAGATTGAAATACAATATACTTGGGGGTTCCTTTTTATAGGGAATCGGTGTAGATTATTTAAAAATTCGCATACGAAATAAACCCTAATTAATATAGATATTACTACCATAATGGGTATTGTATGAAAAAAATATTTTATGAAAGCAAGTGAAGAAAAATGAATAATAAATTAATTCAACGTAAATGGGCATTAGTTGTAGCAATTTTGTTTACAATATCATCTATTAAGGACCTAGCGGGAGGAAATATTGAGCGCGGCCCTTATGGAACGGGACAGTTATTGGGAATTTTATTAATCCCAACATTATTTTATGTTTTGGCATTTAAAAAGAAGAAAGAAAAATAACTTCAAGACAATCTGAACTAGTGATTTATAGTCGCTAGTTTTTTTTGAGGAATCATATTTCTACTCTGTTGAAGCTTTTTTATTAGACGGTCGTTTAGAAATCGATAACAACAGAAGTGAATGTTCTTGTGATCGGGAGAAAAAATTGGATGTTCTCAAATACATCGAGAGGTGCTAGAGGAAGTGCCATCATGTATAATGTGGTTGAGACCGCAAAAGAGAACAATTTAAGTCCCTATCATTATCTTCTATATGGGTCCTGCCGACAAAACGCGGAAATTATACGATATCCGCGTTTTGACGTCGGGACCCCTTTTACAAAAAGTCATAGATGAATTACAACAACATCTGAAAAAGAAATAGACTTTAACGATCCAAAAGCGTGGGTCGTTTTTTTTCTTTTTCAGGGGATAGAATAGATATTAAAGTGAAACGAAAATAAAACTCCTAATCTAATCTATAAACAAGTGCAAAATGGACTAAATGAAAGAAAATTGAAAGCGATAATTGAAAACAATAGGTTAGATTCATAAGCATTTCTTATCTGTACCCTAAAGTTTTGGCTCATTTTACCGAAATGAAAGATATTGTAAGATTAACTTAAGTATGAGAGGAAAGGAAATGATGCCAATGTTTACATTTCGTCATGTCGATGTCGAAAAAGATAAACAGACAATCATTAGATTTTTCACAGATACAGATGAAGAACTTGAATTTCATGAGAGTGAATATATAAAGTATGCAAAGCAAAAGCAATTGAATTTTCCAGAAGGGTTTGTTCTCTTGGAACGTGATCAACAGGCAGTTGGAGAATTAGTGCTTCGATATGATCAGTATGAAGGGCGAGAGATTGGATATGTAAGTTTTGTATATGTAATTCCCGAGGGGAGAGGGAAGGGATATAGTAACGAACTTTTTCAATATGCTGAGGAGCAGTTTAAAAAACGTAATCTATTTGAATATCACCTTCGCGTTGCACAGTCTAATTTGCGAGCAATCAAATTTTATGAAAAACAAGGACTTGAAAGATTGGGAGAAGAGCGAAATTCTTACAATCAGCGCTGCTGGAGAATGGGGAAGAAGATGTAGATAGGGAATGGGACGGTGGTCGTATTGAATTATAAACTTCCTAATAAAATTCATATCATAGGTTCTGTCGGGAGCGGGAAAACAACTTTAGCAAAAATGTTATCTTCGCAGTTAAACATTCCATATTATGAACTCGACAATGTCGTTTGGAAAAGGTCTGAAAAAGGGGATGTAAGGAATACGCCTGAAGAAAGAGATGGGCAGCTGAATGATATTGTCAGTTCTGATGTGTGGATTGTTGAAGGTGCTCATCATACATGGGTATCTCAAAGTTTTCAACATGCAGATATCATCATTTTTTTAGATGTATCGCTTTCGAAGAGGAGATATAGAATAACGAAGAGATTCATTTTACAATTACTCGGACTTGAAAAAGCAAACTATAAGCCAAGTTTCAACATGTATTTGAAGATGTTTAAGTGGACGAGGGATTTTGAAAGAAAGAGTAAAGCGGAGATTTTGCATATGTTAGGGGCATATGGTGATAAGGTGGTTATTTTGAAGGATAATAGGAAAGCTGATATATACGATATAGGATGCAGTGGGGAAGCAAAACGAAAGATATTGTCCAGTTAAAGAAAAATAAAATATGTCGAATAGGTGCATTGACCTGGGGGTTACACCATAGTATATATTTTAAGCCGATAGAGAAAAGTGTAAAAATTGTTTCATCGGCTTTCTAATAAATTTATAGGAGGATATCTAATGAAAAGAGTATTAAGGGAATACATGATTTGGACATATGTAATATTTTATTGTTTTCTTCTACTAATTGCGATAGTAATGAACGTTTTAAAGGCTCAAATGCTAACTAACATATTAATAATTTTATCAGCGTGGACTTCTACATTTGTTTTTATAGTTATGTTTCGTAAAATTAATCCAAAAGGTGATCTAAGGGAATATATAAAAAGTCAATTCAGGGAAAAAATAAAAATTTCAACGGTATTATGGATTATTCTAATTCAATTTTCTATTTTTCTAGGAAGTCTTTTCTTTACAAGTATTGACCAGAACATCCCAATAAAAGCTCAATTAGCTACTTCTTGGAGTACACTACTAGTGACATTTGGTAATCATTTAATTCGCGGTCCATTAGGAGAAGAACTAGGCTGGAGAGGGTATGTATTAAATGAATTGCAAAAAAAATTCACTCCACTAAAATCAGCAATTATAGTTGGCGTGGTGTGGGGATTTTGGCATACGCCACTATGGTTTATATCTTCAGGATATACAGGAATACAATTGGTTCAATATATTATTTGTTTTTTAATTTCTATTGTTTCTGTATCTATAATTATGACGGTATTTTATAATTTGAATCATAATCTAGTTATAACAATGATGATTCATCAATTTTTTAATTATTTTATGGCAATCCAAATTGGAGATAAACTACATACTTTTGCAATTACTACTATATTATATTTTATAGTGGCGGTGGTTCTGATTTTGATAAGTTATAAAAAACCTCAAATAAGAGGTCTTAGTTAATGTTATTTTCCTATTTTCAACCTAATCATAACGATAAAATCTTCTACGTTAACACTCATTAATTGTTTAAACTTTACTACATCGTATTTATGCTTGATTGCAATATATTCGCTCATGATCCCTTTCTTTAGTGTAATCTCATCTATATCTTTATACTCGTAAGTCGCAGTTCATTCATTTCCTGCAACTGAATCTGCACAAAAAATAAGTTTGCTTTTGGTTGCTGCGAGAATACCTGATCGTATCGTTTGTCTATATATAAATACTTCCAAAGAACATCGCATATGTGCTAGAACCTTATCGCTAGTATTTAGATTTTGCTTAATCATTTCTAAATTTGCTTGCATTTAAATCCCTCTCTAATATTTGTAATATTCCTATAATTATAACGTACTTATTGATTATAATCATTTGAAATTCCACCATAAAATCAAATAGATCTATTATAAAACAGTCATAAAAAAGAACCCTAAGCTCTTAGGCTTAGGGTTCTATCTTTAAGTTTATATAAATCTATTTTGTCGTTTTTCGTCCTACTAATACCCAGTACAGAGATAAGCTGAAAAGGGCAATTAGTACGAGAATGAATAGGATGTTACTAAACATGGAAGTATCCGCAGTATTTACCATTCCTAGGAAACTCTTTTTCATTGCGGAATTGTCCATCATTGCTGCTGTGTAAGCAATTCCGATTGACATCGCAACGTTAAGTGTTAAGTTATAAAATCCGATTGCTGTTCCTGTTTTTTCTTTGTCGATTGTACAAATGCAAGACTCAAGTAATGGTGCATACATGAATGCAAATGAACTAGAGAATAGAATCATAGATATTACGAATACAACAACAGAAGTTTTGATAAAGAATCCGCCTAATAGTAAGCTGATCATAATGCTGCACATAGCGATTGTAATACATTGTTTACTTCCCATAACCTTTGCAACTTTTCCAGAAAGAGCTCCGACGATAGTCGCTGCGATATAGCCTGGAATTAATAATAGTGAAATCGTATCTAGCTGCAAACCGTAAATCTTTTCAAGCAAGAATGGAAATAGGAAAATGTATGCTAGCTGTACAGAGTAAATGATAAATGCAACGCCAAGTAATGAGATAAACTGCTTATTTTGGAAGAATGAAATTCCGATAAAAGCTTTTGAGTTCTTACTAATATAGGTAAGGAACAAGGCAATTGCAACAATAAACAAGATCAGGTACATCCAATTGAAATCTGTAATGTATAGTAGTAGGGACGCTGAAATGGCTCCAACTAGGAATAATCCTAATACATCTACATGACTGTTTTGCGCTTCTTCCTTAGGAAGATATTTTAAAATGAAAGGAAGAGTTAAAAGCGTTACTAAAGAAATTAAAAATAGAGTTGTCCAATGGAAATATGTTGAAACATAACCTCCAGTTAATGCACCGATAAGCTGTGAAAGAGCAAAACTACTTGTACTTAATCCTAAAAATTTCTTTTGTTCATCTGCAGGTAAATGCTTTGTGACAAATATTACATATAACGTTTCAGCTGATGCTAAACCGGCAGTTTGAATAATTCGTGAAATAACAACTAGTAAAAACGAATGTTGAAAAATATATCCCATGACAGAACCGACGCAGATTAAAATAATCCCAACAGTAAAAAGTTTTCTAAAACTAATAGAATCCGCTAAAGCAGCGTAAACGACTGCTCCAATTCCAATCACAAGACCAGCTAATGTTGCTTGCCAGCTAACTGTTGTCGCTGAAATGTTAAAATCCTTTGCCATATCAACAGAAATAATTTTAAACGAATTGTCAATTACTAAACATAATAGAAATAACAGTAAGGTAAAAGGTACTGCTTTCTTAGCACTATATTCCTGAGTTTTTTTCATGCTTACATCTGCATTTATTGTAGACATAGCGATATTCCTCTCCTTTTGTGATCTAGGAATGATCTTCCTAAATCATGATTGTCAAATTATCAATTAATCGGATGGCTTCAATAATTTCTAGGCCATTTGCTTCATAGGTGGGATTTCCTTGTGCACAGTTGTACCCATTTTTGTGTTTTCCTTTTTATAATGTTTAAAAGGAAGCGGTTGCACGAATGACTGAAAGTATGCTGATTCCGCTTTCATAATCACGCGTGATAACACTTTACACTATCGTATAGCTTGTATACATCTAAAGAGTGAAAAGGATACCATGCTTCTTATGATGCTTACAGGAAAGCATGGGTATGAATAACGAAAAACATCTTACATTTTGATTCCGCTTTCATGATTGTGCAAAATAACTCTTTGTGATATACGATATTGTATACTTGTCTAAAAACTTGTATATATCTTAACAATGAAAAGGATACCATACCTTTTCGTTGCTCACAATACATCTTTCTTTCGGAATTTGTCTGTTTTGTTACAAAAAGAGCGATGTATTTCGTATGAAATACATCGCTTGTAGGGTAAAATGAATAGTTGAAATTCATCAGATCCAGAAATAGATATACAAAAACGCTAACCTTTCTTACGATTCTACAGAAAGAATAGCGTTTTTCCGTTATATAGATACAAAATTATTTTCGTTTGATAACGATGTATAATAGCCTTTTATATGTAATTTCTTTTTTGTTTGGAAAAATCTTGTAACGAAAATATGAGTGTTATCAGAACCATTACAGAAGTAAATACAAGGGCTACTATATTTACTAAATCAGTGAATTGTATTATGACAATAAAAAATGAAAAAATTGCTGCAATAAAAGGAATGGCTTGTCTCGTTCTTTCTATACAATAGTTTTGTCTTTTACCAAGATATATCATAATTGTACCAATAATTAATAATAAAGGAGCAGTAATAAAAATTCCAAATAAGCCGAAACTATCTTCAACAAACCAAGGTAAAGATCGCATCCTTGAGGAAAATATAAATAAGTTTAGTATTAAAAGGAATAATTGAATAAGGGATAATTTTACATTTATGTTCGTTTGTTTCATGTTGTTTAACCTCCTAAAAATCTAAAAATTGAACATCATTACTTATGTTTATATTATTATATAAAAATTAAAAATCAACTATCTAAAAACCTTACGTACAAATTACGATTTTGTAAGGTTTGATAACTGAAAAATAAGCTGAATTCTCATAGGCAACTGTGGAAAGATAAAATTTTTATTTTGGGGATACTTCAAAATATTAGCTTGATGGGCCACTAATATTCTAAATAGGTAAGGTTTATAAATATTATATTTTAGGCATTAAAAAAGCCAGACATCCAATTCAGGATATCTGGCTTGCTTTCATATTAAAAAAGACATGACACTACCTACATGATATAAAAAACTGAATTATAAGTCTATATTTTTTTTCTTGAAAATGAAAAAATAAGAGTGTGCACAAGAAACGTAACGTTACGACCAATATAGAAAAGAGGGCGTACGATGAAAAGAACAATGACGACTGATGAAGCAATTAAGCGTTGGAACAAACATGCTGACTATTTTACAGCAGGCTATGATGAGCATGGTGGTATTCATAGAGAGGTATTGTTAAATCCTGCGATTTTTTCGTTAATAGAAGATGTTAAGGGAAAAAAACTTTTAGATGCTGGATGTGGAGAAGGTTATTTAAGTAGAATCTTTGCCAAGCAAGGGGCTACTGTGACTGCGGTTGATTATGCGGAAAAGATGATTGAAATTGCGAAACAAAGAACGAAAAGCGGTCAAGCAATTGAATATAAACAAGGAAATTGTGAGAAACTCGATTTTCTAACAGATGCACAGTACGATTTAATCGTTTCGAATATGGTCATCCAAGATTTAGAGAATTATGAGGCAGCATTAAGCGAGATGTACAGGCTCTTAAAGCAAGGTGGTACCTTTATTTTCTCTATTCTTCATCCTTGTTTTGTCACGCCAAATAGTGGATGGATAGGGCGTGAACAAGTCGATCAACAATATTGGAAGGTTCAGCGTTATTTCTATGAAGGGGTATATGATCAAAGGTTTCCGATAAATTCCGATGAAAAAGTTGTATTTTATCATCGCACATTGACGAGCTATTTTAAAGCGATTCACCAAGTAGGGTTTACTTTAGTAGATGTTATCGAACCGATGCCTTCTGAAGAAATGCTGAAAAAGTATCCGCAATTTGAAGAGGATCTACACTGTGCGGACTTCATCGTATTTAAATTAAGAAAATAAGGGACCATGCATGAGAAGGAGGGAAATGTGTGCGAATATTTCATGTGAGTGAAGAGAGTGATATTCAAGTGTTTCATCCCCGAATCCCGACTCGAACGGATATAGATCCATCGAAAGGGCTTGTATGGGCAATAGAGGATCGATGTTTACCAAATTTTTTGACACCTAGAAATTGTCCACGTGTTTGTTATCACGTTGGTCCAAATACATCTGAAAGCGACAAGCAAACGTATCTATCATCAAAATCAAGTGCGCATGTCGTCGTTATTGAAAACAAATGGTATGAAACGATGAAACATACGAAATTATACTTGTATGAATTTGATACAAAAGAGTTCACACTGCAAGATGAGAATGCTGGCTATTATGTAAGTGAAACATCGCAAATTCCAATTGCCAAATGGGAAGTAGTTGACTTATTTCAAGAATTGTTTACACGTAATGTTGAACTGCGTTTCGTAAATAACTTATGGGATATGTTTGATGAGATTCAAAACACAACGTTTCATTGGTCCATGTGTAGAATGCAGTTTGCACAGCCGAGGTTTGAGGAGTAATTTGTAATCTAATGAGAGAACCCCTTTTGAATTATTTTTTCAAAAGGGGTTTTTAAGAACTTCATCCCATTACTTCGATGTTTTAATCTTAATCTGACTAAATTCGATTGGTATATAATATTTATTATAAACAACAGGATATTTATCGCTAATATAGACACTTTCTAAAATCAAATCACATTCTTCTCCGTGGAAAAGTTGATATTTCAATGACGACGGTGTATTGACGGAGTTAGAACGTTTAATTTCTATGGTAGAGGAATTAGCCAGTTCATATATTTTTTCCTCCAACATTTCTAATACTTGCTTCTCGTTTTGTAAGTCAAGATTTAACTTCGAAACAGCTTCGATTGGCATCATTGTAAAAGCAAAAGCTACGATTTTATCGTTGCTTTTATACCAGCGTTCCAATGCAACGACTGCAGTCATTTCTTGGTTTAATACTTGCTTGGCATAGTCTGTGACTAGATCAATTCGGAAAATCAGTTCGATATCGTCTATTTTTTCGGTATAGCATTTATATAAGGGATTCCCTAACTTCTCCAAGCCATCCATACTTTCGTTAAGGTGAAATTTTGTAATGAAATTTCCTTTTCCATGGATATTTTTCACCAATCCATCTTCCTGTAACAGTGCTAAAGCATGCCGTAATGTCATTCTGCTTACACCGAATACTTTGGCTAATTCTGGTTCTGTTGGAAGCTTACTGTCTGGTGGAAAGGTTCCATCCATGATTAATTTATACAACTGGTCATACACAGTGACGAATAACGGCTTTTTTGGTTTATTAAGTTCTTGAAGTTTATTTTTCATTTTCTTATACCCCTATAGCTTTTCAAATTCATAACTATATATTTCTTTTTTGTTCTATTGTAACTTACTTTTATGTGGAAATTAATACGCTTTCAAAAAATCATTAATGAATATGAAATAAAAACTATACTAGATACGAGGACATTAAGATTTTATCACGAAATGAATGTAAAAAAGGCGATGAACATAAAACTGGAGTTTTTCAATTCAATCAAGCATTGAAAGGAAAGTCATATGGAAAATATATTATTGAAGTATTTGAGTAAATTTACAACGTTTAATGAAGCGGAGCAACAGGAAATTGTTAAAGAGATACTGATTGAAGAATATAAAAAAGGAACAATGCTCCTTAGACAAGGAGATGTTCCTACGAAATGTTACTTCGTATTGCAGGGCTGCGTCCGGCAGTATTCGATAGATGAGATGGGGAAAGAAGTCACATCTAATTTTTACACAGAAGAACAAGCGATTGCGAATTTTAATCATCATAAACAAGATAAGTCATCGTCGTATTCTTTGGCTTGTATAGAAGACTGTATATTGGTCGTTGGTGATCTTGATGCCGAAAAGGACATGTATAACAAATATACACAATTGGAAACAATGACCCGCAAGATGATTGAGGAAAAACTAGGTGATATGCAAGATGAATTAGCTTCATTTATTGCCTCTACACCCGAAGAGCGCTACAAGTCACTATTACGGAAACGACCTCATTTAGTCGACCGTGTCCCTCAACATCAGTTGGCGAGTTATCTTGGGATTACCCCAGAGTCATTAAGTCGAATTAAGAAGCGAATCTATAAGGGAAATTGTTAGGAAGTTGTTATTCATTTTGTGAGGTTTTTCCGCCTCTCAGCAAGAGCCATACACCAAAGCCAAGTTCTCCAGCAATCATTGGGATGCTAAATACAATTTGAAGTATGGAAATAACTTTGTCATATTCCGGAGAAAACGTGTTACATAAGTGAATGACAATATAGCCGATTGCAGCAAGTAGTAATAAGATGCTAATGACTTTGGGTATGCTGGCTGACTTGAACGTTAAGTAGCCGACAATTATGAGGTGTCCACCAAAAATGATTAAACCAATCGACCAAATCGATTGAAATGCTTCTAAAAATAGCATGATATGTGCCTGAAGTTGATCAAT
Organism: Bacillus sp. BP-3; assembly: GCF_028401955.1. Classification (GTDB taxonomy): domain Bacteria; phylum Bacillota; class Bacilli; order Bacillales; family Bacillaceae_G; genus Bacillus_A. The sequence continues at coordinate 102,352 of NZ_JAQOTJ010000002.1, forward strand.
TTTAAAGAATGATAGATAAGTTGTATTTTTCGTGAGAAGCAGTACAAATAGCAAATTGAGTATGGCAACTCCTAATATCGTCGCATAGATAAGACGGAGCCATGCCCCAAGCAATGAAAGGTTTTTATGAATGGGCTTTAGGAAAATATAGAAAGCCCAGGCCACCACAATATCAGTGATTAGGATGATGAACCAGCCAAAGATTTCCGCCTTGAAAAGGAGAGGTGCCGCCATGATATTGTGATAGGTGGCACTAGCATCCCCTTTTACAACGAGGCTTGCATGGGCGAATCCAGAGGAAAAAAATGCAACAAGTGCCATGATGATAAGGGATATGCCAGCAGTCAGAGCAACTTTTCGCTGATTTGATTGTTCTTCTACTGAAACGGTCATAAACGAACCTCCTATGTTACATCGTTTTAGTTATATTTTAACGAGGAGGATATGATGTGGCATTGACTTAAATCAAGAGTGTGAAAAATAGTAACAACAGTTTCCTCAAATAAGCATGTTCCCATTTATGAAAAATTATGCTGTAATAGTGAAGGAACAATAGTTAGCACTGTTCTAAGTAGTCAAAGAAGTGAGGAATTGAGATTGAAAAAGTTTAAGAAGTTTTATTTAGAGATTACGAGTGTATGTAACCTCGCATGCAGCTTTTGTCCACCAACAGAACGGCAGAAGCAATTTCTTTCTGTGGAGGATTTTACAAAGCGATTAGATCAAATTAAGCCTCACACAGACTATATTTATTTACATGTAAAAGGTGAGCCGCTGCTTCACCCTAAAATAGGTCAATTATTAGATATCAGTCATGAAAAAGGATTTAAAGTGAACATTACAACGAATGGAACGCTAATTAATAAAAAGAGAGACAAATTATTAAATAAACCTGCGCTCAGACAGATGAATTTTTCGCTTCATAGCTTTGATGGCCATGAAGGTTCTACAGATAAGGAAGGATATGTACGAAGTATACTTTCTTTCATTAAAGAAGCAACGAGTCAATCAGATTTGATTGTTTCACTCAGACTATGGAACTTAACGCAAGACAATAAGACGAATCTCGAAATAAAGCGAAACAGAGAGTTGCTAGAAATCATTGAGAAAGAATTCGATTTACCATACAAAATTGAAGAGAAGATCACACCGGGAAGCGGCGTGAAAATTGCGGAACGCATTTATATTAACCAAGATTACGAGTTTCAGTGGCCTGCACTTCATGAAGAAGAAGACGATGGAAAGGGATTCTGTTATGGCCTTCGCAATCAAGCAGGTATTTTAGCGAACGGGACGGTGATTCCTTGTTGTTTAGACGGTGAGGGTATTATTAATCTAGGGAATATTAACAATGATTCGTTTTCAGAGATTATCGAAGGGGAACGAGCGACAAATCTAGTAGACGGATTTTCACGAAGAGAAGCAGTAGAAGAACTATGCAGAAAATGCGGATATCGGAAAAGGTTTGGGAAATAGATTGGTAAATGGCTGGGAGAGTAGCTTAGACAAATGCATCCTGGCTATTACCAATGTTGAAATCGTAATGAGACATTAAGACTATTAGGCTTAATGTCTTGTTACGATATTTTTATGTTTTCAAATAGATTTCAAGGAACAAAAATGTAGTATGAAATGAAAATTAGTTTAAAGAGTTAAAAAAGTCTATAAATATACATTATAGTTTGTTATATTCATATTAATAAATATAGTTTGCGAAAACAAAAAAATAGGGGGACTTATTTTGAAAAGAACTTTACCTTTAGTATTAACTATGTCACTTATTTCAGGGAGCTTTGTTACAATTCCTTATACGAAAGTTTCAGCCGAAACGGTATCGTTGACGCAAGAAACATTGAAACAAAAGACAGATCAGGCAATTGCAAGTGGAAATTTTGAAGATCATTTGAGTTATCTTACAACGTATTTAAATGAAAAGGTTGGAGAACTTACTGAAGCGAATTTACAAAATAAGCTTACAGATCCAGTATTTGCAGCAGCTTTGGCTCAGTGGCAATTTATATCACAAACAGGTGCAGCAGCAATGGATGCATTTGCTAAAAAAGATTCTGCTCATCAGAACTTTCTTAGCTGGGCTATGAAAAATACAGATGTAATGAATACTTATCTTGAAGGTGGCAGTTCAACTGGAAAAAATCCAGTCAATGCACTTGAAATATGGAATACAATCTGGAATACAGATGCAGATTCTCATGAAGGATTGTATTTAAAATTAGCGATAGCTACATCGTTAGCTCATGCTGAACCAATCAAATATTGGACAAACAATCAACCTATTAATCCATTAACGAGGTACCAATATTATAAATCAGCAGATCAAAATAATGAGTTACTTCCTGTCTTTAGAACATATGATGTTTGGCATTTAAGATTAGTAGTGAATACTTGGTCACCGGAAGAAGATTTAACTTGGGCAAGAAATATGATTAATACGGAACATCCAGAACTTAAAAGCCAAGATAAGATAGGAACAAGTGCATATTTGATTAAGTATGTAACATATAACAAAGATGGGGTTAGCGTTCAAGCTGGAAATGATAAATTTTATGGTTTAGGTTGGAACCTTTCCTCCATTTACAGAGATGGTGCGGTATGTGGCGGTATTTCAAAGTTTGGTGTACAAGTAAGTCAAGCCTTTGGTGTGGCAGCTATGCCTGTTGGGCAGCCTGGTCATTGTGCGCTTATCTGGAATGACAAACCATCTTCTTGGAAGTTAGGAAATGATATATTTGGATGGGGTGCGTCGGAGCATCATGGTGGAACTGTTATTCCTTGGTCAGATGATAGTTTGAAAAATCAAGTACCATATATATTATTATTTGAAGATGCTGAATTGAATCAATCAAAATTAGATCAATCAGAGCGATTACGCTGGTTAGCTAAGGCGATGACTTCAACAGATAAGAAAATTGCAATTTATAAAACAGCTACCAATATTTTACCAATTAATGTTTTAGTATGGAAAGATTACGTGTCTCTTATGTTACAAAATCCAAATGTAACAGATAGTGAGTGGCAAGAATTAAACAGTGGTATCATTTCCGCTTTGGCAAATGAGCCAAGACCGATGATGGATCTTCTTACTCAAATTCGAAGTCATGTTCTGAATACAAGTGATAGAGCTAAGCTGCAGCAATATGTTTTAGATATATCAAATGCATTTTCCGCAATAACGAATATAAATGAAAAACAAGTAGCTAATAACATAACATCCAAAATGCCAAGTATGGGATTATGCCTTGCTACTTTTAGTTTTGATGGAGTAAATGCAGGGAAATTAATGGGAATTAAAACCGATACAGAATACAGTGTTGATGGGGGAAAAACTTATAAAGCCGCTACAAGTGATGATATGCTTCTTAGTAATGAAGAAATAGCAGCAATCAATTCAACGAATGGTATTTTAACAAGAGTGATTGGAACAACGGAGCCTTTATTAATTCCAATTGGACAAGCTGCTAAATTAAATGTTTCTTCAAATGATGATGAAAACTTAGTCTTTGGTATAGACGGTACGATGGAGTTCAGTATAGATCAAGGTTCAAATTGGACAAAATATAATCCAGCTTCTCCTAACTTACCGGATTTAACAGGAAATGTTACGTTAACAGTTCGAAAGTTTGCTGTTGGAACAACGCCAGCAAGTAGTGCTGTTAACTTGAAATTTACTGATACTCCTGTAGTAGGATTAATACCGCACACAAATTTATCAGTTGTAGGTTTCTCAAGTCAGCAAGGTTCAGGTGGTAATGCTGCTAAAAATGCAGTTGACGGAAACGGGGCAACAATGTGGCATACGTTATGGAATGGAAGTGATAAAGCTCCATACATTACGATAAAGCTCAATGAAGTTACTAGCATATCACAATTAGCTTATGTTCCAAGACAAGATGGTGGTTATAATGGCAACATAACGAGTTATAATATATACACAAGTATGGATGGAGTTAACTTTACAAAGGTTGCTACTGGAACTTGGGCAAATAATAACCTTACAAAGAATGTAAGCTTCAGTAAAACTGATGCTCAGTATGTAAAGCTTGAAGTCGTATCAGGATACGGTGGATTTGCTTCCGCTTCAGAAATAAAATTATATAATAACTAATTGAAAGAGAGACTGTAGTGAAAGACTTGCGGCAGTCTCTTTTCTATGGATTTTATCCCGCCATTCGCGGGCAGTAATACTCCCATCTTAAAATTTGGCGAATGCATTGTCTAGTTCCAGTGGCTAGAATGTTCGGTGGCTTCGCTTCTTCCTATGAGGTAAAAAACACCTCTACGTCAGAAGCTCCATCCCCCTCACATTCTGGACGAGCCACTTCCACATTTCTTTGTTGTCCAGTTCCAGTGGCTAGAATGTTCGGTGGCTTCGCTTCTTCCTATGAGGTAAAAACACCATCCTTTCTGTATATTTCTACAAAAAGAATAGCGTTTTTTGTATTTGAGGGTATTAAAATTTCTTAAGTTGAGGGTCATGTAAGGTGGCCCTTAATAGAAGGACAGTAATGATAAACCATTAAATAAGGTAGATGACAAATCCTTTTCCTTTAAATAAGTAGGTTATTTGATTCTAAATAAATTTACACTTGTTTTACTTTTCTACGGAAAAGTGACACTTTTATCCTATGCTTAAAGGCGGATTGAATTCCTGCATAGGCTTTCCAGTATCACTGAATTTGTAATGAAAAGTTTTGAACAATTGAAAAAATAATAGTTGAAATAGTGAAAGGTGGGAAGGAGTTTATTTTTAATAAGCGAAATATTGTATTGTCTTATCCTAAATTATTTGTAAAGGTGGATACATAATGACAGTAAAGAAGCTTTATTTCATCCCAGCAGGTCGTTGTATGTTGGATCATTCTTCAGTTAATAGTACACTTACACCGGGTAAACTATTAAACTTACCTGTTTGGTGTTATCTTTTGGAGACAGAAGAGGGACCTATTTTAGTAGATACAGGCATGCCAGAAAGTGCGCTTAATAATGAGAATCTTTTTAGAGGTACATTTGTTGAAGGACAAATTTTACCTAAAATGAATGAGAACGATAGGATCGTAAATATTTTAAAGCGTGCTGGATATGAGCCAGAAGATCTTCTTTATATCATTAGTTCTCACTTGCATTTTGATCATGCAGGAGGAAATGGCGTTTTTACAAATACACCAATTATTGTACAGCGTGCTGAATATGAGGCAGCACTCCACAGAGAGGAATATTTGAAAGAATGTATATTGCCGAATTTAAACTATAAAATCATTGAAGGCGATTATGAAGTAGTGCCAGGTGTTCAATTAATATATACACCGGGACATTCGCCAGGGCATCAGTCATTATTAATTGAGACGGAAAAATCAGGTCCAGTGTTACTAACTATTGATGCATCATATACGAAAGAAAACTTTGAAGATGAGGTACCGTTTGCTGGATTTGATCCGGATTTAGCTTTATCTTCAATAAAACGTTTAAAAGATGTTGTTAGGAAAGAAAATCCGATTCTTTTCTTTGGACATGATATGGAGCAAGAAAAGGGCTGTAAAGTGTTCCCGGATTATTTGTAATATTGCATATAAAAAGTCATGGGCTCGTTAGCTGTAAATGTATAATAAAGTAGCACCGTTTATAAAAAAGATTGATCAAAAGTCCTGTATTGATGCAGGACTTTTTTGTCTTGCAATTGGACCATATTTTGGAGTAAGGAAGTCAATTGGAACAAATCACACAAAAAGTAGGCCGAATTCTCATAAATAACTGTAAAAAGGTAAAATTTTCGTTAAGGGGGGTGTCTCAAAGCACATCTTTAAATCAAATTCTTAATTCAACTCGTGTCATGGAGTTTTGAGAATCTCTCAGCGTATAAAAACGTTAGAATGTGCGTCCTACCGAGGAATCTTTACCATAATAATTAAAACTTACATTTGCGATTATATGAACTTATAGAACTAATGCTTGCGTTATTTGAATTACTTACCGTTTAATCGCATCAACAATTAGCGATGGAAAACCAAGTTTATCTCCTTGATTTCTAGAATCATACCTTTTTGAACGGAAAATAACACCATCGTTCGCATCCCATTCCTTGTAATAAAATTGCCCATTTTCATCACAATATTCAAGTAAAACTACTTCAAATCCAGCAGTTTCAAACATTTTAGTTAATGTTTTATAATTATGAACTATTTTATGGGTTGCGGCTGGATGGTCTTTAGGTCCAGGTCCGCCTACTTTAACTATATTTTGGTAGGTTTCATCTGGGAAAAATGCATCAGGGACGCCACAACGAATATGACCTGATGGTTTTAAAAATTTATAACAAATCTTAGCTGCTTCTATACCTTCTTCGTACGTAAGATGTTCCCAAACATGTTCTGCTAATATAGCTGAAATAGAGTTATTATCAAATCTAATTTCCCATTGGGACTCATTTAATAAGTTAAGTTCTTCTTCTTGCGTTTGTATCCATCCTGGATTATTGTTAAATACTCCAGCACCAACTACTACTTTGATTTCTTCTTTTAATAACATTTTATTCTCCTCCTACTTTTTACATATATAAAATCCTACATCTTTCGGATCACGCCATACTCTACCATTACGTGCTAATATATTCTCAGCTTCAAATTTCAACCAATTTATCATATCAGTGTATAGGTCTGTATCGTGAGGTACGTTTAAAGATGGAAACATACTGATAATATAATTCACGATTGGTTCAGGTTTTTCAAAAATTAATGAATTAGAGATAATTTTTTCTTCCACTTTATTAAACGTTGAACTTAAAATTTCTTTTGCATTTTCTATGCAAAATGGTGCGACTGGTGAAACTCTTTCAGGAAAACCAAATTCAATTAGCATGTTATTACAAAGTTCTCTAATTTTCGGTAATGTTTCACGTGAATTTGTAGTAGTAAGTAGTCCTCCATTTGGCTTAATTACTCTTTTAAAACCTTCAATTGTACTTTGAGGATTTGGAACATGATATAGCATATGTCTTGCGACTAACCAATCATACGAATTACTTGAAAACGGAAGCTTTCTTGCATCTCCAATTATCCACTCAATATTTAGATTCTTTTGTTGAGATAGTTTATTTGCTTCTTCAATCATATTAGATGACTGATCAAGTCCAGTAAGATGTCCTTTATGACCCATTGTTTGTAATAGGGAAAGGAATGCACCTGTCGCGCATCCAATATCAAGAATCTTTTCATCATGTGTTAAATTTAATAGCTTGATAACCCACTCATCTAAATTAACACGTTTTTCTTCGTACAAAACATGTGTATCCATTCGTACTTGCAAATGAGTACTAGCTCCATATTGACGCTTAACATCATCCATTTTTTGTGTTTCCACCTTTGCACAAAAATTTTGAATAGCATGAGTTAGAAATTCTGTTTTGTTTATTCCTTCATATACTAATGCGTCTTCAAAGTTTTCTAAAATTGTTTCATTAATTCTAAAATGAATACTCTTTCCTTTGATGGTGTTTACCTCCCTATGTTTTATTAATAAAAACATAGCATAATTTAAAATTTTCAGTAAGCTTTTGTGTACACAAATTGTTTAAATTCTTTTTTATTGAGTAAACAAGTTCTCCTAATATTTTTAAATAAGTCTCAAAAAATATATTTTGATTCTTATTTTCTACACTACATGGGGTACCGTCAGGAGAATGCTTTAGGAACACTTTTGGACATAGCTATCGATAGCTATGTTTTTTCATTTTCCTTATAGAATCCTTATAATTGTCATTTATTCTAGACTTACCAAATGCAAGGGGGAAGTTTAGAATGAGTGAACTGATTTTAGAAACAAAGAATCTTTGTAAAGTATTTCAAAAACAAAGGGTAGTACAAGATATTTCACTTTCTGTACCGAAACATTCAATCTGTGGATTATTAGGTGCGAATAGAAGAAAGTGAAATTTGTGCTTTGGATAAACAGTTAAATCTCATTAAAGAGGTTAAGGACATACCGAAATGTATTCATGGTGATGAGGCTGCTTTGAAAAGAGCGATTATGAATGTAATGATGAATGCAATTGAATATTCTCCAGTAAATGGTGACTTGATGTTTTCAGTTGAAACTAGTAATAGTAAGGTCCGGTTCATTATCGAGGACTCAGGAAGAGGATTTACAAAAGAAGAAATGAATGCAGCGACAGAGCAGTTTTATAAAGGAGATAAAAGTAGAAATTCAAAACATCATCATGGAATCGGACTATATATTGCCAAAAACTTTGCAAAGCAGCATGGTGGAAATATTTACTTAAGTCATTCAGAAAAGCTAGGCGGGGCAAAAGTTATTTTAGAAATAGCGATGTAGTGGAGAAAACGCACGAAACTTTGTTTTCATATAGTTTTTCTAGCTAACTATGCTAATGATGCTTATGCCTTAATGCGGAATAAAAAATTCAAAAGCCTGGGTGAGGAAACAACCTCATCCAGGCTTTTCTTACTGTCTTATTTCGGTAATGTGAATTTCACTTTGTGCCCTTTTGAAATGTCTTTTACTTCTTTATTTCTCATAGGTCCTATTTCGATTTCAAAGTTTTTGTCTTTCCAAATCTTTTCATACTGCTCCTGATCTAAGATGTAAACTTGTAATAACTCGCCAGCTGTTCCGGCTTTGATCAAATCATTATGCTTGTAATTCAGCAACATACTTTGGCTGAGCGTATACTGTGCGCCATCATTCACTCTTAGTGTAGAATTTAATGAAGATAACCCGATATCTTCAGATCCTTTGTGATCAAGTTTAAATTGAACTGTCAATAAAACAATGCCATTTTTAAAGTTTTCAAATCGAGGAGCTTCAACGGAATTTGGCGTGAATTTAGTGAATTGGTATCCATCTAGCGTAACATTTGTATCACCTAGTTGTTCACTTTTATTAATGTTTGATTGCTCTTTTAGCATTTTCTTCTCGCCCATGTTATCAACAGTTGTTTTATCTTTATAAAAAGTTTTATCTGCTGAAACCTTTTCAGAACCTTGCTTATTTAAACTTAACGCAAATTTCCCCGGACTTCCGATTGGAGCATCAAATTTTCCTTTATTAGCTTGCGCTTCAGGAACCATTGCTGATACCGTTGATAGCTCCAAAATTTTTGCTAAATCATCTTTACTGAATGGATAAGCAACATAACCAGAAACGCTTTTTCCTGCTTCTACTAAATAATTATTCTTTGGAGACAATTTTTCAGATAATTGTTCTTCTTTTGGAATTAAATCTTTATAATTACTGTAATCCTTTTTAGCGCCTGTAAATGTTATGTTTAAAGTTGGCATATAATAAGCATCTTTATTTGAACTATTCTTTACGGTATAGTGTGCAAGAATAACTCCGCCATTTGTCTGCCTATTAAAAGGAATGTCAAAATCGGTATGAAAATCATTCAATTCAACTAATGTATAGTTATCAAGCGATACTGAAACATCTTGCAATTTATGTACTTGCGATTCTTTGTTTTCATAAAGAACTTTTGTTTTACCTTGTGTTTCTTTCTCCATATAAGAGATAAGTTTTGAGTAATCATTTGAACTAGCTTTCGTATTTTCTGATTTTTTTTCTTTTGCTGTATCTGTTTTTTCTGTCTTACTTTCTTTTTGCTCTTTATTTGCCTTATCACTTTGACCGCAGCCAGTTATCATAAGAGCTGCAACCATCACGACAGAAAATAAAGAAATTAACTTTTTCGACATTTCATTTCCCCCTATTTGTTCCATGTCAAACACTTAATATGAATAATAGAATGATTCGTTATCCTCTATTATCTCTACGTTTCATTATAGAAAAAATTTTTCCATGCGCCACCTTTTTTAGTATATTGTTCCATTTAAATGGATAAATGTGTATGTTGGGAAGTGCACTTTATGCTATAGTTTACTATCGCTTTGAATTGAACGATCCCCACCTAAAATCCTAACAGATTTTAAGTAATCGTTATTAAAACTGTCGAACTTCGTGCCCTTTGTAGGAATTTAACGTATTTTAGAGAATATTTTCATGTCAGGGAGTAAGACAAAATTTCAATTTGAGGAGAATTTCATATGATAAGGGAATGTCAGTTTGAAGATTTAGAGCAGCTTATAAAAATAAGTAGTATGGAAGTAATAGATGCTGATTTGGATAACATGATGAATATTTTTAAGGAAACGAAACACTTTTTAGTGTGGGATGAATTAGGAGTAAAGGGTTTCGCTTTTGTGATTATAAGAAATGAGGAGAAAAGAGAGTGGGATGTCCAAGTTTATGTAAATCCAAGAGAAAGAAGAAAAGGAATCGGTACGTTACTTCATCAAGAAATTTATAAGATTGTAGAAAGTGAAAATCCGAGTGTTTTCGTTACAGAAGTAAGAGTAGATATAGAAAATCCAGCTTCTTTTTACGAAAGATTAGGGTATAAAAAATGGTTTGGATCACCAAGTATGTGTTATACGGGCGGAGTTCAACCAGATGTAGATATCGAATTCATTCCGTATGAAGATAAATTTTACAAACAATATGCCGAGTGCAGGGCAGAATGTTTTTACGACATAGCTGTGAAAAATGATTTTAGGCCTTATGTAATCCCGCTAAGTGAACAAGACAAAAAGGCGTTATCGAATAAGCCGATATATGTAACGTTACATAATGAACAACTTGTAGGAGCTGTTACCGCCCAAGATGGATATTTAGATCATATTATGGTTTCACCGGCATATCAAGGGAAGGGATATGGTAAAAAAATTACGCAATTTGGGATAAATAAAGCATTAAGTAAAGGGGCTACTTCCGTTCAACTTTGTTATATAGAAGGGAATAGTAAGGCGGAGAATCTGTATCAATTGTTAGGGTTTGAAACGGTTCAAGTTATGCATGTGTATAGGAAATTTATGGAATACTGATACATACGAACAACCATCATTTTGTAGTTTAATAACCTTATTAACTATAAAAAGTTATTTTATCTGAAAATTTAATTTTTAATACTTTTTAAAACTTCTAAACTACCTTATAATATAGTTGTAAAAATTAGGAAAGGGGACAGGGGGCGTGGAAGTTTCTTATTTAAAAAGTAGAAAAGGTGTATTGGCAACAGGTATTGTTTTACTTTGTATTATAGGATTCATTATAACTGGACTATTACTCCGGCATTCTAAAGATGATGTTCGAGAAAAGGTACAACAAGCTTTTGAAAAACAAGATGTTGATGTTTTCTTATCAATTTTACCGAAGGATGCACAATCTTCTCCATTTGCCAAAGATGGCGTAAAATCATTTTTAAAAGAATCAAGTAAGTATAAGCAAATGTATCCAATAATGGTAGATGCTATGGATATAGAAAAGACTAATGTAGCTCCTCAAGCATTAGAGGTACGAACTAAAGGCGTATTACCATATACAATAGTAAAAGAGGGAAAAAGTTGGTTATTTTTTGATAATTATGTTGTTAGACCAGCAAAAGTGAAAATTAATTTAAAAAATATAGATAAAGATGTTGCTTTATCTTTGAATGGAGAGAAAATTAAACCTTCTGTTTTTGATAAAGCCTTTTTACCTGGGAATTACGAGCTAATAGGAGTAAAGAAATATAAATGGACGACTGTAACAGATAAAACAACTATACATGTAGGAGGAGACGATCAAGTAAAAGATGTGTCACTTAATTTGAAAGGAAACGAGTTAGACTTATCGAAAGAATTTATAGGTTCAGAAATTATGTTTAAAGGAAAACCTACAGGTATTAAAGTTGGTGATGAGGAATCAAAAAAATTTGGTCCAATTAATGAGAAAGATGAAAAAGAAATACAATTAAAAGCAAATTTTCCTTGGGTGAAAGATGGAATTTCTAAAATTAATGATAAACCAAAAACTTCTCTATGGACGTTAGAAAAGTATATGTTTAAAGTGGATGAAGACAAAGTTAATCAATTTTTTCATACGTTTTTGAAAGAATATGGGGATGCGAGCATAAAACAAAGTATTGAACCCTTCACTACAATAACTGAAAAGTATAAAAATAAACAAGCAGAATCTTTTGCTTCAGCAGCTCGTAATACACTCTTTGAGCCTTGGAAAGGAACCCTGGTAAAATCATATTTAAATAAAGAAGTAGTAAAGATTGTATCAAATGAGAAAGGCTACCCTATTTTAAAAATGGAAGGGGTAGCAAAATACCACCTTTCAGCTGGCAAGTATTCTCCTGAAAAAGATCAACTCTCAAATGTTCAAATTACAGCATTATATGATACAGATCAAAAAGCGTGGAAAATGAATGAGGTTCATATCGATTTAACTTTTGCAGGGGAAATCGATAAGAATGAAGAAGGAAAATATATCATTACAAACGTTCAATAAACTAAAAAAGAGCTTGCCGAAAGCTCTTTTTTAGTTTATCTCTTAACTCGCTTCATTTTACTTACAAAAAGACTAACGATACCGATAGCAATTAACGAATAACCCATTGGTAGTAAATAAAATGGTTCTACAAGTTTACCATCCGGAGCGACTGTAGATCCGGCAGTATTAAAACCAACGATACATCCAATTCCTAAAATAAATGGTAGTGAAGCTAAAATATATTTTTTCATATTCAACCTCCATGTGTAGGTGTTTTTTATAAATAACTGTTTTATAGTTGTAATTATAGTACTGTCATATAGTTAGCACTATTCATATAGGTGACAAAAAGCTTACAGATTTGTAAGAGGGAAAAGTGATATATGCAGTTTTCAAATGAATGGGTAAGTTACAACAAGTAATTGAAAGATTTAATTTGAATGTATTGGAAATTGAGGATGTTCCGCAGTGTCTTTTCGTTCGGCGGTTTATAAAATTAAGCTAATGGATCATCGTACGGTTTATATCAAAATTCCCTATTCTAAAGCAAAACTTGAACGTGAGTATACGGTGTTTGAACGATTGCGCGATGAGTTTTCTGTACACGAAAGTTTCTTCAGAAGAACTGAAGAAACTTTTCGTTCATATAATCAGTATTATTGAACCTTAACTGAGCTAGAAAAGCTCGGAAATTAGCATATTTGTAGAATTATAAAGACCGAGCAAGACGAAATCCAAGGTCGTCTATGCGAAAGGTTGGATGGCTGCGACGACGACACGAAGCACCGCAACCTCTGGCCTCTTCAGCCCAGCTGCCACCTCGGAAAATGCGATAGGAGCCGTACACTTGTTCATCATATAAATCCCAGCACCATTCCCAAACATTCCCTAACATATCATATAGGCCCCATGCATTTGGTTCCTTTTTTCCTACTTCATGGACCCTGCCTCCTGAATTTTCATCATACCAGGAAATTTGATCAAGCTCTCCATATCTATAACCAGTAGTCCCTGCTTTACATGCATATTGCCACTCTGCTTCTGTAGGAAGCCGGTAGCCGTCCGCTTCCCAATCGCAAATAATGTTTTCACCATCGTTGCTTATAGAATAGCACTCTTTCAGTCCAGCTTTTTGTGAAAGGAGGTTACAAAAGGAAATTGTATCGTGCCAAGAAATATTTACAACTGGTTTTAGATCTCCATTAAAAGAATGAGGTGCACAGTATAGACCTATAGTTACAGGATACTGAGCAAGAAGAAACGGTTTTATGTCAGCTTTCCATTTGCTTTTTATTCTGTCGTCTCTTAATTCTACTTTGCCCCCTGGGATTTTTACCATAGGATAGTCAATAGAACTCTTTGTTTTATTTGACACTCTGCTGACCTCCTAACAAACGTTGTTTTACAAATTTTACCTCATTTAAAAGGGTTAAAGCAATATAAAAATTATGCTGTTTTTTGCAGATGAATGCCTGTTAGCTTTATATTCTATCCTAAAACAAAAAAGCCCGGCAATTGCCGAGCTTTTCATTATTTCTTCGCTTCTTTGTCTGCTTTTGGAGTTTCGAAAACATCTTTTAAGTCTTTATCTTCGATTTTCACATCAGCTTTTTTCATTTCTTTTGTAACAAGATCGTTCATAAATTGAGCATCTTGCATTTTCTTGTCAACAAGATCATTTTTAATGCTATCTTTTGCTTTATCGAATGGTGTTAATTCTTTAATATCAGTTACTTTAATGATGTGGTAACCGTATTGTGTTTTTACAGGATCACTGATTTCGTCTTTTTTCAGTTTATATGCAGCATCTTCAAATTCTTTTACCATGCTACCTGGTTTGAAGTATCCTAAGTCGCCGCCTTTATCTTTTGAACCTGGATCTTGAGAGTATTGTTTTGCTAAGTCTTCAAAAGATTTGCCTTGTGCTAGTTCAGCTTTTACTTTTTTCGCAGTTTCTTCATCTTTTACAAGAATGTGGCTTGCTTTAACTTCAGGTTTGTAATTGTCTTTTATTTCTTTATCTGTGATGCTTTTTGACACAGCTTCTTTCATTGCAAGCTCACCGCGAACAAGTTCTTTAACGTCTTTTTCAGTCATACCACTTTGTTTTAAGTAAGTAGCAAATTGATCGCCGGCTTGCTTTTTGTATTCGTCAAATCGTTTATTAACGGCATCATCTTTTACAGGGTAGTTTTTAATAAATACTTTTTGCATTACTAGGTTACGTAAGACGTTTTTACCGCCTTGTTGTTTCATTGCATTGTAGAACTCATCTTTTGTTACGTCCCCAGCTTTTGATGTTACAACTTTGTCAGAAGTGCCACATGCTGATAATGTGAATACACTTGTTACAGCTAGGGCAAGCATTGCTTTCTTCATGAAATAAACACTCCTACTATTATGTATTTTTAAATCCCGTATGAACGGGCAGTAAGCCCCCACTAATGGAAGTTTCACTTTATAGTATAAGCAATATGTACAAAATTTAATATAACATATTTTGCTCTGTTTTCCTATTGATAAAGAAAAATTACCCATTTGCTGGTGAGGATTGTCAGATTCAGTCATGTCACCATTCTGGGCTTACACGCATACATAGAGAAATGAGGAGGTTGAAATTATAATGAATCAACAATTAATTTTGTGGCTTGTGTTGTTTATTTTATTAGTAATAGTAGGTATAATTTGTTTATAGAGGAAAAAAAGTGAGGAAGGGGTTTCCTTCCTCACTTTGCATGAAATATAATTTCTATATAACTAGAAATTAATAGAATGGTAATACATACGTTAATGAACCGAAAGACACTCGTTTGACGTCGATCAGATATTTGTTTTTGTTGACACAGTGTGTGTGTCATAAGGTTTGTGTAAGTTAGAACGATAAGTGCAAAAGCAATAAATATAATTGTCATGAGGAGAGTCCTCCTTTGGCGAAAATACATATAACCCTATTGTATCATACGATAATTTGTTCGTGTTATAAAATTCTGAAATAGAGAACTTGGATTAGAAAGAGAGGGAAGAAAATGGACGTTGTGAAACGCTTAGAACAAGCAGAATATTATGTATCGCTTCTTTTTAATATGATAGATGAAGAAAAGTGTCCATTTTATTCTTTAATCATAAAGAAGAAAGTGATGAAACGTGACGTAGAACGTTTATTAGTTCTTTGTGAACAAATGAATGAGCAATACATAATGGAAAAGCAAGAAGGTTTGCTTTTATTTGATGAGCTGTTACATAAATTTGAAAGAGCGCTTCCGCAGAGCCTCGAAGGAAAAGAGGCGGCAGAAGCGCTCGAACGTCAAGGGCTGTTTCAACCGTTGATGCAAGAATTTTTACGTATGATAGCGAAAAGATAATAAATTAGCATTTTTTAACAAGCTTTTCATCGTGCTCTATAAAACTCTCCTCGATATTATCCAGTGATTTCTCGAAAATGTCGATAAAGTCTTGCCCATAAACATTACGTAAAATGGCAATTAATTCGATGTTTTCTGGGAACTTACCGTAGAAATTGCGAAGAGCTAATGCACCGTTAAAGACAGAATTACTTTCCGGGTCATATTCCTCCATTAATTGCAACAGCAATTCTTCGCCCTTTTCGGTAATTTCAATATACGTGTTTCGTTTGTCATCTTCTTTCTTTGAAAATATAAGTAGACCGCGTTCTTCTAGTTTTTTAGAGAAGTTAAAAGCCGTGGATACGTGCATGACACCGAACTTTGCAATTTCTGAAATAGAAGCCCCTTTTAAGTGGTACGCAATCCATAAAATATGATGTTCATTAATATTTAAATCGTATGGTTTAATCCACTGTTGCCAATCTTTTTCTACGCATTTCCATAATGCTTTTGATAATTGAGCCATGCGTTGGCTGAAAATCATTGCTTCTTTTATCGAATAACTTTTTTCACTGTTTTTCATCGATTCACCTACTTTATACAATTCTTATTCATTACTATCTATTATGCCAGTAAAATAAAAATTAATAAAGTGTTTTTGTTAGAATTGTGAAAATTTTTCGTTAAAATGACAAAACTATACAAAATTCGAGTAGTTATAAAAGCTTTTCCTTGTCGGATGAGACAAAGATTGACGGAATTTTATTCTAATTTGGACGTAGAGAGGAGAGGAGGATCATTGTATAAAAAATACGACACATGTATGTCATGTGCCGTATAAGAGACGGTAAGAATCAAAACGATTTGTTATATACGAAAAATTACGCTTTATCAGGAACCGCTTGTTGTAACTTTTCAATTGATTTTTGAATGTTTTCAATTTCTAGTTCAATATGGCGCTTATTTTGCGAAATATCTTGTCTCCATGTTGAGAATGTTTCGTGCATATCATCTTTTAATTCTTGAATGACTTCTTTTCCTTCAGAAGCTGTTTCAACAATTTGTCGTTTTAATAATTTTGTATCAGCTGTAATATCAGCCAATGTTTTCTTTATATCATTTCCTTTTTCTTTTAACTTACCTCGCATATCTTTTCCAGATGAAGGAGTGGAAAAGAGTACAGCAAGTCCAGCAACAGCTCCGCCGCAAATAACGCCAGTTAGAAAGGATTTAGATTTTGACATGAAAAGGGCCTCCTTAATTTGTGAAACTCAACATCACAGATAGAAGTTTCACAGTATTGTTATACTCATGATGTGTAAAACTGTGCATATGCATAAGACAAGGGGGGAGAAAAGTGAAATTGATTACAAACATTTGTTTTATTGTCAGTCTTTTCTTTCTTGTACGAGCAATGCAATTATTTTTTATTTTAAAACAGAAAAGATCGTACCCGCCAATCCTTTTAGTAAAGCAGCAAGTTGTTAAGTTTGCGTTCATTGGTGGGGTGTGTATGGCATGTACAATCTTATTGTACATACTACAATAGTTCTGATAAAAGGGTTACTTTACACTAGTTGCAATTGTGTTTGCAATATTTTGTAACTCTTCCATTGTGTAATCACTTTGGTGAGATTTCCATACAGCACCGAAACCGTCTTTTTCACCGTAGCGTGGGATTAAATGAAGATGGAAGTGAAAGACAGTTTGTCCTGCTTTTTCGCCGTTATTATTTAATAAGTTGAAACCAACTGGATTATATTCAGCTTTAATCGCATTCGAAATTTTTGGAACGACAGAGAAAATGTGTGCAGCAATTTCTGGTGTTAATGCGAATACGTCTTGTTTATGTATTTTTGGAATTACGAGTGTATGCCCTTTTGTAACTTGGCTAATATCAAGAAAAGCGAGTACATGTTCATCTTCATATACTTTTGCGCAAGGAATTTGTCCCTCAATAATTTTACAAAAAATGCAATTATCTGCTGTATGATTCATATTCCTCATCCTTTCAGTTGTCTTAGCCGTATTTTAACATAATTACATAAGAGAAAAAACACGAAAAGCAGGAAGCGGGTAAGCTTCCTGCCTTCTGAAGAAGGTTTGAAAAAGCGTTTTCGTTTAATCTACCTTTAGGAGACACCTCATTTATTTAGGAAATGCGCGGTAACTCGACATATATTCTGCCGTTGACACCCCATTTACAATGAAATGATGTTGCAATCCTTCGGAAATGAATTGTTTATTTTATAAAACAGTATCTACTCTCCTCGAGACACCCCGTTTCTAAAATGAAACAACTTATATGACTCCGTGTAAATTACCTTTGTCCATTATAGACACCCCATTTCATGATGATTTCGCTAGGCTGTGTTCATCACTTTTATGGTTGCTTTTTCAATGTGTTCCTTCCTCACTAATTATGATGTCCCCTTTTCTAAAAGATATGCAGAGGAAATTTTTTCTTTTTATCGTAGATCTGTACTATGTAGGAACTTTATTTTTTTGGTAAGATGATTACATATACATAAATGAAGAAAGTGGTGTCATATGGAACAATTATTACGCGTGGAAAATGTCACAGGCGGATATACGAAGCGGCCTGTATTACAAAATATTTCATTCTCTGTTAAGAAAGGAGAGCTTGTCGGTTTAATCGGTTTAAACGGTGCAGGAAAAAGTACAACAATCAAACATATTATCGGACTAATGGAGCCGAAGCAAGGTCATATTACGATTAACGGTAAGACATTAAAAGACGATATGACAGCATACCGCTCTAGTTTCTCATTTATTCCAGAAACACCTGTGCTCTATGAAGAGCTAACGTTAGAAGAACATTTAAAGTTAACGGCAATGGCGTATGGCATTGACGAGAAAGAATATGATAAGCGCGTAGACAAGCTGTTAAAAGAATTTCGCATGAAAAATCGTTTGAAGTGGTTTCCATCTCATTTTTCAAAAGGGATGAAACAAAAAGTAATGATTATGAGTGCGTTCTTAGTTGAGCCATCTTTATATATTGTGGATGAACCATTTGTTGGACTAGATCCGTTAGCGATTCAATCATTGCTACAAATGATGGATCAAATGAAAAAAAGCGGTGCAGGCATTTTAATGAGTACGCATATTTTAGCAACAGCAGAGCGTTATTGTGATTCCTTTATTATTTTGCATCAAGGTGAAATCCGGGCACAGGGCACTCTCAAGCAACTGCAAAGCGAGTTTCATATGCCAGGGGCAACGCTTGATGATATTTACATTGCACTAACGAAGGAAGAAGATGCAGATGAATAGTAAAGGGCTATGGAAAGAAAGATTTCGTCATTTTTTAAAGGAAACGCGTACATACAGTAAATATGTATTTAATGATCATTTGAAATTTATTTTTGTGTTTATCATCGGTGCTGGTGCGTATTATTATCAGCAATGGCTGCAAACATTAACACCTGCATTTCCAACCGCAGTTGTGATGGCGGTGCTGCTCGGACTTGTATTAACCGCAGGATCGATTCAAACGTTATTAAAAGAAGCGGATCTTGTATATTTACTTCCAGTAGAAGAAAAATTAAAAGCATATTTCGTAAAAGCATTTCAATTTACGTTTATCATCCAACTGTATATTGTGGCGATGGTAAGTGCGGCGCTTGCTCCACTCTATTTCCAGCAGATGAAACAATCAGGACAAACATACATAATTATTGTACTTGCGATTGTGCTAAGTAAAGGATGGAATTTATTTGTAACGTGGGAGAAGTCTTATATGACGGATGACCGCATTCATCTCACTGACTGGCTTATCCGTTTTGTACTGAACTTTTTCTTTGTGTATTTCCTTGTCGAACGCGCTGCTGCTTTGTATATAGGAGCGATCGTCTTTGCAATGGTCATTTATCTTGTGTTTTTGCAGCAGAAAGTAAAAGGAAAACCGCTGAACTGGGAATATTTAATTGCTGAAGAAGGCAAGAAAATGATGCTGCTATACCGCATTGCCAATATGTTTGTTGATGTACCGGCATTAAAAGAACGGGTAGCTCGTCGCAAATGGCTTGATTTTATTCTTCAATTTGTATCAGATAAAAGAACCTACTTATTCTTATTCTTGCGCACGTTTTTACGCTCAGGAAATTATTTTGGATTGTATGTCCGCTTACTGGCAATTGGCGGTTTGATTTTATACTTTGCGCCGTTTCTCTATGTCCGCCTTCTTGTCGGTGTCGTATTTTTATATTTAATCGGTTATCAGCTGTTAAGTTTATGGAAGCATCATCGTTTGAAATTATGGCTCGAGTTATATCCGATTTCAGAAGAAGTGAAAATGAAGGATTTTCTGACGTTATTATGTACGTTGCTGTGCGTAGGCGGTGTCATTTTCGCTGTACTCTTTGCGTTTGCAACGAAAGATATTATGATGACGGGACTTGTTTTTCTTATGAATATGTTATTTAGTGCCTTGTTTGTCTATCAATACGGGGCGAAGCGTTTAAAAAAATTAGACCGTATATAGGGAAAGGGAGAAAAGAATGACTGAATATGAACAAAAGGTCATCTTAGAATTACAGCAGTGGAAAAGAAAAATGATTAAAAATTCTTCTGCAATGACACGTTTCTCTAAAACAGTTCAAACGAAAATGCAGCAGCTTATTCCAGAAAAAGTGCAAAAGATACTTACAGAAACAATTAAAACGTTGGTGCAAGGCATTAGTATTGGTTCGAATTTCATCAAACCGAGGCTGAAAGAAACCGATTGGTCACTGCAAAGAAGAGATGAAGAAGTATTAAAGAAGATCGATGAGTATAAAAAGGTTGCAGCCGCAGAAGGAGCCGGGACAGGAGCAGGAGGCTTCTTACTCGGGCTTGCTGATTTCCCGCTGCTGCTCAGCATTAAAATTAAATTTTTATTTGATGCGGCAACATTGTACGGCTATGATACGAGTAAACAAGAAGAGCGGTTATTTATCCTTCACGTATTTCAGCTTGCGTTCTCAAGCGATAATCACCGGAAAGAAATATGGAAAGCCATTGAGACGTGGGATACAAATAAAGAAAATCATATCGACTGGGAGAAATTCCAACAAGAATACCGCGACTATATTGACCTAGCAAAAATGCTACAGCTCGTACCTGTCATCGGTGCACCAGTGGGGGCGTATGCAAACTATCAACTTCTGCAGCGGCTAGGTGAAGTGACGATGAATTGCTATCGGCTACGATTATTGCAGCGGGAAGGTATGATGTAATAAGAGCTTTTTTAAATCATAGAAAGGAGCTGGCTCAAAAAAGGATTAGTCAGCTCCTTTTCGTGTACTTGGCGTGTCGAAGTGCCGATATATTAGTGAACATATTAAGGAGGAGCTGATTCAAATGATATCTACATCTCTTTTGAGTCGACTCCGTTTTTCTTTATAAGTCGCTGTAATGCAGAATACATCATGACTCATTCCATGTGGCAGAAAAGGGCCCTGACCGCTCCTATGCACGGCCAGATGCTCTTGTCTTAAAGGGGGGATGTTGTTTTTCTACTTATATACATACACTTTAACATGTAACAACCTTTGTTTTATCATTTACAAACAGGCAGAGTAACATCAATCGTTGTTCCTTTATTCACTTCACTTTCAATCCATATCTTTCCTTGGTGCATTTCAATAATTTTATAACAAATCATTAATCCTAAGCCAATTCCTTCTTCTTTAATGCTATAAAAAGGTTCGCCAAGGTATGGTATACGTTCTTGCGGGATTCCGCATCCTTGATCGATAAATCGAATATTGATTTGATCATGATCAGCTCCATCAATTTGAATGACAATTTCGCCTCCCGTTGGCATCGATTCAATGGCATTTTTCAAAATATTAATGAATACTTGTTTTAATTGATTCCCTTCACAATGTATCATTGGAATAGTAGACATAACTTCTGTCTTCATTTGTATATTATTCATGAGTGCTTGGGGTTCTAACAGCATGACAACTTGATTCATTAACATACTTATATCATTAGGCTGAATTTTCACTGCCTGAGGTTTGGCGATTGCCATAAATTCATTTGTAATGCTTTCAATTCGATCAATTTCTGATGATACGATATTTATATAGTGATGATTACTTTCATTTTCCACCGTTTTTAATAATTGCATAAATCCTTTCATTGCAGTTAAAGGATTTTTAATTTCATGAGCGATTGCTGTAGATAGTTGACCTACAACAGCAAGTTTTTCGGATTTTCTTAATAACTCTTCCGTCTTGGTTCGTTCAGTAATATCTCGAGAAATACTTAAGAAAACTTCTTTTCCATTTAACTTGAATACATGAATACTAATCTCTGTCGTTATGTTCTTTCCTGTAGGAAAAACATACTCATCATGTAAAGTAAAAGAATTTTCCCCTTTTTTAATTTTTTCTATTAATCTTTTTATAAGGGGAGAGTCCTTAGAAGTAAGATCAAAAAATGGCATACTAAGAATCTCATCTCTACTTAAATTAAACCTGTCACATCCAATAGTGTTTACTTCAATCAATTGAGTAGGAGTTCGATTTTTATCCAATTCTACTACGTATACCGCATCCGCTGCCTGTTCAAATAGTGCACGATATTTCAATTCACTTTCTTGCAATTGTTGATATAATTGCTGTCGTTCTTTTTCTGCTTGTTTTCTTTCGGAAATGTCCCTACAGATCGCAGCGAGAGCCATTATGTTTCCTCTTACATCTAGAATGGGTGAAATTGTCATACTTACAGCAATTAAATCCCCATTTTTTCGTTGTCTAATGGTCTCTAATCGAGTAATTGCAGATTTTCCAGACAGGATATTTCGAACAATTTTTATCGATTCATCCATTAAGAAATCGGGAACACAAGGAAGTTTTTTACCGATCGCTTCTTGTATGGACCAACCAAATATCGTTTCATAAGCTTTATTCGCTTGTAAAATATGCCCTTCTCGATCTGTGATAACAATCGCATCTATATTGTTATCTACAAATGACTCCAGCAATTCTTTAGTCGTTTTTAATTCATCTTCCACTTTTTTTCTCTCTGTAATATCAATTGCAGAACCAACAACTTCAATTACTTTTCCGTTTTGCTTAATTGGCCGAAGTGCGATTAGAGCAATGGTTTTATTATCTGGCCAGGGAATTTCAAATGTAACTTCATTCCCTTCCCATGCTTGTACATAATACTTCAGTAATTGAGGAACGAGATGGGGAGGGATAATAGAAGGATCTATCGTACGTAAACTTTTTCCTACCACTTGTTCAGAATGAAATCCATTTTGATAATAAAATTGTCCATCACACATCGTATGTATAAAGTGCGTATCTACTTTAATAAATTTAAAAATTCCTCCTTGTAGTTCATGAACAGTATCTTTCAGCTCTTGCTTCGATTTTTGTAATTTTTGATTCATTTTAAATAGCTCTTGTGTTAAAGAATATAACTTTTGATAAGCTTCCATCAGAAAAAGTCCGCTTAAAAGGCCTAAACTCATAAATAATAAGCTTTGTATGTAAAAAATATTAGAGATTACAGTCGGAATGAAGAATCCTCCTATCAATCGAATCATAGCCACATAACAAATCAAATAAAGAAAGCTAGCTTTAAACGGATGTAAATGTTTGAAATATGTTTTAAAAATAGTAAATATAATGCCTACCCCTAATAATACAGCGATATACGGTCCGCAATATCCATCCATATACATAACGCGCATGATAAAAATACTAAGTACCGTAATCCAACCGGCAGTACGACCAAAGTAAACAAATGACAAAATGAGAGGAACAGCCCGAAGGTCATAATAAAACCCCATGCATTTAAAAGAGAAGACCATCAAGATAATAGCAATAAATGCCCCGTATAATTTTTCGATGAACTGATTGGATTTCATTACAAACACTTGGATGAATATAGTTGAACTAACTAGAAAAGCAAAAATAAATAGGTTAATAAAAAAATCTTTGATAAACATACTGTGCCCCTCCCTATATCAAACAAATTCGACAAAAAGAGGGAAAATCCTACAAAAATATGATAGAAATAGAGAACAGTAGTTTTCTTTTTGTGACTGTATAAATTCATTTTAACTTTTCGCCATCTAAGCTGCTTCTATGCATGGCCAGATGCTCTTGCCCATCTAAAAAGAAAGAGAGTTTTTATATCGATTTTGAAATTTGCAGCTGCATAAAAGGAAAACATTCCCTTTACATGGCTTGTTTTCCAATTGTGTTTTTAATATGATTATAGAGTCACAGAAAAATCTGCACTAGATTATGAAGTTAGAGGTGAAAGAATGCAACCGTTAGAAAATGAAATTAATCCAAAGATGGTAAGAGTATGGCAAATTAGCTCGCTTATTACATCTGGAATCGGTCTTATGATTACAATTGCTTATTGTATATTTATGATGAAATTTGATTGGACAGGCTGGATATTTGGTGCACTTGTAATCGGGCTTCTTGCGTATGCACCGCTCGGTTATCTTGTATTTCCAAGTTTACGTCAGCGCTATTATAGCTATGAGTTAAACGAAGAGGAAATGGAAATTCAAAAAGGAATGTTTACTGTAGAAAGAGTACTTGTACCGATGATTCGTATTCAGCATATTACAATTGAACAAGGACCTATTATGCGCAAGTTTGATTTAGCTGAGTTGAAAATCTCAACAGCCGCAACAGCGCATACTCTTCCAGGATTGACGATGCGTGAAGCTGAGAGGTTAAAACGCCAAATTGCAGAACTGGCAAAGGTGAGTGATGAGGATGTATAAGCGGCAGCATCCGATTACGATTTTGTTTGAGGTAAAGCTAAGTAGTGTTTTACCAGTAATTTTTGTTTTCGCTATTAAAGACGGCTCATTTCCCTTTTGGTATTTGATCCCGATTCTAATTATTGGTGCAGGGGTTATTTTTAACTTCATTTCGTGGTATTACAAAATGTACTGGGTTGAAAATAATGTATTGCATATTAAAGAAGGTCTTTTCACAAAGAAAGAAAGCTTCTTAAACAAAGACCGTGTCCAAACCATTAATACGAGCTCAAATGTTTTATATCAAATATTAGGTCTCACAAAGTTAAAGATTGAAACTGCTGGTGGGGCTGATGAAGCAGAAGTACAGTTAGTAGGAATTACCCAAGAAGAAGCAAAAAGTTTAATTGCCATGTTAAATAAAAATAGCGATGTGAAGGATGAGCCTGAATTAGAGATTACTGCGATTGAAAAGAAAGAACATACTGCAGTCGCA
The DNA here is from genome assembly GCF_028401955.1 of Bacillus sp. BP-3. Taxonomy (GTDB): domain Bacteria; phylum Bacillota; class Bacilli; order Bacillales; family Bacillaceae_G; genus Bacillus_A. The sequence continues at coordinate 127,283 of NZ_JAQOTJ010000002.1, forward strand.
TATACATTAACGTGGAAAGAAATTTTGCTGGCAAGTATTACTTCTGGGAAATTCGGACTTTTATTTTCAATCCTTTTCATTTTAGCAGATAAAATTCGCGATATTATGCCGAATAACATTGTGAAGAAAATTGAGCATTATGTGGAAACGTATATATTTGAAAGTGATATAGCTGGCTGGGTATATATGCTCGTTGCTTTACTTCTATTATCGTGGGTTGTTTCAACGATTCAATATGCGTTGCAGCATGCGAATTTTACCATTTCACGTAAAGGAGATGAAATTCGCATCTCACAAGGTTTGCTAGAAAGAAAAGAGCTTGTCTTGAAAGCGCACCGTATTCACGGGATTAAAATGAAAGAAGGGATCCTTCGCAGGCCTTTTGGATATTGCTCTGTTCATGTAGAAGCGATTCAAAAATTTGAAGAAGGAAAAACAGACGTAACGCTCCATCCGCTTATGAAGAAGCAAAAAGTGCTAGAGATGCTGCAATATTTACAATTACCATATGATATAAACAGTGAGATGACAAAATTACCGAAAACGGCAATGAGACGTCACATGTTAGATAATTTTATTTTCGCTTGTATTGTAGCAGTACCGATTATCGGTTCGAGTCTATATTTTCACAAACACTTTCTACTTGCGCTATTATTACCACTTTTCTTAGTGTCCATCTGGCTTGGCTATGCGCAGTACAAAGCAGGCGGATATCGTATTGATGACGATCAACTGACAATGTCATATCGCGGAATCGCCAAATATACTGTTTTTGTGAAAAGAAGACACATTCAATCTTTAAAGAAAAGCCAATCATACTTCCAGAAAAAAGATGCACTTTGTACATATCATTTCCATAATGCCTCGGCTGGTCATACGTTAGAACATGTACGGATGGAAGATGCGAAGAAGATGCAAAGTTGGTATAAGCGAGAGTACTGATATATCGACGCTTCGACACGGGATAAAGAGTCTTCGACGATGTTCGACGCGCTAGAAACACTAAAAGGAGCTGACAGAAGTCATCTCCTTTTTTAATATGGAACAAGGTTTTAAACTAAATTGATATTTTAGTTAGTGAATTAAAATGTAAATATTTAATAATTTTACTAAAAATACTTTAGAATAAAAAGGTTCATCGAAAAATGTCAGAAATTTGCGCGTTTTAAATGTTATAAATACAGAATTTTCTAAAATATGTTTCCTTTATTTTCTACTTTTTTTACATTTGTTTTGTAATATTAAAAATTTTGGCGAGGTGAATGTATGAAAAGGGAAAAAGAAAAAGGCGATGGTACCGGTATGTAATCCAGCTCATCGTGATGGCGTTAATTGTGTCTTCTATTCCGATGGAGGCAATTGAGGAAACGATGAACAATGGCAAATGGTACTTCTGTTTCTTATAGTTATGATGATAATGGAAACGCAACTGAGAAATTTGTGACAGCTGGCGGAAAAACACAAAAGAACATCTTCGAGTATGATGTGGATAACAAACTGACTGTTTTCCAAGATGCGTTATCTCGAAAAATTTTACACGAGTACGATGCAAATGCGAATCGAACGAAAACAACGATGCCAACTAACACTGTGTTAGAATGGGAGTACGACGCGGCAAACCGAGCAATTAAAGCAAAACGAAACGGCAAAGATGCATTCTCCTATGCATATGATGAGAACGGAAATGAAACAAAGGTAACTGATCATATAAACGGAATCAACCGTGAAAAAGCGTATGACGAATGCAACCGCATCATCAGCATGACAGACCGAGGCGGTAGCGTAAAATGGTCGTATCAACCAAAATCTCATAAACTAAAAGATACAACAATCAATCATGGCTCATATAACAACACAACAAACTATGAATATAACGCTTTAAATCAAAATACGAAAGTACACTGTTTGCGACATATAAATACGATGACGACGGCCGTCGCATTGAAAAAACAGTGAGCGGAACAACAACCCGTTATCACTACGACGGCGACAGTATCAACCCATTATACGAAACAGATGCAAGCAACAATGTCCTTCGTCAATATGTATATTCCGTAGACGGTATCCGCCTTGCGATGAAATCCCAAGAACAAACAGTATACTACCACTACAACCCACGCGGTGACGTCATCGCGATGACAGACGAAAATGGACAAGTCGTAGCAAGCTATGAATACGATGCATGGGGAAATGTCTTAAAGAGTGATGCAAAAGGTATCGCGACAGAGAATCCATTTGGCTATGCAGGATATATGCATGATAAAGAGATTGGGATGTATTATTTAATAGCAAGATATTACAATCCAAATCATGGAGTGTTCTTGTCGGTGGATCCGGATGGGCATTTCCCATGGTTTATCCCAGTAGCAATTGTAGGTGTTAGAGTATTTGGTAAAGTTGCTATAGGTTATGGTACAAAATACGGGAAAAAGATTGCAAAGTCAGTATGGAATAAGGGAAAAAGTATAGTACGAAAAAGTCCTAGAATACACAAAATCGGCCGAATTAAAGGAACTAATGATAAGGGGAAGGTTATTGGGGGATAATTTATTCTACCAAGAAGAAAACAGGAAAGCGAACTTATTCTTCGCTTGAATTCCATACACCTCATAATAACCATGGGTATCATTTGCAAAAAAAAAAATATTCTAAGTATAAAGGAAATTGGAATAGAGGAAAAGCAACATGGAGAAAAACTTTATGGAGAGCTAAGAATAGGTGGTGATCTTCTAATATGAATAAATATATAAAAAAAGAAAAACATAGCTTAATAATTAGTAATAATAATACTTATAATAGTGAAGAAGGGGTATATGAGGTTATTAATGACGCAATTAGAGAAGTTATAACCCTTTTAAATTCAAAGTATTGTTTATATATTTACTACCTAGATACTTTTAAGTCTAAAGATGAAGTAAAAAGTTACGTTAAATTAAAAGGATTTCTTAATCGAAATGTAGTTGTGTTCGAACCATTGGATCTATCATTTTTAAATGATGAATATATCTCTGAAAGATTTATTATTGGTGGTCATGAAATAGAACATATGCTAAATAGTATTAAAACAAACGTATTTAATTCTATGGATGAACTTGAAACGTATCTTCAAGATAGATGTGAAATTTTCTGCAAAATTTTTGATTCATCATATATTGAAGTTCAAGCACAAGATGCTTCAATTATTACTGAGATAAACAATGTGATTTGAATTAGAACTATATTACGGATGACATGAATCTTGGTTAATATCAGTAGTTAAATGGTAGAGTTCGAAAGGTAATCCATGGAATTCTGGCGGGATGTATATGAACGTTTTGCGATACCGTGGTCTTAAGTACTTTGTATCGATATTGCAAATAGTCCAATATATGTTGTAAATGAAGATTTATTATATGATACAGAGGAAATAAAAGATTAAGAATAATCAGATTTCTGTTGAGTAACTTCTGTACTCTTTTGAAGGAAGAAACTAAACGGGTTCTTCTTTTTCTATGTTGCCTAGTACCAGCGTTCTTGTAACCAGAGGCAAGGTAGCAAGAAGAAATTTACGTACTACAAGTTCCTGTAAATTAAAAAAGATAAATTCGAGCCGACTTTTCTATAGAAGGAAAAGCCGGCTTTTCTCATCTCACAAATCCTTAACGTGGTTTTTTTTTTTTTTTTTTTTTTTCGAAATGCTGGCGGTACCCCATCGCTATCAAGCTAACAAAACAAAATACCCCCTAAAATGAAAAAATACGTTATTCTTTCTGTAGAATCATAGGAAAGGATGGCGTTTTTTATGCCTATTTCTGTATCTGATGAATTACGACTATTTGCTCAAGAAATTCAAGGCTTCTTATCCCCAAATATCTTACGAGATATTGCTAGAGATGTTGGGTTTGTGCAACGGACTAGTAAGTACCAAGTAAAAGATTTAGTCGCTTTATGTGTATGGGTGAGCCAAAATGTCGCTACAACTTCTTTAACCCAGTTATCTAGCTGTTTAGAAGCATCAACAGAAGTGCTCATCAGTCCTGAGGGACTGAATCAACGATTTAATAAAGCGGCTGTCCAATTTTTACAACACATATTAGCTGAACTACTAAACCAAAAATTAGCCTCATCTATACCGATTTCCTCTCCATATACTTCTGTTCTCAAGGGGAAACTGATCTACGTTAATGAGTAGAGGTTTCAGAATATGCGAGGGGAAATTCCCCTTCCCTTTATTGGAAATCTTACACACTCCCTATGGTTTTTGTGCTGTTTTTATTTAATTTGATTTCCAAAGAAAAAAGTAATTGACAATAAAAATAATTTCATGATATTATAAAATTTTTGATAAAAAATAACATATATGTTAAGCTTAAGAAGGTTACCATATATGGAGGTGGATTATATGTTTCAAATTGGCGATAACATTGTTTATCCAATGCACGGAGCAGGTATAATTGAAGCCATAGAAGAAAAAGAATTCTCAGGAAAAAAACAACAGTATTATGTTATAAAAATGTCAATCAGTAATATGCAAGTCATGATTCCTATGGGTAAAATATTAAGTTCGAGTATACGCCCAGTTACTGATATACTTGCATTAAAACACATTATACACATTTTTCAGCATGGAGAATCAGATAAATTATTGCCGTGGAAACAAAGGTATAAAATGAACATGGAAAAAATAAAAACGGGTGAAATACAAGAAGGTGCTGAAGTTGTACGTGATCTAATGCGTATGCAGAAAGAAAAGGCACTTAATACAAGCGAAAAAAAAATGTTGGATAACGCACATGAATTTTTGATTAGTGAACTAGGATTAATTAAAGGGATCACCGAAAATCAAATAAAAAGTTTCTGTTAAGATTCATTATAGATAATGTATTACATCCCCCGAAAATATCCTGAATTTTTCGGAAATGTGATGATTATTAAAAGTAAATCATTTCAAAGACATTCAACTTCTTCAACTCACTTTTAGAGTAGGAACCTCTTTTGTTATTACTTCAATCTAATCCATTTTTATTTTTAAATTTCTTTTACGAACGTTCAAAGTTTCATCAAATAACTCGATTAAATAGTCACTTGATTTTTGTAATCCTGATTCACACTGGCACGGACAAGGAGCCGTAAGGATGAAAGAGAGGTAGGGCTTTCATTGTTTTAGGTAATATACTATCTAAGTCATTATTTCTAGAAGAAAAAACAATCAATCTCACCGCTATCTTTAAGAATTTCTTACATCTACTGAGACAGTGAATAGTAATTGTTTATCTTCTTAACGTAAAATTGATAAACGAACTGGTAATACCATATGGTCAACTACAAAAAATGGTTTCCAGACCAGGAAACCATTTTAAATTTTATTTACATACCAATAGTAAATTAAGCAGTAAGAAGGAGTGCACACATGAAAAAAATGTTAACAAAAGAATTAAGTAATGAATTAAAGAAGCGAGAAGGAATCATTTCTATTACAGTTGAGCCTTATGGAAAAATCGAAGTTGGTGGAATTCGTGTAGATGGACCAGCTGTTATTCTAATTAATCAAGAATAGGTGAAAATAGTTGCATGCAAGAAGAAAAGGATCAGCCTTTAAGAGAAGGAGGATCCTTTTTATTTGCTGCAGCTAATATGGGATATACATAACTTTTATCTGATGTGTTGGGGTTAAAAGGAAGGAGAGGGTCGGGATTATCATGGTGGAAAGCTTAATATTGGTAGGATTTCTTTTTACGTTATATAAATTAGTTGATAAAAAAACAAACTAATTATTTAAAACGATATATTGTTTCCTTTTTAAGGGCAAGATTTATTTGAGAGTGAAATGGATAATTTAAAGGAGGGATTTAAATGGATGCAAGTAAAGAACGCATAAAATATGAGAAGATGTCAAAGAATTATGATCGTATTTATTTAGTTTCGTTTATCCAATTAATTGTACTTGTTTATAGTAGTGTGATAATCATAGGAGCTACAGGAGGAAAATATGGAGTGTTTTTATTGTTAGCAATTTTACTTAACGCACGTATTATGAAAGAATTTCAAAAAAAGTATGAGCACTACTCTAATAAAGGGCGTATTTAAAATCATACATATCCTAAAAGGAACAACCTAGATGTACATTCAAAATATCCATATATTATCACCTATTAACTAGTAAAAGTAACTTTATATAAATAATTTTTAGCAATTTAGAAATAGAAACCGTACCTTATTAAAATGTTATTTCCGTTCCTATAATGAATTATCCTTCTAGCATATTTATAAGATTTATATCATATATTAGGAGAAAGAATGTAAGTTAGAAAGGAGTCTTATAGAATGAGTTATTCGGAAGGAAATGACTTGAGTGAACAACATATGGTAAGTGCACCCAATCCCTACGTATATCAGACATTACAATCAGTAATTGGTAAACATGTGGTTATTGAAACTGTAAGAGGTAATGTAAGAGGAAAGTTAAAAGATGTTAAACCAGATCATTTGCTCATTGAAGATACGGTGCCATATATTGTACGCATTCAACAAATTGTGTGGATTATGCCAAAATAATAATCAAATTACATCTAATCAGATTTATAAAAAATTAATGTCATAGTCCACCAAGTAAAAACACAGGGTTTTATCTCTGTGTTTCTTTAAATTTCCGTTTTTGAATATATGCTTGAGCATGAATAAGTTCTTCCTGAAGCTCTTTTAATTCTTTTGTAGATTCTGATTCAATAGCCATGTAAGTAGTAACTAAATTGATCATCATATCCATCTTCTCTACTATATTTTGAATGACTTGTTCAGATTGCTCTTTTTTAGGATGTTGTATTGCTATTAATACATTTTCTATATAATTGTTCTTTCTTTGCTGGATATCATAAATAAACTGTTTTGTGTTTGAGTTCATTTGCTATTCCTCCATTTTGAATATACTTCTATTCTATCATATTCAAATGGGAAATATTAGATTATCCTGAATATACACCTGTCTCGCACATCTCCTCAAATATACAAACTAATCCCTTAACGTACAGGAATCGGTTGAAATGTGTCTGAACGTACAATTTTCTTTTTTTGATATGGTGACCCCATAGCCATCAACTTAAGAAATTAATTGTTCCCCAAAACGAAAAAAATTCCTAAATTAATAAGGCTCTTTTTTATTTTAATGAAAGTAAACTTTTAAATATTAGTTTACTTTCAAATCCCTTTAAACATTGACTTCACACTAAATCTCCTAATATCTTCAAATTTAACAACGGAAGTATACATTAAAACTACTGTAAATAAAGAGATTAGAACATCCATGAACAAAAAGAAAAAAGCTAGCTTCATGCTAACTTTTTTACATAATTCTCGTTAACGGAAGTTAATTATATTTTTCTACGTACTAAATAAAAAGCTAAGGAACCCATAATAATAGGTGTAACCAAACTAGAAGAATATGGATTTTTAAGAAGAAAGAGTATAAGTATATAGATAACAGCTAGTCCTATAAATACAGGAATTCCAAATCGAAACTCCCTACATTGTTTTATGTTCCTGTATAATACTTCTCCAATTAAGCAAGCTACAAGATCTAGTATACTACCATATATGATGAGAATTATAATGAATCCAAATATGGTAGGCAAATCCAAATCATTTTGGTGAAAAGAAACAGGATCAAAAACATATGGCATCAATAACCATCCGATAATAAAAGTAAGCAGACTTATAGCATAACTAATTGAAAATTTTCCTAACGTAATCATCCTCACAATTTTCTAATATTATCTTCATTGTATGACAGTTATCAATAAGTAAGATAGATAAAATGTGAAATAAATACAGTATACATATGAGGTTGACATAACGTCTCATTATCAGCAGTAATCAAATCTCAAGAATCCATTCATACCAAGAGTTTGCCAGCCTTCCGTTCCCTCCGCTGTATACGGGGTTTCATACATCCCAGTCACAACAGTATTTGGCAGTTCAAACCGTTCTCGTAGCCTGTATAAAATCCGCTTTTTGCCGCCAGTACTTGAAAAATATAAAAATAACAAATTGGGTTGTGGGAATACCTAAATTATAGTTTTAAGATGAGTGTTTGGTATTAAAATTGATAAGATTATATTTTTATATTCAATCAATGCAACGTTTTATGTTTTGTTTGTTTTATATAATAATTGTTTTATATGTTTTAAATGTTTGGATTTGAGTCAATATTTTGGACACAAAAAAGTTAAATCTAAGCTACTTTTTTAGCTAGATTTTCTATTGCTTGGGGAGTTTTATAATCAATGCTACTATGAATCCTTTTGCGGTTATACCATCCCTCGATGTATTGAAATAATGCTAAGTTTGCTTGTTCAAATGTGACATATTTTGTACGATATACTTCTTCTTTCTTTAAAGTGGCATGAAACGACTCCATACAAGCATTATCATATGGACACCCTTTTTTGCTGAAAGAGGGGTTGATTTTATAATTCGCGAGTATCGTTTGGAGTTCTTTACTTGTATATTGTGTTCCTAAGTCAGTATGTAGAATGAGACCCTCTGGTGGTTTCTGTGTATAGTAAGCGTTTTCTAACGCTTTTACCACAAGATTCGTTGTCATATTTCGTGAAAATGAATATCCAACAATTTTTTTAGAATACAAATCCATGACAGATGCAAGGTAACACCAACCATCTTTTTGCGTGTGAATATAGGTAATATCCGCTATCCACTTTTCATTAATTGTCGTTGTAGAGAAGTCCTGTTCTAATAGATTTGTCCGTTCTTCTACATTTGATTTTGATGAATGTGGTTTGTATTTCTTTAAGATAACGGAACGAATATCTTCTTTTTTCATGAGCCGCTGTACACGCTTTATACTTACTTGTAATCCTTGTTCCAATAGTATTTGATGAATCTTGGGCGCACCGTAACGCTCTCCACTGTCTTGATGAATTTGTATAATTTTTGGGGTTAATTCTTCATTTTCACGACTACGCTTTGACTCTGTTTTGTGCTGAGATTGGTAGTAAGAACTTCTCGCTATACCGAGAGTTTGGCACATCATATGAACAGAGTGCGTTTCTTTTTGCCAATCGATACATTGGTGTAATTCTGTATCTTTTATTTTCTCCCGAATATGGCCATAGCCTTTTTTAATATTTTATTTTCTTCTTTTAGACGAAGCATTTCTTTTTTCATTCGTTTTAGATCTTCTAGCGTCATTTCATCCTCATCAACTGATGCGATAGGAGAATATATTTTAATCCATTTATAAACGGTTACTTCTGATATGCCATACTCGCTGCTTAATTGTTTGACAGGTTGTCCTGAACGATATAATTCAACCACCATTTTTAAAAATTCTTCATTAAATTTCTTATTTGTCATACGGACACTTCCTCCTTGAAACCCATTGTAAGGACTTAACTAAGTTGTGTCCATATGACTATACTAACTCTATCATTTTGGCAGTTTTGTACGTTAAGGACTACAAAAACTTATTGTGACAGCATTTTTAAAGAATAAATATATGTATGACTATAGCTAGAAAACGTTGATGTCATTGAGTTTTTATGATTTGTTCACAAATATAAAACAATTTAATATGCAATATTGCATATTAAATTGTTTTATGGGAATAACGTGCTATTCTTTTGGATGGATTATAGAAACGGAGGAAATGTTATGAACAAGAAATCAAAATTTACCCAAATGATGCTTGGTATTAGTACAGTGGCCTTATCATTTGGAAGTATTCAAACACAAGTATCAGCGGAAGAAAACACACCTTATAATGTGTTGCAAAAGAAACCAATTGGGATAGAAACTTCAACAGATGAACTTGCACACTCTACAAAGGCAGACGAAACATTGTCTTATGAAGAACGTTTAAAAGTGAACGATTTTTCACAACGTCCAGCTCCAATCGTGAAACGAGCAGTGGCAAAACAATTTCAGCAAAAGTATTCTGTGGCAGAGCTGAATAGAATGAGTGATGCCGAATTAATTGATACATTGGCAAATGTTGGTTGGGATCAAATCGCAGATTTATCTCAGTTTAATGAAGAAACAAAAGCGTTTTATCAAAATAAAGGGCGAATCCAGGTTATTATTGATGAATTAGGTCGCCGTGGAAGAACATTTACAAAAGATGATACAAAAGGGATTGAAACGTTTGTTGAAGTATTATATTGCGGCTTTTATTTAGGCTTTAATAATAAAGAGTTAAACTATTTAAATGAGCGAAGCTTCCAGGATAAATGTTTACCTGCATTAAAAGAAATTGGAAGAAATCCGAATTTTAAACTTGGTACAGATAAACAGGATAAAGTGGTATCTGCATATGGTAAATTAATTAGAAATGCTTCTTGTGATGCTGAAACGGTTCAATATGCAGGGAACATTTTAAAACAATATAACGATAATATTTCTACATATGTAAGTGACAGGAATAAAGGGGACGCCTTGTATAATCTTATTCAAGGGATTGATGATGATATACAGTTTACAAAGAAAAAAGCGGAAGAAACAATATGGTATGGGAAAATTGATGGTTTCATAAATGAAATTAGTCGACTGGCTCTTCTAAGAAATGTAACAACAGAAAATAGCTGGTTAATTAATAATGGTGTGTATTATACTGGTCGTTTAGGGAATTTCCATAGTAATCCAAATAAACCTTTAGAAGTGCTTACACAAGCAATGCGTATGTACCCGCGTTTTAGTGAAGCTTATTTTAATGCTGTAGAGCAAATTTCAACAAACTATGGTGGAAAAGATTATAACGGAAATACAGTAGATTTAAAGAAAATACGTGAAGAAGGTCAAAAGCAGTACTTACCAAAAACGTATACATTTGATGACGGTGCTATTGTCTTTAAAACAGGAGATAAAGTAACAGAAGAAAAGGTTAAGAGACTATATTGGGCTGCTAAAGAAGTAAAAGCGCAATATCATCGTGTAATTGGAAACGATGCAGCGTTAGAATCAGGGAAAGCTGATGATGTACTGACAATCGTAATTTATAATGATCCAGATGAATATAAACGAAATAGCCAACTATATGGATATGATACGAATAATGGTGGAATTTACATTGAAGGCGTCGGAACATTCTTTACATATGAACGTACACCGCAGCAGAGTAGATATACTTTAGAAGAATTGTTCCGTCATGAGTTTACACACTATTTACAGGCAAGATACGAAGTTCCAGGATCATGGGGACAAGGAGAATTATATCGAAATGAACGCATGACTTGGTTTGATGAAGGAAATGCTGAATTTTTTGCGGGATCTACTCGTACGAATAATGTTGTTCCGCGCCAAAGTATAATTGGAGGATTATCATCTGATCCTGCGAAACGCTATACAGCAGAACGAACATTATTTTCGAAATATGGACAAGGAGAAGGAAACGAAAAATGGGACTTTTATAATTATTCTTTTGCCCTGCAGTCTTACTTATATACTCATCAATTTGAAACGTTCGATAAGATTCAAGATTTAATTCGTGCAAATGATGTGAAGGGTTATGATGCATATCGTGAAGCTTTAAGTAAGGATCCAAATTTAAATAAAGGATACCAAGACTATATGAAGCAGTTAATTGATAATCAGGGTACATATAATACCCCGCAAGTATCAGATGATTATTTAGCTGAGCATGCACCAAAGCCACTAGCGGATGTAAAGAAAGACATTACAGATGTAGCAAAGATAAAAGATGTAACAATGACAAAGCATAAGTCTCAATTCTTTGATACATTCACATTAGAAGGAACATATACAGGCGGCGTAACAAAAGGAGAATCTGAGGATTGGAAAGCGATGAGCAAGCAAATCAACCAATCTTTAGAGCAGTTGGCGCAAAAAGAATGGAGCGGCTACAAAACAGTTACAGCGTATTTTGTCAATTATCGTGTGAATGCGAAAAATCAATTTGAATACGATGTTGTATTCCATGGCGTTGCAACGGGAGAAGAAGAAAAACAGACGATTAAAGTAAATATGAATGGACCATACAATGAGACATTAAATGAAAAAGTTCAGTTTCATAGCGATGGTACAGAGAGCACAGGTGGAAAAATTGTTTCGTATCTTTGGGATTTTGGCGATGGTACAACAAGTACAGAAGCAAATCCTACCCATGTATATGGAAAAGAAGGAACATATAATGCAAAGCTAACAGTGAAAGATAATAAAGGAAAAGTAGGACGTGGGCAAACAACGGTTACCGTAAAACAGGACGAGCCGGCAGGCCATAACTATCAAGAGGCAAAGGTACTTAGTTTTAATAAGCTTTCAAAAGGAAATATGGATCGACCTAATATGGCGTATATGTACACATTCAATGTCACGTCTCCAAAAGAAGTGGATATTTCTTTTATAGATGAACAGGGAATTGGGATAAACTGGGATGTATATCACGAATCAGATCTAGGAAATCCTGTCATCACGGGCCAAGCGGATGGAAATAATATAAAAGGGAAATTTGAAGCGAAACCTGGGAAGTATTACATAGTTGCATTTTTTGATAAGGAAAATGCAAAAGGGACATATTCATTATTGGTAAAATAAAACGATTTCCGATGTATATGTAACTTTATTTTTGTAGAAAAGATATACAATTTTTGAATTTATATTTACAGCAATAAGCACTTGAGAAATAGATCTCAAGTGCTTATTACATTATTTACTCTCTTTTGTTCTTTTAGGAATAAAACTAGAAAGAAAAATGGCAACAATTATTGCTAGACTGAAGTTTTCAGTAGTATCAACCTCTAAACCGTTTTTCCATTGATATATAAAGGATAGCAATATTAAAAGTATAGCAATTCCAGCCGTATATCTTACTACGTTTCGCTCTCTTTTTCTTTTAGGCATAAAACTAAAAAGGAAAATGATAACAGCGAATGAGAGACCAAAGTTTTCAGTACTATCAATCTCTAAACCGTTTTTCCATTGGTATATAAAGGATAGCGATATTAAAAGTATAGCGATTCCAGCCGTATATCTTGCTATTTTTTTCTTATTTCCCGCTTCGTTTCTTTCTGTATTCATATTTATCCCTCTTTCTTATTTATAATGTAATGCTGTCTGTTTAATCCACTGTAAGACTATTAAAGGCATCATGATTTTTTTGAAATCAAATGACAACTGAATTTGTTCTTTTAACTCTCCGTGTATATGCAATTTCTTTTGTAAGGCTAACATACATTCTATAATTTGTTCTTTTAACCTTTGATACATAAATTCTTTTGAATGCTGGATACTTTCGTTTTGGTTTATCATATATCCGATAGCTACTGGTCCTTTTTGTTTGCCTATTTTCGGCCGTAATTCTTGAATATTGATATCTTTTAAATGAACAAAATAATCATGATAAAAGTCAATTGAATACGCACCTGGTATCGATATACCAGTTACAACATTTGACTCAAAAACAAATAGAATAGGTACTAAAGCTGTAAATGTTTGGTCGTGAAATGCTTCGTAAAGAATTTGAGCTAACGTATTCATATGAATCAATGGCTTAACTAGACTACTCATTTCTTTTTGTGATGCTTGTTTACGCAATGGGTGTTTATAAACATGATATGGCAATATTTCACGTTCATTTGAAAGGATTTTTAAATATTGATTATCGCCTTTACTTTGATTCAAATGATAGTTTATATTGTCTATCATATTTCTAGAACACTTTGTCTCTAGCATCAGAATAACCACCTCCTTGCTGTTTGACTTTCTGTACTTAAAATATACGTGTTCATTTATGTTAATAACAATTAGTAAAATTTCATTAAAATTTTGGTGAATTATTACGTATTTTAAACTGGATATTTTACTTAATTTGAAATATTAGGAAATGTTTAATCTCCTTAGTCTGCATATTCGAAGAAAGTAATGCATTTGTATGGAAGCATTCTGGCGTGGATGAATACATAAGAAATCCCACTTAAAGCTACGTTTAAGTGGGGGAGAGTTGACTCAATATTTTCAAATATTTTGCTGACATTTTATAAGCGCGATTATCATAAAAATAGTTTCCTAGTTCAGTAGCGAGTTCACGAACTAAAGGGTATTGTTTTTTTTCTAAGCCCATTTCAATAGCTATTTGCATATTTTTCTCATATCCATAATCATCTCCTCTTAATTTGGAGATCTTTCCCTTCAATCCGTATAGTTGAACATGAGCGGAAGGTACATCAGCAATTGATAAAAATTGAAATGCTTCATCCATTAATTTGTTAACAGTTTTCCAATTTTTAAGATCTATATGAATCTCTATTAAGCCTCGGAGCATGTATATCTTTTGACTTTTTTGGTAGAGAAATTCACTTAGTTGTAAGCTTTCTTCATAGTACTTAATAGCATTCGTATAGTCTTTCAAGCCTTGATAAATTTTTCCGTAATAATACGAAATCATAGGTAAATACATAGAATTATAATTATTTTTCACTCCAAGTTCTGCCTGCTGTAAGGTTTCGAGAGCTATGTCATATAATCCATCTGACTCATACAGAAGTACAAGCATTAAAAGAGTATGTATTACTTCACGCTCCATATTGAATTTTTTGAACAATCTGTAGGCTTTTTTAGCATATAAACGACCAATACTTTTATCTTTATAAAGCTCTTTATTTACATGACATAGATTATAATATATACTTGCGTGTTGCTCAGTTTCTTCTAGGCCAAGTAAACTCTCTACCCTCACATAAATTTCATGTGCAGCCATATAGTCTTGTTTATTATAAAAATAATGACCACGAGCCATTAAATAATATATAAAATCTTTGGAATATTGAGGATCTACTTGATTTAGGATGACATGCGAAGCTTGATCTACAATTCGTGCTACATGTAATAAGTTGTCATTTCGAGAATGATAGTATATTAAAACACCGTAAGCCTTTAATAATAAAAGAGTCGAGTCTGTTTCACGAACATACAGTTCTAAAGAAGCTAAGTCTTTTTCGCTTATAATCTTATCATTTTTATATTTATTACATATTTCAAGAAGCTTAGGTTCTATATCCTCATAATCTGCATCGACAAGAAAGTTGTAATCAACATCTAGCTTTTCAGCGACCTTTTCCAAAAAAGAAGTTGAAGGTTTAATTTGTCCATTTTCAATTCTACTTAAATAAGTTATAGAACAGATCCCGGATACGAGTTCTCCTTGTGTGAATTTTTTATGTATACGTATTTGTCGAATACGTTCACCAGTGTTCATATCTTCATCCCTTTCTTTGAATGGTCTAGTTAAGTTATTTTAATGCAAAATTATAAGAATAACGCTTATACGTATCACTCCAAATATGAAGGAGAGGTACAACACAACTGCAACTTATGGTTTTGACTAGTAATACTTATTTGAATACATATGAAATTTATATACCCTTTTACCAATATTACTATATTATACCAATTCATCTAGGCCACGCCTAACAAAATTCATTGCCCACCTAAAATTGGTGTTTCATCCCTTTGTATTTTTGAGGTGGAAATCTGTTGTCGGAAAACGGTAAATGATTGAGGGGATGTATTGTTAGTGTGCTGAAAAAGTGAGAGAGTCCTAAAGCTACGCGAACCCTCTTTCACGAAAGCGAAAAAAGGACACCCTCGCCAGATACTCCTAGCAAGTGTGTCCTTTTCTATTTTTATAGCAATGAAACTATTATTTTACGCCTACGTCATCCCAAGCTTTTTGCACAGCTTTATATGTAGCGCTATTAACGCCGTAGTAATCAGCTGCAGATTGCAATAAAGCAGCACGTGCTTTGCTGAAATCACTTGTCGGTGTGAGATATGTTGTTAAGGCACGGTAGTAGATTTTTTCTGCTTTTTCTTTACCGATAGCATTAATTGTTAAGTAGGCAGCTTTATTTGGAATACCGCTATTAGTATGTACGCCGCCATTATCGCCTTCTTCTGTTTCTGGTAAATATTGATAGTCTCTCATATGAGCAGGTTGATCATACTTTTCAGGGTTTGATAAGCTGCGAAGAGCATCTCCTTTAACTCCTGGAGTATATACAGCTTCTCCTAAATCCCAGTTAGTTGGATCAACGAAATATCCGAATACATCAGAAAACGATTCATTTAGTGCCCCAGATTGATTGATGTATTCAAGATCAGCTGATTTTTCAGTCACAGCATGTGTTAGTTCATGTGCAACGACATCAAGTGAACCTGATAGCGGCGCGAATTCAACACCATCACCATCTCCATAAATCATTTGTTGGCCATTCCAAAACGCATTATTATAGTTGTTTCCATAATGGACTGCAGAACGAATCGTTTTCCCGTTTCCATCAAAACTGTTGCGATTATGAACATTTTTGTAATAATCATATACTTTGCCAGCATAAACATGGGCATCAACCGCAGGAGCTTGGTCCTTATCTACCCAAGCATTATCTTTATCGAATAGATTGTAATTCTTTGGATTTTCTGCAGTGCTGTGATTTACTGTAAATGTTTCAATGATGCCACCATTCATTGGCTTTGTTGTGTCTTTTAAATAATATTGTCCATATTGGCTGCTGTAAGTTGTATTCAGGTTTTTTCGATCCCCTAGTACTCCGTTTCCATAGCCCTTTTGCGGAGTATCTGCATCTGTAACTGCATTATATGAACCTACAATTGTTCCATCTTCTGCGTTTACATAGATTTGCCAGTTTGCGCCATAAGGTTTAATGAATTGTAATTGTACTTTATAAGTTAAGTAATAAGTCCCATCTTTTTCATAAACAACTAAATCTGCGTTTTCATTTGTAGATTTTGCGTTTTCTTTCACTTGTTCTAATGGAGTTCCAGTTGTTTCTACGAATGTCTCATTTTTTGCTAGATTAATATGTTTCCATGCATTTGAAAGGGCTGTTTCTTTTGAAATCTTTGCTTTTGTCTTTTCTTTTAATTGCTCTGCCGCAGCTGGATGTACGTCTCCGTTGACTGTTGTTACTTTGCCATCACGATTTATATGAACAATAAACCTTGCACCATCAACTGGTACTTTATTAATAGATTGAATGTATACATAATGTTTCATCCCTAAATCATCTGACTTTACTTCTTTCAATGTTAAGTCAGTTTGTGGATTGATTTTAAATAACTCTTTATTTTCTTCAAGGAATGCTTTTACAGCTTTTTCTGACTCCACTTTTTTATCAGATAATTCCCCTGAAAGGAAGGATGGATTTCCTTGTTCATCATTCCACGTTTTTTGAACGACTTCCATTTTATCCAAAGCTTCTTGCTGCGATACTTGTTCTTCTGCAAAGGCATTTGAAAATGGAGCACCTAAAACCATGCCAGTTGCTAGTATTGTAACGACTGTTTTTTTCATTCTACTTCTCCTTTTAATATTCCATGTAATAAAGATGCATCTTACTAGGTAGTATACAAATAACTTCATTCTCGTGTATGTATTTATGTAAAATTGCATATATTATTTTTTGTCGATTCAAATTTTTGTAAATTATCTAACTATTAATTGGCATGGAGATCACCTTTTTTCACAATGAGTAATTTATGGGAGAGTTTTAGGTGTTAAAAGGGTGGATTAAAGTAGGATTTTTATTTTCATAGAATAAAAAAGAGAGCAACATGCTAGTGACGTGCGCTCATTTCTTTATTAACCATGAACCGTATTTTTCTATTTCTGTAGAATCTAATCTATTTTTTAATAGCCCATGTTATTCTTTCTAGATAAACAACACCTTACAATCACTCCATGCTTGCAGTAAGCTAAAAAATTTTCTCAACATAACTCGATATTTTCTCCTAATCTATTCAAAGGGTTTTGTAAAAAAACGGTCGAAATTAACTTATTTGTAAAATATTTAATAAAATTAGGGGGATATTATGAAAAAATTAATAGCAGGGACTTTAGCATTTGGGATGGTGATTGGAGCTGGTAGCAGTCTTGCTTCTGCAGAAGAAACGAATAGTACTCTTGTAAATGAAGATGTAGCAATGCAAACGAATTTTGAAGCTATGAATATTAAATCCTTTGAAATTCAGTCCATAACTGCTTCTCAATTTCAAAAGGTTTATGCGGAAATGAAGAAATATCAAGGAACACCATATCACTATGGTGGGAATAGCCCGAAAACTGGATTTGATTGTTCAGGATTAATGCAATGGGGTTACGGTACACAAGGAATTAAATTACCGCGTACTGCCCAGCAGCAATATGATGCTACTAAGCGTATAAGTAAAAGTAATCTTCAACCAGGTGATTTAGTATTTTTCAAGGGTACTTACAATTCAGGTACTTATATCACACATGTAGGTATGTACATCGGAAATAATAAATTCTATAACTCGAGCAGCTCAAAAGGAGTGAGTGAAGCTAGTTTAGCTGATTCTTATTGGAGTAAACATATTGCTGGCTATGGAAGAATGTAATAATAGGAATAAGCACTTGAGAAATAGATCTCAAGTGCTTATTATATAAATCCACATTTTTTACTAAAGTACCTTCACTTTAAAAGAATCGGCAAATGTTTCAAAGTTTGTTCATTCTCTAGTAGGCAATTCTCTAGCTGAAAAGATGGTGAAAGTTTGATTTCTTTATGTTGTTGAATAAAGGTTGTTAGAGCGATTGTAGCTTCTAAGCGTGCGAGAGGCGCACCTAAGCAAAAGTGCGGTCCTTTTCCGAATGTCATATGTTTTTCGTTACCTGGCCGATGTATGTCAAAACAGCTAGCATGAGGGAACTGTTTCTCATCTAAGTTTGCGGCACTTACCCACGTAACAATCATTTGTCCCTTTTTCATGTTTGGTCCAAATATATTGATATCTTCCGTTATTCTACGTGCCAATACGACCGGAAAACGATAACGTAAAACCTCTTCGACTGCTTGTGGAATATAAGCCGGATTTTCACGTAATTCTGCATACGTTCCTGGTTTATCAACTAAAAAACAATAGAAACTATTGATAATTAAATTTGTAGTTGTTTCATTGCCAGCTGCCAGTAAGCCAAGTGAAAAATCTACAATCTCTTCATCTGTCAATCTCTCGCCTTCATATTCAGCTCTTATTAAGTCTGAAAGGATGTCGCCTGCCAGATTGTATCGTTTTTCTTGGACAATAGGAAGAAGATACGTTTTAAATTCTTTCATTGCGACTGCTTTTTGTTGATCTAAATCAGCAAATTTCTCTCGGCTATATGGCATGAATAAAATATCGGACCATCGTTTCACCTTTTTTAAATCTGTTGCCTTGACACCTAATAAATTAGAAATGACAGTGACAGGGAATGGGGCTGCTAAGTCTTCTACAATATCAATTTCATCACGATTTCTTAACTTTTCTATCATTTCATTTGCGAGTGCTTGTATATGTGGTTTCCACTCAGTTAAACTGCGCGGTGTAAATGCCTTTGAAACGATAGAGCGAACATTGCGGTGTTCAGGAGGATCAGAAGAATTTAAATTCATTCTCGTTTCTCGTTGCGGAAATGAAAACTGTTGACGATCTCTTCTACTTGAAAATAAACGAAAGTCAGATAAAACCCGGTTCACATCATCATACGAAAATACATTCCATACATCTTGATCCGCATCATAATAGACAGGGTGATTCTCTCTCATATACTGATACCAAGAATATGGATTCCAAAGCTCATCTTTTGTTTTTAGTTTGGAAATTTCATGAACTAAAATTACACTTTCAGGTGACTTCATAGATATCTCCTCCTTTTCTCTTCAAAATAAAAAGTAACAATTAGGAGTTTCTAAGCTGTATAGGTTAACATCTTTTATTCTAGCAGAAGAGAAGGGGATGTTTATTTTTTATGGGTTGAGAAAAATATTTTGGTGCAATGGGGGCTTGAAAATTTTCGCTTGATTGTGTAGGGAGATTATGTCAAAGAAGATAATAGACTAGATACACTTTCCATGTAATCTAGTGTTAGAAGTAAAAAAAGCTAGCAAAATGCTAGCTTTCTCATTATTTAGAAGTAAGTGCAACTAAAACATCTACCGGATAATCAACTGAATTTTTCACTTTATATTCTGTCGGACTTGTAAATTTCTGACCAAATTGACCACCAAGTTGACCAAAAATATTATCCCAAACACTATTTTGTTCAGACATCCACTTTTGTAATTTTTCCCCTGGAACAACTGAATATGTTGCTACCTGTTGATATAATGCAGTTCTGTATTGATCATATGCGTAATCAGGCTTTGGATTAAAATCAAATGTTTTTGTTACTGTTTCTTCTGAATTTAATGTGACACCATAACCGAAACTTGCAGTTAATGATTGATTTACTGTTGCAATCCCTTCAAGCCCTACTTCCATTCCGATTGTATAGGATAATCCTACAGTTACATTATGAGATATTCCACTTGTAACCGCTTTGCTCCAATGGTAACCTGAATTTTTATCTACTATATTTGAATCAATTAATTTCCAATTCAATTCTTTTTTCAATTTAGTATCTTCTAAAATTGGATCAGTTTTAGGGATTGCTATTGAATATAATACTTCCCCTTTGTTACCTGTTTTTTCATATTCTTCTCCGTCTTTAAGCCAAGTACCATCAGCTTTTACAATCTTATATTTATCATTAACATTACCCTTAATTCCATAAACTCTTGCTCCATTTTGCTTAGCAACAACATCTACATATACATAATCAATTAAAGCGCCATCATCTGTAGATACATGCCATTCACGAGGAAATTCTTCATAAGGACCTGTAGGAATATAAGGGAGCTGTGTACCATTTGCTGCAACCTGCGCTGCTGACATAGGTGCTTTTCCTTCTTGAGCACTAATTACTATTGGAAGATTTCCTACATTTGTAGTATTCGTATCTGCTGAAGAGAACCCTGGTGCTACAAATAAAGCCGTACTTAATACAAATGCTGCCGGAATAATTTTTTTAATCTTCTGTTTTTTCACCTTACACACCTCTTCTGTTTTGATTTTAAATGATAAAATGTACATATTGCTTTAAGATGATTTTACCGATCTATAAGGATAAAAGAATTTAAATTATGTTTCTATTTGGTTTATCAAGAATAAATGTAGTTGACGAATTGATAAGAAGGTAGTTTTGGAAACAAAGTCTTTTGAGCTTTAAATTTTTTAGACTACGTATAGATGATAGATTATTATCCCATCTACAGGATGTTATCAACTACATACTAATGATGAACCTTTTGTATTCTCTTGTTTCTCATGGAAGGTAAGAATCTTATACACACATTAAAGCACGCTATTTTTGCTACGTAAATCATAAAATTTTGTTCAATGAAATACATGATTTATATATAAGTATTATTTGTTATAAAAATAACTATATTACTAAAATCCTATTTTTATAAATATAATCACTTTAGTTTTATACTTCTTTGAAAAATAGAATTATTATAATGGGTTGTGAAAGTTCAGTTTGAGAAAAATAATTTTAATATAATAAAATAATATTTCACATACCGTTTTCCTATATTTTACTATGCAAAATTGCATGAGAAAGAAGTATAAATCTACATAAAATAAAGGCTTTTTTAGAAGTTTATTAAGAATGGTATTTTTTAGGTTTATTATTCATTGAATAATAAATATGTATTTTATAAATAATATTACTTAGATCAGTTTAAGGGCTAAAAGGATATGAAATTGTCATGCTAATCGAATTTGGGTATGTTTAAGTCGATATGTCTATTGTTGAAAAAGTGAAAAGTTCCTTCAGAAATTTGAAGGAACTTTTCATTCATGTAATCCTCATTACTATAGGTTATTTAAGTCTTTCTAATTTTGAGATGGCTTGCTTTCATTCCTCACAAACTTCTTCTCCACATTTGAATAGATCCTCCTTATTGTACATACGAGAATTGATATGTCTATTATACTCTGTTTCATTAACATAACATGTTGTTATATTTTATATGACATGCAGGTTTATCGAATACAGCTTCTCTTCATTTTTTAAGCAGCCACTTTGGGGAACAATTTGATTGTCACGGACCATTATTTGCAAAAAAATCCGAACTTTGTGTGATAATCTCTAAAGGCCCTTGAATACCCCAGTTAATAAAATATTTTTATTTCTTAACTTTAACACTTGAATAGGAGGTAGATTTTTTAAAATTAACTCTAAAACCTAGGGCTATTAAAGCTCCAATACAAGAAGATAAACATCCAAAAACCAAATACATTGATAAATCTGTTTCTACAATTATCACTGATGCTATCCCACCAATTGCAGGGAATAAGGCGACCATGTAACCACTCTTTGTTCCTCCTATTTTTTCTACAAGTTTTAAATAAAATAACCAAGCCAAAAAAGAAGCAATAAAAATTAAATAAATTAGGGCTGATAAATATGTAACGGTTGTAGGGAAAATAATTGTTTGTCCTTGCGTATATACAATTGAACCAATTAACAAACTACCTATAGCAAAACCAATAGCATTTGCATAAAGTGGGTCTATTTTCTTACTAGCATTTCTAGCAGAACAAGCGTCTCCTACTGCGGTCAGAATTGTACCTAAGAGAGCTATCAAAATTCCTTTCATAGTAGATATTCCTTTGAAGGCACTTAATGTTGGATATATGAGAATACAAACACCTAAGATACCAAAAACTCCTCCAAGAAAAACTCTTGGATGTAGTTTTTCTTTAAGAAATATTCGGAGTGCTATTGGAGTTAAAATAACTTTTAAGGAAAAGATTAGAGTTACGATAGCAGCAGAACACATGATAGTAGCGTGATAGAGACATAGATAACTCAAAGCAAAATTGCAGACGCCAAATAAAACGATGAATGGAATATCTTTTTTATTAGGTTTTCCATTAGGGTTCATAAAGCATATGAGAACTAGAAATAAAATTGCTGTTAAAGCTAAACGGTATAATAATGATAGTTCTAAACTAACTGGTGTACCTTGAATTTTAACTGCAATAAAATTAAGTCCCCAAACAATTAAACAAAATAAGTACATGATTTTAATCAATGTAGCATCACTCCTGTTAAATAAGTACGTATAAATCCGTATATTTAATATGAATTTTCGTTGTCATTTATAAAAGGTACAGTTTACAATAATTTTAAATGACAGTTGGGGTGTATGAAGTGAAAGAACTCGTTTTTAACATAAATCGGAGTAGTAATGTTCCAATGTATCAACAAGTTTATGTTTATATAAGGACACAGATATTAACAGGGAAGATTACGCAGCATACGAAACTACCTTCTATTAGACAATTAGCAATGCTTTTGAATGTAAGTAGAAATACAACGCAAGTGGCTTATGAGCAACTTCTAGCAGAAGGTTATATACGAAGTGAAAGTAAGAAGGGCTATTTTGTAGAGGTAAATATGTCTGAACAATTATTTACATATGAGCCTACTACAGTAACGCATAAACAGCGACAAAAAGTTGTAAGTGCAACGATTGATTTTAAAATTGGGACGGTTGACAAGGAGAACTTTCCTATCGCAAAGTGGCGGAACTTAACGAATAAAGTCTTAATGGACCCTATTATGTATTCTTATGGGGACAAACAAGGGGATATGTCGTTAAGAATAGCTATAGCAGATTACTTGTTTCAGTCGAGAGGCGTTAACGCTTCTAGTGAACAAATATTGATTGGCAGCAGTACACAACACTTGTTATTGATTTTGACTCTTCTTTTAAAAGAGGAGTTTCATCAGATAGCTGTAGAAGATCCTGGTTACAATGGGGCAAGAGAGATTTTTTCCTTACAATCATTCTTAATTGAACCTATATCTGTTTCTGAAAATGGGGTTGATGTTGATCAACTTTGTAAAGCAGACGCAAAATTGATATATGTTACACCAACGCATCACTTTCCATTTGGATATACGATGCCTGTTAATGAAAGGTTAAAACTCATTCAATGGGCTGAGCAGGTTGAGGGATATATTATTGAGGATGATTATGATAGTGAATTTCGCTACATTCATCACCCTGTTCCTTCTTTGCAGAGTCTAGATTCCAATGACAGGGTTGTGTATGTAGGCACATTTTCTAAGGCATTATTACCTTCAATCCGTGTAAGTTACATGGTCTTACCGAAACGATTACTTCCTAGGTATGAGAAAATTTCGTCTTTACTAGAACAAACAGCTTCTTCTTTTCATCAAAGAACACTGGCTCACTTTATTTCAGAGGGATATTGGTATGCACATCTGAGGAAAATGAAATCTCTTTATAAACGTAAAATGAAGGTGTTGTGCGAAGAAATAAAGAATCATTTTGATAACTATATAGAAATCAAAGGAGATTCCTCTGGTATTTATGTAGTTATTGAAGTCAAAACTCAAATGAGTGAGAAAGATTTGATAAATAAAGCGTCTAACAATGGAATTATTGTTTATCCATGCTCTCAATATTTTATTAAAAACGGACCTGAATACCCGCATATCCAATTAGGTTTGGGGAATTTAAGTGAACATGAAATTAAGGAAGGTGTCTGTAAATTAGCAAAAATATGGATTGAAAAAAATGAAATCTAAATGAAGTAAATCATTTCAATTTCGCTGATTTTCAAAATAGGTGAAACATCTTGAATGTTTAACCACGGTTTATACGAGCGGCAATGTCTACATCTCGATTATCTTTTCTATAGAATTTACTCTTTTTCTCTTAGAAAAAAATCACCTCTTAAGATAACAATATCTCTCGAGGTGATTTTCAAAAGCTATATTTAGTATTTGAAAATCAAACTAAACAAACGTTACTACTATTCTCCCACTGTAAAAGTTGTCGCAAAAGAAGGTCTTGCAAATATACTCTTTTGTGGTTCGCCGCTAGGCCGGGCAGGGCGTTTTTGATGTGCTCTTTCAAATGATTGTGATTGTTGCCATGCTTGGAATGATTCTTCATTTTCCCACATTGTCATAATGATGTATGTATCGTCTGTTAATGGGCGCAGTATACGAATGGCACGGAAGCCTGGTTCTTTTTCTATTAAACCAGCACGGTTTTGGAAACGATGTTCAAAGATAGGACGTCCTTCTTCTGTAACAGCGATATTATTGCATACAACGAAGCCGTCGTTTCCTGTCATCTCTCCAACAGCATCTAGTACTTCATATAGATGTTCTCCGGTTTCTTCTGTTACATTTTCTTTGTAATATATTGTTTTTTCTTCGCTTTTTCCGACGTAATTAGACCCTTCTAAAGAAGTTTCGTACGAAATTATTGCCTTCATCGTTTTAGCCCCCTTTGTTTTCTTCATGTTCCAACTCCGCCTCCTAGGCCCTCGTGTCTAAGAACCTTTCTCACAAGAAGGTAAAGAGCGCCTTCTGTGTGAAAGAACCTTAACCACCGGACCTGAACAGTCGGCTCCATTTTTCTTCATTGTCCAGCTCTAGCGGCTAGAATGGTCGGTGGCTTCGCGCCTTCCTCCGAGGCATAATACGCCTCTCTGTCAGGAGCTCCATTGAGCAAGCCGCTTCCGCTTTTCTTCATTATAGCAAGAGTTGTGAAGAAATTCGAAGTTTATACATAAAGAATATGTTTTTTCAAATAATAAACGTACCATCATTTGGAAGGAAGGATGAGGTATGAAGAATGCAAAGAGGGTACTCATTAGCTTTGTTTCCATTTTTATCTTTGCGATTGTTTTCTATAAATTAATTGTATTTACTGGCAGTTATATGATGGATGAAAAGAGACTTGTATTCCATTCTTCATCAAAAATTGTGAATCAGCGCGGTAAAGAAATTACAAAGCTTTATTTGGAAAACCGGGAATTGGTACATATTGAAGATATTCCTTCATATGTACAACAAGCTTTTTTAGCTGTTGAAGATTCACGCTTTTATGAACATCATGGTATTGATTTTCCTTCTATTGCAAGAGCGCTTTATAAAGATGCTCTCGCTGGAGAGAAAGTAGAAGGCGGGAGTACAATTACACAACAGCTTGTGAAAAATGTCTTTTTATCGAATGAAAAAACGTTGTTTCGTAAAATGAAGGAAGTTGCGATTTCGTTTCACTTGGAACAGAAGTATGCGAAGCAGCAGCTTTTGGAAATGTATTTAAATCATATTTATTTTGGACACGGAGCCTATGGCATTCAAGCGGCAGCGAAATTTTATTTTAATAAGGAAGTGCGGCAGTTAACGCCTGAGGAAGGGGCGATGCTGGCAGCTCTTCCGAAAGCACCGCGCAACTACTCACCATTTTTGCATCCTGAAAAAAGCAAGGAGCGCCGCGATTTAATTTTATCATTAATGCATAAGCAAGGATATTTATCGGCAGAAGAGACGGTGGGCTATCAAGGAAAAACAATTGCTCTTTATATGAATCAAAATGAACAGGAGCTTGCTTATATGCCGTATATCGATATGGTAATTGATGAGGCGGCCCGTACGTATGGACTATCCCACCAAGAAGTGCTGCGCGGCGGATATACGTTTGTTGTGGCGATGGATGATAAGATGCAAAAGACAGCGTATGAACAATTGCAAAATGTCCGTAATTTTCCGATGCAAGACGACAATATGCAAGGTGCCGTTCTTTTCATGGATAGTAAGACGGGCGGAATAAGAGCAGCAGTTGGAGGAAGACATTATATTGCGCGTGGATTAAATCGAGTTTACGCTAAGCGGCAGCCCGGCTCTGTATTAAAACCGCTTCTTGTGTATGCACCAGCACTTGAAACGAAAAAATATACACCTTATTCTTTATTAACAAATGAACGAGGTTCGTTTGATGGATATGAACCGCGCAATTACAATGATCAATATACGAAAGAAGTAACAATGTATGACGCCCTGTTACAATCGGCTAATGTTCCAGCTGTATCCCTGCTGCATGAAATTGGGATAGAAGAAGGGAAGCAATATTTAGAAAAAGGAAATATTCACATTCCTGAACATGGTCTTAGTACGGCACTTGGCGGTTTACAAGAAGGAGTTTCGCCGTTCGAACTTGTGAAAATGTATCGTGCGTTTGTAGCGGATGGAAAAATCATTGAACCGCATGTAATTGAGAAAGTGCTAAATCGGCATGGAGAAGTAATTGGACAAGCGGCCAGTAAAGAAATTAAAGTTTTTTCGAAGCAAACCGCTTGGTATATGACAAGAATGCTTGAAGGTGTTGTCAAAGAAGGAACGGCACAAGAGGGCGTATATAAAGGAGCGCTTGCCGGGAAAACAGGAACAACGTCGCTGCCAAATCAAGAAGACGGGGCAAGAGACATTTGGTTTGTTGGGTACACACCGAATATCGTCGGAGCGGTTTGGATGGGTTACGACCACACGGATGACAAACATTATGTGCGTGGAAGCAGTTCTTATCCAACAAAATTATTTAAAACCATTTTAGCAAAAGCACATGTGAAAGCGAATTATACATTCGCGCAGCCGCGCGGCGTTGAAACCATTGGAGAGCCGATCCGTTTAAGTAAAGTGGATGGCTTAGAAGCGAAGTTAACCTTTACTCCGCTTGGTTTGTTTACAACAAAATTAACATGGAATCAACTTCCCGATAAGAGAGTGCAATATCGAATTTATAAAATAGACAAAGGGAAAGCAACCTGCGTTGATACAGTGACTGGAAAAGGGGAGTATGAAGTAAAGTTTATGAATGTTTTTAAAGCGCCGCGTTTTTACGTTGTACCGTTTAACCCGCAAACAAATCGAGAAGGAGAAAAAACAAAACAGGTTAAACCGTAATTTCAGCTTGTGCTATAATGAGAATGTTCCAAAAAAAGCAGAGTATTACCATAAGTTTGTGTCAATTTCATGAACATCGAACATAATGATGTACATTTTGTTTTTACTAATTGTATAGTAAAAAAAGATAAAGTGTAACCTCGGGCAGTAGGAGAGTTCTTACTGCTGGAAGCTTTCATCAATCGGGCTTTTACGTGCAGTTATCCCATTTTTACGGTGAGGATTTTATTGCCCGTTCATACGGAATAAAAGGATAGGATTTGTAAGCTGTATTAGAAAAAGGGGGACAAGGATTTGGTACGACAAATCAATGAAACATTTTTACAAGCATGTAGAGGAGAACGCACAGATTATGTACCAGCATGGTATATGCGCCAAGCAGGTCGTTCCCAACCAGAATACAGAAAGATTAAAGAGAAGTATTCTTTGTTTGAAATTACACATCAGCCAGAACTTTGTGCTTATGTAACGAAGCTGCCTGTTGATCAATATAATGTGGATGCTGCTATTTTATATAAAGATATTATGTCACCGCTTCCAGCGATTGGTGTAGATGTAGAGATTAAATCTGGAATCGGTCCTGTGATTGATAATCCAATTCGTTCGTTGCAAGATGTCGAAAAATTAGGGGAAATTCACCCAGAAGAAGACGTTCCATATGTACTTGATACGATTCGCTTATTAACAACGGAAATGCTTGATGTTCCGTTAATCGGATTTGCAGGAGCGCCGTTTACGTTAGCGAGCTATATGATTGAAGGCGGTCCATCGCGTAATTATCATAAAACGAAAGCATTTATGTATGCGGAACCAAAAGCATGGTTTGCGCTAATGGATAAACTTGCAGATATGACTATTACGTATTTAAAAGCGCAAATTAATGCTGGCGCAAAAGCAATTCAAATTTTCGATTCTTGGGTTGGTACAGTAAGCGTGGCAGATTACCGTTTATTTATTAAACCAGCAATGGAGCGTATTTTCACAGAGCTTCGTCCGATGAATGTACCAATGATTATGCATGGCGTTGGAGCGAGTCATTTAGCAAATGAATGGCATGATTTGCCGCTTGATGTTGTCGGTTTAGATTGGCGTTTGCCGATTGAAGAGGCACGTGCACGCGGCATTCAAAAGGCTGTCCAAGGAAACTTAGACCCGTCTATTTTACTTGCACCGTGGGATGTAATCGAAACGCATGTAAAAGCGATTTTAGATCAAGGGATGAAACAACCAGGTTACGTATTTAACTTAGGACATGGCGTGTTCCCAGAGGTGAATCCAGAAACGTTAAAACAAATGACTGCATTCATACACGACTATTCAAGAGAACAATTGGCGAAGTAAAGGAGGGGACCGCATGAAAAAGAAAATCGGTTTACTTGTGATGGCATATGGAACGCCGTATAAAGAAGAAGATATTGAAAGCTATTATACACATATTCGCCATGGACGAAAGCCAAGTGCGGAAATGTTAGAAGACTTAACAGAACGTTACCGTGCAATTGGTGGAATCTCCCCTCTTGCGAAAATTACATTGGAACAAGCAACAAAATTAGAAACGCATTTAAATGAAATGCAAGATGACGTAGAGTTTAAAATGTATCTCGGCTTAAAACATATTGAGCCATTTATTGAAGATGCGGTAAAGAAGATGCATGAAGATGGAATTGAAGATGCAATTGCAATCGTTCTTGCACCGCATTACTCTACTTTCAGCGTGAAGTCTTATATCGGACGAGCACAAGAAGAAGCAGAGAAAATTGGTGGCTTACAAATTCATGGTATTGACAGCTGGTATAAAGAACCGAAGTTTATTGATTATTGGGTGAACGAAGTGAAATCAATATATGAAACGATGACAGCTGAAGAGCGTGAAAAAGCGGTACTTATCGTATCTGCACATAGTTTACCAGAGAAAATCATCGCAATGGGCGATCCGTATCCAGAGCAATTAAGTGAAACAGCTGATTATATTGCCCGCGGAGTTGGCGTGGAAAACTATGCAGTAGGCTGGCAAAGTGCTGGAAATACACCAGATCCATGGATTGGGCCAGATGTACAAGATTTAACACGTGAATTGCATGAAAAGTATGGATATACATCCTTTGTATATGCACCGGTTGGCTTTGTTGCTGATCATTTAGAAGTATTATATGACAATGACATTGAATGCAAAATTGTCACAGAAGAAATAGAGGCAAACTATTATCGTCCAGAAATGCCAAATGCAAAGGCTCCATTTATTTCTTGTTTAGCAGATGTTGTCATGAAAAAGTGGAGTGCAGTTTCATAAAGATAGAGAGAAGGAAGCAGTCGTGAAAAAGAAGGTAGTTATTATAGGCGGCGGGATTTCCGGCTTAACAACAGCATATTACTTGCAAAAAGAAATTCGGGAACAAAATTTGTCGATTGATACGATGCTTATTGAAGCATCAGGAAGGCTTGGAGGGAAAATTAAAACTGTTAGAAAAGATGGATTTACAATTGAACGTGGCCCGGATTCATTCCTCGAACGAAAAGAAAGTGCGGCAAGGTTAGCACGTGAATTACAACTTGGTGATCAACTTGTTAACAATGCGACAGGGAAATCGTTTGTACTTGTGAATAATCATTTGCACAGCATCCCAAGCGGTTCAATGATGGGAATTCCAACACAAATTACACCATTTGTATTTTCCGGTTTGTTTTCTCCAATCGGAAAGATCCGTGCAGGATTTGATTTTGTGCTGCCTCGTTCGAAACCGGTATCAGATCAATCGCTCGGTCAATTTTTTCGACGCCGCTTAGGAAATGAAGTGGTTGAAAATTTAATTGAGCCATTGCTATCGGGTATTTATGCGGGTGATATTGATCAAATGAGTTTAATGGCTACGTTCCCGCAGTTCTATCAAGTCGAACAAAAGTATCGCAGTATTTCGCTTGGGATGCGGACATTAGCGCCAAAACAGCCAAAGGATGCAAAGGCAAAAACAAAAGGAATTTTCTTAACGTTAAAAACGGGTTTACAATCGATTGTTGATAGGATCGAAGAACGACTAGAAGATGGAACAGTGATGAAAGGAACGCGTGTTGAAAAGATTACAAAGGTCGATGACCGCTATATCATTACGCTTAGCAATGGAAAAGAAGTAGAAGCAGATGCAATTGTAATGGCCGCGTCTCATAAATGGCTGCCATCGATGTTCTCTCAATATAAACAGTTCCATTTCTTCCGTAGCATTCCATCTACATCAGTGGCAAATGTCGCATTAGCATTCCCAAAAGAAGCGATTCAGCGTGACATTGAAGGAACGGGATTTGTTGTGTCGCGTAATAGTGATTTTACGATTACAGCATGTACGTGGACACATAAAAAGTGGCCGCATACAACGCCAGAAGGAAAAGTACTCCTGCGCTGTTATGTGGGGCGTCCCGGTGATGAAGCAATCGTGGAACAAACAGATGAAGACATGATTCGCGTTGTGTTAGAAGATCTTCAAAAGACAATGGATATATCAGCTGAACCGGAATTTACAGTTGTTAGTCGCTGGAAAGAAGCGATGCCGCAATATACAGTTGGTCATAAAGAGCGCATGAAAACGTTAAAACAGTTCATGAACGATGAATTACCTGGCATATACTTAGCAGGAAGCTCTTATGCCGGCGCTGGATTACCAGATTGTATTGATCAAGGTGAAGCAGCTGTAAAGTACGTATTGTCTTATTTAGAACAAACGAATCAAAAAGAGTTAATGGCGTAATAAGAGAAAGGCTGACCGAAAAGGCACGTAGGTGTTCTTTTCTGGTCAGCCTTTTTATATCGATATTTTAATAAAATATAAAGACCTTACAAAATGCGCAACGCGTAGGAAATTAAATTTTTTGTAAATTTATATAAATATAATGTTCTTTATAAAGAACTCTGCTATGATAGACATGCTAGGCAATAGGAAAAAAATTAGGGGGAGGATTTTCTTTGAAAAAGCTAGCAATTATCTTTTTTTCACTTGTATTCGCTGTACTAGTATCGGATGTTGTAGTGAAGGCTGAACAAGAACAGGTGTTAACTGTTGATGAAGCAATTCAGTTGTTTCAGCAGCAAGGTAAGAAATCAGCAGTTGTAGAGGGTTATATTGTTGGATATACACAAAATGCAGGTAAATATACGAAAGACCCAACAAAATTTGGAGATACAAACGTTGCAATTGCCGCTTCTCCAGATGAAGTGAACGCTGATAAAATTATGCCTGTACAGCTGCCAATAGGTGAAGTTCGCAAAGCAGTAAATGTAAAAGATCATCCAGAAAATATGGGGAAAAAAGTGCGTCTAACAGGTACGTTAGATAGTTATTTTAGCAGCCCAGGGTTAAAGTCTGTTACAAATTATGTGTTTCAAGATAAAGAAGCGCAAAAAGTAAGCGATGTCATTGCTAGTCCGAATGGTGGCGAAGTAGAAAAAGGGACAGCGGTAACATTATCTACTAAAACAGAAGGCGCTACGATCTATTACACGTTAGACGGGTCAAATCCAACGACTCAAAGTATTCGCTATAATGAACAAATTATACTGAATGAAAATAGTGTGATTAAAGCAATTGCTGTGAAAGAGGGATTGGATAATTCCGCTATTACGACATTCTCGTTTACAATGATGAAAAATGAACCAATTCGTATTCATGATATTCAAGGGAAATCTCATATTTCTCCTTACAAGGGGAAAGACGTGAAAGCTGTTACTGGTATTGTGACACAAGTAGATAAATCTGGATTTTATATGCAAGATCCCCAGTCTGATGAAGATCCAGCTACATCAGAAGGAATTTATGTTTATAAAAAGGACAGCGGCGTGAAAGTCGGCGACTCCGTTTCTGTTGACGGACAAGTAGAGGAATTTATCGGAGCAGGATACGCAGACCGTTTTGATACAGACTTATCAATTACAGAAATTAAAGCAAAGAGTGTTATCGTAAAAGAGAGTAATCAATCATTACCTAAAGCAGTTGTATTGGGAGAAAACGGTGTAAAAATACCAGATGCAACAATTGATAATGATGGATTTGGCATTTTCGATCCAGCAGAAGATGCGATTGACTTTTATGAAAGTTTAGAAGGTATGCTTGTAACAGTTCCGCAGCCAAAAGTCATTGGACCGCAAAAGAATGGGAACTTATATGTAACAACTGCAAATGGCAGCCAAAAAGTAACGACAAAATTCGGAACACCATTGCTGAAAGCTGACAATGCAAATCCAGAGCGCCTTTCTATTAAAGTAGCGCGTAATTATGTCGCAAAAGCAGGAGATCAACTTCTTGGAGATGTAACCGGTATTGTTGGTTATGATTATGGAAACTACCGCATTTCACCAATTGGAGAGCTTCCAACACTGCAAGATGGTGGATTTAAACAACTTGGTGCAAACATTCAACCGCGCCTTGATAAACTAACAGTTGCAACATATAACATTGAGAACTTCTCAGCAAATAAAAAAGAAACGTCCGATGAGAAAGTAAGACGTCTTGCTTACGCTATTAAATACAATTTAAAAATGCCAGATATTATTGGTGTTCAAGAAATGCAAGATAACAATGGAACAGTTAATGATGGTACAACAGACGCGAAACTTAGTGCACAGCGTTTAATTGATGCAATTCAAGAAATTCGCGGACCAAAGTATGAGTATGTAGAAATTGCACCGGAAAATAATAAAGATGGCGGTGCGCCAGGAGCGAATATTCGCGTTGGTTTCTTCTATAATCCATCTCGCGTGAAATTAGCGCAAAAACCAGTTTTACTTGAGAAAAACGTTGTGCGAATTGGAGAAAACAATACATTATTTGATGACACGCGTAAACCGTTAGCTGCTGAGTTTACGTTCCAAGGGCAAAATATCGTTGTGATTGCTAATCATTTAAACTCTAAATTAGGAGATGCATCGCCATTTGGAAAAATCCAGCCGCTTGTATTAAAAAGTGAAGCAAAACGCGTGCAGCTTGCTGAGGAAGTAAATGGTTTCGTAAAAGGTATTCAAGGACGACATGCAAACGCACCAGTTGTTGCCCTTGGCGACATGAACGACTTTGAATTCTCAAAACCAATGCAAGCATTAAAAGGCGACATTATGAAAGAAATGCTTGAAACAGTTCCACAAGAAAATCGATACACATATATTCATGATGGAAATGCACAAGCGTTAGATCATATTTTCGTAACGAATAACATCGCACCGCACACAATTGTTGATCCAGTTCATTTAAACTCGAATATTATGGACGAAAATGGCCGCATGAGTGACCATGATCCAGTGCTTGCGCAAATTGATTTGAAGAAGGCTTCGTAAGAAAGAAAAATGAATTGTATTGCCCGTTACATGAAAAACACACTCGTTTATATGGAGAACGAGTGTGTTTCTTTTTATGTATGAAAGTTTTTCAGTTGCAGAGTTATTATCTAACAGGTACAAACTTCCACGAACTAGGTTTTTCCGTTTTTTTACCTAGTACGATCCAACTTTTCTCTGCATTTATATTTTCATAATTTAATGGATAACCATCTGTAAAAATATTATATTCCGTAGGGTTATTCGGATTAATTTGAATTTTAAAATCAGCTAAACTATCAGATTTTTGAGCAAGATGAACCCAACTAGAATACTTAGACCAATTTAAATATTGATATTCATTATAATTCGAGTTCTTCATGTGAAGATATACGCTCTCACCGTGGTGCAATTTTGCGTCATTTTCTTTGTAAAATTCATACTCCATAGGTGTACCAGATTGTGTATTATTATTTCCATTTGCAAGTAGCACATAATCGTAACGAGTTCCTGCATACCATTTAAATGTTAAACCTTGATAAGGAGATTCACTTGGTACGATATAATAGTTTTTCCCTGCTTCTACGACATTTCCTTCTGCATCATAGATTAATGCCTTCTCTATACTTGGAGCCTGCTCATTTTTAGCAAAAGTTTTAAACCAAAGATTTAAGAAACCTGCTGTATTGCGCTGAGCTGCTGTTAAGCTTCGCTGCACAGCAGGGATAACCATCTCTTGCCACAATTGTTCTTTACCACTATTGTAATACTTCAATGTATTATCATTAGTGATATTCTGGATTTCAGGTTTAGCTACCTTTGCTACATAATCAATCCATTCTTCAGGTTTAGTGAAAGAATCGTTATAATTCCCGCCAGTATTGACTGCAAACTGATTTTGAATGGTTGTCACATAATTTTCAAAGGCACTATGATATTTGATAGCCCTTGTATCAATTGCGGTAAAATTTGCTGCATGCATAGGTTGTGTAGCATCTGTAAGGTAGTGCGTGGCTACTCCTAAATAATAGAAAGCTTTTTCATAGTCTTTATTCCGAAAATGCTCTCCAGATTCATAAAAGTATTTCTTTCCTTGTGTAAGAGCTGTTGGATCTGTTTCTCCTCTATAATTTTTCTGAGTATCAGGATCATAAAAGTGAGACTTCCATCCTCCTTTGAAAACTCCACCGATTCCTAACCCGCCATCGTTAAATTCAGAATTATAATCTGCATCATATAATCCTTTTGAAAATAAATCTTTATATTGTGGGAAATTTAAGAAGTCTACAGCCTGTTTATTTGTTTCCATATTAGATTCTGTTTTCATAATTTCAATCGCTTGTTTTGCAATCCATAAATGTGTACTTTTATCAGAATGATACGGAGCCTCTGCAGACCATTTTTCAGCAATGGGATCATTCTCAGATAAATCAATTTGATCAATATGAGCATAGCTATTTTGTGGGAATGCTCCTAAAATAGTTAAAGTAACTCCAGCTATAGATAGTGTTGAGATGAGTTTTTTCATTTTTTCTTCCTTTCTAAATGCAATGTTATAATAATCATTATATAGAAGGGGATAGTAATTTCAATATTTCCATGTATAATTTCGCTTGTTTTTTCCTACATTGTCACTTTTTGTTACAATATAATAAAAAAATAAACCTTGAAAACATTGGGAAGTTATGGTAACATCGTAAACGTACTACATGACCATTGTGTTCAAACGGTCAATTTTGGAGGTGAAAACGTGGCAATTGATCGAAAGCGGGCAATTATTGAAGCAGCAACAAAATCTTTTTCTACATTTGGTTATAAAGCAACAACGATGGATCAAGTTGCAAAGTTAGCCAATGTCGGAAAAGGGACAATTTATACGTTTTTTAAAAATAAGGAAGAGTTGTTTGGTGAAATTATCTCGAATTTAATTACAGAAATGAAACAAGCCGCAGAAACAACAATCGACCCAACTATGTCATTTTTCGAAAACGTACATTGTGCATTATACAGTATTTTAGAAT
This sequence comes from Bacillus sp. BP-3, assembly GCF_028401955.1. GTDB lineage: Bacteria > Bacillota > Bacilli > Bacillales > Bacillaceae_G > Bacillus_A. The sequence goes on from NZ_JAQOTJ010000002.1 coordinate 163,239, forward strand.
TCCGAAAAGACCATCAACTTATGATTAAGCTCATTCAAGAAGAGCGAGATATGGGAACAAAAGAAGTGCAAGATGTTATGCAACAATTGGATTCTGCAATTATTACATTTATTAAATCGCATCTTGAAGCTGCAATTGCAAAAGGTGAAATTATGAAATGTGATCCAGAAATTACAGCATTTATCATGGTTCGTTTGTATATATCTCTCATTTTTGATTGGGAAAAACATCATGAACCGTTAGAAAAAGAGCATATTGCTAAACTTTTTGAATTATATTTATTAAAGGGATTGTCAAAATGAGATAATCCTCTTATTATTATAAAATATGACCAAGTGAATGATTCAGTCATAATTTTGCAGAGGGGGAATTGTAAGAAGATAGCAGAACATACGAGAGGATGAATTGGTCGTTATTTTCTTCTTTTTTTTACAAAAACTGACTGAATGAACAAAACGGTCAATAATTAAAAAAGGGGGAGTAAACAATGCGAGGATTGAAACTGCTTGGAGAAGAGTTTGCTACGATTATCAAAAGCAAAAAAATCTTAATTCCTATTATTGCGGTCTTATTTATTCCTGTATTGTATGCTGGTATGTTCTTATGGGCATTTTGGGATCCATATGACCGATTAGATGATTTACCAGTTGCAGTTGTAAACCTTGATGAAGGTGTAGTGTACAATGGAAAACCGATTGAGGCCGGTAAAGAGCTTGTTAAAAATTTGAAAGAAAAGGACGGCTTCAAATGGGAGTTTGTCAGCGAGAAAACAGCAAAAAAAGGAATGGACGATCGCAAATATTACATGACAGTCCGCATTCCAAGCGACTTCTCCAAAAATACAACAACATTGTTGGATGCAAACCCTAAAAAATCAAAACTAGAGTACATTCCAAATGAAAGCTTAAACTTCTTATCTTCACAAATCGGTGGATCAGCCATTGAAAAAATTAAAAGCGAAGTATCAGCTACAGTAACAAAAACATATGCTGAGACAATGTTTGATTCATTGAAAGATGTGTCGAAAGGCTTTGCGGATGCTAGTGAGGGTGCTGGTCAGCTTCATGATGGTACAGGTGAATTGAAAGACGGCTCACAACAAATCACAGATGGCTTAGGAGAGTTTTCTGGGAAAGCCAATGGTGGGTTGAATAAGTTAGCAACTGGTTCTAACCAAATTACGAATGGTTTAGGCGAGTTAAATAGTAAAGTAAGTGGTATGCCAGATGGAATGAATAAGCTATTGAATGGTTCACAGCAAATCACAGGTGGCTTAGGTCAATACGTAGATCCAAAAGGAGAATTACAATTAAGTTTAGGTAAGCTATTGAGTGGTTCACAGCGTATCACAGATGGTTTAGGTCAATACGTAGATCCAAAAGGAGAATTACAATCAAATTTAGGGCAGTTATTGAGTGGATCCCAACAAATTACAAATGGATTAAAACAGTTCACTGATCCACAAGGCAACTATCAATCTGGATTAAAAGCAGCTCAAAAAGGTGCAAAAGATATAAGCTTAGGAGCTTCTAAACTTTCACAAGGGGTATCTGAATGGAAGAAGCAAGCAGATAATTTAAATGGTTTTGCGAGTAAAACAGCAGGAGATGCTAAGGCGGTCTCAGCTAACTTAGGAGATTTAAACGAAAAGATTAAAGCTTTACCAGAAGAGTATAGAAAACAGTTAGAGCCTACTATCCAAGAGGCGATGGCCAATAGTCAAAAAGTTTCACAAGAAACGGCAGGAGTTGCACAAGGCATACAAGGGTTAGCTGGAGAAAACGGCGCTGGGAAAATTGAGGCTGGAGCAACAGAGATTAAAAGTGGGGCTGATGATTTAAGTAAGGGAGTAGGTCAGCTGTCAAAAGGATCAATAGATAGCTTAGGTAAATTGGCAGATGGATCAGGCAAAGTAACAGACGGAATAGATCAATTAGTAGATTCAAAAGGAAAATTCCAAAGTGGTTTAAATCAATTGGCTGGTGGATCAGGACAGATTACAGGAGGACTAGGCCAGTTAGTAGACTCAAAAGGAAAATTCCAAAGTGGTTTAAATCAATTGGCAGATGGATCTGGTCAAATTACAAATGCTTTAAGTATGGCAGCAAGTCAATCCGGCCAATTAACAAACGGAGTAAGTGCTTTACTTGATGGTTCGCAGCAAATCACAGGCGGCCTAGGTCAATTCGTAGATCCAAAAGGGGAATTCCAAAGTGGTTTAGTTCGTTTACAAGACGGTTCTGGCAAAGTAACAGAAGGCCTTGGCAAAGCAAACGACGGTTCAAAAGAACTAGCAACAAAACTCGGCGAAGGTGCTGAGAAAACAAGTGAAACAAAAGGCGATGAGAACAAATATGACATGTTCGCAAGTCCAGTGAAAGTGAAAACTGAGAAAATGGCAGAAGTTCCGAACTACGGAACAGGCTTTACACCATACTTCTTATCTCTTGGCTTATTCGTTGGGGCACTGCTATTATCTATCGTGTTCCCGTTACGCGAAACAGTTGGTATACCGAAATCAGGATTTAGCTGGTTTATTAGTAAGTTTGGTGTACTACTTGCAGTTGGTGTAATTCAAGCGCTTGTGGCAGACGCAGTGTTACTGCTTTGGTTAGGTGTTGAAGTACAAAGTGTTCCGTACTTCATATTGTTTAGTATTATTACAAGCTTATCGTTTATTGCGTTAGTACAATTTTTAGTAACGACTTTCGGCGATGCAGGACGTTTTGTGGCGATCTTGACATTGATATTACAATTAACAACAAGTGCGGGTACATTCCCACTTGAGTTAATTCCGAAACCGCTGCAAATCTTTAACGCATGGTTCCCGATGACATATTCTGTATCAGGACTTAAAGCAGTTGTTTCAAGCGGAGACTTCAGCTTTATGTGGCAAAACGCAGGCATTTTAATGATCTTCATTGTTCTGTTATCACTTGGAACAATTGGTACATTAACTTGGATGCATAAGCATCAATACGGGAAATTTTCGGATGCAGAATAATTGAAAAACCCTAAAGGCCACAAGCCTTTAGGGTTTTTTATTATGGACGATAAAATTTTACATGCTTATCATTGCGATCAAACCAACCTTTAAAGGCCCAGTTAATCCATCCGCCATCGCCTTCATTAGTGAATTCTCCGTCTTCAAACACCCATATGCCGTAAATCGTTCCATTATAATTTGTTGAACCATAAAATTTAACACCTCTAAATTGTTCCGTATATCCTTGATTTAAATTAAAAACCATTACATTATATCTTTGACCTGCTGAGTAAAAAGTTGATTCCATTACATTTTTGACAAATCCGGAACGGTTAGCATTAGCATTGACAGCATCTCTAATTCTATCAGCGATACCTAGTACATCAACGTTAACATTTAAATTAGCGCTGGCAGCAAGTTTTAAACTAGTATTCTGCTGATTTTCCATAGATAAATGAAACGTCTTATTAGAAGCAATTTTTTCTTGATCGTAGTTAGTGATAGATTTTTCTTCCGCGCTAGCGTGAGGGATGGAAATGGTACTTAATCCGATAGCACTTGCGAATGCAATTCCTACAAATTTTTTTAGTTTACTCATGTTACAGACCTCCTGTTATTTTTGGGAATTTTCTTACAACTTGATTGTATCTTTCAAACTTTTGTGTTTGAAGTAGTGATATTCAATTCACTTAGTTACATGTTTGAAAGTTTTTTGTGACTCTAAAGGTTTTTGATATTGAGATTTTGTTGATAAAAAAATGACAGATAACTTTTATAGTATTTAGTAGATTTTTAGATAGAAAAGATGAACAAAGTAAATGTTGGGGATTATGTTCAGTTTCCTATCACGATAACCCATTCTTAAAATTAACTGGATATGTTGTATGCGTTTTAATGAATGTAATTTATTGTAGATGTTTCGTGAACGTTAAAAAATGACAACCTTCAAAATATAGAAACTCGCCAAGTGGTAAAACATGATTAGTACAAGAAAATAGAAATTTCTAGAGATAGCGTTTCATGATGAATAAGATAAATGAACTCTATTAAAGAATACGAAGCAACCTTTTCAGGAAGGTTGCTTCGTATTTACATAAAAAAAGCTAGCAAAGTGCTAGCTTTTTTATTTTTGATAAGTTAAAGAAAAGTTTTGTTTATCCTTACAACGTATTCATGTGCAAGGAATCTAATTTTTCTTTTTACGAAAACGATGTATGCCGTAAGCAACGAAGATCAGTGTGAAAATGAGCCAAGCAAATGGTGCATATTTTTCGGCGAGTGTTTTCATTTTCATATTTTTTGTGATTTCTTCTTTTGTTTTTCCTACTATAATTTCAGAACCACTATATCCCTCAAGTGTATTTCCTTTTTTAACACCAAAAATGAGAGCTTCTGTGTTATTTTCGATCCCGTGATAGCGATAACCTTTACTATGTATCGTTAATTGTGTATCGTCTTTTTTTAATGTGTATTCTTCAGTTGTCGTAATGTCTTTTGAAGAAAGTGGAATTGGCTCAACTGCCAATCGAACTTCTTTTTCGTTTAGAGTAGGAAGTGACTCACTATTTATAGAAAGGTGCGCAGGAATGTGTTTTTCTGTATCTGTAGTTTTCCAACTTAATTTTTTTCTTCTATATGACTTTTTTCGAGTAAGGCAAATTCTTTATTTACTTTTGTTTCTTTGAGCTTGTTTACAGCGTCGTTATAATGTTCCTTTCCAAAAAGCGAAGTAATAGTTTGTACAGTTAGGACGATGTATAAGATTACTAGTACGATGATGCCCTTTTTCACGATTGTTCCCCCTGAATAGTAATGTGAATGTTCTCTATATCTATTATTTTACAGAAAAACATATATTAGGAACAATTCCTTATTATTACATTAACCTTACGAAAATGTAAGATTGGATTTTCGGCGTATGAAAATATAAATATTTTTGATTTTCAAAGTATATAAATACATAATAATGGAGAACAGGTATTTACCAGTCGTATTTTCCCAAGAACCGACAGCAAAGAAATTAATTTTTTTGCGGAAGAAGGAAATGTATTAGTACAAGCAACCAAATGGGATTATGAATAAGAAGAGGTGGAATATATGAAGAACTTATATGCAATCGGGGAAGTTTTAATTGATTTCATTCCTATTCAAAAAGGAAAAGCGCTAAAAGATGTAGTAGAATTTCAACGAGTTTCTGGAGGAGCGCCTGCGAATGTAGCAGCCGCAGTTGCAAAGTACGGGGGAAAATCACATATGCTTACAAAGTTAGGTACCGATGCATTTGGTGATTTTCTTTTAGAACAATTACGGGAAGTGGGCGTAAATATAGACAAGGTTACAAGAACGAACGAAGCAAATACAGGCCTAGCTTTCGTCTCATTACGCGAAGATGGAGAACATGATTTTTCTTTTTATCGCAATCCTTCTGCGGATTTGTTGTTTCATGAAAATGAAATAGAGGAAAGATGGTTTGAAAAAGGGGACATTCTTCATTTTTGTTCCGTCGATTTAGTAGAAAGTCCGATGAAATATGCGCATGTGAAAGCGATCCGCTCTGCGAAAGAAAATGGAGGAATTATCAGCTTCGACCCTAACGTACGTCTACCGCTTTGGAAACATGCTGAAGATTGTAGAAAAACGATTTTGGAATTTATTCCGCATGCACATATCGTGAAAATTTCAGATGAAGAGCTGGAGTTCATTACGGGCATTTCTGATCCCAAAGAGGCGATTGAGTCTTTGTTTGTAGGTGATGTAAAAGTTGTGGTTTATACAAAAGGAGCGCATGGTGCGGAATTATATATGAAGGATAAAAAGTATCAATCAAATGGATATCATGTTGTAGTGCAGGATACAACAGGTGCAGGAGACGCATTTATTGGCGGTTTCTTGTATAAATTGTTAGAGAAAAACGTAGGGCAACAAAATGTAGAAGAGGTGCTTCATATGCATTGGCAGGAGATATTATCATTTGCGAATGCTAGCGGTGCCCTTACTACGACTGGAAAAGGAGCAATATCTTCTATTCCTGTGAAAGAAGATATCTACAATTTGCTTCAAGGGTGAACTACATAAAGTAAAAAAATAGTGGGGATTTTCTTCCCCACTATTTTTTTACTACTATAATTTCAGAACGATCTTACCTTTCAAATGTTTTTTAACCTCCAGAAATTTTTAGCATATACGATCGTTTCTTCTTTCTTTTTTCATGAAACCTTACAGAACTGTGATTTTTATGTAAGGTTAGTAGATGGTCGCTTTTTTACTTCAAATATATTTAACGGTATAGCGATTGGTATGGTTATTCATTTTGTAACGATCTATATTTACTCCCTTGTGTTTAACATCCAAGTAGAATTTACACAATATATCTCTAATTTTAGAGTTTATCCATATGTTTTATTAACTGTTGTAGCTTACCTTATACAGGGCGGTGCAGAAAAACTTGTTTATAGAGGTTTTTTCAGTCTTTCTGTAAGATCATAAGAAAGGATGGCTCTTTTGTATATTAATGAGTTGTAACCATAGAAATCTATTTTCATTTTTCAACATATAAGTTGCTGCTATACAGAAGGAAAAATGACTTATACTCGCAGTCTCCTTTGCATGTGGCAGGAACAGGTCCTGACGTTTCTATATGTGGCCAGATGCTCTCGTCCCTCCTTTAAAAAGAAAGGGGTTTTTAACTTGTATGTATAGGTATACTGTCTACGTTTTTAATGTTTACAATATCGATATAGTATTTTCTTGTTAAGGTGTGTTGCGATTTCCAATTATATACTATATAATTCTAATTAAGAAAACGTTTTCATTAAAGGGGGAGAATTTCGTGTCGACGATCGAGGACGTAGCGAAATTAGCGGGGTTATCAAGAACAACGGTTTCTCGGGTGATTAATAACCATCCGTATGTATCGGACGAAAAGAAAAAGAGAGTACAATTAGCGATGAAACATCTTGGATTTGTTCCGAATTCTGCGGCGAGAAGACTACGTAAGCAAAAGACGGAAACAATCGCAGTGTTGGTGCCGCGTGTGACAAATCCTTTTTTCAGTAAATTTATTGAGGCGATTGAAATTGTAGCTTCAGATCATAAATATAAACTGATTATTTGTCAAACAAGATATTTACCAGAGAAAGAGATGGAGTATTTGCAGCTGTTATCTACGAAACAAGTAGATGGGATTATTTTATGTTCACTTGAAAATGCTTGGGAGGATGTGGAGCCTTATTTACAGCATGGGCCGATTGTTTTATGCAATGAATATATTGAAGAAGCAAACATCCCAACTGTAAACTTTGATCATGCACAGGGAGCATACATAGCAGCGAAGCATGTATTAGATCAAGGATATCGTCATCTTATCTTTTGCCGTGGCAGAGAGACAAAGGTAATCAACCAGCAGAGAAAAATGGGCTTTTTGCGTGCTGTAACAGAAGCAAGTAAACAAGTGGAGTCAATTGACTTTGTTGAAAGCGCTTACTCTATTGAGGATGGGAAAAATATATTTTATGAGTTTTTGCAAGACAAAAAAAATCCTACCGCTATTTTGGCAGGGGGAGATGAAGTGGCAGCAGGAATCATCGCAGAAGCAAGCAAAAAGGGCTGGAGCATTCCTGATGATTTAGCTGTAGTTGGTTTTAATAATCAGTTCTTATCACAAATTACAGACTCAGGTATTACAACAATTGATCAGCCAATTGATGACATGGCGCATAAAGTTGTGGAACTGATGATGGATAAAATTCATACGAAAAATTATCGAAATAAAGAAGTGTACGAGTTTGAACTGGAGCTCTTGGTGAAAGGTTCGACGGTAAAAAGTACAATGATGCTAGCCTAGTAGATGATATCTGCTAGGTTTTTCTATGTTTACAATCTATTATTCTTCGTGTGTACAATCTTCGCATTTATTGTGATACGCTTCGTGCTGCTCATCAATCTCTCTCCCGCAATTGGAACAAGTTTTTGCCGGTAAATTTCTAAAAAACTCCATCGGTTGATCTATCATGTAAATCCCTCCATTTCCATTTCTTACTAACATTGTATTAGTACAAATGATTAAAGTCAACAACTGTTTTATAACAAATTTCAAAATAATGAAAATGTGTAGAAAATCCATTATAGTTAAGAATGTAAGAGAGAAAATGAAACAGAAAGGATGAACACATATGAAAATGACGGTTGTCGGCTTTTGGGGCGGTTTTCCGGAGGCGGGAGAAGCAACGTCTGGATATTTATTTGAACACGATGGATTTCGTTTACTTGTTGACTGTGGTAGCGGTGTACTAGCACAGTTGCAAAAATACATAAAGCCTTCTGACATAGATGCTGTTTTATTGTCCCATTATCATCACGATCATGTTGCTGATATTGGGGTACTTCAGTATGCACGTTTAATTACAAGCATGACAAATGGTGTATTACCAGAACTGCCGATTTATGGACATACCTTTGACGAAAAAGGTTTTGCATCGTTAACACATATACCGTATACAAAAGGGGTTCCTTACAATCCAGCGGACACATTACAAATTGGCCCATTCTCCATTTCCTTCTTACAAACAGTACATCCTGCTATATGTTTTGCAATGCGTATTACAGCAGGTGGGAAAACGATTGTATATACAGCAGATTCTAGTTACATGCCAAAGTTTGTTTCATTTGCACAAAATGCAGATGTATTTATTTGTGAATGTAATATGTATGCGCATCAAGATGGATCAAAAGCTGGTCATATGAATAGTACAGAAGCAGGCGAAATTGCAAAACAGGCAAATGTAGGAGAACTACTTTTAACTCATTTGCCGCATGCAGGAGAGTTATCCGATTTAGTAACGGAGGCAAGACAAATTTTTAACGGCCGCATCGTACTCGCACATAGCGGTTACGTTTGGGAATCTTGAGGTGAAACCATGTTATTTATCGATAATAAAGGAATTACAGATCCAACGATTAATTTAGCAATTGAAGAATATTGTGTAAAAAATTTAGATATTAATGAAACGTATTTACTGTTTTATATGAATGAGCCATCTATCATTATCGGGAAGAATCAAAACACAGTGGAAGAAATTAATGCTGATTACGTACGTGAAAAGGGAATCCATGTTGTAAGACGCCTTTCTGGCGGCGGCGCTGTGTATCATGATTTAGGAAACTTAAACTTTAGCTTTATTACGAAAGATGACGGAGATAGTTTTCATAACTTTAAGAAGTTTACAGAGCCGGTGACAGTAGCCCTTGGGAAATTGGGAATTAACGCCGAACTAAGCGGCCGCAATGATATTTTAGCGGAAGGACGAAAAATTTCTGGTAACGCTCAGTTTGCGACAAAAGGACGTATGTTTAGCCACGGTACGTTATTATTTGATTCTGAAATCGACCATGTTGTGTCGGCGTTAAATGTAAAACTGGATAAAATTCAATCAAAAGGAATTAAATCAATTCGCAGCCGCGTTGCAAATATTGCGGAATTTTTGAATGAAAAAGTTACAATTGAAGAATTTAAACAGATTCTTTTAGAAAATATTTTTGAAGGAGAAAGTGAAATTCCAACATACGAATTAACAGAAGAAGATTGGAAAGAAATCCATAAAATCTCAGAAGAACGTTATCGAAATTGGGATTGGAACTACGGGAAATCTCCAAAATTTAACTTACAGCATACACATCGTTTCCCAGTTGGACAAGTAGATGTTCGGTTAGAAGTACAAAAAGGCGTAGTCTCAGAATGTAAGATTTACGGGGACTTTTTCGGCGCTCTCGATGTACGTGACATCGAGGAACGCTTAAGTGGTAAGGTGTTTGATAAGGAAGCATTTGCGGTGGCGCTAGCTGATGTCGAAGTGCCACGTTATTTTGGTAATATAACAAAAGAAGACTTCTTATCTTTATTCTTTTAACTGTATAAAAAACAACCATATCTTACGTGTGGTTGTTTTTTTATATATGTTTTATAAAATGTAACTTGCGCCAATAATTTTCTTTTAATATAATGTATTTAGAATTTTTTAAATTTTATAAAAGGTGGGGGTATTGTGAATCTCGTTCACAGATTAGCCGAAACGGTGAAAAAGAAAGGGGACAAGCCGGCTTATATTTTTCAGGATCAGTCGGTATCTTATGACCAATTTAACGGAATGGTCATAAAGTTTTCTAGTAGTTTAGCAAAAATGGGCATTGGAAAAGGGGACAATGTCGCACTAATTGTAGGGAATTCGCCACACTTTTTGATCGGTTTATACGGAGCGATGCGTGCCGGGGCAACGGTTATCCCAGTCAATCCGATCTATACACCAGATGAACTATATTACATTTTACAAAATGGAGACGTTAAAGCAATCATCACACTAGACATCCTTCTACCAGTTATGCAATCACTTACAACTAGACTTCCTTCTATCGAAAATATCATCATTTGTGAAACTTCAGCAGATTCAGCTTATGAAGAAACAGAGAAAATGAAAACGTTTACGAATTTAGTAGCGAGCGGAGACATCACTTTCCAAGGTCCAGATATACAAGAAGAAGACGTTGCTGTTATTTTATACACGTCAGGAACAACTGGAAAGCCAAAAGGGGCAATGTTAACGCACAAAAATTTATATAGTAATGCGAGCGATGTTGCTTCGTATTTACAATACTCAGAGCATGACCGTGTCGTTGCGGCGCTACCGATGTTCCATGTATTTTGTTTAACAGTTTCTGTTAATGCACCAATTGTAAACGGTGCTACGATTTTAATGTTGCCGAAGTTTAGCCCGAAAGAAGTATTCCGCATTTGCCGTACATACGAAGCTACAATATTTGCCGGCGTACCAACGATGTACAATTATTTATATTTACATGAAGATGCTAGTCCAGAGGATGTTCATACACTTCGTTTTTGTATTTCTGGCGGTGCGTCTATGCCTGTTGCACTTCTTAAAAACTTTGAAAAGCGATTTAACGTCATCGTTTCAGAAGGTTATGGCTTATCAGAGGCATCACCTGTTACTTGTTTTAATCCGCTTGATCGTCCGCGTAAACCAGGATCGATTGGAACAAACATTTTGAATGTGGAAAACAAAGTTGTCGATGAGATGGGCGATGAAGTACAAGTTGGAGAAGTAGGAGAATTAATCGTTCGTGGCCCGAATGTAATGAAAGGCTATTACAAGGCGCCAGAAGACACAGGCGCAGTCCTTCGAGATGGCTGGCTGTACACAGGCGACTTAGCAAAAATGGATGAAGAAGGTTATTTTTATATTGTAGACCGGAAAAAAGATATCGTTCTTGTGGGCGGTTATAACGTCTATCCGCGCGAAGTAGAAGAAGTGTTATATATGCACGAAGCGATCGCGGAAGTAGTTGTAATAGGAGTTCCAGATGAAAATTTAGGCGAAGCGGTGAAAGCATACGTCGTACCGAAAACGACAAATGTAACAGTGGAAGAACTAATGGCGTATTGCGCACTTCACCTGGCGAAATATAAAATACCAAGCAGCATTGATTTCTTAGAAGAATTGCCGAAAAATACGACAGGAAAGATTTTAAGAAGAGCGTTAAAAGAGAAAGCGATGCAAGTATAAGCGGAATAAAACAGCAGCTCATTGTATTGGAGCTGCTGTTTATTATTTGTATGTATTTCGTTTTATAAAAAAAACGATAGAGCAAATAGCTGGAAATCCTATTAATTGTAAATTAAATAAGTCGGTAATACTTTGGATATTTCCACCAAGAACAATAATAATTAATAACATTACGATACTACCTAATAGAGAATATATAACTAAAGCTAGTTTGAAAGATATGGATTTAGGAACTATGTAGTATCTGTATAATAATTCGCCAATTATACACCCTACTAATACCATGGGGGCTCCAAAAATTATTATTGCCATGGTAAACTCAAAAATATTCTGCCAATCTAAATTCTCTGGAGACATAATCAGTCCTAACAGATTCTCCGAAATAATCAAGCTACTTAAAGAATAAAGAAAAGCTACTATAAATTTTTTAATGATCGATCTCTCCAATCATACAACTAATTTTTTACAGTAATTGTATCAAGAGTAATGTTTTGTTGCAAAGTGTTCTCAATCAAATGAAACGCTGTACAAACTTCTTGGCTAAGAAGCTATTTATATAGTTAACGAAGAGGTCTTGAATTCCATGATAAAATTAATGTATGAATGAGATAGATGCTTAGGAGGAAACTGGCTTATTATGATTAAAATCGTTGGACAAAAAATTGTATTGAAAGAAGCAACTCATCAGGATCTTGATGAATTATACTATTGGAAATATGAAGAGAAGGAACAAGAAGCGAAGAAATGGAATGGTCCGTATATACCTGAACTTAAATTAACAAAAGAAGAATTTCTAAAAAGTTGGGACAAAGACTCGCAAATTATTCCTAATGTGCCTAGTACACTAGTTATCATTGTTGGAGATACATTAATTGGCACAGTAGGTGCTTATTGGGTAGATAAAAATACGAATTGGTTAGAAACGGGTATCGTTATTTATGATAAAAATTACTGGAATGGTGGATACGGTACGGAGGCTTATAAACTTTGGATTGATTTCCTATTCAAATCTACTGAATTGCATCGATTAGGGATGAAAGAAGAAGCAAGAATAAGACAAGCAAGAATGGTAGATGGTAAATATTTTGATGCAATTAAAATGGGAATTTTACGAACAGAGTGGGAACAATCTTTTCAACTAATGGGGGCACAGTAGTTATTGGTATGCCCTCAATTGGTTCGTTTTACTTTTCGTCTAAATATTACCCAATTTCATAGTTGACATATCGGAATTATGTATTTAAAATAAAGAAAAAATTGAAAAATGAAATAATAAAAGCTAATCAGAGAAACTGAAGGCGCACAACATTCACTATGTGAAACGTTTGTGTGCCTTTTTCTATTGATAAAACGAGGAGGGGTATAAATGAAGTTGTGGGGGAAAACATCAATTAGAGCAGGGGTACTGCTGTCCACGGTGCTTCTGTTTTCAGGGTGCGCATCGGCGACATCTACTAGTAAGTCGGAATCAGGAAAGACTATTGAACTTTTAAATGTATCATACGACCCGACCCGGGAATTGTATCAAGATTTCAACAAGGACTTCGCTTCATATTGGAAAGAGAAAAGCGGTCAAACCGTTACTGTGAAGCAATCTCACGGAGGATCGGGAAGTCAGGCGCGCTCGGTTATTGATGGCTTAGAAGCGGATGTTGTGACGCTTGCATTAGCATATGACATTGACGCGATTAGTAAGAAGAAGTTGTTACCGGAAGATTGGCAGAAACGTTTGTCTAACAACTCGACTCCTTACACATCGACAATCGTATTTCTTGTGAGAAAAGGGAATCCGAAAAGGATTAAAGACTGGGATGATTTAACGAAGAAAGGGGTCTCTGTTATTACTCCAAATCCGAAAACATCGGGAGGAGCACGCTGGAACTATTTAGGGGCATGGGGATACGCTTTGAAAAAAAATAATAATAGTGAAGAAAAGGCAAAAGAATTTGTAAGTCAGCTATATAAAAATGTAGAAGTGCTGGACTCAGGAGCACGCGGGGCAACGACTACGTTTGTGGAAAAAGGGATTGGGGATATTCTTATTGCCTGGGAAAATGAGGCATTACTATCACAAAAGGAACTAGGGAAAGACAAGTTTGAAATTGTGACACCATCTATTAGTATTCTTGCTGAACCGCCAGTAGCTGTCGTGGATAAAGTTGTCGATAAAAAGGGAACGCGTAAAGTAGCTGAGGCATATCTTGAGTATTTATATACAGAGAAAGGGCAGGAGATTGCGGCAAAAAACTTTTATCGTCCTCGCGATCAAAAGGTAGCTGAAAAATATGCATCGCAGTTCCCCAAAGTACAATTGTTTACAGTTGATGAAGTGTTTGGAGGGTGGAAAAAAGCGCAAGAGACGCATTTTAGTGATGGGGGTGTCTTTGATAAAATCTATCAAAAATAATAGAAGTAGCTGAGGCAATGAGGTGAAAGAATGTGAGGAAAAATAATAGGAAGCGAATTTTACCTGGGTTTGGAATTTCCCTTGGATTTACGATGTTATATGTAAGTTTATTTGTCTTAATCCCATTATCTATCGTATTTATCCAAACTTCCCAGTTAGGATGGAGCAAATTCTTTCAAGTGATCACAAGTGAAAGGGTTTTGCATGCTTATCAAGTTAGTTTTACAACTTCACTCGCAGCGGCACTTGTAAATGTTTGTTTTGGTCTATTAATCTCCTGGGTACTTGTTCGTTACTCGTTCCCAGGAAAGCGGCTGCTTGATGGGTTAATTGATTTACCTTTTGCGTTGCCAACCGCGGTTGCGGGTATTACGCTTACAACTTTGTATTCGCAAAACGGCTGGATTGGAAAAATTTTCGATGTGTTTCATATAAAGATAGCTTTTACACCACTTGGAATTATCGTTGCTTTAACTTTTATCGGATTGCCCTTCGTTGTACGTATGGTGCAGCCTGTCCTGCAAAATATGGAGAAGGAAGTAGAAGAAGCAGCGGCTAGTTTAGGGGCTTCACGTTTACAAGTATTTTGGAAGGTTGTGTTTCCGGAAATTTCGCCGGCTTTATTAGCGGGATTTTCATTAGCTTTTTCAAGGGCACTCGGGGAATACGGATCAGTTGTCTTTATTGCTGGAAATATGCCTCTTAAAACAGAAATTGCGCCGCTAATGATTATGACGAAACTTGAGCAATACGATTATGCAGGTGCGACAGCTGTGGCAGCGGTCATGCTGGTTGTCTCTCTTTTCTTCCTGTTTACGATTAATCTCATTCAGAGCTGGAGTCAAAAACGCGGGTTGCAAAATGAATAGAAAGGGGAGAAAAGGATGGAACCGTCATTCGCGAAACCAATTAAGCAAAAAACAGTGCAGACGCTTGTAGTCACAACAGAATCGAAAGTGATTCGCATCATTTTCATTACGATTACTCTAATCTTTTTATCTATATTTCTTTTGTTGCCGTTAGCGACGATTTTTATGAAGGCATTTGAACGTGGAATGAATGTGTATATTGCCGCTATTACAGATAGCGAGGCAATTTCTGCGATTCGTCTCACAATTATGGTAGCTCTTATCGTTGTCCCGCTGAATACGATATTTGGCGTGGCGGCAGCGTGGCTCATTACAAAATTTCGCTTTAGAGGGAAACAATTTCTTTTATCACTCATTGAACTGCCCTTTGCAGTTTCGCCGGTTATTGCCGGGTTAGTTTTTGTATTACTATTTACGCCTCGCGGTGAATTGGGGGCGTGGCTCATGGAGCATGGCGTGCGGCTTATTTTTTCAGTGCCCGGTATTGTAATTGCCACTGTGTTTGTCACATTCCCTTTTGTAGCACGTGAATTGATTCCTGTTATGGAGGCGCAAGGAACGAGTGAAGAAGAAGCGGCTTTATCACTAGGAGCAAGCGGCTGGAAGATGTTCTTTCGTGTTACATTGCCGAATATAAAATGGGGGTTACTCTATGGCATGATTTTATGTAATGCCCGTGCGATTGGAGAGTTTGGAGCAGTTTCTGTTGTATCGGGACATGTGCGAGGCGTTACGAATACAATGCCGCTTCATATTGAAATTTTATATAACGAATATCAATTTTCTGCTGCATTTGCGGTTGCGTCATTAATGTCATTGCTGGCGGTCGTTACGTTAATTATAAAGAACTGGATTGAATGGAAAGGAAGACATTAGGATGAGTATTCACATTCAGAATGTATGGAAACAATACGGTACGTTTCAAGCTCTGCAGCAAATTAATCTAGAAATTCCGAAAGGGGAACTCGTTGCGCTGTTAGGTCCATCTGGTTCTGGGAAAACGACGTTATTACGAATAATTGCAGGGTTAGAGCAAGCGGATCAAGGGGCAATCTTATTCGACGGAGAAGATTTAACGGATATTCATGTGAAAAATCGGCAAGTCGGTTTTGTGTTTCAGCATTATGCCCTGTTTAAACATATGAATGTCTTTGAAAACGTAGCATTTGGGTTAAAAGTGCGCAAAAAGAAACTAAGACCGTCAGCAGCGGAAATAGAAGAAAAGGTACTAGAGTTATTAAAACTTGTGAAGATGGATGGCTTTGCGACCCGCTATCCCGCGCAGTTATCTGGAGGACAAAGACAACGGATTGCGTTAGCAAGAGCTTTAGCGGTTGAACCGAAAATTTTGCTGCTTGATGAACCATTTGGTGCATTAGATGCAAAGGTGCGTAAAGAACTGCGAAGATGGCTGAGGAAATTACATGATGAGTTTCAAATTACGAGTGTGTTTGTAACGCACGATCAAGAAGAAGCGTTGGATGTCGCGGATCGAATCGTTGTCATGAACGAAGGGCGCATTGAACAAATGGGGACACCAGAAGAAGTGTACGATACCCCAGCTAGCCCATTTGTATATGATTTTTTAGGAAATGTAAATCTATTTCACGGTCGCGTTCGGAAAGGGAAATTAAATTTAGGTTCTATCGAATTAGAAGCACCGGAACATGTGCATATTTCCGATTCCGACGCCGTGGCATATGTGCGGCCACATCATTTATCTATTACGCGAACAAAGCAAAGTGTCGATGCCATCCCAGCGAAAGTGATCTACACACACGCTGTCGGTCCTGTCGTATATATTGAATTAAAACGTGATGGGGTAGATGAATATTTAGAAGCGGAAGTGAGTAAAGAGCAATTTGAGCAGCTCAAGATTCGAACAGGAGAAGTTGTATATGCACATCTGAAAGAAGTGAAGGTATTTATACCAGAGGACTTTGTTATTTAGTAAGAAAACGAAAGGCGCTTCGTGTCGTCTTTCGTTTTTTTAAGTTATCGTAAAATTAGTATTTTACAGATTAATAAAAATAGTATAATGAATATAATCACATTTTAGAAAGAAGGTATTCCCTTGAAGAAAATTCACATTATTCATGAAAACACAGAATGGACAAGACATCTAACGAAACGATTGGAAGAACTCGGTCTTCCTTATGAAGAATGGCATTTAGACAAAGGGAATGTTGATCTTTCGTCTGTTCCGCCGAGCGGCGTATTTTATAATCGGATGAGCGCTTCTTCTCATACGAGAAATCACCGTTTTGCACCAGAGTTTACGGGTGCTGTCCTTACTTGGTTAGAGATGCATAACCGAAAGGTGTTCAATGGAAGTAGAGCACTTCAGCTTGAAGTAAGTAAAGTGGCGCAGTATATGGCGCTAAATGCACAAGGAATCCAAACACCGAAGACAATTGCCGCTGTTGGTAAGGAACATATTATAGAAGCAGCAGCGCAATTTGAAGGGCGTCCATTCATTACGAAGCATAACCGCGCTGGAAAAGGACTAGGCGTACAGCTGTTTCAATCTGTTGCTTCGCTAAAAGATTACGTAGAAAGTGCAGCATTTGAGGAGCCGGTAGATGGTATTACTTTAATTCAAGAATATATTCAATCTCCTGAGCCTTACATTACACGTTGTGAGTTTGTAGGCGGGAAATTTGTATATGCAGTTCAAGTTGATACATCAAAAGGCTTTGAATTATGCCCAGCTGATGCTTGTCAAATTGGCGATCTGTTCTGCCCGGTTGGAGAGAAAGCGCCGGAAAAACCGAAGTTTCAAATTATTGAAGGCTTTAACGACCCAATCATTCAAAAATATGAGGATGTTTTGGCTGCGAATGATATCGCGATCGCTGGCATTGAGTTCATTCGAAATGCAGATGGTGAAATTTTCACTTACGATATTAATACAAATACAAACTACAATGCTGATGCTGAAGCAGTTGTTGGGAAGTACGGCATGTTAGAAATTGCGAAGTTTCTTGGTAGTGAATTAGAGAAAATATAACTAGATAGGGAGAAAGCTGCTGATGAGGCAGCTTTTTTTTAAAATGTGGAGTATGAAGTAGAGCATTCATACACAACGCTCTACTTCTATTATCTTCTAACACTTTTTCTAACTACGTGAAGTAGTAGCGTGAAATAATTTAAATCCGAAAATCAAAAATAGATTCGTTAATGCTATACAACATAAAAAGAGTGCGGACATGAATTCTCCCATTCCGTTCTTGTATAAGAACAAGGAATAGAAGAATACGGCTACTATTGTTGAGAGAAAAGTTACAATATTTCATAAAAAAGCAAAAAACATCAAGAAGGGAACGTGGGTTCCTTTTATTATTATACATATAAGGCAGGTGAACAGAGATGGGATGTTATGAAATGCAAATTCAAAAAGTAATTGATTCTATTGAAGAAGATGTGATGGAAAAGCAAACGTTAGCGAGTCTTGCACGTATTGCAGGATTTTCTGAGTACCATTTCCACCGCGTTTTTCAAGCAATCGTAGGAGACTCTGTGATGGAGTATGTGCGAAAGAGAAGGCTTGCCCGGGCAGCTTATCAGCTTTCTCACACAGAGGGGAAAATTCTAGATATTGCACTAGAGCACGGCTTTCAATCTCATGAAACGTTCACACGTGCCTTTAAAAAGCTGTTTCATATGACGCCGAGTCAATATCGAAAGCAAGAGATTCGAACACCGCTATATTCCAAGGTGAATGTGATGCAGCGCAAATTTAATCCGTATTTAGGGGGAATCAAAATGGAATTTCGTATAGAAACAAAGCCAGCTTTTCAAGTGATCGGGTATGAAATGAAGACAACGGGTAAAGACGGAAAAAATCTAACAGATATTCCAGCGATGTGGAAAAATTATTTACAAAATAATTTGTCAGAAAACATTCCGAACCGTAAGCATACGAATGAGCTCGTGGAGTTAGGGATGTGTACAGATTTTAATTTAGAGACAGGCGAGATTACGTATATTATTGGGATGGAAGCAACAAGCTTTGATGGTGTATCAAGTGAACTGACCTGCCGTACATTCCCTGAAGCAACATATGCTGTATTTACAACGCCGAAAGTTCCTGAGGAAGAAATGGTTGCATCGATTCAGCAAACGTGGAATGCAATCTTCACAGAATGGTTCCCGCATTCTGGCTATGAGCACTCTGGTGTTGTTGAGTTTGAATTATACGATGAGCGCTCTCATGCTGATAAACACGATCTTGTACAACTGGAGATTTGGTTGCCTGTACAGAAGAAACAATAAAGTAAAAAGAGACTGAGCCTTTAGGCGCAGTCTTTTATTATATAAGCATGTCGAACATGGTTGAAGGATCTTTGTCCTCTGTCGAAACGCCGATATATTCAAAAAATCGCTGATATCGTATTATTTAAATGAATATAATTCATTTCTTACATAAAAGTCCCTGCTATGCAGAATAAAACATGACCTGAACTTGTCTTTAAACCTTGTGCGTGGCAGGAAAATGCACTGACCGCTTCCATGCATGGCCAGATGCTCTCGCGCTTCTAAAAGAAAGGGGTTTTACATCGCTTTCTTAATTTTCTCTAACACTTCTTTACTATCAAACCCGCGCTCTCCCATACCGAATACTTCAATTAAACGATTATTTTCATCTAGTAAGTAAGAGTTAGAAGTATGAATGTAAAGGCCACTTCCAGGGTCGCGGTAGCGGAAGTTAAAAGATTCGGCTAGTTGTTTCGTTTCTTCTTCACCGCCGCGCAGCAGATGCCAACCCGTTGTTTCCTTCATATCAAACGTTTTGGAGTAATGTTCTAGAATTTCGTTCGTATCATATTTCGGATCAATCGTAATTGTAATAAATTCGATTTTTGCACCGAATACTTTTTGTTTCACAAGTTCATCTCGTAAATGTTTCATTTTGTATGTTGTAACCGGGCAAATATCCGGACATTTTGTATACATAAATTCTACTAATTTTAATTTTTTCGGTAATTGATCAAATGATACAGATGTTCCGTTTACATCTTCCATAACAATCCCCTTTGGTATTTCCGCTGCTGCTTTTCGGTACCCGGTAAAATAAAAAATTCCAATCAAGGTTACAACAATAAGTCCCAACGTAAAAGTAATGTACAACTTCTTCATTCCAACCCCTCCCAATTTTTATTTTATAAGAAAAATCTGAAAAATAAGGAGGGATGAGTGAATATTACATGACATTTCATGTATTAGCTTGTTCTATTTTTCGAGGAACGAACTACAATATTAATAGACAGGCAGCGATGAGGAGGAGAAATCATGCGAAAAGTGATGAGTTGGACACTTTTTTTGTACGCTCTATTTGCATTATTTATATATTGGTACTTATTTGGATGGAATCATGAGATTATACCGGAAGCGTATAAAGGAACTAGTGCAGATCCAGCAACGTTTATGAATGCAAGGGAGTTGACACTTAGTCAAGATTACTCGCGGGTAAAGAATTTATTGTTTTTTTTAGCAACGCCGCTGCAATGGATTGTTTTATTATTTGTTCTCATTTTTGGTATATCAAAGCGGTTTGAAAAATGGGCGAAAGATACAACGAAATTCCGGGTACTACAAATTGCGATTTATTTGTTTTATTTATCGCTTGTGACAACGGTGCTCGCATTGCCGCTGCAATGGATCGGTCATCAAGTATCTGTTGATTACGGTATTTCTACACAATCAACAGCAAATTGGATAAAGGAACATATACTTGATTTTTGGATCAATTTTATGCTTATGTTTCTGATCGTGACTGTGCTGTTATGGCTCATTAAAAAATATCCGAAACGCTGGTGGTTGTATGGATGGGCGCTTTCCGTTCCATTTACGATCTTTTTAACATTCATTCAACCAGTAGTTATTGATCCGCTCTATAATGATTTTTCGACGTTGCATAATAAAGAGCTTGAGAAAAAGATTTTAACATTAGCGGACAAAGCTCATATTCCAACAGAGCATGTGTATGAAGTGGATATGTCAAAGAAAACAAATGCGTTAAATGCATACGTAACGGGGATTGGCTCAAATTCTCGCATCGTTTTATGGAATACAACGCTTGAGCAGTTAAAAGATAAAGAGATATTATTTATTATGGCGCATGAAATGGGTCATTACGTGATGAAGCATATCTATTGGGGCGTCGGGAGTTATATCATTTTAACTTTCGTTGGCATGTACCTCATTAGTCGCATTATTCAAACTTGTATTCGTAAGTGGGGAGATACACTGCATATTTCTAAAATAGCTAGTTTCTCAGTTTTACCGTTATTTTTCCTTGTATCTTCGGTGCTTTCCTTTGCGGTAAGTCCTGCCACAAATTACGTATCCCGCATTGAAGAAAGAGCGGCTGATCAATACGCATTAGATATGACGAAGGATAATCAGTCGGGAGTTAAAACATTTCAATATTTATCAAAGACGAGCTTAAGTCAAGTGAACCCGCCGGCTCTAGTGAAATTATTCATGTATACACATCCGCCAATTTTTGAAAGAATTCTCACGTTTGAAGAATATAAGAAGAAATAGTCATTAAGAAAAGTAATTGTGTATAAAGGATACAAATGGAAAAGAACAAGTAATTTTCTAGTATAAAGACTAGGAAGTTACTTGTTCTTTTTATATATCCATTTTAATTTTTTGACATATCTACTATAGAGAATACAATATGACATGAATTTAGAACTTGCATGTCTAACCGTTTCTATGTGTGATCAGATGCTCTGGTCTTCTTCCTAAAAAGAAAGGGGTTTTTATTTTGTTTTTTACAATGTAAATTTTATATCTTGATCAGTTAGGTCATTATCAAATACATTAGAGCTACTAACCCCGTTAAAGACTTTCAGTGTTTTTGCTGCATTTGATGATCCAGAACCATGATATTCTTTGTTACGGAATTGAGGGTTTACATTGTATTTGTCCCCTAAATTTACAGTCCCATTACATCTTGAAATGACAATGCTGTCTACAATTGCAGGCATGTTCTTCACCTCTTTTTTATCTTTAGTGTATGCCGCTTATTTTGAAAAAAAGATTGTTTATAAAAATAATTAAGTGGTTCAATCTCGGGAAACAATTGTAATCTTCATGCTTACTTGAAAAAGGTGACGGAAAGTCAGCTTTTTATTTTTTATGAAAAAAATTTTTTCTAACCCCCTTAAATCTTACTTTTCCTCCGAATATGTATAGCAAAGAAAGCAAATGGAGGAAAATAAGATGAAGAAGATATTATTAAAAGGAACGATGATAACGATGATGGCATGTAGTCCATTTTTAATGGGAACGGCGGCGTATGCTAGCAGCAACACAGATGCAGCAAAAACAACAGAGACAGAAAAGCCGACTTTAGTGCAAGGGGATTTCTTTTACTTCGTAAAAACGATGGTGGAAGATATTAAAATGGCGCTTGCGAACAATGATTTAGACAAGGCAAAGCTACTATCTGAACAAGCGGCAGAACGCATTGCTGAAGCGGATGTGTTAATGAAAAAGGGGAAAGATGATTTCACACAAGATACATTAGAAAAAGCAGCTGAAAACTTAGAAAAAGCGGATGAGCTTTCAGGAGAAACGAAAACAGAAAAGCCAGCTGATGGAACGAAAACAGAGGTAGAAAAGCCTGCTGAGGTAAAGAAAGAAGAAACAGAAAAGCCAGCTGATGAAACAAAAACAGAGGTAGAAAAGCCCGCTGACGCAAAAAAAGAAGAAACTAAAAAGCAAGCTAACAAAGAAAATACAGAAGCGGAAAAAGTAAAAGTACATATTGGACACAATATCGAAGCATTAGCAAAAGCGCTTGATAAAGTGAAAAATCCGAAGGCGAAAGCTGCAATTTCCAAAAATATAGAGAAGAGTTTTGCAAGAATTGCTGTTAAAATAGAAAAAGTACAAGAAAAGAAAGAGCATGTTGTTGCAAAGGAAAACAAGCCAGCAGATCAAAATATAGAAGAAACTTCTGGAAAAATGGAAGACACAAATAAAATCGTACAACCATCACAAGTAGAGCAGTCCGAACAACTAGAGCAACCGGCGCAACCAGCAGAGCCGGCGCAACCAGCACAACCAGCAGAGCCAGCGCAACCAGCAGAGCCGGCACAACCAGCCCAACCGGCAAAGCCAGCGCAACCAGTACATAAAGATGCTAATTCTCATGAGAATCATGAGAAATCCGAACAAAAGGAAAATCATCAAGAGAACGGTAAAAAAGTCGGTCAAGTAAAGCATGAGGAAAAGCGTGAAGAAAAACATAGAGAGAAACATGAAGAAAAGCACTAAGAAAAGTATGGAAATGTAGTGAAATGGTCACTTCTTTAGTGACCGTTTTACTATTTTTAGCAGAGGGGAGGAGAGGGACTACCTGTGTTAAGTTTATTGATGAAAATCGTAAAAAAATCGACAATAGAAGACGTAGTATTTAACATACAAAAAAATGAAGAGGATAAGGAAGATTTTATCGCTCAGTATCGGCCTTTTATTCGAAAATCGATTTCGGCTGTCTGTCGTCGTTATATTACGGAGCAGGACGATGAATATAGCATTGGACTGTTTGCATTTCATCAAGCCATTGAACAATATTCATATAAAAAAGGGAAATCTTTTCTTTCGTTTGCTGAACTTCTTATAAAAAGAGATGTAATTGACTACATACGTAAGGAGTCTAGGCATAACCTCGTCTTTTTAAAAGAAGACCAGCAAGAGGAAACACTGGAAATGCAAGCGGCCCTTACGGAATATATGAAAGAGATGGAAAGCAGCAACCGGAAGGAAGAAATTCTTCATTTTCAAAGTGTGCTATCTGAATTTAAAATATCATTTGCTGAGCTTGCTAAAGAGTCTCCGAAGCATCGTGATACGCGGGAGCATTTATTAGAAATTGCAAAGATTATTATAAAAGAAGAGAAAATGATAGAAGAACTGTTCCGAAAGAAAAAGTTACCTCTCAAGCAAATTGAACCACATGTTAGAACAAGCCGTAAAACGCTGGAGCGGCATAGGAAATATATCATTGCAATGTGCATTATTTTTGTAAACAACTACGTATACATTCAAGAATATATAAGAGGTGGGCAGGGGAATGAATAAAGGGATTGTGATGGATATAAAAAAACGCAGCATAGTTGTGTTGACACCGGACGGAGAATTTATTAATTGTAAGAAAAAGTTGAACTCTTATGTGATCGGACAGGAAATCGAATTTCAAGAACAAGAAAAGAGACAGATGTCTTTTTCAGTTCCTTCTATATTAAAACCGGCCTCGTTAATTTTTACTTGTTTTCTATGTGTCTTTTTGTTTTTATTCAATCAGCCGGAAAAAAAAGCGCTTGCCTATGTTTCTATCGATATTAACCCGAGCTTAGAGGCGAGTGTAACAAAGGATCTTCATGTTACAGAATTACGAGCTTGCAATGAGGATGGTAAGCGTATTTTAAAAGAAATAAAACGGTGGAAAAATGAGCCTTTGCAAGACGTAGTGCGTATAATTGTAAAACAAAGCAAAGAGGATGGATACTTAACGAGTGACAAGCAAGTTATGCTAACATCTGCTGTAAAAGAAAAATCGTTAGAACCAGAACTGCAAAAGACTATTCAAGAGTTAAAAAGCGAGTATGACGCAAAACATGTTACAGTCGTATATCAGGAAAGTACTATGCAAATGAGGGAGAATGCTCAAAAAGCAGGAGTTAGCACAGGGATTTATTTGAAACAGAAAAATGAGAAGAAGTCATCAGTTTCTCCTGCACCGCCGCAAGTACAAGAGGAACAACCTCCTAAAGTAGATTCGCAGCCGGATTCAGCGCCTCATTCAGATTCGCAATCGAATTCCTCTTCTTCTGTGCAACATGAAAGAACTGAGCAGAAAGAAGAGAAAGAAGAGAAAGAACAACAACCAGCTCATGTACAGCCGCCATCGCAGGAAAGAAATAACGGCCACAGAGAAGAAAACAACGATAAAGAACAAAAAAAAGAATGTCACGAACAGAAAAAAGAGGAACAAGAGCAAAGAAAAGAACAAAAAAAAGAATATCATGACCAAAAAAAAGAACAGCAAGGGTATGAAAAAGAGCAACGAAAAGAAAATAAGCATGGAAATTCTTCAAAGCATGAAGAAAAAGGAAACGGAAAACATAATTAGTAAAAAGGTATAGGATTGTATATGAAGTAGTTCCGTTCATGTGGGATAAATCGTATACCTAATAATAAACCAACGCTCAGAAATCTATCATTCTGAGCGTTGATTTATTACTTCGCTTATTTAATTAAAGCGCCAGCAAGTTTAGTAAACAATTTTCATTTTAGGCAATATTGTTTGTAACTCCATTAAGTCATTTATTACGAAATCAGCCTGAGCAAGTTCCTCTTCTTGTGCAAAATCAAAATTACATCCAATTGCAATTAAACCATTATCTTTAGCTGCATTTATATCAGATAAACGGTCTCCAACTACCGCTGCTTTTTTTATATCATATTTATTTATAATTGTTTTAACTAAATCTCCTTTATCAAGTGTTTGTATTTGTTGAATACTAAATGTTTCAGTAACCCAATTATCCAAATGATAATACCTCACAATTGCTTGTAAATATTCCGTTAAACCATTGCTTGCTATGTAAATGGAACAATTATTTTCTTTTAAATAATTGAAAACTTCCTTTACGTTAGGATATAAAGCACCTTTCCCGCTTTTTATGTTTTCAACTAATTTTTCCAGAAAATAAGCATCCGTTTGTTCTCTTACTTCATTGGTATGATTAGGTAACAAAGCTTCCCAAACTTTTGGTAAAGGTACACCCATAATTTCACGGTATTGATCAATAGGTGTTACTGTATCCCATAAATTTAGTGACCGTAAATGGTTAAAAGTATTATCAAGTGATAATTCTAGAATTTTTTCTGTTTGAAATAGAGTTCCATCCATATCAAAAATCAATGATTGTAACATTGCTTTCTCTCCCTTTTTTCCATTACTGAATAACTTAACCAATCCCTGATCCATTAGCTTCAGTAAAAATTCTTACAATTTATATATTTTAACATAAATTTACAATGAGATGACCATTGTCACGCTGATATGTAAAGTGTTTCTTCACGAAAATGGAACTACGACTTAGTTGTTATGTGCAAAATTTTCACATCATTACGAAGTTACTATAAAGGGCTTTGCAGTATATCCTTTACAAGGAATGTAAAAAGTACATATAAACAAATTTTACGATATTGTTAAAAAATTCTAAAAAATACTTCCCTTTTGATTTTTATGTTATATAATATAAACATAAAAATCAAAACTGTTATAAAACAGTTTGCAAAAAGGAGAGGCTAATATGTCGACGCAAACTTCGCGGGTTACACTCGTTGGAGAAGTATTACCGGCGTATTTGGAGATTTTGACACCAGAAGCACTCACATTTATTAAAGAGTTGCATGAGAATTTTAACGGACGCCGTAAGGAATTACTACAGAAACGAGTAGAAAAGCAAAAGAGAATTGATGCAGGGGAGTTGTTACACTTTTTAAAGGAGACTGCAAATGTTCGGGTGGATGATTGGACGATTGCACCGCTTCCGAATGATTTACAAGATCGGCGCGTAGAAATTACTGGACCAGTTGATCGTAAGATGGTTATTAATGCTCTCAATTCAGGAGCGCGTGTCTTTATGGCGGACTTTGAAGATTCAAATGCACCAACATGGCAAAATGCAATGGAAGGACAAATAAATTTACGAGATGCAGTTAAGAGAACCATTTCATATACAAATGAAAATGGTAAGGAATATCGTCTCAATGAACAAACAGCTGTATTAATGGTGCGGCCTCGTGGGTGGCATTTACAAGAAAAGCATATGTTAGTAGATGGTGAAGAAGTATCAGGTAGCTTATTAGATTTTGGATTGTTCTTTTTTCATAATGCAAAGGCGTTAATGAAAAAAGGGAGTGCTCCATACTTTTACTTACCGAAAATGGAAAGTTACTTAGAAGCAAGACTATGGAATGATGTGTTTGTATTTGCACAAAAATACATTGGCATTCCTCATGGGACAATTAAAGCAACAGCACTGCTCGAAACGATTCATGCTTCATTTGAGATGGATGAAATTTTATATGAGCTTCGTGATCATTCAGCGGGGTTAAACTGCGGACGCTGGGATTATATTTTTAGTTTCTTAAAAACGTTTCGTAATCATGACCAGTTTTTACTTCCGGACCGGGCACAAGTGACAATGAGTGTGCCATTTATGCGCGCGTATTGTTTACGCGTCATTCAAACGTGCCATCGCCGTAATGCACCAGCAATTGGAGGGATGGCAGCACAAATTCCAATTAAGAACGACCCGGAAGCAAATGAAGTAGCATTTGAGAAAGTGCGCGCTGACAAAGAGCGTGAGGCTTGTGAGGGACATGATGGGACTTGGGTTGCCCACCCGGGACTTGTCCCTGTAGCGCTGGAAGTATTTGATCGCATCATGACAACGCCAAATCAAATCTATCGAAAACGGGAAGAAATTCGAATAACAGAACAAAGTTTATTAGAAGTTCCAGTAGGAACGATTACAGAAACCGGACTGCGTACAAATATTAGCGTTGGTATTCAATATATTGCATCGTGGTTAAGCGGCAAAGGAGCAGCGCCTATTTATAATTTAATGGAAGATGCGGCTACCGCAGAAATTTCACGTGCACAAGTATGGCAATGGATTCGTCATAAGGAAGGGAAGCTCGAGGATGGACGAAAGATTACGTTTGCATTAGTAGAACAGTTTAAAGCAGAAGAATTAGCAAAAATAGAGAAAGAGATTGGTAGTAATCGTTTTGAAAAAGGACGATTTGTCGAAGCTACAAAACTATTTACGAATCTTGTTCGAAATGATGAATTTGTATCATTTTTAACGTTACCAGGTTATGAGATTTTATAAAGGAAAAGGGGATGGAAGAAATGGGAAATAAAAGAGTACAACAATTACAAGAGAACTGGGAACTTGATAAACGATGGAAAGGAGTTACACGTCCATATTCTGCAGAGGATGTCATTCGTCTTCGCGGATCGCTTGATATTGAATATACGTTAGCACACCGCGGTGCAGAAAAGCTTTGGAATTCTCTCCATAGCGAAGATTACATTCATGCGTTAGGGGCATTAACTGGGAATCAAGCAATGCAGCAAGTAAAGGCGGGATTAAAGGCAATTTATTTAAGCGGTTGGCAAGTAGCGGCAGATGCAAATTTATCAGGTCACATGTATCCAGACCAAAGTTTGTATCCGGCAAACAGTGTGCCGGCAGTTGTAAAACGTATTAATCAAACGCTCCAGCGTGCTGATCAAATTCAGCATATGGAAGGGAGCGGTGATATTGATTACTTCGTGCCAATTGTTGCCGATGCAGAGGCAGGATTTGGTGGACAGCTAAATGTATTTGAACTAATGAAAGGAATGATCGAGGCAGGAGCGTCTGGCGTTCATTTTGAAGATCAACTTTCTTCTGAAAAGAAATGCGGTCATTTAGGCGGAAAGGTATTATTGCCAACACAAACGGCAGTGCGTAATTTAATATCGGCGCGTCTTGCAGCAGATGTAATGGGAGTACCTACGCTCATTATTGCCAGAACAGATGCTGACGCAGCTGATTTAATTACAAGTGATATCGATCCTGTTGATCAACCATTTATTACAGGAGAAAGAACACCAGAAGGCTTCTTCCAAACGAAGGCTGGACTGGATCAAGCGATTGCACGCGGCTTAGCATATGCACCGTATGCCGACCTTGTATGGTGCGAAACATCGGAGCCGAATTTAGAAGATGCAAAACGCTTTGCAGAAGCAATTCATGAAAAATTCCCTGGAAAACTATTAGCTTACAACTGTTCACCGTCCTTTAACTGGAAGAAAAAATTAGACGATAAAACCATTGCAAATTTCCAAAAAGAAATTGCATCTTACGGCTATAAATTCCAATTCGTAACGCTTGCTGGCTTCCATGCTTTAAATTATGGCATGTTTGAGCTGGCGCGTGGTTATAAAGAACGTGGTATGGCTGCGTATTCAGAATTGCAGCAAGCGGAATTTGCAGCAGAACAGTACGGTTACTCAGCGACACGTCATCAACGGGAAGTTGGTACAGGGTATTTTGATGAAGTAGCACAAGTCATTACTGGTGGAACTTCGTCGACAACAGCACTGAAAGGATCAACAGAGGTAGAGCAGTTTACGCGATGAGAAAAGAGAGAGTCAGCTTTTGAGCTGGCTCTTTTTTTTATTACAAATATTTCAAAATGAAAAATATGAAATTATCTATAACATAATTTTATTTTTTATAGGAAGAGTCTGTAGTTTAATTCTGTTATTTATACAGAAGTATAGTAGGGAATTTTAATTTATTACTAAGAAATTGTAAAAAAATTGAAAATAACAATTATTTTCCGTGCGAAATGGTACAATTATCCATGTAGATAATTGTATAAAATTATCCAAAAATGACAAAGGAGAGGGAATTAATGAGTGTTAAAGTCGAAAGATATGCGCCTCAGTACACTGTGAATTCAAAAACAATCGCATTGCTTCCAGTTGTTTTAAACGATAAACGGATTGTAACACGTGTGATTGAGGAACACGATGAGTTTTTTGTGTACCAAAAACCACTTGAGATTATAGAACAAAGCTGTAGTGAATATGGAGCTAGCTTTGGCGGGCAAAACTTCTTGTAGTACATAAATAAAGTTTAATCAAATATATCATCAATTAAACTCCATTTCTACTATTTTTAATTCATAAGCATGCCATTTGTCACTTCTTTCAACAACTATCTTTTTAAGTATAATTTGTATGAATATTTTCTTTTCATCATCATTTAAGTTGTCCCAATTAAGTTTTATATCATTCAAAATTTCTTTTAATTCCTCATTCTTAAGCTTCTTATTCTCAGTTGGTTTTAACTTATATAATTCTTCTGTTAAAACTTTTTCTCTGTCACTTTCTTCTTGCATAAGCTCTGTAAATTCTTCATCCTTTAAGTGGTCATTTGCCCAAGCGTATTGCCATTTTTTACGTCGCTTTTCGATGACTTTTAGTTCATTTTTAATTTGTATAATCTCATCTTCCATATCGCTGTGTCCTGTTTCAACATCTGTATCTGTTGCATCTATGTAGAAGGAGAGGATATGTGGAATAATAATTTTTTCTAATTTGCGTTCAGACATACTGCCCATATTACAAACATTTAATTTACGACCTCTACAGAAGTATTGTTTATACTTAGTGACAGTATCATCTTTTTTCTTTGATGTTACATAGTTTCCAATTAATGATCTACCACAATGAGGACATTTTATAATGCCAGAAAAAATATAACTACCATATTGACTGCGAGGATGTGATTCTCGTCTTGATTCTCGTAATTTTTGAACATTATCAAATAATTCTTCTTCTATAATAGCTGGTACAGAATTCGGAACCTCAAAATAATGATCGGTTTCTTTTCGCCAACGTAAAGTTCCAATGTATAGGGGATTTTCTATAATATACATTACAGCTTTTTCATTCCAGTAGTCCCGACCTGGAGTGCCGAGGGTATTTAACTTTTTACTAATTCGCATTGCACTATGCCCTTTTAGGTAATCATTAAAAATAGAACGAACGACCTTTGCCTCTTCTTCTATAATAGACAATACTCCTTTTTTATGGTCTGCATCGTATCCGTATGGTTTTCTAGGTGAAGTATATTTGCCTTGTCTAACTTTTTCTTGTTGCCCTACTCTAACTCGTTCACCAATGTTTTCACGTTCCCATTGAGCTAATGCGGCAATAATGGTAATGAATAATCTTCCGATGGCTGTTGTTGTATCATAAACTTCTGTAGCACTTTTGAATTTACAATCATATTTTTCGAATACATCTAATAATGTATATAAATCTAGTACAGATCTTGTAAGGCGATCTAATCGATAAACTAAAACACAATCAATTAGTCCTTTTTTTATATGTTCTATCATGCGATTCAATTCTGGACGGTTAGTATTTTTAGCAGATATACCTTCATCTACATAGTAACCGATAACATCCCAGTCTTGTGCATCACAATATGCTTTAAGTTTTTTCTTTTGAGCTGAGATGGAATATCCTTCTACAGCTTGTTCTTCTGTTGAAACACGGGCATAAATTGCGCATCTCACTTTTTATTCCACCTTTCAATTCATTATCAAAATATTTCTTTTGTTGTTGAACGTATAAAATTCTAGAAGCTCAACAGGAATGTTATTTTTATATGCTATACATGCCTTTGTATCACCAGGAGTAATGCTATCTTTGTCTATTAATAAAAGTGCAGCAAAAATATTGGCTTCAATTTCTAATTTATCAACAGATAAAAATGTATTTTTTCGTAAGAACGGTGTATTCGCTTGAGGGTGCAGGACAGCATGTCCTAATTCATGTGCGCAAACTGTTCTTTGCATAGTTGAAGATAAATTACTATTAATAGCAATAAACTTATTTCTTTTTTCATACTTGTAGAATCCATTAATTTCTTCGTGTAGATCATGAAAAAAGATATTTATATTTAAACACTGAGCAAGTTCAAAAGGGTCTTTAGTATTATGTTTTTTACAAAGTTGATGGACTGTGTTGTTTATTACGTATTTCAATGTGATCACTCCTGAACTTACATTAATTATCTTTACGATGCTTTTTAGGAATGTATTTTTTATTAATAACTTTTGTTTGACGGACAATGTATTCCATTGCATCTAATAAAGAATCTACAGCTTCTTCACTCATTGGTTCGCCAGAAAACATAAGTCCTTGTGAGTCTTTTAGGTCTTGTTTTATCTCTTCCATTCTTTTTTCAATATCTTTTTCATCCTTATTAGTTAATTGAGATAATTGTTCTCTTCCTAGTAGATAATCAGTTGTTACATGGAAATAGTCAGCGACCTTTTGTAATTTCTCGGCAGATGGTGATGTTTTATCCCATCTACGTATAGTTCCATTACCGAATTCTAAGTCACGTTCTAGTGCTGAAATTGCAATTTTTCGTTGTGCGCATAGACTTTTAATCGTATTAACTAAAGTCATTCTAATCACCTTTCTGATTTAGCGCAGGTACATTTTAGCTAATATGCTATTATTTTGTTGACTTTTAGCAAATATGCTATTAATATATACCTGTAAGCTAATTTGTTAGCGGAAAAAAGACATGAAAATACCATATCATTAAAGTTATAACAATCGCTGGGGGGCGACTATATTGGGATTTCTGTGTCTTTTTTTCATACTTTTAATTTAGCATATTTGCTAATGGATAGTCAATAATTTAGCGCAAATTTTCGCAGGAGAAAGGGGTGGAATCAAAGTGCAATACTCGAGTTTTGGGATAAAAGTAAGAACATCGTTATTAGAACGTGATTTAACACTTACCTCTTTGGCTTCTGAGTTAGAAATTTCAGTTTCATATTTATCGGACATTTTAAAAGGATCTAGGAAAGGAAGAAAACAAAAAAAGCGAATTGCAGACATTTTAGGTATTGAAATATGTGAGGAAGATCTGAGATGACAAATCAATTAGTTGATATGAATGAACAACAAATCAAAATCGATGGTCCGAGCCCAGAGGCAATAAAACTTTTAAAAGCATTCTTAATGAGGACATCAGTTCCAAGAATAGCGGCTCAAAGAATTAAAGATAGATCAGATCGTAAATGTCATAGTAACTAAATGTAGGAGGTGCCAAATCATGAATGGAGTTTTATCAGCCAGTAAATTAATGAAAGCATCTCAAGTACGTAAAAAATGTGCTGAGATGCGTAATAATCCGACA
This sequence comes from Bacillus sp. BP-3, assembly GCF_028401955.1. GTDB lineage: Bacteria > Bacillota > Bacilli > Bacillales > Bacillaceae_G > Bacillus_A. The sequence continues at coordinate 195,899 of NZ_JAQOTJ010000002.1, forward strand.
CAAATGTTTTTAGTTGAACTGGAAGCAAAGCGAAAGTTAAATGAAATGAACCGTAAGGTTTCTAATTGAGGGGAGGTGAGTTAAGTGGTTAAGGAAATACCGTTGCAAAATGACATGTTAGTTATTGTGGATGATGAGGACTATGAACGTTGTATGAAACACAATTGGTATGTACGACTTAATAAAGGAGCTACTAATTATATTGTGCAAAGCAATGATGTAGGTCTGTTAGGAAGATTCATACTTGGTTTGGATAAAAATAATGATAATAAAGTAACTTTTAAAAATCTAAATAGACTAGATTTCCGTAAAGAAAATTTAATTCTTTCAGATGCGATTGGTTCTTTAAGAAAATCTAAAGGGCATAGGGGTAGTTCATCAAAATATAAAGGCGTTTATTGGAACAAACAATCTAATTCATGGAGAACTAGGTTGAAGTGTAAAGGGAAAATACATGAACTGGGTCTCTATAAAAATGAAGATGATGCAGCTAGGGCATATAACGCTAAATCTGTTGAACTTTTTGGCGAGGGAGCATTTCAAAATGTTATTGGTAGAGATAACAATGCAAAAGAAATGGATTTTAAATACACACCCCAAATCAGGAGGAAAGGTAAGAAATATAAGGGTGTAACTAAAAAAGGTAATAAACACCAATCTTCTATAAGTACAAAAGGTAAAAAAATTTATTTGGGATTATTTGAAACTGAAGAAGAAGCTGCAATAGCATATGACAAAAAAGCATATGAGATATACGGGGATAAAGCAATATTAAATTTTCCTGAAGGGAGGTGAGTTGATTGGAAAAGGTAGCGGATCATCCAATTGACGATTTTTATGGAGATGAAATTTTAAGTAATGAAACATACTTTGTGTTTGGTCAAGATGTTGTACTTGAACAGAATTTAAAAACGTATTTGATGGAACGCCATCAAGTTGAATGCTTTCAAGCACAATAAAAAACCACCTGCGCCAACAGGTGATCTAAATAAAAATACTTTCGCAGTCATTATAGCATGAATTTAATTCATGTAAAGGAGTGTTCTATCAATGAGCATTAAAGAAGTTAGTAAAGCTGTACAAGCTATAAGACTAGCAAGAAATGAACATGGGATTCTAAGTGTTCGTGGAAATGAAGTGCATCTAAGTAATGAAGTACTGGAATCATTGCTAGATGATTCTAAGATTAAACCATTAATATTTCAACGTGAATCAAAGGATTTTCCTTATGAAGTTTCGTTTATAAGCGACAATGTGATCTATTACTCTCTTTACACTTCAGAAAGAATGGAAGAGAAAATTGGAGGGGTACCAAATGGTAGAAAATCCAATGATTGTTGGAAATCCTCATGATTCAGTTGTAAATGATGTTATGAGTTACTGTGAAAGTTGCAGTAAAGAAATCTATTTCGGTGAAGAATATCGGGATATCGATGGTGATTACATACACGATGTAACAGAATGCATCAAACAATATATAGAGTCTCATTCCATAAAGAAGATAGCGGGTGAGTGAAATGAACTTGCAAGAGTGGATGCTGCAAGGAAAAATTGAATCTAAAATTTAAATCACAATGAATTTAATAGAACGATATAAAAATAGTGATGATCCAGATGCTTCATCGATGATTATCGCTTATGAACATGGATTACAGGATCTTATGGAAATATATGAATGGATCCAAAGAAAAGAGGTGATTCCATTTTGAACGCTGGGATTGAAGAATTAGAAAAGTCATTAGCTGTAGAGCAAAGAAAGTTAAATGAATACCAACGGGAGTTGGAAAGGTTAATAGAAAAGAAGCCTATTATTGAAAAAAATATCCGAGAAACTGAAGGCAAGGTTCTTGAAATGGAAGCTTCAATTTTAATTTTAAAAAATTTCGGTGAGGTGTAAAAGATGGAACAGCAATTCGATTTTAGCACAAAAAATGCAACCGATATTGTAAAACAAGGTAAAACATACTTACTATATGCGAACCCTGGAATGGGGAAGACACACACATTACGTCATCTGCCGGGCAAAACATTAGTACTAGATATTGACCGTACATCACAGGTGCTTAAAGGAGAAAAAAACATAGACGTTATTTATGTCGATAACCAAAACACTTGGGAATATTGGGAAGCATTATTAACCCACCTCAAGGGTATTAAAGGGAAATACAACAATATCGCAATCGATAATGTGTCGGAATTAGAACGCTGCCTGTTATCACATTTAGGATTTATTGGACGCAATCAAGGTGTACCATCACAAGGTGATTACCAAAAAATGCAGTTCCGTATAGTCAATTCATTTAGATGGATGAAAAATTTAGCGGACATAATTGTATTTAATGCTTGGGAAACAACAGATTTATATACTACAGCAGAAGGACAACAATACAATCGTTCTTATCCTCAGATCAACACAAAGATTATAAATAATGTGCTAGGTCTATGTGATATTGTTGGCCGATTAATGATTAATGCCGAAGGCGAAAGAGGATTTGTTTTAGAAGGCACAAACAGTATTTATGCAAAAAATCAGTTAGACGATAGAAAGGGTTGCAAACAGGAAGAAATTTTCCTATTATCATCCACAAATTAAAACCTAAGGGAGAGAAAAATAATGTCATTCTTTAAATTTGATGAATCAAACGCAAGCACAGGATTTGAATTAGTTGCAGAAGGTAAATATGAAGCTGTAATTGTAAATGCAGTTTCTGGATTAACTGGTGAGAAAAAACCAAAATTAACAGTAGATTTTGAGATTAGAAGTGATGTACCTCAAAATCATCAAGGGGCAAAAGTACTTTATAACATGTTTACATTCGAACATGAAGTTTCAGTAAGAATCGTCAACTCATTATTAAAAGCATGTGGGTTTAGTAATAACCATGTTTTCACTTCAGCTGACGATATGGCTAAGCAACTTATCAATAAAAATTTAAAAATCACTGTAAAGCATGAAGAGTACGACAAAGTTGTTGATGGTGTAAAACAAAAACGTACTGCTGCTAAAGCTAAATATTATAATGTATCGGATGTAAATCCAGTAGCACATATGGGGTCACCAATTACAATCGGAGATGATGATTTACCATTTTGATGATCCATTACTGTTTATAAATGAATGGGCAATAGTGAATGGATACGAATAAATAAAACTAAATAGAGAGGTTGGTTTTTGCCGACTTCTCTTTTTTATACTCAAAATCAGTGGAATAGGGTGAAAAACAATGGCTACAAGTCCCAAAACAGGTATGTACGGTATTTGGAGTAGTGTTAGTAGACGGTTTATATTTGGCATTCAAGAGCCTACAAAATCGAAAGCTATTCGAAAAGTGAAGAAAGAGATTGGTCATAGTTGGGCTAAATATCGTTTTAGTACAAAAAAGATTCAAGAGTGTCATGCTCATATGTTCCGTCAAGGACTGATTTATAAGGACGGAGATAACTAGGAGGGCAGCATGAAAGAAAATCCATACAATTTTAATGAAATTCCTGCTGAATTAAAAGCTCTTCCGCAGTGGATTTTATGGAAGTTTGAAACACGAAATAATAAGCCAACAAAAGTACCGTATCAAGTAACCGGTGAAATGGCACAGGCAAATAATAGACGTACTTGGTCAACGTTTGCAACAGCGGTCAAATTCTATTTAGAGGGTGACTATGACGGCATAGGGTTTGTGTTTAGTAGGCAGGACAATTACATCGGAATAGATATTGATAAGTGTGTTGAGGATGGAAAAACAAATGCCTTCTCAACAGAAATTATCGATACGTTAGATAGCTATACAGAATTTTCACCATCAGGGAAAGGTATTCACATCATCATCAAAGGGAATCTTCCACAATCTGTTTTAGGTACTGGACGGAAAAATACTAAACATGGCTTGGAAATATACTCATATGGCCGTTTTTTTACCTTCACTGGAAACCGTGAAAATTCTAATGATGTATATGAACGAACAGATGAACTAGCTGAGGTATTCGAAAAATATTTTGATGATAGCGACATTCAAGGGCGAGTAAATTTAGCAGAATTTGAAAAAGACGAAATCAAAATTTCAAATGAAGCTTTATGGGAAAGAATGTTTCGCAGTAAGAATGGTGATGAAATCCGATCATTATACAATGGCAGCTTAATTAATGACGACCATTCAGCAAGTGACCTGGCTTTATGTAACCACCTTGCATTTTGGACAGGCAATTCAGCAACTCGAATGGATTCGATGTTCCGCGAAACTTGTTTAATGCGTGATAAATGGGATGTTATTCATTTCAGAGATACAAATGAAACATACGGTGAAAGAACAATAGCAACGGCCATTTCATCTACTTCCACAACTATTTTAGATAACAAACAGCAATTCGAAGAATTTTCTTTTGATTTTCTTAATGAAGATGCAGCGGATGTTGTGGAGGACAAGCCTAAAAAGAAATTCCGTTTAACAGAACTCGGTAATGCTGAACGTATTGCATATGAATATGGCCATGTAATCAAATATGTTAGCGACATGGGCTGGTTAATATGGGACGGCAAACGGTGGAAATTGGACACAAAGAAAGAAATTGAACGAATTACAGCAAAGGTACTTCGCAGTCTTTATAAGTCAGAAGATGAATCTGAAATGAAGTGGGCGCGGATGTGTGAGCGGAGAAACATTCGAATGAATAGTATCAAGGACCTTATGCCATTGGTTCCAGGGGAGCGAGAAGACTTCGATAAGCATAAATACTTGTTCAATGTTGAAAATGGCATTGTTGATTTGAAAACTGGTAAGCTACGGCCGCATGATCGAGAACTCGGTTTGACTAAGATCACCAATATTGCATTTGATGAGAATGCGAAATGCCCAGAATGGATTAACTTCCTAGATCAAATTTTTCAAGGTGATCAAGAACTAGTTGAATACATGCAACGATTGATTGGTTATTCCTTAACTGGGGAAATTACAGAGCAAATAATGGTCTTCCTGATTGGTGGAGGTTCCAACGGAAAATCGACCTTTATTAATACAATTAAGGACCTCATGGGGGAATACGGAAAACAAGCGAAATCAGATACTTTCATCAAAAAGAAAGAGACTGGGGCCAATAATGATATTGCTAGATTGGTAGGCGCACGCTTTGTATCTGCAATCGAGAGTGAAGAGGGTGAGCAACTATCAGAAGCCTTTGTAAAACAAATAACAGGTGGTGAACCAGTGCTGGCCCGATTTCTTCGACAAGAGTATTTTGAATTCATACCAGAGTTCAAAGTGTTCTTTACTACAAATCATAAACCTGTAATTAAAGGCGTTGATGAAGGGATTTGGAGACGTATTCGCTTGATTCCATTCAATTTGCAGTTACCAAAAGAAAAACGGGATAAGAAATTACCTGAAAAATTAAGTCTAGAAATGCCAGGTATTCTAAATTGGGCGATTGAGGGTTGCGTGAAGTGGCAGCAGTCGGGATTGAATGACCCGGAAATCGTAATGAAAGCAACAGGTGATTACAAAGAAGAAATGGATATACTTGGACCGTTTATGTTTGAATGTTGCTTCAAAAGGGAAGATGTCCAAATTGAAGCAAAAGAATTATATGAAGTTTACGCCAATTGGTGCTTTAGAAATGGCGAGCATCAGTTAAAAAACAGAGCGTTTTATAGAATTTTAGAATCCCAAGGATTCAAAAGAGAACGTGGTAGCAAAAATAAGTATTACGTCAAAGGTGTTACTTTAACAGATCGAAAAAATACTTTTAAGCAGCAAAAGTTACTGAATTTCGATGAAAATAGCGAAAGTGTTACTAAAAATAACCCATTTAAAATTACTTGAAACCCTTGATACATAAGGGCTCAAGGCACTTTTTATATTCTTTTTGTTACTTTTGTTACTAAAAATATATATAAACAAAAAATAAATATATATATAAGTATTATATTAGGGGGCTTAATGCTCAAAATAGGTAACAAAAGTAACACAAGTGACTTAATCCCTTATGGCTCTAAGGTTGAAGTGGGTTACTAAAAAGTAACACATGCTAATTTTCGGTGTTTTTTAGTAACACTTATAAGTAACTTTTGATAACAGAGGTGATAGATTTGCAAGTTTTATTAATTCTAAGTGCGATTTGGAAATCAGGTGCAAATATCTATCTTGATAAAAGTGATAATCGAATCGCGATAAAAAAACAGAATTTAATTCCAGTGGAAATTATGCAAGCTGCTGAGAAGCATTTTAGCGAAATTGATAAATGGTTTAAATCTTGGGAAGATGCAAGCTCGGAGAAGATCACGGTCATGAAGGTGTTTCATCAGTTTTGCGGATGGAAGCATAATCAAAAATTATATGAGTGGCTACTTGCTGATGCGGATTCATTACAAATGTTCTATGACTGGACGATTGTACTTGCTGAAAATGGCTGGAAAGACATTTATGACGATTATCGGCAATTTGAAAATGATGAATCAAATGCAATGGCAAGAAAGATATATGAACGGGCGGTTACATATGCGAAGAAAGGAGCATGAGAATGATCCGTTTTCATTACACAGATACAGAAATAAATAAAATCCTTAAAACACTAACTATCGTGGTTGATACTCGTGAAAATGTAAATGGCCACATTCTTGATTATTTACGTCAAAAGGATGTACCAGTAAAGATTCAAAAATTAGATACAGGTGATTATGGCTGCATGATTCCTAAGAATGAAGAACTTGGGATAGCACGTGATATGTATCTAGATTGCCGAGTAGAACGAAAAGCTCACATGGATGAAATCACAGGGAATCTACAAAAGGATACTCAAACAGCATTTGAAAATGAATTAATTCGCTCGAAGGACATTCCATTCACTCTAATTGTGGAAGACCCTAAAGGATATGAAAAAATGTTAAAGGGTCAGTATCGTTCGAAATATAATCCGTTAGCATTGCTCGGAAGACTCAATACATTTAAAGCGAAATACAACTTTGAAATTGTGTATTTAGACAAAAAATACAGTGGTAATTGGATCTATTACCATTTCTATTATCAAGCGAAACATTACCTTAAAACAGGTATGTTCTAAGGTAGGTGGGTAAGTATGATTGAGCAAAATTTAACAGTAGAACAACAAAAAGATTTTTATAAATTCAAGTTGATAGAAATGGGATATTTTAAAACACCAGAAGGGTTGCAACTATATGAGCTTTCTTTGAGTGAATTAGAAACTATTTATAAAGCACAAAAGGAGAAATGAACCATGTCAAAAATCGAATTGAACGTGTTATTTAAGAAAATGCAAAAGGACGATAAAAAAGAAGTTTTAATGTTTCATGTATTAAGTGACGAATTACCACATGCTGATGATCTATTAAAAATGCCAGGTACTATTGTTCAGTTAACTGTGGAAGAAAGTGAAGTTGAACCAATTGGTGCGGAATTCGTTAACATTCAACGTGATAGCAAGAAAACAGCAATTAAATTAAATGTAAAACGTGATGCTAAAGGTGTAGTGAATCAATTGTATCCTTTTGCTGGCGGAAATGTTGATATCATTCTCGAACCTTCGCAAATGTCTATTGATGAATTCTATGAAGAATCGCATGAAGGTATGGAATACAGTGTTAACCAAGACGGAACGGCTGATGTTCCTGCTGGTCAATTAAGTATTGAAGATGAAGAAACAGTAACTCATTAATTATGCTGCCCTGGGCTTTGGCTCAGGGTACTAAATATAAATTGAAAAGGAGCGAACCTGTAATGACTAAAAAAGTAATTGATTTAACCGAATTATTTAAAATGCAAAAGGTACTTGATGATGATATTAAAGCGAAGCATAAAGAGAACTACAGTTGTTACGATATGTTGTTTAACAAAGTATATGCATTAAAGAATGAAGTAAATGAAGCATGGAATGTAACAAATGCCTTTAAGATGTGGTCAACAAAGTTTGAACAACCAAAGGATTCATTGTTAGAGGAAATGGTTGATATTCTCCATTTTTGGTTATCGGTAGCGATGGATTTTAAAATTGAGCACTCATTACAAATGGTTAAAATTACAGAAAGTAAAATTCATGGTTTCAATAAAGCGTTCTTCCATATGGATAAGAACGTGAATTATTTAGTGGGTAAAGTGGTGTATAAAGATAGCAAAGGCGCGAAAAATCCATTGCTAGGAATCATGGATCTATTCTATAAAACTATTGAATACGCTGGATTCACCTGGGATGACGTTGTTGAAATGTATAAAGAGAAGAATGAAGAAAACTTCAATCGATTAGCGGTCGGATATTAATACACTTTAAACAAAAATGCTATTTGATTAATCCAGGGAAAATAAAACTTATTATGTCTAACAATAATAAAATAATACCGATAGTAAAAAATATATATTTAAGTATTTTAAGTGTTGTTTTCATTTGTTTTGCTCCTAAATTTTTTATTTGATTATTTTAGGTAGTTAGGAAGCTTTTTATACAAATGAATAAAAAAGACCCCATATATTAATGGGGCAAGAATTTGCAATGGTGATATGGATAAGATCACCCCATCTAACTTAACATGAAATATCGAACAATAATATTGGTAAATGTATGTAAATAGAAAAAGAGCACCATTTTACAAGTGCTTTTTGGAGAAGGATGCTATGGATAAACAAGAAGGTGTAAAGAGTTATCCAGTTGACCAAGGTTTAATATAATATATGCTTTTTTCTAAAATGTGTAAGTGAATTTCAAAATAAAGAGCAGCTAGCAAAAGCTAACTGTTCCAGATGAAATATTATGCGGAGGGATGAGGAATGAAAGAAAGTATTGGTAATTTAAATGATATTAAAGCATGGATGGTTTTTCTTGTAGTAACAATGGAAGATCAGTATGAAATAGAAGTTGAAGTTTCATGTGGTGAGGATATTGAGAATTATATGAAATTATATTTAGAACAAAACTGGAAAGAGTTGTTTGAATATAGCAATTTCAATTCGAGAGATGTTTGTGACGCTTCTTTCCAAGGTATTCAAATGTTAGCGGAAGATAAAGTGAATAATCATTCTTGCTACATTGAGGCAATCAATGGTGGAAGAAGACGAGCAAATATCAAAATTGATAGAGAGATTTTAAAAGATAACAATAAGGACAAGCTTAATAGAATTAAAGAAATTATTAATTCTTAACAAAATAATCCTTTTGCATAAAAAACGGATCTATATAATAAGGAAATTTAAAGTTTAAATCTTTTTCGAATGCATTAGGTCTTGTGAGCGGTAAAACGTCTAAAAACGTGTAATAACAGTGTAAAAAATGATTCATACGTTTTGAGGTGAAAATGAAGGGGGAAAAACGATGAAAAAGAGGAAAAAACGAAAAATTAGGAAGGCGATTATCAAACGTAATAAAGCGTGGGAAAAAGAACGTGTTGCAAAGGCATTTAGAAATTATTTTGTTAAGAAAGGTGTTTTAAAATGAAACTGGTAGAACAATTGAAATCAAAACAAGAAAATACCATCGACAGTAAAGTTTTGGAATTTGCTGATGAAATTAAAGAATTAATAACTAGTAGTGCAGAAAAAGGATATTCAGCTTATAGATATGTTATAAATAACGAAACTAAAGATAGACATATGTTATATTCTGATATGTTTATCGAGAAGTTAAAAATATTAATGGATGGTGTACATGTAGAACTAAAGAAAGATGAAAAAAAGAACATTTTAGGTGGTATTTATTACGAAAACTACATTTATTTTAACTGGAATTATTAAATAAGTGAGGTGGCATACACAATGCTAGATTGGCTAAAGGATTATCGAGAATTAGAAGATAAACTCATTTACCTAGAAAATAAATTGGAGCGAAGTAAGAAAGAGTTAAAGCGTTGGGTATGGGGAGATTTGTCTAAATATAAATTAACAGCTGATTCAGACGGTGCAAAAGTAGAAGATCGCATTGAAGTAATCGAATACGAATTAGCACATAAAATGAATGATATGTATGATTTAAAAGAAATGATTAGTAAATTTAAAGGATTAGATAATAAAATCATTCAAATGAAATATATTGAGGGAATGACATTAGAACAAATAGCATTAGATTTGGATTATAGTCCATATTATATAAAACGTAAGCACGCTGAAATTAGAAAGATAATAAACTTTGTTGATGCATTATAAGTTTACCTTTTGGTAGGTAACCTTTAAGTAAGGTACTTTCTAGGAGACGAAACTATTGAAAAAATGAATTATAGTAATAACATAAGAGATTGACGAAAGGGTAACTGAATGTATCGGTTGCTCTTTTGGTTTGTGTACGGACATTAAAATATCACATACCGTAATTGGAAGAGAAAAATAGATTAAGTAAGTAAGCATCCAATTGGTTGCCTTTTTTATTTGTAGAATTTAGTAGGATTTAGTAGTATTTTGTCGAATAGAATGATTAAGAGTATGAAAAATATAGGAAATGAGGAATGATATCATGACATGGTTAAGTTTCTTTATCGGATATATTGTAGGTACAATTATTTGTTTAATCTTTATGATTCAATTTCTTAAAGCAAAAGAAGTAGATAAACAGGATACAAGATTTTAGTATTTCTTATTGAATAAATTAAAGTATCCATTCGGGTGCTTTTTCACATTTTGCAAAGGACGAGCATATACTGAGGTATAGGATAAGCTAGCTACTATCCTATTCAACAATACCCATACACTCTTCTACATTAAGAGCATCTAATACAGGTGCTCTTCTTTTCTTTTGCATAAAAAAAGAACCTAAGGAGGTTAGGTTCTGAAAAAAGGTAAGAAAATGGTTAATAACTTGAATAGCTCAATAAATATTCGTATTTAGATAATGCAATATAGTTGAGATATATTCAAGAGTTTATTGTGAGGGGAATGAACATAAATGATTGTAGAAATTAGAAAAACCATATCTGGTACCGAGTATTGGTGTACTGAAGAACAACGAAGTCTATTTGTACAAGCTGGTGAAGAACCAGGATTTGAAGTAACTGAAAATCCATCGAGCATGATTATGGGTGTGGACTTAGCAAATGGATCAGATATGACAGTTGTTAGTGAAGTACAAGTATTGAGTAATAAGACTGTGAAAGAGTTACGTGAGTATGCTGATGAGTTAGGTATTGAGATTCCAGCTGATGTTACAAAGAAAGATGACATCATTGCTGTACTATCATGAAGTACTGTGACTTTAATGGCTGCCATAACAAGATAAGCAAGGGTAGATATTGCGAGGAACATAAGCGTAACAAGCCACGAAAGAAGAAGGACAAGAAGAACATATACCATCATGAGAACAAACCATTCTATCGTACAGATGAATGGAAGTTTGTTCGCTCTCAAGTATATGAAAGAGAGAAGGGATACTGTCAACGATGTGGAAGGTTCGTCTTTGGTCGAAGTGCTCATGTACATCACATCATACCAATTAAACAAGATGAAACACTTAAATTAGAAATAAACAACTTAATGCTACTTTGTCCAAAATGTCATATCAAAGAAGAAAATGAAGATAAGCCGAAAAAGGTTTTTCCGAGTTATTTTGGATAAGCCCCCCTATCAAATTTAAATTTTTTTGCTCTGGGGAGGATAGGTAGCGTAGGGGTCATTTCTCTCGTTAGACAACATTTTTAAAAAATAAAGGGGGGTGTGAATATTGGCCACAAAAAAAGAGCGACAAATGGTCATTGACCAAAAAGTCGAAGGTGAAAAAAATCGTATTTTAAAGATTATGAGGGATGCGGATATTTACACCCTCACTTTAGACCCATTGATTGAAAGCTATCTTGATATTTATGAAATTTACATAACCATGTATCTACAGTGGAAAGAAAAAGGCTTCCCAGCGACACAACGTCATACAAACAAAGCGGGAGCCACAAACAACTCAAAACATCCATTGGCGCAGCAAGTAGAAACATGGTCGGATAAAAAAACGAAAGCATTAGATTTACTAGGACTTACCAATAAATCTAGGCAAGGTAAAATTGTTACTGGTGGTTCTTCTGTTGGGAAAAATGAAGAGTTAGAAAAACCAAAAGCTATAGTTACTGAATTAGATAAGCATCGTGAGAAATGGCGTGGTGCCAAATGATTGAGCGTGGTGTTAATTATGCAGATATTTATGCAAAACAAGTAAGGAAAAATCCTGAAAAATATCCCGATACTATCAAAGCAATGGTAGATCGTTATTATAAATGGAAAAAACGAAAAGATATTTGGTTTGATGCAGATCGTGCCAATGAAATGATGGATTGGGTTGAAACGTTTGTACGTCATACAAAGGGAAGTCTTGCTGGAAAACCTTTTATCTTGGAAGATTGGGAGAAATTCGCTTATTCATGGATATATGGTTGGGTACATGAGAACGAGGATGGCAATGTTGTTCGTGTTACTCGTGAAGCATATATACAAGTTCCAAAGAAAAACGGTAAAACTTTAATTGGTGTTGGTGCTTTAGGTTATGCAATGTATGGTGAAGGAGTACTTAGTGCCGATTGTTATTGTTGTGCAAGTGATTTTAACCAAGCGCAATATGCAGCAAAACCATTTGCAGCGACAATTATGAATCATGATGTACTAATGGAATGTTCACATATTTATAAAGGGCCAAAAGGAACTATATCTAGTGTGACATATGATTATATTCGTGATGATTTGGCGTATCAAAACCAATTTATTGTTATGAGTAAGAATATCCAATCTATTGAGGGGTCCAATCCACACTTCATTCTAAACGATGAGCTCCATGCTCAAGAAAATATGGATCAGTATGATAACTTTAAATCAGCACAGGTTGCTCGTGCCGATCCGATTATGTTTAACATATCAACAGCCGGAAAAGGTTCATCATCAGTTGGTATGCGAGTGTATCGTGAAGCAAAAGAAGTATTGAAGCGTGATGACAATGATTCAAGTTTTGTTATGATTTATGAGCCAAATAAGAATTATGATTGGACAGACAGAAAAGTGTGGGCAATGGTAAATCCAAACATTGGTATATCAGTTACAATGAGCGCACTTGAAACAGAATTCATTACAGCATCACGTTCAGCACATAAGAAAGCAGAGTTTTTGTCTAAGCATTTGAATGTATTCGTTAATGGTGCCGAGAATTATTTTGAACAAGATCAAGTGCAACATGTACTTGTGGAAGACATCGGAGACCTTACAGGCGAAACTTGCTATCTTGGACTCGACTTGTCGAAAACAACTGATTTAACTTGTGTGAGCTTGAACTTTCCAACGTATGACGATGAAGGACGAGCTATTTTAAAAGTAAAACAAATGTATTTTATACCGAATGCGGACATTGAGTTTCGTGAAAAAGAGGATAATGTTCCTTACACAGACTTGGTTGAGCGCGGTTATGTTCAATTTTGTGATGGTAAAATGATTGACCAGGAACAAGTCTTGGATTACATCAAAGAATGTATGGAATTATACGATGTGCAGCAACTAAACTATGATCCGGCCATGTCTCAAAAACTCATTGAAAAGTGTGAGAATCTTGGTATTGAGTGTTTAGTAGTTAATCAGTATCCAAACGTAATGAACGCTATGATTGATGATGCAGAACGTTTGATTTATGAAGAACGATTATTTACTGATAACCCATTATTTATATACTGTGCATTAAACTTAGTAGTAATAACGAATATGAATGGAATGAAGGGGCCTTCAAAACGTCAATCAAAGAAAAAGATTGATGGATTTGTGGCCTTTTTAGTTGCACACAAAGAAACCATGATGCAAATGGATGACATCGATGGTGAGGGTATGGATGAATTGATTGGTGAAATTTATAGATAGGAGTGAAGATGGGTTGGTAAAACAATTAATTTATTATTATAAAGATGATAAAACAAATATACCTATTTTAACATCAACTTCCAGCGATCTTCATTCGGTTTTATGTAGAGAAGAAATAGATGGCATTATTGAAATGTTTCCGAAGACAAAAAACAATTTATATGTATTGATTGATGGTCATGAATTTAAATTAGATTAGCACTCTATCTTTTGATGAAAGGCGGTGAGAAATTGGGTTTACGAGATCGGTTTTCTAATTTTGTATACAGACAGATGGAGAAGCGCGGTTGGTTTGAAGATATTTTCAGTAACACCATTCGTTATGGTGGTCGTTATGTCACGGACGATAACATTTTGGAGTCTTCTGATGTTTACGAACTGTTACAGGACATTAGTAATCAAATGATGTTAGCTGAAATTATTGTGGAAGATAAAGATGGCAAGGAAATTAAGAATGATTCGGCTCTTAAAGTTTTGAGAAATCCTAACAATTACCTTACACAATCTGAATTTATTAAGTTAATGACAAATACGTATTTACTCCAGGGAGAAGCTTTTCCTGTCCTGGACGGAGATCAAATACATCTAGCACAAAATATTTACACTGAGTTAGATGATAGATTAATAGAGCAATTTAAAGTCAATGGAAATGAAATACCGTCCTTTATGATACGACATGTAAAAAACGTTGGTTCGGATCATTTACGTGGTGTCGGATTAATGCAACTAGGTAAAGATACGCTTGAAGGTGTTATGTCAGCTGAAAAAGTTTTAACTGACAAATATAAAAAAGGCGGTTTACTAGCCTTTATGTTGAAAATGGATGCACATATTAATCCTAAGAACGGTGCACAGTCTATGTTAATTAAAGCTATTTTAGATCAATTAGAATCGATTGATGAATCGAGGTCCGTAAAAATGATTCCCTTGGGCAAAGGGTATGAGATTGAAACGCTCAAAAGCCCCATAGAGGATGATAAGACACTAGCATACCTAAATGTATACAAAAAGGATTTGGGTAAGTTCCTGGGCATAAATGTGGACACATATACAGCGTTAATTAAGTCTGATTTAGAAAAAGCAATGATGTATTTACACAATAAAGCTGTACGTCCAATAATGAAAAATTTCGAAGACCATTTGAGTCTTCTTTTTTTCGGTCGAAATTCGGATAAGCGTATCAAATTTAAGATTAATATTCTTGATTTTGTTACTTACAGTACAAAAACAAATATCGGTTACAACATTGTGCGTACAGGAATTACAAGTCCAGATAATGTTGCTGAAATGCTTGGGTTCCCTAAACAAAATACACCTGAATCACAAGCAATCTATATTTCAAATGACTTATCGAAAATCGGTGAGAAAAACGCTACTGACGATAGCTTGAAGGGAGGTGATGGAAATGCCAAACAAAAAGGAAATGAGGACATTTGATATCACCGGTCTTCAAACGCGTGATGCAACTGATACTGAAAGTAATATGATTGGTGGTTATGCAGCTGTTTTTAACTCGCCAACAAGTATTGGTGACTGGTTCACAGAGACAATTGCCCCTGGTGCATTTAGTCGTGCAATCTCTGAAAATAATGATATTCGCGCTTTGTTTAATCATGATTGGAACAATGTGTTAGGCAGAACTAAAAGTGGAACATTGCGATTGGTTGAAGATGAACGTGGTCTGAAATTTGAAGTTGACTTGCCAAATACATCAGTTGCACGCGACTTAGTAGAATCTATGAGAAGAAAAGACATAAATCAGTGCTCATTTGGATTTCGTGCAACTGAGGAAACTTGGGACTACAATGCCGAACCCGCATTAAGAACGATTCAAGAAGTTGAATTGTATGAGGTGTCAGTAGTAAGTATTCCAGCTTATGAGGATACTGAGGTATCGCTACGAAGTAAAGAGATTGATAAAGAAGTAGAACAACGTATGAAAATTTTAAATCAAATAAAAGAGGTGCTTGGATAATGAATAGAAAATTATTATTAGCTTTACAACAACGCAATAATGCACGTTTAACAGAGTTACGTGGTCAATTAGAAAACAATGAAGTACGTGCAGAAGATTTGGCAACTGTGCAGCAAGAAGTACAGGATCTTACTGAACAATTACAAGAAATTGCAGATACTTTAGCAAATATGGATGAAGGTGGAGACGGATCCGGAGAGGGTGACGGCAGCGGAGATTCATCTACTGGTGAAGGAGATACTGGGGCAGGGAACGGAGAAGGTCGTTCTGGTGATGAAGGAGACGAAGGTGGCGAAGGTCAACGTTCATCAGGTCTTTCAGCTGAACAGCGTGCAGCCGTTATGACATCTATTAATGCAGGTCTTTCAACTCGTGGTCATAAATCTACTAAAAATAAAGAAAAAGAAATTCGTTCAGCGTTTGCTAACTTTGTGGTAGGTAAAATTACCGAAGCTGAAGCGCGTTCACTTGGTATTGAAGCTGGAAATGGTTCAGTAACTATTCCAGAAGTCATTGCAAGTGAAATTATCACTTATGCGCAAGAAGAAAATCTACTACGTAAATACGGTTCTGTTCATAGAACTGCAGGTGATGTAAAATATCCTGTTCTTGTGAAAAAAGCTGATGCAAATGTACGTAAAAAAGAGCGTGCTGATGGTGATGAAATTAAAGAAACAGCAATTGAATTTGCTGAAATTTTACTAAGTCCAGCTGAGTTTGATGCACTTGCAACTGTAACGAAGAAATTACTTAAAATGACAGGTGCTCCAATTGAGCAAATCGTAGTTGATGAGCTGAAAAAAGCATATGTACGTAAAGAAACGAACTATATGTTCAATGGTACTGATGTTGGTAATGAAAACACTGGTGCATTAGCAAAGAAAGCCGTTAAATACTATGAGTCAACTCCAATTGATATTAATGTTGCTGGGTATTCTCAAAAATTATATTCACAATTGGTTAAATTAAAAGGTCAACCTGTTACTGAAGTATTGAAAAAATCAATGTGGATTGTTAACCGTGCAGCATTAACAGTTTTAGAAGATATGACTGATACAACAGGTCGTCCATTATTACATGAAGCAAAAGATGGTATTGGTTATACGTTACTTGGACATAAGTTAGATTTTACTGATTCAGCAAATAGTGTTGATCCAACTAAACCAGTATTCTATTTTGGTGATTTCAAAGCATTCCACATTCAAGATGTTATTGGAGCAATGGAATTACAAAAATTAATTGAGAAATTTAGTGGTACAAATAAAGTTGGTTTCCAAATCTACAACTTATTAGATGGTCAATTAATCTATTCACCATTTGAACCAGCTGTTTATCGATATGAAGTTGGTGAAAAGAAACCAGGTGCTTAATGTATGAATGGTTTAATTGGAAAATTAAAAGGTCATATTCATTGGGAAGAGGGTATGGATGATTCCATGCTCTCTTTTTATTTACAGCAAGGTCAACGCTATGTAAAAAAAGCATGTGGAAGAGAAGTTGAATACTTGGTTATTATGTGCGCTGGAATCTTCTATGAGTATCGTGTGGCCGAAAAAGAATTAGAACAAGCACTTGATGCACTAACACCGTTTTTTATCCAGGAGGTGTATGATGCCGAAGAGACAAACGAATAATTTGAGATGGGCAGCGGATTTACTGAAACTTGGTGAAACAATTGATCCAAATACAGACCGTGTTGTAATGGGATATCCATTTGAAAGAAAAATCCGTTACAACAATATTGGCGTTACTTCAATGGACAAGTTTACAACAAAAGATACAAATGAAATCGTAAAGAAAATTGAAGTTCGTATAGATCGAGCAATTGAAGCAAATCAAAAAGATTACCGAATTAAAATTCTTGATCGTATTTACAATGTTGAGCGTATTTATGTTCGTGAACATGATCGTGTAATGGAGGTGTCGCTATCGTATGCAGATTAATTTTCAACAATTACGGACAATCATGAAAGAATCCGGTTTACCTGTCTATCGTGACGAAGCACCGACCACAGCGAAATATCCATACATTGTGTATGAATTTGTGAATGAACAACATAAGAGGGCTTCTAATAGCGTTTTAAAGTCCATGCCGCTTTATCAAATTGCAGTTATTACAAATGGTACTGAAGCAGATATTGAACCTCTCAAGGCTGTTTTTAACAATTCGAACGTTCCATATTTCCAATTTGATGCAATACCATTCGATGAGAAAGACGACACCATAACGCAGTTTATAACGCTTGTGAGGTGCGTTAATTAATGTCTAGTAATAATAATGGTTTTGCTGAAGCTTTGGAAGATATTAATACATTACTTAGGGTTAATAAGCAAGTGGAAATGGATGTATTGGAAGAGGCAGCAAAATATTTTGCAAATGAATTAAAAAAGTGAATCAAAATGTCGAATAAAAACAAGCAAACACATTTAAAAAACAGTTTAAAAGTCGTTGTAAAAAACGATCATGTTGCTGTGGAATTCGAAGATGAAGCTTGGTATTGGTTCCTAGCTGAGCATGGCCATAAAAAGGCAAATGGTAGAGGAAAGGTCAAAGGTTTGCATTTTGTACAAAACACTTTTGATGGTGAAGGTGACAAAATAGCGGATATCATGGCTGAAAGAATAATAGATAGAATGGAAGGATGATAGAAATGCCGAAACAACAAAAAGAAATTCAATATGCAGTTGGTATTGAAGATTTATATCTTTGTTTTATGAA
This sequence comes from Bacillus sp. BP-3, assembly GCF_028401955.1. Lineage (GTDB taxonomy): Bacteria > Bacillota > Bacilli > Bacillales > Bacillaceae_G > Bacillus_A. The sequence goes on from NZ_JAQOTJ010000002.1 coordinate 214,383, forward strand.
TGGTGACGAAACAGTAGGGGTGCTTCCAAAGTATGAAGATATTGTTTACGCACAAACAAATATTACTGAGTTATCTATTTCATCAAAAACAAATAACTTCACAAAATGGGCATCGAATAAAAAGATTATTAACATCACAAAAAATACATCGTTTGAATTAGGATTAAAGCTTGCTGGTTTAGATCGTGAAATGAAAGATAAAATGTTTAGTAAAAAGCGTACGAAAGGCGTTTCGTTTGAAAATGCAAAACCAAAATCATACCCAAAATTTGCAGTTGGTGTGGTATTCCCGCTTAATGACGGAACCAAAGTTTTACGTTGGTATCCTAAGTGCACTGTACAACCAGTAGAAGAGTCTTTCAAAACTCAAAATGAAGAAATGACAGTGGATGATATTGAATACAAAATTACCGCAGATCCGTTGCTATTTAACGACAACACAATGACTGAATTAGATACTGGATCCGCAGGTGCTGCAAACATTAAATTAGATGATTTCTTAAAACAAGTCATTTGTGATGAGTCTCAATTAGCGACTCTTGGAACAGTAACGCAAGGATAGGAGTGATAACATGGCACGATTAAGTGATTTAGTTAACGTTAATATAAATGTAAATACAATTAAGATACAAGGTGTTAAAATCCCAGTTATTTTTACGTTCGAATCATTCCCTTATGTGGAAGAAGCATATGGGAAGTCATATCATGAGTTTGAAAAAGAAATGAATGAAACGTTGGAAAAAGGTAGTTTCTCTTTGGGTGAAAATGAAGCTAAATTGATGCGTTCTTTAATTTATGCAATGGTGCGAAGTGGAGGTACTGAATGTACACCTACTGAAATTAAAAATGCGATACCACTTTATGATCTACCTGATATCTTCCAAGTAGTGTTCCAAATTTTTAACGGGCAAAACTTCCAACATTCTGATATGGAGAAGTTGAAGCAGGAAAAAAAGTAAAAAATATACTGACTAAAAATGAAGAGTCTCAGTCCGAATTGGACTGGGATTTTTATTTTTATGTTGGTAATACGTTACTTGGTTTAAGTATGGATGACTTTTGGAAAATCACACCTAATCATTTTTTGAAACAGTACATTATGCATCTTAAATACAATAATCCAGATGCATTGAATGAGGACAAACCAAAGCAAATCCATACGCTAGATCAGACACCATTTTATTAAAAGTGAGGTGAGAAAATGGCAGATAAGCAAAGGAATGTTGTTCTCAACTTTAAGATGGACGGGCAAGTACAATATACGCAAACATTAAAAGAAATCAACATGGTTATGAATAACGCGGCCAAGGAGTACAAAAATCATATTGCCGCAATGGGCCAAGATGCAACAGCGACAGATAAACTTGTTGCTGAAAAGAAAAAGCTTGAAATTCAAATGGAAGCAGCGAAGAAAAGAACAGAAATGTTACGTGCTGAATATCAAGCGATGTCTAGAGATACAAATACAACAGCTGAACAGCTTAATAAAATGTATGGGAAATTACTTGATGCAGAACGTGCTGAAACTTCTCTTAATAATGCAATGAAAAGAGTTACAGAAGGTCTTTCGCAACAAGCAATTGAAGCTAGAGAAGCACGTGGGAATTTGCTTGATTTACAAGAGAATTCTAAGAAATTAGAGGCTGAACAAAAGAATTTAGCAAGTTCATTCAGACTTCAAAATGCTGAATTAGGTACAAATGCTAGTGAATCGCAAAAGCTAGAATTAGCGCAAAGGCAATTACGTCAGCAAATGGAAATGACCGATAGAATCGTCAATAACCTGGAACAACAACTTAGTGCGGCAAAGCGTGTATATGGTGAAAACTCTGTGGAAGTTCAGCAGCTTGAAGCGAAATTAAATCAAGCGAAAACGACACTAAAACAATTTGAAAACTCACTTGAGAGTGTTGGTAGAAGTGGAAATCAAGCTGCAGATGGTATGGAGCAAATTGGCAAGAAGTTAGATTTACACAATCTAATGGAAGCTAGTGAAGCACTGCAAGGAATATCAGAGAAAATTATTGAATTCGGTAAGTCTACTATAGAAACGGCAATGGATTTTGATGGTTCTCAAAGAAAAATCCAATCCTCTTTAGGCATAACAGCAAAAGGTGCTGAAAACCTTCAAAAGATAGCCGTGGATACTTGGAAAAAGGGATTTGGTGAAAACCTTGAAGAAGTTGACCAGGCGTTAATAAAAGTCTTTCAAAATATGAAGGATGTTCCAAAAGAAGAACTACAAATGGCAACAGAAGATGTTTTAACACTAGCTAAAACCTATGATGTTGATCTAACCGAAGCAACACGCGGTGCCGGTCAACTTATGAGCCAATTTGGTTTATCTACACAAGAAACATTTGATTTATTGGCGGCTGGTTCCCAAGCAGGACTAAACTATTCAAATGAGTTCTTTGATAACTTAAGTGAATATGTTCCGTTGTTTAAACAAGCTGGCTTCAGCGCTGATGAGATGTTCACCATTTTAGCAAATGGAACAGCAAGTGGCTCATATAACCTAGACTATATTAACGATTTAGTTAAGGAATTCGGGATCAAAGTTCAAGACGGTTCGAAAGGTGTTTCTGAAGGGTTTGGACAACTTTCTGGTGAGACTCAAAAAGTATGGGACTCATTTAATCATGGTAAAGCAACATCAGCCGATGTATTTAATGCTGTATTAAATGATTTACGTGGTATGGATGACAAGGTAAAAGCGAATCAGATTGGTGTTGCTCTTTTCGGTACAAAATGGGAAGACATGGGTGCTGAGGCGGTTTTAAGTCTAAATGATGTCTATGGTGGTCTTGGCGATGTAAAAGGTAGTATGGAAGAAATGAAAAAGCTCCAAGAAGAATCTCTTGGACAGCAATTTCAGAAAGCACTAAGAGAAACTAAGGCTGCATTTGAACCACTTGGAAAGAAACTTGCTGAATTAGCAAAAGATGTGTTACCTCCGGTTGTTAAGGGAATAAAAACTATGGTTGATTGGTTTACAAAATTACCTGAACCAATTCAAAATTTCACATTTATTTTTTTAGGATTAATAGCGGTTGTTGGTACTTTAGCACCGATTATTGCAGCTGTAGTTATATCTTGTTTAGTATTAGGTTCTACAATAGGAACTGTTATTCTTGTTATTGCTGGAATAGCTGCAGTAATAGCAGGTGTTATTGCTGTCATAAAAAACTGGGGTGCAATAACTGATTGGCTTTCTGAAAAATGGTCCCAATTTTCATCTTGGTTTGGTGAATTGTGGGGAAGTTTAGTTCAAGCATGTAGTGATGGGTGGTCTTCCACAGTTGAGTATTTTTCAAATGCTTGGTCTTCTTTCTTAGAAATGTGTCATTCATTTTTTGATCCAATAGGTCAGTTTTTTAGTGATTTATGGTCTGGAATTGTTGAGACGGCATCCTCATGGTGGTCTAATCTTGTCGAAACAGCATCACAATTGTGGGGGCAACTGACTCAAGCTTGGTCTGATACTTGGAATATGATTCTAACAGTCCTAGATCCAATCATATCGTTGATTTCTACGGTTCTTCAGGCAGGATGGCTATTAATCCAAGCGGGTACACAAATTGCCTGGGCTTTAATTAGTAAATACATTGTTGACCCAATTGTGGAAGCATACAATTGGTGCAAAGAAAAAATAGGTGATCTAGTAAACTGGTTAAATGAAAAGTGGGAATTTGCAAAATCTATTACATTAGCAGCTTGGAATTTATTTAAGCAGTATATTATTCAACCAGTTCAAGAAGCTTGGAGTTGGGTGAAAGAAAAATTTGGCGATTTAGTAAGTTGGTTAAATGGAAAATATGAATATCTAAAATCAGTAACACAATCAGCTTGGAATTCTGTGAAACAGCATATCATTGATCCGATTGCATCAGCATATAATTCAGTCGTTGAAAAATTTTCATCCATGTATAACACTGCAGTGGACAAGTTCAATTCAATTAAAAATGCAGCTAGTGAAAAATTTAATGCAGCCAAAGAAGCAATTGTCAGTCCTATTCGTGAGGCAGTAGATACAGTAAAAGGTTGGATAGATAAAATAGCGGGATTCTTCAGTAGTCTGAAGTTGAAAATTCCAAAGCCAGAAATGCCACCATTACCACATTTCAGCTTGAAAACAAGTAGCACTGAAATAGCTGGAAAATCAATTACCTATCCGTCAGGTATCGGTATCGACTGGCGTGCAAAAGGTGGTATCTTTACACAACCAACTATTTTTGGCATGTCGAATGGTAAACTCCAAGGAGCTGGTGAAGCAGGGAACGAAGCTGTTCTTCCACTTAATGAAAAAACACTTGGAGCAATTGGAAAAGGTATCGCTGATACGATGCCAAAGCAACAAGAGCAGCCATCAAATCAAAGTGAACCCGTTGTAGTTAACTTTTATACAACGGTTAGAAATGATCGTGACGTTGATAATATGTTTGAAAAAGCGGACGATTGGTTTGCGAAGCGTGGTAAAGATTTAAATGTAGGAGTTGGTAGAGTATGATATTTGACATTATCATTGATAATAAATATGGATTTGACTATCAGCTAGCTGTATCTGAACGTCCAGTTATTCCTACAGCAAAACGAAAAGTTAAAAAAATTGAAGTTCCCGGCCGTCATGGGCCTTTGACAAAAAAGGAAGAGTTCGAAGATGTTTCTTTTAAAGTGAAATTCAATATGCTTGAACTTGAAAATATAAAACCATTGATTCGGAAGGCAAAAGGCTGGTTAATGCAAGCTGAAACATTGGCTTTTACTGATGATACGGTTTATCGAAAAATCAAAAGTGTTGAGATTGGTGATATAGCAAACGAAATTGAAGAATATGGAGTATTTGAAGTTACATTTACAGCTGATCCGTTCGAATATGCTATATGCCAACCGTTTGAAATAACACAACCAGGAGTGATTTTGAATTATGGTACGTTTGAATCGTTGCCAAAGATAACTGTGTATGGAAGTGGTACATCCACATTAACGATTAATGATATATCATTTCAGTTAAAAAGCATAAAAGATGAAATGATAGTAGATTCAGAGTTAAAAGAAACCTATTTAGGAACAACATCAATGAATAATCAAATGGTTGGTAAGTTTCCTATTTTTATAGTAGGAGAAAACACCATTTCATGGACAGGAACAATAACTAAAATTGTAGTAGAACCGAGGTGGTGTTATGTATGATTACACTGTATAAACCAAACGAAACGGATTTTACTCACAATGGTATTGGAATATTAGATACAAATATATATGATCCAGTCGTTGAGGAAACACTCAACGGCTTATTTGTATTTTCTTTTAGATATCCATTATTCGCACCTCACGGTCTTGAAATAAATGGACAGTGCATTGTGAAAGCACCAACACCAGATGGTGATCAACTTTTTCGCGTTGTGAGACCGCAGCCATCTATGGGTGAACTAAAGGTATTTTGCTACCACATATTCTATGATCTAACAGATAACTTGATTGAGGATACATTCATAGAAGAAAAGTCTGGTTCAACAGCATTAGAGCAGATTTTAGGGAAATGTCAGTATCCACATCCATTTAAGTTCTATTCGGATATCATGAAAGTCGCAAGTTCTCGACTTGTTCGTAAAAATCCAGTTGAAGCCATTTTAGATACAGGACAAGATAACTGTTTTCTAAATCGCTGGGGCGGTGAGTTAAAGCGGGATAACTTCAATATTTATATGCTTGTCAATCGAGGAAAAGACCGCGGTGTCGTGATTCAACATAAGAAGAATCTACTTGGATATGAAGGCGATATTGATTGGCATAGTCCTATCACTCGCATTATGCCAATGGGATTCAATGGGCTATTGTTACCAGAAAAATATGTTGATAGTCCAAACATCAATAAATATCCACGTCCAAAAATTCGAGTTGTGGAATTTAAAGACGTTAAAGCACAAGATGATAAAAACAATGATCCAAATGCTGTTCCGCTTGAAAAGGCATACGAAATGTTAAGGCAGTTATCTAAAGATATGTATGACAAACAGAAGGTAGATCAACCGAAAGGAACTTATAAAGTTACTTTTCAAGAATTATCACAGACAGAAGAATATAAAGACTTTGCAGTCTTACAACGGGTATATATGGGCGATACTGTCACAGTCCAACACAAGGAAGATAATATTGATATTCAAGCGAAAGTTATTTCGTACAAGTATGATCCCATCATGGAAGAATACATTGATTTAACGCTCGGTAATTACAAAGAGTCTTTCACTGACATAGCTGGAAAAGTAGATCAAATACATGAAAGTATATCTGGAATGGAAGAATCATTTTTAGATAATGCAAAAAATGTTGCTACCGATCTCATTAATTCTGGTTTTGGTGGTCATGTTCGTGTTTATCCGGAAAGAATTTTGATTATGGATACAAAAGATGAGATGACAGCAAAAAAGGTGTGGCAGTGGAATATAAATGGATTGGGTTATAGTTCGAAAGGTATTAACGGACCGTATGGTTTAGCAATGACAATGGACGGATCTATTGTTGCTGATTTCATTACAACAGGTAAATTAAGTGCTTCACTAGTACAAGCCGGCTTTAATGACTACGGGGATAATGTGAAATTAATGTCTGACGGATTACATGCACGGTTAAACGGTAAAAAATCAATGGTATTAGGATCAAATGGAGTCCTTTCTATTTTCGATAACGATGAAAAATTGATAAGTAAAATCGGTCATGCTTATAAAGGTGACAATCCTAATATTCGCGGTACCGTTATTAATAGCGAACCTGGTAGATTCATTTCGTTAAGTTTTAGACCGGAAAACGGCGGACCTACAGATTATTATCCATATTTAGAAATGGCTGATAATGCTTATTATGGACGTAAAGGAATTTTTGCATTTCAACCGATACAAATGAACGGAAATAAGATCGTTTTCAATGCAAATTCTTCCGGGAATACAAACTATATACAAGAAATGAGTTGGGATAGTTGGGGTTGGCTCAATACAATGGTTTCTACTTATGGGAATATGCTAGCTAGCCAAGATGGAAACGGAAACCTTAGCGCCGTAGCGGCAACGATAGGAAAACTTTTTGTTATATTTAATAATTTTCGTGCGAATCTTGGCATCGCGGTAGGAACAGCGGAAAAATCTGAAGATTGTGGTATGTATCAAGTAGTTGACAATAGTGTAATGGTTACTTCTAAAGAGAGTGTTCGTTTAGGTAAAACTGACGGTAGTGGAAAAGTTAGTACCTATTTTCGAGTAAACGGAAGCGAAGCAGCTATGTGGGCAAACTTTGACATGAACGGTTGGGAATTAAGAAACGTTGGACGATTGAATGTAACGGGCTCTAAAAATGCAATTCATGTAACAAGAGATGGAGTAAGAGCAACACCAGCGTATGAAACGGCTGAATCTTATCTTGGTGACATCGGCTCATCTAAAACAGATGAAGATGGACAAGTTATTATTCCAATCGAAGAACTATTTTCCGACACTGTAAACACATCAATTGAATACCAAGTGTTTTTGACATCGTATTGTAGTTCTCATGTGTGGGTATCAGCAAGAGAAGAAGAATACTTTGTTGTGAATTCGAGTGAACCGAATGCTAGTTTTGCTTGGGAAGTGAAAGCTAAAAGAAGAGGGTTTGAGAATGAAAGGCTTGTTTTGCAAGACGAATATGACAACGAACAGATCAAGAAAGTTTTTACAGATATTAAAGCCGATGATTTGGAAGGATGTGAGAAAATATGAAAACAAAATTGATTTTAGATGTTTATAAAACGGAATGCGCACAATTGAATTACTTTGTGACTGGTCGTGTTGGAGATATGGCAAGCAATAGTGTGGATGTATATATTGTTGATGGGGGCGGTAATGCATATTCCTTAACAAATCTTACTATTTTTTATGAGTGTACAAAGCCAGATAACACCGTTATACGAGATTCAACGGGAGTTAATATAATTGATGCAACAGCTGGTCATTTTGAATATACATTTCCAAAGGAAACATTTAGTATACCAGGACGATCAAAACGAGCGTTCTTTGCAATCGAAAAAGATAAAGTAATCCGTGCTACGACACAAGATTTTATTGTTGTTTCAATACCGAATGCACTTGATGGGAATATTCAATCTGAGCAATATATTTCAGATTTGGAAAAACTTATCGCGGACGGAAATAAAATGCTTAGTGGATTAAATAGTCAATCTGCAGCAATGCAGACTAAAATAAATGATCTGAACAAGCAAATATCAACTATGGATGTTGTTAAGAAGTCTGGAGATACAATGACAGGTGCTTTAACAAGTACTGCTGATATTCCTTTCATATCTAAAAAAGCATCTAAAAAGTCATGGACATTTCACCATCCTAATACTGATGAATTTATTCTTGCTCCTTCTTTATCTACTGATGGAACGGATTGGGATTGGAGTCATGGAATAAAGTTTACTCCAAATGGAACAATCCTTCTCAATGGTTCAGAGGTGGCTACACAAGCGCAGTATAAACAAAAATCTCAAATAACTTCTGATGACGGCTCTAACATTGATCTTCAAAAAGGCATTGATTTAAATACTGTTTTAAACGCTGGTTTTTATAGAGCGAATACAAGTGTAAATACTCCAATAGTTACTGGAGATAATTGGTGGTTTATTGAAATTCAAAAACATTTCAATACTTGGGTTATGCAAAGAGCGACGTTATTTAACAATTCCAATCAAGAGACATATGAAAGATTTTGCTATAACGGAACATGGCAATCTTGGAAAAAAACCGTAAACCCAAATGGCTGGGGAAGTTGGCGAACGGACGGACAAGACCTGAAAGTTTGGGGGAAACGCGCTTTGGTTGGCTACGCAACGGACGCTGGCGACTTGTTAACAATTAATCATAGTAATGACTTTAAAAACGGCGTTAACGTATTGGGACCACTTAAAAACAACAACGTTGACGTTTTAACGAAGTCGCCAAAAGATACTGCCGGTTGGATCGATCTAACACTTCTAAACGGGGCGAATAACAACGGCGGAAAACCTAATAAGTACAGAGTACACAACGAAGTCGTTTATATTACTGGATCGGTTGCAGGTTTAAAAGATGGAATGATTTTTGCCAATATGCCAGCGGGAATACGTCCGCCTTATGACGCTAGATTCCCTATTAATTTTTTAAGCGGATTAAACCTTTATACTGGTTTATTGTCAGTTCTTGCTAACGGCGACGTTCGGATGGATTGGACAAGGAACGACATAACATCTTTTGATTTTTATATTTCGTACCACTTGTAGAAAGGAGTTATTTTCATGAAAAATGTTCATTTGTACGATAAAGAAACTGGCGATTATATTGAAGATCAAATTGTTTTCCCATACCAGGAAGAAATAATAGAAGACGGCGAAATGATCGGATACAAAGAAATTTATGATATTCCGGAAAATTCCACAGAACTACCGTTGCCACAGCCAAATTGGAAGCCTGTTTTTAAAGATGGTTCATGGATTGAGACGATTACACAAGAAGAACTAGATAAGATGAACGAGTCGCAACTACAACAACCAAGTGAAATTGAAAGACTTAATAATGTTACTACTGAAATGAAGGCTAAACAAGAAACATTAGAACAAGAGAATGCAGGATTGGTACTTTCTTCTATAAAAAAAGAAATGGCTCTTGAAGTGGTACAAGAAGAGCAATCTACACTTGTTTTAAATTTAATTAAAGGAGGCGTTTTATAAAATGGCTCAATTAGATTTCTACGCACTTGCTAAGAGATATTATGTGAAAGGTTATTATTCAAATGAAGATGTAGGTGTATTCGTTCAAGCGAAAAAAATTACACCAGAACAATATAAAGAAATCACAAATGTGGATTATGTAGAGGTAGAGCAGCAATAGCTGGTCTTTTTTTATTTTGAAAGGAGATGAGAACAGTGGAACAATCGAAGCATGATGAGTTCAGAGAACTTTTAGTAGGATTGACTAGGGTAGAAACGAAACTTGATTCGCTTGGCAATGTAAAAGATGTTGCTATTGACGCTCAGCAATCAGCAAAGAGTGCTCATTTGCGAATAGATAGATTGGACAAGTTGGTATTTTGGATTGGTACAACAGTAATTGGAGCAATTATAACAGGGGCTATTATGGCTCTATTTAAAGTTGCAGGAAAGTAGGTGGAAATATGAATAAAGAAAATATCCAAAAACGTCTTCGTAACTGGCAAATGTGGGTTGCAACTTTTTCATTAATTGGATTTCTATTTACTAAATTAGGAGTTCCGGAGGCAAAAAGTTTCTTAGACGAATTGGCGCCTTATTTATTGTCGGTCGGTATCGCACTTGGTATTTGGACAGATCATGAAAAGAAAGGAAATGCTGAATGATGACTAAACATATCGTAGACTTATCAAAATACAATGATAATATCGATTGGGATATAGCTGCACCGCAATTGGATTTAGCAATCTGTCGTGTACAATATGGATCAAAAAAAATAGATACACTGTATAATGAACATATCCAAAATTTAGAAAAACATAGAATCCCCCATGCTGCTTATGCTTACGGGTGCTATGTAAGCATTGCAGATGCTATTGTGGAAGCGAAAGACTTCTTAGCGCGTGTAAATCCAAATGCAAAATTTCTTGTATTAGATGTTGAAGATGACACTCTAGAAAGTTGTGGAGGTACATACTTGGCAGAAGCAACACAGGCATTTATCAATACTTGTCGGGATGCTGGTTGGAAAGTTGGCTTATATGTATCGCATCATATGTATGGATCTTATGGATTACAAAATATAAAAGCTGACTTCTTATGGATTCCACGATATGGGGGAAATAAGCCTGAATATGCATGTGATTTATGGCAATATGCTGACAACGCAACAGGCGGTTATGTAGAAGGTATCGGCAACTGTGATGTAAATAAACTGATTGGTGATAAGTCACTAGAATGGTTTATCGGTAACGAACAACATCAAGAAGAATCACAACGAAATGGAGAAGAGGTACTAGGATATCTTACAACTACCGCTGATGTAGCTAATATTCGTAAAGAACCAAACACAAACGCACAGATTAAACGGCAAGCTGTTAAAGGTGACGGACATACTTACTATAAATGGCATTGGGACGGTCAACATTTTTGGTTTGAAGTAGCTAAAGATGATTGGTTACGTGATGACACAGTAAGTATTAATAAAGATGGCAAATCACAGGGTGTTGTTTATGTTAACGCTTCTGGCGTCAATGTCCGTTATGGGGCATCCACGGGCGATGCGGTAAAGGCTAAAATTAATGAGCCGATGAGCCTATACGTCAATTTCCGTCATGGAGATTGGTTATGTGTGTGGCATGAAGATGGAAGTAACATTAATGACGGTTGGATTTATTTTGCTGATTACGTAAATTGGCTTAGATAATGAGTAGAGCTGACTCCTATGGAGTTGGCTCTTTTTTTATGCACTTTTTTCATTTTATGGTGAAATATGAGTAAATAACTGTTTACAATCGTTAATAGATATAGTATAATTATATATGTAAGGGAGGTGAGAAAATGAAAGAGTTCTTGGAAATTATAAAGCTAATCCTCGAAATCATCACTTTATCTTTCGCAGTCCACAAACTGATTAAGAAAGATAGAAACGATAATAACGAGGACGAGTAAGAAAAGCGACTAGCAGGTGTTACAGCACCTGTTAGTCATCCAAATTATAACACAAACTCTTTCATTAAAAAAATGAACAAAAAAACTAAAATCATATGGTTGTTGGTTGCGATGATTATTATTAACTCAGTGTTGTCTTGGATTGGAAACACACCAGCGATCATAGCGGCGATCATTGTAACTGTAATCACTCTAGTAGCGGTTATTCGATTGAAATAATCGCTACTCAATCAAGGTAGGTGAAATGTATGACATATCATTTTAAAGATAGAAAAGAACTAGCTGATTTCGTGAATAGCGATATTTTAATTGGATCTGAAGCAATGGAGCTATTGAATATATCACGTCCGCGATTGAATAAGCTTGTCAAAGATGGGCGTATCATTCCATTGAAACAGGAGAAGAGTATTAGCCTGTTTTTACGAGAAGATGTAGAAAAGTTGGCTGAAGAACTAGCAGCACTAAGAAAAAAATATCGACCGTTTGAGTAATAAAACTAAAAGCCCTCTCGAGTGAGAAGGGCTCTTTTTTACTTATTCATTTTAGCTAATGCCTTATCCATTTGACGTTCATTTGCTAAAGTTGCTTCACTTGTTGTTTTATCAACGCCTCGGTAGGTGTATTTTGAGTTTTGCCAGAAGTCGAAAGCAAAATCCTTAATTGCTTTTTCTTTCGTATTTCTTTCAACCACTTGGGATTTAAAAATATTTGTAAGCATATACTCATGATTAGATAAGTCTTTAATATAGTTTTTATCTTTATATTCTTTTATAATATCGTTTCCGAATGTTTTAATTTCCTCGGAAGTTGGTTTATAATCATGCGCGTATCGATCAATTTCATTAAATTTTTCATTTACGTTTTTATCGCTTGATGCAACTTCTTTTATTTTATCTTCCCAGCTAACTTTTTTAACAGTTTCTTGTTTAGGTGTAGTACTTGTAGATTTTTTATGTTTTGAAGAGTCTAAATTAACCAATATAAAACATAATACATACAGCACGATAGCAGCAGAAAGATAAATTTTTACAACTCGTAAACGGTTGATATTTTCACCGCGTAATACTTTTTTAGGTGCTATTAAACCTATGACTAAGATGATAAGTGATACAAGTGCTAATAGAAAAAGTATAATTTCTAATGCGTTTAACAATAAAATCTCCTCCTTGACATATAATGAAACTATCATTATATCAAACATCTTCAATGTTGGGGTTATTTATCAATATTTTACTTGATTGTATACTGCTCCACTTGTTCAAGTAATTGGGTAACTTTCTCATGTCTTTCTCTTAGTTCATCTAAATGTATATTTGTAATGGCAGCGTTTCGCATAAAAAAGTTTTTATGAGATTGCCATTTATAAACAAGGTGCGCAACCTCTTGACGATTTTCATGCTTTAATAACAAAGCTGCAATATCTTTTTGCTTTGAATAAATATCTCTAATCAATTGGTCTTTTTCGTATGCTACTGGATTGGTAATCATATAAGTTCTCCTTTTAAGATTTTAATAGTACGTGACTTGGATGGATCACGGTGAATATATCCTTTCTCTTCTAAATGCATTAAGTGTCCATGCACTGTGGAACTAGATGCGAGTCCAGTTGCTTTGCAGATTTCCCTAACAGTAGGAGGATATCCGTTTTCAGTGACCCTTTCTTGGATGAAAGTTAATATTTCAGCTTGTCTACTTGTTAATGGTTTCATGGTGTGTACCTCACTTTATGTATGGAATATCTAACCATATAATAACAAGTTAGTGTTAAAAAATCAAACACTTGTTCGTGTTTTGTTTAGGAGTTATGCTCCCATAAACTCTTTATCAAAATAAAACTTGTCCATCAAGTTATTTACAATGCCGTTGAAATAAGCAAACTTGCCATTCTTCATTTTCACTCCAGCTTTAATCTTCATAACAAACTCTTTAATAGCTTTCATACCAATTGCAAGCTCCTGGTCCTTATTAAATGCTTTATCACCTGTTGTATAGTTAATGACTCTATTGCACTGTCTTACGACCTTCCACAGTTCTTGAATTGTTTTTGATTTAGTATAAAAACAGCTTGCTAAAGAAACAAAACGTTCTGGTACCCAATGAGCAACAAAATCAGCTTGTTGGATATTATCTTCAGGAGTATTGCTATTATCATTACTGTTACGTTTGTTTATATCTTTTATATTTTGTTTTAAGGAAGTAGTAGTTGTTTTATTGGTCGGACACTTCTTGGACTTTTCAGCAGCTACCTTGTCGGACACTTCTTCCACAATAGGGTTGATTACAATTGCATTAGCAGTTTGTAGCATATCAGATTTACGTTTCATTTCGATTTGCTTAATCATGCCCAGGTCGACCAGTTTTTTCATTAAACGTTGTACAGTTTTATAAGATACTTCTAACTTGTCCGCAATCGAATTTTTGCATAGGAAACTAACACCTACATATTTGCAGCTGTGTCGTTTTAAAATTTCAAGTAATGCAATGAGTCTAGATTGTACATCGGCACGTTTAACAGACATACAGATAATGTCTCTATATGCACGGATAGTTTTGTTTAGTTCTTCGATTTCTTTGAATGTAGAAAGATTGTGGAAGGATTCTTCACTTGCTATAACATCAATACGAGTCTTCATAGTCCCTGTCTCCTCTTCGGAAACAAAAAAGCAACAGAATGCCAAATTTAAGCAAACTGTTGCTACAAGACTCTACGTACTGTAAAATAGTGCGTAAGAGTACAGCAAGTGTTTGCCTAGGTGTTTAGGCGGACGGTATATATAGTGTTGGCGCACTGTATATACACGCTGTACTTTTTTGTTTTTTAGAATACAATGTTTTTTATGTGTTATAAGTAGTTTGCTGGACGAAAAGATGGTACAAAAAAATATACAGGTTTTACACATAAAGCACCGATTGCAATCAGTCCTACAGATTCTATTTATTTTTTCCCCACATTTTCTTATTCTCGCAAAGAATGTGCTTGGTTATCGCATTTTCATATTGAAAGTGTGACAAAGCTTCCGCATGGAAATACTTTCATTGAATTCATAAACGGTCAAACAATTAAGCTAGAAGTATCTAAAAACAGTTTTGAAAATCAGAGAAACCGAACTGCACAGCTTCGGGCCGAATTTGAGGATAGAAAAAGAAAACAGGCAGCGACAAAATTTTTACTAGTGAATCAAAATGAGGTTTTAGAGCTAACGCCAGCATATGAAAAAATGTATCTTCTTAAAAAAGAAGATTGATAACATGGAATAAGAAGAAGGACATATCCTTCTTCTTATTCCAATATAGGAAGTGTAATTTATCCATGTAGTATTTTAAAAATAAGTCGCTGCTATGCATAGCCAGATGTTCTCGTTCATCTAAAAAAGACAGCTTTTCATTATTGATAGAATATTTTATCTGTTTTAAATAGTAATTATGTGAGATAATGTAAATATATAGAAAATATTTTTAGGTTTGTTCTCGTATCCCCCTTTTGTGTCAAACCTTCATGCAGAAAGAAATTTTATGCATAGCCAGATGCTCTCATCTATTAAAAAAAGAAGAGAGTTTTTATGTTGTTTTTAATTTGTATTTATATAGGTGAGTTCCCGAAACTTATCTATTACCATATGGTGTACTTTTTTACTATCTTTTTATTTTTCCCAATAAAGTTTGACTGGGACCTTTCAGTTGCTTTTTCTACATAAATCAAATAAGGTTTTTGAGGGTGATGAAAAATGAAAACTATTAAGCTACTATTCTCTGTAACTGTAGCATCTATCACGTTATTAACCTCGGTTAATAGTGCGTTTGCTGATAGTACACTTATTATTCCAGATTTACCTAAGGAATCATATCGCAATGGTATAGGCATGTACGAAGGGGTTATAGCGCATTCAACTGCTACTCCTGAGGTACCGGCAATTAATATTCAACGTTTCCAGTCTCGTACGTGGTCAAACGCTTTTGTTCATTATGTTGTTGATTGGGATGAGACTATTCAGACTGCGAGTACAAAATATCGTGCGTGGGGGGCAGGTCCAACTGCGAATGAGAGATTTGTTCAAGTTGAATTAAGTGAGACGAAAAATCCAGTAAAGTTTAAACGCTCATATGAACGTTATGTCAAACTGCTAGCGGAGATTTTACGTAAACGCAATATTCATCCATCGAAAGGGTTATGGACTCATAAAGACGTTACATATAAGTTTGGTGGTACTGATCACGAAGATCCATTAGCTTACTTAGCTAGCCACGGCGTATCGGAAGCGCAATTTCGTGCAGATGTGCTAAAAGCATATAATGGAAATGCTATTTCAAGCGGGGCAAAAGTGCAGCGATCTAATAAGGAACAATTAACGATATATATTAATAGAAATAATGTGAATTTACGTTCTGGTCCGTCAACGAGTAATAGTATTGTTCGTAAAGTGCAAAAGGGAGAAGTGTACAAAGTGTGGGGGCAATCAGGAAACTGGTTCAATGTAGGTAGGAATCAGTGGATTTACAATGATGCATCGTACATTCGTTATACGAAAAAATAATTATTCTTTCGTTCGTAAACAAGTAAACGTATTTGAACTCTTTTTTTCATTATATAAGTTTCCAAAAGAAAAGAATCGATGCTTAATAGGTGTCGGTTTTTTTCTTTTCATAAATTATGTTGTACATTCTTTTTTTAATATGGTATAGTTAATGTATAGTTGAATACTCTTAAATTAAGCAATCCATATGTTATCAAGTGCCGTGAAACTAGCGAGAAAAATTATGTATGTGTTCTGTTTCGCATTTGATAATGTGTGGATTCTTTTTTTATGCTGTGAAAACTAAAAATATGTTTATTGTTCAGGAGGAAGTTATTATGAAAACAGGTCAAGTAAAATGGTTTAACAATGAAAAAGGTTTCGGTTTCATCGAAGTTCCAGGCGAAAACGATGTATTCGTACATTTCTCAGCTATTACAACTGAAGGTTTCAAATCTTTAGAAGAAGGCGAAAAAGTTAGCTTTGAAGTAGAAGAAGGTAACCGTGGACCTCAAGCTAAAAACGTTGTAAAACTATAATCTTATAGATCGTAGTAAAAAAGGATGGCAAATGCCATCCTTTTTTTTATTTGAAAAAGGATTTTTTCTAGGAAATATGGAAAATAAATATATATTTATTTGTCAGATAGATCATTTCCCCTTATTGTTCAATAGTGGTAAAGTAATAACAAGAAAAGGTAAACTAAAACTTTAGTTAGGAAAGGTTCTTCTCATAGAGTTGCAAAAATCGGGTTCTTATAGAACGGGTAAGATCTACGTTATTAGAGCAAGGTAAAGGGGTACATAGTAGAATGGATTTTCAAACAATTAAAGAATTTTTCACAATAGAAAATATGGAACATTTGTTAAAGAACTATCAAGCATTTGGTCCGTTAATTGGCATTGGACTTCCGATGATTGAAGCGTTTATTCCAGCTTTGCCTCTCTTTTTATTTGTGATGGCAAATGCAGTTGCTTTTGGTTTATGGCTTGGCTTTTTCTATTCATGGCTTGGTTCATGTATAGGAGCAATGCTTGTATTTTTTATCATTCGTCGTTTTGGAAGAAGTCGCTTTTTTTCTTTTGTAAATAGACATCCACGAGTTCGCAGTGCGATGACATGGATTGAGCGAAAAGGATTTGCACCCATATTCCTTTTGTTTTGTTTTCCATTTACACCGTCAGCTCTTATCAATGTAGTAGCCGGTTTGTCGCGTATTAGTAAGAGGCAGTTTATTTTAGCACTTTCACTCGGTAAGCTTGTGATGATTTTCGTGTTAAGTTACGTTGGCCATGATCTTGCGTCTTTTATGCATAAGCCGGTAAAAACAATTATCGTATTAGGTATCGTTTTTGTTTTATGGTACGTTGGAAAGAAAATTGAAGTAAAGCTTGAACTGAGCAGAGACTAAACTTCGTAAGTGAGCGCACCCCTGTTATAGAAAAGAGAAAGGGATGTGGCATGATGAAGCGAAAGTGGAAAAAGGAAAGCATAGAGTGGATAAGAGTCATTTTAATTGGTGTTTTATTAGCTGTATTTTTCCGCACTTTTTTCTTTGCAACGTATGTTGTCGAAGGGAAATCGATGATGCCTACGCTCCAAGATGGTAACATGTTGATCGTGAATAAAGTAGGTTATCAGTTTGGTGAATTGAGCCGCTTTGATGTTGTTGTTTTTCATGCAAATAAACAAGAAGATTATGTGAAACGAATTATCGGACTTCCGGGCGACAAAATTGTATACAAACATGATAAACTATATATTAACGGACAATTTATTGAAGAGCCGTATTTAGATGCATACAAAAAGCAAGTTCATGGTAGACAGTTAACAGGAGACTTTACCCTACAAGAGTTAACAGACGAAAAGGTTGTTCCGCAAGGATTTATCTTTGTAATTGGAGATAATCGTTTAGGCAGTTGGGATAGTCGGCACTTTGGATTTGTAAAAATAGAACAAGTTGTTGGAAAAGTTGATTTACGCTATTGGCCAATCAATGAAGTACAAACAAATTTCTCTAAAGGGTAATTCGAAATTTCGAATTACCTTCTTTTTCGGATAAAGTGAAACTTTAATCAGAGGGGATTTTCTTCATCCCCCTCTGATTATCAGACCTCACCAATCGGGCTTTTACGGGCAGTTATCCCCCACCTATCTTCTTCGATTCTTTCTCAATCTTGAGGTGGGGGTCTTACTGCCCGCAAATAGCGGGATAGATCTTGATTGATCGAAATTCACTTATAGAAAGGCGGGTTTACATGTCACTTCGATTTATAATAGGACGAGCTGGAAGTGGAAAAAGTACGATGTGTTTGCGAGAAGTACAGCAAGAGCTGCAGTATCGTCCAAAAGGTGAAACGATTTTATATCTTGTGCCAGAGCAAATGACATTCCAAACGCAGCAAGCATTAATTAATGGAGATGTAAGCGGCTCTATTCGTGCACAAGTGTTTAGTTTTTCGCGGTTAGCGTGGAAGGTGCTTCAAGAAGTAGGCGGAGCAAGCCGCCTTCATATTGATGAATCTGGTGTGCATATGTTGCTTCGTAAAATTGTCGAGGCGCGTAAAGAAGAATTATATGTTTTTCAGAAAGCAGCAGAGCAAAATGGATTTTTTGAACAACTAGGCAGTATGATTACGGAATTTAAACGACACAATTTAACGCCGTCAAATGTGTATGCGATGTGGCAGGAATTAGAGGCTCATAGCAATGGAAATGAACAGAAACTGTTAGCAAACAAAATGTATGATTTGCAGCTTCTATATGATGATTTTGAACGAGCGTTAATTGGAAAATACTTGGATTCTGAAGATTATATGAAGCTTTTATTTGAAAAGCTTCCCTATTCAGAGTATGTGAAGGGTAGCATGATTTATATTGATGGATTTCATACATTTTCACCGCAAGAGTTAGAGATTGTAAGGCAACTATTACGATGCGGAGCAAAAATGACTATTACACTCACGATTGATGAACAGACGTTATCACAGCCGGTGAGCGAACTGGATTTATTTTATCAAACGCTGATCACGTATGAAAAAGTCAAACAGGTAGCAAGTGAAGAGAGAATTGTTATTGAAAATACGATTGTCATGCGAGAGCAACCTCGTTTTATGTCACCGGCACTTGCGCATTTAGAGGCGCATTATGATTCTCTTCCATATGCAGAGTTTCAAGGTGAATCACACATTACACTATATGCAGCGGCTAATTTACGGGCAGAAGTGGAAGGCGTTGCGCGCGAAATTCGCAGATTAGTAGCGGAAGAAGGGTATCGTTACCGTGATATCGCGGTGCTTCTTCGTAATGGTGGAAGCTATTACGATATGATGAAGACATTATTTGTTGATTATAATATCCCGTTCTTTATTGATGAAAAACGCCCTATGCTTCATCATCCATTAATTGAGTTTATTCGCTCTGCGTTGGAAGTCATTAGTGGAAATTGGCGTTATGACGCGGTATTTCGTTGCATAAAAACCGAACTGTTGTACCCATTAGATGGAAATAAAGCGAGAATACGTGATGAAATGGACGAATTTGAAAATTATTGTTTAGCGTATGGCGTGCAAGGGAAACGATGGACTTCGGAAGAGCCGTGGACATATCGTCGCTATCGTTCATTAGATGGTGTACATGGCGGTCAAACAGATAGCGAACGAGAAATGGAAGAAAAGATTAATCGTCTTCGTGAGATTGTTCGCACACCGATTATTCGTTTGCAAAAGCGATTAAAACGAACAGGAACGACAATGAGTATGTGTGAAGCAGTTTACTTATTTTTAGAAGAGCTAGACGTTCCGAAAAAATTAGAAGACTTACGCCTGCAAGCGGAAGAAGAAGGGAATTTCTTATTCGCAAATGATCATGATCAAGTATGGGAACAAGTCATCACGCTACTAGATACGTGCGTTGAAATGCTTGGAGAAGAGAAAATGTCTCTATCTATGTTTGTAAATGTGATGACGACGGGACTCGAGTCACTCCAGTTCGCGAATATTCCGCCGTCTTTAGATCAAGTGTTAATTGCAAATATTGACCGTTCGCGTCTTTCGGATATTCGAGCGGCATTTGTAATTGGAGCAAATGAAGGGATTATTCCAGCGGCACCATCAGATGATGGTGTATTATCTGACGAAGAACGAGAAGTGCTTGTTTCAGCAGGAATCGAACTGGCACCAACAGCGCGGCAAAAATTACTCGATGAACAATTTGTCATTTATCAAGCGGTGACGAGGGCAGCGGAGAAATTATATATTTCTTGTCCACTTGCAGATGAGGAAGGAAAGACGCTATTAGCATCTAGCTTTATAAAGAAAGTGAAAAGAATCTTTCCGTCTGCTGCCGAAATCTTTTTAACGAATGATGTAAATGATTTGTCTCATAGTGAGCAAATTTCATATGTGGCAACGCCAGAAGTGACACTTTCGTATTTAACGCAGCAACTACAAAACTGGAAACGATACGGTTTTGAGGGGAATCTTTCTTTTTGGTGGGATGTATACAATTTTTATGTTACAACGCCGGAGTGGAAGCAGAAGAGCATTCGTGTGTTATCCAGTTTGTTTTACCGAAACCGGGCGCAGAAGTTAAGCCCTGCTGTAAGCGAGGAGTTATACGGTGACAAAATTAAAGGTAGCGTATCGCGTATGGAACTCTTTAATCGCTGTGCGTATGCTCATTTTGCGCAGCATGGCTTATCTTTAAAAGAACGTGATGTTTTTAAATTAGATGCACCAGATATTGGGGAACTGTTCCATGCCGCTTTGAAAAAAATTGCTGATAAATTATTGAAAGAAAAGCGTACTTGGGCAGATTTAACAATAAAAGAGTGTGAATATCTTTCAGTTACTGTGATTGAAGAGTTAGCACCGCTTTTGCAGCGCCAAATTTTATTAAGTTCCAACAGGCATCATTATTTAAAACATAAATTGCAGCAAATCATTTTCCGTACTTCCCTTGTGTTAAGAGAGCATGCAAAGTCGAGCGGATTTGTGCCTGTTGATTTAGAAGTCGGATTTGGTATGGGCGGAACAAACTCATTGCCAGCTATGAAATTTGAATTACCAAATGGTGTGGAAATGGAAGTGGTTGGACGAATTGACCGCGTTGATAAAGCGGAAGATGAAACGGGCACGTTTTTACGTATTATCGATTATAAATCGAGCGCGAAAAAATTAGATTTAACGGAAGTATATTACGGTTTAGCACTGCAGATGTTGACGTATTTAGATGTCGTCACAACAAACGCAAGCAAATGGATGGAGCGCGGCGGAAATATAAGTCCCGCTGGAGTACTTTACTTCCATATTCATAATCCAATTGTTGAAATGAAAGGTGACGTATCAGAGGCAGAAATTGAACAAGAAATTTTAAAGAAATTTAAAATGAAAGGACTTGTTCTTGGAGATGCTGATGTCGTTCGCTTAATGGATAACACGTTAACGACAGGAAGCTCGAATATTATTTCAGCGGGCCTAAAAAAAGATGGCAGCTTTAGTGCACGTTCTGATATTGCGAGTGAGCAAGAGTTTCATGTATTGCGGGAATACGTACATCGTACATTTGAAAACATTGGCACAGATATAACAGAAGGTGTCATCGATATTGCCCCGTATAAAATGGGCAACAAAACAGCATGTACGTTTTGTAATTTCCGCTCTGTTTGTCAATTTGATGAGTCGTTAGAAGATAACAAATACAGGGCACTGCAAGATATGAAAGATAGTGAAGCGTTAGAGAAAATGAGAGAGGGAACCCAGTCATGACGATACAAACTTGGCCAGCGAAACCAGAAGGAAGTCAGTGGACCGATGATCAGTGGAAAGCAATCGCCACCGATAGCCGTGATATTTTAGTTGCAGCTGCGGCTGGGTCGGGGAAAACAGCGGTACTTGTTGAACGTATTATTCGCAAAATGATTCGAGAGGACAATCCAGTTGATGTCGATCGCTTGCTTGTTGTAACATTTACAAATGCAGCGGCGCAAGAGATGAAAAATCGAATTGGGTCCGCGTTAGAAAAAGTATTAATCGATGATCCAGCTTCGCCGCACATTCGAAAGCAACTTAGTCTTCTGAACCGAGCATCGATTTCGACAATCCATTCTTTCTGTTTACAAGTGATTCGAACGTATTATTATATGCTCGATGTGGATCCGCGTTTTCGCATTGCGAATGAGACGGAGAATGAATTGTTAAAAGAAGAAGTGCTGGATGACATATTAGAAGCAGAGTATGGCATGGAAAATAATGAATTGTTTTTTGAACTTGTCGATCGTTATACGAGCGACCGCACTGATGATGATCTGCAGCGGATGATTTTGGCGCTCCATACTGAATCAAGAGCTCATCCAGATCCAAACGGTTGGCTTGATAAATTAGTTGAAGAATATGACGTAGAAGGAAAAACAATTGAAGGTTTACTGTATGCTTCGTATTTATTAGAGGATGTAAAGGTGCAATTGCAAACGGCAAAACAATATGTCGAAAAAGCAATCGAACTTGCGATGTTACCAGATGGACCAGCACCGCGTGTTGAAACGCTGCAGGCGGATCTTTTGTTGATACAAAACTTGTCCGAAGCAGCCGGTCAATCTTGGACAAGCACATATGAAGTAATGCAAACTGCTTCTTGGCAAACGTTAAAGCGTATTAAAAAGAGTGATTATAATGAAGAGATTGTGAAGCAAGTTGATGGTCTGCGGAATAAAGCGAAAGATGAAATAAAGAAATTGCATGAAGAATTATTTAGCCGCAGCCCAGAAAGTTTTTTACGCGATTTTCAAGATATGCACCCAGTATTGCAAAAGCTTGTTGATCTTGTAAAAGTATTTACAGAACAGTTCCAAGCGATTAAGCGTGATAAAGGAATGGTTGATTTTACAGATTTAGAGCATTTTTGCTTACAAATTTTAAGCGAGCATGCGGATGAGGGAGAACTGCGTCCGTCACCTGTTGCGTGGCAATACCGTCAAAAGTTTACAGAAGTGCTTGTTGATGAATATCAAGACACGAACTTTGTACAAGAATCGATTATTAAGCTTGTCACAAAAGATTCGGAGCAAAACGGCAATTTATTTATGGTCGGTGATGTGAAACAAAGCATATATCGCTTCCGGTTAGCAGAGCCAGGACTATTTTTAGGAAAATATAAACGTTTTACATCTGAAGGTATCGATGGCGGCATGAAAATTGATTTGGCGAAAAACTTCCGTAGCCGTCATGAAGTACTAGCAGGGACAAACTTTATTTTTAAACAAATTATGGGCGAAGCTGTCGGAGAAATTGATTATGATGAAGACGCTGAGTTGAAGCTTGGAGCGAGTTATCCAGAAGGGACAGATTCATCAGCAGAATTGTTATTTATCCATCAATCTGATGACGCGACAGTAGATGAGGAGGAAGGCGTGGAATTAGAAAAGGCGCAATTAGAAGCACGCCTCATCGCGCAAAGAATAAAAGCAATGGTCGATTCTGGTTATGAAGTATATGACCGAAAAACAAACGGTATGCGTCCCGTTACGTATCGTGATTTTGTTATTTTATTGCGCTCTATGCCATGGGCGCCGCAAATTATGGAGGAGTTAAAGCAACAAGGTATTCCTGTTTATGCAGAGCTTGCGACTGGTTATTTTGAAGCGACAGAAGTGAATGTAATGATGAACCTATTTCGCGTTATTGATAATCCAGCACAAGATATTCCGTTAGCAGCTGTGCTTCGTTCACCAATTGTTGGATTAACAGACGAAGAGCTTGCGATGCTGCGTGCTCACGGAAAAAAGGGCTCCTTTTATGAAGTGCTGCGCTCTTTCTTGCAAGGTGCACCGCTTCAGGAAGAGAAAGAATTGCATGAGAAACTATCATGGTTTTTCGAGCATTTACAAGAGTGGCGTGAATTTGCGCGTCAGCAGTCGCTATCTGATTTAATTTGGAAAGTGTATCGTGAAACGGGTTATTATGACTTTGTGGGTGGTCTTCCTGCTGGTAAGCAGCGCCAGGCAAACCTTCGCGTCTTATATGATCGCGCCCGTCAATATGAAGCGACTTCATTTCGTGGTTTATTCCGCTTCTTGCGTTTTATTGAGCGGATATTAGAACGCGGTGATGATATGGGAACAGCTCGTGCGCTTGGCGAACAAGAAGATGTTGTACGTATTATGACCATTCATAAAAGTAAGGGACTAGAGTTTCCGGTTGTGTTTGTCGCAGGGCTTGGCAGACGTTTTAACACACAAGATCTAATGAAACGTTTCTTATTGCATAAAGATTTTGGGTTTGGTTCGCAGTTTATTGATCCGAAAAAGCGCATTAAATATACGACATTATCACAGCTTGCAATTAAGCGTAAAATGAAAATGGAGCTAATTGCGGAAGAAATGCGCGTCTTATATGTTGCTTTAACACGTGCGAAAGAAAAGCTCATTTTAATTGGAACTGTAAAAGATAAAGAAAAAGAAATCCAGAAATGGCTAGATGCCCGCGAGCATACCTCATGGTTATTGCCAGATTATGTACGTGCCGGGGCAATTTGTTATTTAGATTGGATTGTGCCATCATTATGCAGACATAAAGATAGTGACATGCTTTTTGAGATGGGACAAGGAAATATTCCGGCTGACATATATGACTATGATGCAAACTGGAAAGTAGAAGCGGTTGACGTGGCAGAGTTGCAGGCACCAGAGCCAATGAAAGAAGAAAAGCAAGAGTTATTAGAAGCGCTCAGGGAGCAAAAGTCAGTTTCTCTCTGTAGTGAACAAAAAGATGAAGTGTATAAAAGGTTAACATGGCAGTACGGATTTGAAGATGCGGCAACGCACCGCGCCAAACAATCTGTTACGGAAATTAAACGAAACTACCAAGCGCAAGAAGGTAGTGATACAGCGTTTATCAAACGAGTTCGTGCACCAATTGAAACACGTCCGCGATTTATGGAGAAAAAAGGACTTACGTATGCAGAACGCGGGACGGCTGTTCATACAGTTATGCAGCATGTAAACTTAGCGAAAGCAATAACAATTGAAGTAATTCAAGAACAAATTGCGGAAATGGTAAATAAAGAGCTGTTAACATTTGAACAAGCAGAAGAAATAGCGCCAGAAAAAATCGTTGCATTTTTTGAAACAGCAATCGGAAAACGACTGTTAGCTGCCAAACATGTAGAGCGCGAAGTACCGTTTACGATGATGTTATCAGCAGAAGAAGCATATCAAGATTGGACAGCTGAACAAGACGAATCTATTCTTGTTCAAGGGGTTATTGATTGTATGATTGAAGAAGAGGATGGCATCGTTTTAATTGATTTTAAAACAGATACAATTGAAGGACGATTCCCAGGCGGGTTTGAACAAGCGAGACCGATATTAGAAGAACGGTACAAAATACAGCTAGCCCTTTATCGGAAAGCGCTAGAAAAAAGTTTACATCAATCCGTAAAAGGAACATATTTATATTTCTTTGATGGCAATCACGTATTACAAGTAGATTGATGAAAAATGAGAAAACGGAGGGATTCCCTCCGTTTTTTTATTCCCTCCGCGCTATACTGTTCCGATTTGATCTTGATCAGCTACATCAGAATCAAATGTATTTGTACCACTTACACCGTTAAATGTATTCAGAACAAATGCAACATTTGATGAACCAGATCCGTTATAAGCTTTCGTATTTTCTTTCGGAGATACATTATAGAAGTCCCCTAAATTAAAAGAACCGTTACTATTTTGAACGACTAAGTTTCCCACAAGAGACGGCATATTTTCACCTACTTCAATTTCCTTTTATGGTACTATATGATTTATTTGCGAAAAGGTTCTTTTGTCACAAACTGGCGAATTTGTAAAATGCGTGAGTTTGCAAATACATAATCAATAGATCCGATGTGAAGACAAGCAGAGTTAAGCATACTTTGAATCGTAATGCAGTCTACTTCGATAAAAGGATTTTTATTCACGACAGTCATGTTTACTTCGTTTATGCGAGTTGGGATTGTGATTTCGTTGTCGACAAATATGTTGTATGCTTCAAAGTTTCCTTCTTGAGAAAGAAAGGTAGGAATTTCGCGCTGAACGACAAGCACCCTGCTTTTTAATTCTACATGATTTGTATCACCAACTTGAACAACGGAACTGAGTCCTAGCGTGATGACAGTAGGCTGGTGAACAACGGAAATATGTCGAAACAAAACGAGCCCTCCTTTATCTAGGAGTGGAAGGTACACCAGTTACGAGTGGTACAAATGGTCCGCCTGTAACCGATTCAAACGGTGTATCTAAAATAGAAGATGAAATAATAAGGTTTGCATCGCCAATCAAGAATAAAGCAGACGAAGATACCCCAAGGGATCTAATGTTTCCGACTTTGATCTCATGATTAATCACAGTGAAATTCATATGCAGTTACTCCTTTCGGAAGTTGCGTGGTATATGCTGAATAAAGGAACGAAATGCTTTATCGATATCTTGTTTCATTGCTTGAATAATGACATCTTTCATATACTGCGGATTAGATGTAATTTCGGGATGTGGCTGTACCTGAGATAAATAGTAAGGGAGACGATGTTCCATTTGTTGCTTAATATCATCAATCATCATTTGACGGTACATATCGTCAAGTGGTGTTCGTTCTTCTTGCTCAAAATGAAGAATCCTGCTATATGCTTCTTCGTCTAGATAGCGGTGCATTTCTTGAATGATGTCTTGATAAAAATCGGGATTTACTTGGGTTTCAGGGTTTACTTTTAATGTTTCAGTATCCACATTAAAGTCCTCAATCATTTCGCCTTTGCCCGTAAAGGGATTTAAACCAATATTTAATGTACCACTTAAATTTTCGACTTTTAGTTGATCAAATTTATATTCGACTTTTCCAATTGAAGAGGATGGGCGCTGTTTTAGTTCTGCTATTTCCTCTGTTAGCTGCGTTAGTTTTGTTTCTAAAAGATTTATTCTTTCTTGTTGTTGTTGAATTACTTGTTGTAATTGTTGTAAATAAGTATATAAATCTTGACTCACTGCTAGAAGCCTCCTTTTCAATCTGGAGGGTAGATTGGTATAAGTCTATGATAGTAATCCATTAAGAAGAACTAGGAGGAGAAGGGGAAATAGAAATAATTTGTCCTGGATCTGTTAACGGCGGGGCTGGTTGTGTAAATCCACCGGTATTAGAGAACTTTGACAATGTTTTAATACTTCCTGCACTTCCAATTTGAAAGACAGCTGAAGTTGTAAGATTCTCTATTCTTATTTTGTTAATGATAATACTTTGTTGAACAAATAGTTTCAATTTTTATGTCCCTCCTTTAATAAGTAGCAGTGATTGGCTGATCGATTACATCATTATCATTTACATTTGTTATGTTTTCGTAATTGTATATGGATATCTGTTCTCCTACATTAAAAGAACCCGCTCCTGCAAATGCACGGGAATAACTAATGGGGCGAATGGCAAATACATCTCCAATGTGAAATACACCGCTTGATCCAACGTTGACAATATTAACGTGTCCAACCATTGCAGGCATAGAAAACACCCTTTATATGAAAATTTTTTGTATTTGTCCTTTTTAATTCGAATGTCTGTGATGAGAGTTTTTCTTTATTATTGTATGGGCGTTTGTGCGAATATGTGTCTATTATTTTTACAATAAAAGACGCGCACTTAGCGAGAGTGCACGTCTATATGGTGAGTTGGCGTATCATCTATTTGTATGAGTAATATAACATTTAAGAGCCTGTCCAGCTCTTGACTACAACTAACCGTTTTTTGAGATGTCATTCCGTATCGTTTGGCCAAGTATTTCATTTTTTCGCGTTTTTTTTCAATTGCTTGCTCAAACA
This sequence comes from Bacillus sp. BP-3, assembly GCF_028401955.1. Lineage (GTDB taxonomy): Bacteria > Bacillota > Bacilli > Bacillales > Bacillaceae_G > Bacillus_A. Next base: position 242,398 of record NZ_JAQOTJ010000002.1, read on the forward strand.
TAGAATCGGCTCCGTCTCCTTATAGATTTTAGATGTGTCTGTAGTACATATTATACAAACTTTCCATAAAAAAGAAACGCATTCGCTAAAAGAAGAAAGAATTCTACATATTTTGGCAAAAAAAAATTTCGATTGCACAAGTAATAGATAGAATATTGTAAATGAAAAATATTTTTAGGAGGATTTTTGTTAATAGGTACGAATACAATTACAGTATGAATTTGAAGATGGGATGTGGAAATGTGCGGTTTGTGACAGCAAAAACAGATGAAAAAGTGTTTGTTGGTGTTGTAGAAGAAACATCACAAACGGTGTTGCATGTAAGAGAAGCGCAGAGGAAAAAAGGAGAAAAAGTGACGATTCCTATTACGATGTTAGAGTGTATTGAACAAGGAGAATCTTTTATTACAAAAGTAAATGAGATTGTCGAATGGGCGAAAGAATATGGTAAGGATGCTTACTATTCATTATCGGAAATTAAGTTATTGGCTCCTATTCCAAGACCGAGAAAAAATATTCTTTGTGTTGGAAAAAACTATCGTGAGCATGTAATCGAAATGGACAAAGAGGGAACCATTCCAGAAAATATTATTATTTTTACAAAGGCTCCAACAACTGTAATTGGCGATGGGGATCAAATTTATAGTCACCCGCATGCGACAAGTGAGCTTGATTATGAAGGAGAGCTTGCAATTGTAATCGGTAAACGTGGAAAGGAAATTCAAAAAGAAGAAGCCCTTCAGTATGTGTTTGGTTATACGATTATAAATGATGTGACAGCCAGGGATATTCAAAAGAAGCATAAGCAATTTTTCCTTGGAAAAAGTTTCGATACATTTTGTCCAATGGGGCCATCAATCGTACATCGATCAATGATTGAAAATCCAAACGCACTTCATATTGAAACGAAAGTGAACGGGGAAGTACGTCAATCTTCTTCAACGGCAAACATGATATTTTCTATTGAAGAAATTATCTCAATTATAAGTAAAGGGATGACGTTAGAACCAGGAGATATTATTGCAACTGGGACACCGGCCGGAGTTGGAAAGGGATTTCACCCACCTCGATTTTTACATGCTGGTGATGAGGTTATTGTCACTGTAGAAGATGTTGGAACGCTTCGTAATGCTGTCAAATAAAAAGGCGCGTTCTCCTTATTTCTGGATTATCCCCATTATTTTTGCTTTGCACAATGCAGAGGAGTATTATTTTTTTCCGGAAATGAAGTATTTCCGCCCGGTTCAAATGGAAGAGAATATGTTGCAATCCAAGCATTTTTTCATAGCAATACTTCTATTAACTGTTTTTGTGTGCGGGGTAGTGATGATACACGATTTGTTTTTGAAGAAGCTTACATTATACATGGTGTTGTTTACACAAACTATGATTTTTACGAATGGGATTGTTCATCTTGTCGGGGCAATCTTGAAGAGAGGGTATGTGCCTGGACTTGGTACAGCTTTCTTTTTAATCATTCCATTTTCATTGTTTTTGTTTTGGAAGGGAAATGTAGTTGGTTGGTGGAAATGGAAGCACGTGTGGATATCGTGTATTATCGGTATTTTACTCATATTTCCTATTCTGGCTGGTCTATTGTATATAGTTAGGAGCATTGCATAGCAAAAAGAAGGTTGCCGTTTAACGGGCAACCTTCTTTAGTATTAAGATAATACTTCTTTAATTTTTTCGAATGCCCATTGTAAATCTTCTTCAGAAATAACAAGAGGCGGAGCAATGCGGATTACATTGTCATGTGTTTCTTTACATAGTAAACCAACTGCTTTTAATTGTTCACAGTAAGGGCGTGCAGATTCATTTAATTCGATACCGATAAATAATCCTCTTCCGCGCACGTCTGTAATCATTGGATTGTCAATTTCACGTAATTGATTTACTAATTTTTCTCCTAATTGTAAAGAGCGTTCTGTTAATTTTTCTTCTAATAATACATCTAAAGAAGCAAGAGAAACTGCACAAGCTAGTGGATTACCACCGAATGTAGAACCGTGAGAGCCTGGCTCAAATACTTCTAAAATGTCACGATTTGCAGCAACGCAAGAAATTGGGAATACACCGCCGCCTAGCGCTTTTCCAAGGATGTACATGTCAGGAATAACATTGTCCCAATCACATGCAAATAATTTTCCAGTACGGCCTAAGCCTGTTTGGATTTCATCTGCAATAAATAATACATTTTCTTCTTTACATACATTGTATGCTTCTTGTAAGAAACCTGCTGGTGGAATGTTAATACCTGCTTCACCTTGGATTGGCTCTAAAATAAATGCAGCTGTATTTGGTGTAATTGCTCCTTTTAATGCATCGATGTCGCCGTAAGGAATAACAACAATACCTGGAAGCATCGGTCCAAATCCGCGTTTATATTCCTCATTAGATGACATGGATACAGCACCCATTGTACGGCCATGGAAGTTATCTACACAGACAATAATTTCAGCTTTATTATCTTCTACTTTTTTCACATCATATGCCCAGCGTCTCGCTGTTTTGATAGCGGTTTCAACAGCTTCCGCACCTGTATTCATTGGTAAAATCATTTCTTTATTAGTTAATTTCGCAACTTTTTCATACCAAGGGCCTAATTGATCACTGTGGAATGCACGTGATGTTAATGTTACACGCCCAGCTTGGTCGATAAGCGCTTGGATAATTTTTGGATGGCGATGACCTTGGTTTACAGCAGAATATGCACTGAGCATGTCCATATAACGGTTGCCTTCTGGATCTTCTACCCAAACACCTTCAGCTTTTGCAATTACGATTGGAAGTGGATGGTAGTTATTTGCTCCGTAAGTTTCTGTTAATTCGATAATGTCCTTTGTTTGAATCATGCTAGTTCCCCCTTTTGTTTTTACAAGAAGTTTGTAAATACTCTAAATATTATATCATTTAAGCGAAAAAAAAGCGAAATATTTCCTGTAAAGAAATGAACGTGGTATCATGTATAGTGAAAAAGTTTGGGAAAAGAGGAGGAAGGGATTTATATGGTACATATGCACATTACGGCATGGGCTCTTGGGATTATTTTGTTTTTTGTGGCATATTCGATGTATACGAGTGGAAAACAGGCAAAAGGCATGCACATGGTAGTTCGCTTGCTGTACATTTTAATTATTGCATCAGGGTTATTAATTTACAAAAATGTTCACTGGATGCCTATGTTATATGGAATTAAAATGCTTGTTGGCATCTGGGTAATTGCTTCAATGGAAATGGTTCTTGTGAAAGCGAGTAAGCAGAAAGCAACAGGGGCGTTCTGGACTCAATTTGTTATTGCATTTGTAGTTGTATTATATCTTGGTTTACGATTACCGCTAGGGTTTTCACCATTTGCTTAAAAAAGAAGCACGTTATCTCGCTCTATAAGTGAGATTAACGTGCTTTTATTGTTAATTTCCAACGTGTAATTCATCTCCATCTGCTTTTGTGATCTTAAATAGATCCTTATCGTTTGTAGAATAGCGGACATAATGGTGATGGAGGGCGCAAATCATTTCTTCGTTATCAAATAAGAGAATATTAACGCCTTCGCATGAATGGTCTTTTGGCTGGAATGATAAAAAATTGTGAGCATAGATGCAATCGTATAGAGAGTAGCTTAGTGATTGCAAAGCTTCCGTGACAAGTGAAAAGGATGAATCTGAAAGCTCTTCGATCCACTCATGATAGCTTGTCAGCAGTTTTTTTCGAATGCGAATGGTTTCACCATTTTGCAGCGGATGATGTTCATTTGCTACTTTCAAAATATTATGTTCATAAAAGCGAGCGGGTAACCAATTGTTGTTATATAAAATCTCAAATCCATCTTCAATCATATCATCTAGTAAAAAAGCTTCATCACTTTCTTCGTCAAAAAATACCCATTCTTCGTTTATATATTCAACATTTCCAATTGTATGGGCACGCGGTTGACTATACAAAATATGTTTACGTTGTTTCATTCGTGTTCGCTCCTTTTCTAATAGAAGTTTCTGTTCTTGTTATAGACAGTTCAGTCTTTGTTTATCCAAAAATCGGTAATTTATAATTAAAAAAAGCAGTTCCAAAGGCGTTTGTCGATGGGATAGAGGGGTTGTGTCATCAGGCAGCAGTGTCAACTCCACTTGTGTTAAGCATCTGGTAAAGATGATACCAAGATCTGAGGAGATAAGTGGAGGGAGTTTTCATAACAAAGGAACATAGAATTAAAATTGGGCATAGAATAAAAACAGACTGCGGATATGAGATGAGAAAGGGTGATTGCAATGTGTGGCATTACAGGGTGGGTTGATTATACAAAAGTGTTATTACAAGAAAAAGAAGCCGTAACGAAGATGGCCGAAACGCTCGCAAAAAGAGGTCCGGATGACACGAACGTTTGGCTTCGGAATCATGTTGCTTTTGGGCATAAACGGTTAATAGTTGTCGACCCTGAAGGTGGTAGACAACCGATGGTGCGGGAAAAGAAAGAAGAACGTTACGCCATTTGTTATAACGGCGAACTATATAATACAGAAGATATTCGGAAAGAATTGCTGAAAAGAGGTTATACGTTTAAGGGGCATTCTGATACAGAAGTATTGCTGGCTTCTTATGCGGAATGGAAAGAACAATGCTTAGAGCATTTAAATGGTATTTATGCATTTGCTGTATGGGATGAACAGGAAGACAAAGTTTTTATTGCGCGTGATCGATTAGGAGTCAAGCCGCTATTTTATAAACATGATGCTGGGCGATTATTGTTTGCTTCAGAATTAAAAGCGATTTTAGCTCATCCTCATGTGAAGGCGGAGATTACTACAGAAGGATTAGCAGAAGTATTTGGATTAGGTCCGTCTCGAACTCCTGGGCATGGTATATTTGCTGGAATTGATGAGCTGCGCCCAGGTCATGCACTTACGTTTTCGAAAGATGGCTTAAAAATTTGGCGTTATTGGAATGTTGTGAGCGAAGAGCACACACATAATTTTGAAGAAACAGTAGAACACGTTCGTTTTCTATTGCAAGATGCCATTACAAGGCAGTTAGTATCGGATGTTCCACTCTGTACATTTTTATCGGGTGGTGTCGATTCCAGCGCAATTACCGCATTTGCGGCGATGGCATATGAGCGAGAAGGAAAAGGGAATCTTCATACGTATTCGATTGATTATGAAGATAACGAAAAATATTTCAAATCAAATGCATTTCAGCCAAATTCAGATGCTCCGTTTATTACGTTAATGACAAATACATTTGATACGATTCATCATCGCTGTGTAATTTCTAACGAGAGTTTAGCAAAACATTTAACGGAAGCTGTCATTGTTCGTGACTTGCCAGGGATGGCGGATATCGATTCTTCTTTACTTTGGTTTTGCCGAGAAATTAAACAAGATTTTGTCGTAAGCCTATCAGGTGAATGTGCTGATGAAATTTTTGGTGGTTATCCATGGTTTTACCGTGAGGATGATTTACAATCTAGTGCGTTTCCGTGGATGCGATCTACAGAAGCGCGTGAACAATTGTTAAAAAAAGAATGGCGTAAAAAACTAAATTTACAAGAGTATGTTCAGTATCGCTATGAAGAATCGGTGCGTGAAACCCCGTTGTTAGAAGGAGAAAGCATACTGGATACAAAAAGAAGACAACTATTTTATTTAAATATGGTCTGGTTTATGACAACGCTCCTTGACCGAAAAGATCGGATGAGTATGGGGGCTAGCTTAGAAGTGCGTGTGCCGTTTGCAGATCATCGACTTGTCGAATATGCGTGGAATATTCCTTGGGAAATGAAAATGTATAAAAACCGCGAAAAAGGTCTATTACGCAAGGCGTTAGAAGGTGTCTTACCAAATGATGTGTTGTATAGAAAGAAAAGTCCATATCCGAAAACTCATAATCCATACTACACGAAGGCTGTCACTTCATGGCTGCAAGAGCTATTAACGGATAAACAGTCGATTCTCCATGAATTATTTGATAACGACCAGTTGCGTGGATTAATTGAATCAGGCGGTAGTGCATTTCAAACGCCGTGGTTTGGGCATTTAAACCCAATCTAACTACAATAAATAAACGTAGCTAGATCAGGGTTTATTTTATTTTAAAGTCAGTGACCTTTATTTCTGGTGGGATAGGATTCTTACCCGTACGAGCTGGTTTTGTTACATCAACTGACATGTAATCAACAATGGAGTTTACAGCCGCTTTTTTTGATTCACTACTTAAATGATACCATTCATCTTTTAATTTACTTAAAAGTTCTTTAACATCATGTGGAGATACAGCATCCTCAATGTTAGCGAGTTGTTGATGAATTACATTTTCTTCTTGTGTTAGCACTAACATATCTCTTTTATATTCAAGTTGAGGTATATCGCCTTCTATGAATAAATATTTTAAACGTGATTTTTTATCTTGAATCTTATTTAATTGTTCTTTTAAGTTGCTTAATTCAATAGGAGGTTCGATAGATGTATCAAGATCAACAATAACTCCATTCAGTATATCCAAAAAAATATTTTCGAGTATGTCTTCAGAGATTTGTGGCATGTCACACATTCCTTTATGATGCCGTGAACTACAACGATAAGACATTACAATTCTACCACGAGCTCTCTCTTGTTTATGGCCTAGAAAGTACTTTCCGCATCTATCACATCTTAAAACATTGGAGAAAACGAAATAGTTCTGCAATCTTACTTTTCCTACTTTCCTACTGTTTTGTATTTGTTGCACTGTATACCATGTATCTTTATCTATAATAGTTTCAAAGTCATCTTGAGCTATATCAGTTAACACATCTTCTCCCCAGCGTATTTTCCCAATGTATATGGGATTATTTATAATGTAACGCACCGCATCATAATTAAATATTTTTCCCTGTTTTGTTTTAATACCTCGGCTATTCAATGCCTTTACAATACTTATTATTCCTTTAGTTTTATAAGCCTCGAATATGTACTTTACTACTTCAGTTTCTTCTTTATTGATATATAACTTACCTTTATTTTGATCATATCCCATTGGTGATTTTGAACCATTTCTAAGACCTAACTCAGCCTTTTTTTGCATTGAATCTCGTACACGTTCAGCTGTTGTCTCTCGTTCCCATTGTGCTAGTGTCGCAACTAATGTAATGAACATTCTACCAGTGGCTGTCGTTGTATCGAATACTTCCGTGCTACTTTTAAATTTAACGTTACATTTATCCATCTTTTCAAGAAGAGAATGTAAATCTAAAACTGAACGAGTAAAACGATCTAATCGATACACAAGAATAATATCAAATTTATTTTTTTTCATATCTTTTATCATTCTTTGGAATGCGGGTCTGTCGATATTCTTTGCGCTATATCCTTCATCACAATAATCTTCAACTACTACCCATCCTTGAGATTGAGCATATTGTTCTAATCGTACTTTTTGCATATCCAATGAAATTCCTTCTTCAACTTGCATATCTGTGGATACACGTCTATAAATTACGCATTTCATTTACATCGACTCCTTTCTATAACATATGTTTTTTAGGAGATGATTAGAAAAAATTGTGGGTATGGTATGATGGAGGCTTTACGTGGATGTGGTCAACTACTTGATTGACCGTGGCGCCCAGTGAGAAAATCTCACTGTTCATTCAACTGAATGAAATCATATAGCTCTTCCATATTTACATTAAGTTGAGAAGCGATATTTTTAGCAGTTTGGTAAGACATAATTCTATCGTTGGTTGCATAAGCATTTACTTGTTGTTTTTTCATGCCTAGTTTTAGTGCTAGATCAATTTGGGATAATTTCTTCTCTTCTAAGATTTCATTCAGTCGACATTTGCCGACTACATACACTTTTTCACCGCCTAATTACTGAATGATCGGACTCACACTATATAAAAATTTACCTATTATTTTTATATCTTCACAATTGTCTCGTGAGAATTGTTGGTCTTTGAAATTAGGATCATGAGAACAAGGCTCCAACACCATTAAGTCTGTAAACTTGTACACTTTTTTTAGAGTTGCATAATGACCGTTTACAATTACAGCGGCTATTTCTCCATTTTCAACATCTGGTTGTTTTTTTAATACTGCATAATGTCCATTTGGGACAATCTTATTCATGGATTCGCCATCCACAACTAGTCCAAATAGTTCATCAATGTTGTTCGCTTTATATGGAGGTGTAATCCTATCGACTATATCTTGCACAGCTTCTATTGGTGTTCCGGCTGCTATTTTACCAATGACCGGTATTTCTTTTTCTTCTTTATATTCTATAGGTTGTTCTTTAACTAATTGAAGTTCACCATTTATAATCTCAACTTTAGTGTTCTTATAAGTTGTATCAATATCAGCTTTTGTAACTCCAAAAATAACTGCCATTTTTTCTAAAACACCAGCACCTGGTTTAGATCTATAGTTCATATAATCACTCATAGTACTTCTTGCAATACCTAATTGGTTAGCTAAATCTGATTGAGTCATATCATGTTGTTTTAAAAGCTTTTTTATGTTTTCTACTATTATTTTCTTTTGTGATTCAATCATTAAATTCACCTCCTATTGATAACTGTGGTTTTAATATATCATATTACGAATTATTCGTAAAGTGTACGTTTTGTATGTTTTTTTCGTACTTTTGTATTGAAATTACTTAAATTTAGTAATACAATAAGTTTCGAAGGAAGGGGGTCACATAATGGAATATTTCAAAAGAACATTAAATGAGTTAAGGGAAAGTGCTGGATTAAATCAAGCTGAGCTTGCCGATATACTTGAGGTTTCCCCTAAAACTTTGTGGTTATACGAACAAGACTCTACAAATATGCCTGATGAATTAATCAAAAAGTATATGTACTTATTTGATGTTCCTTACGAGAATATATTTTTTGGAAGTAAGTACGAAAAATTCGTACAAGTTAAAAATAGAGTTTTGGAAAGAGCGAACAATTTAAAACAAATTGTTTCATGATTCAAAGGGTGGTCCTACTGTCCCACTTACATATAACTAGACTGAGGTGATGGAGGATGGAGGAGGAACAAATTGTTCGAGATGAAAACGGATATGTAATAAAAGTAAATTTAACAAAAGAACAGTGGGGAAGATTTTTAAAACCACTAATACCAGCTGCTAGGGAGTTAATTTTAAAAAGAAGGTTAGAACAAAAACAACTTCAAAACGAAGTTAAGTAATTTTTTTTTACATGTTTGCAAAATTTGCCGATTTATTTTTGTTCTATAACTTGAAATGAGGTGAATCATTATGAACGGAGTACTAACAGCCAGCAAGTTAATGACAGCAGCAGAAGTAAGGAAAGAATGCGCTGAAATACGCAACAATCCAGCATTACTTCTTGCAATGGAATTAAAAGCAAAAAGTAAATTATTTGCAATGAATATGGACAAGCGAAAGGAGGTGAGCGCGTGAAGAAGGTTGCAGATCATCCAATCGAAGATTTTTATGGTGATGAAATTTTAAGTAATGAAACATACTTTGTATTCGGTGAACATGTCGTACTCGAAGAAAATTTAAAACACTATTTGATGGAACGCCATCAAGTTGAATGCTTTCAAGCGCAATAAAAAAACCACCTGCGCCAACAGGTGATTTAAACAAAATAAAATTTACAGATATTATAGCATGAAATTCTAGTATGTAAAGGAGGACTAGCTGTGAAGAACGGTAAGAATCCAACAAAGAAACAAAAGATGTTAATTGCGTCATATAAATTAAATCCGGAAAATTGGTTGATTTATAAAAAAGTAGATGATGAGTTGCATTTAGTTCATCGTAATACTTTTGCTACTCGTGTAATTCCAAATTCATAAAGGAGTGTTTAACTGATGGATGTAAATATCAATGTTAATTATAAAGCTTCTGAAATTAATGGTCTTTTTAATGAAATCGAACAGCTGAAAAAACAACGTGCTGTTTTAAAAGAAAGAATCGATGAAAAAACAGAAACAATTATCAGTCACATTAAAAAGAATGGAAATGTACTTGCTTATAAAAATGATGTACCTCATGTCTTATCAGTGATCGGACGAACATCTACAAAATTTGATAAAGCAGCATTTGCTGAAAAAGTAGACCGTCCACAATCTGAATTGAATTTAATCGGTATTGCTGAACTTGTGGAAGAAAAGAAAACAACATCGGATGAAATGGAAGAATTTCTAAAAGATGAAGTGAAACAAGTTTTGAAAGCTCGCAAAGCGAAGAAATCGGATATTGATTTGTTAGGTAGTAGAGCGTTATAAAACGAATTTATTTGTATAAAGGAGTGAACAAGTAATGGGTAAGTTTACAGAAGATCAAGTTAAACGTGCGGCTGCGAATGGAGTTAGTTTATCAATGCTATATACGCGTACACGTAAAGGAATGGATGTAGAAACAGCTATCATTACACCTAAAGTATCAAAGGCCGAGGCTGGTCGCAGAGGTGCTGCAAATCAGCCTTCCTTCACAGTGAAGAGAGCTGAAAAAGGAGCGTACTATGTATGAGCATTAAAGAAGTCGCTAAAGCTGTACAAGCTATACGAGAAGCGCGAAATGAACATGGTATTCTCAGTGTTCGTGGAAATGAAGTGCATCTAAGTAATGAAGTACTGGAATCATTGCTAGATGATTCTAAGATTAAACCATTAATATTTCAACGTGAATCAAAAGATTTTCCGTATGAAGTTTCGTTTATAAGTGGCAATGTAATCTACTACTCTCTTTACACTTCAGAAAGAATGGCAGAGAAAATTGGAGGGATACCAAATAGTAGAAAATGCAATGGTAATCGGAAATCGTCATGATTCAGTAGTAAGTGATGTTATGAGTTACTGTGAAAGTTGCGGAAAAGAAATCTATTTTGGTGAAGAATATCGGGATATTGATGGTGATTACATACACGATGAAACAGAATGCATCAATCAATATGTAGAGTCTCATTCCATAAAGAAGATAGCGGGTGAGTGAAATGAACTTGCAAGAGTGGATGCTGCAAGGGAAAATTGAATCTAAAATTCAAATCACAATGAATTTAATAGAACGATATAAACATAGTGATGATCCACATGCTTCATCCATGGTCATCGCTTATGAACATGGATTACAAGATCTTATGGAAATATATGAATGGATCCAGAGAAAAGAGGTGATTCCATTTTGAATGCTGGGATTAAAGGGTTAGAACAAGAGTTAAATGTCATGAATAGAAAATTACGTGAACATAAGGATGAATTAGAAAGATTGATAGACAGGAAGCCTATTGTTGAAAAAAATATTCGGGACACCGAAGGCAAGGTTCTTGAAATTGAAGCTTCAATTTTAATTTTAAAAAATTTCGGTGAGGTGAATTAAATGGAGATTACAAATGGTGCTGAAATTACTAAAAGCAAAAAAGCAAAAATCATTATCTATTCAAAGCCAGGCAACGGAAAAACAACAGTTGCTGGTTTATTACAGGGCAAAACATTGGTCTTTGATATCGATGGGACAAGCCAAGTATTATCAGGTTACGAAAATGTAGATGTAGCTAAGATTGATGGTGAAAATCCACATGATAGCATTCTACAGTTTTATGCACTTGCAAAAGCGAACATTGGTAAATATGACAATGTTTTTATCGATAACTTAACTCATTATCAAAAATTATGGTTACTTAAAAAAGGTGAAAATACAAAAAGCGGTATGCCGGAATTAAAGGATTACGCTTTACTAGATAACCATCTTTTAAAGTTAGTAGAAACATTTAATTCATTAGATGCAAATATTATTTTCACAGCTTGGGAGACAACAAGAAATATCACTCATGATGATGGCCAGCAATACACACAATTCATTCCTGATATTCGGGATAAGATCGTCAATCACATTATGGGGATTGTACATGTTGTTGGTCAATTGGTAAAAAAAGCAGATGGTACAAGAGGATTTGTTTTAGAAGGCAATCAAAGTGTTTTTGCTAAGAATCATTTAGATCAGCGTAAAGGCTGCGTGCAAGAAGAATTAATCGTGTCATCCACAAACTAAAATACAGGGGGAAATAAACAATGAGTTTTAAATTTAAATTTGATGAAGAAAATGTATCACAAGGATTCGGTCTTGTAGAGGAAGGTAAATACGAAGTTACGATTATAGGTGCTGAAGAAAAAGAATGGCAAGGTCAATATTCTATCGGATTTGATGTAGAAATTCGTTCAGATATTGAACAAAAACACCAAGGAGCAAAAATCCTATATAACACTCTATATCTAACTAGTAATGTTCAAGATTATAAAGAGGATACTGAAAAGAAATATAACTCATTCTTTAAAGCTTGTGGATACACAGGTAAACAGGAATTAGACTTACCTGTTGTTGTGCGTGAGATTTTAGGTAAAACGGTTTTAGCTTATGTAAAACACGAAACAAAGAACGATAAAACATTCGCTAAAGTCAAATTTGTAGCACCATCAAAGGTAAATCCTCCTCAACCAAGTGGACCGCCAATTACTATCGGTGATGATGATTTACCATTCTAAATAAAACTAAATAGAGAGGTTGGTTTTTGCCGACTTCTCTTTTTTATACCCTAAAAGGCAAATCGGAGGGCGAAATGAAAGAGAATCCATACAATTTTAATGAAATTCCTGCCGAATTAAAAGGCCTTCCTCAATGGATTTTGTGGAAGTTTGAAACACGAAATAATAAACCAACAAAGGTTCCATATCAAGTAACTGGTGAAATGGCTCAAGCAAATAATAGACGTACCTGGTCAACGTTTGCAACGGCAGTCAAATTCTATTTAGAAGGTGACTATGACGGCATAGGGTTTGTGTTTAGTAGGCAAGATAACTATATCGGAATTGATATTGATAAGTGTGTTGTAGATGAAAAAACAAATGCTTTGGCAACAGAAATTATCGATACATTAGACAGCTATACAGAGTTTTCTCCATCTGGAAAAGGTATTCACATCATCATCAAAGGGAACCTTCCACAATCTGTTTTAGGTACTGGACGGAAAAATACTAAACATGGATTGGAAATTTACTCATACGGCCGGTTTTTCACCTTTACTGGAAATCGTGAAAATTCTAATGATGTATATGATCGTACCGATGAGCTAGCGGAAGTGTTCGAACAATATTTTGATGATAGCGATATTCAAGGGCGTGTAAATTTAGCAGAATTTGAAAAAGACGAAATCAAAATTTCAAATGATGCTTTATGGGAAAGAATGTTTCGGAGTAAAAACGGAGATGAAATCCGGTCATTATATAACGGTAGCTTAATTAATGACGATCATTCAGCTAGTGACCTCGCTTTATGTAATCATTTAGCTTTTTGGACAGGTAATTCAGCGACTCGAATGGATTCAATGTTTCGTGAAACTAGCTTAATGCGTGATAAATGGGATGTTATTCATTTTAGAGATACAAATGAAACATATGGTGAAAGAACTATAGCAACAGCCATTTCATCGACTTCCACAACTATTTTAGACAACAAACAGCAATTCGAAGAATTTTCTTTTGATTTTCTTAATGAAGATGCAGCTGAGATTGTGGAGGACAAGCCGAAAAAGAAATTCCGTTTAACAGAGCTCGGCAATGCTGAACGTATTGCGTATGAATATGGCCACGTAATCAAGTATGTTAGTGATATTGGTTGGTTCATATGGGACGGAAAACGATGGAAAATAGACACAAAAAAAGAGATTGAACGAATTACAGCAAAGGTGCTCCGTAGTCTCAATAAGTCAGAAGATGAATCTGAAATGAAATGGGCGCGAATGTGCGAGCGTAGAAATATTCGAATGAATAGTATTAAGGACCTTATGCCATTGGTTCCAGGAGAGCGACAAGAATTTGATAAGCATAAGTATTTATTAAATGTTGAAAACGGCATTGTTGATTTGAAAACAGGGAAGCTGCAGCAACATGATCGAGAACTTGGTTTAACTAAAATTACTAACATTTCATTTGATGAAAACGCAAAATGTCCTGAATGGCTTAACTTCTTAGATCAAATTTTCCAAGGAGACAAAGAGCTGACTGACTACATGCAACGATTAATTGGTTACTCACTTACTGGAGAAATTACAGAGCAAATAATGGTCTTCCTAATTGGCGGTGGCTCAAATGGGAAATCAACTTTTATCAATATTATCAAAGATATTATGGGCGACTACGGCAGACAAGCTAAGTCAGATACTTTCATTAAAAAGAAAGAAACTGGGGCCAATAATGATATCGCTAGATTAGTTGGATCTCGTTTTGTATCAGCAATTGAAAGCGAAGATGGGGAACAACTATCAGAAGCTTTTGTAAAACAAATAACAGGCGGTGAGCCGGTGTTAGCCCGGTTCCTGAGACAAGAGTTCTTTGAGTTCATACCTGAATTTAAAGTTTTCTTCACTACAAACCATAAGCCAGTAATCAAAGGTGTAGATGAAGGGATTTGGAGACGTATTCGTTTGATTCCATTCAATCTACAGTTACCGAAGGAAAAGCGTGATAAGAAGCTACCTGAAAAGTTAAGTCTTGAAATGCCAGGTATTCTAAATTGGGCGATTGAGGGTTGCTTGAAGTGGCAGCAGTCGGGACTAAACGATCCAGCAATCGTCATGAAAGCAACAGGTGATTACAAAGAAGAAATGGATATACTCGGTCCGTTTATGTTCGAATGTTGTTTCAAACGAGAAGATGTCCAAATCGAAGCAAAAGAATTATACGAAGTATATGCGAATTGGTGTTTCAGAAATGGAGAACATCAATTAAAAAATAGAGCGTTTTATCGAATTTTAGAAACGCAGGGTTTCAAAAGAGAGCGCGGCAACAGAAATAAGTATTTTATCCAAGGTGTTACTTTAGCAGACCGAAAAAATACTTTTAAGCAGTCAGAGTTACTGAAAAACGACGAAAATAGCGAAAGTGTTACTAAAAATAACACGTTTAAAATCTCTTAAAACCCTTATGTATCAATGGTTTAAGACGCTTTTTATACTTTTGTTGTTACTTTTGTTACTTAATATCATTATCTATAAAAAATAAAAAATATATATAAGTATATATAGCGCGCAATTCCGACAGACGGTAACACTAGTAACACCAAGTAGTCCAATCCCTTGGGGCTGTAATGATTATAGCGTGTTACTAAATGAAAAAAAGCGTAATTTAAGGTGTTTTTTGAGTAAAAAACGATAATTTCCGTAACACGATTAGTAAAGTTGGTGAGTTTTTATGGAAAAGTTCATAGAAGAAAATTTAGTTAAAGATATTAAGAACTTCGAAAAAAATGAGGATTTATATGAACGGTATTTGAAGTATTGCAAGTTTTATAGTCTAAAACCATTAACGAAGATTAAGTTCAATAATCAGCTTAAAAAATTCAATATGGGTGTTAAACATCAAAGAATGAAAAATTATGTGATTGAATATGGAAGGTGGGGAGTGAGATTACTTCCATGCAAGTATTAGAAATCATAAGCTCAATTTGGAAAGTGGGCGCAAATATCTATCTTGATCCAAAAGATAATCGAATTGGAATAACAAGACAGAATTTAATTCCAGCGGAAGTAATGCAAGCTGCTGAACAAAATTACAACGGAATTTATACATGGTTTAAGTCCTGGAAAGGCGAAAGTGCGGAGAAAGTCACACTAATGAAGGTATTTCAGCACTTTTGTGGATGGAAACATAATCAAAAATTACACGATTGGTTACTTGATGAAGAAGATTCTTTGCAACTGTTTTATGAGTGGACGATTGTCCTTGCAAATAACGGTTGGACAAACATTTATGATGACCATCGCCAATTTGAGAATGATGAATCAAATGCAATGGCTAGAAAGATATATGAACGTGCGGTTACATATGCGAAGAAAGGTTTGTAGATGATGAATGAATTTAGATTAGAGAAGTTATATAAATATCTTGAATTACTAACTAAAGCATATTTTACCGATGATCCATTGAATGTTAAACAAAGTATTGAAAAAGTAATGCTCTTGATTGAGCTTGAAATTAATAAAGGATATGGAGAGGAAGTAGATGAATGATCCGTTTCCATTACACAGATAAAGAAATAGAAAAAATCCTTAAAACATTAACGATTGTAATCGATACTCGTGAAAATGTAAATGATCATATCCGTGATTACTTACATCAAAAGGGTATACCGTTTAAAAATCAAAAATTAGATACCGGTGATTATGGCTGTATGATTCCTAAAAATGAAGAGTTGGGAATACCTCGTGATATTTACTTAGATAGCCGAGTAGAACGAAAAGCCCACATGGATGAGATCACAGGGAACTTACAAAAGGATACGCAAACGGCTTTCGAGAACGAATTAATTCGAAGTAAGGATATTCCCTTCACTCTAATTGTGGAGGACCTACACGGATACGAAAAGATGCTGCAAGGTAAGTATCGTTCGAAATATAACCCTTTAGCATTACTTGGCAGACTTAACACATTTAAAGCTAAATACAACTTTGAAATCGTGTATTTAGATAAAAAATTCAGTGGTAACTGGATATATCATCATTTTTATTATCAAGCGAAGTATTACCTGCGAACGGGTATTTTCTAAGCAAGGAGAAGCGATGGACAGGAAACAAATTTACATCGATGTGCTGCTACATAAAGGTATTTACAAGGAAGAAGGCACAGGGCGTCAGCTTTATGAAATGAGTGAGCAGGAGCTATTCGAATTGATAAAAGGGGATGGGGAGAATGAGACATACACGTACAAAACAATTGGCTAATTTCGATAGAAGTTATAAGTCATGGAAGGAATTACCTAACTTACCTATAGAGTATATCCGAAGAGAGTTTGACGAGATGGACAAGTCCTTCAAGTGGCACCGAAAGTACAACAACGTGAGTTTTGATTGTAAGCATTATTACCCTAAAGAAGTAACTGTACCTCTATACGTTGACCTATACAAAGTCGATTCGGTTTATTACTAAGGAGATGAAAAATAATGAAATATACAGAGCATGGAACTTTTGAAGTAACTCAACTATTAGCAGAAGCAAAGGAGAATGAAGAGAATGGCAACTAAGATCATTATGTTTACAAAAAATAATTGTGGGAATTGCAACAGAGCGAAATTCATGCTTCAACACTGTCCGGTTGATGTGGAAATTGAAGAAGTGAATGTTGAATTAAAAGAAAATGAACACCACATAAAACAACAGGGATTAATGACATTACCGGCTTTTTTGATGGAGGACGGAAATATCATACATGGGTTTGAGGAAGGGAAGATAATGAACAAATTAGGACTGTAGGAGGGAATTCATGAGGAAAGAAGTCACACAGATACAGGTAAAAAGTGAAATTGAATCAGTAGAAAGTGAGATTCGTAAGATGGAATATCACTTGGTTGGATTGAATAACGAGAAGCGGAAGACGAAACTTTCCCTGGAAGTGTTGAAGAAACAGAAAGAGAAATTGATCAGTTACTTATAAGGAGCGGGACAGAATGAAAGAGATTCAATTGACAAAAGGAAAGGTTACATTGGTTGATGATGAAGACTATGAGTACTTGATGCAAAACAGCTGGTGTTATCAGAGACCGGGTTATGCAGCGAGACGTAGAAATAAAACAATTGAACTTATGCACCGCGTAATAATGAAAGCGAAAAAAGGTGAACAGGTTGATCGTATAGACGGGAACAGACTTAATAACCAAAAAGGAAACCTTCGAATCGTTAATAATAGCCAAAATAGTATGAATAGGACCATACAAGGTAACAATACCAGTGGTTATAAAGGGGTGAGTTGGAATAAGGAAAAAGAAAAATGGCATTCTTACATTTATAAGGACGGTAAGAGAACGCATATTGGTTATTACGATTGTAGGCATGAAGCGGCTAAAGAGCATAACAATATGGCTTTGAAAGTACATGGTGAATATGCAAAGTTAAACAAAATCATTGAAGGGGAAGTGCACTAAATGAAACTAAGAGTCAAAGTGAAAAAGATTAATAAAGATGTAGAGTTACCGAAATACGCTAGAGAATTCGATGCGGGTTTTGATCTTGTAGCAGCAGAGAACATGGTTATTGAACCGGGAGAAACAAGAGTGATTAATACAGGATTAGCTTTCGAGATTCCACTAGGATTTGAATTGCAGGTACGGCCACGCAGTGGGATTTCACGAAAAACAAAACTTCGAGTTGTATTAGGGACGATTGATAGTGGATACCGCGGAGAAGTTGGAGTGATCATCGAGAATATATCACCTAAAGGTAATGAAGATTATGGATGCAATGATATACACGGAGATCCAGAACCGTATGCAAGTACAGTTTATAAAATATTAAAGGGCGACAGGATTGCACAGGGTGTTATAGCGCCATGCGAAACAGCATGCTTTGTAGAAGTAGATGAATTAAGTGAAAGTGAGCGTGGATCAGGTGGATTTGGCAGCACAGGCGTAAAGTAGTACCAAATTTGAATTTTACAAGAAATGGGGAGCGGAAAATGAAAAAGAAAATAATTGCAGGTTTAATGTCTATTATGGCAATAACAGGTTTAGCAGGTTGTAGTACAGAAGCAGATACAGTTTCACAAAATTTATCTAAATCAGCTGATTCATTTGAGGTTCAACGAAGAGTAGTGTTCTTCAATGGTATAACTGATAAATACCTTTTAAGTATTGAGGGATTATGCGCTTTAGACGCTAGTGATGGGAAGAAGATAACTGTAACTTGCAAGACTGGTGATGGTAAATATAAGAAACATTACCTTGGATTAAGTGATAATGTAAGTTACTTCATTGAACAAACAGATGCTAAGTACGAAGATGCATACCATTACAAAGTACTGTTTAGACCGGAAGAAATTATTCCAGATATTAAGTTGCAGACAAGCAATAAATAAACTACTTTTATGAGTTTGTATGATGAAGTTTTGAAGAGTAAAACTAAACAAAAGGGGAATGAGAAATATGAAGGATGTAAAAATTGAAGATCTTGGAGAAGAATTAAAAATTATTGTGGATGGTAAAGAAATTGCATGTGCTACTCCTATAGCAAAGGCAGTGGCAGAGAATTTATTAGTATTTTTAGACCAAGCCAGAGCTATTAACCTCACTATTGTAGATTTAACAAAATAGTTATTGTAATACAATTTGAATTTTGTTAAGAAAGGCATGTAACAGTCATTTGAAAAAGGCTGATAAAGTTCATGAGTTAGTATTTGATTACCTTCTCGATATTAAACATCCTAATATGGCTGTGCGTAAAAAGAATGAGAGTATTGTCACACTTGTACTTGTTTTATCGACAATGGCTAAGGGTACGAGGTATGAAGAAGATGTATATAAGCTGATTGAAGAAGCTGATAAACACATCTACGATTAAATATTCGACTAAGTAAAAATAAGTAGCTAGTGATAAGAAATCCGGAATTTCAACAAAACGTTAGGAATCTACGAGGTGATGTTAATGACATTTGAAGTTGTAAGTAAAAAAGGCAACGTTACAGGTTCACTACAGAAAAGTATGGAATGTTTGTGTGATTTAGGTTGCATTCTTGCGCAAAACGCACATGAAACAGCGATTAATATTTCTATGATGCTATTGCGAAAAGGAGAATCGTTAACAGTGGATGATGCAGAAGGGAAAGAAATTAAAGTTACAAGACTTAGTTAATTTTAACCAAAGCGTTATTTTGGAGGGGAACGGAATGGAAATCAAAGTGAACGAGCAAGCTCAAAAGTTTCATTTAGCAACAAATATGGGGAATTGGCAACAGGCGATAGGTCATGAAATACAAGTAGGGAAGTACAGATTTTGTGCCATCCCTATGGGATATCACATAAATGTATCTGAAGTAACAACAGGGGTCAGAGCGATAAACGTCAATATCACGCAAGAAGTTTGGGATGAGACAAGAACTAAAGAAGATACAGTGAAGTTTTTGTATAAAGTCGGAAAAAGAATGGAAGAAGTCATAAATAAAGTTGGAAGCTCTTACTTAGATAAATTAATTGAGGATTCTAAGAAATTGAATTTAGAAAGAATTGGAGAAATGCCACCAATCGAAGATGTTGATACGGATTGGATGACGGATGATATCAGTGATGTGACTCACTAAGTAATACAAAATCCTTATTTGAAAGGAGTATGGGACATGAAAGGCTATCTTTCTATTCACTCTAAACTTATCGATTTGAACATAGTAAGTAATGAACCACAAATGACAGTCGAGTTTAGTATTCATTACGAAAATGGTCAATTAATTGAAACAAGTTTAGTTATTAATGGTCATCCTGATCCAAAAGAAGTATTTGAGGAGATCACTAAGTATTTTAAAGGAACATTACAGTACTTATAAAACAAAACAAAATCGTTAATTGAATAGAAAAGGGGAATGGATATGTCATTAGTTAAAAATCTGAAAGAAATCCAAGACAAGGCTATCGATGAAAAGGCATTGGAATTTGCAGAGGAAATGGAAGCGGCAATAATCGAAAGTGCCGCAAAAGGATATTCCGGTTATAGATATAAAATCCACAATGAAAATCCAGATAAACATATTATGCATTCGAAACTATTCATAGAAAAGTTACAAGAATTAATGGATGGTGTGAAAGTTGATTTTAAGAAAGAAGAAAGGAAGAACATTTTAGGTGGATTTTACTATGAACATTACATCCATTTTAAGTGGAATGATTAATTTTTTGTAAAAATTCATTTTGCCGAAAAAACGACTTTATATAACAAGGAAATTAAACGTTTAAATTAATTCCGAATGCAATATGTCTTGGGGACAGTAAAACGTCTAAAAACGTGTAATAACACTGTGTAAAATGATTCATACGTTTTGAGGTGAAATTAAAGGGGGAAAAACGATGAAAAAGAGAAAAAAACGAAAAATTAGGAAGGCGATTGCTCGTAGGGCGAAGTCGTTTGAAAAACATCAAGTTAATACTGCTTGGAGAAACATTTTTGTACAAGCTGGTATTCTAAAATAAGTGAGGTGCTCATACATTGCTAGATTGGTTGAAAGACTATCATAAATTAGAAGATGAAATTATCTATATAGAACATGATTTGGATAGAAGTAAGAGAGAATTAAAACGTTGGGTGTATGGCGACTTACAGGAAGTACGTTTAACTGCTGAATCAGAAGGGTCAAAACTTGAAGATCGTATTGCTGTACGTGAACGTGATTTAGCTCATAAGATGAATGACATGTTTAATTTCAAAAAAGTTATTCGTACATTTCATGGTTTGGAGCACAAGATTATGTATGGTAAGTATGTGGAAGGTAAAACATTAGAAAAGATTGCTGAAGAGTTAAATTACAGTCCGCGTTATATCTATAATAAACACTCACAAATAAAGCGTATGATTGAATATGCTCAAAAGTTAGGTTAACAAAATATTAAGTTCACATTAGTTCATGTTAACTATTGCAAAAAGGGTTTATAGTAATAACATAAAGAATTGACGAAAGGGCGACTGAATGCATCGGTTGCTCTTTTGTTTGTGTACGGACATTAAAATATCACATACCGTATTTGAAGGAGCTAAATGAATGTTAGGAATAGTAATAGGGTTCATAGTTAGTATTGTGTTGGACTTTATTCATGATATGAACTTCTGGGAGCGAAGTATCATTATGCTTTTGGTCGCGATGTATTTTAATTTTTGTTTTCAAGATAAAAGAAATTTAAGAAAATAACAGCATCCATTCGGGTGCTTTTTATTTTGGGCAATGGAGTGATTAGATGGGTTGGTTTAGTTACTTTCTTGGATGCGGAACAGGATTTATAGTTGGTTTACTAATCATGATTCAGTTCCTTAAAGCAAAGGAAGTAAAGGAATTAGATTGATAAGGGGTGAGGATAGATGGATGGAGTATATGAAGAGAAAGCTGAAACTAAAAGTGTAATAGAATTATTATCTAAGTTCTCAACAGATGAACTAATTGAAGCATTAAAGCTTAAAAAAGATGTACAAGTCAACGATACAACTGAAGAAACATGGCGTATACAATATGATTTAACTAAGGTAAAGAGGTATTGTTTGTTGATTAATAATTGTAATCCGGCTTATATCGAGAGTTATAAAAGAAGTTTAGAAGTTGACCAACGCATGTTAAAACGTATATATGCTGGTGACTGTTTGTGATTAAAGAATACAAAACCAAACAACAGAAACGTAAGTTCTATGACAGTGGCGAATGGAAGAGTCTACGTGAACAAGTAAAGAAGCGAGACAACTATGAGTGTCAAGAATGTAAACGTAATGGTCGTGTTCAAACTGATACCAACGAATACAGTGAGAGTGCCAAGCGTAAGAAGATACAGTTAGTTGTCCATCATATAAAAGAACTCGAACATCATCCAACACTTGCATTAGATATAGATAATCTAGAAACAATCTGTGTGGATTGTCATAACAAAGAACATGGAAGAACGTTTAAAAAGAAACAGAATAAATGGGAACACGATGAAAAGTGGTGAGTATCTTGGAGATATGGAAACGAATTGAAGGACATAATTATGAGATATCTAATTATGGTAGGATTAGAAATAAAAAAACTAAAAGGATAAGAAAATTAGAATTGCATGATGGAAAGTACCTGAGAATTAAACTAAATAAAAGACATTACAAAGTCCACCGATTGGTTGGGCTTTATTTTATTTCTAATCCAGAAAATAAACCTGAAATAAATCATAAAGATGGAAACAAACTGAATAATCATGTGGAGAATTTAGAGTGGGTAACACCTAAAGAAAATACAGAACACGCTATTAAAAATGGATTAAGAGTAAGGTTAGATAGTAGTACAGTTATCAATATATATTACGATTTCTGGGTTGAACACATGAAGATGTATGATGTTATGAAAAAATATAATATAACAAAGAATGTTGCAAGCTCGATTAAATATAAAAATAATTACCAAGATATCTTATCGAAGGTAAAACTTCAATTAGTAATCTTAAAATGACTCCCCCCCTCTATTATTTCAGCTTTTTTTCATCTAAGGGGCACCGGAGGAGGGGGTCGATTTTCCAAATTTATAAGCGATTTCGCGCGTTATATTAAATTGGGAACTACTGTAAATTAGGAAGGAGGGGATCTAGTGGCTAAAACTAGTCGTGAAGCCTTGAGAGAACGTATTGAAAAAGATTTATACAGCCAATTAAAAAAGAAAAAAATCACTGGATATCATTATGAAGACTTAGTTCAAGACTATTTATCATTGTGGGATTTGAAATGTGATCTTATTGATGATATTCAAGATACAGGAATAAAGGTATCTGGTATGCATGGCCCGAAATCCAATCCTTCCATCAATGATTTACATAAAACCAATGATCGAATGATAAAGATTTTAGGCGCGCTTGGTTTGGAAGCATCGGCCGAAGTAAATAATGTTCATCAAAAAACTACGCGCTCAGCTAAAGATTTAACATGATTCAAAATCAATACGTCTATGAATATATTGAAATGTATCGGACAGGGAAAATTAAGCTAAATAAAGAGCGCATAATGCTAATGGAGTACCTGGAGAAATACATCTTAATACGTGATGATTTATATTTCCATAATGAAATGCATGAGGACTATATAAAATTCACTGAGAAATGGTACTTCAAATTGCAGCCGTTTCAAAAGTTCCTAACAGCATTTAATTTTTTATTTTATAAAGAAGACGATTCTATATTTTATGAGCAGTTTCTTATTATGATGGCTCGTGGTGGTGGTAAAAATGGTTTGATTTCATCGTTATGCCACTTTTTTATTAGTCCATTGCACGGAATAGATCGATACAATGTTTCAATTGTGGCTAACAATGAGAAACAAGCAAAAGTTTCATTCCGTGAAGTGTATGATGCTATTGAAGGTAAAGAAATATTAGAAGAAATGTTTTATCGAACTAAAGTTGAAATTCTTAGTCATGATACAAAAAGTATTATGCAATATCATACATCTAACGCAAGTTCGAAAGATGGACTCCGTGATGGTTGTGTTATTTATGATGAAATACATCAATATGAAAACTTTGATGTTGTAAATGTATTCTCTAGTGGGCTTGGAAAAGTGCCAAATGCTAGGGAATTTTTTATTGGAACAGACGGCTTTGTTCGTGATGGATTCTTAGACAAGATGAAAGAACGAGCAATGAATATTCTTAAAGGCGAAGAATTAGACGATCCTTTATTTCCGTTTATTTGTAAGATTGATGATCCAGAAGAAATTGATAATCCTGATATGTGGGAAAAAGCTAATCCGATGTTTAGTGAACCAAGAAGCTCATATGCTAAAGGGTTATTTAAAAAGGTATTAACTCAATATAAACAATTAGCAAATAATCCATCAAATCGTGAAGAATTCATGACCAAACGTATGAATTATCCTGAAACAGATTTAACAAAAGCTGTTGCTACTTGGGAAGAGATATGGCGAACAGGTTATGAAGAAGATGGAGAAACCTTGAGAGAAATTCCTAATCTGCACCATCAAATCGCTGTGGGTGGTCTCGACTACGCCAGTATCAAAGACTTTGCATCGGTTGGGCTACTATTTAAACATAGGGAAAATTATATATGGAAAACTCATTCATTTGTACGCAAAGGTTTCTTGGATAAAGTGAAATTAAAAGCGCCAATTTATGAATGGGCTGAAAACGGATTGTTAACTATTGTGGATGAACCTGTTATCAATATTTCTCATATTGTTAATTGGTTTGTGAAAATGCGTGAAATATATGGAGTTAATACAATAGTGGCCGATACATTCCGTTTAGATCTTGTTAAAACAGCACTTGAAGCGGAAGGTTTTACATTATTGTATATTCGTAACCCGAAGGCAATTCATTCTTTATTAGCACCACGCGTTGAAACATTATTCGCAAATGGACAAATTATCTTTGGTGATAATCCATTAATGCGATGGTACACCAACAACGTCTACGTCCACATCAAAAAAGATGGAAACAAAGAATACCTGAAAAAAGATGAATTTAAGCGCAAAACAGATGGATTCCAAGCTTTTATCCATGCGTTATGGCAAGCGGATAATATTCTTGTGGATGAATTCGATTTTATGTTAGATGGTATTAAATTCTAATAAATGGGGTGATAATCATTGGATGGCTGGATGCAGTATTTAAAAGAAATAGTGAATTAGGATTTATGTTTGATGTGGAAATGTTTATCGAAAAGGCAAATAGAGTCCACATGAAGCGACTAGCGATTGATACATGTATTTCTTTTTTAGGGAGAACAATTAGTCAGTCAGAATTTAGGGTTAAAAATGGTGAAGAATTTGAAAAGGATGAACTTTATTACCGATTAAATGTTAGGCCCAATAAGAATATGACAGCAAGTACCTTTTGGGAAAGGTACATTTATAAGCTTATTTATGATAACGAAGCCTTAATCATACAAGCTGATGATGGTGATCTACTTATTGCAGATGATTTTGAACATAACGAATACGCTGTTTTTGAAGATACTTTTACGAATGTTACCGTAAAAGATTATCAGTTTAAAAGAAGCTTTAAACAAAGTGAGGTTATTCATTTAAAATATCGCAATGATAAATTATCACCACTTATCGATGGCCTTTTTGCTGATTATGGTGATTTATTCGGTAGGATATTGAGTTCTCAAAAACGTAAGAATCAAATTCGTGGAACAGTCGATATGGATATGCTTGCTGCAAAAAGTAAAGAACATCAAGCGAAGCTTCAAGAGTTCATTGATAACATGTATAAAGCGATTGGTGAAAAGGATGTTGCTATCATTCCACAACAACCAGGATTTAAATACGCTGAAACATCAGGCGGTGGAAACTCTGGGCAAAGTGTGGATGAAATCAATAAAGTAACAAATGGATTTTTAAATCAAGTAGCAATGGCTTTTGGCATTCCGACCGCTTTGTTATATGGCGAAATGGCTGATGTAGAGAAGCAAACGAAAAATTATATGCTTTTTACAGTAAGACCATTATTGAAAAAATTATCAGATGAGGCGAATGTAAAATTCTTTGAAAAAGAAGAGTACCTTAAAGGACAGAGAATTCAAGTAAAAGCTGTTTCTTATCAAAGTATATTTGATTTGGCGGAAAAAATAGATAAACTGGTAGCTTCTGGTGTATTTAAAGGAAATGAAATCAGGGTAGAAGTAGACTATGATATCTCGGATGATCCTAACTTAAACAAACATTATATTACGAAAAACTACGCTGAAATGAATACAGGAGAAGGAGGTGAGAATACAAATGACGGTGAAAATTGACGTTAAAGGACCAATTATTTCTAGTGATGAAGCTTGGATTTATGAATGTTTTGAAATGGATGCAACAAGCCCAGGTATGGTTGCAAAAGAACTTACTAATGCCAATGGTGAGGATTTAATTGTATCAATTAATAGTCCTGGTGGTTATGTACATGAAGGATCAGAGATTTATACAGCATTAAAAAATTATCCTGGTAATGTGGAAGTTCAAATTGTTGGTTTAGCTGCAAGCGCGGCTTCTTTCATTGCAATGGCTGGTGATAAAGTTCGAATTTCTCCAACAGCACAAATTATGATTCATAACGCTTCTATGTGGAATGGTGGCGATCATAGAGGAATGGAAAAGGCTGCTGAAATGTTGAGAACTACGGATAGGGCCATTGTAAATGCTTATGTCATTAAAAGTGGTAAATCCGAAGAAGAATTGCTAAATATGATGGCAGAAGAAACATGGATGGGAGCACAACAAGCATTAGAAAATAATTTTGTGGATGAAATCATGTTTATGGATAATCCAATTAAAATGACAGCATCTAGTGCCGTTTCTTCTATGATTCCACAGAAAGTTATTGATGGATTTAGAAATGGTACTATCAATAAAGGGAAAACAGAGGGAATTACAAAAGAAGATTTAAATGCAGCATTATCTGGATTAAAGAACGAAATTTTGAATGAGTTACAAACAAATCCAAAAGAGCCTATTCAAGAGCCTGTTAATACAAAACAGAATCTGAGTACGCTCTTTTTAAATTTAGGAGGAAAATAAAATATGGTGATTAAATTTAATAACTTTGAAGAAAAGAAACTAGCATTTGCAAAAGCGACACAGGAAGGCACACCAGAAGAACAAACGGCGGCATTAAATTCCATGATCGAAGCACTAGCTACAGATGTTCGGTCGGATATTTTAAATCAGGTCAATGAATCTATTGTAGACCGTTCTATTATGCAGTCTCGTGGTTCTAATGTATTAACAAGCGAGGAAATGAAGTTCTTTAATGCTGTTGTTGAAGAAGGTGGTTTTAAATCTACTGAGACTTTACCTAAAACAACACAAGAGAGAATTTTTGATGATTTAGTTCAAGGTCACCCGTTGTTAGAGCATATCGGTTTAGAGAATTTAGGAGCCGTGACAGAGTTTATTTATGGAGATCCAGAGGGTGCAGCTGTATGGGGACCGTTATTTGGTGATATTAAAGGACAATTAAATGCTACATTCCGAAAAGAATCAATTACTCAACTGAAATTAACAGCATTTATTCCATTAGCAAATGATATGTTGAAGCTTGGTCCAGTATGGGTGGAACGATATGTTCGTACTATGATTACAGAAGCAATGTCAGTAGGTTTAGAGCGTGGTTTTGTAGCTGGTACGGGTAAAAATGAACCTATTGGATTATTAAAAGACCCTAGCGGAAGTGTCACGAATGGAGTATATCCAGATAAAAAAGTTGCTGGAACTTTAACTTTCGAGCCTGGTCGTAAAACAATTAATGAATTAAAAGGTGTGGTCAAATTATTGGCTAAAAAATTAAATCCTGATGGTAAAACAGATGCAGATAGACCAAAAAATGTTGCTGGTAAAGTAGTTATGGTAACAAATCCATTCGATACTTTTGACATTCAAGCAAATGCTACAATTCAAAATGCGGCAGGTGTATATGTAACGAGCTTACCTTTTAATCCAATCCCAACAGAATCTGTATTTGTACCTCAAGGACAAGTGGTGTTCTTTGTTAAAGGGGAATACATTGCAGCGATGGGTGGAACGGAGCCAATCCAAAAGTATAATGAAACACTCGCTTTAGAAGATGCAACACTTTATATCGCCAAACAATATGCTACTGGTAAACCAAAGGATAAATACACTTCACAAGTTTACACATTGAAACTTGAAGAAGTAACCCCACCAACACAAGGGTGATGTGAATGAATACAGTAATTTCAAATGAAATATTACAGCAATTCAAAGATAGGATGCGATTAGGTGATGATGAAGATGATAACCTAAAACGTATCCTTTCTACATCTAATAAAGCTTTAATCAAAGTTTGTGGAGAGTATGATTTGAATGATGATGAGGTGTTCAAGGAGTTAGTCTTTGAACGCTCTCGTTATGTTTATAATGATGCACTAGAGTATTTTGACAAGAATTTTTTAAGTCAGATTAATAGTCTTAGCATTGAAAAAGCGTTAGAAGAAATTAAAGTGGACGGTGAATGATATGCGTCCTTTTCAGTATAAACAGCCATTAAACACAGGAGATTTTAGAAATAAAATCATTATTGAACAGCCAGTAACAATAAAAGATGATCTTGGCCAGGTTATTGAAATAGATTGGAAAGAATTTAAAAAAGCTTGGGCTATGATAAAAACATTAAAAGGATCAGAATATATTGCCGCTTCGGCTTCACAAGCAACACTAATTTATCGGTTCGTTATCCCCTGCACTTTTGGAATTACAGAAGAAATGCGGATTAATTTAAAGGGGCGTATCTTCGATATTATTGAACCACCAATAAATGATAATGAAGAGAATAAAACATTAACCATCATAGCTATGGAAAAGGTTGGGTGAAAGCTGGTGACTAGTATTAACGATTTAGCGAATGAGATTGTTAGACAAGTAGCAGCATATACAAGAGAAGTTGAAGAAAAAGTAGAGGAAATACAGGTGAAAATTGCAAAAAGTGGAGTTAGTAAATTAAAGAGCCTTAATAGACCGAAATTGACTGGTAAATATCGAAAAGGTTGGCGGGTTAAAAAGGTTGATAAGGCCGTTTTCATTCATAATGCTACTCATTACCAACTTACTCATTTACTTGAAAATGGTCACGTGAAGGCTGGTGGTGGACGTGTATCCGGAATTCCTCATATTCGGCCAGTTGAAGAAGAGGTAATACAAGAGTACTTGGATGAAGTTGAAGGAGCGATAAGAGGATGACGCTAGTTGAATTGAAAAAGATACTTGATGCTACAGGTTATCCTGTGGCTTATTCGCATTTTACAGCAACGCCTGGTAACCCTGTACCATCGCCACCTTATATTTGTATCCTTGTGGACGGCTCATCTAACATGACGGCTGACAATAAGGTCTATCACAAAATAAATGATATCAATATTGAGCTTTACACAATTAAAAAAGATTTGGTTGCAGAAGCCGAACTTGAAAATGTTTTAGATAAACATGAGATTCCTTATGAATCTTCATTTGAGATATTTATTGAATCAGAAAAATTATTTCAAAAATTTTATGAAGTGAGGTTGATTTAAGTGAATGAGAATAAAGTGACATTCGGCTTAAAAAACGTTCATTATGCAACGTACGAAGTGAAAGATAGTTTAGTTACATTTGGATCATTGATTAAAATGCCAGGTGCAGTAGAATTAACATTCGATCCACGCGGAGATCTGATTGAATTCTATGCAGATGACATGCTTTATTATTCCGCAAGTAATAACCAAGGTTATGATGGAACATTAAATATCGCTACTATTCCAGAGCAATTTGCCATTGATGCGCTTGGTGAGCAATTAGATGCAGAAGACGGAGTATTAAATGAATTAGCTGATGCGAAAACAAAACCATTCGCACTATTATTTGAGTTTGATGGTGATGTAAATGCGACTCGTCATGTTATGTACAACTGTTCAGCAAGTCGCCCTACGCTTGCATCTAAATCCAAAACGAATTCTGCGGAGCCTAATACAAATGAATTGAAATTTGTATCTAGTCCTATTGAACTTAATGGAAGACGTATGGTAAAAACGAAAACAACTTCCAAAACAACTCAAGCAATTTATGATAATTGGTACAAAAAAGTGTATGTAAAAACACCAGCAGCACCAAAAGGAGCGTAATTAGATGGAAAAAACAATTGTAGTAGATGGTAAACAAGTTCGATTAAAAAGTACAGGTGGAACTCCTAAGCGATATAAAGCGCAGTTTGGAAAAGATTACTTTTCGGAACTAATGAAACTATATCCACTAATGAATGTAGATATGAATGATTTAGATAATATGGATTTCAGTTTATTGGATATGGATGTTTTCTATAACTTTACTTATGTATTAGCGAAAACAGCAGACCCAACAATTCCAGATCCAATTACCTGGCTAGATGGGTTCGATGAGTTCCCAATTTATGAAATCATTCCAGAAATTCAAGATATGTTAATGGCTTCTATGCAATCTAAAAAAAAGATGTAAGCGATGAACAAGGGACTGATGATGGTGAGGGATTTACCACTGAGACGTTCCTTGCATTGTGTTATAAATGTAAGCTTACAAGTTCAGATTTAGACGAAATGACAATCGGTATGTGCCTTGATTACATTAGTGAATATATTGAATTGCAGAATCCGCAAAAAGAAAAAGTGAGAAAAGCTTCACAAAAAGATTACGACTCATTCTAAAAATGACTACCTATACAACGGGTGGTCATTTTTATTTTTTATAAAAAGGTGGTGAATGTGTGGATAAATCAATAAAAGGGATTACGATACAACTTGGTGCAGATACAACGAAATTAGGTAATGCTCTTAAAGATGTTACAAAGCAATCTGTGGATTTATCTCAAGAACTTAAGCAAGTAGAACGTGGATTGAAATTTAATCCTGGAAACACCGAATTACTTGCACAGAAGCAACAAATATTAGCTGAGCAAGTAACAGTAACAACTGAAAAGCTAAATAAGCTAAAAGAAGCGCAAACGCAGATTAATCAAAAATTTGCAGAAGGTAAGATATCACCAGAACAGTACAGGGCGTTTAACCGTGAAGTAATTGCAACTGAAAACCATCTGAAAAGCCTGCAAAACTCGATGCAAGAGATGGAAGCTGAAGAAGGTCGTATAGCTACTTCCACAAGACAACTAGAATCATTATTTCAAGCCACAGGTACAAGTGTAGATAACTTTTCTAGTGCTTTAGGTGGTAGATTAGTCAACGCTATTAAAAGCGGTACAGCGTCATCTAAACAGCTTGACGATGCAATTAATAAAATCGGTGTGGAAGCATTAGGAACAAGAACAGATCTTGAAAAGATGAAACAGATTCTTGCAACTATCGATGATGGTAATTCTGTAGAGAATGTAAGAAAAGAATTATCAAAGTTGTCACAAGAAGCAGAGCAAACAGGTAAAAAGTTTAAAGAACTTGATATCGATTTAGAAAATATGTTAGGTGCAGCGGTCGCTGGCGGTGGAATTGATAAAGCTATTGAAACAGCATTAGATTCATCAAAATTAAAAACGAAAATCGATATATCATTTAACGTTCCTGAGGAATCTAAAAAGTCAGTAGAATCAGCTGTGCGAGGTATTGAAGCATATGGAGTTGATGGAGAAGCTGCGCTTGAAGGTGTCAGACGTCAATGGGCGTTAAATAAGACGGCTTCTGATGAAGCAAATACAGCTATTGTTAAACAAGCAGCTACTATTTCTCAAGCGTATTCTGGTATTGATTTTAATGAATTGATTCAAGAAACAAATGAAATTGCTTCTGAAGTTGGTATCTCACAAGAAGCAGCTGTTGGATTAACTGACGCTCTTTTAAGAGTAGGATTTCCGCCAGAACAATTAGATACAATCTCAGAATATGGGGCTCAGCTAACACGAGCAGGCTACAACGCTGAGGAAGTCCAAGCCATTATGGAAGCTGGTGTTGAAACTGGCACATGGAATATTGATAATTTACTAGATGGTTTGAAAGAAGGTCGCATTAAAGCAGCTGAGTTTGGACAAGGTGTCGACAAAGCTATGAAAGAGGCCTTAGA
The DNA here is from genome assembly GCF_028401955.1 of Bacillus sp. BP-3. GTDB lineage: Bacteria > Bacillota > Bacilli > Bacillales > Bacillaceae_G > Bacillus_A. The sequence goes on from NZ_JAQOTJ010000002.1 coordinate 274,413, forward strand.
AGGTACTAATATTTCAGCTGAGCAGTTGGAAAAGTGGGGTCAATCTGTAGCTAAAGGCGGTAAAGAAGGTTCGGCAGCTATGACAGAGATGGCTAAAGCGTTAGCTGGAATTGAAGATGAAACAAAACGAAATCAGATAGGTGTTAAGCTATTTGGTACAATGTGGGAAGACCAAGGCCAGAACATCACAAACACATTGATAGAAGCGGGAAATAAAACTATTGATTTCAAAAAGAATCAAGATCAACTTAATGATTCTGTTAAAAAACTGGATGCATCACCAGCTGTTAAGTTTCAAAAGGCAATGGCTGATTTAAAGATGGCTCTTGAACCAGTATTAGCTGTTATTGCAAATGTAATTGGTAAATTTGCTGAGTGGATATCTGAAAATCCTCAATTAGCAGCAACATTAGCGACAATAGCTACAGTTATAGGTGTGATAGCCGGGGCCTGTTTAGCGCTTGCTCCTATATTTGTCACTTTATCTAGCATAATGGGTATATTCGGTTTAGGTGCAGCAGCAGCGGCTGGAGCGATGGTAGGTATAGTAGCTGTTGTTCCATTGATTATCGCTGGAGTAGCCGCTTTGGTCATTGCAATCGTTAAAAACTGGGATTCTATTAAACAAAAGACAATTGATATATGGAATTCGATTATTGAATTTCTTTCTAACTTGTGGAAGGGAATTGTGGATATAGCCTCAGAGGTTTGGGGAAAAGTTGTTGAAGTGACGACAAGTGTGTGGAATGGAATCAAGGATTTCTTTTCTGAACTTTGGGCCGGTATTGTAGAGATATTTACATCTACAGTAAATGGTATTCGCGATTTCTTTATTCAAGCATGGACAACTATATCAGAATTCTTTATGAGCATATGGAATGGGATTGTTGAGTTCTTAACACCAATTCTTCAAGGGATAGCGGATTTCTTTTCGGGGATTTGGAATGGAATTTCATCTGTTATACAAACTGTCTGGAATTTCATCTCACAGTATTTACAAGCAATTTGGACAGCTATTTTGTATTTTGCTACTCCTATTTTTGAAAGTGTAAAACAATTTATTGTTGATACTTGGAATACAATTAGTTCCACTACAAGTGAAGTATGGCAAGCAATAACCGATTTTTTATCATCGGTTTGGAATGGACTTGTTGGCTTTGTTACACCAATCTTTGAATCTATAAAGAACTTCATCATATCAGCATGGAACACAATTAGTTCAACAACAAGTACAGTGTGGAATGAAATCATTAGTTTCTTAACTGGATTATGGAATGGCATTGTTTCTACAGCAACAAGTATTTTCGATGGAATCAAAAATGTTATTTCAACTGTGTGGAATTGGATAAGTAGTACAAGTAGTAGTATTTGGAATGGAATTAGTTCTGTTTTATCAGATGTTTGGAATGGGATTAAGTCCACAGCATCATCTATTTGGGAAGGTCTAAAAGAAGCAATTATGGGCCCGGTCCGTTGGGTTACTAATGCTGTAAGTAGTGCTTTTGATGGTATGAAATCAGGTGTTTTAGGAGCATGGGATGGTATAAAGTCAGGTATCAAAACGACAATAAATTTTATCATTGGAATGATTAATAAATTCATAGATGGATTTAATACACCAGCTGATCTATTAAACAAAATACCTGGTGTTGATGCACCAAAAATTCCACATGTTCCAATGTTGGCCACAGGTGGTCATGTTCTTGGAGATGGTCAATTCATAGCTGGTGAAGCTGGACCAGAGTTATTTACTAAGAAGGGAAACAAGGTATCTGTTACGCCGCTATCATCAAGAGAGAAATCACTTGGTATCACGGGTACAATTAAAGAATTAGTTGCGAATATGAATCGTACTATGGCTAGTAACATACAATCACTCAATGAAAATGCAATGCCTGTAACGAATGTTTCATATGCAGGAATGTCTGGTATAGATTCAACTCCAAAAGACATAGTTGTACAACTTACTGTAGATCAACCTATAGTTGTGGATGGTCGTACAGTGCAACGAGTTGTACGAAAAGAAAATATTCGTGAGGATAATATAAACTTGCTAAAAAGGGGGCAATAGTAAATGCCAGATACAATGATTTTATTTAAGAATGGACAAACTTGCTCCCTTAAAAAAGATTACAATGTAGAAACTTTAGAATTAACAGTAGATCCACCTCGAAAAGAATCAGATAAGATGAAAATAAAAGGACAGTTTGGTGTTCATCATTACAATAAAAGCTATACAGAGCGAGGGTGTCAATTAAGAATTCTTGTGGATACAGGAGATATTGAGGGAGTATATGAAAAGAGAAATGAACTATACGCTTTATTTGGTAGGTTAGAAGATTTTTATATTATTTATTCGAGGGAACCAGGCATACGAAGACGTGTTGAGTATGAAGACATGAAAATTAACCGTCCACCTGGTTCTTTATTATTTGAAATTACTGTTGAATTTTCCATACCGGATGGTTTTGGCGAAAGTATCTTTACATCACTAGATGCGAAGGAATGGGATACGAATAAATTCGCATGGGGCATGGGATTAGAATGGGATGATAAATACGATTATACATTCAAAGAGAAAATATTTTATTTTAAAAATATTGGTTCCATGGAAATTAACCCAGCCCAACATGATATAACATGGCGGATTAAATGTGATCCGCGTTACTTAAAGATTACTAATTTTACTACTAATGATTCTTTAACCATTTACAATCCCGGTGCTGTATCACAAGGAATCATTGTTATAAAAGGACTTCACATAGAAGACGAATACGGCCGTAATTTGGTACGCCATGCTGATGCAGGAGAAATCCATCTTGTGCCTGGCATAAATCAAATCAAAATTGAATCGTCTACGTTCCATTGGTGTGAAGTAAATACAAGATTCTATTATTTATAGAAAGGAGCGAATGCCATGAGTTTATCAAGAAAATATTATATAAATACTCTTATATCTGCCGATGAACGGAAAGAATTGAATTTAGAAATAGATAACGTATATGTAGAGCTTGTGAACAACAACAATTTTATTGGTAAGGTTCAACAAGCTCTTTTAGATTTAACAAACAAAGAAATTAATGATGTTGCTAATTTACAGTCTTTAATAGCAAGTGGAGACGCCAATTCTTTAAATGTAGTCAAAAAAATGATTTCGGATTTCTTAGCAGCAAAACCATCCAATTTTGATGAAGTGACTACAGCGAGATTAGGCGAAAGGACTTTATATGATTTTAATCAGAAAATCAAAACTAAACTAGATAATACAGATAGTTTTCAACGAATTAAATTAACTGATGATGAAGGTTATTCTGTGAAACTTACAGATGCCAGCGATCTTAATTTGATTACTAAAACTGGTTATTACAGAGGATTTGAACTTAAAAATTCTCCAAAAGAAAATAATTATGGTTGGTATATTCAAGTGTATTCGCATAATGTTAGCGATTTCGCTTGTATGCAAATTGCATACTGTCTTCACAGTGCAGAAGATAACAGCCTATATGTTCGTAAGAAAGTCAAAGGAATTTGGACGGAATGGAAGCAGCTTGGTTTGGCTGGTGCTTATGATGATATCAAGAATGAAATTAATAAAGTTAAGGGTACTCAACCTTCATTAGATGCAGCTATTAGAGCAATGATTCCGTATAACAGTGTTAATTATTATGGCAATGATAATGCAGCATTCCAAAAAGCATTAAACGAATCAGCAGGAAAAACTTTAGATGTACCATCTGGAACATATATGATTGGTGATTTAGAAATTCCAAGCAACATAACAATTCGTGCAGATCCGAATGCTGTATTTACATTAAAAACAGGAAGTACAACGTTTTTTACAAATAAAGATGTTGTTAATATTGGCGGGTACGATAAAACAAGAGGCATCGTATTTAAAGGTGGAGTATTTGATCTAAAAAAGACAAAGGATGCAAAAATATTTGTGTTATCTCATTGTCAAGATATTGTGATTGATACAAAAATTATAAATGGTGGGGAATCACAATCATACATCGCTCTTAATGCTGTGAAAGATTCAGAAATAGACATAGAAGCTGTGGATTGTACTGCCACAACATCGACAGGTGCAACGGTAGGTATTTATGTATTCAATGATAAAAATACGCTTATGAACCAAAATACAAAGCCTTATGATATGACACCTTGTGACAATATAACTGTTAATCTCAAATTGAAAAATGTAAAAAAAGGACTAGCTGAAATTGCACCAGTAGACAAAGTGATTCATAAGAATATCACTTATAACGTTCAGGGTGAAAATGTATTAGAAGAACTTGGATTGTTCAATAATATGTCTTATTTCAAAACAGAAAAAGTAGTCGGAAATGATATTGGACATGGCTTAGTATTCCAAATTCTTAATGATACTTGTGAAGATTTTACAATAACAGGTGTTAATATTCGAAATGGTAAAAGTAAAGAAACATCCCGTGGTGTTTGGTTCAAAAGTAAGGAAGGCGACAATGCACCGCAGTATAAAAATGTTCGGATTTCCAATCCTGTTATTCGATCGTTTGCAAAAGGTATCACAACAGATTATGGGTTTAGCGCTAAAATTACCAATCCAGACATACAAGAATGTTGGGAAGATGGTATTTGGAATTACTTTACCCTTGATTGGGGACTAAACGGTGGAACAGTCAAATACAACAATAAAAATGGTTGGGATTCCCGTGCTGATGTCCACATAGGTGAATTAGCTATTGATAATGGGAATAAAAAAGTATTTAGATCGATTCTTTCAAATGTCCAAGTCAGAACATTACGAGTAGAGAACATACAAGATAGTATTATTGCGAATGTAATTATTAAAGGTGGGGCCTTCTCTCAAGTTGGTTCTAATCACAATAATCAAATCAATGTTTTAGAAGTGGGTTGGTAGTATGAAGCGAGTGGAAAGACCTAAGATTGAACAGTTATCAACGGGTGAACAATTTCATTTAGTTGATATGAAACTTTTTGAAGTAATAGAGGGCAAGAATGAACCGTCCTCTATTCGCTTCGAAGTTCCAGATACTAATAAAAACAGGCGTGTTTATCCGTATGTAGAAGATAGGAATCTACTTATCTTTGAAGGGCAGTACTATATTATTTTAGTCAATCAACAAGATGAACTTGGATTTAAAGATTGTGACGCGATACAAGTTGGTGCGGAACTATCTTTGCAAACACAAGAAAAGAAGGTTACTGGTTATTTTTCAATAGAAGAAGGACTTGCCCACACATTTGAGGGAAGTAATTTCAAATATATCAATCGTTGCTCAAAAAAAATACAATTACAGTTCGATAACTTCGGTGGCGAAAGTCGAATGAAAATGATTCGAAAGCTACTGGATCGTTTTGATATTGAATGTATCTTCGATAACATGACTGTTATTTTTGCGGATAGAATCGGTAAAACAACGGACAAGTTATATAAATTTGGTTACAACGTAAATGCCATTAAGAAAACAACAGATGATAGAAATTGTTACTTCTCTGTTTTATTACTTGGTCATAAGCCATCTAAAGAAGAGGGAGATGGACCACAATTTACGTATTATTATGAATCACCTCTTAAATACAAGATGCCGGAACTTATTCGTTTTCGACAGGCTGATAATATTGAGGATGATCGTGTAAAAGACAATGCAACAGCGTTGGAAAAATGTAAGGCAGCTGTTAATGATATCCCTATTGTTTCTATCACTGTGGACCATAAAGAAGCAAACTTCGATGATTCAAATGAGCCAAAGGTCGGAGATAAAGCAATTCTTCAACATCACAAGTACAATATGGATTTTGATGTACGTGTAGTAAAGCGTACCCGTTATCCATATGAGCAGACACCAAATAATTATGAGTTTAGTAACAAACGAGATGAACTTGTGGATCGTACAGAAGAGCAAAAGAAATGGACCGCGGATATTCTTTCTGTAGTAAAAGAATTAGATCAAAGGTTATTAGAGGAATCCAATAATTATACAGACCGTATCAATGCTATAACAGATAAAAAAGTCGAAGAAGCAAAGCAAGAAAGTGAAGCAGCAAAGAAACTTGCTGAGCTTGTTAAAGAAAACCAAAAGAACTTTCAAACTACAATTATTGAAAGTGATACGGAACCAACAACTAATCTTGAGCCTGGTAAAACACTTTGGTTGGATACATCGAAAGGTAAGCCTGGTGTTCTGAAGAAATGGAACGGGAAAACATGGGATATAATCGTTCCGGATATTGAAGGTGCAATCAAAGCTTCTGAGGAAAAGACGAATAAGGAAATACAACAGATTGTATCTGATATGCAAAGTAAAGTTGATAAAAATTGGCTTGATAGTCAATTAAAAGATAAAGCTGATAAAAGCGGAGTTTACACGAAAGAAGAAAGTGATAAGAAGCTTGAAGGTTTTGTGAGTAAACAAATATACGAAACAGATAAGAATGGAAACATTAAAAAGTTTGAAGACATAGGAACTAAATTTACTCAGACAGATACAGCTATCAGTCAAATGGCCACAAAGCAAAATGTTACTGATTTAGGAAACAATCTAACTTCTGTATCAAAAGTCGCAAATGAAGCAAAGCAAACCGCAGAAGGTAACACTCGTACTATCACAGATATACAAACAACTGTGGATGAACAAAAAACGGCTGTTGGCAATCTATCTAAAAAAACAACTGAAATTGAAGAAAAGGCTGGGCAAATTACTGAGAAATTAACGAGCGTTGAACAAAAACAAGGTCAATTCGAACAGAAAACAGCTGAATTAACCCGTACAACCGATTCTATTAAACAAAGTGTAGAAAGTATTTCTAAAACACAAACGACACAAGGTGAACAAATAAAACAGGCGCAATCCACACTTGAAACACAAGCAGAATCGATAAAAGCGAAAGTATCCATTACAGAGGTTGGTAACTATGTTAGTAGCTTAGGGATGGATAACTTGATCAAAAATTCATTGTTGAGAAAAGATGCAAGCCATTGGACATTGGGAGCTAGTGTTACACGGGATACAAATACAACTTATAACGGTTGCTATAGTATCTTGTCTAATCAAAATGGTTTAACAGCAGATTCTTGGCGAGGTGGAACGAGTGAAAATGTTCCAGCATCTGAAGGTGAAAATTTCGTTATGTCTGGTTGGTTCATGACCGATGATAAAAGTAAATTTGATAAAGGTGCAATCATTTGTATCAATTTCTATGATACTGCTGGAAAAAGAATATTTTTCCCAGGTAAAGCTATTGATATGGAAAACAATGTTTGGAAACAATCGTTTTTAACTGCTAAAGCACCAGCAGGAACTGCAACTGTAAATGCGATGTTCTTTGTATCAAGAAATGGTAAGTTATGGGCGTCTAAAATGATGTTACAACGTGGAACAAAACCATCTGAGTTTACTGAGAATGCAATGGATGTGGTTGGTAGAGATGAATTATTAGGACAGATTGCTGAAAAAGTAGCTACAGCTGATTACAACAAGAAAACAGAACAAATTGACCGCGAGATTTCCGCTACAAAAGAAGGCATTAACCTTGCAGCTAAAAAGACGGAAGTCTATACACGTACTGAAAGTGATGGGAAGTATGCTACAGGTGCTTATGTAAAAGAAATGGAATCACGTATCAGTGTTACTGAAAAAGATATTTTAAGCACAGTTAGAGTCGGTAATATAGTTTCGAGCATTAACCAAACAGCTGAAACAATAAAAATTGAAGCAAAACGCATTAACTTAGTTGGTGCCGTTACAGCAGAATCAATTGCTGGTAAACTTCTTGAAGGTATCACTATTAGAGCGAAAGATCCGAACGATAATAATAATTTTACAGAGATGTCGAATGGTCGAATCTTTACACAAGGATTTCAAACTCCAGCTGAATGGAATCGATGGGCAAAGAAAGTTGTTACAGGTTTAGAAAAGGGACTTTTTTATAGTAAGGGTTATAAAGAAGACGGTTCGCAAGCAAATTCTGTAGAAATTGCATCATGGGGATTGAACCTTAACAATGGTAATGATCAAGCAACATACGGAGCGTCTACATTTACTATATTGGACACAGGTCAAAGAAAGTCTATCTCCGCAAAATCTTATGATTCAACTCAAGGATGGAAACCAACGTTGACCCTTGATAACCCTCAAAATGCAGAATTTGTAAAGATAACGTCAAATGCAATTTATTTGTATAACATGAATAAAAACTATAAGAATGAATTGGTTACTGAGGATGTCGGTTCACATTTAACCATGTATAAGTCAATGTTATGTTGCGATGACGGATGGGATGGAGATTTTCAAGTTAAAAATGCAAGTGGTTCTGGCCCAAAGGGTATAGCAGCAGCTGCATTCCGAAACTCTTCACAAAGAAAACTAAAAACAGGAATAAAAGATTTACAATTTAGTGCTTTAGATGTTGTTATGCAAGCCGAAATAAAAGAATATTATTATAAATCTGATATGGAAGAACTTTATAAAAAGCGTGCTGATAGAAAAGACGATGATGAATTACCAACAATAAATGATATCAATATTCACTATGGCATTATAGCTGATGATGCTCCATCACAATTGACAGATAAAAATCGAACTGGTGTTGATGTATATGGAATGGGATCCATTAATATGGCGGCATTAAAGGAATATGTAATTAAAACTGATGCTAGACTAGATAAAATAGAAAAACAATTAGAAAAGGTGATTAATAGTGAAAATAACAGCTAGTGCAGAAATGTATGCAAAAGTGGTGGAAGAACAACTAAGTGCGGTCACACACGACAAAAACATTTATCTAGCTCGCGTAATCGAACTAGAAGCAGAAAATCAAAAGTTAATAGAAGAAAATGAGAAGTTGAAACCAAAGTCTGCTAATAAGTAAGGCTTTTTTTATTTTGAAAGGAGGTGAGGATTTGGAACGAATTAATAGTCTTGCGAGGACATTAAATATTACTGATGTCATTGGTGATCCACAGTTCAAAGTAGCCGCTGCTCTTTCTGGGGGATTAGGAACTTTTATTAGTTTTCTATATGGACAAGCTAATCTAATTTGGATTACAGCACTAATTTGGATTGTGGTATTGGATTGGATTACTGGTATTAAAGTAGCGAAGAAAGATGGGACATATGCATCAGAATATGGAATTGAGGGCATTGCACGAGCTGTAGTGCTTTTTCTTTTGCCTTCATTTGCTCATGTGATTGATATGTGTTTTAAACTACCAGACATATTTTTCTTTGCGGTAACAGGCGGTTTAGTCTATCACATCTTTAATAGTTTTACAGCTAACTGCGCACGCGTTGGTTGGGAAAAATGGATTCCATCACGTTTATTAAAAAGTGTTTCTTCTGAAATTGAAGCGAAAATAAGACGTTCAGAATCTAGAAAAAGCAGAAATTAGTATTTTTAGTTACAGCGCTGTTAAATTGACAGTGCTTATTTTGTAAGTTGGAAAAAAACAAAAACAAATTGGAGGAATTTGATATGTCATTAGTAACTTTAGAAACTCAAGTAGTACAAGCTTTAGGGGGTATTTTATGCGCTGTAATCACAACTGGAATCGGTGTGTTAACACCACGAATTAAATCTTATATTGAAGCTCATACAGACGCTAAAACAGCGACTGTAGTAGCAGATTCTCTAAATACTCTTAATAAAATAACTGAGTCCGTTGTAGCTGATTTTACGCAACGTATGGTTTCAGATGTGAAAATGAAAGGTGGATGGACACCAGAACTAGCTAATCAAGTAAAAGCAAATGCTGTATCAGCGATTAAAGAGCAAGGTGCACAACTTATTCCACTGTTGGAAAAAGAAGTCGGTAATGTAGAAAAATTGATTGAATCTACAATCGAGCAAGCAGTTTTAAAATCAAAAACAAAGTAGATCGATTACTCAATTCATTATGTATGCAGGGCATTCCGATTAGGAGTGCTCTTTTTATATTCATAAAAAAGGAGATAATGACTAATGACTAAAAATATCGTAGACATTTCAAAATACAATGACTCTATTAATTGGGACGTAGCTGCTTCAAATCTTGATTTAGCAATCTGTAGAGTGCAATATAGTTCAAATAAAGTGGATTATTTATACAAAGATCATGTTAAGAACTTAGAAGAAAGAGGTATTCCACACGCGGCATATGCATATGGTTGCTATGTATCTGTGGAAGATGCAATTGTGGAAGCAAAAGACTTTATGAATCGTGTGAGTAAAAACGCTAAATTCCTTGTTTTAGACGTTGAAGACGACACTCTAGCAAGCTGTGGTGCTACTAATCTAGCAAAAGCATCACAGGCATTCATTGATACTTGTAAAGCAGAAGGATGGAAAGTAGGTTTCTATGTATCTCATCATATGTACGGCTCTTATGGATTACAAAATGTACAAGCTGATTTCCTTTGGATTCCACGCTACGGCAAAAAACCTGCATATCCTTGTGATATTTGGCAATATGCTGATAATGCAACAGGCGGTTATGTAGAAGGTGTCGGCAAATGTGATGTAAATAAACTTATTGGCGATAAGTCACTAGAGTGGTTTATAGGAAATGATTCTCAACTTGCTCCTCCACAAGATGGCGTTTTAGGATATCTTACAACTACAGCTGATGTGGCTAACATTCGTGAACAACCTAGTGTAGATTCACCTGTAAGAAGACAAGCTGTGAAAAATGAAGGTCACACATACTATGATTGGCATTACGATGGTCAGTATTTCTGGTACAAAGTAGACACTGAAAACTGGATGCGACAAGATACCGTTAAAATTAATAAAGATGGAAAATCACAAGGTGTCGTTTGGGTAAATGGTACCAATATCAACTTACGTAGAGGTGCATCATTAGGAGACCCTGTTATTAACCAAATTACTAAACGTTCAGCGTATGATGTGCATTGGCGTTATGAGAACTGGATTTATGTAAAGGGCGAGGGTGTTGAAGGTTGTATGTATTTTGATGAGTCTTATGTAAATTGGCTTAGGTAACTAAAAGAAAGCCCTGATACTCTTAAATCGAGTATCAGGGCTTTTTGTTTTGTAGGAAATATAATTATTATTTAAGGGCAAATATATGGTGTTTAATGATTGATATGCCTTCTTTTCTATGCAATTATGCATATGTAAAAAAAGGAAAATGGTAGGTGGAATGTTATATAATTATATTATAAATATTTTTTTTGTAAAAAATTAACTTTTGTAAATTGAAATTATTATAATTCGAGTAGTTATATCAAACTAAAATTATTATTGTTAGGGAAAGAAGTGGGTGTAATAGCTTTCTTAATATAATGTAATTTTTGGGACTGCATTAAAAAAATTATATAATAAGAAATAAAGGGTTAAATTTTATGATTTACTTATTAAAAACATGGTGTTTTAATGAGGGTGTAAGGTCCTTACATCCAATGAAGGTAAAGGAAATAAAAACAATCTTTCATTTCTTTTACATCTGTATTTTGAGATCGGTAAATAGTATTGTAATATGTACATTTTGTTATTCTGAATTCAATGGACGGAAAATTCAGAAAAAGCATTAAGGGAATATTCCGTAACTAGTACGGCATCCCTTAATAAAATTCATCCTATCTTATAGAATAATAGAAAAATCAAATATTGTAAATATAAACGAAAATGTAATCTAATAAAGGGAGATAACGATATGAAGAAATCTAGTAAGAAGACAAAACAAATTTTATCTTTAGCGATGATTGGTGCTATTGGTACATCGGTTGCATTTGCATCACCAAATTCAGCAAGTGCTGCTCAAATTAGTCCTACTCAAGCTATGGCACAAGAACAAGAAAGTGTAGGTATAGTAGATTGGAAGGAGCCTTTCAAAAAGGCATATGCATTCCTTCAAACGCCGTCCCCAGCTCATGGTTTATATCCAACGTATTACGGAATAGCGTATAAAGATGTACCCTTGAAGGACGTTGTTTTAGGTCAAGTTTACCAATCGTCAGTGGAGGCAGACGGCTCTCCTGTCATCACTAATTCAAAAGGTTTATTTGCTGGGAAGACAATTTTAAATAATGATACAGACCGAGATCAAGTTCTTACTACGGATGAATTCTCTAAGACGTTTGAAAATTCTGTTACTAGTTCTGTTACAAATGGCTTTAACTTAGGAGTAACAGCTTCTGCATCATTTGGTATTCCACTTATTGGAGAGACAAGTGTTGAAATATCTACTGAATATAATTTTTCAAAAACAGATGAGAATACAAAGACTGAAAGTTACACGTATACTGCTAGTCCACAAAATATTACAGTACCGGCACATTCTGCTGTAGAAGTTATTGTAAACTTAAATACTGCTAAAATAAATGGAAATGTAAAACTTCTAACTAAATTGGATGGTTATATAGAGGGGGAGACTAATAATCCATATGTGAGTCAAATTCCATTTTATACTATAGCGGCCGATCCATTCGTAAGAAAGCAGTTTCCTATAAAAAGTGTTGATCCTAATAGTACACAAGTTTACTTGGAAGGAAAAGGGAAATACTCAGCTGAATATGGAACAGAATTTTCTGTTACTGTAAGACCTGTAACGAAACCTGGTTCATCCACTTCTAAATTTAGAAGCGCGGTTGCTGGAGCTACCAAGGCAACTAACGAAGGTTATACTTATAAAGTAAAACCAGAAGTTAAAAAAGAAAACTAAAGTAATTAAAAGAGCTAACTCTTAGGTGTTGGCTCTTTTTTTATGCACTTTTTTCATTTTAATAGAAGAAATTAACATAAATTACTTTACTTACGTAAAGTAAAATGGTATAATAAGAGTATAAAGAAAAGGAGGTGAAAACAGAAAGATGATGAACAGCTTAATAAGTTTTCTTCTTGAATCTACCAAGTGGATTCCTTACTTGAAGATTTTCACATCATTGTTTACTACATATAAAACAGTGAAGGCAATCAAAAGCTATGTGAAAGAAAGATTTAAGAAGAAAACAAAAAAGCGTCCTAGACGTAGAGGGAAGAGAGTCCGCCACAGACGACTTCCAAGACATCTAAAACGCTAAACCAACGAGAAGCCTAGCTACTAGGTTAGGCTTCTTAAATAAAATATCATCTTTCTAAATGCTATGTCAAAAAAACTTATTGTATTAAACGTTTTATGCTTATTATTTGCAGGACAATTTTTGATATCTACGGACTTTAGCAATATGAGTACATTTGATTATGTTTATGCAGGTGTTTTATCTTTGTGGGCAATAGTCATTCTGACTTACATTGTAGTTTCAAGACTTGGAAAGGGGAAGTGAAATGTATAATTTCAAGGGCAAAGAAGAACTTGTAAAATTTATATCTGAAGAAACTGTAAATACTACCGAAGCCGTAAGCATTCTTGGATGTTCACGACAGTATATACACCAGCTTGTTACAGAAAAGAAATTAGTCCCCATTAAGGAAATGCCCCGAGATCGATTATTCTTTAAACAAGACATACTAGACAGAAAAGATATGAAGAAAAATAAAGCTAAAAGCCCTCTCATGTGAGAAGGGCTCTTTTTTTATGATTCCATCCTGTTATCGACTTTTAGATAATGCACGTAATATGGGCTTTAAGATTTTACTTATCAAGCGTGTAGCTTTAAATATCGACCTAACAACTTTCATAAAGTTAGAACGTTGTTTCATTATTAGTTATACCGTCCTTTGAATATGATTATAAATCAGATATTTTTCTAACTTCTTTTTCTTTCGATTTAAATGATTTCTTGTATTGCTTGAATTCGTTTTTATCGACTCTAAACTTTTCACCTGTAGCTACATTTTTTACTAAACATGTTTTAGTCAAAGCTTCTTTTATTACATAAATAATTGCAAATAATATAAGAGATAGTCCCAGCGTAAGGATGCCTGTAAGAATTGCAGACATAATAAATATTGCATCGAAAGTTGTATTTACTTTTTTTAATATTAATCTGTTCCCGGCAGCAGCCTCCGCTTGTTGTAGTTGTTGCATAAGTTGTAACGATGTAACTGTGTTAGAGTCCATAAAATTACCTCCAGTGAAATAATAAATCCATTATATCAAACTTTGGATATAGTGGTATTATTTATCAAAATTTCACTTGATTGTATACATCTTTACTTGCTCAAGTAATTGAGTAACTTTTTCATGTCTTTCTCTTAGTTCATCTAAATGTATATTTGTAATGGCAGCATTTCGCATAAAAAAGTTTTTATGAGAATGCCATTTATAAACAAGGTGCGCAACCTCTTGACGATTTTCATGCTTTAATAATAAAGCTGCAATATCTTTTTGCTTTGAATAAATATCTCTAATCAATTGGTCTTTTTCGTATGCTACTGGATTGGTAATCATATAAGTTCTCCTTTTAAGATTTTAATAGTACGTGACTTGGATGGATCACGGTGAATATATCCTTTCTCTTCTAAATGCATTAAGTGTCCATGCACTGTGGAACTAGATGCGAGTCCAGTTGCTTTGCAGATTTCCCTAACAGTAGGAGGATATCCGTTTTCAATGACCCTTTCTTGGATGAAAGTTAATATTTCAGCTTGTCTACTTGTTAATGGTTTCATGGTGCGTACCTCGCTTTATGTATGGAATATCTAACCATATAATAACAAGTTAGTGTTAAAAAATCAAACACTTGTTCGTATTTCGTTTAGGAGTTATGCTCCCATAAACTCTTTATCAAAATAAAACTTGTCCATCAAGTTATTTACAATACCGTTGAAATAAGCGAACATACCATTTTTCATTTTTACATTAGCTTTCACCTTCATAACAAACTCTTTAATAGCATGTACACCGATTTCAATCTCCTGGTCTTTATTAAATGCTGTATCACCTGTTGTATAGTTAATAACTCTGTTGCACTGTCTTACGACCTTCCACAGTTCTTGAATTGTTTTTGATTCTGTATAAAAAGAGCTAGTTAAAGAAGCAAAACGTTCTGGTACCCAATGAGACACAAAATCAGCTTCTTGGATATTATTAATCGGTATATTGCTATTCTCATTACTATTACGTTTGTTTATATTTTTTATATTTTGTTTTAAGGGAATAGAAGTTGTTTTATTGGTCGGACACTTCTCGGACTTTTCAATAGGTGTCTTGTTGGACACTTCTTCCACAATAGGTTGAATAACAATTGCATTAGCAGTTTGCAGCATATCAGATTTACGTTTCATAGATACTTGCTTTATCATGTCCAGGTCCACAAGTTTCTTCATTAAACGTTGTACAGTTTTATATGAAACTTCTAACATGTCAGCAAGCTTATTCTTACACATGAAACTAACACCTACATATTTGCAGCTATGGCGTTTTAAAATTTCAAGTAATGTAATGAGTCTAGATTGTACATCGGCACGTCTAACAGACGTTTTAATAACGTCTCTGTATGTACGAATAGTTTTGTTTAGTTCTTCTAATTCTTTAAATGATGATAAGTTGTGGAAGGATTCTTCACTTGCTATAACGTCAATGCGTTTCTTTTCCATAATAGTCCTGTCTCCTTTTCGGAAACAAAAAAGCAACGGCCTGTGTAAGCAAACCGTTGCTAATAAAACCCATATGTACTAAAATAGCCATATGAGTACAGCAAGTGTTTGCCTGGGTAGATCAGGCGGACGGTTAATAAAGTGTTACCAGCACCTTATTGACACGCTGTGCTCTTTTGTTTGTCCTAAATTGTAGTTGCCTTGAGTTTGGGCAGCTCATGACGGGCCCTCAATTGTTGGCGCATTTAGGGCAAATTCATGTTTGGTTTAAGGAGTATAATATAAATATTAAGGACTAAAACTGAAGGTCATAGCCTGTAAGCTATGACCTTGTTTCTAATAAGGGTATTTGAAATTTTTTTCCTCTTCCGTTGTTGTTAAGGTAATACGTCACAGATTGAAATATCTTTTATTCCTTCTACACACGATTAGAACGAATAGATTTCCAAACCTATTGGATGCACAGACCGCAAATTAAAAATAATACAAGGACAAGTGTAATAGTTGCCCCCTAATTTATCCCGCTATTTGCGGGCAGTAATACTCCCGCCTCAAAATTTAGTGGAAGCAAAGAAATTAGGCGGCCCGTAAAAGCCCGCTTGGTTCAACTACCCTTCAGTGGAAAAGGCGCCCACTAAAGGAAGTTTCACTTTATATGAAGACGTGAATCCTAAAAACGTACTATCTCTAAGGGAGCAGTAGGCTTTTCTCAGAGATAGTATGTTGAACCAAACGGAATTGTTGAGAGATCAGTTGGATATATGACATAATGATGTGCAACATGATGGGGCATAACATGATGATATACGACATGTGCAAAAAGAGGAGCTGTTTCCATCATTTGGTGAATTGCATGAAGTGTCTGTTGTGCAGCACCATATGTGACGGCGGCACCTACACCTGCTTGTCTTGTGGTGTTAAAAACCGGATTTATCATAATGATTCATAGAACTCCTTTATAGTAGTTGGATTCTTTTTATATGTTATGCCCTATATATAGGGAAAGAGCGTACCTTTAATCAAATTAGGTAGCTTACCTATTAAATAGCTTTATGAATCTATTTTAGATAATGTGGATTTAGAAAGAGGATTTCAATATGAAATCCTCTTTCTGTAATTTTGTTTAAAGGCGAGCTATTTATGAGAATGGTTTAACTTTCCATCTGAAATATTACCAATAAATGGAGTATCAATTTGTTCATATGCCCTTTCACCGTGAAGGGAAAGATCGAGCCCCATTGTCTCTTCATGCTCATGTGCACGAACGGGGAGAAATAAACTAATTCCTTTAATGATTACATACGTCACTATAGCTGTGAATGTATAGGTCGCTCCAATTGCGAGGAGTTGTTTCCAAAGAAGTGCAGCATTTCCGTAAAATAGTCCGTCTGCGCCTGCGCTGTTAACGGATGTTGTAGCGAAAAGTCCTGTTGCAATGCCGCCCCAAGTTCCCCCGATACCGTGACAACCAAAGGCATCGAGCGCGTCGTCGTAACCGAGCTTATGTTTTAAGAAATAAATTGCCAAAAAGCAAAGGGCACCGCCGATTGCGCCGATGAGAAGAGCGGAGGGTGGTGTGACGAACCCGCAAGATGGTGTAATCGCGACGAGACCAGAAACAGCTCCGCAAGCGGCGCCTAGTACAGTTGGTTTTGTTTGGAAGAACCATTCTGTCAGCATCCATGTGAGCGCGGAAGCAGCTGCAGCAGTATTTGTATTAATAAAAGCGGTGAGGGCAACATCATTTAATGTTAATGTGCTACCGACGTTAAAGCCGAACCAGCCAAACCATAATAACCCCGCTCCTAGAATTGTAAATGGTAAATGATGCGGCGAAGAGTCGTGAGCATCCTTTCGTTTTCCAAGGAAAATAGCTAATACGAGACCAGCCACGCCTGATGTAATATGAACAACATTTCCTCCTGCAAAATCGAGTGCACCAAGATTGCGAAGCCATCCACCAATGCCCCAAACCCAATGAGCAACGGGGTCATATACAAGTGTCGTCCAAAGTAAGATGAAGATAAGAAAAGCGGAAAATCGCATGCGTTCTGCGAATGCGCCGGAAATTAAAGCGGGAGTTAAAATTGCAAACATAAGTTGAAACATCATAAATAAGTTGTGTGGAATTGTTGCGCTGTAGGCTTCATTTGGTGTGAACGTAACATGTTGTAGACCAAACCAATCAAAATTACCGATAAGTCCATTCCAATCAGGTCCAAATGCTAAAGAATAACCGATGAAAATCCATTGAATAGACACGATTGCCATGGCACTATAACTGTGCATCGTTGTACTCAGTACATTTTTACTGCGGACCATTCCCCCGTAAAATAAAGCAAGCCCAGGTGTCATAATCATCACCATGACGGTGGCTAAAAAAAGAAATACTGTATCCTCCATATGCATCGTTTTCCCTCCTATGATGTAATATAAGTTAACATCAAATGAATATATTTAGTATCATATTCAATAAATAAAAATAAATCAACAGGTTTTTCTGAAAATTTAATTCATTATGTAAGGAAATGTAACATGTCGTATTTCTATGTTATTTAAATGCGTTAGTATACGGGAGGAATATAAATTGTTATACTTTTCTTATAATTAGAAAATTTGGGGGAAGCAATGTGAAGAGGGAGTTAGGGAAATATATTCTATGTTTTATATGTCTATTGTTTGTATTTCAATTACCTATTCATGTGTCAGCGAAAGAAATGAGGCCGTGGGAAGATGAAATTGTGTATTCTATTATGATTGATCGTTTTAATAATGGTGATTCTAGAAATGATAAAGGGATTGATACGGGTAATTTAGAAGCATATCAAGGAGGAGATATCCAGGGGATTATAAAACGACTGGATTATATAAAAGAAATGGGATTTACTGCTATATTGCTGTCGCCGCCCGCTGCAAGTAGTGGTTATGATGGGTATCAGCCAACTGATATAACAAAAATGAATGAACATTTTGGTACAATGAAGGATATGCAGCAACTCGTCCAAGAAGCACATAAGCGAGATATGAAAGTGATGCTTGAATTTGTAGTGAATAATGAAGATAAAACGGGGACGATTGAATATGCGAAACAATGGATTAAGGAGACGGATATAGACGGTTATCATTTGATACATAATGAAAATATTCCGCAGTCAGTTTTGAATGAAGTGAGTACATCTATGCAGAGTGTGAAACAAAACTTTTTTGTAATAGCGGATACGCAAATAGAAGGGGTAAAAGGAGTATTGAGTCAAGCTTATCAGCAGCGTATGATAGATGTGTTTGCAAAGCCGAACGTTTCTGTAAAGTCATTGCATGATGTGACGAAAAGCAGCGGTGCTAGTTTGGAAGGAACGTTTGTGGATAATAGCCAAACGGAGCGTTTTGTTAGAAAAGCAAAAGAAAATAAATATTTTCCACCGGCCCGCTTGAAATTAGCGCTTGCCTATTTATATACATCACCCGGCATTCCGTTTGTATACTACGGTACGGAAATTGCATTAGATGGAGGAGAAGCGCCTGATAATCATCGTTTAATGGATTTTAAATCAGATGAGAAGTTTTTGCAGTATATAGGGAAATTAGGAGAACTGCGCAAAACATTACCGTCTCTTCGTTATGGAACATTTGAACTATTATATGATAAAAATGGTATGAGTATAATAAGGCGCAAATATAAAGATGAAACAACATTTATCGCGATTAATAACACCACAGAAACAAAAAAAGTGGAACTTGCTGCAAATGAATTTGGGAAAAATCATGAGCTGCGCGGATTGTTAGAAGATGATAGGGTGCGAGAAGAGAACGGAAAATATTACATTGTGCTGAAAAGAGAAACTGCAAATATATATGCGCTTGCAGGAAAGTCAGGGTGGAACTGGTCGTTTATTGCCGCTTTAGTAGGTGTGAATGTGTTATTTATCATCTTTCTTGTATTGGTAAAGAAACGAAAAGGAACGGAATCGTATTGAAATATAAAAGGAGCTGACCAAAAAGTGGATTTTGGTCAGCTCTTTTTTATGTATGACTATCGGTAGTTGATAAATTGTACGTCAATTGATAAATCAGCTCCGCGTACAGCTGAGATAACTGCTTGTAGGTCATCTCGGCTTTTTCCTGTTACACGAACTTGATCATCTTGTACTTGTGTTTTTACTTTTAATTTTAATTCTTTAATAATGTTATTAATTTTTTTAGCATTTTCTTTATCGATGCCTTGTTGTAATTTTGCACGTTGGCGTACTGTACCGCCAGAAGCGCTTTCGACTTTTCCATAATCTAAGTTTTTAATCGGAACTTCACGCTTAATTAATTTTGAAATCAAAACGTCTTTTACTTGGTCAAGTTTATACTCATCATCAGAAGTTAAAAGGATTTCCTCTTTTTCTAATTTAATATCACTTTTGCTTCCTTTAAAGTCATAACGATTTTGAATTTCTTTTAATGCGATGTTAATAGCGTTTGTTACTTCTGGAAACTCTACCTTTGAAACAATATCAAAAGAACTATCTTTTGCCATAATAAGCACCTCCAAATTAAATTCCACCTCTACCCCGCCTTAACAGGCTGTAATATCCCACTTAAAGTATAGCGGGAAATACATTCGTAGGATAGGCGGGATAAACAGCCCATAAAGGCCAGGTTGGTTCGACTAATAATTATTGAAGAAGACCGCCTCAATGATTAAAGTCTCACTTTATTATAGAGAATTTTAGCGAGTTGGACAAATAAAGGAAAAAACGTGTATAATGAAACTTTGTTTGGAATGATAAAAAAAATAAAATAAAGCTGTTATCGGTGCGGATATTTTTACAGTAGGAAACAATGAAGATATCACCCGTTAGAATAAGATAAATTATATAGAAGGGAAGTAAATATATGAAGTTACAACCAGGAGCGATTGAAGAAGTAACGGTTTTACGCGAAACAGAAATTGGATATATGGTCGGTTACGAAGAAGATGAAGTGTTTTTACATAAAAATGAGGTAGCTGGAGAAATTGAAGAAGGCGACACGATTGATGTGTTTTTATATCATGATCATCAAGAACGTTTAGCGGCAACGATGAAAACACCGCTTATTACAACGGAAAACTGGAATTGGGTAAAAGTTGTGGAAGTGAAGCCTCGTTTAGGGGTGTTTGTTGATATCGGTGTTTCGAAAGATATATTAATTCCAGCTGATGAGTTTCCAATTTATACACCAGTATGGCCGCAAGAGGACGATGAGTTATATTGTACATTAAAACTAACAAATCGCGGCCGTTTAATTGCTCTTCCGGCAAGAGATGCGGACATGCAAGAAATTGTAGTAGAGGCGACGCCGTCTATGCGTAATAAAAATGTAAATGGTCGTGTGTATCGTTCGTTGCAAGTAGGGTCGTTTGTTTTAACGGATGAACATTTCCGTGCATTTTTGCACTGTTCTGAGCGCAAAGAGCAAGTGCGTATTGGAGAGCGCGTAACAGGACGTATTATCGATGTGAAAGAAGATGGAACGATTAACATTTCTCTTCTTCCTCGTAAAGAAGAAGGAATGGAAGATGATGCAGCGGTTATTTATGAGTATATGGAAAGCCGCGGCGGTGCAATGCCATTTTGGGATAAGAGCCACCCAGAAGATATCGGGGAGCGTTTTCAGATGAGTAAAGCAGCTTTCAAACGTGCTCTTGGTAAATTGATGAAAGAAGAAAAGGTTTATCAAGAAGAAGGTTGGACATATTTTAAAAAGTAATAGAAAAACAGCCGAACAAATGTAATTTGTTCGGCTGTTTTTATGATTGCCCTAAACGTGCAAAAGTATCTTTTAAGTCATCATCTTTAACTTTAATATTCTCTTTCTTTAATTCGTCCATTAATACTTTTTGGCGCCACGTATTATCTTGTATACGCTCAGTTTCAAGTGTTTTGCGAATAGAATTTTTTACTTCGTCGTATGGCTTTAAGTCTTTTTTGTCTGTCAATTTAATAATGTGGTAGCCTTTTGATGATTTTACAGGTTCACTTATTTCACCGACATTTAATTTATAAGCTGCATCTTCAAACTCGGGTATCATTTTTCCGGGTCCGAAGTAACCTAAATCTCCACCATTATCTTTTGAAACCGTATCTTCTGAATATTTTTTTGCTAATTCTTCAAATGATGCACCGCCATTTAATTGTCTTTTTATATCGTTAGCCGTTTGTTCATCGTTTATTAAAATTTGACTAGCTTTAATTTCTGGTTTATATCTAGCCTTTATGTCTTTTTCAGTTATCGTTTGCTTGATTGCCTTATCAATAGCTAAGCTAGAGCGAATTTGCTTTTTTAAATCGTCTTCGTTTTTCATACGATTACTTTCAAGGAACGTTTTAAAATTATCGCCTGCTTGGTCTTTCACTTTTTTAAATTCCTTATCAACTTCATCATCGGATACTTTATATTTTTTAGTCATAATATCTTGTGCCATCATTTCATAGAGCATATCTTTTCCGAAGCGTTCTTTTAACGCCTTATCAAATTCGCCTTTTGTTATCGTACTAGTAGTAGAAGTTGCAATGGGATCGGAACTATCTTTTGGATTGCAGGCAGCTAACATTAATGTACCGAGCGTCGCTGCTGCAATAAATAATTGTCTTCGTTTCATGTAAACACCTCATCCGAAAATTGTTATTACTATTGTAGAAAAAGGAAGTGAACATGATGTGAACTCGAGATGACTTTTGTAAAAATAAAAAAGTACATCAACAAAATGTCGATGTACGATGAGGGTTTGTTTATATGAAATAGAGGATTCTGGTCTAAATTATAAGAATTGGTTACTGATGAAAGTTGCATATTATAGATGATCTGTCTTTTTGGAGTAAGCGCGTTTTCCTTGCTGAATATTTTTTTGTTGCTCTTCATTTTTTTGCGTGCGCTTTGCGTTGTTATCACGTGCTTTTTTGTCGTTGTCACTTGTATGAGGCATATGGTTCAACTCCCTTCAAAACGGTTGTACGTTTATCATTTCCGTTTTCGTTAAGACTATGTATAATGTATACGATGGAATTTATATAAAGGTGGACTGGAAGATATGGACTTAAAACTGAACTATGCTGAGCTTACAAAGAAATTAGTCGTTGTTATCATTGCTGGTTTGTTAAATGCGATTGGAATGAACTTGTTTTTAACACCTGCGAAAGTGTACGCAAGCGGTTTTGCTGGATTGTCGCAATTACTTTCGCAAGTGTTGGGAGATTTTCTATCAATACATATTTCAACGGGAGTTCTTTTTAGCTTGTTTAATATTCCGGTTGTTATTTTAGCTTGGAAAAAAGTAGGGAAGTCCTTCACATTCTTTAGTTTTTTAAGCGTTGCATTTATGACATTGTTTTTAGAAATAGTGCCAGTAAAAGCGGTATCTCATGATATTATTTTAAATGCCATTTTTGGAGGGGTAATTTCTGCAGTAGGAGTAGGACTTGCTTTAAAGTTTGGAGCCTCAACAGGTGGTTTAGATATCATTGCGATGATTTTATCTAGAGTAAAAGATAAGCCGGTCGGAACATATTTCTTCTTGTTTAATGCGATTATTATTACTCTGGCCGGTTATTTATATGGCTGGGAAAAGGCTCTTTATACGTTAGTGACATTATATGTATCTTCGCGTATTATTGATGCCATACATACGCGTCATGTGAAAATTACGGCATTAATTGTAACGAAAAATGGAGCTGAGGTGCGAAAGGCAATTCATGAACGATTAGTTCGAGGAATTACCACAGTTCCAGCAACAGGTGCGTTTACAAATGAAAATAAAGAGATGTTAATGATTGTTATTACTCGTTATGAGTTATATGAATTAGAAAGAATTATAAAAAAAGTAGATCCAGGTGCATTCACAAACATTCTCGAAACGGTTGGGGTGTTTGGATTGTTCCGTAAAGATTAATAAAAAGAGGACCGTATTTGGTCCTCTTTTTATTTGTTTCTCTAGTCGTAGTTACTCAGTTGTTGAAATGCTTTGAAGCTCTTCTTGCATTTCGCGTAATTGTACTTTTTCGGCAGTAGAAGAATTGGTATAAGCGGACAACAATGCATTTTTTGCTTGATTAACAAGTGCTTGCTGTTCGCTGTCATTGGAACAAGATACAGCTTGTGAGACGGCATCTCGTGCTTGTTGGAATAGTAAGTTACTCATTAGAACCCTCCGAGAGAAGAGTTATTTCGTTCTTTTTCTGCTTCAGCTAATGTACCACGGTATGGGAATCTTGCATCGTGTTTCATAACAGAATCTGTCCCTTGTTGCACGAAACGTTTTGATTTGTTCTTTTTACCCATTCGTAATGCCCCCTTTTAGCAGAAAAGCATGGACACATTTGCTGTGTCTCCTATAGTATGTGCGATTGGCGTCATACTATAAGTAGGGAATTTTCACCTTACAATCCAAGTGCCTCCTCTAAATAAAGAGCAATGCCGTCTTCTTCATTTGATAACGTTATGTGATTTGCTAATGATTTTAATTCTGGAATGGCATTCCCCATAGCGATTCCGTGCCCGGCAAATTCAATCATTTCAAAATCGTTATCTTCATCACCAAACGCGATGATACGCTCTTTTGGGATATGGTAGTAATTTGAAATTCTTTGTAAGCCAATTGCTTTATTTAACCCGCTTTTCACGATTTCAATAATCGGCCAAGGAGCTCCCCATTTACGGTGATCGATTACTTCTGCATGCATATCTGTTAAATGTTGACGAATAAAGTTTGATTTTGACTCATGTGCATCAATTAATAAGCAAGTTGGATGATCTTGTAAAATGTTGAGTAAATCACCTGTGAAAATTTTGGGTGATCCGAACTCAAAAATATGTTTTTTGTCTTCATCAAGTTGTTTCATATATACATCATCAATTACTTCTGCATAAATATTTTCCACTCCAAATTCCATACACGTACGAACGATTTCTTGTGCAGTAGTAAGTTCAAGTGGAGAGTGATGCATTCCCCAGTTCGTATCAAGTGGATGATGAACGTATGCGCCGTTGAAATTTACAATCGGTGTATTTAAGCCAAGTTCTTTATAATATGCATGACTCGCACGAAATGGACGGCCCGTTGAGATCACAACGATATGGCCTTGTTCTTTTGCTTTTGCAATGGTTTGTTTTGTACGAGCTGAAATTATTTTTTGATCTGTAAGTAAAGTGCCATCTAAATCTAATGCAATTAAATGCTGTTTTTTCATGCGTCTCACACCTTTTATAAAAAGTTTTGTGTATATTCATCTTAATTCCTGTACGATCACGTTGTCTACTATTTGTCATTGGTAACGAGAAAAGTCAAGTTTTATTCTGAAAGTTCGAATAATGTTCCTTTCCTTTTGTACAATTTGTGAAAGGGGTTACAAAGCGGGGGGTATCATGTTTATAATGAGAATGTAATCTTCTCGTATAAGTTGTTTGACTCTCCTTTGATGCTGGTCTTTATGGCCAGTTTTTTTTGTTTCTACATATACTGATGTATCTCCTGCTAAAATGTGTAATTTCATTATATGAGCATGGTTTCCTAAACATAACAGAAAAGGTTTTGTAAAATGGGACATACTAAAGATGTAATAATGGAATGGAAGGAGAATGAATATGGGACAAAGTCATCGATTCCGAGCTGGTCAAAAAGCACCCAATGATGGTATCTATGTTGAAATTGGTGAAACAGGGAGTATGGTTAAGGATCCAAAAATGGTAAAGCTCTCTGCTGGAGATAAATTTCCGGAAGTTACAAACCAAAATAGACAATGGACATATAAACGAAGACCATAAGAAATCCCGCAGTTATAAGCTGCGGGATTTCTTGTGGTAAATAAGTAAAAAAAGATAACAACTCAGTCACTCTATGAAAAAAAGGCAGAAGAGCATTTTTTTAAATGGCCAGGGAGGGACTGGTTATGTATAGGAGCGGTCAAGGCCTTTTCCTGTCACACGCAAAGGCTGAAAACATCTATATGCTAAAAATGAAAATAACTTTTTATAGATAATAAGGGGTGTATTTTCACAGGAATCATCTCCCTTACCAAACTCCTGAATGAAATGTATGGCTGAGTAGTTACAAAAAATAAGATCGTCATAAAGTTCTCATCGTTGAATAAAATAGGTAATTTGTCGTATAATCAAATCAAAGGTCAAAAAAAGTCAAACTATAAAGGAGTTGTGGCACGATGGACTTAAATCGAATGACGACAAAAACACAAGAAGCGATTATGGGTGCACAATCAATTGCTACTAAGCATCATCATCAAGATATTGATATTGTACATCTTTTAGCCGCGCTTCTTCAGCAGCAAGATGGATTAGCAATACGTATTTTTCAAAAGATGAATATAAATATAGATCAGTTAATGCAGGCGGCAGAACGCTTACTAAAGCGAAAGCCATCGGTTACAGGAGGCGGCGCAGAAGTAGGCAAGATTTATATTACAAGCGCACTTCAGGGGCTGCTTGTAAGAGCTGAAGAAGAAGCGAAGCATTTGCAAGATGATTATATTTCAGTGGAACATATTCTTCTTGCATTATGTGATGAAAAGAGAACGAGTGATATACGTGAATTATTTGTGTCACTTCGTATTACGAAAGAAGCGTTATTGCAAGCATTAACAGAAGTTCGGGGGAATCAAAAAGTGACGAGTCAAAATCCAGAAGTAACATACGAAGCTTTAGAGAAATATGGTCGTGATTTAGTAGCGGAAGTAAGACAAGGGAAAATTGATCCAGTCATTGGACGTGATAGTGAAATCCGCCGTGTGATTCGCATTTTGTCGCGTAAAACAAAAAATAATCCTGTATTAATTGGTGAACCTGGTGTTGGGAAAACAGCAATCGTTGAGGGATTAGCGCAACGTATCGTTCGTAAAGATGTACCGGAAGGGTTAAAAGATAAAACGATCTTTGCGCTTGATATGAGCGCGCTTGTTGCAGGTGCGAAATTCCGCGGTGAATTTGAAGAGCGCTTGCAAGCGGTCTTAAATGAAATTAAAAAGAGTGAAGGAAAGATTTTATTATTTATCGACGAGCTGCATACCATTGTAGGCGCTGGTAAAACAGAAGGAGCAATGGATGCCGGAAATATGTTAAAACCAATGTTAGCGCGTGGAGAGCTGCATTGCATCGGGGCGACAACGCTTGATGAATATCGCAAATATATTGAGAAAGATCCGGCATTAGAGCGTCGTTTCCAACAAGTATTAGCTGAAGAGCCGACAGTTGAAGATACGATTTCTATTTTGCGCGGTTTAAAAGAACGATTTGAAATTTACCATAGTGTGAATATTCATGATCGTGCTCTTGTCGCAGCTGCAACGTTATCGGATCGCTATATTTCTGATCGTTTCTTACCAGATAAAGCAATCGATTTAGTTGATGAAGCATGTGCAACGATTCGGACAGAAATTGATTCGCTACCAACAGAGCTAGACGAAATCACGCGTCGTATTATGCAGTTAGAAATTGAAGAGGCTGCGCTCAGTAAAGAAACGGACCGTGCAAGTAGGGAGCGCCTGCAAACATTGCAGCGTGAGTTGTCGGATTTAAAAGAAAAAGCGAGTGGAATGCGGGCGCAGTGGCAAAAAGAGAAAGAAGAAATTCATAAGGTGCGCGATTTACGCGAAAGCTTAGAGCGTTTGCGAAGGGAGCTAGAAGAAGCGGAAGGAAATTACGATTTAAATAAAGCAGCAGAGCTTCGTCACGGCAAAATTCCAGCTGTAGAAAAAGAATTGAAAGAAGCGGAAGAAGCAAGTGCGAATAAACAGCAAGACAACCGTCTTCTTCGTGAAGAAGTAAGTGAAGAAGAAATTGCAAATATCGTATCGCGCTGGACTGGTATTCCGATTGCAAAGCTCGTAGAAGGAGAACGTGAGAAGTTACTTCGTTTAGAGCAAATATTATCAGGGCGTGTCATCGGACAAGAAGAGGCGGTTGGTCTTGTGGCGGATGCAGTGCTGCGCGCTCGTGCTGGAATTAAAGATCCAAATCGTCCGATTGGTTCGTTCATTTTCTTAGGACCGACAGGTGTTGGGAAAACAGAACTTGCGAAAACATTGGCGCAGTCATTATTTGATAGCGAAGAACAAATCATTCGAATTGATATGTCTGAGTACATGGAAAAGCATGCCGTATCTCGATTAATCGGAGCGCCTCCTGGGTATGTCGGATATGAAGAAGGCGGCCAATTAACAGAAGCTGTGCGCCGTAAACCGTATTCTGTTATTTTATTAGATGAAATTGAAAAAGCACATCCGGAAGTGTTTAATATTTTATTGCAAATGTTGGATGATGGTCGTATTACAGATTCGCAAGGACGTACAGTTGATTTTAAAAATACAGTGATTATTATGACATCCAATATCGGATCGCAATATTTATTAGAAGGGTTAGGAGAAGATGGCTCTATTCAAGAAGAAGCAAGAAATCTTGTAATGGGACAACTTCGCCGTCACTTTCGCCCAGAGTTTTTAAATCGTGTGGATGAAATTATTCTCTTTAAACCACTTACAACAAATGAAATAAAAGGTATTGTTGATAAAATTGTGAAAGAGTTGCAAAATCGTTTAACAGACCGCCATATTACAGTAGAACTTACCGATGTTGCAAAAGAGTTTGTTGTAGAATCTGGATTTGATCCAATGTACGGTGCGCGTCCTCTAAAACGCTACGTACAGCGCCAAATTGAAACGAAGTTAGCGCGTGCGCTTATTGCGGGCACGATTACAGATCATAGTCATGTATTGATTGATGTTTCAAATAACGAGATAGTTGCCAAAGTTCAATAAAAAAAGAGTCCGGGTATCCGGACTCTTTTTTATTAATGCTGCTGTGCAGGTTCGTTTGGAATTAAAGCTCCAAGTACGATTACAAGTACAGTAATAACTACAGAAAAAATAGACGCTTGCCCAAAATCGTATGTAACGCCTGGCGTCATCGCGCTAATTACGTAGCTCATCATTTGCACAAGCAAGAACGACCAGAAAAAGGCCCAAAATACACGCATCTTCTTACACCTCTATTCGTTCAGTTTGTTTTTATTGTATCATAACTCGAAAAAGAATATAGAAAAAATATTTGTCGTTTTTGCAAAGCAAATTGCTTTTTGTATCATACATTATAAAAGAGTAAATTAGATGTTGTCATATAAGGCGGGAGAAGTATGAGTATTACAGAACGTTTTTTCTTTTTAGAACAAGAGCCATGTGTAATTCATTTGCCAGAAAAGCCAAATGGATTTGGGATACTGTTATTAGGCGACTACAATTACTTCATTGAGAATGGTACAAGTTTATGGCTGCAACATGCCGGGCGGTTACAATTTTTAAACGAATTGCGAAAGAAGGGTTATACAATTTTTTCTTCTAATTTATACGGCAGACATTGGGGGAATGAACAAGCAGTTCGTTTAGCGAAGCGGCTGTATCATGTCGTCATGAAAAAGGAGATTTTAAACGAAAAAATTCATATTGTAGCAGAAGGAATGGGGGCACTTGTTGCCCTGCAAATGATGGCGCGGTATCCTGAGTGTGTGCGCTCTGTTCTTATGTTTAATCCGTGCCTTCATTTACCGGCACACGTTGAAATTGAAAAAGAGCACAAATTTTTTTATAAGCGGTTAATTCGTGAATTGATGCAAGCATATGATGCAACAGAATCGGAATTGCGACTGAAAATTGAAAAGAAAGCATTTCCGTATTTAGTATCCTCCATTCCGGTAAGAATATTTGTATCTGCTCAAGAAAAAAAGGAACGAAAACAGTTGCTTCGGGAATATGAAAAGAAGCGTTTGCAAGAAAATTGTCCGACTTCATTATCCTTTCATTTACAAGATGTAAAATATAAAATGGCGCAAAATGCATGTCAGTTTTTTAAGTGGTATGAAGATTTATAAAGCTCCTATACATAAGGAGCTTTTTATCTATGAGAGGAGGGAAAGAAAATGAAACGAGTCATTGTTGTTGGGGCGTTAACATTTATAGGTTATCATCTTGTGCAGAAGTTTCTTGAAGAAGAGATTGAAGTGTATGCGTTTGATTTTGATGATATGAACAGTGTTTCCAAGATAAATGAAGAAAAATTATGTTTAATTGGTCGAAACGCATTGTTTAAGTATTTTTCGCTAGGGGACCATGATGGATGGGAAATTTTGGAGAAAACAAATATTGATGCTGCATACTTTTGCTTATGTGAGCCGAATCAGCAAAAGAATTTTAGAAATGAGCGTAGCATATTGCAATATGTAAAGCGTTTTGAGAGTTTTTGCAAACGAAAAGAAATAAGGTTCGTTATTTCATCTTCTGTAGAAGTAAGTCGTGCTTGTAGTAGCAATGAAAATCGTATGCTTTTTTCAAAAATTGAACGAGAAGTACAAAAAGGTGATGCGGATTACTGCATACTACGTGTTCCGGCAGTATATGGACCGTGGCAACCGACATTTATGGCATATCACAACATCATTTTAGCTCGATTAAAACAACAAACGATTTCTCTTAGGGTAGAAGAATGTACATGTGATCTTTTATATGTGGAAGATGTTGCGAACTATTTATATACGATTGGTCAAAGAAAAATGGAAATGAAAATATATTCTCTTTGCAGTGAAGAGGAAAAACGGTGGCAAAAAGGGATAGAGCTATTACAGAAAACAGAGGCTTTTCAAATACAGGAGAAAGAGTGCTTAACAGGCGAGGAAGAAAAGATCGTTATTCCAAGTAAATTTTCTTTAGAACAGGGGATGCAGCGTCAAATTTCTCATATAAAAAAATATAGGGAGTTATACGAGACGAGTAACACGTGGTAAACTAGAAAAGAGAGTTTTGATGTGGAAAGGATGAGAGAAAATGAACGAAAAAAATATGCAGTTTTTACAAATCGCAATGAAACATTTGCCGGAAGCGAAGGCCATTTTAGATGATCACGGCGTGGCGTTGGATATGGCAAAAGCGCAGCCTGTATTAGAATTATTAATGAAGGTTATGGGCGAAGCGTATGAACTTGGGAAAGCGGATGCAAAAGAGTAAAATAGCTTCTATATAAATACGAATTGAAAAAACCGACATAAAAACCGCTTTCTTTTTAGTGTGGGCGAGAGTATCTGGCCGTGCATAGAGGTGGTCAGGGCCTATTTCTGCCACGTGCAAGATTAAAACAAAAGGAGAAAGCAAGTGCAGGTCATGTTGTATTTTGTGTAGTAGTGACTATATAAAAGAGACCTTTCCGTCTTGGCGGAAAGGTCTCTTTTTTTATCCCGCTATTTGTGGGCAGTAAGACCCCCCACCTCAAAATACAGAGAGAAGCTAAGAAGATAGGTAGGGCTGATTAAAGTTTCACCTTATTTTTTCGTTTGAATTTACTTACTACTTCATACACAATCGGTACGATTAATAATGTTAATAGTGTAGAGCTTGTTAACCCTCCGATTACTGTGACGCCAAGACTTTTTGAGATAAGACCGCTTCCTTCAAATCCTAATGCAAGTGGAAGTAAGGCGCCAATCGTTGCGATAGCTGTCATTAAAATTGGGCGTAATCTTGTTGCACCAGCTTCTAATAATGCTTCGCGCGTTGTGAAACCTTCACGTTCTTTATGAATAACGCGGTCAATTAATACGATAGCGTTTGTAACAACGATACCGATTAACATAAGGGCGCCAATCATAGAAGAGATGCTTAATGTTTCACCGGAAATTAATAAGGCAACAACGCCGCCGATAATCGTAAATGGAAGCGAGAATAAAATCGCAAATGGAGCCAGTGCTCCGCCGAATGTTACAACAAGAACGAAGTATACAATCGCAATGGCAGCTAACATCGCTAAGCCAAGTTGTGTAAAGGATTCTTGAATGTCTTTCGATACACCGCCCATTGACACATCAATGCCAGATGGTAAGTCTAGCTTATCTACTTCTTTTTGAATGTTACGAGTAGCTTTTGCGACATCGTCTGTCGTTGGTTTTGCGGTTACTGCTGCATATACGCGGCCATCGCGTCTTGTTACGGTATTAGACGTTTCTCCTTCTTTTACCGTCATAATGTCTTTTACAGCCACTTCTGTACCTAGCGGCGTTTGTATTTTTCGATTTGTTAAGTCATCGACATTTTCATAGTTTTGCTTGTTCACTTCAACATACACATTCATCTCTTTGCCGTCTTTTTTAACTGTTGTTAAGATAGGGCGGTCGTGAGATTCGGAAAGTCCCATGCCAACCTGTGCAGCAGTTAATCCGAGTTTACTTAACTTCTCTTGATCTGCCACTAATGTGTATTCATCGTATGTTTTAGAAAGGCTTGAATCGACATCTTTTAACGTTTTTTCTTTTTTCATGATATTTTGAACGTTTTTTACAACGGGTTTAATCTCTTCTAAATTATCGCCGTATACGTATAACTTAATTTCATTGTTGCCTCCGCCAGATGAGAAGTCTTGGTTTTTCCATTCTCCTTTGTCTGTCATCTTTTGCAGATCTTTCACAACTTTTTCTTTTTCCTTCTCAAAGTTCTTTGTATCATTTTTGTATTGAACAAAGAATAATGCTTGGTTCGACTTACCTGGGCTCATCGGATTTTCTCCGCCAAGCGAGAATTGAATTGTTTTCACATCTTTATTTTTCTTAAAATAATCTTCTGCTTTTGTCGCAATATTTTCGACATCTTGCAATGTTTGTCCTGGTTCCGGATTGTAAGAAGTGATTACTGTTTTCTCTTCTTCAGATGGTAAGAAACTTACACCTACAATCGGAAGAAGTGCAATGCTTCCGATTAATAATAAAACCGCAATGCTAGATGTAATAATTTTATGGTTTAATACCCATTCTAGAAGGTGTTTATATCTATTAGCAAGTTTACTTGGTTTCTCTTCATGATTATGTTGTTTTTCTTTCGCACTTTCCTTTTTGAATAAAGAATGTGCCATCATTGGAACAATTGTAACAGCTACAAGAAGAGATGCTAATAAGGCGAAAACAATTGTTAAAGCAAACGGTAAGAATAGTTCTCCGATCATTCCCTTCACAAGACCAAGTGGTAAAAAGACAGCGATGGTTACGATTGTCGATGACATAATCGGCACGAACATTTCTTTCGTTGCTTCACGAATTAAGTCTTTTCCTTTTAATTTTTCACCTGGTAAAGCCATGCGCCGGTAAATATTTTCGATAACAACGATGGAATCGTCGACAACGCGGCCAATAGCGACAGTCATTGCTCCAAGCGTCATGATATTTAATGTAATATCCATTTCTTTTAATACTAAAATTGCAATTAATAAAGAAAGTGGAATTGAAATAACAGAAATAAGTGTTGTTCGAATGTTACGCAAGAACAACATGATGATAATCACAGCGAAAATAGCACCGAAAATAGCTTTATTTAACATTGTGCTAACGGATTTTTCGATTGGTTCACCTTGGTCGAATGTTGAAGTGATTTCGATGTTATTAAATTTCTTTTCAAAATCATTTGCTTTGTCTTTTACAGCATTGACAACGTCAACCGTATTTGCATCAGCTGCTTTTACAATTTGTAGGCTGATTGCTTCTTTTCCATTTGTACGCGAAATCGATTCTGCTTTTCCGGCTTGTTTAATATCAGCAATATCTTGCAATGATACTGCCGGGATACCCAGTATTTGTCCCGCTGCAACTGGATTCATACTAGGTTGCTGTGCCTGAGCCGGTCCATGTGAACTTCCTTGGCTTGTAGAAGGGATCAGCGGAATCTTCATTTCTTTTAAAGCATTTAACGTTGTAATGTTGCCATCTACGACAACGGATTTTTCTTTATCTTTAAATGTATACAGTCCTAGCGGCATCGAAACGTTAGAACCTTTAATCATGTTCTTGACTGTATCATCGCTTAGGTCTAATTCTTTCATTTTCTCTTTGTTGAAGACGAGCTGTACTTCTTCTACTTGTTGACCGGAAATTTGCACATCGGCAACACCGTCTATACCTTGTAAGTTTGGTATGATATCTTTTTCTACTCGCTGCGTTAGCTGTGCAAGAGATTCATTTTTATTTGTAACGCTTAATGAAATAACAGGAAAAGCATTGATGCTCAGGCGAGAAATCTTTGGCTCTTTTACGCCTTCCGGTAAAGGTAAGTTAGCGAGTGCCTCTTTTACTTCTGTCTCTGCCTTTTCCATATTTTTATCAAAGTTATATTCTACTTGAATAGAAGACGCATTTTGATAAGAAGAGGAGCTGACAACGTTTACTCCACTTAAATTTTGCAGTCGTTGTTCGATTGGTTTTGAAATTTTTTCTGTTACCTCAGCTGGAGTAGCACCAGGATACACAGTCGTCACTGTCACAAGTGGCGTTGTGATGTCCGGGATTGTTTCCAACTTCATGCGAAGGCCAGAATAGATTCCTGCAATCGTTATAATAATCGTTAATAGCCAGACTGCGAACTTATTGTTTAACGAAAAGTTAATAATTTTATTCATTTCTACGCTCCTTTGTATTGAAATTGACTCATCGGTCATAACAAACAAAGTATAAATGACTGACCGGTCAACAGTCAACGAAAAGGTAAAATACTGTGAACTACTTGCAATTTTTGACTGATGAGTCATAATGCGGATAAGAGTGTTTTTTTAGGAGAGGAAAAAATGAAGGAAAAAGAACGGTTAATAATTGAAACAGCAATTAAACTATTTGCGATGAAAGGCGTGAATGCAACGTCTATTCAAGAGATTGCAACAGACTGCGGCATTTCGAAAGGTGCTTTTTATTTGCATTTTAAATCGAAAGATAAGTTAGTATTGGCAACGCTAGAGTATTACTACGATCAGATTCAGAATAAACTGATGGATTTTGAAAAAGAACCATTACTTCCGCGTGAGAAGTTTGAAAAGCAATTGTGCTGTCAGTTTTATGAATTACAGCAAAAAAAAGAATTTATCATTATGTGTATGAGAGAAAATGTAATTCCCTTTAATAAAGAAGTAGAAGCATTTATGACGAGGATGAAATTAGAATCACATGCTTTTTATCGAAACAATTTACTTCCTATTTATGGAGAAGAGATTGTCCCTCATCTAGTTGATTTAATTATTATATTAGAAGGAATCTCACATGCGTATTTAGAGTTAATTATCTTTAATATGGTAAATTTAGATATACCGTATACGGCAAAATTTATCTTAAAGAGAATGGATGATATCGTAGCAGGGCTGCAACTTTCAAAAGACGAACCAGTCATTGTAGAACGAGAACTTAATCATTTTTTTTGTAATGCGAATGTAATGAATGGGCATAAGGAAGGATTATTTATAAATGAAATTATTCAGTTAAAACGTACGTTAGTAGATCAATTAGGAAACGAGGAATTAATGGTTACGCTAGATGTACTAGAGTCAGAAATGAAAACGGAACATCCGCGCGTTCCAGTAATTCAAGGGATGTTGTCCAACTTAAAATTGTATCCAGAATTGCGTGATTTTCGGGAAAGACTG
This sequence comes from Bacillus sp. BP-3, assembly GCF_028401955.1. Taxonomy (GTDB): domain Bacteria; phylum Bacillota; class Bacilli; order Bacillales; family Bacillaceae_G; genus Bacillus_A. The sequence continues at coordinate 309,351 of NZ_JAQOTJ010000002.1, forward strand.
GCAATGTACTATAAAATAACAAACTAATAATATATAGACAAAAGAGAATTTATCATTTAAAATTAGTACCAAGTCATAATAATTGATATAAATCGGAGGGCTGCATTGTGAATGTAGGCATTTTAGGGATCGGGAGATATGTGCCAGAAAAAATTGTCACAAACCACGACTTAGAGAAAATAATGGATACATCTGATGAATGGATTCGAACAAGAACAGGAATTGAAGAAAGACGAATTGCTGATGATACAATAGATACTTCACATATGGCTGTGGAAGCTGCAAAAAAAGCACTTGAAAATGCAGGGATTAGCGGAGAAGAAATTGATCTTATTTTAGTTGCAACAGTAACACCAGACCGTTCGTTTCCAGCGGTTGCTTGCGTAGTTCAAGAAGAAATCGGAGCAAAGCATGCAGCAGCGATGGATTTAGGTGCAGCTTGTGCTGGTTTTATGTATGGAATGATTACAGCGCAACAATTTATTCAAACTGGAACTTATAAAAATATATTAGTAATTGGTAGCGATAAATTATCTAAAATTGTAGATTGGAATGATCGAAATACAGCTGTTTTATTTGGAGATGGAGCAGGCGCTGTTGTTATGGGGGCTGTTTCAGAAGGGAAAGGCATTCTTTCATTTGAATTAGGAGCAGATGGAAGTGGTGGTAAACACCTTTATCGTGATGAATATGTTATGATGAATGGCAGAGAAGTATTTAAGTTTGCTGTTCGTCAGCTCGGTGATTCGTGTCTTCGCGTTTTAGAAAAAGCGGGTCTTACGAAAGAAGATGTGGACTTTTTAGTGCCTCACCAAGCAAATATTCGTATTATGGAATCGGCGAGAGAACGGCTAAATTTACCACAAGAAAAAATGAGTACGACAATTGCCAAGTTTGGGAATACGTCAGCTTCTTCAATTCCAATTGCGATGGTAGAAGAATTGCAAAATGGACGTATTCAAGATGGTGATCTCATCATATTAGTTGGTTTTGGCGGCGGATTAACATGGGGAGCAGTTGCTCTTCGTTGGGGTAAATAAGGACTGAGAGAAAAGGAGTGTATTTTTGTATGGAAAAAAAGCGTGTTGTAATTACAGGATTAGGAGCAGTTACTCCAGTAGGAACGGATGTAGAAACTGCTTGGGAAAATATTAAAAATGGTGTATCTGGAATCGGACGTCTTACCCGCTTAGATGCAGATCAATTTCCGGTGAAAGTGGCCGCGGAAATTAATGACTTTGAAGTTGAAAAATATATTGATAAAAAAGAAGCGCGTCGTATGGACCGCTTTACACAATATGCAGTAGCAGCAGCAAAAATGGCTGTAGAAGATGCAAAGCTAGAAATTACTGAAGAAAACGGACCGCGCATTGGTGTATGGATTGGATCCGGAATCGGTGGTATGGAAACATACGAAGAGCAGTTCAAAATCTTTATGGAAAAAGGCGCACGCCGCGTTAGCCCGTTTCTCGTACCGATGATGATTCCAGATATGGCTGCAGGTCAAGTCTCCATTGCATTAGGTGCAAAAGGGATTAATACATGTACAGTGACAGCTTGTGCATCAGGTGCACATTCTATTGGTGATGCATTTAAAGTGATTCAGCGCGGAGATGCAGATGCGATGATTACAGGCGGAGCAGAAGCACCGTTAGCAAACATGGCGGTTGCTGGATTTTGTTCAGCTAAAGCATTAACATTTAATGAAGATCCAGCAACTGCTTGTCGTCCGTTCGATAAAAACCGAAGCGGCTTCGTAATGGGAGAAGGAGCTGGGATTCTTGTATTAGAAGAATTAGAGCATGCGTTAGCGCGCGGTGCACATATTTATGCTGAGATCGTTGGATACGGAGCAACAGGCGATGCATTCCATATTACGCTTCCGGCTCCTGGTGGTGAAGGTGGCGTTCGTGCGATGCGTCAAGCGTTAGAAGAAGCAGGTCTAAAGCCAGAAGATATCGATTACATTAATGCGCACGGTACAAGTACTGAAGCGAATGAAAAATATGAAACGATGGCAATTAAAGAAGTATTTGGTGAGCATGCATATAAAGTAGCGGTAAGCTCAACGAAATCAATGACAGGACATTTATTAGGTGCAGCTGGTGCGGTAGAAGCGATTATATCTGTGAAAACAATTACAGATGGCGTTGTTCCACCAACAATTAACTATGAAACACCAGATCCAGAGTGTGATCTAGATTGTGTGCCAAATCAAGCGAGACAACAAAAAGTACGCGCTGTATTAAGTAACTCATTAGGTTTCGGTGGTCATAACGCAGCATTAATATTTAAAGAATATAAATAATAAAAAGTGCAGATAAAAATCTGCATTTTTTTTATGCCTTCTTTCGTTTTGTTGCATATGTATGGAACAAAAGGAGAGTGGGAGAGATGGGAGTGGTTCAAACGGCGGAGTGGATGCGTACGTATTATCAAGAGCCGGAAAAAATTTGTGAGAAGTTTACAAAGTATATTCCGCTCCAGAAAGAAGCGTTGTATCGATTTCTTGTATCAAAAGGAATGTTTCGCCCAGTAGTAGGTGGTGAAGAAGATATAGACATATTGCAAAAAGAACGAGTATGGGAGCGATTGGCGGTAGAATATAAAAAATTGCAGCAATGGTTAAAAGGTCCTAATATACCAGTATTTATTTTGTTATCAGATCCGTATAACCGAACTGTTCAACGAGAATATAACGGAAAAGCGGGATTAGCAATGCGAAATGCTTTGTTTTTATTTGTAAGTACACAAAGTTCGATTGCTGAGCTTAAGGCATTGCTTACTCATGAGTATCATCATATCTGTCGGATTCATGCTAGTGAGAAGGGAGAAGGGGCATATACCATTTTGGATACAATGGTGATGGAGGGATTAGCGGAACATGCGGTGTATGAACGGCATGGAGAAAGCTACTATGCGCCGTGGGTGTCTTATTACGAAAAAGAAGAAGCAATTATGTTTTGGCGCCGGTTTATACAAGATAAGCAGGAGATACAACGAGGGACGCGCGAGCACGATATATTGCTAAATGGACGAGGATTATTCTATCCGAAAATGCTTGGATATGCTGTGGGATTTCATATTGTAAAAGATTGTGTAGAGCATAAACGATGGAACACAACTTCTTTATTAGGAATGGATGCGAAAGCTATTTTAGAAGGGGCGTTATCTTTTTCACCCGCATAAAGTGAAACTTTAATCAGTGGGGGTTTTCTTCATCCCCCACTGATTAAAAGCCCTCATCAATTGGGCCTTTACGGACAGTTTATCTCCCACCTAACTTCTTAAGAAAAGCGGAAGCGGCTCGTTCAAAATCGCAGGACGCCCGTGCCAAAGGCAGAGAGGCGCTTTTTTGCCTCATCCGAGGGGGTGAAACGACCGGAGATTCTAGCCGCTAGAGCTGGACAATGCTTTCGCTGAATTTTGAGGTGGGAGTATTACTGCCCGCAAATAGCGGGATAAATCTCTAGCTCAAAATTCGACGAGAAGCGAATTCCCATCAGTGGAGGAGGAAGAAACATTCCACTGATGGGAATTTCACTGTATAAGCATGAAAGATAGAGGATGATGAAGAAATTAATTAAGAAGAATATATTTCCTCACTTGGAATAAATTTTACGAAAGATGACCATAATGAGATTTACAAACAGTTGTGAAGTGAGGGGTAAGCAATGTTATATCTGCATGATGTATGGGTAAATTGGTTTGAAGGTGAAGAAAACGGGTATAACGTCTGTCATTTCTATGAATGGCGGAAGGATGATACGATCGAATTGTTAGATCAAGTACCATTAGTAAAAGTAGATTCCACATTATATCATTACATCGAGAACGAATTGCTAGAACTTCCGCAAAAACTATTGGAAGACGTACATCATAAGGCGTATATTCGAAAAAACCATGAACGGCTGCAGCAGGAATATTGTTTTGTTGTATCAGATGGAAAAGGAATTATTGCAGTTGATACAATTGGGTACAACATTCCAATCCGGAAAAGTAGGTTGATTCCAAGACAAGAGCAAATGGTGTATGAAATGGTAGAAAACGTACAAGCAGAAACATATGATTTTGAAGGGGAAGCATCACAAAAGGAACATCATATTTTATCACCTTCCCCGCATATGATGAATGGCTTAACGCGGAAAGAACGACAATTAAAACAACTGCTCTTTATGGCACTAGATCAACTACATACAACGAAAAATCCAGCGGAAATTCGCTATTGGTTTACAGAATGGGATCCAGCAGCATATCCAGCTGTGCAACATCTGCCATTTGAAGACGTATGGACCCGTTTATATGAAGAAGCAAAGCACGGATGGTCAGACAAACACGAACAGCTCTGTGAGCGACTTGTAAGAGGACAACCGTTCTTTGAAAAGTTGTGGGAAATGGAAAATGAGCAAAAGGTAAATTAAAAGGAATGACCGAAAAGGCACGTATGTGCCTTTTCGGATCATTCCTTTTTTATGTGCGGATATAGATATATCGGCGCTTCCACCCGATATAAAGACGCTTCGGTAAAATTCAGCATGTGAGTGAGCCGCCTCTGCTTTTCGAGATGTCCAGCTCTGCCTCCTAGGCCCTCATGTCTAAGAACCTTCTCGTGTGGAAGAACCTTAGCCAGCAGGCCTAAACAGTCAGCTCCGCTTTTCTATGATGTCCAGCTCCAGCGGCTAGAATCTCCAGTCGTTTCGCTCCCTCGGTCGAGGTAAAAAGCACCTCGACCGAGGGAGCTCCAACGCCCTGCGATTCTGAACGAGCCGCCTCTGCTTTTCTTCCTTATCTTCGCTTTCGGCTTAATCCCATTGCGTTTTCGACTTTACGAAGTTGTTTCATTGCGACACGGTTTGCTTTTTCAGCCCCCTGATCAAGGATTTCGTCTAATTCGGGAGAGTTAATAAGTTCATTATATTTCTCTTGAATTGGACGGATTGCTTCTACAACAACTTGTGCTAAGTCGCCTTTAAAGTCGCCGTATCCTTTACCTTCGTATTCAGCTTCTAATTCTTCTACTGTTTTCCCTGAGAAAGAAGAGTAGATTGTTAATAAGTTTGATACACCTGGTTTATTTTCTTTATCGAATTTTACGATGCCGTCTGAATCGGTTACAGCACTTTTAATTTTCTTTTCAATTGTTTTTGGATCATCAAGTAAACTAATCATCGATTTCGGATTTGGATCAGATTTACTCATTTTTTTCGTCGGCTCTGTTAATGACATAACGCGTGCGCCTACTTTTGGAATGCGAACTTCTGGAATTGTAAACACTTCGCGATAACGCTTGTTAAAACGCTCTGCTAAGTCGCGCGTTAACTCCATATGTTGTTTTTGGTCCTCTCCAACTGGAACAATTTCTGTATTATATAGTAAAATGTCTGCTGCCATTAATGGTGGGTATGTTAATAAAGCAGCTGGAACAGATTCTCTGCCTTTTGCTTTATCTTTATATTGCGTCATACGCTCTAATTCCCCAACATACGCAGTGCACTGCATAATCCATCCAAGCTGAGCGTGTGCTGGAACTTCTGATTGTACAAATAATGTAGATTTGTCTGGATCGATGCCGCAAGCTATGTATAGTGCAGCTAGACTACGAATGTTTTTACGAAGTTGTACTTGGTCTTGCGGTACAGTAATTGCATGCTGGTTTACGATGCAGAAATAGCAATCGTGTTCATTTTGTAGCTCTGTAAACTGCTTCATTGCTCCTAAATAGTTCCCAAGTGTAATTGTTCCGCTTGGCTGAATGCCTGAAAAAATAACTGACATAATATTTCCTCCTTGAAAAGGTGTATTGTTTATCGTTTTTCGTATTTCCGTCTAGAATCCTAACGTCTTGTGGTTTTGAACGAGCCGCTTCCGCTTTTCCAATAAAAAAAGCCCATTCATCCCTAAAAATAGGGACGAATGGACCGCGGTACCACCCTAATTATTTTGCAAACGCAAAATCTCTTTATCCATTGTAACGTTGGATGTGACGCCAAAGCCTACTCCTAAAGTGTTTCGGATTGGTGCTCAAAAGCCCATTCCATATTGCCCAATTACTTGTTCACACCAACCACAAGCTCTCTGAAATTGCCTCAATATGTACTCTTCTTTCTCATTGCATACGTATAAAATTTTGTACTATTATAACATACAATAAATCGTTTGCAAATTATTTAATAGTGTAACCAATAATTGTTGATAATGTTCCTAAAATGATCCCAGTAATCACGATAGGATATGTCCATGTAAAGGAATAGGTTCGATATAATATTTCTTTCGGATCGCGTTCTTCTTCCTCAATTAAAGATTCAATCTTTTTATTGGATTGACCTAATTTTTTAAAAGCATATATTGTTACATTGAAAAAACCTCGTTGAAATAGAAATATAAATCCTCCGACAATAATGAAGAGTAAAGCAATATAAAACATCATATTGACAAAATTCAACAAAAAAGAATTAGAAAATATAACAGCATATGCGCCAGAAATCGCAATTGTACTTCCTATTAGTATACTAATACGTGAAAAAAATGTATTCAAATGCTTCCCCTCCGCAAAAAAATTACTAGAATTATTATACTATAAAAGTTATAATATATACTATAAAGAATTTTTAGAAAAAAAATATAATTGCGCATTTTCCTTTAATGAGATAACTTCAGTGTTAAGTCCTGTCTTTACAAATTATATACAAAATACACTGTAAATTAAAAATTTTAACAAAAAAATAAAAAATTATATTCACAATCGCCTCTTTATATGTATAATGAAAATTGTAGAAACTTGGAGATAATTCTTTTAATTCTAATTTTTTACAAATGAAGGTACATAATGCGCAATTAGAGGACCTGATTTGCTTTAATGGGTTTATTACAAAGGGTAGTAATAATGCAGTTTATTCCATCGTTTTCAAGGGTATATGCCTATGATGGGCGTATGCTCTTATTTTTAAAGATAATAGTAAGAATATTTTAAACTATCTTATTGCTTTTGAAAAAATGGGGAGGTGCTATTTATGGGACGTTATACACTACAACGTTTCGCGTACATGGTCATTACATTATTTTTAATCACAACTTTAACATTCTTTTTAATGAAGTTGTTGCCGGGTTCTCCGCTTAAAAATCAGGAGAAATTATCACCAGCACAAAAAGAAATCATTTTGGAAAAATACGGATTAAACGATCCGCTCCCAGTGCAATATGTTCACTACATGAAAAATTTAGCTAAAGGTGACTTAGGGGTATCATTCCAGTATGATAACCGTCCAGTAACAGATATGATTATTGGACGCATTGGTCCATCTGCACAATTAGGTTTTCAAGCAATTGTTTTAGGAACTATTATTGGATTATTACTAGGTATTGTTGCAGCCCTTCGCACGAACACGTGGGCTGATTACGGGGCGACGTTCATTTCGGTACTCGGAATGTCTGTACCTGCATTCGTTTTTGCGGCACTACTACAATATTATATAGCAGTAAAATTAGGTTGGTTACCGGTAGCGTTTTGGAAAGGGTTTGAATATACAATTCTTCCAACAATTGCATTGGCAGTATCTGTAGTAGCTACAATAGCTCGTTTTGCACGTACCGAATTAATAGAAGTTATGCAAGCAGAATACATTTTAACAGCAAAAGCAAAAGGGCTTAGTCAAGGTGTAATTATTGTGAAACATGCATTGCGAAATGCTCTTATCCCAATCATTACGATTTTAGGTCCGATGGTTGCTGCTTTAATGACAGGAACACTTGTTGTTGAGCAAGTATTTGCTGTACCAGGTTTAGGGGAACAGTTCGTTAAGTCTATTCCATTAAACGACTATACAATTATTATGGGTACAACAATTTTCTATAGTGCACTTTTCATTCTTGTTATCTTTATTGTCGATGTACTATACGGTGTAGTTGATCCTCGTATTCGTTTAGCGGGAGGGAAAAAATAATGAAAGATCTACAAAAAATATCGCCAGATTTATTTCAACCAGCAAATCGCAGCAATACAGATAATGAGGTTATTGCTCGTCCAAGTATAAAGTTTTGGGAAGATGTAAGAAGACGTTTGTTTCAACATAAAGGTGCAGTTTTTGGGATTGTTATTCTCGCTTTAATTATTCTATTAGCGATTTTTGGTCCAATGATGAGTAAATATTCTTATAAAGATCAAGATTTAAACCGTGCGAAAATCCCGCCGAAAGTACCGGTTTTAGAGCACATTCACTGGTTGCCTTTTGATGGTATAGACCAATATGGTGTTGATCAGTATGAGAAACGTGATATTAAAGACTATTTCTGGTTTGGTACAGATGATCTTGGGCGTGACATTTGGACAAGAACATGGGAAGGGACACGAGTATCTTTATATATCGCATTACTAGCAGCAGCAATTGATTTAGTGATTGGGGTTGCGTATGGGGGTATCTCCGCATTCTACGGAGGCCGTGTTGATAACTTTATGCAGCGTTTTGTTGAAGTATTAAATGGTATTCCGTACTTAATTATCGTAATTTTAATGGTAATTGTAATGGATCCTGGTATTTTATCAATTACATTAGCGATGACTCTTACAGGATGGATTGGAATGTCGCGTATTGTGCGTGGACAAGTGTTGAAAATGAAAAATCAAGAGTACGTATTAGCGTCACGTACACTTGGAGCGACAAATACGCAATTAATTGTAAGACATTTAGTACCGAACTTAATGGGATCTATCATTGTTATGACAATGTTTACAATTCCACATGCAGTATTTGGAGAAGCTTTCTTAAGTTTCATTGGTCTTGGAATTCAACCGCCGTTAGCGTCATTAGGTTCTTTAGTAAGTGATGGGTATAAGTCAATTCAAACATATCCACATATGATGTTTATTCCAGCGGCTGTAATTAGTTTGTTAATTTTAGCATTTAACTTATTAGCAGATGGTTTACGTGATGCGTTAGATCCAAAAATGCGTAAATAAAGAAGGAAAGGAGAGGGAATGATGAAAACTTTGTTAGAAGTAAAAGATTTACAAGTTTCGTTCGACACACATGCTGGTGAAGTACAAGCAGTGCGTGGAGTTACTTTTGATTTGAAAAAGGGAGAAACACTAGCAATTGTGGGGGAATCTGGTTCTGGTAAGTCCGTTACATCTAAAGCACTAATGGACTTAATTCCAAAGCCGCCAGGACGCATTAAGAATGGGGAAATTATTTTTGACGGCCGTGATTTAACGAAGTTGTCTGAAAAAGAAATGCAACAAATTCGCGGAAAAGAGATTGCGATGATTTTCCAAGATCCAATGACATCTCTAAATCCAACGATGACAATTGGTAATCAAATTATGGAAGGTCTTATTAAACATCAAGGAATGAGTAAAGTTGATGCTCGTAAAGTTGCGTTAGAGTTGATAGACCTTGTAGGGATTCCAAATCCGGAAGCGCGTCTTAAACAATATCCACACCAATTTTCAGGTGGGATGAGACAACGTGTTGTTATTGCTATGGCGCTTGCTTGTAATCCGAAATTATTAATTGCCGATGAACCAACAACTGCGCTTGACGTAACAATTCAAGCACAAATTTTAGAGTTAATGAAAGACATTCAGCAAAAAACAGAAGCTTCTATCATTTTTATCACGCATGATTTAGGTGTTGTTGCGAATGTAGCGGACCGCGTGGCTGTTATGTATGCAGGAAAAGTTGTAGAGATTGGTACAGTTGATGAAATTTTCTATAATCCAAAACATCCGTATACTTGGGGATTATTAGCTTCTATGCCAAGTTTAGAGGGTGGGGAAGAAGAGTTATATGCAATTCCAGGAACACCGCCAGACTTATTAAAGCCGCCAAAAGGCGATGCATTTGCAGCGCGTAATCCACAGGCGTTAAAGATTGACTTTGAAATGGAACCACCATTATTCAAAGTAAGTGATACGCATTATGCAGCAACGTGGTTGCTTCATGAAGAAGCTCCAAAAGTAGAGCCACCTGAAATTGTCCAAAGACGTATTCGACAAATGAAAGCGGGTGAACAGCATGACTAATAATCGTGAGAAATTAATTGAAGTGAAAAATGTAAAACAATATTTTAACGTGAACGGCGGAGTTGTAAAAGCGATTGATGATGTTACGTTCGATATTTACCGCGGAGAAACATTCGGACTTGTAGGAGAGTCTGGTTCTGGTAAATCGACAACGGGAAGAACGATTATTCGTTTATATGACGCAACGGCAGGCGAAGTATTGTTTGACGGGAAAAATGTACACGGTAAAAAATCACGTGCTGAACTAAAGAAATTTAACCGTAAAATGCAAATGATTTTCCAAGATCCATACGCGTCATTAAATCCGCGTATGAGCGTTGGCGATATCATTGCAGAAGGAATTGATATTCACGGTCTTGCTAAAAACAAAGAAGATCGTATGAAGCGTGTGTATGAATTGCTTGAGACGGTTGGTTTGAACCGTGAGCATGCAAGTCGTTTCCCGCATGAATTCTCTGGTGGACAACGTCAGCGTATTGGAATTGCAAGAGCGTTAGCAGTAGAGCCGGACTTTATTATTGCGGATGAGCCGATTTCAGCACTTGACGTGTCAATTCAGGCGCAAGTAGTTAACTTATTGAAAAAGTTACAAAAAGAAAAAGGTTTAACATACTTATTTATTGCCCATGATTTATCGATGGTAAAATATATTAGTGACCGCATTGGTGTTATGTATCACGGGAAAATCGTGGAACTTGCGACGAGTGAAGAATTATACGAGCATCCAATTCATCCGTATACAAAATCACTACTATCAGCAATTCCGCTTCCAGATCCAGATTATGAGCGCAATCGTAAACGTATCGTGTACGATCCATCTCAGCATCAATACGGTAATGAAGAGCCGCAAATGCGCGAAGTTCGTCCAGGACATTTCGTTCTTTGCTCAGAAGCTGAGTATAAGAAGTTTAAAGAAATCTATCAATAAGAGAAATCGAGCACATGGAAAATGTGCTCGGTTTTTTGCTTTTACAAGAACACTTAAAAACAAAGAGAGAAAGTATAGTGTTTTGAATAAAATATATATCATAAAAATCTCGCAGTTATATTCAGATAATTTAAATAAGTTAAAAAATAACAAAAAATCAATAGGAGTATTGATTTTGGAACGAGAAAGAGGAATAAAATGTTAACAGAAAATTTTTATAAAATAGAAAAATAAATATACAAATAATCAATTTGTATGTATAATATGAATTGTTAGAACTTATTTACTTTTTATTATTTTCAATGAAAGGTCTAACATTTTGGAGGAGGGTATAATATATGAAGAAAAAGGTGCCGGTGCTACTTGCATCAACATTGACAGTAAGCATGATTCTAGGGGGATGCGGATATTCAAAAGATGATTCGCAGGCGAAAGCAAAAGGGGACACAAGTAATGTAAAGCAGGTAATCAACCTGATTGAAACATCTGAGCTTCCAACGATGGATACAACATTAACAACAGATGCAGCGTCTTCAAGTGTAATGAACAATGCAATGGAAGGGTTATATACTCTTGGTAAAGATGATAAATTAGTTTCAGGTGTAGCTGAGTCATATCAAAAATCAGAAGATGGAAAGAAATATACATTTAAACTACGTAAAGATGCAAAATGGTCAAATGGGGACCCTGTAACAGCGAAAGATTTTGTGTATTCTTGGCAACGAGCAGTAAATCCAGATACAGCTGCAAAATCTGCTTACATTATGTTTGATGTGAAGAATGCAGAGAAGATCAATATGAAACAATTGCCAGTAGACCAATTAGGTGTAAAAGCAGTTGATGATTATACATTCGAAGTAGAATTAGACAATCCAGTTCCGTATTTTGTGAATTTAACAGTATATCCACTGTTCTTCCCGCTTAATGAAAAATATGTGAAAGAACAAGGTCCGAAGTATGGATTAGAAGCGAATACAACATTATATAATGGTCCATTTGTGTTAAGTGAATGGAAACATGAACAAAGCTTCCAATTAAAGAAAAACCCATCTTATTGGGATAATAAAAAAGTTAAATTAGAGGAAATCAACTATAATATCGTAAAAGATACAGGAACAGCGGTAAATTTATATGAAACAAAAGCAGTTGACCGTGTTGGTTTATCGGCAGAATTTGTAGATAAATATAGAAAAGATAAAGGTTTTAAAACGACAAGTGATCCAACAGTCTTCTTCTTACGTTTAAATGAAAAGAATCCTGCTTTAGGAAATAAAAATATTCGTAAAGCAATTTCTCTAGGATTTGAGCGCGACGGTATGATTAATACATTGTTGAATAACGGTTCAAAAGCAGCTGGTGGCTTAGTTCCAGATGACTTTGTTAAGAATGCTGACGGAAAAGATTTCCGTAAAGAAAATGGAAAGCTTGCAAAAGTGGATTTGAAAGGTGCGAAAAAGTATTGGGAAGCTGGTAAAAAAGAGCTTGGAAAAGATACAATTGAATTAACATTATTAAATTCTGATACAGAGCTAAACAAGAAAATTAGTGAGTTCTTAAAAGGTGAATTAGAAAAGAATTTACCAGGCTTAAAACTAAATGTGAAAACACAACCTTTTGCACAAGTGTTAAAATTAGAGAGCAGCGGTGATTATGATATCTCATTTAGCGGCTGGGGACCAGACTATCCAGATGCAATGACATTCCTTGATTTATTTGTATCAAACGGTGCACAAAATAAAATGGGTTACTCAAATGCTCAATATGATGAATTGATTACAAAGGCTAAGAAAAATGGATCTGATGTAAAAGGACGTTGGAATGATCTGTTGAAAGCGGAAAAAATCTTATTTGATGAGGCAGCGATTGCGCCTGTCCAACAACGCGGAAGAGCATTTTTAGAGCGTGAAACAATAAATGATATTTACATCCACAAATATGGCGGAGAGCTAAGCTTTAAGTGGGCTTCTGTAGGGAAATAATAAGAATTAAAAAGAAGCAGGATTCGAATCCTGCTTCTTTTTTTAATACGTATGCTTTTTATAAATTCCTTTACCGCCAACTTGATTCCAGCCAGCTTGCACTTCAGCAGATTTATTTACGAATTTCATTTTGTCTTTGCGACCAAACAATTTTTCACCAATCCCATTTGTAATAATGCCAATAGTTGCGGTGATCCCAATGACTAATGCTGCAACGATTACAAAATCAAGAAAAAAAGCTCCCATATGTAATCCTCCTTTGCACAAGTATATTTCTATTGTAAGTTGAAAAAGACGAAAAAAAAAGAATTGTTTGATAAAAGGATTGTATTTGCAGAATTTATATAGACAGCGGGAAAGTAGTTTGATAAAATAAATTAAGAACAAATGTTCTTTTGTTTTCTTGCATACATATCTTTCTTACAAAATGCACATCTTTTGCATAACTTTTATATATATTATGAAGAAAAATTGTTGTATATTTCTGTTCTGTTCTATTGTATAATGATTATAGAAGTTACTTATTTAAAATAATTATTTTTTTAGAGAGATTCGTTATGTTTAGATAAGTAATTATAGGTAATACAAAATTTGTTTGAGTATAATTATAAAACTGTGAAATAGTACAAAATTTGTACTTTTATAAGGAGAGTGAGTAATCTATGGTAACACTATATAGTTCTCCAAGTTGTACGTCTTGTAGAAAAGCGAAATTATGGTTAGAGGAAAACCATATTCCTTATACAGAGCGTAATATTTTCTCTGATCCATTATCGATTGAGGAAATTAAAGAGATTTTACGTATGACAGAAAGCGGAACAGATGAGATTATTTCAACTCGTTCTAAAGTTTTTCAAGAATTAAATATTAATTTAGAATCTTTACCTCTTCAAGATTTATATAAGCTTATTTGTGATTACCCAGGTATGCTTCGTCGTCCGATTATCATTGATGAAAAACGCCTACAAGTTGGTTATAACGAAGACGAAATTCGTCGTTTCTTACCACGAACAGTGAGAACGTTCCAATTGCGAGAAGCGCAGCGCCTTGTAAATTAATATAATATGAAAAAGGAACTGATTTCTACTCCTGCTTTAGCAGAATGTAGGGATTAGTTCCTTTTTGTTTTGTACGGGGGAGACACTGTACATTTCGTCAAATGACCGATAATGAGTATAAAGCTCGCTTTTTAATTTGTACTTATAGTAGAAAGTAAAAATCTAATCATAATCAGTGATGAATCTTTCAAGTATTTCGCAGCTTTACTTGGTTTACAACCATTCCAACTAGTAGCACTGTAATCATAAAAAGAAAGGGAATGCTTGCTGTGAAAAGTGGTTTTGTCTCGAAAAATGATCTGAGATTTTCTTCATGTATTACCATGCGACCTGCTGTATAAGCTAAGATTGCAGCACCGATATAAACGAGAAGAGGAAATCTTTCCATGCATAATAAAATAAGTTTACTTCCCCAAATAATAATAGGAATAGAAATGAGTAATCCGATAATAACTAATGTAATATTTCCATGAGAAGCTCCTGCGATTGCTAGTACATTATCAAACCCCATAACAAGATCTGCAAAAACGATTGTTCGTACAGCTTGAAATAATGTTGTCTTTGCCTTAATACTAGAAAGATTATGGCTGTTATCAGTAAGAAGATTGATTGCAATGAAAGTAAGTAAAAAGCCGCCTATTAATTGCAAAAAGGGAATATTAAGTAAATAAACGGCCATGATTGTGAGTAGGATACGTAATACGATGGCTAAACCTGTTCCTAAAACAATCGCTTTATTCCGTTCTTCTTCTGGTAAGTTTCGACTAGCAAGTGCAATGACAATGGCGTTATCGCCGCCTAATACAACATCGATACCAACGATGATAAAGATGGATGTGAGAAAGTCTAAATCCATTCAATTTGCCTCCATTTACTCAGTCCTAATAGGAAGAAATATCGTCTATCAGGAGCGGATTTGTTTTCATTCGCGTCATATGTAAGAGAAGGATTTGGTTTATGCACTGTAAGCTTGTTTCGTTTACATCATATGCAGGAAAAAAGAATATAGGACAATCATTTCCAGCGATAGCATGTCCTATGTTTTTTAGAAGAAAGAAGAGAGCTTGATGATTGGATTCCATTTTCATTTTTCAATGTTAGAAGTTGCCGCTATGAAGAAACAACATGGCTGCTACTTGCGTTCTCCTTCTGTTTTAACCCTTGCACGTGGCAGAAAAAGGCCCTGACCGCTGCTATGCACGGTCAGCTACTCTCGCTCATCTAAAAAAAGTGGGTTTTAGTTAGGTTTTTCAATTTATATTTGTTGCTGTATTGACTTGAAAATTAGGTAAATGACTGTTTTTTTGGCAAATAAGGTGATTTTATTTCCATTCTGGCGCATCTTATCATAAAATGAGAGTACAAGATTCTAACTTTTTGTAATATGATTGGGGAGTCCCTTCATAACCATTCCAAATAGGAAGGGAGAGGTGCATTATGGATATTGAAAGAGTTAATGATCATACGATGAAATTTTATATCTCGTACATTGATATAGAAGACCGCGGATTTAACCGCGAAGACATTTGGTATAATCGCGATAAAAGTGAACAATTGTTTTGGGAAATGATGGATGAAGCACGCGACCATGATGACTTTTTTATAGATGGACCGCTGTGGATTCAAGTGCAGGCGCTTGAAAAGGGAATTGAGGTACTTGTAACGAAAGCACAACTTTCAAAAGACGGGCAAAAATTAGAGCTGCCAATTGGCCTTGATAAGATTATCGATATTCCTTTAGATGAACGAATTGAATCGTTATTTGAGCAGGAGTTAGAAGAGGCAGGAGCAGGAGCAATTTTTAACGAAGATGGTACATTTGGTTTTTTAATTAAATTCGACGACTTTGAGCATGTTATTTCATTAAGTCATCGACTTATATTTGAAGAGATAAGAGATGAATTATATTCATTTGAAGACCGCTATTATGTATATGTCGAGTTTGATGAGGTAGTGCACGATGAAGAGGAAATTGACCGTATTTTAAGCCTGATATTAGAATATGGAGAGGAATCCGCTTTAACAATTCATCGTGTTCGTGAATATGGAAAGCAAATTGCTGCTGAAAGGGCACTTGAAACAATTCGTCATCATTTTTCTCCTGGAATGTAAGCCGATTTCCTTATAATGAAATCGGCTTTTTAAATGCGTATATGCGTGCAGTGATTGTAAGTAAGGGGGCCGGATATGAAAAATACGTTGAAGCTATTGTTCTTTTTAATTGGTTTATTTACGGTATTTATTTCGTTGCGTCTATTTATTGATGTAACATTTTATTCAGATGTAATTGGCATTAAAGATATTTCGTTTTTAGGAATTTTAAGTATTTTATTTACAATATCAGGGTTTCTAATTGGCTTTGTCATCTTTTTAGAAAATCGTCATCCCTCGAAAACATTAACTTGGTTAATGGTACTTGGCATTTTTCCGGTAGTTGGTTTTTTTGCATATCTTCTGTTTGGACAAAATTTTCGCAGGAAACGAATGTTTCAAAAGAAAGCGCTTTTAGACGAACAAGCATTTTTACAGTATAAAGGGCATGAGTATGATCAAGATCGTATATTGAAAAAGCATGGACATCAAGAATTGTTATTTCGGTTAGCTGATCGTCTAGGGGCATTAAATATTTCCTTTCATACGGAAACGAAAGTATTAACAAATGGAAAAGAGACCTTTCAAGCTATTTTAGATGGGTTGAAAAAGGCAAAGCATCATATTCATATGGAATATTATATTGTGCGTGATGATAAAATTGGCACAAAAATTAAGGACATCCTTATTCACAAAGCAAAAGAGGGTGTGGCCGTTCGATTTTTATATGATGCTGTAGGGAGCTTTAAACTTTCAAACACATATATTGAGGAATTGAACAATGCTGGTGTGGAAATGGTCCCGTTCTTTCCTGTACGGTTTCCGATTTTAAACGACAAGATTAACTATCGAAATCACCGGAAAATTATTGTTGTTGACGGAAATGAAGGGTTTGTTGGCGGTTTAAATATTGGAGACGAGTATTTAGGAGAAAATAAATACTTTGGTTTTTGGCGAGACACTCATTTGTATTTACGAGGCGAAGCTGTGCGAAGTTTACAACTTATCTTTTTACAAGATTGGTTTTATATGACGGGGGAAGCTGTATTAACTCCTGATTATTTACAGGCGGATGTTGTAAAAGGGGATGAACAGGGAGGCGTGCAGCTTGTTGCAGGCGGACCTGATAATAAGTGGGAAACGATTAAGCATTTATATTTTGCAATGATTGCCTCGGCACGAAAATCAATTTGGATTGCAACGCCGTATTTTATTCCAGATGATGATATTTTATCGGCACTAAAAGTAGCGGCTTTAGCAGGTATTGATGTTCGCTTATTAATGCCGAGTAAACCGGATAAGAGGACTGTATTTTATGCGTCTCGTTCTTATTTTCCGGAATTGTTAGAGGCAGGAGTCAAAATATATGAATATGAAAAAGGTTTTTTGCACAGCAAAGTTGTGATTGTTGATTCTGATTTAGCGTCAATTGGAACAGCAAATATGGATATGAGAAGTTTTCATTTGAATTTTGAAGTGAATGCTTTTTTATATGATACAAACAGTATTCGCAAACTTGTGACTGATTTTGAAGAGGATTTACAAGCGTCGAATGAAATTCATGTCGATCGCTTTAATAACCGTCGTCTTGTGATGCGGATTGTGGAATCGACATATCGTTTATTATCTCCTTTACTTTAAAGGCTCATGGAAATGAGTCTTTTTTGTTTTAGGGGAGTATATGTAGGCAATTCATGATGGACAACTGCCTGTAAAAGCCCGATTGGTGAGAGCTTTCCTTCAGTAAAAAAACCTTACTGAAGGAAGTTTCACTTTATCTGGGCAGGAACTCGCCCGTCGTTGTCGAATAGTCCATACGGAAGAAAGGAGTGATTTTATGTTTGTTGCAAAGAGAGAAAATGGAGAAGAAATTCATCTTCTTCATGGATGGAAGGAAAAGCAACTTATGATGTTGCGGAAGAACGAGCGCTTTTTCTGTCCCATTTGTGACTTCGAAGTACAACTGAAATTAGGAAAACAAAAACAGTGGCATTTTGCTCATAAGAAATCACATAGCTGTAAAATTGAGTATGAAAATGAATCGGCGTATCACTTGCGGGGGAAAGAACAGTTATACAGATGGTTTCAGTCACAAGTTTGTTCAATAAAAATAGAGCACTATTTACCAGCGATTCAGCAGCGACCTGATTTGTTTGTCACAATTGGTAATCGGCAAATTGCGATTGAATATCAATGCGCAACTTTATCAGAGAAGCAGTTGTTAAAACGGACGGAAGGGTATTGGAAAGAAGGAATTCAAATATTATGGATTTTAGGAGGGAATCAACTCAAACGTCACGGGGCCTATTGGCTGTCGCTTTCCTCTTTTCATTCCTGCTGTGTGCAATACCACCCCAATCCACATCTCATCTATTTTTGCCCCGATGCAAAAGCTTTTTTAAAATGTAATCTTCTTTTACCTTTTTCCTCGTCAATTGTTTTTTCACATGCAATTTATTTTCCCCTTCCTATCACTACATTTAAAACTCTTCTTACAACATCACCTCTTTCTATTCAACCTTTAAAAAAAGAGTGGATGAATAAAAAACAGCGCTTTAGAGCAAATAGCATTCATATATGGAAGCAAGGCGAGCGTTCTTTTTTAAAGCTTCTTTATGAGCCTCACATATCCCTTTCTTGTTTTCCTCCTGAAATAGGTGTTCCGTTACCGTCGCTTTTGGCATTTCGTACGCATTCTTTCATATGGCAAGCTTATATTTTAATTGAACTACTAGGGAAATTTGCGGTAGGAGAATATTTTTCATTGCATACTGTTTTTCAGTATGTTGAACGGCATCGGGGGATTCGGAGACGCTTCCTGCCATATTTTCCACAAATATTTTGGCAGCAAGCAGTGAAAGAATATATGCAATTTTTATGTATAATTGGGGAAATTGAGCAAGTAGATGTTTACAAATATCGAAAAATACGTTGTTTTATTGTTCCTAAAACAGAAGAGGAAGTGCAGAAATTTGATCACTTATTTTTAACAGAAGCTTTTATGCTGCTGAAATCAAATTACAACATGAGTGAAGGGAAAACGGATATAATAGAAAAGTACCCAGAAGGAATTACATAAGAAGAATCGAATTGTACTAGGAGATAGGAATAAGGAGGGTTTACAAATGACTGAACAAAAAACAGCAAAAGCTTTGCCAGCGCGTAATGAAATTGAAGTAGAAAACACGTGGCGCTTAGAAGATATTTTCCAAACAGATGCAGAGTGGGAAGCAGAATTTCAAGCGGTGAAAGAACTATTGCCAAAGCTGACGGAATTTAAAGGGAAACTTGGAGAGTCAGCAAATGCATTGCTAGAGACACTGCAATATGAAGATGAAATATCAATGCGTCTTGGTAAATTGTATACATACGCACATATGCGCTATGACCAAGATACAACAAATTCATCTTATCAAGCATTAAATGACCGTGCGACAAGTTTGTATTCACAAGTATCAAGTAGTATGGCTTACATTGTGCCAGAAATTTTAACCATTGCAGAAGAAACGTTGCAATCATTTTTACAAGAGAATAAAGAACTAAAGGTATATGAGCATGCATTAGAAGAAATTACGCGTCAGCGTCCTCACGTATTATCAGAGGCAGAAGAAGCGTTATTAGCGCAAGCTTCTGAGGTTATGAGTGCATCTAGTAATACATTTGGTATTCTAAATAACGCAGACTTGAAATTCCCATCGATTCAAGATGAAAATGGGGAAGAGGTTGAAGTGACGCACGGACGTTATATTCAATTTTTAGAAAGTGATGATCCTCGTGTTCGTCATGATGCGTTCCATGCAGTTTATGAAACGTATGGAAAGTATAAGAATACATTTGCGAGCACATTAAATGGTGCGATTAAACGAAATAATTTTTATGCGAACGTTCGTAAATATGATTCCGCTCGCCAAGCGGCACTAAGCAATAATAATATTCCAGAGTCTGTATATGATCAGCTTGTGGAAACAGTAAATGAAAACTTACATTTATTACACCGTTACATTGATATTCGAAAACGAGCACTCGGATTAGATGAATTGCACATGTATGACTTATACACACCGCTCGTACCAGAAGTGAAAATGAACGTCACATATAAAGAAGCGCAAGATATCCTTTTACAATCATTAGATGTACTTGGAGACGAGTATGTTGAAATCTTAAAAGAAGCGTATGAAAATCGCTGGGTAGATGTATATGAAAATAAAGGGAAGCGAAGCGGTGCTTATTCATCTGGTGCTTATGGAACAAATCCATATGTATTAATGAACTGGCATGACAATGTAAATAATTTATTTACGCTTGCGCACGAGTTTGGTCATTCTGTGCATAGTTACTATACAAGAAAAACGCAGCCTTACGTGTATGGTGATTATTCGATTTTCGTCGCAGAGGTAGCGTCTACATGTAATGAGGCGCTATTAAATGATTATTTATTAAAAACGACAGATGATAAGAAGAAACGTTTATACTTATTAAATCATTATTTAGAAGGTTTCCGTGGTACAGTGTTCCGCCAAACAATGTTTGCTGAGTTTGAACACGCTATTCATCAAAAAGTGCAAGAAGGTCATGCTGTAACGCCAGATATGTTAACGGACATTTACTATGATCTAAACAAAAAGTATTTCGGTGATAGCTTAGTGATCGATAAAGAAATTGGTTTAGAGTGGTCCCGTATTCCACATTTCTATTACAATTATTATGTATATCAATATGCAACAGGCTTCAGTGCAGCAACTGCTCTATCAAAACAAATTTTAGAAGAAGGTAAGCCAGCTGTAGAACGTTACATTAATGAGTTCTTACAAGCGGGAAGTTCTGATTATCCAATTGAAGTATTGAAAAAGGCTGGTGTTGATATGACGTCATCAGAGCCTGTAAAGGAAGCAATGCAAGTATTTGAAGAGAAATTAAATGAATTAGAAGCACTTCTATTTGAAGAGAAGTAGAAAGAGAACGAGAGTCGCATGACTCTCGTTTTTTTGTTCCGCTATTCGTGGGCAGTAAGACCCCCACTTCAAGATTAAGAGGAAATCGATGTCCAGTTCCAGTGGCTAGAATGTTCGGTGGCTTCGCTTCTTCCTACGAGGTAAAAAACACCTCTCTGCCTTTGGTGCGGGCGTCCTGCGATTCTGAGCGAGCCGCTTCGGCTTTTCTAAAGAATAGAGGTGGGGGATAATTGTCCGTAAAAGCCCGATTGATGAGGGCTTTTCATCAATCGGGCTGAAAAAAAACCACTGATGGAAGTTTCACTGTATTTAAAATCCTTTAAAACGCTTTTGGTTAGTGAAATAAGATACAGCGAATATAATTGCTCCAAATAAAAGGGGAAGTGCTAAAATAAGCGGAAACACTTGTAATAATGAGAGGATGTATAAACAAAAAAACACAAAAATAATACAAAGGAATAATACAAGATAGGATTTTTTCAATGAAAACCCTCCTAAAAAGACTCTTTATATATTGTATTCTAAAATGAAAACGTTTAGAATGTGACAGAAATGTGAAATTAAACAAAAAAGGTTGTCAATTAACGTCGAATCTTGTAATATAATAAACGTGAACGAATTCACATACAAACATATACCCCTTTGTTTGAACGTGAAATTTCTCCCATCCCCTTTAATATTTTTATAAGCCGTAAAGAAAACGACCTAGTGTTTACACTAGGTCGTTTTCTTTTGTAATCCATTTCCAATACCGTTCTCGTTTTATATCAATCATGCTTACTTTTCTCTTCAATAACAATTTTTTCATTTCTCGTTCTGCTTCGTTTTCAGAGTAATTATAAATAAAAGCAATTTCTTTTGTAGACATAAATTGAACATGCTCTAGTAATAGTTCTAGAGAAGGAAGTGGCTGTGGCTCGATGTCTTCTTTTACAATTTCTTTTAATACTTGTACATATACATCGTAACAATAAATGCCGCCAATTTTAATTCCTTCTTCGTTTGAATTCGCATGAAAGAACACGAGAGAAGGAATTTCTGTAATGTGCATTTCATTCGTGAATTTTAAATCACATTGAAATGCTTTTGCCGCACTTACAGAATTCAAATCTTGTTTGAATTCTTTCGCATCAATTCCACTTTGCTTTGCACATGTGAGCAGCGTATCTATAGTTGGTTTCGCTATATTTTCAAGTAAAATAGACTCTTGTAGTTTTCGTAAAAATTTCGAACCTGCTTTTCGACCTTGTAATTCTGCCGCTTTAATTGCAATTGAAGTCACATACGGAGTTGATGCGCCGCCGTGCGTATATACTTTTCCGTCGCAAGAAAACCCTTGTAAACTTGTTGTTTTCTCCCACACAAATCGAATATTAGCAGGTTTATTCCATTTGTGTGATGGGGAAATAGCCCCTTCTACTTTACCAGTAACGATGTGACGGAGTGAAAAGTATTTTCCATATTCGAGCCATAATTTAATTATGATTGGCTCAATTTCCCAACAATCTTTACAGAGTGGATCAATAAATAAATATGCTTCTACAGACTTAGGTTCACATTTTGAAGGAGAGATTGGCACAGTACGTTTTATTTCCTGTTTATCCATTAAGCTTCACCTGTTTCAGGAGTATTAACCATATGCTGTGCAGTTAATGTCAAACGTTCAAATACAAAATCACGAATCGGTCCATTTACATCCGTATCATCCATCGCTTGCTCCATACATGAGAGCCAGGCTTTTGCCCGCTTTGGTGTAATTTCGAATGGCAGATGACGAGCGCGTAGCATTGGGTGACCATGTTCTTCTGTATAAAGGCTCGGTCCTCCTAAATATTGCGTTAAAAATTGTTTTTGCTTCCTAGCAGTTTCTGTTAAATCGTCTGGGAAGATGGGAGATAAGTCAGGGTGTTTACTGACATAGGAATAAAATGTGTCGACTAATTTTGCAATGCCTTGTTCACCGCCAATTGCTTCAAATGGTGTCGTTGGTTGCTTGTTCATCCTTGTAACTCCTTTTTCCATCAAATATATATCTATCCCCGCTATTATTTGTAGCAAGACAAAGAAATAGGCAAGAGATAATGTAAGGCCTGATTGGTGAGAGCTTTCCTTCAGTGGAAAAGGCGCCCCTGAAGGAAGTTTCACTTTATCCCGCTCTAACGGGCAGTAATTTTAAGTATCTCAAGATGAAAAACTGCCCGTAAGAACCCGATTGGTTCAGCTAACCTCTTGTGAGGAAAAACGTCTCACAAGAGGAAGTTTCACTTTATTGTAGCAACGGATTGTTATGAAGGGCAAATAAATAGCTCTTAATCAATCCTTTGCTAGTTTATTTCTCTTTTTGCTCTTTGGCAAGAAAAAAGCGTTGTACTTTATTTTTTGTATGTCTGACAGGAATATTATGCGCCTTTAAGAAAGAAGAAAATGCAGCTTGTCCAGCCTGCTCATCGCTTACTTCATATTCGATTTCATAATCATCATGCTCGTAATAAAAACTATGATCGAATACCAGTGTACCGACTTCAAAGGTTGTTTCTGCTCGTTCAGTTGTTAAGCTTCCCATATACTGTAGTGAAGAAACAAGAATTTGGAGGGTTTCTAATTGCTTAGAAACGGCACCCTCGATTAATGTATTTGTTTCAATCATTATGTTTGCTTCTTCTTCTGTTAACGTTTGATGTGTTTCTAACAAGCCAATCTCTGCTGGCTGTTTTAGTGTTAGCGTATATGTGTTATTTTTATAGCGAATACGAAGGGCAGCACCGGCGTTTTTTAATGAAAATGCTGGTGTTTCGAAATAATGATTAATTTGTTTTGCGAATGTTGTAATGGAAAATGTGTGACATAAAGAATGGAATTCCTCTTTTGTAACCATATTTTTAAATTCAATTTCAATTTCTTGTTTCATATGTATGCTCCTTTTATGAAATATCCGTTACTCATTATCGCTTTTTCCTAAATTTCAATCAATGTTTTATTTGTTTCAGTGTATGTTATGTTACAATGAAAGTGTTGATTATGACAGGAAGTATAATATGGAGGAGTTAAAGTATGCAAAATAAAATTCAAGTTAAGAGCGTAGAAAAAAGAGAGAATGCTCTTATTTTTTGTGCAGAAAATATAGAGTTATGTGTAGAAGAATTGAAAGCGCGTAGTCATGTGCTTGTGGACTCAGATAATTTATCATTTTTATATATTTTAGAGAATGAAACATCCTTTATTTACGTAAGTATCCCGCAAACGTGTTGGGAAGAGTTAAAACATGCAATGAAGAACGATGAAAAGATGTTTGTTCGTATTCAAGACGTTGAAATTGAGTTAGAACAAATGAAAGAGGAATTAGAGTATTTGATTGGAAATATTGAAGGAAATGCAAATTACGGTGAGGAACTCGTAAATGAAGTAGAAAGAGTGTTTCTGTAAAGGGAAGCTTTCAGTGAGGGAAAAGAAACTGATTTGTTTTGGTGGTGGTTACATTGGATCGAAATTGGGAAGAATTTTTAGCTCCCTATCATCAAGCTGTAGGAGAATTGAAAGTAAAATTAAAAGGAATGCGTTCTCAGTTTGAAATGTTTGCCGAACATTCGCCGATTGAGTTTGTAACAGGCAGAGTCAAATCTGTTGCTAGTATTATTGATAAAGCAGAAAAACGAAACATTCCGCTTAGTCGTTTGCAAGAAGAGATGCAAGACATTGCGGGGCTTCGGATGATGTGTCAATTTGTGGATGATATTAAGCCAGTTGTAGAGTACTTACGAAAACGTAACGATTTTGAAATTGTGGAAGAACGCGATTACGTGACGCAAAAGAAAGAAAGTGGATATCGCTCCTATCACGTTGTTATTGGTTACCCAGTGCAAACGATTCGTGGAGAGAAAAAAGTATTAGTTGAAATCCAAATTCGAACGTTAGCAATGAATTTTTGGGCAACAATCGAGCATTCTTTAAATTATAAATATCGTGGACGTTTTCCAGAAGATATTAAAGTGCGTTTGCAGCGCGCAGCTGAAGCAGCTTACTTATTAGACGAAGAGATGTCTTCGATTCGTCTTGAAATTAAAGAAGCACAAAAGATTTTTTCACGCAAAAAAGAATCGAAGGAAACAGAATAATAAACTAAAGGGTGTTGGGCGATGAAATTTGCAATTATGTCAAAGGGAGATCAATCATCAAATGCGCTTATGAGTACGATGATGGAGTACTTATGTGATTTTGAATTTACAATGGATGAAAATGAGCCAGATATTGTAATTTCTGTTGGAGGAGACGGAACGCTGCTGCATGCGTTTCATCGCTACCAGAATCGGTTAGACAAAACAGCATTTGTCGGAGTGCATACTGGGCATTTAGGGTTTTATGCAGATTGGTTACCGACAGAAGTTGAGAAGCTTGTCATTGCGATTGCGAAAACGCCTTTTCAAGTTGTTGAATATCCATTATTAGAGGTCATTATTCGTTATATGAATGGGAATAAAGAATCACAATATTTAGCGCTAAATGAAGCGACGGTAAAAAGCAGTGAAGGAACACTTGTTATGGATGTAGAAATTCGCGGTGAATATTTTGAAACATTCCGCGGCGATGGTCTCTGTATTTCAACACCTTCTGGTAGTACTGCGTATAATAAAGCGCTAGGCGGTGCAATTATTCACCCGTCTTTAGAAGCAATTCAAGTTACGGAAATGGCGTCCATTAATAATCGCGTTTTCCGTACGGTTGGATCTCCGCTCGTATTACCGAAGCATCATACATGTGCGTTAAGACCAGTTACCGGAATGAACTTGCAAATTACAATTGATCATTTAGCGATGGTGCATCAAGATGTTAAATCAATTCAATACCGAGTGGCAGATCAAAGAGTTCGGTTTGTTAGGTTTCGCCCATTTCCATTTTGGAAGCGAGTGCGCGATTCGTTTGTCGCGGATCAGTAAGGGAAATCTTATAGCGGCGGGTGTTTTCCCGCTGCTATATCAATATAAATTGAAAAAACGACACAAACCTTCTTTCTTTTTAAGTGGGCGAGAGCGTCTGGCCATGCGTAGAAGCGGTCAGGTCTTTTTTTGCCACATGCAAGGGTTAGAAAGTAAGTAGCGGGTTCCTTTGTTCTGCGTAGCAGCGATCTAGATGTTGAAAGAGCGAAATGAATTTACCCCGCTATTCGTGAGCGGTTTTTCATTTTGAACACATCATTAGAGAGGGTTAGAAGAGAGCTATGCAATTGAGAAGGTTTATGTTAACGTGGTGTATAACAAAAGCTGATGAAGGAATGCTTATTCGAGAATTTTTGAAAGCGAAAGGTATTTCGAAAGCAGCGTTAACTGATATAAAGTTTCATGGCGGTGTGATTGAAGTCAATGAACATCATGTAAATGTACGTCATGTTTTGCAAGAAGGTGAAAAGTTAGCAGTATGTTTCCCGCCTGAGCAAAGAAGTGAAGGGATGCTAAGTGAGAATATCCCTCTTTCAGTTGTGTATGAAGATGATTCGGTCCTTGTTATTAATAAAAGGGCTTATATGTCAGCAAT
Source organism: Bacillus sp. BP-3 (assembly GCF_028401955.1). Classification (GTDB taxonomy): domain Bacteria; phylum Bacillota; class Bacilli; order Bacillales; family Bacillaceae_G; genus Bacillus_A. The sequence goes on from NZ_JAQOTJ010000002.1 coordinate 335,903, forward strand.
TCCGTCAAGAGAGCATCCGAGCGGGAGTGTAGCAAATGCTCTTTTGCATTATTATGATCAGCAAAATCTTGCAAGTACAGTACATATCGTCACAAGGCTTGACCGAGATACATCTGGTTTAATGTTAATTGCCAAAAATCGTTTTATTCACCATTTGTTATCGAAACAACATCAGCAAAAACAAGTGAAAAGAACATACGAAGCAATTGTTCATGGAATGATAGCAGAGGATAGTGGAACAATTGATGCTCCGATTGCACGAAAAGATGATAGTATTATTGAGCGCATAGTCCGCGGGGATGGGCAGCGAGCTGTGACTCATTTTCATGTACAAAAAAGATGGAAAAATAAAACGCATGTAGCACTTCAATTAGAAACAGGGCGTACGCATCAAATTAGAGTACATATGGTGCATCTTGGTCATGCGTTACTTGGTGACGATTTGTACGGCGGAAAAACGGATGAAATAAAAAGGCAGGCACTGCATAGCACAAGTTTAACATTTTATCATCCGATATTGGAAAAGCAACTGAAATTTCATGCGGAGTTGCCCGAGGATATGAAAAAGCTGATGGAATAAGGGTTCCATCAGCTTTTTTAGTCAATAGAGCGAAATTTCTCCGGTACAAACGGCATCGAAGAAGGAACTGAAACAGTCTCTATTTCTGGATAACGAAGCCCGGTTAATTTTCCGCCAAATACAGATCCAGTATCGATATTCACAGTATGATTGACGAAGCGAGGTTCTTGTACAGGTGTATGCCCATATACAATCCAAGCCTCCCCATTATAATGCTTCGCCCAGTCACGGCGGACAGGAGAACCGTCAGGGTGCTTTTCACCTGTAATATCCCCGTATAAAACGAAAGTTTGCACTTTCTTATCGCTTCTTCCGATATAATCTTGGCGAATGCCAGCGTGACAAACAACGAGTTTTCCCTTATCTAGCACGTGATAGAGCGGTGATTGTTCGTACAAGTCAATAAACTTTTTCTGGATAATTTTTTGATCGCGTGTGTGTAATGCCTCGTATTCTGCAACAGTTGTTTCTAAGCCGTGTGTTACTTGTACATTGCGACCAAGAAAGTAACGATATAATTTATTACAATGATTCCCCGGGGCATAATATGCTTCTTTTTTATGTATGACAAGTTCCCATACAATTTCAATCATTCGAAGAGAATGAGGACCACGATCTGTAATATCGCCTACGAAAGCAAGCTGTCGTTTTTGCGGATGAACAGGTAACCCGCTATCCCATGTATAGCCAAGCTGTTTTGTTAATGATGTAAATTCCTCTAAACAGCCGTGAATATCGCCAATAACATCATATTTCATATGAGATCACCTACTCTTTTTTGATTAGTATACCGCTAAGAGGGTAAGAAAAAAACCATATCCACTCGGATATGGTTTAATCAAACATAAATTTCTTCGTTCGTGACTGTACATTTAGAATGAAGCCAATCGCAATCATATAGGTGACCAAGGAACTACCACCGTAGCTTAAAAGCGGTAATGTAATACCGGTAATAGGAAGTAGTCCAATTGTCATACCGACATTTTGGAATACTTGGAATGTAAACATCCCGATTGTTCCGGCGCATATATAACTGCCGTATGGATCATTACTTTCTAGCGCAATGTGAATCATACGATAAATCAGTAGGAAGTAGAGTGAAATAACGACGCTTCCTCCTAAAAATCCGAACTTCTCAGCGATATTTGTAAAGATAAAATCTGTATGAGGTTCAGGGAAGTATACTTGTCCACCGTTCCAACCTTTTCCGTATAACTCACCTGATCCGGTCGCTAAAAGAGCTTGGGTTAACTGATAACCTTGCGTTGGGTATTCGTAAGGTGCTAACCAACCATAGAAACGGTCTAATTGGTATTCTTGTAAAATATGTGCTTTGAAGAATGCGGTGTGTGCAAAGTAAATATATACAAAGAGCGCACCAACTGCAACGACAATACCTGCTAACCCGAAAATAAAGCGCCAGCGAACGCCGGATACTAAAATCATCGCAGCAAGCATCGCTGAAATTACCATCGTATTTCCTAAATCCGGTTCTTTTGCAATTAACAATAGCGGTGGTAAGCTCGCTGCAAATATTTTTCCAAGTAAGAGCAAATCTTCGTGTGGTGTGCGAACTACATATTTTTCATTATGATCTACGATAAGACGACCAACGACAAGAATTAAAAAGAGTTTCATGATTTCTGACGGTTGGAAATTACCGATACCTGGAATTGAGTACCAAGCGGTTGCCCCTTTAATTGTTACTGCGCCTGGAAAATGAAACTCGAGTCCAAGAAGAAGAACCATTGCGAATCCATATAAATACCAGCAAATTTGTTTATAACGATCAAAGTCGATTACCATAACGGCAACAATTGCTACCACACCAATTACATACCATTTAATTTGCTGGGCAACGAAGTTAACCTTTTGTAATTTTGGCGGCAAGGACGGCTGTGCCATTGCGATGGCAAAACAACTTACTGTAGCGATTGCAAGTACAATTAGTATTAAAACGTAATCTATTTGATATCGAGAATTTTTATCTTTCACCGTACTGTATTCCTTTCTATGACTCATTGTTATTAAAAAAGACACTATTACCATCTTAGCTGATTTTTTGTTGTTTGCAAATATGTTGTTTAGATTTAAGTAGGCGAATGTCAGATGAGGGACGGTTTAATTTGGTGTTGTTATATTTGGATTCATATATGAGTAGAGATAATGCGTTAATTCATAATCATAAAATAAAAATGAAAAACATAAATTTTCTTTAGGGTTTCTTTTGCAAAAATTGTATTATTGCTGCCGCTTTCATAAGTAGTGGAACTCTATAGGAACATCAAAAATAGACAAAATAAATCATTAATACATTGTTAATGAATCATGGTTTGGAAAAAAGGAATCTCTACTACCATGAATCGGAAGATAATTAGGGGGAGGGCTGTTTCTTGAACTGTTGAAAAAGGCAATTTTATTCGAAATTTGGCAAGAGGATGAATTGTATTTACCTGTTACGGTTCCAGTTCCGTATTATGTAAAAGAATATATATAAGCTCACTATTTAAAACTTATACAAGAAGTTAAACCGAATTACGAATCACGCTTACAGGGGTTAGATTGGCCGGCTATTGCGCACAGTATGGTTGGTCGCATGCGAATGAAGCAATTACAATCAGCACTGGAGACAGTCGTTAAAGAAAATATTGAAGAGAATTTTATTGAAACAGGTGTATGGCGCGGTGAATCATGCATTTTTATGCGTGATTTTTTTCAAGCATATGGTATAACGAACCAAAAAATATGGGTAGCGGATTCGTTTGAAGGATTACCAAGGCCCAATGTTAAGAAATATCCGCAAGATGCAGAGGACACTTTGTATACGTTGGATTATTTACGTGTTTCGTTAGAACAAGTACGAGAAAATTTCAAGAAATATGATTTGCTTGATGAGCAAGTTCAATTTTTGAAGGGATGATTTAAAGATACGTTGCCAACTGCACCTATTGAGAAGCTAGCGATTGCTTGGCTAGATGGGTGATCTTTATGAATCAACAATGGATAGGTTAACAAATTTGTACGATAAAGTAACAGAAGGTGGCTTCGTTATTATTGATGATTACGCTTTGCCAACATGTGAAGCGGCAGTTACTGATTTTCGAAAGGAGAGAAAGATTACAGAACCGCTCATTAAAATTGATCATTATGGAATGTACTGGAGAAAGGGAACGTCGTAAACTTCGGGTAGTTCGATGTATAAATAGCATGCGAGGGGAAGGGGCGTTTTATGTTAACAAGTATTGTTATGTTAACTCATAACCAACTCCATTACACAAAACAGTGTATTGATAGTATAAGGAAATATACAAAAAAAGAAAGTTACGAGTTAATTGTTATCGATAATGCATCAACAGATGGAACTGTAGAGTGGTTACAATTACAACCGGATATACTGCTTATGAAAAATACTACTAACGTTGGATTTCCGAGCGGTTGCAATCAAGGAATTGAAAAAGCGAAAGGCGACAACATTTTATTATTAAACAATGATGTAGTTGTAACGGAAAACTGGTTAACGAACTTATTAATTTGTTTATATGAACAGCCTGATACAGCGGCTGTAGGACCGGTAACGAACAGTGCTTCTTATTACAGTACAATTCCTGTTCCTTATACACATATAGAAGAGATGCAAGAGTTTGCTGCTATGTATAATCAAAGTGATGCAACGAAATGGGAAGAAAGAATAAAATTAATTGGCTTTTGTATGCTTATAAAGAGAGTGGTTTTAAATGAGATTGGTTTACTAGATGAACGGTTTACACCAGGCAATTATGAAGATGATGATTTATCGCTCCGAATGCGCCAAAAGGGTTATAGACTATATTTATGCCGTGATACATTTGTTCATCATTACGGAAGTGTGTCGTGGAAAGAAAATATTCCCCAATATTCTGCTTTATTGTATGCGAATGCGTTAAAATTTCAACAGAAATGGGGATTCCCGTCTAGTGATTTATTCATTCGTTTCGATTTATTACAACTGTCGGATATATATTACAAAGAAGGGATGAATGTCCTTCATATTGGTGCGGGGTGCGGTGCAACATTACTTGAAATGAAGTGGCGTTATCGAAATGGAAATTTCTTTGGTGTTGAAGAGAAAAAAGAAGCTGTAAATATTGCTGAATATGTAGCACCGACATTGCATGTGAAACTTAATGAATTAGAGGGCAAATTTCTAAATGAAAAGTTTTCTATTATCCTCCTTTCATGCCCTGTGTACCGAGAACATATGGTAGCAGTCATAAGAGGTGTTTCTCGTTTATTACATCGAGATGGTGTTCTCATTATGGCGTTTCCTAATTCGAATTACTACACACGAATTGAACAACGATTTCAACTTCAAGGGGAGAATGAGGAAGCTGAACAGAGTTATAATTTAGCAGAAATCATGATTTTATTAGAAAAAGAACAATTAAAAGTGATTAAAATTCAAGAATTGGGAGGCGATTTAGGAAGATGGTATGAGCAATATGCCTCCTTTTGCAACGCACTTATTGGTAGAATAGATGCACATTTAGTAGGGTATAGTTTAATCGTTTCACATGCATAACATAGATGACGGCGTATGCATAGGAGGGGAAGGGAATGGAAACAGAAGACTCCCCTTTATATCGAGAAAAGCATGATAATTATTATGAAGGTGCAAATCCTTATTTATTAAAGCATATTAAAGCTGAGTGGAAGGAAGTTCTTGATATTGGTTGTTCACGAGGCAGGTTAGGAGCTGCGATAAAAGACAAGGGGATACGTGTTTCTGGTATCGAAGCTTTTGAAGAGGCAGCACAAATCACAAAAACAAAATTGGATCATGTAATCAAAGGTAATATAGAAACAATGGATTTACCATATGAGAAAGAACAGTTTGATTGTATTATTTTTGGAGATGTATTAGAGCATTTATTTGACGGATTTCACTTTTATGATGTTTCACAGTCATTTGAATTTCGCAAAGCAAGTTATTTAGTAGGGGTTTTTAACCAAATGCATCCATGGTGTCTTCATTATAATGGGGATGATTTTGATGCATTGGCATATGGAAAATATTTTTGCGTAATTATATGAATAGTTCATTTCCAGCATAAGGGAGTGATTGTGATGAAGGGGGTTATTTTAGCGGGAGGAACGGGATCAAGACTATATCCGATTACGAAAGTAACAAATAAACATCTCCTTCCAGTTGGGCGATATCCGATGATTTATCATTCAATATACAAATTAAAACAATGTGAAATTACAGATATTATGGTGATTACCGGAAGAGAGCACATGGGGGCTGTTGTGGATTTTTTAGGGAGCGGGGATGAATTTGGTGTATCGTTTACTTATCGCGTGCAAGACCGTGCGGGAGGAATTGCAGAGGCTTTAGGATTATGCGAGCATTTCGTTGACATGGATCGAATGCTAGTTATACTTGGAGATAATATTTTTTCAGACGATCTTCGTCCATATGTAGAAGAATATGTGAAACAAGAACAAGGGGCAAAAGTATTACTAAAAGAGGTAGAAAACCCTACAAGATTTGGCGTACCGTCTATTAAAAATGGAAAAATTATTAGAATTGAAGAAAAGCCGAAAGAACCGAAAAGTTCATATGCAGTTACAGGCATTTATATGTATGATGCACAAGCCTTTTCATATGTAAAGCAGCTAAAGCCATCAGCAAGAGGTGAGCTTGAGGTTACAGATTTGAACAATTGGTATTTACAAAAGGGACTTCTTACTTATAATACGTTAGGCGGCTGGTGGACGGATGCAGGAACTCACACTTCTCTTCAAAGAGCGAATACGTTGGCAAGAAATATAGACTTTGGAAAACAGTTCAATGGAGAGTAGGTGAGTATATGAAAGTGATTGACACGTCTTTTCATGATGTGAAATTGTTAGAACTACATTTGTTTAAAGACGACCGAGGTTTTTTTATGGAAAGTTACAATAAAGAAACACTAGAGAAGATTGGTATTACCTATTCATTTGTACAAGATAATATCTCTTCTTCTGCGAAGGCAGGTACGATTCGTGGTTTGCATTTTCAAAGGAAACCGAAAGCGCAAACGAAACTAGTTCAAGTTATACAAGGTGCTATTTATGATGTCATTGTTGATTTACGTAAAGAATCCCCTACTTATAAACGGTGGCAAGGTTATATTTTAAGTGAAGAAAATCGCCGGCAATTGCTCGTTCCAAAAGGTTTTGCTCATGGATTTTGTACGCTTGTTCCGCATACAGTTGTTATGTACAAAGTTGATGAGTACTATAGTGCTCTGCACGATAGCGGTGTATTTTGGAAAGATAAAGATTTGAACATTCTATGGCCGGTCAAAGAACCTACTTTATCAAAGAAAGATCAACTACTACCACTGCTTATTGAGTGCCAAGGTTGTTTTTAAATAGGAGAGTTGTCTATGAATATATTAGTAACAGGCGGAGCTGGATTTATTGGTAGTAATTTTGTTCATTATATATTGAAACAATACGATAATTACCATGTTATTAATTATGATGCATTAACATATAGTGGTAATCTTGAAAATTTACGTTCTATTGAGCGAAATCCTCGCTATATTTTCCAAAAAGGAATCATTCAAAATCGTGAGCTTTTAGAATATGTTGTTCAGAAATACAAGGTAGATGCTATTGTTAACTTTGCAGCCGAGTCTCATGTTGATCGCAGTATTGAAAATCCTATGCCTTTCTACGAGACAAATATAATTGGGACGGTAACGTTATTAGAGTTAGTCAAAAAATATCCTCATATTAAAATGGTGCAAGTCTCAACAGATGAGGTATATGGTTCATTAGGAGAAGTAGGGAAATTTACAGAACAAACACCGTTAGATCCGAGCAGTCCATATTCTTCTAGTAAGGCGAGTGCAGATATGATTGCTTTATCATACTATAAAACGTATCAATTACCTATTATCGTCACGCGTTGCTCTAATAACTATGGACCATATCAATATCCGGAGAAATTAATTCCACTTATGATTACAAATGCACTAGAAGGGAAGAAATTACCGTTATATGGAGATGGATTGAATATTAGAGATTGGCTTCATGTGAATGACCATTGTAGTGCAATTGATGTTGTATTGCATAAAGGGAAATTTGGAGAAGTATATAATATTGGCGGAGATAATGAAAAAACAAATATAGAAGTTGTAGAGCAGATTATGACGTTACTAAAAAGAGGAAGAGATGATATTCTTCATGTAAAGGATCGCTTAGGGCACGACCGCCGCTATGCAATTAACGCAAAAAAAATAAAACAAGAATTAGGATGGCAACCGGCGTATACGTTTAAGAAAGGGATAGAAGAAACAGTCCATTGGTATGAACAAAACGAGCAGTGGTGGCGACCGTTAAAAGAAAAGTAAGGGGTTCGCAGATGAAAGAACGGATTATGATAACGGGAGCAAATGGGCAATTAGGGAGACAAATAGTAGAGGATTTTGGCTCGGAGTTGTATGAAATATATCCATTTGACAAGAAATCGTTAAATATTACCGACATGTCACAAGTAGAGCATGTGATGAAAACGATAAAGCCTCATATCATTATACATTGTGCTGCTTATACAAAAGTAGATCAGGCAGAAGAGGAACAAGATTTAGCTTATGTAACAAACGCAATTGGAACAAGAAATGTCACGGTTATGGCGCAAAGTTTAGGGGCAAAGTTTATTTATATCAGTACAGATTATGTATTTTCCGGCAGTAGAATAGAAGGGTATCATGAATGGCATATACCAGAACCAGTAAATGTATACGGTCTTTCTAAATATGCAGGAGAGGAATTTGTAAAAAGTTTTCATGATCAATACTTTATTATACGCACGTCATGGCTTTACGGAAAGAACGGAAATAACTTTGTGAAAACGATGTTACGGATTAGTGAAGAAAAAGAGCTTATAGCTATTGTTTCTGATCAAATTGGATCTCCTACCTATGTAAAAGACTTAGTTCACGTGATAAAAAAAATCATGAATACATCATTATATGGAATATATCATGTATCAAATAGTGGATCGTGTTCTTGGTATGAATTTGCTAAGCAAATTTTTTCTTATGCAAATAAAAAAGTAAACGTCGTACCTATTTCAACCGAAGAGTTTGGGGCAAAAGCATTGAGGCCGAAATATTCAATTTTACAGAACAAAATGTTAAAATTAAATGGTTTTTCGCAAATGCCAACTTGGGAAGAAGGATTAGAGGGATTTTTTAGCGAAACAAAGAATCACTAGTGAAGGTGAGCTAGTGATTTTTGTTTGCCTTTACAGTATTTTATGTTAATATAAAAATAGTACCAGGTTCTAATAACAACTATAATATATAAATATAGGAGGATAAATATATGGATCTTCTCAATGTAAAAGGAAAAAATATCGTTGTAATGGGTGTTGCGAACCAAAGAAGTATCGCTTGGGGCATTGCTCGTTCATTACATAATGCTGGAGCAAACTTAATTTTCACATATGCTGGTGAACGCTTAGAAAAGAATGTACGTGATTTAGCAGAATCATTAGAGGGACAAAAATCACTTATATTACCATGTGATGTAACAAATGATGAAGATATCGCGAGCTGCTTCCAAACAATTAAGGAAGAGGTTGGTGTTGTTCATGGACTAGCTCACTGTATTGCATTCGCAGAGCGCGATGATTTAAAAGGTGAGTTCGTTGATACATCTCGTAACGGTTTCTTATTAGCGCAAAATATTAGCTCATTCTCTTTAACAGCTGTATCAAGAGCAGCAAAAGAAGTAATGACAGAGGGCGGCAGCATCGTTACATTAACGTACCTTGGGGGCGAGCGCGTTGTATCAAACTACAACGTAATGGGCGTTGCAAAAGCATCGTTAGAAGCGAGCGTAAAATATTTAGCGAACGACTTAGGAAAGCATAACATTCGTGTTAACGCTGTTTCAGCAGGGCCAATTCGTACATTATCTGCAAAAGGTGTTGGCGACTTCAACAGCATCTTAAAACAAATTGAAGAACGCGCTCCACTTCGTCGTAACGTAACACAAGAAGAAGTAGGAAACACAGCGTTATTCTTATTCAGTGACCTAGCAAGCGGTGTGACTGGTGAGAATATTCATGTAGATTCTGGCTATCATATTTTAGGATAATGTGTATGTTTTTCTGTAAGAAGAAAATAGAAATGATTTTTCGGAAGACAGAACATATATAAATAAAAAACGGTAAGAGTTCTGAGGATAGAACTTTTATCGTTTTTTTATTAAAATTGATGAGTTTGCTCCGTTTCTAAATGCTAACCATTTTCTTCTTTAATAAAGAATCGTATCAATATTAGAGTTAGTCAATCGTTATACCTGCGCTTGCAAAGCCTGCTATAGAAGTAGCAAGACTAATACCTTGTGTATTTGTAGAGATAACTAATAAGACTTTATCTTGTGCAGATACCGCTATAGATTGAGCTTGAATATTAGCAAAAGTATCACCAATAGAAAGTAGAGTACAGGATGGAAGTGATAAAGGTGTTCCGACTGGACTGAAAGTATTACTGCTTGCAGGTGCAACATATATTTGTATTTGAACGTTTACAGAACTCGGTAATAAAGCTAATCCTGTTGTCGCGCTAAAGAAACTAGATAATGATGTGATTGTTTCAGTACGAGGCATAACGAATGCAAAGTCTAAAACACTTCCATGTGCTAAAGTTATTGTTGCTCCGGAAACTTAACACCAGCAAATGAGCTTCCAAATCCAAGTATAGTGCTAGTATTCACACTAACTAAAATAGTAACTAACGTAGCAGGTGATCCAAAGAGATTGTTAATGTATAATTAAGTTGATATATTTCGGATGTTTTGACGCGAAGTACATTCTTAGGATTATTATTTTCCACATCAAGAAGAACGGGAATGGATACGTTTGAATTTGGATTATTACTAGGTAAAGGAATTGGTTGACTTTCAGAAATAGGCTCATCACCTGCTAAAAAAGCAATTCCGAAAGCAGGGAATTCTTTTACTGGAAGGGCAATGAAATTATAACAAGAATCCACATTTTCACTTCTTTGTACATTCTTATTTTATTTAATGAAAAAAGTAAGTGAAATGTTATAGACGGGTTACTAACTTTACTGTAAATAAGGAATATACCTAATAATAGGCGTGTATGGAATCTTTATCTGAAATCGCATTCGATTTCTTCCCATGTCATATGAGTACGTAAAATATCATCTTCTATTAACTTACTTCCCATTTGGACTTCAATGAATTCTAAGTCAGTAATAGCACGTGCTCCATGCATTGTTCCAGCTGGAATGTAAATAACATCGCCAGGTTTTATCATTTTGAACTTTTCGTCTATAATAAGTTCGCCTTCTCCTGCAATAATTGTCCAAACTTCTTCGCGCTTAAAATGCATTTGATAACTGAGATTTTTTCCAGCTAAAATTTTAAGCCTTTTGGTTAAAACTTCATTCCCATCTTTAAGTTTCTCGTAATCTAAAACACGGTAATTTCCCCAACGTTTTTCTTCATACATAGGTCTTGAATTCTCGTGATTAATAAGTTCTTTAATTTTTTCACTTTCCTGTTTATCAGCTATCAAAATACCTTCAGGGCTTGCTATTATAATGCTATTGCAGATATTTGCAACAACAAGAGGAAGATTTAGTTCATTGATGATATGAGTATTAAGGGTATTTTTACTTAAAATCCCATTTCCGATAATTTGTGTATCCATAATCTCTGTAAGAGTATTCCAAGTTCCTAAGTCACGCCATGCTCCCTCATAGGGTATTACCACAATATCATCGCATTTTTCTACAACTTCATAGTCAAAGCTTCTTTGGGGAAGGGCGGAATATTGTTGTATAAGTTCTTCATACTGAACGGGTATTTTCATAGAAGTTAGGTATTGAATTAAAAACCCTAATTTAAAAGCGAATACGCCGCAATTCCAAAGAGCTTCTTGTTGAATAAGTTCTTTTGCCTTGCTTTGTAGTGGTTTTTCAATAAACTGGTTAACTTTCATATATGGAGGTATTTGTGCTGATGAAGAATGGCTAGGGGTAGTCGTAATATAACCATACTGTTCAGAAGGATGTGAAGGTCGAACGCCCATAAGTGCAAGTGATGCGTTTGAATCTGTCAAAATTTGCTCAAGTTTCAGTAAGGATTCAAAGAAAGAATTTTCTACATACGCATCAACAGGCATGATACAAATAGTCTCATTACCATCAACATTTAGGACAGAGTGGAGATAGACTGATGCTAGAGCAATAGCGGGGAAGGTATCTCGTCGATCTGGTTCGACGATAAGAGGAAGTTGATTGTCAATCTGATTTTGAATAATATCAGTTTGTGATTTGCAAGTCGCGATATAAGTAGATTTTGTTAAACCGATAGATTGAACTTGTCCTACAATTCTTTGAATCATGGACTCCTGAACACCATGCTCGTTACGAAGTATTTTTAAAAATTGTTTGGATCTAGGGTCATTTGATAGTGGCCATAAACGTTTTCCTGATCCTCCAGATAGTAAAATAAGTTTCATATTATCCCAACTTTCTAGTGATATTAAATCTCGATGTTATGGGGTGTAGCAAGTAAAGTAAGTAGGGATTTTTATGCATATTTAATTTTTTTCGTACTCGCTCATCTTAAAAGATGAATGTTTCTTTGTAATAGTATAATCTTACTTCCAATCATATCTTTCTATTTATAAAACTCATCTTCAAAAATTTGTATTGTTCATATTTCTTTTCCTATGTTAATTCATTGTCAAAGCAGTTCTTTATACTTAAGGATTAAATGTTGTTGTGAAAAATTGAGTTTTATATTCCCTGTACTTACTGTTTAAGTTTACAAAATATAAAAATTTAACTTAATAAAATTATATGTTGCTTGTAGTTAATAGGTGATAATTTGTCCATAAAATAGTCATATTATCCCGATACTTTTGAGCGATTATCTTCCATCTTAAGAAGGAAAAAAGATAGGATGGGAATAACTGCTGGCATGTTCGCGGTTAGTTTAACGAATCATCAATGGGGGATCCCCCCATTGATGGAAGTTGTACTTTATCTATGTCTATTCAACAAAGTACATGTATAACGTTTTCGTTCTATTGTTAGTTTTATTCAACTTTTATTATATTGTTATTTATTCTTACAGAGAATTTATTTGAATTATTCAAGCTGAAATTTTAAGTTGTGGTTAAATTAGGTTAATTTTTCAACAATAAGGTTCGGTATTTCACAGGTATGAGTTCCATTCCATAATAAACGTATTTCTTTTAGGAGATCTGCATTTTCTGGGGAGATTTGTAAGGTTAAGTTTATGAAATTTTTTCCGGCCTTTACTTTAGAAATATCCTGTGAAGTTAATATATTAAACTGTGGACTCCATACTCCTATTGCAAAAGTGCCAATAGGTGAATTGTAATTTGTAGAGGAATTCAGTTCAAAAGAGAATAGATATTCGCCTGGATGCATTTTTCCAATATATTGCCCAATAAACATTCCAGGAGAGTCGATTCCTTGTTCCACTCTACGAGTTATAAATTGTCTTGTGTGGTCGTATACTAATTTTCCTGTAAACGAATTGATTTTTTCTGTGCTGAAGATAATTCGCTGTCCTAAAGCTATAGGTAAGTCCGTTTGAATGGAGTTGTCGCGAAAACAATCCTCCTGAGTAAGGTTTAAAGAAATTTCATGATTGTACTGTTGTTTCCTGTGAGCTACAATGTATGGTTGAATATTTTTTAAGAAGTTTTTGGCTCTTACTAAAGCTGCTTCTCTTTTGAATATATTTCCTAATATATTAGATTGATTATGAGCAAGTTTTTCTAATTCGGTAAAGTTATTCATTGTTTTAAGAACAAATTCTTTCATCTCTTCTGTGTCAGAACACATACCTATTGTTTTAAGGGCGGAATTGCTTATGCCATTGTCCCTTGCCTCTTGGGCAAGACCTGATTTTTCTAAAAATACTGTGGGAACTCCCATACTTAAAGCTTCAATAGGAGTGTAGTGCACATGATAGTTAGAACCGAGACCAAAGTAAACAAACATTCTACTTTCAGCAATCTTTGAATAAAAAAGATTGTCTTCTGTATGTCCAACTACTTTCTCCGAAATATCTTTGACTATATTCTTTGAGTTTTTTCCTAATACAATAAAAGGGATATTTGAAAATTTTTCGTTAAAATCTTTGAATATCTTATTAGCTGCTGGATTACCGTCCAAATATGAGATTGTAGTACTAATAAAGTTTTTAGAGTTTCTTCCTTTCCATTTGAACCCTAATCTTTTGTTGGAAACAAATGCATTTAGATAAAACTTATTTTTAGTAATTCTAGGATCTTCAGGAACGTCCAAGCTCTTTAGTATTGGGCACCATACATATTTATCTGTTTCTACTATCTTATCTATATTAATGTTTAATCTAGCCATTTCGTTTGTATAGGTAGTATAATCACCGTGACCAAATACCCTAAATATGATATATCCTTGATACCATTTTGTGATGTTTGCTAAAATATCTGGATAGTTAGAAATAAATATTATATCGAGCCATTGATTAATAAGTTTAGCTTCATCTGGATTTAATTTCCCTTTTTTTTCAAGTATGTTAATTCTTCTAATTTTTTCAACGATATTGGTAGGTAAGGTACAAGATTTTCGCCAATGAGGATACAATCTGTCACTTTCATTGTCATAATTACTATCATACTTCAACCAAAAGGGGTCTCCTAAGCATGGGATTACCTCTGCTCCTGCCTCAATTAACAATGGAACTTCTTCGTATCTCAAAGTTTGATGAGTACACAACCAATACACTCTTGGGGAAAGCATATAAATAAGCACCACCTTAAAGGAGTTTTTGTCGTAATTTTTTTTATATTTCGACTACTCTGTTTAAAAATTAATTTACTGCTGAAAAGGAAATCTAACTTCACAGGAATATTTTCGTGTTTCAATATAAAGTGACTATTTTGGTTTTCTTATTTTGGTTTTTAATTGATAATTAATTCGGTCATTAGCGTATAATATTCTTGTGCAATATCGCTCCAATTTCTCTTAAGTATGTGTTGAATTGCACTTTTTTGTTGTTCTAGCAAATTGTTATCGTGTCGCCATAGTTTCTGAATTGCGAGCATAATTTCATCTGTAGAGTAGGGGTTAAATGTTATAAATTTTTCGATATCTGTTATAACCTCTTCAACAACTTCAATCCTGCTCACTGCTACAGGAGTATCCATAATTAAAGACTCTAATAGCTGAAAAGGACAACTCCCTTCAAAAAGTGTTGGAACAATGGTTCCTATCGCATATTTATATAGAAGTGGAATATCATTTGGTTCAATCCTCCCTAAAAAAATGACACTATCTCGTATATTTACGTTATTAGAATTGTTAAGTAGTGTTATAATTTCTTTCTCTTTAGGACCATAGCGAAAGTGATCAGTCAGAACTAGACTAAGGTTGGATGAAGAACCTTCAGTGATTTGTCGGAAGTTCAAAAAGGCTTCAATAAGTCGATCATGATTTTTATGTAGACGAATAACGGAAGGGTAAACAATATAGTTGTTATATAAATTATATTTATCCCTAAATAAAACTTCATTATATGAATCTATGACATCATATTCCTCAACTGGAGGTGCCAATCTAATGACATGAGTTTTTTCCTTAGGTAATTTCAAGAATTTCAATCCTTCATGATTTCTCGTAAAGATAGAATTAAAAACAACTTTTTTAGCTTTTTTAGCCACCTTTTTAGCGTTATCTGTAAATTTATCGTAGAACTCTGGCTGCCTTGTATATATATCCTTAAAATGCATATAAACTAAATCGTGTAAACAAGCGATAAAGGGTTTGTTTAAATTTAGCGCCAAATCCATACCTATATAAGGAACGATCCAAATATCCACATCAATATTTTCATTTACCCAGTCTACAGTTTCGAATTTTTGGATGGATAATCTGTTAGGAAAAGATAAAAAGGTCTTTTTGAATCCATTGTTAATATCTATATAGTTTTGTTTAGTAGTTACAACAGTTATAGTTACATTTTCATCATGACAAAGTAAACCTTCTGTTAATCGGATAATAAATCGTCCGATACCTTCTCCATCAAAATGTTTACCTACTTTCACTGAATATCCAAGAAAAAAACCAATTTTTACAGAAGGGACTTGGGAAGGTTGTTGAGTGTTTGGGGATATTAAAGTGTTGGACGTTACAATATCAGATTCTAAAAGCAGACGGCATTCTTTAGATAATAGAAAGTTTACCATTAAATTTTTTCTTTGAACGCCAGAAACTAAGTTATTCACATGAATTTGAATTTCCTTTAAATCTGGAGATCGATTTAGGAATTGTTGGTATAGTGAATAGGTAAATTCCATGTCATCCAAATTGTAAAACCTATAAATTAAATCGGAAATTAACCCTGGTTTCGTTGTCTCTGTTTTTTCTGATTGGGTGTGTTGTGTATATAGATTAAGTGCTTCTTTAGTTAGCATGATTTCTTTAATGATTTCTCTTCTTTGGGTGTGGGTTAGTTTTTTTCTATAGTAATTTAGCTCCTCATGCTGGGGCTTCCTGTATAAAATTTGCCTAAAAAGTTCATGAATAAACGCTTCTTCTGATAATCTAACTGCTTTTCGTAAAATATTAATGATTGTATCTGAAGGTGAAGTAGGATTATTCATCGTAGTCACTCCTTTATGGCTTGAAAATTGAGTGATATATAAAGAATAATTTTTTATTCTTTGAAAGAGTTCTCATTTTTAGTAGAAATTCACAATGCGTATTTCTTGTAGGTAGAAAAGATATCTTGTCTTATATTATCAATAAATAGGAATAAAAGATTAGTAAACTACAATTATTATTTTAAATGTATATAGTTATTATTGATCACCGGGATAAATACAGTCTAATAGTTAGGTAATAATTATTTGATTTATAGGTACAGTGTATTTGTAATTGTGAATATCTGGTGACTGGAATTATCAAGATCTTTGTAAGATATAGAATTTATAATAATTAAGCTAAGGAATATAAAAGACATATTGTCTAATTATATGTTTTTTATTACCGTCAATATTTACTTAATTACTAGAATGCATAGTGCGATTTTTTTGTTTGATAGTTATACTTGACGTTTTATTATATTCTTCTACAGCATTATTATGCTTTTTTTTTTGAATGTACAAATTTCACTTTTTAGATAGTACTTATAGAAAGTTATGAGGCATATACTGAAAAAAATTAAGCGTAAGGAGATGACTTTTAGATGAATGAAGGACAGTCTAGCGAGAAAAGAAGTCCTTTATTATTATTTCTTCATATCCCTAAAGCTGGGGGAACTACATTGACAGATTTGATTTGTAGGCAATATTCAAATAATATACATTATGATGTGAATATACAGGGAATACTTCCTCAAGGGGTACTTTCTTATAAAGAGCAATTAACAACTGCTGACACTTTATGTGGCCATTTTTTGTTTGGCATTCATCGTTACCTTTCTAGGCCCTTTACCTATATTACAATGTTGAGACATCCGGTTGAACAAGTAATCTCATGGTTTTATTTTGCTCATAAGAATTCAAACCAGTACAAAGAATTGTTTTTTGAAGAGACGATTGATGAGTATGTAAGCAACCCAAAATTTAATTATTCTACAGTCAATCTGCAAACGCGCTGTATTACAGGTAATGATGTTGCTGATTTGCAGATGGCGAAAGAGCATATTGAAAAATATTTTTCTGTGGTAGGGATTACTGAATTGTTTTCTGAATCTTTGTATATCATGAAAAAAGAATTCGGATGGAGGAATATTAATTATAAAAAGTTAAATGTTAATACAGAAAGACCTTTAAAAGAAGAAATTCCGCAGAAAGTGATTGATAAGATACTGGAAAAAAACGAGGTAGATGTGCAATTATATGATTATGCTAGAAAAAAATTAGAAAATAAGATTGCTTCCCTAGATACAAACTCAATTAAAGAATTGCGTTTGTTTAAAAGGAAACATAGGCTATAAAAATATATAAACTCAAGTTGAAAACCGAAATAAAACCATTCTTTTTCGATGGGTGAGAGCATCTGGCCATGCATAGAAGCGGTCAGGGCATTTTTTGCCATATGCAAAACGAAACAAAGAGAGAGAGAAAGTAAGCGCAGCCGTCTTTTATTTCTATAGCCGCAATTTATGTGTTGGAAAATTAAATTGGATTTATATAGATATGCTTCTTTCTGTGTAGGAATTTGATGAAAGACTAGATTATTAATACACAGAAGGAGGTGTTTTTTATAATAAAAAAGACCATAAGGTAAAAATTTAGTTAGTGAGAGATTTACTCTAAAAGTTTACAATAATGAGTGGTAAAAATATGAATGGTTTACCTATAAAAAAGCTAATGTCGGATAAAAAGATAAGAATATGTCATATTATTTGAGAGCTTAAAGCAGCATAGGATGATATGTAAGGATATTTGACTCAGTAAAGTATCCTTACATACATTTCAAATATAAAAACAAAAGGTTATATATAAATAGTTTTATTAATAATGTCATAATATTCCTTTGCGACATCGGCCCACCTTCGATTTAAAGCAGTGCTGATAGCAGATTTTTGCTGGTTTAACATTTGTTTTCCGTTTTTGCTTAACTCATATATTGCTTTTGATATTTCTTCAACTGAGTATGGATTAAATGAGAAAAAAGCAGGCATATTTGTAACTACTTCACTTGTAACTTCTATTTGGCTAGCAGCAATCGGGGTATCAAGTATAAGTGATTCGAGGATAGGGAAAGGGCAACTTCCTTCAAAAAGTGTGGGAACGATTGTCCCTAAAGCATATTCGTATAAGGAAGGCATAGTGTCTGACGGAACCCTATTAAGAAAGACAATACTGTTTTTTATTTGTTCATTAGTACAATGCAGATAAACATCTGGAAGATGAATGGGTCTATTACGGTAGTGGTCTGTAAACACTAATTTTAAATTAGAAGGTGGTTTCTCAAGGAATTGCTTGAATTTTATAAATGCCTCAATAAGAAGAGAATGATTTTTATGCGGACGAATAACCGATGGATAAACAATGTAATCGCCATATAATTTGTATTTATTTCTAAATGAGCTTTCATCATATATATGGTACGCAGTGTATTCTTCTACAGGAGGTGCCAATCTAACAACGTGAGTTTTTTCGATAGGTAGCTTTAAAAATTGTAACCCTTCATGGTTTCTTGTAAAGTTAGAAGAGAATACGATGACAGAAGCTTTATCGATTAATCTGTGGATAAAACGATCCAGACGGTAACAAAACTCATCCGTATTTCCTTGATAATATAATTCTTGAAAGTGTAAGTGAACTAAGTCGTGTAAACAAAGAATAATAGGTTTATCTAAATACATAGCTAATTCTAAGCCGACATATGGCACAATCCATACATCTACTGGCAATTCGGTATTAATGAATTCCATACTGTCAGATGCATAAAAGATAAGTCGCTCAGGGTATAAAAGCACGAGTTGTGAAAATAGATTACGAAGACTACTAAGATTTATTTTATTTGTTACAACATAAATTTTTATGGTTGGATCATACTTAAATAATCCCTCTGCTAATCTTGTACTAAATCGACCAATTCCTTCTCCTTCTAAATTGGCGGGATAAGCCAATCCTAGGAAAATTCCAATGTTTTTTATACTTTTGTTTTGATTTTGTTCTCTATTTTTTATATGCAAGTTACTGATAGAATTAGCGTCGGTTAATACTTTTTGAAATTCATTTGTTGTTAGTATTTTTTTTATTATCTCTATTCTTGATTGTTTTGTTTTTAAGCAAACTGATAACTGTTGGACTTCTGTTTTTATTGGATTACGAGCTAAAAATTCATTGTATAAAGCATGGATAAAGTGTAATGCATTTGATAGGAAGAATGAATGAATGAAGCTACTTATCGTTTTGGAAGCATTAGGAGGAGGAGAGGGAGGGGCTTTTTGACTGTATAAACCTATCGCCTCTCTGCTTGTCAGGATTGCGACTAAAATTTGTTTTTTGGCTACACCTTTCGCAAGTGTAGTGTAAAAATGAAAGAAACCTTTTTCGTCAGGTTCACGATGCAGTATTTGTCTATATAATTCCCATACAAAATCTTCATGATTAAGGGTCCATATTTGTCGCAATAATTCAATAATATTTTTACTGTTCGTTTGATTAAGTATGTTGCTGAAATCATTGTTTCTATTTCTTAATCTTACTATGTCCATCGTTCACATCTCTTTTCATCGTGGTGTATTTAGATGAAAGATAGCTGTAGCAAGGAGGTATTTCTATAGCTATTAATGGGATATGTTGTTTTTAAGCAAAGGCTCATTATAAGTTTAAGAGAGGGGCATATATCATTTTTTCATTCTTACCTCGCTTAATGCTTCTTTTATTTTTAAGCTAATATATCGAATGTCATCATCTGTCAGGTTTCCGTAACTTGGAACATTAATACCCTGAGCAGAAATACGATTTATTATAGGGAATTCTGATGTTTCCTGTAAATTTTGATAAGGAGGCAATGTATGCATAGGATAGAAAAAAGGTCTAGTTTCGATTCCTTTATCTTTTAAGCGATCCATTAACAAATTCCGTTCGTTTTCAGTAAAATCTCTACATAGTATGCTAAACATCCAGTATACATTTTTAGCCCATTCTTTTTCGATAGGTAATATGAGACGTTGATCATCTTTTAGATTTTGTATATATTGATTGGCGATTCTAATTCGTTGTTGAATATGCCAGTCAATGTTCTCGAGTTGTGCGCAGCCAATTGCTGCTTGAATGTTGGTCATACGATAGTTATATCCTATAACTGGAAACCAATATTTACGTTTTAAGTCTATTCCTTGTGACTTTAGAATTCGAATCTTTTCAGCTATGTGGTCATCATTAGTAGTAATCATTCCACCTTCACCTGTTGTAATAATTTTATTGCCAAACAAACTAAAAGTAGCACAATCACCAATTGCTCCTGTCATTTTTCCTTTGTATTGCGCTCCTATAGCCTGAGCAGCATCTTCTATAACAAATAAATTATATTTTCTTGCCAATTCTTTAATAGGGTCCATATCAGCTGGATGACCATAGATGTGAACAGGAATAATTCCTTTTGTATGCGGTGTGATTTTTTCTTCTATTTTCGCAGGATCAATATTCCATGTTGTTGAATCAGAATCAATAAATATAGGAGTTCCTCCACAATAGACAACTGCATTTGCTGTTGCAACGAATGTAAAAGTCGGAATAATGACTTCATCACCTTCTTTAATGCCATATGCTAAAAGAGCAAGATGTAAAGCTGTTGTTCCGTTACTACAAGAAATAGCATGTTTCACACTGCAATACTGTGCAAATTGTTCTTCAAACTTTTGAATATAGGACCCGTTTGAAGATATCCAATTAGAATCGAGGCAGTCTATGACATATTGTTTTTCATTTCCATTTAATATAGGACTAGCGATAGGATAAAATTTTGTCATCAAAATGTCCTCCCTACATAAAAATAAAGTTAAAGTTAAAGTACAAGTCAAGAGGGATAGGCAATATAAAAAAGTTATAAAATTAAAGCTCATAATCCTTTTCTTTGCTGTTGTTGTCGTTCTAAATCGCTATCGACCATCATTGTAATTAGTTCTTTAAAATTCACTTCTGGTTTCCAGCCTAATGCTTTTTTCGCCTTTGCTGGATTTCCTAATAGAAGATCTACTTCAGCGGGTCTCATAAATTTTGGATCTTGAATGACATGATCTTCCCAGTTTAATCCGACGTAATTAAAGGCAGTCTCAACTAATTCTTGGACAGTATGAGTTTCCCCAGTAGCGATAACATAGTCATCTGCATGATCTTGTTGAAGCATGAGCCACATCGCCTTAACGTAATCTCCTGCATAGCCCCAATCCCGCTTCGCATCTAAGTTGCCTAAATGGAGTTTATCTTGCAGTCCCAATTTAATTTTAGCAACTCCATCTGTTACTTTTCTTGTAACGAACTCTAAACCGCGGCGAGGAGATTCATGATTAAATAAAATTCCTGAACATGCAAAACTATCATAGCTTTCTCGATAGTTCACAGTAATCCAATGTCCGTATACTTTAGCCACTCCATAAGGGCTTCTTGGATAAAATGGAGTTGTTTCTTTCTGGGGAGTTTCCACTACCTTTCCGAACATTTCGCTACTAGATGCTTGATAAAATTTAGCATCTGGTTTGGTAAGCCGAATCGCTTCAAGCATATTTGTAACTCCAAGGGCAGTTATTTCCCCTGTATAAATAGGTTGAAGCCAAGAGGTTGCGACAAAAGATTGGGCGGCCAAATTATATACTTCATCTGGATTGGAAACTTTAACAGCTTGAATTAAGGAAGCTAAATCACGTAAATCTCCTGAAAGAAATTCAATCTCGTCTTTTAGATGTTTAATGTTTTCATCGTTTTCTGTTGCAGTTCGTCTTTTTAATCCATAAACTTTATAGCCTTTATTTAACAATAATTCTGCTAAATAAGAACCGTCCTGGCCTGTAATTCCAGTAATGAATGCTTGTTTCATATTTTCACCCCATGCTGTATATAATCAAAACCTTTATCTCCTTTAATCATATGTTTCATATACCTTGACTGCTACTGAAACACCGTTTATTTTCATCATTACATGAATAAGATAGGCAGTATGGAAGAACTCAGTAAAATAGAGAGGCGAAACAATTTTACAATTATTGTTTCGTCTCTCTAGAATAATGAATAGATGATTTATACATTAAATAAAGGTTCATCACCAAAAGACGGGGGTGACATATAGATAGATGTACACTCCACTCCGAGTGGACGCTTTCCGCGGGCGAGAGCGAGCCTCCTCGGCAAGCCTGCGGGGTCTCACTTTCCTCGCTATTCCCGCAGGAGTCGCCACTCTCCGTTCCGTGTATTGAAAATGTTTCACTTTCAAAAAATCAACCCCATATTACGGTGATGAACCTAAATAAATCTTAGTTCTGTCAATCGTTTTTCAATCATGTTTCCAATCACATTTGGTGAAAAATAGGTCATTATGGTCTCTTGTCCTTTCCTTGCGATAAGATTACACTGTGTTTGATTAGAGATAAGTTGGCGCATCAAATAAGCTGCATGCTCAATATCTGGCTTAGCCCATATTTGATAATGTTTGTAAGGACCGTAATTTCGTTTTATTGGGACGAGGGCATAATTGACAGGATAAGAATTATCTGCGTTCATAAAATCAGTATTACCAGACCAATTTGTACCAATTACTGGTTTTCCTAAATACATTGCTTCTGCTAGTACCAGTCCAAATCCTTCAGAACGGTGTAAAGAGACAACACAGTCAACTGATTGAATTAAGGCATTTACTTCTCCTCGAGTTAATGATTGATTAATAAGATAAATATTACGATTATCTTGAATTAGATGCTGAATCTGTTTCACTTCTGCAAGATTATTATTTGAATTATTGATTTTTAAAACAAGCCCAACGGAAGGATCATCCTTAGAAAACGCTTTTTGAAATGCTTGAATAGATGCAACTGGATTTTTGCGTTGTTGTATACTTCTAGGATCATACATGGAAAGAAATAAAAAGCGATCTGTTGGTAAATTAAAGTATTCACGACTTATACCTTCAGGGCATTCTACTTGGATGCAATGCGGGATACGAATTACAGGAAGGTTTGTTTTTTTGGATACAGCTTCTAGTACAAAAGATGAGGGAACCCATACTTCATCGACAAGTTTGAAGCTGGTATACCATTCCCTGGGAAGCTCTGGAAGCTCCCAATGCCAATAACCAATATTGTAGCGACCATTAAAAAATTGATGCCCAAGCTGTTTATAAGCGGTTGGAAATATATCTGGATTCATATGAAAAATATTCACATCGTGGGTAGGAGCGGTTATTTCTTTATGTTTCCAAGAGAAATCTAATGATTTTACATGTGGAAGCGAATAATTAATAATACCAAATGGAATGTTGGCACTTTGGATGGACTTTGCTGCGAGGCGACAAGATTCTCCTAGTCCAAATTCAGCACGTGCGTATCCTA
This sequence comes from Bacillus sp. BP-3, assembly GCF_028401955.1. Taxonomy (GTDB): domain Bacteria; phylum Bacillota; class Bacilli; order Bacillales; family Bacillaceae_G; genus Bacillus_A. The sequence goes on from NZ_JAQOTJ010000002.1 coordinate 359,580, forward strand.
CTAAATTAATGCCTTTTTTTAATGGCGTTTCTTCAGTCTTTTGCATTGCTTCGCTTCATTCCTTTCATCAGCACCTCCGCCACTTCAGGACGAGTAAACTCAGACGGCAAAGTTTGTCCGTTACGAAGTATTTCTCTAACTTGGGTACCACTTAAAATAACACGATCAGTATTAGAATGTGGGCATGTTTTGACAGAAGCCATGCTCATACACTTTTTACAATAAAAACTGTGTTCGAAAAATAGTGGTTGAATTCCAATTGCAATGAGATCAAAATTACGAAAGATTCTTTGGGCGTCGTACGTTCCGTAATAATTTCCTACACCTGCATGATCGCGGCCAACAATGAAGTGTGTACAACCGTAATTTTTTCTTACAAGCGCATGCATAACGGCTTCCCGAGGACCTGCGTAACGCATAGCGGCAGGGTAGATAACGAGGCGGGTGCGGTTAGTTGGATAATAGTTCTTCAGTAATACTTTATAGCTTTCCATTCGAATATCTGCAGGGATGTCATCTTTTTTTGTTTCTCCGACAAGTGGATTCAATAATAACCCGTCAACGATTTCAAGTGCTGTTTTTTGTAGATATTCATGTGCACGATGCACAGGATTTCGTGTTTGAAACCCAACGATAGTTTTCCAACCTAAATCATAAAACATATTTCTTGTTTCTTTTGGATCCATATAAAAATCTTGGAAATTTTTGTGTGAAGGTTTATTTAACAAAGAAATAGGTCCAGCTATATATATATCACCTTGTTCATATAATTTTTTTACACCTGGATGAGCAACTTCTGTTGTACCAAATACGAGCTGTGCTTCTTTTTGTTTATCATAATGAAACATATCTGTTATTTGCATAAATGCATAAGGAATCTTATCTTCTCCGTAAAGAATCACTTCAGTTCCAATACGCAAATCTTTTGCTTCATCTTGTGTGATAGGTAAAGTGATAGGAATTGTCCATGGCAGTCCATTTTTTAAATGCATAGTCATTAAGACGCTTTCATAATCATTTCTATCCATAAAACCGATGAGCGGACTAAAGCCGCCGTTTGCGATTAGTTCAATGTCAGAAATACTCCAAGCAGAGATCGTTAAAGAGGGGAGTTCGTTTACTTTATTTAAATATTCTTCACGCTCCGCTCCTTGTAATTCACGGTTAATTAGTATACCCCCATGAGGAAAAATTGTATCTATTGGACAGTCCATCATAATCCTCCTTAAATTGATAAGTAGTGATGTTTTTTGAGAAAATCTACGACTTGTATCGCGCATGCTTCAGCTGAACAACGATTAGAATCAAGAGTAATTTCTGGATTAAGTGGTTTTTCATAAGGGGAGGAAATTCCGGTAAATTCGATAATTTCTCCACTTCTAGCTTTTTTATATAAGCCTTTTGGATCTCTGTTTTCGCAATTTTCTAGAGAGCAGTCGATATAAACTTCAATAAACTCGTCAGGATGTACATTATTTCTAACCGCTTCACGATCGTTGCGGTATGGTGAAATAAATGTTGCCAACACGATAATGCCACAGTCTACAAACAATTTTGATACCTCACCTACGCGGCGGATATTCTCTTTGCGATCTGCTACTGAAAAACTAAGATCTTGGTTTAATCCTTTTCGGAGATTATCTCCATCAAGAATATAAGTGGAAATTCCTAATTGATGCAGCTTACTTTCAACGATATTGGCAATTGTGGATTTTCCAGATCCTGATAAACCTGTAAACCAAACAATGCAGCTTTTATGTTTATGCAAATTTTGTCGATCCTTTTTTGTAATTGAAAAGTGATGATAATATAAATTTGTTTGTTTTTCCAAAAAAATTTCTCCTTTCATATGAAGTAAAAAATGATTTAGTAATCAAGAACGTTTTTGACAATACAAAGTTAGTTTGTGTTTGTTTTATTTACATATAAAACGGCCAAAAGTATGGGATGAGTAGGACAGAAATAATCATGAAAAGGAAACCAAGCGGGAGACCTATTTTAAGAAAATCTATGAATTTATAGCCACCTGCTTGATAAACAATTAAATTTGCTTGATATCCTGTAGGTGTAGCGAAACTAGCAGAGGCAGCGATTGTAATAGCTATAATAAAAGGTTCGGGACTTAAAGACAGTTGTTTAGCAACGGAATAAGCAATAGGGAAAATGAAGGCAGCTGCCGCCGTGTTTGATAAAAATTCCGTACTAATCCATGTGAGTAAATAAATGATAGCAAGTAATGCTGTTGGACTAAATGTTGCGGTTTCGCCTACGAGTGTGTTAGCGAAGTAATTTGCGATTCCTGTTTTCTCCAAGGCGCTTGCCATTCCAAGAGATGACCCAATCATGATAAGTAAGCGTAAATCTATATACTTTCTTACTTCTTGTACTGAAATGGACTTTGTAATGAATAATAAGATAACACTTAAAAAAGAAGCAGTTAAAATCGGTAGAATCCCTATTCCTGCACATAATATCATGAGAAGGAAGATAAAAAGAGGAATAAAGGAGGTTATCTTTTGATTTCTAGAAGGATTTTTAGGGGAACCAGTTTCGTGGGAAAGAAAGTAAAAATCATTAGAGTATTGATTCTCTATAAAAAATTTGTTTTCGGATAAAATATATAAAATATCTCCCGTTTTTAACCGAATAGACCCTATTTTTGAGAGGGTTCTTTTACCGTTCCGAAAAACAGCAATTACAACAGCGTTGTATTTTGAGCGAAACTGAATTTCTTTAACGGTTCGATTGGATAAACAAGATTGTTTGGATATTACTATTTCTGAAAGAGTGATGTCATTATTGGAGGAGTTTTCGAGACTTAATCTAGAACTGAGGTGTAATGTAAAACCCTCAACTTTTTCCAAGTTGGAAATGGTAGAAATGTCTCCTGTAAATAACAAACAGTCACTTTGATTTAGTATATAATCTCCAGAAATTGGGATTATTATGTTTTCGTCTCTCATAACTCCAATTAAATATAAGCCTGCAAGGTTACGTAAGTTCGCTTGCTTAATTGTTTTTCCTATAAGTGGGCAACTTGATTCAACTTGAACTTCTCCTAAAAATGCATTTTTATTCTCTTCATCTATTTTGCTTCCTTTTTTGTATTCAGGAAGGAGTTTGCTTCCTATAAACACCATAAATAGAATGCCGATTACAGTACATGGGATGCCGATGATTCCTAATTCGAACATAGAAAGTCCATGATTACCTTGTTTTTTTAGTAATGAGTTTACAACAATATTTGTAGATGTGCCGAGCAATGTACACATCCCCCCCATACTAGCTGCATATGCTAAGGGAATTAACAGTTTTGACGGAGCTAGGCCGATTTTTTGCGCCCAATTTTTTATTATTGGTGTAAGAATTACTATAATTGGTGTATTGTTAATAAATGCGGAGAGACTAGCTACAGGTATCATCAACTTAAGAATTGCTTTTTTATGACTTCTCTCATGACCGATTATTAACCGTGGAATTTGTTTGATGAAATCGTTCTTATTAACGGCAGAAGCTATAATTAATAAGGCTCCAATTGTTAATGTTCCTTCATTTGAGAACCCATCTAAAGCCTCAGAGGGAGCTAGGACTCCAAACATCATTAAAGAAACTAGTCCGCTGAACATAACGATATCAGCTGGAAATTTTTCGCACATTAAAACTATAAATGTAATAAAAATAATGAGGAGTGTAATTATACCGTGAATGGTCATATGATTCACCTATTCATAAATTGTTTTAACTGAGGGATATTGAACATGTAAAAGATAGAACAATAACATCTTGGTTAAATCACTTAAAGGAGAGTAGCTTAGATTAGTGCCTTAATACTTTATCGTATCTTTACTTTCGTTATAGAATGCATAGATGAAAAACCCGTAACTATATATCCCAATGTTTTATCAATTCCATTATATAAAACAGTCATTATCTTTATATGTTATTTTTAGTGAATTGACACTGTTTTTGTGAACTTATACATTTGTAAGCTAGATTTGTAGGAAAGGACTTAGTATTTTTTATTAAGTATGAAGGAATTGAATTTTATTTAGAATTTTCCGGGAATTTATTTCGATACTAACTTTGTATAAATTATATCAATACTTGAAAATGGTGAGCAGACATCCTTAAACTTTATTTTTTAGTTCTGCCTTCTTGAAATTCTACATAGCTATTGCTGAAAAGGTTTTATTCTTACGTTGAAACATTAGAAAGGCTGTGGAATTTATAAAGGTATTTAGTATACTAGAAAATAACAAATAGTATGGCAGTTAAAAGGTGACAAGCAGTATAAAGTATCTGTCAGTTCTATTTAATTAAGAATATTTTTGATTGAGTGAACACATGAATACTTTATGAGTAAAACGATTGACTGTAGAGGGGGGATGATTTTTGAATCCAAAAGTGTCAATTATTCTTACTAGTTATAATAAACCTGCATTAGTGGGGAAAGCGATTGAAAGTGTGTTAAGACAAACTTTAGATGAATGGGAACTTTTTATAATGGATGATCATTCGAATGAAGAAACAGTAAATGTTATTAAACAATATTTAGATGACCCAAGAATCACTTATATAAATAGCTTCATAGAGGACGAGGAACGTTATAAAAAGACGAGGTATGCCGTACTTATCAATAAAGCTATTCCGTTAACAAAAGGAACGTACATTTCTTATTTAACAGACGACACCGTCTATGTTCCGAAGAGGTTAGAAGAAATGGTATCTTTTTTTAATATAAATGCCAAGATAGATATTATTTATTCTTCGCAACAAGTGAAATTTGTAAACAACCAATTGAAGCTCCTTTCCGAAAGAGTAAGCAGAGCTCAGCATGTACTATATCAAGCAGCTAACGTTGTTGATCACTGTTCAGTTATGCATACACGTGCAATTTTAGAGAAAGTTCGGGAGAAGTATGGGGAATATTGGGATGAAAGTCCTGTTCATTGGTATAATGGAGATGCGGATTTCTGGGAGAAATTAAACACTTTTCAGCCATTCCATCCTATCGATATAGTGCTTGATATAACATACAAAACACCTTACTCTATTCAAAATCTATATAATAATTTACCTATAAAAATTCCGAATGGGACTTTGATAAAAGGGGAGAATCCACAGGTTTTTCTGATTGATCAGCAGCAAAGAAGGCTCATTACAAATGAGATGTTTACGTATTTTAAGTATAACTTAAAGAAGATAGTTATGATACCTGATTCTTTTTTATATGGATACGTAGAAGGTCCACCTATTGATAAGCCAACTATTATTCCAAATTTACGTATTATTCAAAGTGAACAAAATAAATTTTTCTATCTCGAAAATAATAAAAAACGACCGATAATGAATGTTTTAGCTTTTCGTAAATTCAAATTTTCTTTTTATGAAGTTATTAAAATAAACTCAACTTTACTAGATCATATACCTCAAGGATTGCCGATCTATCCTATTTTATCGCAGAATACTTGCTTGCCGGAAAATAAGGTATTTATATATAATAAACAATGTTCCATTACAATGAATTGTAAGCTTCATCTTATTGATAAAAAAATATTGAAAAAGCTTAATCTTTTAAATGATTGCATATATGTTTCAAGAACTGAGATGGAGAAATTTGAAAAAGGAGAACCGATTAGTTTGTATCTTACCAGATTTCTTAAATAGCACCGGCAGTTTTGCTTTTTATAAAATTGTTAATTCCCCCTCTTACTCTCAATTTTGATTTCACAGTTATACAATATCCTTTTCTTCTTGCAACCACCGGATTTTTATTCCGCTATTCGTGGGTAGTAAGACCGCCACCTCAAGCTTCAGAGAAGAGCGAAGAAGATAGGTGGGGGCTAACTGCTGGAATGTGTCCGATTGGTTTAACTAACCATCAGTGGGTGATGAAGAAAATTCCCACTGATGGAATTTTTATTTTATAGAAAGTGAAAAATCATCGGTAATACAACCGATGATTTTTGATTTAGAGGTTAAATAAATTAGTTATGCTATGGGCCTGAATAACTATATGCACATAGAAGGAAAGTTATAAAACCGTTTTTGAAGCAGTCTTAATTATGTTCTTAACTCGATGACCAAATGTATGTTGCTCTATCACTATTTTTCGAGCTTTTTGGGCGATGGTCTTCCTTTGCTCTTCGTCATCCATATAGATACCTAATTTGTGTAAGCAATCCTCGTAATCTAGATAAGATATCATTTCTTCTTCGGTAAAGAAGGAACGAAGATCAGGCTTTTCTTCTATTAGTTGAAAAGCCCCACAGGATGCAATATCAAATGTTCGGTTATTTATACTTTCGCTAATAACTCCATGCGTATTTTGGTTAAGCCAAAAATTGTGAGTTCGATGAGGATTTAATACAATTTTCGCTCCATTATAATAATAAGAGATCTTTTGTGGTTCAATCCATGTATCTTTAATGATAACTCTCGGGTTGTCTCTCCATTTTTTTTGTAGTCTGTTATACCAACCTTTTCCGACGAGTGTTATTTGATGTTTAGTATTTTCTAAAAGAAAATGAATAAAATTTACCCTTGTAGGATATGGGTATCCTACAAGAAGTAAATCACTTTTGTGTATATTTTCAACAGGAAGGGGCTTAAAGATTGTTGCATTTGTTCCTAATGGCAAATGGAAGACATCTGGATGAATAGATTGATAGTGCTTGAGAGCACCATTATCAATGGTAAAAATATAATCAAACCTATGAATCATTTGAATAGTTTTATCAATATAAAAAGGATCCTCGGTTAGCCAGCATGCCAGTTTGATATCATTTTCTTTTAAATATTGAATAGCTGATAAGGAGAGGTGATCTCCTAATATTGTTAAAACCAGTTGGGGCTGAAAATTAGCAACAATCATTTTTAACTTCTCTATACTCTCTAATGGATGAAAGTGAAGCCATTCATAATCACTGTTACTTAGCCCAGCTTTTATACCTTGATCAAAATATTCGTAAATTCTTGGGTAGCCGGAAGAGATATATAATAATTTCACCATGCACCACCAATTAGAGTTTTGCTTCATAAAAATCTCTTGAGCAGTTGTTACTGAAAATTTATATTAAAAACGATCTTCTTGTTCTCCAAAAATTACTGTTGAGGCTGTTGGCCGATCGCCACCGCCTCCTGGAATTTCTGGACTGTACGAGACACTTTCAATATCGTTACAGCCGATTTGCAGAATAATAGTAGAACTTGGAGTTGTCATGTCTTCCTCTAGTAATGTAACTACACAACCTTGCGGGTCAAATAATGCAAAAGTAGCAGGTCCATACATATGACCTGATTTACCTACAATGGTTACAACAGTTCCTGGGGGTAATGTAGAGAATATAAAGCATGCGCTTCCATCACATGTTTGTGCCATAGATAAATATTTCCTCCTTTTAATTCATATAATGTTTTAGGGTTCATGATGAAAGATGTACAGTTTTATTAGTTGATAAGACAATGGTCTCTCTAAATAAGAAAATTCTTGGAGAGAGGACATTTTCTATAAATCCTTTGAAACTATTAATGAAGCAATCTAGGCTTAAGAAGCCTAGACCGATCATATATTGAATTGTAACAGACATAGCTGAACCCATTATATTTGGAATAGTACATATAATAGAAATTTAGAAGTTAGTTAAGTAGTTAAACAACTTGTACCGCTCGTAGAGAAGCGAATTGAACCTGTGCAGAATCTAAATCTAGTTTTTCCCAGATAACATCAACGCCAATGATAGTACCAGTAGTTGCTTTGAAAAGAACAGAGCCAGTTAATATACCGGCATATCGACCTGTAAATCCACCGCCTCCAGTACCTGGAATTGCTTCTACAGTTGAGTCTGCGACCCTAGAGAATGAACCAGGAATTTGAGAAGGAACGGTAGTAGAGGTTAATACTCCAGTGAAATCGACTAAGTCAGGGGGAATAACTGAAAAAGGGATATTGAAAGTTACAGTATAGTCGATTTGATATACCCCAGGTACGTTAATCAATAATCCATTCGTTGTATTTACTGTGTTATTTAGTGGACCGCTTGAAGGGAAAGTTATAGTATTTGTGCCATTAGCAAGTGTTTGTGCTACTTCAGTAAATATAAATCCATATGCTGGAGGAGGCGGTGCGGGGAAGTCGACAGGAAATGACGGAGGGCAATTGAAATGGTTATTCATTTTTTCACCTCTTTTAAGTTTCTTAATACATTTAATGAAATAACAAGCTAAATTGTTATGGATAAGTCCCTATTTTTTGTTGAAAATGGGGACTTATCTGTTGATGTAGGCGTAGCAAGGGGGGGGATGAATTTAGCGGGGAACCGTATAAGGGTGCTGGAGAATTTATAAAAACATTCATATTGCACCAATGTACGCTCAATTTTAAGAAGTGTTTGATCGCTCAATTTTTCATATATTATTCATAAAACTTTGTATTTTGTTCTACATATGAAGCTATATTCGGAGGTAATTGTTTTATTTTGGCTTCAAGACATTTCTGAGCAGTGCGGCCTAAATTGCGTTTATTTTCATTATAATAAGCGCATATGGAAATTTCATAATCAAAAAGATAATCATAGACGTGATAATCTACAAATAGAATATCGTCTTTCGGAAAAGGTATTTCTTTCCCATGTAATGCATACATCAAACTGACGTTATTTTTAGATTTATATCGATATAGTTTTGCAAGGTGGTATAAAGGTTCAGCTCTGCTAGGTCTGTATTCCCAAGAATTTTGAAGATAAATAGTCGCAAGGGCAAAAAACTGTTCTTCCTGATCAACGAGGTTAGTTATTATGGATTGATCAAGAACTGAATTCTCTTTTATGGATTCTTGGATTAATTGTTCGCGTTTGAAAGAACATTGATCAGCTAAGCGTTCGTAACAGAGACCTATTTTGAATAAGGAGTAAAATACTTCTTCTTCCCATCCACCAGCATCCACTCTTTTTTTATACCATATGATAGCTTCCTCTAATTCATTGAGAATAGATAATGTTTGTGCTAAGTAGAACATGTATCTAACTTTTAAATAAATTGGTGTTGATTGATTATTAATCCCTTCTAAAAGTAAACGTTTATCCCGTTCGAATTTATCACTTCTACTGCCGCCGTCTGCTTGATCGTAGATAATTAAGCTATCGAGCTTTCCGGTTGTATAAGAGGAAGTCCCTTGATTAGCCCCTAATTTAGAATAGTCTATATCCCAATATTCATGTGTAACTCCAACAGATGCCCATGGTAAAGATGTCTTGAGAAGGCGACTCAGCCAATATTTAATGTTGCTATCATATTGCATAGTAAGGTAATGATCCTTATTTAAGGTACACTTATCAAAGTCAGACTGAACCTCTAAGATCATATCAGCATCAAGTAGCAATAAATAATCAGCTTCTGGATAAGTTGCTTGGGCTAACTGTACAGCTAAAGTTCGATTATATCCAAAGTTTTTAAAAGGTTCATGATGCACAGTACCAAGTATATTATTTTTGTTGCACCAATTTCTAATGATTTCAGGTGTACGATCAGTCGAACCCGTATCACAAATCGAAACAAAATCAATAATTGATTTCGCAGAATCTAAACATCTTTCTATAATTTTTGATTCATTTTTTACAATCATACAAAGGCATAATTTCTTTTCTGATTTTTTGTGTGAAAGTGTTTTTGATATCTCTCTTACCATTATCTTTTCTCCTCTCTATCAAGCTAATAAAGATTGTATTAGCACATGTAGATATGAGTGTAGAGCATTCGAGCGAAAAATAGAGGTACGTTAGATTTATCATATGCTGTAAACATAATCTATGTGAAGGTAGTGGGCAGTTCATTTCCAATGTTAAGTATTCATAATAAAGAAACGAAAATCATAAATAATTATTATAAGTAATTTTCTTGTATATAAATATAAATTCAAATAAGAAATGAGTTAATCGTCTTTAGTGACATACGAGGAAGTGAAGAACGTGAAAAAAATTGTTGTTTTTGGCTCAGGAGGTCATGCCAAGGTTGTTATTGATGTCATTCGACGAGCTGGAGATTATGAGATTTATGGAATAGTTGATGGCTATCGTTCACAAAATGAAGTGGTTTACGGTTATGAAGTAATAGGTGATGAATCCAATCTATTATCTGTTAAAGATCATATTCAAGGGGGAATTGTAGCTGTAGGAGATAATTGGATAAGAAGGGGAATAGTGGAGAAAGTAAAGGCTATTATTCCAGAGTTTCTGTTTATTTGTGCTATTCATCCATCTGCTATTATTAGTGAAGATGTAATTATTAGTGAAGGAACGGTAGTAGCGGGCGGAGCTGTAATTAATAGTAACGTGCGAATAGGAGCACACTGCATTGTTAATACAAATTCTAGTATAGATCATGACTGTGTAATTGATAATTATGCGACTATCGCACCAGGTGCTACTTTGGGAGGGAACGTTAAGATTGGGGATTATTCTGTTGTTTCTTTAGGAGCAAATGTAATTCATTCCATTACAATAGGAGAGCATACTGTAATTGGTGCCGGTGCGACAGTTGTAAAAGATATCGGTTCTTATGCACTTGCGGTTGGCGTACCAGCAACAAAAATAAAATCTAGAGAAAAGGGAGATAAATATTTATAAGTTCAGAGGGAATTCAGAATATTTCCTGGAAAAGGAGCTGACTCAAAAGATATCTACATTTCTTTTGAGTCAGCTCCTTTTTTATTTTTTAAAGCTTTCGTCATAATTGTTTATTATCACTATGAGAAATTTTTTTGAATTAAATGGGAAAATAATTTATTAAGGGATATGGTAAGTGACTATATATGAGTCATGACCTTGTTGTGGCAAAACATGTATAGTTCACATAAATTGTAACAACATTACTTTTTTTGAAAACGGTATTTAGGAGCTAGTAGTTGTGTGATAAGAGGGTGCCATAATTACAAGGTAATTTATGATCGTATATGAAATGATTCCGAAAACCTAAATATTTTACTTAAAGTAGAATTAGAGCGAAATTACATATGTATAGAAGGGAGAATTGATAATAGTGGTAGCATAGAGCTATTATGAATGAACGTTCAAATTATGAAAGGAGGCTGAGTATTATCGAAATTAAAAAGTTCTCTAAACCCATTTATGTTACTTCCCCTTTTCTTCCTCCATTTCAAGAGTTTTCTCGTTTAATAGAACAAATTTGGGAAAATCGATATTTAACAAACAATGGACTGCTACATCAACAATTCGAAATGGGAGTAAGGAAATATTTGGGTGTTGAAAGGAATACACTATTTGTAAATGGGCATATGGCGCTCGATGTTGCAATTAAATCTTTGCAGTTAACAGGAGAGGTGATTACAACACCTTTTACATTTGCCTCGACAACCCACGCCATTTCCATGAATGGATTAATTCCAGTATTTTGTGATGTAAATAAACATGATTATAATTTAGATGTTTCAAAAATTGAATCGTTAATTACTGAACATACTTCGGCAATTATACCCGTACATGTTTTTGGCATTCCTTGCGATGTTTATGAAATTGAAAGAATAGCAAAAAAATATAATTTAAAGGTTATATATGATGCAGCCCATGCTTTTGGTGTAAAAGTAGACGGAAAAGGAATTGGCGTATTTGGCGATATATCTATGTTTAGTATGCATGCAACAAAGGTTTTTCATTCTATTGAAGGTGGAATACTTACTTATCATGATGAAACATTATCAGAAGCATTAAATCAGTATAAAAATTTTGGGTATAAAAGTTCGGGAGAGGTTAGCTTAGTCGGTTTAAATGCTAAAATGAACGAATTTCAAGCGGCGATGGGTATTTTGAATCTCCGACATATAAACGAAGAAATGAATAGAAGAAAAAAAATAACAAGTATGTATCGTAATCAATTAAAAAGCATTCCAGGTATTCGTTTTATAGAAGAAATGGAGAATGTCCAATATAATTATTCGTATTTTTCCATAGAGGTTGATGAAGCGATCTATGGACTAGATCGTAATCAATTATATGAACGTTTAATGTCGTATAACGTATTTACAAGGAAATATTTTTCGCCATTAACAAGTGATTTTATCTGTTATAAAGATCAGTATGATTCAGGGAAAACACCAATTGCGAAAGAAATAGCAAATAAAGTTTTAGTGTTGCCGTTATACGGTGAATTACAAGTTGGAGATGTAGAAAAAATTTGTATGATAATTAAAACAATCCCGGAACTAGTTGAATTGGAATGGGAGAAGGATTAGGAGGCAGTAAGAAAAAATGTTTAGGGAGGGATTGTGATTATGAGCAATTTAGATAGTAATAAACAAATAGATAAGGTAATAAATTATGCCAATTCTCTTCCAAAAGTAAATGTTATTATTGCAGCTTACAATATGAAAGAGTATTTAAAAGAAACTGTCGATAGTGTGTTACGTCAAGATTATCCCAATTTAGAAATTATTGTTGCTGATGATTGTTCAATTGATGGTACACAAGATATGATGAAACGATATGACGAGAATCCGAAAGTTAGATATATTCGAAATGAAGTGAATTTAGGTTCAAGGATGAACGGCCGAAAATTACTTCATGAACATGCAGATGGTAAATATATATTGTGTATTAATCACGATGATTATCTTACGCAAAATAATTATATTAGTAAGGCTGTAGCGTTGCTTGAAGAAAATCCTAATGTCTCACTTGTTTTTGCGAATTTACATTTTTTTGATGTTGATTCAAGAGACTGCAGACCAATTACACAAGATATACCTACGATTACAAAAGGTAGTGATTACTTTTTAAACTATGAAACTGGTAGTTATCCTCATATAACAAGTACATTAACATCAGTATTTAGAAGAGAAGACGCTATTCGCATGTGCTGCTTTATGGAAAAATCAGAATGCCAAGATCTATTTTTGTATTTGAAATTAATGTTAATTGGTGATATTGGATTTATTGCAGATCATGTCGGTGTGTATCGTTTCCATAAAAATAGTTTAAGTTTTAACATGCCAACTGAGGGTGATTATGGAACGATTGAAGATCTTGAAGAATTATATGTTAATGCATTAGAGCTAGGTTTAGATAAAAGTCAATTAGCTGAATGGTTAACTATACGAGTATATAAATATGTGAATTGGCGCTTTGAAATAATGTGGTTCAATAATCAAAAAAGTAATGCATTACAATTGCTAACGAGTATTTCAGAAAAGCATCCTCTTGTATTTTATTGGATTACAAATCGTCTACATTGGGAATAGAAGTATAACGTTCAATTTTTAATGGAAGAAAGTGCAATCTACATGAAAAATAGATATAAGGTGGAGAGAGTGAGTGGAAAAGTTCAACCTATTGTTAATTATTAGAAACTACAGTAAGTGGATTCATACGGCACCTTTTTATCTTCAAGAAGAACTTTCAAAAATTACAAACTTATTTGTTTGGAATGAAGATGGTGACATTTCTAATATTCTTAATACTATTCATTTTAAACCTGATTTTATATTAATCTACTTATTTGACACAGAGGCGAATGCACCAAAAATTACGGGACTTCGTAATTTAAAAATTCCATATGGAATATATATAGAAGATTTACATCACAATCCTGCTAAAACATATGCTGCAATAAAACATGAAAACGTTGAAAATATATTTACGTGTTATAGAGATGCTTTTCATAAGTTTTATCCTGATTTTTCTCATAAAATCAAATGGTTTCCTCATCATGTCAATACCGAAATCTTTAAGGACTACGGTCAAAAAAAAGATATTGATATGCTATTAATGGGAGCGGTCATTCCGTATTATTATCCACTAAGATGTAAAATCCTCGAAACTTATCAAAATGAAGCAAATTTTATATATCATGGACATCCGGGCTATAGAAATATTGATAATGAAGAATTTCAAAATGTATTTGTTCGCGAAAGTTATGCAAAGGAAATAAATAGAGCGAAATTATTTTTCACGTGCAATTCAATATATGGATATACAATTTTAAAATACTTTGAAGTATTAGCATGTAACACTTTATTACTTGCTCCAAGTTCAGATGAGATTTTAGATTTAGGTTTAAAGCCAGGGGTGCATTTTGTTGAAATAGATGAAAATAATTTTATGGAAAAGGCAAATTATTATTTGACACATGACGAAGAACGAGAAGAAATTAGTAAGAATGGATTTGAACTCGTACAAGAAAAGCATGCAACTACCCAACGGGCTCAACAACTAAAAGAGATGATTCATGAAATATTAAAAGTAAAAGAAGGATAACCATTTGAAAGCCTTAGTTACAGGTGGAGCGGGCTTTATTGGTCTCCGCATTGTTGGAAAACAATGTGGAGACAGTGGTTGGTGACAATTTAATTACAGGGTATAAGGAGAATATTCCACCTCAAGCTATTTTCTACTATTTTGATATACGAGACCCGAATATTAATAAAATTTTTATGATTAAAAAACCAGATTTTGTAATACATCAAGCGGCACAAGTGTCCGTACAGCAATCTGTGAAGCAGCCATTTTACAATTGTAGTGAAAATGTGATGACCACTATAAATATTTTGCAATCTTGTATCAAGTATAACGTGAAAAAATTATTTATGCTTCAACTGTTGCTGTATATGGTGACCTCAATATTTACCGATTGATGAAAAGCATCGGCTTAGTCCTTTATCCTTTTATGGTTTAAAGTATACAATTCTTAGATATTCTAATGTTTATGGTGCAAAGTAAAATGTAGAGGGAGAAGCGGGAGTAATTTCTATTTTTATTTACGGTTTGTTAAAGAATATTATTCCAATTGTATATTGTGATGGTAAGCAGACAAGAGACTTTATTTTTGTTAAAGATGTGGTACATGTTAACTTTTTAGCTCCCACGAATGCAGATAGTCAAGTCTGTAATATTAGCTCTAATCAACGAACTTCAGTTAATAAACTAATCAGTGTAATTTGCAGCTTAATGAAAAAAAGAGACACAAATATATAAAGATGAAAGACTAGGAGATATTGTTCATAGTTATTTATTAAATGGTCATGCAAAGAAAAACTTAATGTGGCAACCAAAATTTTCATTGTTTCAAGGATTAGAAGAAACAATTTCTTTTTTCAAGAAAGTATAAAAGGTTTGGATTTATATATAAGTTAAAAAACGACATAAAATTCATTTTTTTTGAGAGGAACGAGGGCATCTGAACGTGTATAGAAACGGGCAGGGCCTTTTTCTATTACATGTCAGATTTAAAACAAAGGAAGAACGCAGGTACAGATTATATTGTCTTTATAGCATCGACTTATATTTCGGAAAGTCAACATGGATATATAGTTTATTTCATACTTTCTTAATATTGTAAAATGAGCTCTGATTCTCATAAGAAATGTTACATCCTCATTATAATGTTTTTGATTAGTATTGAAAAATAGAAAAGGCTCAAAAACAGGCTGTGGATAACAATTTTCCACAGCCTGTTTTTATTGAGGTATTGTAGCACTAATAGTCAATTGTAATGCCAGCACTTGCATAACCTGTCACAGTCGTAACAAGACCTAACGTACTGACTGAAGTTACAGTAAACACCATTAATAAACGATCGCCAGCGTTTACAGATGCGGTCAATCCAGTAACAGAATTAAAGAGGTTTTGGAAAGTTCCAATTGGTCCTGTAATATTTGGATTTAAAGTGACAAGAGTAGAAGGAATTGCATCAAAGGTGTTGTCGTTAGGGTTTGTATTTCTATATACCTGAGCTCGAACTGTTGCACTAGTTCCAAGGTTGACAATTGCTATAGCGGAAAGGTGTGCATAGACTGATGTGATTGTTCCGTTACGTGGAACTACAAATGCTTCATTGGCTATCCCTACAAGTGGTAGAGTTAGGCTAGTATTTGGATCGGCACCTAAAATACCTACACCAGGAACAAAAGATCCAAATCCAATTAGACTTCCAGTACCTAGCAATCCACCAGCAAGAGTAGTCAGCACAGCGGGACCACCTGATGCGAATGGAATGATAGAAGCAGGTCCAGTCGGTCCAGTCGGCCCAGTTGGTCCAGTTGGCCCAGTTGGTCCAGTCGGCCCAGTTGGTCCAGTCGGCCCAGTTGGTCCAGTCGGCCCAGTTGGTCCAGTCGGCCCAGTTGGTCCAGTTGGCCCAGTCGGCCCAGTCGGTCCAGTTGGCCCAGTCGGCCCAGTTTCACCAGTCGGTCCAGTCGGTCCAGTCGGTCCAGTTGGCCCAGTTGGCCCAGTCGGTCCAGTCGGTCCAGTTGGCCCAGTCGGTCCAGTCGGTCCAGTTGGCCCAGTCGGTCCAGTCGGTCCAGTTGGCCCAGTCGGTCCAGTCGGTCCAGTTGGCCCAGTCGGTCCAGTCGGTCCAGTTGGCCCAGTCGGTCCAGTCGGTCCAGTTGGCCCAGTCGGTCCAGTTGGCCCAGTTGGCCCAGTCGGCCCAGTCGGTCCAGTTTCACCAGTCGGCCCAGTCGGCCCAGTCGGTCCAGTTGGCCCAGTCGGTCCAGTTGGCCCAGTCGGTCCAGTTTCACCAGTCGGCCCAGTCGGTCCAGTTGGCCCAGTCGGTCCAGTCGGCCCAGTTGGCCCAGTTGGCCCAGTTGGCCCAGTCGGCCCAGTCGGCCCAGTCGGCCCAGTTGGCCCAGTTGGCCCAGTCGGCCCAGTCGGCCCAGTCGGTCCAGTTGGCCCAGTCGGTCCAGTCGGCCCAGTTGGCCCAGTTGGTCCAGTCGGTCCAGTTGGCCCAGTCGGTCCAGTTGGCCCAGTCGGTCCAGTCGGCCCAGTTGGCCCAGTCGGTCCAGTCGGTCCAGTCGGTCCAGTCGGCCCAGTCAGTCCAGTTGGCCCAGTCGGCCCAGTCGGCCCAGTCGGTCCAGTCGGCCCAATAGGTCCAGGTCCAGTCGGTCCAGTCGGCCCAGTCGGTCCAGTCGGTCCAGGTTCTGGTATAGGAAATGCACATTGAAACGGTATGCATTTGTTATTATTCGAATTACCCAAATTGAATCCTCCTTATTTGTTTAATAAAATAGTCAATTCCATACATTTTATGAATTATAAGAGAGATTGGTACTGGGTTATCTCTCTAAATGGGAGATTTCTTGATAGAGAAAAGGAATCTTTCCCCTGTCACATGCAAGGGCTAAAATACAGATAGAAAATAATACAAGGAAACATAGTTTTATTGCTTCGTATATTCTAAATTTATTTAATGGAGAGAAGTGAAGAATGGTTATAGACCAGCTTCTAGTTTTAAGGGAATGGGGAAAATGCCTTATATACATAGAGAAAGAAGTGATTTTTAACGAAACTTCTCCGTTCTGTATGAATATAACTGTAATAACGTATGTTTTAGTAAAAAGGGGGATGGAGATGGTGGGGAAACAAATAAAGAAAATAGAAAATCAACCGTTATTATATATTCATCATTTAGATTTATATAAACTCCAGCGCCATATGCAGCAAAGTGTGATTGTGAAACAAATAGAACGAACTGCTGAAGTAAAGGAAAGTGAAATAGAAGAAGTAAAGGAAAGTGAAACAGAAGATATGGAAAAGAGAAAACAAACTCAAGGGGGTGTAGAAGAAATGCATGTGGCTGATCAACATAATGTGCAAATAGATCCAACGGAAGAAGAGAGTCTAGAGCAAGATAAGGAATCATTTGTAGAATCTTCAAGTAGCGCATGGCAGAATAAATCGTTTAAAGATATGAATAACGAGGAAAAAATTTATTTCTTGTTAAATCAACCTCATTATATACCAAATGTAAAATGTATTGTGAAAACAGAAAAAGCTTCTTATGTAGGGGTTATTACTTCTTATGAAAATGGAGTGCTGCAAATGGTGATACCAAGCCATATTGGGAATTTTCCTTTAAACATAGAAGAGGTAGTATCGATTCGCATGACGGGGCTATAATGTCGAAAAGGTGGTAGGATTCCTACCACCTCAATAGTTTTTTTGTTTACACATTATACGCCTGCAACGTGTACATCACGTAAGCATTGAATTGCACAGAAACAATTTAGATCAACAGTTACAACAGAATTTGTTGCTTGTAGTGTAGCATTAGGGTTATTTAAGAAGAAACAAATTGGATTTTGATCAGGTGGTACGTTTTGTACTTCTAATCCACGTAATACTGCACAGCAATCGTCTACACTTTCTACGCGAAGGACCAACGTAGTACAATCTGTAGTATTAGCGGAAGGAATAAATACTTTGAATGGATCTCCTTCACTAGTAAATAAGATAAATGGGCGTGTATTAGCGAGTCTAGAGCCTTGATGTGCACCAAGGAATGGAACATCGCATCCTGTCGGGCATGTGCTTGTTGCGCAATCTTGTAATTCATTGATGAAGTTTACAACATCACATACGCAATTGATGTGCATACTCTTTTTATCATCATTGTTACCCATTCTTTTCACTCCTTATCATAAGTTTTGATTACACTAATAGAATATTGAATGCGAGGTAAATCGGTTACTGCTCTCAAGTTGTTTTTTTAAAAGGATAAGCCTGTATTTAGCTGGAAAGAAAAGGAGATGAGGAACTTGTTTTTTGAGAGTTGGCTTATGTTTTTTATTTTTTCATGTGCAGTATTTCGTTTAACACGCCTTTTGGTCTTTGATAAAATTACATCTTTTATACGTGCGCCTTTTATTGAAGAAATACAGATTACAGAAGAGGATGGTTCGGTTTCAACGTATATGAAAATAAAAGAAGCGGGTTTACGTAAATTTTTTGGGGAATTGTTAAGTTGTTATTGGTGTACAGGGATATGGGTGAGCGCTCTATTACTTTTATGTTATGAATGGATTCCGAAAGTAGCAGAGCCCATTATTTTATTATTAGCAGTTGCTGGGGTTGCAGCGATAATTGAAACGATTGTAATTCGATGGCTGAATGAGTGAGAAATGAAGGAACGAAACAGAAAGGTTGTTCATATAGTAAAGAGAGTGTTAAAAAATAGAGGAGATGTTTGCCATGGCGAAGTATCAGCAACCAAATCCATATAATAATCTTCAATATTGGTATCAAATGCAGCAACAGCAACAAGGGCAGCAAGAAGAGCAACAACAAGGGCAGCAACTAGAACAGCAAGGATATGTGAAGAAAAAAGGTTGTAACTGTGGTGGAAAGAAAAATAGGTATTAATAAATAATGAAACATGTAAATAATGAGTCTGCTTTTGAACAAAAAATACCCTGTTTTATCCTTTGGGTAAGAAAAAACAGGGTATTTTTTGTTTTATTTTAGAAATCTTTACGTCATATGTTATTTTGTTTTTTGTAGGTCATCTCTCGTCAAAAATAAAAATCTCGAAACATCAAGTTTTTTTCCTCTAAAAAACTGCGGAGAAGAAATGTATAATTCTTCTTTTGCTCGTGTAATTGCTACGTATGCTAAGCGTCTTTCTTCTTCTAATGCTTCGGAGGTATCAGTGACACGGTCGTTTGCATCTTTTAATGATGAGGAATGCGGCAATATTCCATCGCTTGCACCGAGTAAGAAAACGCATGGAAATTCAAGACCTTTGGCATTATGAATTGACATAAGCGAGACAGCATCTTGCTGGACTCTTGTTTTTAATGCTTCCATTTCTTTTTGATTTTGTATTGCTACGTTTACAAATTCTAAATACGCTGGAATGTCGGAAAAGCGATTTGCGGATTCAATGAGCTCTTCAAGCATTTCCTCTTGTATTTCTTTTTGCATTGTGAAAGAAGAGCGGTCATTGCTTTGCAGATATTCTAAGTATTGTCCTTTTCCTTTAATAATTTCTTTTAATGCTTTTTTCGGTTCCAGTTCTTTAATAAATTTCAGAAAATCAATACGATCATTGATTTTCTTTACTTGGAACGACTTTAAATTCGGATTGAGTAAAAGAAAATGTAAAAGGGAAGGGAAACGTCCTTCACCGTATTTCCATTGTTCTCGTTCAATAAATGATATACATTCATCGCGTCCGATATACATCGTTGGCAAAATGCTTGCGAGCGATTCTAACCGAAATGGTTCAAAGGCCAACCGTAGTTGATCTAATACCGGTTTAATAAGGGAGTGCTCATAAAATGATTGGCTTGCTCCGTATTTGACGAACGGTATTTTATGAATCGTAAGCTGATCGAGTAAGGAACGGCTTACAGAATGTGTCCGGTATAATAAGCAAAAGTCTGTATAGCGTCGCTGGCCACTTGCTACTTTATCTTGAATTAGTTGCAATATTTGATTCGCTTCATCCAATGTTGTTGCTGGTCTTGAATAAAACGGCTGTATGCCTTCTTCGCGAACGGAGTACAGTTCTTTGTTAAAGCGTTCTTGATTTAGCTTAATGACTTCATTACCAAGGCCAACGATGTATGGGTTCGAGCGATAGTTTGTATTTAAAGTAATAATGGTTGTATCATCAAATTCTTTTGGGAAAGAAAGAATAATTTGATGGCTAGCTCCGCGCCAGCCGTAAATCGCTTGATCATCGTCCCCCGCGATAAATAAGTTGTTTTGCGGCGCCGCTAATAATTTTACAATTTCATACTGAGCGTATGATGTATCTTGAAATTCATCCACTTCAATATATTGAAAGCGACCTTGCAGCTGCGTTAATAAAGCGGCATTATTTTCTAGCAAATAGAACGTTTCAAGTAAAATATCATCAAAGTCTAAATAGCCATGACTTTGTTTTACGTCTTCATAGCGATGATACACTTCTTGAAATTCACGTTCCACAGGTGTTTTAGCTTGTACATCTTTCGGTCTATTTAATTTATTTTTTTCAAGTGAAATCATTGCTAGCATACTTTCCGCGTCATAGTCATCTTTTAATCGAAGTTCTTTTAAAATTTTCTTTATAATAATTTGTTTATGTTTTTCATTTGCTAAAATTTGTTGGTTGTATCCTTGGCTGCGAAGTAACTTTAAGAATACAGAATGGAATGTTCCAGCAACAAGATATCGGCTCGCTGCGGGTGTCATACCAGGTAATGTTGCTACGCGGCTTCGAATTTCTTCCGCTGCTTTTTGTGTAAAGGTAAGCAGCAATATGTTGCGCGGGTGAACACCTTTTACATTGACTAAATAGCCAACGCGTGTTGTTAAGACAGATGTTTTTCCGCTGCCGGCACCAGCTAATGTAAGAACGGGCCCTTCAGTTTGACGAACAGCTTCTAATTGCTTTTCATTTAAATATATTCCTTGTTTTTCAAGAGCGCGAAAATAAGTAACATCCGCATCGTTTTGATGAATTAAGTCCGTAGATGTTTTCGGAATATGATAAATTGCGCGAGGTATATTCGAATGGGTTAATGATTTTTGCGAAAAATTTTCCTTAGTCATAATTTCACCTTCAATAAGTAGCATCAACTTATAACTTTAGCGGAAGATAGGGGAAATGGCAATGTAAAAAAGTAGGTCAGTAATGTGATTGAATGTGGAGGATAGAAATACAGATTGAGAAACCTATTAAAACTCTCTTTTTTTAGAGGGAAGAGAGGGACTGGCCGTGCGTAGAAGCAGGAAGCCTCTTTTCCTGCTGCGGAGTTAAAACAAAGAGAGAAAATGAGTGCTTGTGTAAAGAAAAGATTGTTTATTAGTTGGCGGGTGGAATGCTTTGAGGGAATTTGAAAATATTTTCTGCATGGTATTCTATGTCACCTGGTACAACGATACGTCCTGTCAGTTCAGGTTTCTTATTAGAAGTCATAAAGGAGTTTCCTCCTTATGTCAAAACTCTGTTCCCATTTGATGATTATGAAATAAACTTGGCGATTAGTATTGTTATCGCAAGAATAGTTTGATTTCGGGTCCATCATATATTCAGCAGTAAAGAGAAAAGTACGTTACGAAAGGAAGTAGAAATATAAAAAGAAGCGCCAAACAAGGCGCTTCCACTTTAGTTTCACTTTATAGATTTTTTATCATGACAACATGCGGGATATCAGCTTCCATAAATACATCAGAAGTTGTTTCGTATCCAAGCTTATGATAAAACGGCTCAGCGTGTGTTTGGGCATGAAGTTTCAGCTTTGGAAGAGATTCTTCTTTCGCAAGAACTTCTAATGCGTCCATGATCATCTTGCCAGCGCCTTTTTGGCGGTGAGATGATAAGACACAAATGCGTTCCATTTTCCCAATACCATCGACGGTGCGAAAGCGTCCAGCGCCAACTGGAACGTTTTGATCGTATAATACAACATGTTTTGCAGCGTGATCATGTTCGTCGTATTCTTCTTCGGCTGCAACCTTTTGTTCATCTACAAACACTTGTTTACGAACAGAAAAGGCATCTTCTAGTTGTTTTTCATTTTGTACGACTATAATTTGCAAATTATTGTTGCTCCTTTCCTAAATGGAATGTTTCGTGTACTGACCATGTTCCATTTTCTAGTTGATATAGTAAATGGAAACGATCAATTGGTTGCTCATAATAGAAATCTTTCATCTTTAAGCGACCTAAAACATCTGCATGCTCTGCGTCTGATAAGTGTTGTCCAATTGTAAGGTGCGGTACAAAAGCATATTCGCGATCTTGTGTGAATATACCGCTATGCATTTCTTCGTTTAGGAATGCTAATTCAGGAGTTTTTTCTACTTTAAAATAAATAACATTATTTACAGGTGCAAATGAGCTCACTTTTCCAACATGTAATGTAAATGTGTTTGTTTTATTTGCAATTGTATGAAGCTCTTGCACAATCGTTTCTAATTTTTCATCAGCTACTTCGAAAGGTGCTTTTAATGTAATGTGTGGTGGAACTAATGCATAATGTGGATCATAACGCTTACGCAGACCGTTTGCTTTATCTTGAATCATTTTTGATGGAAAAATTACAATACCTAGTTTCATCTCTAAATTCCTCCCCTTGTCTGAACGTAAAATGTTTGTATGAAAAAAAGAACTCTTTTTTTATTATATCAGATAATTCTGAATGAAACTGTATATTATTTCAGCGCTAGCATTTGAGAAAATGCATGCGGTAAGTTTTTTTGCCAATATTTCCATGTGTGATTGCCATGAAACTCTTCATAATAAGTTGTAAATCCTCTTTCAGTAAGAAGAGAATGCAACTCACGGTTTGGTGCTACAAAGTCAGAAATATTACCATCTGTCGTTTTCACGGCTGTTTCTTCTGTACCGATGATGTGATATAAATCTAACGCGTGCGGCTGCGTAAAGACTTTAGCACGCTCTAGTACAGATTCATTCACAAATGGCGACTGCATAATTACTTTTCCGAATGTATGCGGATACATAAGTGCTGTCATAAATGAAACAGTACCGCCTAAAGAATCTCCAATTAAAACGCGTCCTTTTCCCATTTGATATGTTGGGTATTGCTCATCTAAATATGGAACGAGTTCATGAGCTAAAAAGCGAATGTACAGGTCGTTTTGTGAGCCGTTTGGATGATATTTTTCTTTGCGATCATGTACATCTTTATATGGGATCCCAACAATAATTGTGCGATCAATTTCCTCTGTTTCGCGAAGTGACTCGATAACGCGATGTGCTTTTCCAAGTTGAAAATAATCTCTTCCATCTTGTGCAATAACAATTGTGTGCTTATGAAGCGGCGTGAAATTTGCTGGTAAATAAACGAGAAGCGTTAGTTCTTCTTGCAATGATTTGCTGTAAAATGTTAGTTCTTCAATTTTGCCTATTGTTTGTGTCATCGTGTAATCTCCCCTAAGTAAAAAGTTACTACAACTTTATTTTAGCATAAGAATGCGAAGAATCTAAAAAATTAGTATTCAGTATTGAAAGAAACGGCTATAATGAAATGAGAATTTTGCTTATATGAATACAAATTGAAAAAACGTAACTACTCAGTCACTCTATGAAAAACCGATAGAAAAGCATTTTTTTAAGTGATCGAGAGGGATTGACTATATAGTAGCGGTCAGGTCCTTTTCCTGCCACGTACAAGGTTTGAACACAAAAGTAGCCAATAAGCAGACTCCTTTTGTGCTTGCATGGCAGCAATTTATATGTCGAAAAGTCAAAGTGGATTTATATAGATAAGGAGACAGCATATGAACCAGCAAAAATCAATAGCACTGCCGCTAGCGATTTCGATTATTACGATTTCATTTGCGGCTATTTTTGTAAAAATGTCTACAGCACCATCTTCTATTTTAAGTATGTATCGTTTATGGATTATTGTGATTATTATGTTTCCGATTGTTTGGAAGAAAAGAGAGGAATTTACGAGAATTCAGAAGAAGGACTGGGGGTTTTTAATTGGATCTGGTTTCTTTTTAGCACTGCATTTTCTTCTATGGTTTGCATCGTTAAAGTTTACAACAGTTGCCAGCTCTACGATTATTTTAGCATTGCAGCCACTCGTATCCCTCATTGGAGGATTCTTCTTATTTAAAGAAAGAACAACACTCATTTCACTTGCAACAATGGGAATTGCCATTGTTGGTGTAGGGTGTATTGGATGGGGAGATTTAGGACTGAGCAGAGAAGCGGTCTTAGGGGATATACTATCATTTTTGAGCGTAATTGCGGTGGTTGGATATTTATTTATTGGGCAAACGACAGTGAAAAAAGTCTCGCATTGGATTTATAGTTTTACTGTCTTTACATTTGCAGCTTTATTTTTAAGTATATATAACATGATGTTGCAAATTCCATTTACAGGGTATTCATCATGGGACTGGACTGTATTTTTCTTACTTGCAACTGTACCGACTGTATCTCAAATGATTAATAATTGGTTATTGAATTACGTAAATGCAACAACCATTTCTATGAGTATTTTAGGTGAGCCTGTTGGTGCGATGATCCTTGCTTTCTTTTTACTTGGCGAAAAATTAAATGCTATGCAAGTGGTCGGAAGTATTCTTGTATTATGTGGTGTGTGTATCTTTTTATTACAGCAACAAAAGCGCCCGTATAAAGAATCGGTAGAAGGCATGATATATACGCAAGAGACGTAGTTGTTTCGGACAATTAAAGTATGCACTCAACTAGCCACCGGTAAAGTACTGGTGGCTAGTTACATTTCATTTCGGTTTGATGATATAGGGCTGAACGTGGACAGTACATAGATCGCGGAATTTTCCTTCTGCGGTTGTGACAACAATAGTAGCTCGTCCGGCTTGTTTTCCTATTACAGTTGCTTTCTGTTTTTCGGTATGAATCTCTATAATATGGGGGTTCATGCACGTCCAAATGATATCTTGGTTACTCGCCTGTGAAGGAAGGACAGCAGCAGTAAGTTCTGCACGTTGCCCAGTTTTTAGTTTTAACTTAGCTTTCTGCAGTTGTACACCGATGACCGGCACAATAGAAGGAATAATGGTAGTATGAGGCAGATTAGTTTGCATTGCAGCATATGAAGAAGAGATAAGGTGTTTTTGGGAATGAAATGGTGATTGCATATAAGGTGTCCTCCTTCTAATAATGTTCTTAGTTATACTATATACAAAGAATGTTAGAAATAATTTAAGGTAATATAAAGAATTTGTTAATTTACAGAAAATTCAGTACAATAATATGTAAATACAAATTGAAAAAATGACATGAAAAACCCTTTTCTTTTCAGGTGGGCAAGAGCACCTGGCCATGCAGAGAAGCGGTCACTGTTTGTTCTGCATAGCAGTGATTTGCATGTTGAAAAATCAAAATGGATTAATAAAAAAAACAATCCCCGCTCCTATTGTACAGAAGCAGGGATTGTTTTTTATTAAGAAGCTATTTTTTCAAATTCGTCAAATTCTTTTTGAACCTTTTCTGATGGTTTTGTTAATAGACTTACAATAATAATAACGAGTAAACTCACAGCAAAACCAGGAATCATTTCATATAGCATATCTTTTAAAAACTTAAATTGTGTCCACGTAATAACAGTTGTTGCACCAGCGATCATCCCAGCAAGAGCGCCCCATTTCGTCATTCGTTTCCAGTACAAGCTTAATAAAATAACTGGTCCAAATGAAGAACCGAAACCTGCCCAAGCGTAACCAACAAGTGCTAGAATTGTGTCATTTTGTTTAAAGGCAAGTCCGCTTGATATTAGAGCAATGACCAGAACGGCCATACGTCCTACAAAAACAAGTTCGCGGTCCGTTGCCGAGCGGCGGAAAAATGTTCGGTATAAATCTTCTGTTACAGCACTTGATGTAACAAGAAGCTGAGAAGAAATGGTACTCATAATTGCCGCTAAAATGGCAGCTAATAAAAATCCAGTAATGAGCGGATGGAATAGAATGTTTCCAAGCTCAAGGAAAATCGTTTCTGGATCTGCTAATTTCATACCTCTGTCAGCATAATAAGCAATTCCAATGAGTCCAGTAAACATTGCGCCAACAATAGAGAAAATCATCCAGCTCATTCCGATGCGGCGAGCACTTTTTAATTCTTTTACAGATGAAATAGCCATAAAGCGTACGATAATATGAGGTTGTCCAACATACCCAAGACCCCAGGCAAATAATGAAATAATGCCGAGTACAGAAGTACCTTTAAAAATATTTAATAGTGTTGGATCGACAGATTGAATCGTATGAAATGCTGATCCAAGACCATTTACATGCATAATTGTTACGACTGGAACTAAAACGAGTGCAACGACCATAATAATTCCTTGTACGAAGTCTGTCCAACTTACAGCTAAGAAACCACCAAATAACGTATATGCTACAACAACAGCTGCAACGATGAAAAGTCCTGTATGATAGTCCATTCCAAATGTATTACGAAATAGAACAGCACCTGAAACTAATCCCGAAGCTACATAAAATGTAAAGAAAATCATAATAACAAGTCCGGAAACAAGGCGTAGCATATGAGATTTATCATGGAAGCGATGTTCTAAAAATTCTGGAATTGTAATTGAGTTGTTTGCAAGTTCAGAGTAGGTACGTAAGCGAGGAGCGACGTATAGCCAGTTTGCATAAGCGCCGAGTGTTAAACCGATCGCAATCCAACTGCTGCTCAGACCTGTTGCAAACATCGCACCGGGTAATCCCATTAATAGCCAGCCGCTCATATCAGCAGCGCCTGCACTAAGTGCTGTTACTGCGGGGCCTAATGTACGCCCGCCAAGCATATAGTCTGTTAAATTTGATGTTCGTTTGTAGGCGATGTAGCCAATCACTAACATCCCGATCATATAGATCGAAATAGAAATTAAAATCTGTGTGTTCATGTTAGTCCCCTTTCCTAAGTAGTATCTTTTGATGAGTTACATATTATAATCTAACATGATTATGTGTAAAAATCTATCCTCTAAATATGAATTTTCAGAAATATAAGTGTATTTAGAAGATATATTATTTTACTAATATAAAGTTTTTTGTTGGTGTATAGCTATTTTTATAGAGTATTTATTATTTTTACATAAAAATGAGTTATTTTGTCAATATAATATTTAAGTTGTACATGAAAAATATTTTTTTAAAAGTATTGACTTCCAAAAAAAGAAAAGCATATAATGATTTCAAATTTAAAAACGCAAGCGTTGATGAAGAAGAGTACATATTATGGACATGTCAGAGAGCTGATGGTTGGTGCGAATCAGTATGAAAGTAATATGGAATGGGCTTCGGAGCTTCCAAACCGAAACGATAGAAGTAGGCTTTGGCGAAAAGATCTCATCGTTACAAGAGACACGTATTGTATTTCGATACGGAAAAGTGCGTTACTTTTGTAACGAATTAAGGTGGCACCACGGGAGTACCCGTCCTTTTTATAGGATGAGTACTCCCTTTTTGTATACAAAAAAATGAATAGGATAAATCGATGAGTAAGAAGAGTACGTATATTGGAGACGTTCCAGAGAGCCGGGGATAGGTGAGAGCCCGGTGCGGTGCCATATGCGGAATGGGCTTACGAGAGGTATGCTGAACTGTAAGTAGGCAACCCGGGTTCCGCCGTTACAAGGATTGGGTATAAGATTGTACCTGAAAAAGCGGGATGCTTTGCATCCAACAAGAGGTGGTACCGCGGTATATTTATCGTCCTCTGCATATTTCCATATGCAGGGGACTTTTTTATTTTGCATAGAGAGGTGACAGTGATGATAACGAAAGAACAATTTATGATGGGAAAACAACAAGGGAAAACCTTTCTTGTTATTCAGGAAGAAGAAGGCGATAGCTTAACACCGATTGCGTTATATCGCCGGATAAAAGGTGAGAAAAAATTTCTACTCGAAAGCTCGCAGCTTCATCAAGATAAAGGACGTTATTCCTATTTAGGATGTAATCCTTACGGAGAAATCAAAAGTATTGGCAAGGAAGTAAAAATTACGATAAATGGTGCGACGGAAAAGGTAAACGGAAATGTATTAACAGAGCTAGAAAGTGTTCTGACATTAGAGGAAATTGAGAGTCCGTTCCCATTTTGCGGAGGAGCGGTTGGTTATATTGGGTATGATGTAATTCGGCAATATGAAGATATTGGAGAGATGCTCGCTGACCCTTTAAATATTCCAGAAGTCCATGTGCTACTTTACCGCATGTTCGTTGTATACGATCATGTAAGGCAAAAACTATCATTTGTATATGTCTATCGCAGCGGCGATACAGATTCGTATGAAGAGGTGTATGAACAGCTGCAAACATATAAACAAAAATTGCTGTGGAAATCAGAGGAACAGGTGAAGGATATAGGTGCTTCCTTATCATTTACATCTTCTGTAACAGAAGAAAGGTTTTACAAAATGGTTGAACAGGCAAAGGAATATATTCGGGCAGGGGATATCTTTCAAGTTGTGTTATCACAGCGTCTGCAAAGTGATTTTACAGGAGATCCATTTGCGTTATATCGTCGTCTTCGCACAGCGAATCCATCTCCTTATATGTTTTATATTGATTTTCAAGATTACGTCGTACTTGGTTCTTCACCAGAAAGCCTACTTTCTGTACGAGAGGAAAAGGTGATGACAAATCCAATTGCCGGAACAAGGCTGCGTGGAAACACAAAAGAAGAGGATGAACAAATTGCGAAGGAGTTGCTTGCAAACGAGAAGGAACGAGCGGAGCATATGATGCTTGTTGATTTAGGAAGAAATGATATAGGACGTGTGAGTGAGATTGGTTCCGTTCAACTAGATAAATATATGAAAATCGAGAAATATTCGCATGTCATGCATATTGTATCTGAAGTTTCCGGAACATTGCGAAAAAATACGGATTGTTTTGATGCATTAGCACATTGCTTACCAGCAGGCACTGTATCAGGAGCTCCTAAAATTAGAGCAATGGAAATTATAAACGAATTAGAAACAGAAAAACGAAATGTGTACGCTGGAGCTGTTGGGTATATTTCATTTTCAGGCAATATGGATATGGCACTTGCGATCCGAACGATGGTTGTAAAAGACGAGAAAGCATATGTACAGGCGGGCGCTGGTGTCGTGTATGATTCAAGTCCAGCGGCTGAATATGAAGAAACGCTAAATAAAGCAAAAGCTCTCTTGGAGGTAATGAAATGATTGTCTTAATTGATAACTATGATTCATTCACATATAACTTGTATCAATTGTTAGGCCATCACACAAAGCAGATTGTTGTCGTGCGTAACGATGAAGTGACAATTGAGGAACTAGCGGACATGAAGCCAAAAGCAATTATTCTTTCGCCAGGGCCTGGAAGGCCGGAAAATGCAGGGATTTGTATGAATGTGATTGGGCATTTTTATCAAACAGTTCCGATTCTCGGCATTTGTCTAGGTCACCAAGCGATTGTTACTGCTTTTGGCGGAGAAGTTGTGCGGGCAGAACAGATCAAACATGGGAAAACGTCGCTTGTAAAACATAATGGCACATCAATATTCTCATATGTAAAGCAACCGCTGACAGCGATGCGTTATCATTCACTCGTAGCAAGGCAGCACAATCTTCCGAGTTGCTTTGATGTATTAGCGACAGCGATGGATGACGGAGAAATCATGGCAATTTGTCATCATTACTATCCGCTTTTCGGATTACAGTTTCATCCAGAATCCATCGCAACTGAAGAAGGCGATAAATTAATACAGGCATTTTTATCCCGCATTAACGAGGGGGAGAGAGTATGAATGGCTATCTTCGAAAATTAATAGAAGGACAAGATTTAACGGAACAGGAAATGTATGAAGCGGGTATTAGCTTATTAAGCGAAAATATTTTAGAAAGTGAAATTGCAGCCTTTTTAGCATTGTTAAAGGCAAAGGGGGAAACGGCAGATGAAATATACGGCCTTGTTCGCGCCCTTCATGAAAAAGCATTGCCGTTTTCCAATCATATTGCAAATGCGATGGACAATTGCGGAACAGGAGGGGACGGAGCGCAAACATTTAATGTGAGTACAACATCAGCTTTCGTACTTGCTGGTGCAGGTGTAAAGGTTGCGAAACATGGTAACCGTGCCGTTTCTAGTAAAACAGGAAGTGCGGATTTATTAGAAGAACTCGGTGTGAACATTGCATGTTCGCCAAAGCACATTGATTATTTGCTAGAGAACGTTGGAATTGCCTTTCTGTTTGCGCCAGCAATGCATCCAGCACTGCGCCGCATTATGAAAGTAAGAAAAGAATTAAATGTTCCAACAATCTTTAATTTAATCGGACCGCTTACCAATCCCATTCATTTAGAAACACAGTTCGTCGGGATTTACAAACGGGAGATGTTACTTCCAGTGGCAGAAGTCTTGCAAAAGCTTGGTAGAAAAAGAGCAATTGTTGTAAATGGCAGTGGGTTTTTAGATGAAGCATCTTTGCAAGGAGAGAATCACGTAGCAATTTTAAAAGATAACAACATTATTGAAATGAGTATTTCTCCAGAAGAGTATGGATTTTCATGTGTGAAAAATGAAGCGATTCGAGGCGGAGATGCAAAGGGAAATGCCAGTATTACATTACATGTGCTGCGCGGAGAAGATAGCGTATACCGTGATACAGTGTTATTAAATAGCGGGCTTGCCCTCTTTGCAAACGGAAAAGCAAGGACAATTGAAGATGGTATTCGCTTAGCGGCTCGTAGTATTGATTCAGGAAAGGCGCTGGAGAAATTAAATTTATTAATTGTTGAAAGTAACAAAAAGCTAGAGAGGGTGAACTAAATGGAAACAATTTTAACGAAAATTATTGAACAAAAAAAGAAAGAAGTAGCAGTGTTATATGAAACGTATACCCCTAAAAAGAAAAACCGTACATCATATTCTCTCGTAGAAGCATTAGGGAAATTTACTATAATTGCAGAAATAAAACGTGCTTCACCATCTAAAGGGGATCTTAGCTTACATGTTGATATCGCAAAACAAGCAGAGCTCTATGAAACAAATGGTGCAGGAGCAATTTCTGTTTTAACAGATAGTCAATTTTTTAAGGGCTCGTTTCACGATTTAGAAACGGCAAGAAATCACGTGAATGTACCGCTTTTATGTAAAGATTTTATGATTGATCGAATCCAAATTGACCGAGCGTATGAAGCAGGGGCTAATCTCATTTTACTGATTGTTGCTGCATTAACAAAAGAACAGTTATTTGAGCTATATACGTATGCAAAAGAAATCGGCTTAGAAGTGATTGTTGAGATTCATAACGAAGAGGAGCTAGAAATAGCGTTAGAGCTAAATCCTGATGTCATTGGAGTAAACAATCGAAACTTGAAAACATTCGAAGTGGATTTAAGAACAACGGAACAGCTTGGGAAACGGTTAAATGAACAAAACGTCCTTTGGATTAGCGAAAGCGGTATTCATAAGAAAGACGATATGATTCGTGCTAAGCAAGCCGGGGCAAAAGGAATTCTTGTCGGAGAAGCATTCATGACTGCACCGTCTGTCGGAGACTTTTTTCAAGTGCTGCAGGTATCAAAATGAAAGTAAAGATTTGCGGGATTACCGATATAAGAGCGGCAAAAATCGCTTGTGAATACGGGGCAGATGCCATTGGCTTTGTATTTGCAAAAAGTAAGCGGGAAATTATGCCGGATGGGGCAAAACAAATCATTGAAGAGCTCCCTGAGAATGTAATGAAAGTTGGCGTTTTCGTAAATGAGCCAATTGAAGTAATACAGAATATTGCAAAGCATTGTGGTTTAACACATGTACAACTGCATGGGGATGAACAAAACTATCATATTAGAAGATTGAATATTTCGTCTATAAAGGCAGTCGGTGTAAGCTCGTGTGAAGATATAGAACGAGCAAAGGAATATGAAACTGATTTTATACTATTTGATAGTCCGAAAGAACAATTTCATGGCGGAAACGGAAAAACATTTTCATGGGAGTTATTGCAGTCAAATCCGATTGGAAAAAAAATCATATTAGCCGGCGGATTAAATCTTGAGAATATAACAGAAGCGATTGAAATGGTTCAGCCGTATATGGTTGATGTGAGCAGCGGTGTAGAAACAAATGGCAAAAAAGATATTGAGAAAATAAAACAATTTATAAAAAAAGCGAAGGAGTGTTAACTATGCAATATGTCTATCCAAATGAAAAAGGTCATTACGGTATGTACGGAGGGCGTTATGTTCCAGAAACGTTAATGCAGTCTGTTTTAGAATTAGAAGAAGCATATAAAGAAGCAATGCAAGATGAATCATTTCAAAAGCAGTTACAACATTATTTACAAACGTATGTCGGCAGACAAACACCTCTTTATTTTGCGGAAAATCTAACGAAGTATTGCGGCGGATCAAAAATTTATTTAAAGCGCGAAGATTTAAACCATACAGGTGCTCATAAAATTAACAACACAATTGGGCAAGCACTTCTTGCAGTGCGAATGGGTAAGAAAAAGGTAGTAGCAGAAACCGGGGCTGGGCAGCATGGAGTCGCAACAGCAACTGTATGTGCCTTGCTTGGCTTAGAGTGCGTCATTTTCATGGGAGAAGAGGATGTGAAGCGTCAAAAATTAAATGTCTTTCGAATGGAACTGTTAGGCGCAAAAGTGGAAAGTGTTGCAGCAGGAAGCGGAACGCTAAAAGATGCAGTAAACGAGGCGCTTCGCTACTGGGTTGCACATGTACATGATACGCACTATGTGATGGGATCTGTTCTTGGACCGCATCCGTTTCCGCAAATGGTACGTGATTTCCAAAGTGTGATTGGCAAGGAAACGAAGAAACAATATGCAGCGCTAGAAGAAAAATTACCGGAAGCAGTTGTAGCTTGTATTGGCGGCGGCAGTAATGCGATGGGAATGTTTTATCCATTTGTACAAGATGAAGAAGTTGCACTTTACGGCGTAGAAGCAGCAGGAAAGGGAATCCATACAGAAAAGCATGCCGCAACATTAACGAAAGGAAGCGTCGGCGTCCTGCACGGATCGATGATGTATATTTTGCAAAATGAAGACGGACAAATTCAAGAGGCGCACTCGATTTCAGCAGGGCTTGATTACCCGGGGGTTGGCCCGGAACATAGCTTATTAAAAGACATTGGCCGTGTATCGTATCATTCCATAACAGATGAAGAAGCGCTCCATGCTTTTCAGTTGTTAACGAAGAAAGAGGGGATAATCCCAGCATTAGAAAGTTCACATGCTGTGGCGTATGCACTGAAACTAGCACCTACTATGAAAAGTGATGAAGGGCTTGTGATTTGTTTATCAGGACGCGGCGATAAAGATGTGGAAAGTATAAAACGTTATATGGAAGAGGTGTAAGTGATGGGAGTAGAAAGAATAAGTGAAGCATTTCAAAATGGAAAAAAGGCGTTCATTCCGTATGTAATGGGCGGAGATGGTGATTTGCAAGAACAAATTCGTTTTTTAGATGGAGCCGGAGCAAGTATTATTGAAATTGGTATTCCATTTTCTGATCCAGTTGCAGACGGACCAACGATTCAAAGAGCAGGAAAACGAGCTTTAGAAAACGGATCGACGTTAGATGGGATTTTCCAAGCACTTGCGGAAGTGAGAAGAGAAGTGCAAATTCCATTTGTACTCATGACCTATTTAAATCCTATTTTAGCATTTGGGAAAGAGCGTTTTATAGGGCGCTGCATCGAAGCTGGAGTCGATGGGATTATCGTGCCAGATCTTCCATATGAAGAACAAGATATCATTGCACCACTGCTATGTGATGCAAACATTGCGCTTATTCCGCTCGTAACAGTAACGAGCCCTATAGAACGAATTCAAAAGATTACAAGTGAATCACAAGGATTTGTTTATGCTGTCACGGTAGCGGGCGTAACGGGAGTACGCCGCGATTTCACGCAAGAATTACACACATACTTAGAAAAGGTAAAAACGAATGTTCAGCTTCCTGTTGTTGCAGGGTTTGGTATATCGAAGGCGGAGCAAATAGAGGAAATGACTCGAGTATGCGACGGAGTCGTTGTTGGAAGTAAAATCATTGAACTGTTAGAGAAGGAAAAGCGAGATGAAATTCGCGAGCTGATTGCTGCGGTGAAATAAAGGAATAAGCTCCCTAAAGTGCACATAGAGTGTCGAAGCGCCGATATATTTTAAAAAACGGTCGATATATGAGTGGACATATAAAAAGGAGCTGACTCAAACGAAATTTACATCTCTTTTGAGTCAGCTCCATATATTAACCTAATGGATTTTCACCAAAACGTTCCCATAATTTTGGGAATCGCTCGGCTAATTTGTCTTCATCTTCTTCCCAGTCAAATTCTATGTCTTGTTCAAATGACTCATAACCTTTTTCATCAAGTAACGATGAAAATTTCTCCCATATCTCATTATCCCACTCTGTATCTCCTGTTTCTTTTAGGCTAAAAGCTTCAAATCCAGTACTTAACATTTCCTCAAGTTCTGGAATGAGATCTTCCTCTTCATAATAAGCAGGAATTAAGCTAGCTAGGTTTTCAGGGTTTTGCACAGTGGATTCAAATGTTTCTTTTCCACATGCGATGAGCCAACCTCTAAAGTAATCAAATGAATCGTCGGAGCATCCACCTAAAATAATATAAGCAGCTGCCCATAAAGAGGAAGTGTAGGATTGCCCTAAAGCAGTTTGGAAATGCATTTCAAAATCTGCAATTTCATCTGCGGATTTTGCAGCTAACTGCTCAATTAACCATTCAACTGTTTCGTCTTTTGAATTCATATCTGAAATAAGTTGCCAAAATTGTTCTTGGTTCATTGCTATCACTCCTCTAAAAAAGGTGTTTTTTGTAGTGTAACATGTTTTTAATAGTTTACTAGATAAAGAATCTGATAAAAAAACGACAAAAAATGAATTGAATATTCTGTCTTATGTTATATAATATCTTTTAACATATCGGTCGCAGTAATGTATGGCCGAATTATCTTGACCAACTAAAAAGAAGAGGGTTTTATAACGTTTTTTTAATTGTACCTTACAAGAAACGAGATGATGGTATGGCAATACTACTGGCTCTTATTCCAATCATGATGATTTTCATTTGTTTATTTGTCTTCAAGCAAACATCGCTGAAAGCATCGATAATTTCTTATGTCGTGTGCAGCGGAATTGTTTTACTATCACCGCTATTTCGCCTGCAAATGGGGGAGATTGCCCATGCCACAATAAAGGGCGGTTTAATTTGTTTCATCGTTGGATATGTATTATTTTTTGGTATTTTTTTATTTCACCTTATGAATAAAATGGGGTATATCGATCAAGTTGCTCGTTTTATGGAACATGTTACACATGACCGTTTACTGCAAATGCTCCTCATGTGTTTTGGGATTTGTCCCCTTATTGAATCGGTAAGTGGTTTTGGAATTGGATTTATGGTGGCTGCTCCTATTTTTCTTTCGCTCGGTTATAAGCCGTTTCAAGCCGTTTTGCTTTCGTTTATCGGTTTATTAGCAAGCTCATGGGGAGCAATGGCGACCGGAACGATTATTGGTTCAGGGCTAATTCATATGCCTTTAGTACAACTTGGTTCTGGTACAGCAGTATTAAGTGTGCCGAGCTTTGCATATTTTATCATCCTTTCATTGTATATAGTCGGCGGCTGGGCGGCAGTAAGACAAAAATGGAAAGAAGCAACAGGATTTTTTCTATTATTTTCTTCTTCTATCTATTTATCTAGTACATATGTAAGTGTTGAATTAGCAGGGATTTTAAGTGCAATTGTAACGATAACGTTTGGATTTATCATTATTAAAATGACGGCAAAACAGCAAAAGGAAGTGTATTCGGAGCAAGCAGCTGCTGAGCAGAAAGAGGTATCCATTATAAAAATAGTTAGTCCATATTTATTTTTAACAGTGTGCATCTTGCTTTCTCGCTTAATTCCATCCTTTCATAGTACGTTACAATCATATGCTGTTATTCATTTACCATCGTACGCTTACAAACTTGAGTTACTGTATTCGCCAGGATTTTGGCTTGGGGTTACATGTTTATTTACTATTATTTTTTTCCAAATTCCTTCTATTATAATAAAACAGTCATTACTGCAAACGGTGAAACAATGGATCCCCTTTGCGATTACAACGACAATGTTTATTGCGATTTCAGAACTAATGAGTGCAGCAGGGATGCACGCTTTATTAGCAGAATCCGCTGGTCATATGTTTGGAACGATGTTTGTTTTCGTCGCCCCGTTTATCGGTAGTATAGGCGGTTTTTTAACAGGAAGTAACGCTGGATCAAATGCGATGTTTATGAGGCTACAAATGCAAACCGCGCAGAACGTAGGACTTCCGTGGCAGTTTGTGACAACGGTGCAAAATACAAGTTCTTCTTTCGCGACAATTGCGTGTCCATCGCGAATTACACTTGGTGCTTATTTATGTAACATTCCATTTCGGGAAAATGAGCTCTTGAAGAAGACGACGCTGATGATTTTTGGGGCTGTGTTAATTGTGGTGGTGGAGGTTTTTGTGTGGCGTCTTATTGTGTAAAAAACATTTCTCTTATAGGAGAAATGTTTTTTTTGTAGAAATATAGATATTTACATTATTAAAGAAGAAAGAGTGGATGCAAGATGAGTATAAATTTAAGGGATATTACAAATGAGAATTGGATAGAGTGTATATTTTTAACGACAAATAAGGAAGATAAACATTTCGTTTGTGAAGAGTTTGTTGCTTCGAATGCCTTATCATTAGCCCAATCGAAGATTCAAAAAGGTTGGATTACAAAGGCAATATACAGTGATGAAACAATGGTCGGCTTTACAATGTATGGATATTGTGAACAACATCATTTTTTTGAAATATGTAGACTTATGATAGATCATAAACATCAAGGAAAAGGGTATGGGAAAGCGGCATTATTACAGGTAATCGAAGAGATGAGAAAAGATGCGAATTGTAATGAAGTTTTTCTATCTTTTGAACCAAATAATATTGTTGCTAAACAGCTCTATAAAAGCATCGGCTTTGAAGATACAAGCAGAATGGTTGAGGGGGAGTGTTTGTATAATTTACCATTAAAAGGGGTGGAAAGTTCCGTAATGACTGATAATTGAAGAAAATGGGAATTGTAAACGATAGATAATGACAGAAGGAGTGACACGATGAAATACGTTATTATAGGCGGAGATGCAGCTGGAATGAGTGCAGCAATGCAAATTGTTCGCAATGACCAAGAAGCAAATGTAATCACTTTAGAAAAAGGCGAAATCTATTCATATGCACAGTGCGGCCTTCCTTATGCGATTAGCGGAATCATTGCTTCGACTGAAAAGTTAATTGCTAGGAGCGTTGATACGTTTCGGAATAAATATCATATTGATGCCAAAGTGAATCATGAAGTGACACGTGTAGATCCAGCGAGTAAAAAAGTATATGGCATACATACGCAAACATCAGAACCATTTGAATATGAATATGATCGTTTATTAATTGCAACGGGTGTGCGTCCAGTTATGCCGAACTGGAAAGGTAGTGACTTGGAAGGAGTTCATCTATTAAAAACGATCCCGGATGCAAAGCGCATTATGGAGACGCTACATAATAAGAAAGTTGAACATGTTACCATTATTGGTGGCGGTGCAATCGGGATAGAAATGGCAGAAACATTTGTTGAACTTGGAAAAAAAGTGCGCATGATTGAACGGAATGATCATGTCGGTACTGTTTTCGATAAGGATATGGCAGCATATATTCATGAAGAAGCAACAAAACATAACATTGAAATTCTGATAAATGAAAATGTGAAATCGTTTCAAGGGAAAGAGCAAGTTGAGTCTGTGGTAACAGATAAAGGAATGTATGAAACAGATCTTGTTCTCGTATCAGTTGGAGTTAAACCGAACACTGATTTTCTAGAAGGAACAGAAATCATTAAAAATCCAAAAGGTGCGATCCAAGTTAATGCATATATGCAAACAAATATAGAAGACATTTATGCGGCAGGAGACTGCGCGACGCAGTACCATATTATTAAAGAAAAACATGATCATATTCCGCTTGGAACAACGGCAAACAAACAAGGAAGAATTGCGGGACTAAACATGGTGAATAAACGAAGGGCGTTTAAAGGGATTGTCGGAACAGCGGTTATGAAATTTATGGACATCACATTAGGACGAACGGGTCTAAATGAAAAAGAAGCAGAACAATTACAAGTACCATATGAAATTGTAAAAATAGATTCGACAAACATAGCGGGATATTATCCAAGTAAGAAACCGCTGCACGTAAAATTATTGTATCGTCCGGATACAAAACAATTGTTAGGCGGACAAGTAATCGGCGAGCAGGGTGTAGATAAACGAATAGACGTACTGGCAATGGCGTTGTTTCATAAAATGACGATTCATGATTTAGAAGACGTTGACTTAAGTTATTCTCCGCCGTTTAACAGTGTATGGGATCCGTTGCAGCAAGCAGCGAGAAGAGGGGAATAAAATAAAGCATCTCTTGAAAGAAGAGATGCTTTATTTCTGACTATAAATAAGATTTTATTCGTTTCATATCGGTAATTAAATAAGGATTATCTTTCCTCATATTTTTTACAAGAACTTCAGCTTTTGTGTAGTCTTCTTTCAGAACTTCTAATTCTTGTTGTGTAATTCCGACCAATTGTATGAAGTTCACTCTACCATGAACAGTGTCAATTCCTTCTGCTTCCGTATCACTTACAACTAGTAAAGCAGTAATAGCAGATTCAACACCAATATGAAGAGACGATCCATTCCCTGCCACAAATTGCATGGGCTCAAAAAACCTTTTCTGTGTGCACGTATAGCGAGCAAGATTAGATAGCATATCAATTGCCCACATACAATCTTCATTCGTATCCTCTTTCAGTTTGATAGTCATTTCATAACCCCAGCGGCTCCATTCACCACCAAATGCGTCTTCATCTGTGTAAAGCGTCGTCATTCCATACGTTAGTAAATGCTTGTAACCATTTGGGGATTGATAAATACTGTAACCATCTAAATATTCGTCTCCACCAAAAAAGGCCCGTTTATGAAATGTAGTTCCATAATGTGCGGGTTTCTGATTCGGATAAAGTTTATCAAAAACTTCATCAATTGCTTCCCATCCTGGTGCCCAATCTTCTTGTTCTGATGCTTGTTTTTTATATTCTTCTAAAATCAATTCGTATTACCTCCTTAATCTTGGTAAATGCGTGCCGTTACAATGATAAAATAATAGAATACTAAGTTCTACTACTCTTCTTTAGCTTTAGGTTATATTTACTTCTTACCTCATAGGAAAAACTATTCAAATACCATTTTATGAAATATGTATTATTCAACTAAACTGCATTGTTAGTTAAAGAACAATCATATGTGGATTATAACATATTTTTCCATGGATCTTAGCTGTCCACTTAAAAAGTGTAGATATTAATGGTAAATCCTAGAAGTGGCAGAGTATTAGACTTATTCAGAGGTCATTTGCTACAGTTAGGAAGAGGTGAAACGAATGCATAGAATGTTGATAGATAGAGCTAGCGGGAAAACTTGGAGTATTCAAAGAAATGATAGCATACTTATCACTTCGACTGGGGGCAGAAAACCTCGGAAGAAGCAGTTTGATAATGCTGAGCAGGCAGCCAAGCAGATGGAGAAGGAAATTTGGCAGAGATTGAAGAAAGGCATGATCTATCATAATTTGGAGGTATCGGCAGGAGAACCGGTGCTGCAGCTATATTTGGGAAAGGGATATACAGGATTTCTTCCCATGCTATGACAACAAGGATAATCTTCTCCCCGGATGATCATCTTTTGTTTACTCAGGAGCAATACGGGTGCTGGGATTTACTTGTATATGATTGGCAGGCTAAGAAGAAATGCGAGGATTGGCAGATAGGTGAGACTAGGAGTTGTGCGATTCATGCGGAAAAAGGACTGGTAGCTGCTTATGACAGAGGAGCGGTACGACTGTATGACTTTGTAACAAAACGGCATGCAACTACAATCGCGATTGAGCATGTGGTGAAATCTTGTAATATAGCATTCACTGAGGACTATTTGGCCGTTTATACAGATTATGGTTGCTTTAGTCTTTATGCGTTGTAAGGGAGAGACTTCACCTTGCCGAAGTTTTTGCACGGTGAAGCTACGTGCAAAATTCAGCATCTAGCATAGATTTGTATGAAAACTAGGATGAATTGCTTACGTTAGAATGCCATTTAATTCTTATGCAACTTATTCAACGATAGGCTGTGATTGTAGAACAACGCTAATGTTAGTCTAAAAAGTAGACACGACAAACTACTTTCTCACATTAAGTTAGGCTTTATTTTTAATTCACACTTTTTGCGTACCGTACAATTTTTTTAATATAGCGGTATTGTCATCAACCTAACAAAAATAAACGAACGGAAGAAGATAAAAATTGAGCAATTTGCACAAAGTTTTTGTTGTGGATAATTATGAATTCTTGACTTGATGAGCATGAGACAATGAAAAATATTTCTATAAAATGAATAAAGAGAATAAGATATAAAGTCTTCATGATAGTTCAACAAGGGAATCTGGCCAACTTGATTGACTTACGGGGGGAACTTCATTCAAATTAACTATGAATGCTAACATGTCAATCATTGTACCTGTAACTTTGTAAATTCGTAAAATCCTCATACTATTTCAATAACTAACTTTACTGTTGTTTATTTTGAGCAAAGATTAGCCAAAGTACAAAAATACTTACTTGATTGCTTTTTTGTGTAAAAAAGAGCCTTGTTCTATACGAAGAAAATGAATAGTAATGCAAATATACTACTGGCATTCTTGTAAGACAAAATGGTTAAATCTTATTTTCTTCTCAACAACATGACATTTTTATTTCTCAACATGATAACCATTATTTATATGATAATATAAAAATTGTAGTTCCCTTAATCACCTTTCCTGTAACATCAATATGTAGAAAAACAAATCCTCATTTAGAGGGTTTGTTTTATAAAACATATAAAAATTTCACGTACTATATTTATTGTATAAATTTAATTTCGACAAATATACTTATGAGTGCCACCGTTTGCTCAATTCATAAAAAAGCTATCCTAGGGCAATAAAAAAGTAATCAGAGTACATCCAGATAGATGCAGAGAAGTGTGTGAATCTCTAGATGTATTTACGTTTTATATGATAAAAAATATAGCTGATGGCAAGCGTGATACAAGAAAATAAAATAGCAATGCTAGAAAAAGCGAGTAAGTAAGCATTATACTTTGCTATATTTGCGATAATTGCATGGCTATTAAAATGAAAAAGACCTCCTATAACATTGAAGAGAAGTAGGAACAAAAAGATCGTGATTAGTCCATCTAATGCACCTTGTATGTCAGGTTTACTTAAGGCAATATGCGTAGAGATACAAATTGCTAGGATCAGAAAGAGCCAAAAATAAGGATTCAACAGATTATCAATAGTAAAAATGCTTTTTAATAATAGGATAGAAGATAAAACAGTATGTTTGAGCATATCACTCATAGCGCCGCCTGGCTGGATATTTGTTTCAAGGCCATTCATAAATACTGAGTATGAGTGGGGGAGAAGGCAATATATTAAGCCAACTAGCGCGGCAATTCCTGAAAAAATAGGAGCAATACCGATAAAGAAATTACCTATTTTTTGATAGATACTTTTCGGATTATATTCGTGCTGTACATATCCTAAATACCCGTTACTTGTATTCGTTGGAAACCATTGAATATCCACGATTTTATGCCCAAATAAGACGCACATAAAGGCATGCCCGAATTCGTGAATGGGTGTTCCAATCCACGAGGTTAAGAGGAAGCCATTTCTTCCGAAAGCTCTTGTCCAATATGTTCGCGAACGATTTTCTAAATAGCCTAATAGAAATCCAACTACAATAATCCATCCTACTAATGAAGCTAACTGAATAAAGGTTGTCATAAGCATTGTAAAAAAGAAATTTCCTAATTCCATTTTGTCACCTTGTCCATTGTTATTTTATAACTAGTAGATTACGATAATTGCGTAGCATCAGTCTACAATTATTTTTGTAATGGAAGTAGAAATGAAGAAAACCCTCTTGCATTTGCAAGAGGGTTCTTCGATTGATATAAGAATCAACCTTCTAATAATAATGATTTTGGATCTTCAAGCATTTCTTTAACTGCAACAAGGAAGCTAACAGCCTCTTTTCCATCTACGATGCGGTGGTCATAAGATAGAGCAAGGTACATCATTGGACGGTTTTCCATGCGCTCTGCATCAATCGCAACAGGGCGTACTTGGATTTTATGCATACCAAGGATACCAACTTGTGGGCTGTTTAGGATTGGTGTTGACATAAGAGAGCCGAACACGCCACCATTTGTAATTGTAAATGTACCACCTTGTAGTTCTTTTAAAGTAAGTTTGTTATCACGTGCTTTTTTACCAAGATTACGAATTTCGCTTTCGATTTCAGCAAAGTTCATTTGGTTTGCATCACGTAAAACAGGAACAACTAATCCATCTGGAGCTGCTACAGCGATTCCGATATCGTAGAATTTCTTGATGATAAGCTCATCACCTTGAATTTCAGCATTTAATAATGGGAATTGTTTTAATGCTGCTACAACTGCTTTTGTGAAGAATGACATGAAGCCAAGACGAACATCATGTTTCTTTTCGAACGCATCTTTACGTTCTTTACGTAATTCCATGATAGCTGTCATATCAACTTCGTTAAATGTTGTTAACATTGCAGACGTTTGCTGAACTTCTACAAGACGATTTGCAATTGTTTGACGGCGGCGGGACATTTTTACGCGCTCAACTGGTTTTTCAAACTCAGTTTTTGCAGCTGGTTTTGGACTTTGTTTTTCTTGTTTTGGCTCTGCTTTTGGCGCAGTAGCATGTGCTTGAACATCATGCGGTCTAACGCGGCCAAGTGGATCAGTGCTGCGTACGTCATTTAAGTCGATTCCTAATTCACGTGCCATTTTTCTAGCAGCAGGTGAAGCAATTGGACGATCTGTATTTGGAAGACCTTGTAAAGGTGCTGGATTTGACGCTGCACTTGGAGCCTCAGCTTTTGGTGCTTCCGTAACTTCTTGTTTTGGTTCTGCTGGAGCAGGTGTACTTACTGCTGCCGCTGCATTTGCATCTAAAACTGCGATAACGTCACCAATTTCAACTGTATCCCCAGGTTCTCCTAGTAATTTTGATACAATACCTGAATCTTCTGCAATGATTTCTACATTGACTTTATCTGTTTCAAGCTCAACAACGCTTGCGCCTTTCTCAACTTTGTCACCTACGTTGATAAGCCATTGTGAAATAGTTCCTTCTGTAATAGATTCTGCAAGCTCAGGTACTTTAATTTCGATCATTTTAAATGTCCTCCCCTATTTTGCCTAACAATTGATTTAATATAGTTGTATAAATAATCTTCTCTAATCGTGAATGGGGGAGACCCCCATTCACAAGAAGTTAACAGTATTACTTATTGTGAACAAATTCTTGTTCTTGTTGTAACTCGAAATTGATATTAAGAGTTTTATTAATAATCAATTCTTGTTCTTTTCTATGAACATGAGGATCGCCACCTGATGGACTTGAACGATCGGGACGTCCAATATAGTTCGCTTTTACTTTGTCAGAAGCAAGTTCGAATAGAATTGGTGCAACATAATGCCATGCGCCCATATTTCTTGGTTCTTCCTGTACCCATACGATCTCTTCCAAGTTTTCAAAACGCTCAGCAATCGCTTGGATTTTCTCAGTAGGGAATGGGTATAACTGTTCAACGCGAGCGATATGCACTTCATCTAGCGTATGTTCTTTCTTGTTCGATTCGACATCTACTGCTAAATCGATTGCCATCTTACCTGTAGTTAATACAAGACGCTTCACTTTACTTGTTTCTGTTCCAAGGTTCGGCTCTTCTACAACTGTTTGGAAGCTGCCTTCACTTAACTCAGAAGCAGGTGAAGATGTAAGTGGATGACGTAACAAGCTCTTTGGCGTCATAATTACTAATGGTCTTACATAA
This sequence comes from Bacillus sp. BP-3, assembly GCF_028401955.1. Lineage (GTDB taxonomy): Bacteria > Bacillota > Bacilli > Bacillales > Bacillaceae_G > Bacillus_A. The sequence goes on from NZ_JAQOTJ010000002.1 coordinate 403,872, forward strand.
TCAGTTCCAAGACTTGCTGCTTGGCGGCGCAGGATATGGAAATATTGCGCTGCACTTGTTAAGTTTGCAACTGTCCAGTTATTCTCTGCAGCAAGCTGTAAGAAACGTTCTGGACGAGCGCTGGAATGCTCAGGACCTTGGCCCTCATAACCGTGAGGAAGAAGGAGAACAAGACCAGATTTTTGACCCCATTTTGCTCTTCCTGATGAAACGAATTGGTCAAACAATGCTTGCGCTGTATTCGAGAAGTCACCGTATTGTGCTTCCCACATTGTCAATGTTTCAGGAGAGAATACGTTATAGCCATACTCAAATCCTACAACAGCAGCTTCAGAAAGCGGACTATTATGAACCGCGAAAGAAGCGCGTGCTTGTGGCAAGCGATGCATTGGCGAATACGTTTCGTTCGTTTCTGTATCATGTAATACAACGTGGCGCTGTGCGAATGTACCACGCTCTGAATCCTGTCCTGTCAGACGAATTGGCGTACCGTCTTGTAAGATTGAAGCAAACGCTAACGCTTCGGCATTTGCCCACTCTAGCTTACCGCCATCTTTAAATGCGCTTTCACGACGTTCAAGGATTTTCTTTAATTTTGGATATACGTTAAAACCTTCTGGCCACTCAAGAAGACTTGTATTCAATTCTTCAAGTGTTTCTAATGGAACACCTGTCATCATTTTTGGAATTCCGTTTGCAACTACTTCTGGAACTTCAACGTTAGCAGATACTTCTTTTTTATCTGAAGAAACTTGGTTATATTCAGCTTTCAAATGCTCTTGTATAAATTGCGTAATTGTTTCTACTTCTTCAGCATTTAGAATGCCTTTTGCCTGTAACTCTTCAGCATATAAAGCTCTTACAGTTGGATGCTTGCTAACCTTTTTGTATACTTTCGGTTGTGTAACTGCTGGATCATCCATTTCGTTATGACCATAGCGGCGATATCCAATTAAGTCAATTAGGAAATCCTTTTTGAATAGCGTACGGTACTCAAAAGCAAGAGTAGCTGCAATCAGACAAGCTTCAGGATCATCAGCATTTACGTGTACAATCGGAATATCAAAGCCTTTCGCAAGGTCACTTGAATATCTTGTAGAGCGAGAATCATAACTATCAGTTGTAAATCCGACTGCGTTATTCGCAATAACATGAATCGTTCCGCCTGTTTGATAACCTTTCAGTCTGCTTAAGTTCAGTGTCTCAGGTACGATACCTTGACCAGGGAACGCAGCATCACCGTGTACTAAAATTGCGAAAGATTTAGAAACATCTTGCGTTGGATAACCTGCTTGTTCGCGATTTTCCTGAGCAGCACGTGCAAATCCTTCTACAACTGGATCTACAAATTCAAGGTGACTTGGGTTATTTGCTAAAGTAACTCGTGTAAGAGCTTCTCCAGATCCAATCAATTGCTCTTTACCTAAGTGATACTTCACATCACCAGTCCAACCGATATTGTTCTTATCAGTGCCCTGCATCGGTGCTGAATGTTTAAATTCAGTGAACATGTGACTATATGGTTTTTCTAATGTATGAGCGAGTACACTAAGACGTCCGCGGTGAGCCATCCCGATCATAATATCTTTCACGCCGCCTTTAGCGCCTTCAGAAATCATTTCATCAAGCATAGGAACTAGCATATCAACGCCTTCGATAGAAAAGCGCTTTTGACCAACGAATGTCTTATGCAAAAATTGCTCGAAACCTTCAACCGCTGTCAATCGTTTTAAAACAGCAATTCGTTTCTCGTTTGATAGTGGATGATACAAGGAAGTGGATTCCACCATTTGTTGCAGCCATGCACGTTCTTCACTATCTTGAACATGAGCGAACTCATAAGCTAAAGATTTTGAATACACATCTTTTAATCTATTAACAGCATCATACGCTGTTTGAACATCAGCAGGTGCATCTGCCCAAACTGTTTTCGCTGAAATCGCTTTCAAATCATTTTCGCTTAGTCCCTCTAAAGAAAACTGCCCATCCACTTTTTCCTCCAGCGGATTAATATGTGCAGAAAGGTGACCGTATGAACGAATATTTTCTAAAACTTTTGCAGCTTTTAGAACTTTTTCTATATCTGTATTGTTTTGAGAAGATAAATGAGAGCCGCTAGTAGTGCCCGCTGTAAAATCTGTATAAAAAGGAGGAGCACCCCAACTTGCGAAAAGCTCTTCTAACTCTGGATCAACAGAACCTTCCCCAGCTACATAACGATCGTACTGTTCAATGACATAGCCAAGGTTTGGACCATGGAACTTAGCCCAAGGACTGTTTGTATTTGTATTCTTCGTCGTCATTTGACAAAACCTCCTACTCGTTAGAACCAGTAACGAGTGCAATTCATTTTATATTCTTATGTTATTACGATAATTTACATAATACAAAACGTTATTACTTATCTGTTTTGTAAAAAAACGTTCACAATTACTTATCACCCAGAAATTTACTATGATTACCAAGTGAAACTTGTACAATAAAACTACTATCTAGGGATAAAATGGAAATGGAATTACCACCTAAAATTATAAAGAAAATTATGAACATTCAAGCGAAAACGTTTTAAATTATGTATACTACAATAATAAGCGCTTTCAAAAATATTATACAACAATATTACAAAGTATAATAGGAAAAAAGATAAAATTTAGAATTGATCGTCAATTCAGTTCGTTGAGAGAGGTAATATCAGAGTAGAAGGGGATGTCTTACTATATTTTATATATTCTTGTTGTAAATGGATTGATACTATTTTAATAGATAGTATCAAAAAGAAAGACTACAGTATAAGTCGTACTAACTTTTTATCTTGTTTAGGGGCTATTCATTGTTTATGTAGTTATTTTTGTTGTTGAACCTACGTGATTTTCTCTTTAAGGAAGTAATAAATATATAAGAAAATATTGAACATCATTTATGATATTTGGAATGATTGATGCAATAATCAAATTATGTATAGGAATTGCCTTATTAATAATAAGTCCGAAACGTTAGTAATTAGCCTTATAAAGGACGGGGAAAAATTCCCGTCTTTTTTATTTTTGTAACAAAGCTCTCAACTCTTGTAATAGAAAGAATCATATTTTTAAGATGTAATATTTTATGATAGTTTGAGTGAATAGTTGTGTAAATTAATAGAAGCTAATAAAAAGGAGAAATATTATAGAAGGCAATGATTAGAAAATAATACTAAAGAAATTTATCAATACAATTTTTGCAGAAAGATTTGTGATTTTTATTGAGTAGCGAACATATTTTTTAAGTAATGTTTTGGCTAATGGGAAAGTAGAACACATTTAGCCCACTATTCGTGGGGGGTAAGACCCCCCATTTCTGCTGGCGTGACTTTTAAGGGAGGAATGCGAATTGAATACGTTTCAAAAAGGGTTAAGTAGTTTAAATAAAGAAGTAGAAATTGGAAGCTTACCAATTCAAGGACAGATTCCTATATGGCTGTCTGGTAGTTTGTTTCGAAATGGTCCTGTCCATTTTACGGGAGGGCACTGGTTTGATGGATTAGCAATGATCCATAAGTTTTCGTTTCACCGTGGAAATGTGTCATATACAAATCGCTTCCTACGAACCGAAGCCTATCATCATGTAATGGAAGCGGGAAAACAATTGGCTGGATTTGGATCATCTGGAACCGCAGGAGGCAAAAATAACACGAACGTTAATATTATGAAAATGGACCATCATTTTCTGGCCTTAACTGAATCGCCTGGGATAGTCGAATTTGATCCACTAACTTTAAATACTGTAGGTGTTTATCAATTCCAAGATCATATTCCATTTGGATTTCATGGGATATATACAGAGGAGGGGATGTAACATGGAACGGAAACAAATTGTACGTGGAATTATCCTTTCTTTACTTATTAATGCGGCATTGCCCATTTTAGTTTACGAGCTGTTACTAGGGCATGTGTCAAATATCATGGCGCTCACAATTGCCACAATGATTCCTTTAGTAGAAACTATAATCTATTTTCTGAAGTATAGAAAATGGGATGCATTTGCAGTGTTTATGTTAGTTGGATTTATTCTTTCAATTATTGCTGCTCTCCTTGGCGGAGACGAAAGACTTATTTTAGTTCGGGAATCCTTTGTTACAGGAGTTATGGGGTTAATTTTCCTTGGCTCTCTTATTACCCGAAGACCGCTAATTTATTATTTCGCCTTACGATTTACTGTCGGGAAAACAGAAAAAGAACAGGCGTCTTTTGCTGATAAGTGGAACAACCCTTACTTTCGTAAAGTGTTACGAATCATGACAACAGGGTGGGGGATTGTCTTATTAGGCGAAGCGTTGCTGAAAGTGGTACTTGTCTATAACCTTTCAGTATCGACATTTTTAGCAATTTCTAATTTGGTTACGTATGGATTCATTGGACTTGCAATTATTTGGACCGTCCTGTATCGCAGAAAATCACGTCAAAAAATAGATCCAACAAAAAGAGGATGACACGATAACCATCTTATTGTGTTGATTTGTGAACAACAAGAGACAAAATGGTGAAAAAAGAAATCATGATGGAATTGGTTATCCATCCGTTTATAACGAAAAGAGCGCCCGAAGATGGGCGCTTTTTTTTATTCGCATAATCAGTGCTATCCGAAGAGAATCTAGGTTAGGAGAATTATTTCTATGTACCACTTCGAAATATCTATTCTATATGCCTCTTAAAATTTAGTTTTAATACACTTTTAAAGTCCATTTCAGCAATTAATACACTTAATAAGATGAGTGTTGCACCTAAGTAACCTTTCAATGTGAGAGTTTCACCTGTGAAAAAGAAAGCGAACCCTGCAGAAAATACAGGCTCTAATGAAAAAATAAGACCTGCATGTGTAGGAGTCGTATGTTGCTGCGCGATGACTTGGACAATGAAGGCCATTGCAGTACAAAATATGCTTAATATTAAAATGGAAAACCATGATTCGAAATTATTAGGAAGTTTTGGTGTTTCCATAAACATTGAGAAAATGATACTAAATAGACCAACAAACCCTAGTTGTAATACGCCAAGAGCGATGGAATTCACATGCTTAGTCATGGTTCCAGTAACGATGATATGAACGGCGTAAAATAAAGCACATAATATGCATAATATATCACCGTAACCGATTTTTAAGTCACTATTTAATGTTAATAGTCCAATTCCGACAATCGTTAAAACGATTGCTAATACAACCTTTTTTTCAGGCCGTTGTTTTAAAAATATAGATGATAATATCGGGATGAATATGACAGTGAGACTCATTAAGAAACCAGCATTCGAAACGGTTGTATACTTTGTACCAAAAGTCGCAAAAACATAAACGATAAACAAAATAGAAGCTAATATAAACGCATATTTTACAGTTTTAAAATCAATTTTGATTAAATGTTTGTAAAATACGATGCCTGATAAAAGAAAAGCAATCATAAAACGTAATGAGATTAAATTATATTCTTCTATGTATGTGAGCCCAACCTTTGTAAGTAAGATGGATGCACCCCAAAAAAATGTAACCAGTAGTAGCATTAAATCAGCTTTTAATTGCGTTTTCATCTCTATTTCCTCGTTATGTATAATTTGTAATTCTATATACTCTTCTTATTCATTTTAATATTAATTCGGAATATTTAAAATAAAAATATTTCATTATCATGAGTCGAAAATTATTTCTTTCCAGATTCATTGATAAGTCACATAGGTGACTCTCTTTTTTGACTTCAGTAAGGTTTATAACTGTAACTTTCGATAGGAAAGAGAGCATAGATTGTTTTTCAAAAAAGTATTTTTAAAAACTATTGACAGAATATTAATGCAAGCTCTATAATACAAAACATACTTATTAAAGATTGTAGCTACGTCATATAAATTAAAATAAAATTGAGCAATGAAGGGAATATAAGTAGTGCTTATCTCACTGTTTTAGAGAGCTGATGGAAGGTGCAAATCAGTACAAAGATAAGTGTGAATTTCAATCCTGGAGCATCTTTTTCGAAGTAAAGGACGACCTTTATGAGAGAAAGACGGTCAAATATGAGATCGTTAACAAAATCGAGAGGCAGACTCGGTCTGCAATTAGGGTGGTACCGCGATATATTCGTCCCTACTGATACAATCAGTAGGGACTTTTTTATTATATAAAAAACATAATATTGGAAATGCAGTGAAAGGAATATAGTAATACTTATTTCCCTGTTTCAGAGAGCTGATGGAAGGTGTGAATCAGTACATAAATAAGTGTGAATTTCAATCCTGGAGCATCTTTTTCGAAATAAAGGACAATCTTTATGAGGGAAAGACGGTCAAATATGAGATCGTTAACAAAGTCGAGAGGCAGACCTAGTCTGCAATTAGGGTGGTACCGCGGTGTAAATCGTCCCTGTCATGTAGGACAGGGACGATTTTTTTTTTATAAAAAGGAAAACTACAATTGATCCAATAAAATCTTTTGTAAAATTAAAAATCTTTATATGAAAATGAGAGGAGAACATTATGGAATTACAAAAAAGGTTATTGCCGCGGCATGTCCGTTTGATGGCACTCGGAGGAGCAATCGGCACAGGTATATTTAAAGGGACTTCTGAAACAGTATCAATAGCGGGGCCAGCAGTTATTTTTTCTTATCTGTTTGCAGGGTTATTGCTGCTTGTGGTAATGAGTGCACTTGCGGAGATGGCCATCGCTTATCCAGGGATGAATATGAAAGGATTTATTCGTAAAGCATTTGGGTCAAACGTGTCGTTTGTAATTGGATGGATGTACTGCTTCATGTTGTTAGTTGTATGCGTCATTGAAGTAATCGCTGCAGGAAGCTTTCTGCAATATTGGTTTCCTTCCATGTCTTTATGGTCTTTAAGTTTTATAAGTGCAATTTTCATTGTGGCTATTAACTTTATGAATGTAAAGCATTACGGAGAATTTGAATTTTGGTTTGCAGGAATTAAAATTACGATGATTGTTTTATTCCTTATTTTAGGCGGAGCTATTTTGTTCGGAGTGATTCCAAGTACTGAAACGAACTATATGCAAAACTACGTACAGCACCAGGGATTTTTCCCGCATGGCTGGTCAGGTGTATTTTCCGCATTATTAATTGTAATTTTTTCTTACGGTGGTTCCGAACTGATCGGATTGACTTTAACAGAAATGAAGGATACAGAGAAGGTATTACCTAAAGTGATTAAAGGAGTATTTTGGAGAATTGTATTATTCTATACACTTCCAATCCTTATTATTTGTGGATTAATTCCATGGAATGAAATTGGCAACCAAGCAAGCCCGTTTGTACAAGTATTATCAGCAGTTGGGTTTAAAGGATCGGCTCATATTATGAACTTCGTCCTAATCACAGCGGTATTGTCGGCGGCAAACTCCGGTATTTACGGCTGTACACGTATGCTGCATTCCTTAGCTGCAGAAGGAGAAGCACCGAAACAATTTTCATATGTTGCGAAGAACGGTGTTCCCGTATATAGCGTTATCTTAAGCTCCATCGTTCTTGTTGGCGGCACATTCGTCGCATACTTTTCACCTGACCGTGTTTTTGGATACTTAATGGCAATCCCAGGATTTACAGTATCAGTGGTATGGGTCAGCATATGTTTAGCACAACTGAAGCTTCGCAAAACATATACAAAGTTGCCGCATTTTAAAGTATGGGGATTTCCATATGCAACTTTATTTACTGCAATTACATTAAGTATTTGCTGCGTGGCATTTACATTCAGCGATCAAAACCGAGCAAGTATCTTTCTTTGTTTAGGCATTTTAATTATTTTAATTCTATGTTCTGCTTTTGTAGGCAAAAAGAAAAAAGTATAGCAATACTACATTTTTAAGAGAGATGAAAGGCGGACTATGCATTGGTCTGCCTTTTTATGTTAAGAAAGTATAAGCGACTATTTTTACAGACATTTTTCTATGAATAAGGTAAACTTTATTGGAATTAGTGCAATGATTTAATGGGAAATAAATGGAATTTACATTGTAATAAATTAAAAATGAAGGAGCCTATTATGACAATTATCGATAAATTAAAACTAACGAAATTCAAAAACATGGCCGTAGTCAATCAACCAAGTGACTACAATGTCTTCACTGAACAAAAAACGACTCTTTCAAAAGAACATGATGCTATTTTCATTTTTGTAGAAACACTTGATGAAATGGTCATGCACACAAAAAAATTCCTTAACGATGAACAACTATTACTTGAAAAAGGCTATATATTTTTCGCATACCCGAAAAAAGGGAATAAGCGCTATGAAACCTTTATTCATAGAGATGAAATGTTCCCAGCATTGAACGTTGGCGAAGATGGATATATAGATAATAGTGATATTAAATTTTCCCGTATGGTAAGTATGGATGACGTTTTCACTGTAGTCGGTCTAAAACGAGAAACAAAGAAAGCAAAGAAAACAGCAGCTGCCAGCCAGTGTGTTGCCGATTATGAGAACAATGTGAAAGATGTGGAAGCATTATTATCCGATCATCCAAACGAACTGAAGTTTTACCAAAGCTTAACACCTGGATATCAAAAAGACTGGGCACGTCACATCTTCTCAGCAAAGCAACAACAAACGCGCGATAAACGTCATCAACAAATGGTTGATATTCTTTCGCAAGGGTATAAAACAATTGATTTGTTTCGTAGGGGGAAGAAATAAAGAAGGCTATAACCTTGTTTATCCCTAATGTTTAAATCTAAGTCGAAATGCATAAAGCCTCAATCCTTTTTTATCAAAGGATTGAGGCTTTTCGTTTTGCTGCATAAATACATCTTACTAGCTAAGCTTCTCGATAGTTAATGACGCAGCATTAACTTTCTGTCCGTTTAAAATTGGTAGTAACACATCAGTAGTTAATCCTATATTTCTAAGTTGCAGTGTGGAACGTTTAGGAATATGGATAATAGCTTGTCCTGTGAGCATCAGACTCGCTCCATCCACTAGTCTTTGTATACCGTAATTAGTAAGTTGTTCACCTACTAGAGAATTATTTAAAATTAAACCATATACGGAAGTAGAAGCGGGACCATCTATTAATAATATAAATTCGATTTTATAGTCTCCTGCTTTAGGAATGAATAAGGTGTCACTAGGAGGGTTAAATACTATATGATTCAATGGACCGTTTCTATTAAATTTTACGTTTTCACCTGATCTGACTCCTATAGGATTGTTGCCTACAAGTGTAACGTAGCCATAGGCTGGTTTTGGCATTATTATGCACCTCCTTATTTTACTCTTTTTAACATTGTATGAGAGTAAGGAGAAAGGGAGTGTATGCTTGTCTAGGAAAAATGAATTGTGTATATTTTTGAAATGCCGTGAAGACTAACTCTTCGAGGGGAATATTACAGTGAGAGGAACAGTTCGAATGGCAGGGACCATAGCTAGAAACTGAAAGAGGGGAGTGCTAGTTTAGTGTCGGCAGTCGACAGAGGTCTCTTTAATTGGTACAAAGATTATCATCGAGTCGTTTTTAAGGCTTTCCTAACTTTTCTTGCAAAAGTCAATGGTTCTTCAACAGATTCGATATTAACATAAATTAAGCGTGGATTATCGAAAAACCATTCATTGTGGATAGACGAAACTAGTATTCCTTGAGCAAGAATTACCGTAATAAATGGCTCCACTTCATTTTGTAAAAGTGCTACTCTTCCTAAACATAAAGCTTTGCCACTTAAATCATCTATTGATTCGAATGAGAAAGAAGAAGTCACTCCAAATCTCTTTCCTAAAATCGTTGCGCTTATTTGATCTCGAGATATTGTAGCGACACACTTTCCGCCCGCAAATCCTGATTGACCGCCTATAATTTTTGCAAACTTATTACAAAGTGTTTCTTCATTGTTTATCATCGTATTTATCACCTTCTTTACACTTTATTTTGTTTTCTACAATTTTCCTCTTTTTGCTTGAAATCGTAATGAAGGATCTGTAACTAGAAGACCTGAAACTTCCAGACTTGTCCTTTAGAATATCTTATTAAGATTCAATTAAAGTTGTACAGGCAGTTGTAGTAGGGAAGTTGTGAATTTATTAAGAATAGTATAAGTTGACCTTAAAGCAACGGAGGAGATTTTTTGAAATGGGAATATAACATAAAGTGCGTTGTTTTGAAATATTCACTAATAACTCCTGATTTTATCATATCTGGAGAGAAGACCCCCACCTCAAGCGTGTAAGAAGTGCAACGGTAGGTGGGGGTAGTTCAATGCACAAGTATAGCAAGTGCCATAGGAAGTTTTACATCAGGTCCCTGAGTATGATTGACGTGCTTTAGTTTAATAGCAATAGTTGATTAAAAATTCAGAATAGAGTAATTGTGTTCGATTCTCATTCTAAAGTGGTTCATTATTCGTATTTGTTCTTCAGTTAACCTTTCTTTATTCCAGTACATATGCATTAAGTTATATTCAAATATTTCCTTTAATTTAATAAATAGAGAAAGTTTTCCTAACATCTCTGGAGATATATCATTTTCCTCTTGATATCCGTCAATTATTGCTTTCGTAATAGAACGCCCATAATCAACTATGTTGCCATTCCCTACAAACGAATACTCCAACGCACTATATATTGGAACAGCTAAATCGAATATATAATAGTGTTTTTCACAATCTTGAAAATCAACCATTGTTAATTTCGAATCACTATCTACTAAAATGTTTTCTAACCATAAATCCCCATGTAGTAAGCCATATGTAGAATGACATTTTGGTAAATTTTTAATTGTAGATAACACATTATGTGCAATTTCTCTAATAGTGCTTTCTTCTTTAGGGATATATTTATGAAAATCATATTCCTCATTATCATACCAATCGTTGATATATTTAGTAGGCATTATATTTTCAAATTTCCTTGATAAACGATGTAATCTACCAATTTGCCGACCTAATTCTTTTAATACATTGGCGTTCCATTGACTTTTTGGTAAGTGGACACCAGAAGCTGAACTATATACAACAGTTAAAACGTCCTTATCAAGTGTTATCTTTTCTACTAATTTACCATTTAAAGAAGATATGCATAGCGGGACACCAAATCCTTCATTATATAAAAAATTTGTATATGTAACCTCTTCTAACTGTTCATCGTATGTTTTATAGTTCGTTATTCTAGCGAAGAAGTTACCTTGCTCTGCTATACAACGATACATTTCAGTTGTTACTGATTCGACTTTAATAAAATGCATTGGATATATTTCGTTAAGTAATTCAAGTATCTTTTGTTCCATATACGTTTTAATTCCTCCAATCTAATATAGATAAAGACTTCGTTATAAAACTAACCTCCTTCGCACTTTATAGTATATCAAGATTGGAAAAACTTTTCCTTGAAAAGATTTGAGAAATGGTGCATATATTTTGCGAGTACTAAATCTCTCCGATACAGCCACCCCCTAGTTCCATAAAACAATGACTATTATTATATTTATTCTATTATGGTATTGTGTGGGCACCTCAAAATTCGGCGGAGGAAAGGAAGATAGGGGTGGGGGATAAGAAAAAAACACTGATTAAAGTTTCGCTTTATAGTCCTTCCACAAAAAATCCCCTTCAAAGTAGCCTTTTTTAGTGACTATTTTGAAGGGAATATACTATTGTTGATTGAAATATGTAGTTTTAATATTTTTTTCGTTCAGAAATTTTTCGATTTCTTTTTGTTTTCTACCATTAACTGTAGTAAAACGTTTTGTAAAAGAAAAATCTGTTTTTAACAAGTTACCACTTTGCGAGAGTTTGTCTATTTCCTGTTGCATTTCTAATAAAAGTGCCGTAGATGATGAAATATATTCATAGATTTCCTTTGAAGGTTTTTGATAATCAGCAGGTATATTATTATTGCTAATAAAATCATGGAAATTCGCATCATTCTTTTTGGCTAAATCCATTAGTTTTTGTAATTTTTCTCGATCGGATTCAGTAACCTTCTCATCAGAAATTGTTGAAGAAAGTGGAACGATGTTTTCGGTTAACTCCCAACTATAATCTAAATAATTTTTTATACTTTGTTTCATTTCATCTTCATTAATATTTTCATTCTTTTTTTGAGAGTCGAATATATTTTCTGGAATTTTAATAGTAACATCTTTAATAGATTGTACATTGCTTAATTTATCATAACGTGAATCGTTTACTTCATTAGATTGTGTATCGTGTGAACAAGCAGAAATAAATACAATAGTGAGAGACATGAGTAGATATAAAGTATATTTTTTCATTTTAATCTCATCTCCTTTTTGCTTAATTAATACCTTTGTAAAATGGCTAAATTCCATTTTAAATACTTTACTAAAAGTGAGTTTCATATTCTGAAATAATATCTTTTTTCTCTGAATTTGGTATATTCTTCAGGGAAGAGCCAAGTTGTTTTAAAAATTCACTTTTGTTCATTAAAACCACCTTCCTTTATAAAATGATTAATCACTCTCGGTAGTATCGCTAAAGCTATTAGTTCTAACATACCTTTTAAAATTGTATGTTTACAGGATCTCTCACTACCTTTAATATGAAAGTTCCACTTAATGTATATCCAATTATTACTAAACATACCATTAACTAGTATATTTTGCAAGGTACTATAATATTATCGATACCGTGAATTGATGAGTACTATATCCATTTTAAAAAGGGATAAAATAAATCAAAATATTAGGAATGATCAAATAGGAAGAAATGGACTAATCGTTTTACAACGGTTTACATTTAGGCAGTCTCCAACGTCTGATACATAGCCGTTCGGAACTTTCGGAAGAATTGGCTTTACAGTGCTTATATTTAGAAGAAATTAAAAACGTTTAAATTATAGTCGGTAAAAAGAAGTACCCCTCCAAATGTTACACTGTGTCTAACATTTGGAGGAGTACTTCTTTGAAGGTGGCTTCTTTTTTGCGTTATTTCACTAGTTTGTCCATTACATCCTTATATTTTGCGAACTCTTCGTCCTTCATTTCACCATTCATTTGTAATAAAAAGTTACCTTTTGCGTATGTATGTGAAAAGAGCATTGGACCGGATTTTCCTAACTCATCGTAATATTGTTTAGCCTTTTCTAAGTCCTCTTTTTTACTAAACTCAAATAGTCTTCCGCCGTTATCTTCACCAAGTGATGGTACCAATAAACGTTTACCTTCTTTACGCATATTACCAAATTCTTTTTGAGGTAGATCGGTAGGATTCTCCGCTTGTAAGCCGGCGTTTTTAAATTCAGTAATAAAAGAATCAACTGTTACCTTTGTTTCTTTCTTTTCTTTTTTCGCTTCTTGCTTTGGTTCAGTGGGTGATTTTTCGCTAGTATTCCCACATGCCGTTAAAGAGGCTAACGATAAACATAGTGCCCCAACAATCAATGCCTTTTTCAAATTGACCACTCCCTATAACATGTTATGCATTTAATTATAACAATAAATGTATTTATGTTCCTGATAATTTAGTGTCGGAAAGGCATCGCTTGAGAAATTCTAACTAATTATCAAAGGAATATATGTTAACGTTTAGCTGAGGAGTCGTTAAATTTAAGGGAATTTAACTATGGAAATGATAAATAAAATTTTAAGTGACTTTGCTAGGGTTAATGAGGGGCAGCAAGTGAGCAATGATTATGAGCTTATTCACTTATCGGGAAATAAACAGGAAGATATATATAAGGATACATATGCTACTAGTAATGACACAATAGAACTCATACAGATGAAAGAATGGAAGAAGGATTTCCTTGTTTGCCAATATTCTGATGGTGAAACTTCTTGATTTGGAACAATACCACACGGGTATGATTTAAATGGATTGACACTGAAAGAATATATAATAGGACAATTATTGAATAAGTTTGAACAAGAAATAGAAGAAGTTTATTGGGTCAAATTAGAAACAGAAGGTTATTATGCATGTTGTTATGAAGAATATATGTTTAAAACGACTAGGGGCATTTCTTGTTTGAGTATGCAAGTACACGATTAAAAGGGGAAAATACCTTACTTACATAAAAATAACATTTCTACATGAGTTTTAGGTAAACTTTATTCAACATTTGTACGACCTAACTTTGCTTTACCTCTTTTACCTGCTCTGGACAAAATAAAAAGCCTCCCTATATCGGTAATTTGGTTTACCGTATAAAAAGACGTGAATAACTTGCACCCTAAAAAGTAAATGACCGCAACACTAGGGTGATTTTTGGTGTATAAAGTATAAAACATTAACACCTACAAACCCTTGTAGAATACGGTCTCATAAAAATATATGATCCCGACTGGGTTCGAACCAGCGACCTCCACCCTGTCAAGGGAACAGGAGGGTAGGGGACATAAATACTATATATTTGAAACGGTAAGTAAAACGAACCACTTACTTCTAGTTAAAGTTAAAATAATTTTATAGTAGTTGGAAAAGGTAGTCAAGTGGTTTGCTAGACTATTCGAATACAAATGTATAGGTGAGTCAAATAGAATGTCGTATACGCCAATCTAAATGTCCTTACTTTACGCTACGGCTTGTTTCAATTTATGTAACGCCGAATCAATAGTACGTTTTACCTTCGTATGATGGTTTATTCCGTACATTCTCCCAAGTTCTGCATATGGTATTCCTGGATTATCGAGATAAGCGATCAGTAAACGTTGTTCCTGGTCATTACAATATTGTTGGATTAAGAGTTTTGTATCTACATCCCCAACGCAAGAACTGGACTTGTAGCTGTCAAATGTACACACCACTTCAACGTCATTATAGTTCGCTTTTCGTTTATCGGTCTTCAGATTTAATTTAATGAGGTCATACGCCGCGTCTTTCAGTGCTTTTGTAATATGTTCGTATACAAATAAATCTTCAGCCCACGAATAATCACGAAACACCGTCCATAACTTTTCTAATAGAATGCTTTCAAAATCCTCACGTGGAATACGCTTCTTCTTCCAACCATTATCTAGTTGGTATAGGTTACGTTGCAAGATACGTTTTATTCCTGGGTTATTAAGCACAATATCAAATGCGTTTTCTCCTTCTTCTAAACGCTGCATTGCATATGATTCCCAAAGTTCTTCTACTTCTAAAATCTGCATTCTTTTACGTAAACTATATAAACGGCGGACGCGATCCGCCTTCGTTTTTTGATGTTCTGCAATTGAGGTTGTAGCCATTATATTGTTCTCCATAAATTATTTAAATTTTTTTCATTTTCTTGTGCGGATATCGAATAAAATATCGTATTGTATGAGTGTCGATAAGGCACGAATACAACTAGTAACGCTATAACGTGAATAACGCCACCTCGCTAGTAACGTTATCCCCGCCTTAACCTGTTACATATCACCTATCAAATAGATAAGAAATGAGTATATAAATTTGGACGCACACCTTTATCACTAATTTTGTGCTAACTCCATTTTTTCGATTGCATTATGTGCTTGGTCTAGATAATTCGCTACTTGATGGAAAAACAGGTGCATAAATTTCGTGTCACCGTTCTGATAGGCATCATCAAATAAGTTAGCTAGAACATCAAGTTCAAGTCGGTGGTCTAATAATGGATATGCGTCTTCTTCTTCACAAGCACATCCATCAATGTAGTTTTCTTCCTTCACTGTATTGAAATTTTCGTATACATGTCCGATTAATTCCCACAGCGGTAATTCTTCTATACCGCCGGTAATAACAATAAGTTCCTGTAACCCGTCCAGGTCAACTACATACATCGGTGTGCTACCACAAATAGAATGTTTCCCTCTATATTCAGCTGAAATTTTTGTTGCTAGTGCTGACGCAACTCCTTTGATTTCCAGATATCGCATAGTGTCATTGAGTGCGTAATAAAAAATGTTGTCGGCGATAACGTAACGTATGCCTAGTTCTTGTCCTTTTACTTTGATGATTCCTGTTTGCGTTGCGTTTGGTACTGATAATAATGTTGTCATTGTGTTTCCTCCGATTGGTTTTATAGGAATGTGCTTCATGTCCGTTTTTGTTCCTTCACCTTTAGTTCGTAGATGAATTCCCGATTTGTGACGTCCTTTTCAAAATAAATTTAGTTCGCCCAGTTTTCGGACGTGTTAACATCTCTTGATTGGCCGTTTATTAGTAGGAGGAAAACGAAGTGTGACGTAAATAATAAAAAAATAACCGCGATTAATTCGCGGCTACTTTTTTACATTTTGCTTTCGATATTCAATAGCTGATTTCTTACCTCAATAGCAACTTCCGAATTGTCCAATAAACACGCCAGGCGTAGCATAGAACGTTTAGTTAATACGCCTGAATATTCACAGGCAGACTTGTCTGTTTTCATATAGCCGTCGTATACGAATTCTTTTTGTTGTTCCTCGACTAGCTGTACAATCGCTTCTTCATCAACACCGAAAAAGCCCGCCGCTTCCCTAGTACTTGTTATAAAAGTGTTGGGTAACAATAGAAGACCTTTCACTTTTTCCAGCACACTTATATGTTTTTCGTTTTGTTTCATAGTAAATTACCTCCGAAATGTTTTATTATTGTTGTTTCGCTGTTAGTTAGTACAAGGAACATTTTTTGTGACACATATTTTGTGATTAATAGAATTTTAATTTCAAGGCGTCTAGCGTTTGATATTTCGGTTTAAGGGTATAAATACCTTAGAATATACAAAAAACCCGTTAGAAGCCAAAATATGACGTCTAACGGGTAGTTTCGATAAATCTCTATTTACTTTTTAGTAACAAGCTTTGTCATGTCGAATAATCCATTTGCGGATAATCCGATCGCTGTTCCTATGAAAACAGCTTCTTGAAGTGTGTTTTGTCCTGAAAGAATCATAAATAAGATTCCTAGCAAGATAGACGATAACGGAATAAGTCTTTTTGGAACGTATTCTTATCGTTTTATCATCTCGTTAACGGCCAGAACTAATGTTGTAATTATTCCGATTTGAAACATAGATATATGTCCCCTTTAATTAATATCTTTTAATCTTTATTAATTCTTTTAAAGAAAAGATTAAGTTCTTTTAGTAGCACCCCAGGGGGTGACCTATTATGAAAAAGATACGTAACCACACGGGTGACCTATTACCTATATCCCAAGTCACCGCATGGGTTACCTATACAAAAAAGAAAGGTCACCGATACGGTAACCTTTTGTTAAATATACACCGAAGGGTTCCAATCAACTAATCCTTTCGCGTGTTGCCGTGTTCGTTCTTAACGGTTGCAACATATGGCGTCATTTCTATATGGTCGTTTTGATCATTCAGAAATCCTCTAATGTTTCTTCACGGTTAGATAGTCGAAGGCACAATTTTTGATTAATTAAAGTTACTTTACATTATCAATTTCATATTTACCCAATAAATCTGATAAAGCCAATGAAATAATATCCATCTGACGAAGTTCTAATTTATCTGAAAAAGCATTCAATCTCTTCAAAATCTCATTGTTTATCACTATTTTTTCGCGAATTTCTTCTCCTTTAGGAAGCTTATTAATTTCAGTAGATATTTCTGTTTTAAGTTTTTGAATCTTTTCAGCTTCTATATGATGATCAGCAATCTTTTTTAAAATCAAAATTTGTTCAGGTGTAAAGTTCACTTCTTCTTTCTTCGATACAAATTCGAAGATGGATTTATTTTTATTTTGCATAAGAGGACCAATTTTTCCCCCAACATAATTCCACTCACCCTCTTTCAAGGAATACTCCAATCCTTCCAAAGCATTTCTTAATTGACTCTCACAAACATTTATTTTTTCTGCTAATTCTACCAATGATATACCACTATTAAGACGTCTTATTACCTCCTGCACGTTCAAATCATACACCCCTTTACAATATTAATAAGATAAAAACCATCTACTAAAACAGTGTCTTCGTCATATATCACCATATTTCCTTTTGATTCAACTTTATAACGCATAACAGAACTCGAAAGAACAGAAAATAACTATTAATTTTTTATAAATATCAATCCTATTTCTCGTATCCAACAAAAAAATATTCCGTGTATTCTAGAAAGCCTTACTTACAGACAAATAGCCCCCCGTCCCCCGTTGGATGGGGTTTCAACATATTTGTAATTATTTTTGTATTTAAAATTTCTTGTGATGATTCAATTATTGAAAGAGTTATTGTTATAAATATATTTATTCGTTGAATGAAAGTTTAAATGAAAGAAAAAAACAAGAAAGGTTTTGGTACATTGTTTTGGTACAATCAAATGCATTGATACAACAATACTAACAAAAGATAAGTAAAGATGTTTCATATTCGAATGTTTTTGGTACAAATAATTATAGAGATAAACAGAAGAAAGAATAGTAGTGAAACAGCTAAAGAATAAGAGAAGAAGAACAATAACAATAACAGAATGAGAACCGGAACGGCTGATAACACACAATCTTTCTTTTCAATAACAACAATTGAATATTATTATTCAAAACTAAACAGCTGATAGCGGGGAACTAGGAGGCGGGTAACGTATGCCCCAGGATTAAAGATACCGCCCTTTAAGAAGTAGCCCCCTACAATAAATAGCCCGCTTATTAAAGCGGCACCCCTACATAAAATAACCACCACAATATTAAAGCGGTCACACATAAAATGGGGTAGGGGGATACAAAGACGTCACCCCTTTAAATTTATAAAACGTCCATTAGGGCAGGATATTTTGGACATTATGTCCTTTGTTGATTTCATGAGGTTTATACCGTCCATTTGACATGTCCATTTTCTCGTTTTATAATAAGGACAGAAATAAGGGCAACGGGAGGACAATACACATGATTATCGGATATGCACGAGTAAGTACAGTAGAACAGAATTTGGACGCACAAATTAAAGCATTAGAAGAGGCTGGGGCGGAATACATATACCAAGATAAGAAGTCAGGAAAAGATTTAAACCGTGAAGGATTACAAGAAATGCTTTCAAAATTAAACACTGGGGACACTTTAGTGATTACGAAGATTGATAGAATAGCAAGAACGATAAAGGGCGGTATTTCGTTAATTGAAGAACTAACAACAAAAGGAATTAAACTTCATATTCTTAACATGGGCTTATTCGATGGTTCTCCAACCTCCAAACTCATTATGAATGTTTTATTGTCCGTTGCAGAATTTGAACGTGAGATAATGCTAGAACGCCAACGTGAAGGCATAGCAATAGCAAAAGCAAACGGTAAATACAAAACAAAACCGAAAAAGTACCATGATAAGAACAAGGCATTGAATACTGCTTTAGAAATGTTAGCAAACCGTAAAACAAATGGATACACGGTTAAGAAGATTTGTGAGGAATATAATATAACGCGGTCATCACTATATGCGATCGCAAAAGAAAGAGGGATTCTGTAAAAAGGATTCCTCTTTTTGTTGTCCTCTTTCATGCCATCGTATGACATGCCTGTTTACTAGATTACATTCCCATCTACCTATTTTGATTGAATAACGGTACACCACACAAATGCAGTAATGACGCGGATTCGCTGGGATTTCTACTCAATTTGAAAGATTACAGATAGTGAACGTTTGGGGTATTTCTTGAATATTTCGTTTAACATCCCTATCAAGCCTGTAGACGCGTTTTAACACGAACTAGGCTATAAAAAAAGACGAGTAACGACGTATGAACGTCATTACTCGTTGTTTACCTTTTATACTGTTTCAATACCATCGGACTTATTGCTGATGTCGTAACTAGCCTTAATAAGTAGGTGGACTGGTACGTCTTGGCTAAACAACTTTATATTTTTTCACCACTTTATTATTCGTTTTAACTAGACGTTATTTTCAGCAATCACTTCTTCAACTTTAAAATAATAATACAAACCTTTTTCAATACAATCATCTAAAATTTCGCCACATAATCCTCCCAATGCCATTACATCATCATGTTTAAATCTAAATTTTTTTGTAAACCCATCAATCGAAATATCTATTCTTAATTTTTTAGAATCCTTTAGAATCTCCTCACTTGCTACATTATTACTATGTACAATATTATTCCTAACCTTTAACCAAAACTTTAGTAATTCATATTTTTTCGTGCCGACAATAAAAGATTGTTCTTGTGTTTCTATATATTTCTCGAAATATTTAAGATATTTAACGATACCATTATCACTTCTATTCATCACATCATGCATCTTGGGAAGACTTGAATTAGCTTCAATAAGTGTCCTAGTTAGACGAAATAAAGTAGATTCTAGTAAACTTAGAAGCATTACAAGGGCTGCTAGAGAAGACATTTCGCCTTCTAATTCTATCTGTCTAAATTGAAATTCCCTATTCGCTACATGTGTAGCTTGAGTATAATTTGCATACTCTAAATTTGATTCATCCATTTCCTTCTTTAATTCCGCTAGCTTCTGTAATCTTTTTCTTGATTCTTCTAATTTCGATTCTATTTCACTTAAAATACGTTTCTCAGTTTTAACTGAAGAACGTAATATAGATAAAGATTCTAAATAATAATTATCTATTAAAGCATAAATTTCTCTAATTAAATCTGAAGGTAAATCATCATAAGTAGCACTTATCGCAAATAAGTGCGACATTGAATCATGAAACCTTTGTAATGGGTTTTCTTCCACACACTCGTTTTTCATATCCTTTAATCACCTCATTTTTAATTCTAAGTTCATTAGTTGCATGAAGATATTTATACCTTTATTATACATTACAAATATTTAAAAAACTTTATTGTAAACTAAATACCTTTATGGTTATTCTACATTTGTAATGGTGATAGTTCCAAGTGTACGACCTCCTAGTTATTTTGTACCTTTGCGTATTGTTCTGCGTGGTAATCTAATTCACCGTAAAAGGCATTTTTAACGTCCCTTGCTGTCATAATTGGGTGGAATCCAGTTACATAGTCTTGCGTTGGATTGTAGTCAATTAAACGACGACTACGAATATCCATCGGCTTCAATCCTAATCTTTCTTCAATCTCATGAAACTCTAGCAACTTTGCATATCCTTCTTGAATTCTGTCATGATATTTCGTAAGTAATTGCAAGTAAATCAACTTCGCGGCTTTCAATTCTTCCATAAGCTTTTCTTCATCTTTACGGATTTCGTTATAAACCGAGTCGCGATCGCGTAACGTTTCTTCTCGTAATCCTTCTAACGCATTCTGTAACAAATTATCGAATTTTGATAATATGTTCAGAACTCGTGCCTTTTCTTCATGTAAGCTGTTCAATGTAGTTTGTATACTTGCGTTTGGTTTGCCGTCTTCCATGATGGCCTTCTGGAAGTCATTTTCTACTTCACTTTGCATGAAATGAATTTCCCCATCAATTTCTGCTAGTCGTGTTTGTAACTCTGTGCGTTTACCCTCGTATCTTTCGATCAGTGTTTCTGCCTTTTCGTTTACGTTTTTAAAGTACATAATTTAAATTCCCCCTGTTATTTTTGACTATCTGCTAGTAATCTATCAATTTCAGCAAACATGTCCTCTGTGATTCCTTCATCTGTCACGTGTAATTCTTGCTTCACGTGGACTTCTTCGATGTTCTTCAGACGTCCAGTCGTTTGTAAGTAAAGTTTGGCGTGCTGACTACTCCCTTTTACCGCACGTTCGACAATGGTTTCCATAATGCTTTCGTATGCACTATCAATAAGTTTCTGGCGTATTTCGCGTTCCATTTCCAACCATTCAGGACGCTGACGCCAATTATAAATTGTTCTACGGTCTACACCGATATCTTTACAAATACTTGTTAATGATTCACCAGAACGGCTGCGGTAAAATACCTGGTTTAATAATGCTAATTGGTGCGTTGTTAATTTAAATTTCTTTGCCATTAGTACAGCCCCCATTCGTTTTTAAATCTATTAGCATGTTAAACGCAATGATTTCCTCGATACTGAACCCGTATTTCATAAATCCAGTAAGAATACGATAATTAGTTAACTTCGATATGCCGCGGTTACCTTGTTCAATGCTTGCTAACAATGATTTTGATACACGGCAAGATTCTGCGAACTCCTCACGCGTAACACCCACAAGATAGCGTAATATCTTAATAGTTTTTCTGTTTAATTCAAGTTTAAAATTGTATGATTCCATATATTTAACCACCTACATATTTGGGATAATGTGCATAAAAAAAGAGGGTGGCCCGTACACCGCCTAATGAACAATGATTGTAGAAAGAAGCGTGAAAGGATTGAAACAAGTGAAGCCTAAAAAAGTTATGGAAGCCTTGCTGTGCTTCCTACACTATAAGCTTTCTACCTCACACTTTTACAAGTTCCGATTGTATCGAAATTTGAGTTATCTGGTACAAATAAAGATGTAAAACAAAAAAAGACCCTCCTACGGCAAGAACCATGAAAGGGCAAGGCGACTATACATTAAGTTATAAAAACAAACGAACATAAGGGCGTATATTCGTTTTATTCTCTTACAATATTAATTTAATTTTTTGTTGCAAACTTGCCGTAGGCCTACGAGGACTTTAGTCTGAGTAATAATCTTTTTTCTTTTATAACGGTCTATCGCTAGATAGACAGACTTATTCATTAAAACATTTTAAAGCTAAAGCTTTAATTCTTTTTATCGTTTTTCTTTTTTATTTTAAGTTCTTAAGTTCTAATTACATAGCAAACCGTGTGCATGTTTTACAAGCAAAATAAATGTTGAATTTTTGTTGCAAATCACAATCCTTTGCGGCACAAGGCTTTGAAGGTTGCATAATGTTTGTGCTTGTACTTGTAGACATTTTTCCCCTTTTTATTAAGTACACATTATGGGACACACACCCTTGTGATACGTCCTCTTACAGAACTACTGATACTACACGGTTCTCATAAGCTTACTTGCACATTGCACAAGGGTGTGTGCTTACATGTCGAAAAGGTGTGCTTTAACCTTTACAAAAAGAAAAAACGCCTTGAACGAGGTTCAAGACGCTAACACAAAAGGGGACGAAAGCCCCCGACCTTATACAGTATTATAGCACAAAAAAGAAGAACCCTAGCAAGCTAGCTAAGAGTCCTTTCCATCAAAAATGACAAAGGGTATTTCATCGAATGACTTGTTTTCAGTGTATAACGGATATTTTGTTGTTATAAATTCGCAGAATCACATTTTCCTTCTAGAAAACTTCAAAATTCGATTCAAAAAGTTAAAGGTACAATTGCGTATTTCGATGAAGAATCACCTGTTTTTACGATGCAATGTAAAGATGAAATTTTCTATCATATAATTTTGAACGATATCGTACGCGTAGGACATCATGAACAAGAGTACACGTACAAATGAAACGATAGAAAAAATGTATAACCGGTTTTGAACAATTTCTAATAAGGAAGCTGTTCGTTTTTTTTGACAAATGAGAAATAGATTTCGCATGTATATTTCTTTTTTTGACAATTTGATACGATGAACTTTTTTGGAAATGTGGCTAAATCCGTTGACAACTTTTTTGAAATACACTTTATTGACATGCGTTTTAGAATGTTGGTTCATATTCTTTGTATTGTAAAAAGATCGGTCATTTCTGTCGAAAAAATAAATTTTTAAAAAGAAACAAATTATACATATATCTTGTGTCCTTTTTTAAAAAGTAATACAATATTTAGAGAATAAACAACACAGAATCAACGAGGAATGTAACAACTTATCTTAATCTAATTTACTAGTAAATTAATATGTCGGCTGTGCAAATTAATTACTAATATCGGGAGATAAGATAAGTATGAAAAAAAGCCTTTCGTATTCCCGTACGAAAAGCTTCATAGAAAGTAGGTGAGTTTATGCATTTACCAACAGTGATGGCATTGTGTGTCATCTTGACGCTAGTATTTACTGTGCTTTTCGGCGTTTTAAACATTGTAGTAAACGTCCTCACCAAGAAATAAGAAATAATTTTATGCTTTTTATCTGAAGCATCTTAAGTGTTCCCGCACTTAAGGTGCTTTTTTCTTTGTTAGGTAATGTATATTCAATGTACATTCAATATACAATATTGAATCCTAAGTTCATTATACGTTCAGTACTTCCCTTTTTTCAAGATATCCACTCAAAGTTTACAATACAATTTGTTAATCGAAGTACACCGTTGTATACGCAACCCATTCTTTCTCAATTCATTTTCTTATCCTTTTACTTCTAAATATTTAAGTATTCCTGTACATTTTAATATATTTCTTTTGGCTTCTGAAAATAAAAATAAACCTCCATCCATCTACTTTTAAAAGAAACCATATTACCACATGGACACTTATCTGTTTCTCTTTCATGGTATGGGGCATCATGATTAGCTAATAAAATAATATATTCTTGCCCACATTTATCACAAGCTGCATGTTCCAGTGCTTCACATGAATTTAATATATTTTCCGATGTAATATTATACTTTTCTCTTACTTCCGCAGATAGGTCTAACATACTTCTCCTCCTAAAATTCAATCTTTTCTTAACTCAATTCAACATTTTAGAAATATATCCTCTAAAATTAAAACTCCTTAAACTCTACAACCATAGAACCTATAATTCCACAAAAAAAGCAAGGACGTTTATGCCCCTGCTAAATGATATTCACTATCTATCTGTTTTTTTCGTGTTATTTCATCATTAATACGTATCACTGTTCCTATTGGCACTTTGCAGAATTCAGCAATTTTAGCTAGTTCCGCACCCTCTTTAATAGAATTTCTAATACGTTGCTTGTCTGCTTCTGAAATATAACGCTTATACTTCGGCTGTTCGTAATGACCTAGAACGACTTGAAGGTTCGGTACTGAATTGTCCCACGGTATACCGTTAATTCGTACAATAGATTTATCCTTTAAATCGTAGCCTAGTATAGTTAGAATAACCGTCTCTACTTCAATAAACTCACCCTCAAGAACGATATATTCATAACCATGATCGTCCCGAATCATTCTTGGTCTAATAATCAATCCCGAAGCAAAGTTTACCTCGATTTTATCCATATTGCGTTTGATGATGTTGATTTTGTGTTCTGAAATCATGTATTTTATCCTCCGATACTAGTTTAAAAATAACCTTTCTTCACCGTTAATTAGTATCGGATTTATGTTTTGTGACATAAAACACTTGGATAATTATTTCTTCCCCTTAAAATTCTCTTTCTGAACCGTATTATTACTTCTTTTAATCTTCATAAACAAGTTGGATATTACCGTTACTTAATTTTACTAATTTAAAAAACCCATGATTTTCAGCTTTTCTAACTGCGGATTGTATCTGAAATTCAGATTTTCCCGGATTCATTTCAATCATTTCTTTAATAATTTCGTCATACGTATATGTGCCTTTATACGCATAAGTCATAAACATTGTCAATGCAGATAATTCAGAAGCAGCAAAACCATATTTATGATAATTCTCCATTAATTCTATAGGTATAGGTGTAGTTTCGTCGCCTTCTAACTCCGCTTTTTCATGTATTTCTCTTATAGTCTCTAATTCAGATAACAATTCCTTTGAAAGCAAATAAACGTCAATCATGCCCTTTCCCAAATCAATGATATATTTTTCCTTCTCATACAAGCTATTTAATACATCTTTCACTTTCTTTTTAGATAATCCTGTACGTTTGCTAATCATATCTACTCTGATTTTCACATTAGAAGTATTAGAAGTATGTACAACATAGCAAAGATATGTATACACCAATAATTCATCTATATCTATACGTCCTCTTTCAAAATCAATAAATGGTATAACTGGTACTGGGAAGGTTTTACCTTTAGTAAATTGAAAAACTACTTGATTTCCTGTTTCATCATCGATTATTCCTTGAGTATTATGTAAAATCTGTTGCGTAAATAGTGTTAACAATGTTTGTTTAGCATCTTTCCTCATTCTTTCTTCTAAAAAAATTCTCTCTGTTAACTCACTAGTAACCTTAACATCCTTAACTGCCACTAAATTTCCCCCTATAAATCTTATTTCCCCTACCATATTATACCTCTATAAGTAATAATTTTCAGTATATTCTTTTAATTAATAACCCCTTGACTTGGGATGTCAGTCCTTCATCATGGGATGAGGGTACAGGACAACGGCTAGGGCAGAGAATGACTACCTTATATCGCAAAAATAAAAAGGTTAATGCGACATAAAGTAGACGTTCATTGTCACTTCTCATGGTCTATCGGGTTAAGGAATCCGTGTAGTATACACCTTGTTTGAACGCTAGATTTTCACCTACAACGAACTTTTAACAAGTAATGCTTGTCCTACTTGCTGAAAGATTTAGGGAAAGAATTGTACTGCTGACATATCCTTAATTACTCGTAACCTAATGTTATCTTTCATGTTCGTTGCTACCTGTACCGTAATACACCAAGCAACCAGCCGAACCGTTTAGGGACGTTCTCTCCTAGACTCCCAACAACGCAAACAAGGAAACGTTATATGTTAGGACGCTTAATTTTATGACATTGGCTTAGCTAACCTGTTCAAGTTTTACGAGTGTTAGGTCATTCCTCGTTCGGAAATTCCCTTTCGTAGTTCCTAAAAAAGACAATAGGAAACTAAACCTCTTGTACACCTATTTTTAAAAATGGTATAATACAGGGGCTAAATGAAGGAATATCCGTTATTTAGTTTTATGCTAAATGAAGTTTTTTTTATTTAGCTGATTTTCAAAGCTGTTTTTACAAGTTGGGCTACCTATTGCAGTAGGTAGCTTTTTTCTATTATTTAGATGTCCATAGTATTTAATGGATTATATTTGTCATTTTGTTCTCTTAATGCAGTACCCCATATAGCTAAGTAACGTTCAGTCATTCGTAAATTACTATGTCGCAGCATTTTTTGAAGAGTAAATACATCACAACCATTAGCTAACATACGATGGGCAAATGTATGCCTAAAAGTATGTGCAGATAAACGAACGTCTTTAAAATTCATTACCATTTTTAATCGTTTAAAGATACATTTCACAGCATTAGGTGTTAAAGGTTTGTTATCTTTGTTTACAAAGACATGACTTGATAGAGTATCAAATTCACGTTCGCAGAATATCTTGTATTCGCATAATTCCTTAATGAGTTTTTCTGTTAAAGGAATGCTGCTTTGCTGACGTTTCTTCCCGAATACGGTAATTGTTCCTTGTACAAGGTCAACTTCTCGCCATTGTAAATTACATAATTCTCCTAATCTACAACCAGTACCAAGGAGAACAAGCATGATAGAATAATCTCTATATGCGTAATATTGTTTATCTCGTTGTTTTAGTCGCCTATAATAGCCAAGCATTTGTTTAATATGTTGGTCATTGAAAACTTCGATTTTGATGTCTTCTTTGGCATACTCGAATTTCCGAGTGGGATTTTTCTTTTCTTCAATGATTTCCTGATATTGAAGGTAATTAAAGAAAATCTTTAACGTATGGAGTTTGGTATTTCTTGTAGTAGGATTGTTCTTACGCTGCTTTTGACAATATAATAGGTAGTTTTTGATTACATTGGGTGTAATATCATTGACGTCAATAAGTTCACGTTCAGAACAAAACCCTTGAAACTCGTTAAGAGTAAGGAGGTAAGAACCGATTGTTCGCGAGGATAAATTTTTAAATTCTCTATCGTCCTTGAAATCTTGAATAGCAAATTTAAGCAACAAAAAACCACTTCCTTTCCAGTTTATAGACTAGAAGAAAGTGGTTCTTCGATTGCATAGCGTGTCTGCCAGCAACCACTATATTTTATTACCGTCTGAATTCTTCACGAATCCAGCAATAACAAGCGTGTATGATCCCGACTGGGTTCGAACCAGCGACCTCCACCCTGTCAAGGTGGCGCTCTCCCTGCTGAGCTACGGGATCATGATAAATAGTGATGGATAAACATCTTTGTTATTTTATGGTCTCTATTATAAATGAAATGATGTGAACTCTACAAGACTTTTTATTTGTAAATTTCAAATAATAACCAAAAAAGTGTTGTTTTTCATTTTATAACATTATATGTATTCTACATGATAATGTAGGAAAAGGTATATTCTAGCAAATATAATATGATGAAATAAATTGGATATGGTTGTATAGGGGAGCAAGATGTTTAAAAAAGGGATTGTGTTTGTTGTGGAGGTCTTGTTTTAGTAGGAGTCATATTTGATGATTTCCAGTTGTTTGATAAGACGGATTAAAAAGAAAGAAGTTTTCCATTTATTTAGTAGTTTTTAGGGCATATGAAGAGTTCATTTTTTACCGTTTTATTAATATATTATACAAAGGAATAATTAATAGGTTTATAAGAATATATATGAATGAAGGGGTGTAAATGGTAAGAAAGAATTTTAAAATGTATGTGCCGAGATATAGAACGTTTTCTATTAATGGAGCAGTTTTTGATGTAGATGTATCTCAAGAAGAATTTGGAGAAGAGCTTGTAAGATGGATGGAATCAAAGGGTTGGTCATTTATCGGGGTAACGGATGAGATAACGGAAGAGGAAGCGAAAAAAAATCTTATGGATCTTTTAAGTGATGAGGGGGATAAAGAGGATAAGGAGGAGTAATTCCTCCTATTTTTTATGTATTGTTGTTCTGTCTTTTTTTGTAAAATTATGATATACTGGAAAACGGTAAATAGAAGGTAGTGTCGTATTCTATTTTGATTTTTATAATAAATAACGTATATATATAGAGTTAAGAAAAGGGAGAAGTGAATGTTTAATTGTAAGAAGATTTCGGCTTTGGTTATTGCAAGTTTGTTATTTTTGCTTGCGCCTGTTAAGTTGTATGCAGAGAATTCACCAGCGCCGGAGGTATTTGGACAGTTTGCGGTGTCAGTGGATGCGAAAACAGGTGATGTTTTGTATGACAAGAATGCGAATCAACATGCTTTTCCTGCTAGTATAACGAAAGTATTAACGAGTATTTTATTGATGGAGAATGTGCAGCCTGGAGAGAAAATTAGTTTTTCTCAAAAAGCTCTTGAACAGGAGAAAAGTAATTATCAAATTGAATTTCAACAAGGTGAAACGATAGATCGTGATACGGCACTTATGATTTTGATGGTGCTGAGTGCGAATGATGTAGCGTATGCGATTGCGGAGCATGTGGCAGGAAGTCCTGAAAATTTTGCGAAGATGATGAATGAGAAGGCAGTACAGTTAGGTGCAAAGGATAGTCATTTTGTTACGCCAAACGGTCTTCATGATCCAAATCATTATACAACAGCGTATGATATGGCTATGATTACAAGAGGTGCGATGAAGCATCCAGAAATTATGACGGCAATGAATACGAAGAGAACAACTGTTACAACATCAAGACAAACTGCTTCTATCTTTAATAAAGGTCAATATTTTGAAAATCCAAATTGTATTGGCGGGAAAACAGGTTTTACAAATGAAGCACGTAATACACTTGTACAAATAAATGAGAAAGACGGAAATCGTATTGTAAATGTTGTAATGGCTTCACAAAAGCCAGAAATTTATGAAGATATGAGAAAGCTTGCTGATTATGCATTTCCGCAATTTGCAAAACAACAAGTGGTAGATAAAAACAATTGGACTAAGCAAATGCTTTACTTGAATAAGTCAGTAGATGGTGAGCTTGAGCGAAGTGGTGATCTTGTATTAAAACAAGGTGAAGCGAAAAATGTACAAGTTGTTTTTAAAGAAAAGCATGTTGATGAGGCGAGTTTATATCAAACAGGTCTTCACCGCGGTGATGTGATTGGGACTGTAGATCTTAAGAAAAATGATCAAACGATAGAAAGTATTAATGTTCTTTCGAAAGAAAATGTTGTATTTGAGAAGCCAGAAGAGAATAGTATAACAAAATCTACTTTTTCGTATGAGTTAATGGCTGGTATCGGTGCTGCTATTCTTATTGTTTTTAGTACCTTGGTATTTCTTTGGAATCGTAAAAAACAGAAGATGTTGTCGCGATGAAAATAGGCAGGTGTATTTTGCCTATTTTTTATTGTGTTTTTTGAATATTCGTTATAATATGAGTTTAGGTTCGTTAAAGAGAACGTCGAATGGGAATGTTTTTTGCGATTTGTTTATATAAAGACGAAATAAACGAAAGGAAGGAAACCGATGAAGTTAGTACGGAAGGTAATTAGTAATATTATTTCTTTTGTTTTGTTTACGATTATGGTTGTGTTAGCGTTTGTTGTTATTTCGTCAAAGGCGAGTGGCGGCGATCCAACGGTGATGGGATACCAATTCAAGGCGGTATTATCAGGATCGATGGAACCTACGTTTTTAACAGGATCTGTTATTGCAATTGAACCAACGAAAGATGGTTCAAAATATAAAAAAGGCGATGTTATTACGTTTAAAGAGAAAGATAATAAGATTGTTACTCATCGCATTATTGATGTGAAAGATATAAATGGAAAAGTTGCTTATGAAACAAAAGGTGACAATAATAATGGTCCTGATTTAAATCCGGTTCTTTCTGAAAATGTAATTGGAAAATATGCAGATATTACTGTACCGCATGTTGGTTATTTATTAAGTTATGCAAATTCGAAAGCCGGGGCAGCATTGTTATTAGTTATTCCAGGTGTTTTATTGTTGGGATATTCTGCAGTTACTATTTTTGGAGCAATACGCAGCATTGATTCTGAAAAGAAAAGCAAGTCTTCCGATGCAGGGCAATCTGTATAAAGTGAAACTTCTATCAGTGGGGCACTGATGGAAAGCCCGCCTAATCGGGATTTTACGGACAGTTATCTTCCAACTAGCTTCTTAGATTCTCTCCCAAGCTTGAGAGGGGGCATATTACTGCTCACAAATAGCGGGATAAAAGGGTTATACTCTTCAATCATTGAAGGTTAACAAATATATGTAGAGCTTAGGGGGAAAGTGGGATGACATTAAAAAAGAAGTTAGGAATGGGCGTAGCGTCAGCGGTACTTGGAGCAGCACTAGTTGGCGGAGGAACATTTGCGTACTTTAGTGACAAAGAAGTATCAAATAATACGTTTGCAGCAGGTACGCTTGATTTAGTAGCAAATCCAACGACAATTGTTAATGTAGACAATCTTAAACCTGGTGATACAATTAAACGTGAATTTAAATTAGAAAATAAAGGATCTTTAAATATTAAAAAAGTATTACTGCAAACAGATTATAGTGTAGTAGATACAAAGGTAGATAATAAAGAAGATTTTGGTAAACATATTAAAGTTACTTTCTTGAGAAATATTGATAAACATGAAACAATCGTGAAAGAAACAACGTTAGATAAATTAAAGAAAGACACGCTTACAGCTGTAGATAATGATCTTATTGCTTGGTTTTGGGATGAGAAAGGTATTTCTGCAGGGAATTCTGATAAATTCACTGTGAAATTTGAATTTGTTGATAATGGCAAGGACCAAAATGAATTCCAAGGCGATCAAGTTCAATTAAAATGGACGTTTAATGCACAGCAAACTGCTGGTGAAGAAAGGTAAAGTGTAAGGAACAAGACTATCTTTATTAGATGGTCTTGTTCCTTATAAAGAATGTTATAATTCTTTATAAGGAATATAAATTCATCTAATGGCAGGTGTGAATATGAAAAAATCATCAAGGAAAGTAAGAAATATTCTTATATTACCATGTGTCTGTTCTATAGCTTTTTATATGGGATCTCAAGTCGTGACACATACAGAAGCATCTTATGTAAGTCAGCAAAAAGTAGAGGCAACCTTATCAACTGCGATGGTTTTTCCAAAAACAATTGAAAAGTTAACAGGGGAAGTAAAGCAACATAGAGAAGCGATTTTCAATCATTTCAATGCGATCAATTATGCAGGAAATGGAATTGTTGCAGAATTAGAAGGAAAACTTGTTGAATGGAAGCAGCACCGAGAAGCAATAAAGACGGAAATTACAGCACTACAAGCTAACTTTACGGAAATTGAGTCTTATTATAAAACAGCGGTAGAGGATGCAAAGAAAAATAAAGAGAGTTCTGCACAAGAAGTATTAAAATATGTACAAACTGGTTTTAATGAAGTGCAAAGTATTAGCAGTGATGTTGAGAAACAAGCAGTTTTACAAAAAGTAGATGAACGTATTGGGGCATTAGAAAAACAAATAAATGAAGAGAAAAAGAAACAAGCAAACAGTGTTCAAATCATATCATCTGTACAACCTTCAAATTCTTCTCAGCAAACAGAGCAGCCTCCAAAACAAGAAGAGAACAAGCAGGATAATCGTAAGAATGAAGAACAGTTGAAACAAAATCAACAGGGTACCCCACCAGTACAGCCTGATGAAAAGAAAGAAGAATCAGCTGCGGGAACAAAGCAGTAACGCATGCTCATAAGGAAAGGCTGAAAAAATAGATTTTACGAGAATGCAGATAAGGTAAAAATATCTTCCAAGATGAAAACTGAATTTCAAATGTACATTTCATACATCATAGGATACAGGCAAAAATAACGTTTTTAATCGAAAAGGCGAGTCGCCTTGCCTTTTCCTATTTCATATTTTATGAGGGATGATTATGAAACGGAAAAAGCTGTGGTATATCGTGATCGTATATTGTATAGTTGCATTCATCATTGGAATTACAACAAGTAGGGAAAAAGTGCTCGCTAAGGAGCGTAAGGAGATTGATTTAAGTCTTACACCAAAAGAGATGCTACTTGATGTAACGAAGGATATGAAGCCTGGGGACTGGGCCAAGCGGAGCGTTCGTGTGAATAATGATGGGGCAACGGGATTTTTATATACGATGTCTGCTGAGTTCACAGAAGGATCTAAAAAGCTATATGATGGATTAACATTAGAGGTAAAGGATAAGCAGGAACGTGTTCTTTATAAAGGAAGTTTAAGTGGTTTTACAAAGCAAACAGGACGTACATTATCCGCTGAGCAGAGTGAACAGTTACAATATATTGTGCGCTTTCCTGAAGAATTAGGAAATGAGTATCAAGGATTAGAAGCACAAGTTAAATTTGTATTTTATGCTGAAGAAGATGGTGGTCATATTGGAGAACCGAAAGATTCTAATGGAAGTACAAATGGAAATGATTCAGTAAATTATATAAAACTATTACCGCGTACAGGTGCTGATTATATGTATTCCATCTTAATCGGAATTGGAATGCTGATGGCGGCGGGATTTCTTGTATACGGAAAACGAATGAAGCGAAAATAAAGAAATGTATTATATATGTATAAAAAAGAGAAATTGTAAGGAAAGTGACGAAAAAGCTAGGAAAGTAAATTAAAACGTTAAAAAAACAGAAAATACAGAACTTTTTGAGGTTTTATTTCCGCACCGTATGTTCTTTATAATGAATATAAGGGACTTAGTAAAGAACATACATAGAGTTATTTGGGTGGCAGACATGCAACGGTTATGTTGAAACAAAGCAACTATTTTATTAGTTACATCTCTTATCTACATAAGAGCTAACAATAAAAAGAAAATTGGGGGAATTTAGAATGGGTCTTAAGAAAAAATTAGGTATGGGAGTAGCATCAGCAGCGTTAGGCTTATCTTTAATCGGTGGAGGAACGTTTGCATTCTTTAGCGATAAAGAGGTATCCAACAATACATTTGCAGCGGGTACGTTAGATCTTGCACTTAATCCAAAAACAATCGTTGATATCGACAACTTAAAACCAGGCGATTCCGTGAAAAAAGAATTTTTATTACAAAATAAAGGTTCATTAGCAATTAAAGATGTAAAGTTAGCTACTAAATATACAGTAACTGATAGCAAAGGCGATAATAATGGTGAAGATTTCGGTAAACACATTAAAGTTAAGTTTATCTGGAACTGGGATAAGCAAAGCGAACCAGTATATGAAACAACATTAGCTGACCTGCAAACAGCAGATCCAGATGTAGTTGCAAAAGATGTATTTGCTCCTGAATGGGCTGAAGAAGGTGGATTAAAAGCTGGTTCAGAGGATTACCTATGGGTACAATTCGTTTTCGAAGATAATGGAAAAGACCAAAATATCTTCCAAGGCGATAAGTTGAATTTAGAATGGACTTTCAATGCTTCACAAACTGATGGTGAAGAGAAATAAGCAATATAATGAAAGCGGAGGGGTTCCTCCGCTTTTTATAATATAAAAAAAGCACTTTCATCGAAAGCACTCTTCTCGCATTATTTTTGCTGTTATTTCCACTTATTAAACTCTAAGAAATTCACGAAATTGTTCTTTTGAAAATACAATATTGGTTAGCTCTGTGATGATTGATTTCCATGTCTCGAAACGTTAGATACTTCCGCGCTGCTCATATTCATATTTAAAGCTTATTACTATAAATCAATTCATTCTGAATCAAGTACTTCTTTCTGATCCGTTTGCATAAATAACGCTCCTTGTTATATCGATATCCCCTAAAATCATTCAATTTATATATAAGATTATCTGGAAAAAACGTAATTTTTCAAAAATATTACAAATTAAGAGAATATATTGCAAATTAATATAATTTTCTTTATTATCAAAATATTATCACATATTTTGGTTTGGGGAGGAATAGGGATGAAGAAAAAGCCTTTTAAAGTGCTGTCTACGCTTGCGGCGACAGCTGTGCTTAGTTGCACATTTGGATTTGGCAGTCAATCTGTTTATGCAGCAACGCCGTCTAATGTAGGATCTTTAACTCCAATTGACGATCATTTAATTCCAGAGGATCGTTTAGCGGACGCGCTCAAGAAACGCGGTGTAATTAGTGAATCTGCGTCGAAAGAAGACACATTAAAAGCTGTTGAAAAATACGTAGAGAAGAAAAAAGGCGAAAATGCTGGAAAAGAACCGGCAGCGGGGGATAGTGTTACACAAGAAGCTTCTGACTTTTTGAAAAAAGTGAAAGATGCAAAAGCAGATTCGAAAGAAAAAGCAGGTCAACCAACTGGAGGGCCAGCAGCTGGACAAGCTCCGGTTAAAGGTGGACTAAATGGAAAAGTGCCAACTAGTGCAGCGAAGCAAAAACAATATAATGGTGATGTTCGCAAAGATAAAGTACTTGTATTACTAGTTGAATATGCTGATTTTAAACATAACAATATCGATCAAGAACCAGGTTATATGTATTCAAACGATTTTAATCAAGAACATTATCAAAAAATGCTGTTTGGTGATGACCAGTTTACACTCTTTGATGGTTCGAAAATCCCAACATTTAAACAATATTATGAAGAGCAATCAGGTGGCAGTTATACAGTTGATGGAAAAGTAACAAAGTGGTTAACAGTTCCAGGTAAAGCAGCAGATTATGGTGCAGATGCTGGCGATGGCGGTCATGATAATAAAGGGCCAAAAGGACCACGTGACCTTGTAAAAGATGCTTTAAAAGCAGCTGTAGATAGCGGTATGGATTTATCTGAATTTGACCAATTTGATCAATATGACGTAAATGGAGATGGAAATAAAAATGAACCAGATGGTCTTATTGATCATTTAATGATTCTTCATGCAGGAGTTGGGCAAGAAGCAGGCGGTGGTAAATTAGGTGATGACGCAATTTGGTCACATCGCTGGAATCTTGGGAAAGTATATCCAATTGAAGGAACAAAGGCAAAGGTAGATAACTGGGGCGGTAAAATGGCTGCATACGACTATACTGTTGAGCCAGAAGACGGAGCAGTTGGTGTATTCGCACATGAATTTGGTCATGATTTAGGTCTTCCTGATGAATATGATACGAAGTATTCTGGTGCAGGTGAGCCAATTCAATCTTGGTCTATTATGAGTGGCGGCAGCTGGGCAGGTAACATTGCAGGGACAACACCAACAAGTTTCTCTCCGCAAAATAAAGAGTTCTTTCAAAAGAACATGGGTGGAAACTGGGCAAATATTGTTGAAGTCGATTATGATAAGTTAAATAAAGGTATTGGTTATGCAACATTCTTAGATCAAAGTGTAACGAAATCAGCTCGTCCTGGTATGATCCGTGTGAACTTACCAGACAAAGATGTAAAAGGTATTCAGCCTGCATTTGGTAAGAAATATTACTATAGTACAAAGGGCGATGATCTTCATACGACATTAGAAACGCCAGTGTTTGATTTAACAAAAGCAACAAATGCGAAATTTGATTACAAATCATTGTATGAAATTGAAACGGGCTATGACTTCCTTGAAGTACATGCAGTGGCAGAAGATGGCAAGAAAACGTTAGTGGATCGAATTGGTGAAAAGAATGTGAAAAATGGTATGGACACAACAGATGGTAAATGGGTAGATAAGTCATATGACTTAGGGCAATTTAAAGGTCAAAAAGTAAAATTAGTATTCGAATACATTACAGATGGTGGTTTAGCACCAAATGGATTTACGCTTGATAATGCTGCATTAACTGTCGATGGAAATGTTGTGTTCTCTGATGATGCAGAAGGCGAATCAAAATTAAAATTAAACGGTTTCGTTGTATCAGACGGTTTTGATAAGAAGAAAAATAACTACTATTTAGAGTGGAGAAACTATGCTGGTGCAGATGAAGCATTACAATATGGTCGTGGTCCAGTGTACAATACTGGTCTTGTTGTATGGTATGCAGACTCTAGCTATACAGATAACTGGGTTGGTGTTCACCCAGGTGAAGGTTTCTTAGGTGTTGTTGACTCTCATCCAGAGGCAATTGTGGGAACATTAAATGGTAAACCATCTGTTGCAAGTAGCACACGATATCAAATTGCAGATGCTGCGTTCTCCTTTAATCAAACGCCAGCGTGGAAAGTTGTTTCTCCAGCGCGCGGAACATTTGATTATAAAGGATTACCAGGTGTAACGAAGTTTGATGATTCTAAAACGTATATGAACAATTTAATCCCAGATGCAGGACGTAAAGTACCGAAGCTTGGATTGAAATTTGAAGTAGTTGGACAAGCAGATGATAATTCTGCAGGGGCAGTTCGTTTATATCGTTAATAATGGAAAAGCTGTTGAAGAGGGATTCTTTTCAACAGCTTTTTTTTGTGTCTGAACATCTTTTTATAATATAAATAAAAAGAGTACCTTCATTGAAAGCACTCTTCCCGCATCATTTTTTTTGTTGTTTCCACTTATTAAACTCTAAAAATTCACGAAATTGCTCTTTTGAAACACCAGAATGCATGGCCTCTTTAACAAGTTTGATCCACTCAGAGTCCATTGTATGTTCCTCGGTTGGTTCATCATGAAGAAGTACATCAACAGGAACGTGCAGAACGTTTGAAATCTTTTCGAGAAATTGGATCGAAGGATTTTTTTGTAAGTTTCGTTCAATGGAACTAATATATGACTTTGCAACGCCTGCTTTTTCGGCAAGTTCTGTTAAGGAGATGCCTCTTTGTAGACGCAGTCGTTTTATACGTTCTCCAATCATATTAGCGCACCTTTCTTACTGTATGTATTCAACTTAAGATGTAAATTATTATAACACATTTTTCTTTAAAAAGAACAATATCGATTAATTCTGAGAGGGTTCATTTCCATGTTTCAAAAAGTTAGATACCTCTGCACTTGTCATATCCATATCTAAAGCTTCCAATAATAAATCAATCCATTCTAAATCAAGTACTTCTTTGTTATCTGTTTGCACAAATGACGCCTCCCTAATAATTGCGATTATAAAAGCTAGAAAACTAATTTATTAACACTGTTATAATATAGAAAAGTAAAATTGCGTTAAAATACTATAAAATTTGTATATTTTTTAGAAGATTTATCAAACAAGACTAATATCTTGCAATTACATACAGAAATTGTAATGGTTTTATCAACTTTTATCAATATTTTCTGAAAACATTACTAAATCCGAATATGCATAAATCTAAAACAAAGAATTTTTTCAAAAATATTACAAATTTAGACAGTATATTGTAAATTTAGTGAATTTTTTCTATTATCAAAATATTAGAACGTATTTTTTTGGGGGAGGAATAGGGATGAAGAAAAAGCCTTTTAAAGTGCTGTCTACGCTTGCGGCGACAGCTGTGCTTAGCTGCACATTTGGGTTTGGCAGTCAATCTGTTTATGCGGCAACGCCATCTAATGCAGGAACTTTAAGCCCAATTGATGAAAATTTAATTCAAGAGGATCGTCTAGCAGAGGCGCTCAAGAAGCGCGGTGTAATTAGTGAATCTGCATCGAAAGAACACACATTAAAAGCTGTTGAAAAATATGTAGAGAAGAAAAAAGGCGAAAATGCTGGGAAAGAACCAGCGGCAGGAGATAGTGTCTCAAGAGAGGCTTCTGACTTTTTGAAAAAAGTAAAAGATGCAAAAGCAGATATGAAAGAAAAAGCAGATCAGCCAGCTAGTGGCCCAGTAGCTGGGCAAGAGCAAGTTAAAGGTGGATTAAATGGAAAAGTACCAACTAGTTCAGCGAAGCAAAAACAATATAATGGTGATGTTCGTAAGGATAAAGTTCTTGTATTGCTAGTAGAATATGCTGACTTTAAGCATAACAATATTGATCAAGTACCAGGTTATATGTATTCAAATGATTTTACTTCAGAACATTATCAAAAAATGTTATTTGGTGATGAGCCGTTTACGCTCTTTGATGGTTCGAAAATTCCAACATTTAAACAATATTATGAAGAGCAATCAGGCGGTAGTTATACAGTTGATGGAAAAGTAACAAAGTGGTTAACAGTTCCAGGTAAAGCAGCGGATTATGGTGCAGATGCTGGGGATGGCGGTCATGATAATAAAGGGCCAAAAGGACCTCGTGATCTTGTAAAAGAGTCATTAGATGCAGCTGTAGCAAGCGGTATGGATTTATCTGAATTTGACCAGTATGATCAATATGACATAGATGGAGACGGAAATAAAAATGAACCAGATGGTCTTATTGATCACTTAATGGTCATTCACGCTGGAGTTGGTCAAGATGGAGGAGGCGGTAGATTAGGTGACGACGCAATTTGGTCACATCGCTGGAATCTTGGAAACCCATATCCAATTGAAGGAACAGAATCAAAGGTGAATAACTGGGGCGGTAAAATGGCAGCATACGATTACACAATTGAGCCGGAGGACGGAGCAGTTGGTGTATTCGCACATGAATTTGGTCATGATTTAGGTCTTCCAGATGAGTATGATACGAAGTATTCAGGATCAGGTGAGCCAATTAACTCTTGGTCTGTTATGAGTGGCAGCTGGGCAGGTAAAATTGCAGGTACAACGCCACCAAGTTTCTCTCCGCAAAACAAAGAGTTCTTTCAAAAGAACATGGGCGGAAATTGGGCGAACATTGTAGAGGCTGATTATGATAAATTAAATCGCGGTATCGGTTTTGCGACATACTTAGATCAAAGTGTAACGAAATCAGCTCGTCCTGGTCTGATTCGCGTTAATTTACCAGACAAAGATGTAAAAGGTATTCAGCCTGGATTTGGTAAGAAGTACTACTATAGTACAAAAGGCGACGATCTTCATACGACATTAGAAACGCCAGTGTTTGATTTAACAAATGCAACAAATGCAAAGTTTGATTACAAATCATTGTATGAAATTGAAACGGGCTATGACTTCATTGAAGTACATGCTGTGACAGAAGATGGTAAGAAAACGTTAGTGGATCGAATTGGTGAAAAGAATGTGAAAAATGGTATGGACACAACAGATGGTAAATGGGTAGATAAGTCATATGACTTAGGGCAATTTAAAGGCCAAAAAGTAAAATTAGTATTCGAATACATTACAGATGGTGCTATGGCACCAAATGGTTTTACTCTTGATAATGCGACATTAACTGTCGATGGAAATGTTGTGTTCTCTGATGATGCAGAAGGTGACACACAATTTAAATTAAACGGTTTCGTTGTAGCAGACGGCTTTTATAAGAAGAAGCATAACTACTATTTAGAGTGGAGAAATTATGCTGGTGCTGACCAATCGTTAAAATATAGCAACGGTGTACAGTACAATACAGGTCTTGTTGTATGGTATGCAGACTCTAGCTTTACAGATAACTGGGTTGGTCTTCATCCAGGCGAAGGTTTCTTAGGGGTTGTTGACTCTCATCCAGAGGCAATTGTTGGAACGTTAAATGGTAAGCCATCTGTTAAAAATAGTACACGATACCAAATTGCAGATGCTGCGTTCTCCTTTAATCAAACACCAGCGTGGAAAGTTGTATCTCCATCACGTGGAACATTTGATTACAAAGGATTACCAGGTGTAACGAAGTTTGATGATTCTAAATCTTATATGAACGACTTAATCCCAGATGCAGGACGTAAATTACCGAAACTTGGATTGAAATTTGAAGTGGTTGGACAAGCAGATGATAATTCTGCAGGGGCAGTTCGTTTATATCGTTAATAATGAAAAAGCTGTTGAAGGGGATTTCTTTCAACAGCTTTTTTATAGGAACATAAAGTGAAACTTTAATCAGCTCTCACCAAATTTTGAGGTGGGAGTATCACTGCCCGCGAATAGCGGGATAAATAATAAATTTTTACATATCAGTTCATTTTTAATAAGAAGAAACAAGAAATGTATTATAATATATGATGAAGTAAAGGGGGGAAGCTTTATGACAATTGCTTCTATTGTAGAACGACAAAGATTTTATTTTTATAGCGGGAAAACAAGAAGTATAGAGGAAAGAAAGAAACAGTTACGAGCGTTATATGAAAGTATTCAGCGCTATGAGTCTGAAATTTTTGAAGCGCTAAAGCTGGATTTAAATAAATCAGAGCATGAATCGTATACAACAGAGATAGGCTATACATTAAAAGAAATTTCTTTTATGATAAAGAATCTTTCTAAATGGAGTAAACCAAAGCGTGTGAAAACGGCAATGACTCATATTGGATCAAAAGGGAAAATTATTCCGGAGCCATATGGCGTAACGTTAGTAATTGCCCCGTGGAATTATCCGTTTCAACTGGCGATTGCTCCGATAGTTGGAGCGATTGCGGCTGGAAATACAGTTGTCTTAAAACCTTCAGAGTTAACACCAAATGTTTCTAACGTTCTTGCAAAAATGTTAACGGAGTTATTCCCACCAGAGTTTGTCGCTGTGATAGAAGGCGGAGCTGAGGTAAGCACAGCTTTACTGAAGGAGCCGTTTGATTATATTTTCTTTACTGGTAGTGTGGGAGTTGGAAAGATTGTTATGGAGGCAGCTGCAAAACAATTAACGCCTCTTACGCTTGAACTTGGCGGCAAAAGTCCGTGCATAGTACATAAAGATGCAAAGCTTGATGTTACAGCGCGGCGAATTGTATGGGGGAAATTTTTAAATGCGGGGCAAACGTGCGTGGCACCTGATTATGTATACGTTCACTCTTCTATTAAAGATCAATTTATAGAAGAAATGAGAAAAGCTGTGCACGAGCAATATGGAGAGAAACCATTGCAAAATGAAAAGTATGTTCGGATTGTGAGCGGGCGGCATTTTGAAAGATTATGTTCATTTTTAGGAGATGGTCAGGCTGTAATAGGCGGGAAATATGATCAAGATAAACTAGTAATTGAACCTACAGTACTTACAGATGTGACATGGAATGATGCTGTTATGGAAGATGAGATTTTTGGTCCCATTTTACCATTATTAGAGTATGAAAATATAGAAGATGTGATAGCAACAATTCAGTGCCATCCGAAACCGCTTGCATTATATGTTTTCTCTGAAGTACGAGATGTGCAAAAGCAAGTAACGCAATCCATTTCCTATGGAGGCGGTTGTATTAATGATGTTGTATATCATCTAGCAACACCGTATTTACCATTTGGTGGTGTTGGTCAAAGTGGACTAGGGGGTTATCACGGAGAACAGAGCTTTCAAACATTTTCACATTATAAAAGCATTTTGTCTCAATCGACAGCATTCGATATGAAAATCCGCTATTCTTCTACAAAAAGTGCTTTAAAATTCATCCGAAAATTGTTAAAATAATGATGGTGTTTATCAATTGGTGCGTCCGTATGATAAAAGCCCCTTCAACACGAAGGGGTTTTTCTATTCAAGGTGTGCATCGTACAAAATTACACTGAACATATTACATAAAGTGAAGCTTCTATCAGTGGTGAGCATCCACCATTGATCACGTTCAAATTGCGTGATCAAACATCATTTTTGTTTAAATTGAAACAAAGTTATTGTATATAGAATACTTGGTTATTTATGAATATCAAAAATATGAGGTAGATAGGAAGAGAAGATGAAAAATATTATTAAAGTCGAAGCAGTAGAAAAACATTTTGGGGATCAAGTGATTATTCCGCCGCTTTCTTTAGACATTAAAGAAGGCGAGTTTTTAACGATTCTTGGTCCGAGTGGTTGTGGGAAAACGACGTTACTTCGTATGATTGCTGGTTTTGAAAAACCGACAAAAGGTATCATTTCGCTTGATGATGAAACGATTAACGATTTACCACCTTATAAGCGTCATATGAATTTAGTGTTTCAGCATTATGCACTGTTCCCACATATGACGGTTGAGAAGAATATTCGTTTTGGATTGAAGATGCAAAAGGTTTCTGAAGCAGAGCAACAAGAACGTGCTGAGGAAGCGATGCGTTTAACACAGTTAACAGAATTCCGTAATCGAAAGCCATCTAAACTTTCTGGTGGGCAACAGCAACGTGTAGCGATTGCACGTGCAATTGTGAATAATCCTCGTGTATTGTTATTAGATGAACCGCTAGGAGCACTAGATTTTAAACTTCGAAAAGATTTACAGCGTGAATTGAAAAACTTACAGCGTAATCTTGGCATTACGTTTATTTATGTGACGCATGATCAAGAAGAAGCGATGAGCATGAGTGATCGCATTGTGGTTATGAACAAAGGTCATATTGAACAAATCGGCACGCCAAAAGAAATTTATCATAAACCAGAAACGTTGTTCGTTGCGACCTTTATTGGAGAAAATAATATTGTTCAAACAGGGGAAACATACATAGCAGTACGCCCGGAAAATGTGAAAATACGTTCTGTAGAAGCGTCATCTAATGAGGGCTATCACTTTGGCCATATTGAGGATATTGAATTTGTCGGAAATATGGAGAAGCTTTATATTCGCGATGAGAAAACAGGCGAGTTGTTTATGGCGTATCAAAGTGCAGACGAAGTGATGCAGTGGAACATTGGTGACAATGTGTCTATAGGCTGGGAAAAAGAGGATGAGGTGACCTTAAATTGAAAAAAGGGAAATTACTCGCATTACCGACAGTTGCGTGGTTACTAATCTTCTTCTTAGTCCCTCTCTTGTTTGTGTTAGCTTTTTCATTCCTGCAGCGCGGGACGTATGGAACAGTTGAGATGAGCTTTACGTTAGAGAATATTAGACGTGTATTTGATGCGCTCTATATGGAGACGTTATGGGAAACAGTAAAAATTGCTGTTATTACAACAGTACTTTGTTTATTGATTGGGTATCCGTTCGCCTATACGGTGACGATTGTTGATCGTAAATGGCGTTCTCTTTTACTGCTTCTTGCTACAATCCCATTCTGGATTAACTTTTTAGTCCGTTCGTATGCTTGGATTGTTATTTTACGTTCACAAGGGCTTGTCAATACATTGTTGCTGAAATTAGGTATTATTAGCGAACCTTTAAACTTACTATACAATACACCATCTGTTATTCTAGGGATGGTATATTCACTCTTACCATTTATGATTTTACCTGTATATGCAGCGATTGAACAATTTGATAAGAGAAAATTAGAAGCGGCATATGATTTAGGAGCAACACCGCTCAAAGCATTTTGGCATGTAACAGTTCCAATGACGATGTCAGGAATCGCGACAGGATCGATTTTAGTATTTGTGTCATCTATTGGTATGTTCGTTGTATCAGACGTTATGGGTGGTTCGAAAGTTGCATTAATCGGAAATGTAATTCAAAATCAGTTTTTAGGTGCACGTGATTGGCCGTTTGGGTCAGCGTTATCGATGATTGTTGTGTTATTCTCCGTTCTGTTAATTTACTTATATTATCGGGCTACGAAAGTATATAACTATGGAAACGGAGGGGAATAAACGAAGATGAAAAAGTTTTTAGTCACTTATTCTTGGCTAATTTTATTGTTTCTTTATTTACCAATGATGGTACTTATGCTATTTTCGTTTAATGACTCACGTATTAATGCGGAGTGGAAAGGCTTTACACTTCATTGGTATACAGATTTATTTCAAAAACAGGATGTAATTGATGCACTTATAAACAGTTTAACGATTGCAGTTGTCACGACAATTGTCTCTACACT
Organism: Bacillus sp. BP-3; assembly: GCF_028401955.1. Taxonomy (GTDB): domain Bacteria; phylum Bacillota; class Bacilli; order Bacillales; family Bacillaceae_G; genus Bacillus_A. The sequence goes on from NZ_JAQOTJ010000002.1 coordinate 447,973, forward strand.
GTTAGGTGTGTTAATCGCAATTGCTTTACATCGTTATAAATATCGTTTTGAAGGTGCAATTAACGGACTTGTGTATTTACCAATTCTCATTCCAGATATTTTAATGGGATTATCGCTTTTAATTTTGTTTAGTCAACTTGGGATTGAACTTGGACAAATGACAATTATTATTGCCCACATTACATTTAGTATTTCATTTGTCGTTATTGTTTTATCAGCAAGACTTTCGGGTATGGGGCGCGATTTAGAAGAAGCAGCAAATGATTTAGGAGCAACGCCGTGGCAAACGTTTCGTTATGTAACGCTACCAGGACTTGCGCCGGGGATTATTTCAGCGGCATTATTGACATTCACGTTATCGATTGATGATTTTGTGATTAGTTTCTTCGTGTCAGGTCCAGGCTCAACAACATTGCCACTGTATATTTATAGTATGGTAAAACGTGGTATATCACCTGAAATTAACGCATTGTCGACAATTTTAATTGTTGTAATTGTTGGATTAATGCTTGCTTCTGAAATGTTCCGTAGCAAAGGTGCAGATGGAGAGGGAAATTCAGGCGGCCATCTTCCATTGTAATAAAGTGAAACTTTAATCAGTTGGAGTATTACTGCCCACGAATAGCGGGATAAATGACCGAGTAAAAGATGAAGGATTAAGTTCAAACTAGGAGGGAATGTAAATGAAATGGATGAAAGTAGTCGCAAGTACTGCACTTACTTTCGGAATTGCTGCTGGTGTGTTAGCTGGGTGCGGCGAAAAGAAAGAAGAATTAAATATTTACAGCTGGGCTGATAACTTTGATGAGCAAGTTATTAAAGACTTTGAAAAGAAATATGACGTGAAAGTAAATTATGATAAATATGCAAGTAATGAAGAAATGCTTGCGAAATTACAAGCAGGCGGCGCAAAGTATGATTTAGTTCAGCCGTCTGATTATATGGTAAAAACAATGACAAAAATGGATTTGTTAGAACCATTAGATAAAAAGAACATTCCGAATGTAGAGAATCTCGTTTCAAACTTTAAAACACCGCAGTTTGATCCGGAAAATAAGTATTCAATAGTGTATACATGGGGCGTAACGGGCATTGCTTATAATAAAAAACATGTGAAAGAGGCGCCAACAAGTTGGGCTGATTTATGGAATGAAAAGTATAAAGGACACGTGGCATTATTAAATGATTCTCGTGAAGTACTTGGCATGGGGCTTAAGAAACATGGTTTTTCAAATAGCTCAACAAATGATGCGGAGTTAAAAACAGCTTTTACAGATCTTCAAAAATTATTACCAAATTTATTAGCGTTTGATACAGATAATATTAAACAACAATTTATTACTGAAGAAGCATGGATTGGTACAGTATGGTCCGGAGATGCGGCGTTCATTGCAAAAGAGAATAAAGATGTTGGATACGTCGTTCCAAAAGAAGGTGGCACAATTTGGGCAGATACATTAGCAATTCCAAAAGGTGCAAAACATAAAGAGCTTGCAGAGAAATTTATTAACTATATAATGGATCCTAAAGTCAGCGTGAAAAACTATGAATCCATTGGATATAGTAATCCAAATGAAAAGGCTCGTCCTCTTCATAGTAAAGATTATCAAGAAAATCATATGATTTTCTTATCAAAAGAAGAGCTAAATCGTACAGAGTGGCTTGTTGATGTAAATGGAAAATTAAAAGATTATGATCGTTACTGGACAGAATTGAAGACAGGAAAAGAAAAATAATAAAAAAGCGCGATTTCTTAGCGGAAATCGCGCTTTTTTATAGTAGGAGAAATGGAATGTTGAAAAAGAAATTACATATGTATGAGATTGTTTGTACCGTACTTTTGCTTTGTGCATTTAGCATTATTGCGTGGAGAGTACATTCTGGCGGAGTAACGACAATTGATGAGTATGTGAAAGGAATGGTGACAGGACTTCAAACAGAATCATCACTTACGTTTTTTCGTTATGTGACAAAACTTGGTTCTGGTAGTGGGATTGTCATCGGGTTAGCAGTGAGTCTGTTTCTTTTTTGGAAGAAACGTTATTACGTAGCAATGATCATATATCCTCTTTCTATTCTTAGTACACATCTTATTAATAAAGGGATTAAAGCGATTGTGAAAAGAGATCGACCGACTATTAACGAGGCGCTAGATGCACTCGGATATAGCTTTCCAAGTGGACATGCGATGTTATCAATTGTTACGTATGGATTTCTTGCCTATATCATCGCAGTGAACGTAAAAAGTGTAACAGTAAAATGTTTTGTGACAGTATTAGCAATTGTATTCATCGTTTTAATTGGACTTAGCCGGATCATTTTATCCGTGCATTACCCAACTGATATTTTAGCAGGTTATTGCATGAGCGGTGTAATACTTATTATTGCTATTTATTTACACCGTTTGTTTTCAGAGCGGTTTCAAACGAATCAAGAGCGTTAATATAAGGCTATCCTTTTTTGTAGAAGGATAGCTTTTTTTCATGAGTGAGAGAGTGAATATGATACACTAAGAGAAAGAATACGAGAAGAGGAGTAGGTGAGACTTTGTGAAAACTACTGTACATAAAGTAGATACGTGGGGAAAAATTGGCGCTTTGTTATATCGATTTCGATATACAACGATTGCGCTATTAATTTTGCTAGCTGCGCTACTTGGGATATTTGCACCGAAGCTTCCTGGTGTATTAGGCGGAGATGGATTTCAAACACAAGGTGATTATTTAACGACAAAAGAGATATTAGACAAAGATTTTAAACAGTCGCAAGATACACTGTTACTCGTCTTTCAAAAAGAGAAAGGTGTATCTCAGCAACAGTTTATCGAGAGAATTGATGAGGTCGTAAAAAAAATTCAAAGAGAAGAAACTTACGAGTCTTTTCATGAGCCGATAGGAAATAAAACAATGCTGAAGGAAGATATTGCCTATGCCTCAATTTTATTTTCCGGGAAAACAAGTAAAGAGCGGAAGGAAAAAACATTAGCATTTGTAAAGGATATTCAAAAAGAAAGTAACGGGGAGGTCAAAATATCTCCAACTGGATATCCGGTTATTAATGATGAAATCAATACGAGAACACAAAATGATTTGAAAGTAGCAGAAATGATTGGATTGCCGATTGCGTTTTTAGTGTTATTGCTTTCTTTTGGCAGCTTGTTTGCATCGATTTTGCCTATTTTAAATGGAGCGCTAAGTGTCATTAGTACGATGGGAATTTTATATTTTGTAGGAGAACAAAAGGAACTTTCTATTTTTGTGCTGAATGTGGCGCCGATGATTGGGCTAGCTTTATCCATTGATTTTGCTCTTTTATTTGTGAATCGTTTCCGAGAAGAGCTGGCACATCGTTCTGTTAAAGAAGCGATTATGGTTACTTATCAAACGGCGGGACGCGCCATTATTTTTTCAGGTTTATGTGTATTTGTCGGTTTGTCCGGTTTGTTCTTTTTCAAAATTGATTATATTCAAGCCGTCGCAATTAGTGGGATGATTGTCGTAATCATGAGTATTTTATTTTCACTGACGATGCTTCCAGCACTGTTAGCTTTAATGGGGAAACGTATATTAGGAAAGAACCAAAATGTTAAGCGCACAGCACCGATGTGGCGTAAATTTGCACAGTTTGTAATGAAATATCCAATTGTGATGACCATTACTGTATTTACATTTATTATCGTTTGTTTATTGCCGCTTCGAGGTGCGGATTTACAGTTTCCTGGTGTAGAAGCATTGCCTGAGAAAAGTGAGGCACGTATTGCTTTTGAACGTTATGAGGACGCATTTAATAAAACGGTAAAAACTCATGCAGATGTGACGCTCGTCATAGAGACAAAAGGAAATGTAACAGAAAAAGAGAATTTACAAACGCTACAAAAGGTTGTGCAGAAACTAAAGAATGATAAAGATGTATATGAAGTGAAAAGTTTATATGAACAACTTGGAAATATGTCTGCAGAACAGCTGACAGCAATGTTGCAATCGCCAAATCGTGCACAAGTAGAGCCGGCATTAGAGGCTTACGTGAAAGGGAATAAGACAACGATTGGAATTGCTCTAGATACAAAACCAAGAACAGAAAAAGCAAAGCAATGGGTCCGAGATTGTAAAGAAAACTATAAAACAGAAGGGGTAACCTATTATTTAGGTGGAATGACAACTTTCCAGCAAGAATTAGAAGATGAAATTAAAGATAAAGTTGTTGTGGGGATGTCTGTTATTTTTGCATCAACGTTTTTGATATTGTTATTAGCATTTCGTTCGCTCCTGATTCCAATTAAAGCAATTGTGATGAATGTACTTAGTTTAAGTGCTACCATCGGCATTGTCATTTGGCTTTTTGAAGGAGGTCATTTTGGATTAGAACAAAGCTCGGTATTATTTGTATTGCCGATTTTTATCTTTGGATTAGTATTTGGATTAAGTATGGACTATGAAGTATTTCTTATTTCACGTATTCATGAATTATACGGAGAGACGAGAGATAACGATTATGCAACGCTAGAAGGATTAGTGTCAACAAGCCGGATTATTACGTCAGCGGCATTAATTATGATTGTTGTTACGGGTGCATTTGCTTTTACTGATATTTTGCCAGTGAAACAGATGGGGCTTGGCGTTGCGCTAGCCATATTCCTTGATGCAACTATTATTCGATTAATTCTTGTACCAAGTTTAATGAAAATGTTTGGTGAGTGGAACTGGTGGCTTCCGTTCAGCAAAAAGAAACAGAAAAACACGCATTAATAAGTAGCTCTCATCTAGTAGGTGAGAGCTACTTATATGAATAGCTTTCCCCCTTTTTAGCGAATAGTATGAGATAAGGAGATTACATATAAGAGTGGGGGAAAGGCAATGTTTCGTTATTTTAAATTTAAATTGAATGATACTGTACAGTTTGGTGAAAATGATGGGCATATGTATCGCATTGTCGGCTATCGGTTAGAAAAAGGTTTTTATTCAAAAGAGACACATATTATTTATGAATTACTACGCGAGTTTGATGGATATACACTCGATGCAGAAGAAGGTGAGCTTGTGAAAGTGATTCAAGTAGAAGAGGAGTATTATAAAATTCGTGATATGGGGGAATATCGTTATCCTGTTAAGCTAAAAACACCGCTGCAAAAAAATAATCATAAAACGATAGACCAATTATTAGATGCTTATAATGATTACAAGCGGTTAGCTGAATTTTTTCAAGATTTATCATATGAAAGAAAAGCGGAAGAAATGTTGCAGGAAATGAAAAGGATTCATGCATAAAGTGATAATGAGAGACAGTTCAAGTGCGAACTGTCTTTCGTTATGCAAGAGAAGTGATTTTCCGTTACAATAAGAAAATGAATAGAAATAAGGTGATGATATGAAAGTGAAGAAAATGGGAGAATGGTGTGAAATTACGGTTCCTGCTGAATGGGCTGGACGAACGATAGATTCTATTTTGAAAGAAGAATGGCAAGTTCCCAAAAAATTATTACACAAATATCGTATGGAAAAAAGTATTCTTGTGAATGGAGAAGGAAAACGGTGGAGTGAACAACTGCAAAAAGAAGATAAATTGCAAGTTCATATGTTTGTGCAAGAAGAGTATGATATAGAACCGGAGTTTTATGATATAGAAGTTATATATGAAGACGATCATGTATTAATTGTTAATAAACCCATTCAAGTAGACACACATCCTGCCAATAAAGGCGGGACAGCCACGTTAGCAAACTATGTAGCCTTTCATTTACAAATGCAAGGAATTGAAACAAAGGTGCGTCACATTCACCGATTAGATAAGGACACGACAGGTGGAGTCGTTTTTGCAAAGCACGCTTTAGCCGGTGTGATTATGGACCGATTATTAACAGAGCGTAAAATTAAGAGAACATATATGGCACTTGTTGAAGGGAAAGTACAAAAGAAGCGGGGGACAATAGATGCTCCAATTGGACGAGATCGTCATCATGCATCAAGACGTCGTGTCTCTCCCCAAGGTGACCGTGCTGTAACACATTACCAGGTCGTACAATATTCGAAAGAGAGTAACGTAACGCTTGTTAAAGTTCAATTAGAAACAGGAAGAACGCATCAAATACGCGTTCATATGAGTTATCTTGGTCATCCGCTTATTGGCGATGTATTGTATGGCGGTAAGGCAAGGCTCCTTTCTCGTCAAGCATTGCATGCTGCTCATATTACAATGTTACACCCAATTACAAAACAGCAAATTGAAGCAGAAGTACCTCTTCCTCATGATTTTTCTCGTGTTTTACATTCTTGTATGAATACAAAATAAATAGAGCCTTCTTAGAAGGCTCTATTTCTATTACTTCGAAATAAATTCTTGTGTCCAGTAGTTCCCGTTTTCTACGTAACCAACACCAATATGTGTGTATCCGCTATTTAAAATATTTGCACGGTGACCGGCGCTATTCATCCAAGCTTGTACAACTTCTTCAGGAGTGCGTTGTCCTTGTGCAATATTTTCACCAGCAGATTTATATGAAATACCAAACTGTTTCATCATATCAAACGGAGAACCGTATGTTGGGCTAGTGTGATCGAAGTAATGATTTTTCTGCATATCTTCTGATTTAATACGTGCTACTTTACTTAGCTCAGTGTCCACTTTTAATGCTGGTAAACCTTGTTTTGTACGTTCAGCATTTGTTAAGTCAACAACTTTTTGTTCAAATGCGCTTAATGAACCTTTCGACTCTTCAGCAGGCTTATCAGCTGGTTTCGTTGGTTGGTTGTTGTCGGCAGGTTTATTAGCTGGTTTATCAGCTGGCTTAGTTGCTTGGTTGTTGTCGGCAGGTTTGTTAGCTGGTTTATCAGCTGGCTTAGTTGCTTGGTTGTTATCAACAGGTTTATCAGCTGGTTTAGTTATTTGATTGTTGTCAGCAGGTTTCTCTTCTGGCTTAGCTGCTGAGTTGTTATCAACTGGTTTTTCTTCTGGCTTAGTTGCTTCATTGTTGTTAACTGGGTTTGTAATTACAATGTTTCCCCAAGGAGTTGTAATTGTTGTGTAAGTTGGTTGACCAGGAATAACACAGTTGCCTGGTTGGAAAGCACCCGCATTCCATTTTGCATATGAATTAAGAAGAGATGTTAAGAAAGATTGAAAGTCTTGTTGATTCATATATTGCATAAATAACGGAGAATGCGAAATATTTTGAACTTTAGGTGTTGATGGTTGCATTGTTTCTGCTTTCGCAGTATGTGTTGATACTCCAAGAGTAAGAGCAGTTGCTGCTACTACAGATAGTAAAGCACGTTTTTTCATTACAATTGTCCCCCATGTAAGTATAGATTTATTATCAAACAGTTTTGTTTTTGCCTACCTGTTTGATTGACACCATCATCGTAGCACAGATTTTGTCGAAAAAAAGTTGGAAAAAAATTCATAGGTTGCAAGATTTCCTTTTTTATCCTAACTACTTAAAGGGAACAAAATAACGAAATATTAGACGTCATAAGGGATAGTTAATATTTTAATAGAGGAAGAGTAACAGCGATAATTGGATATATTTTCTACCTTAAAGGGAGGAGAATGGGATAACACTAACGTTTATAGGAGAAAACAGAGGGATATTATGGATTGTTTTTAACACAATTGTAATCTTTTTGTCGTTCTTTTTTAGTATACAGTAACATATTTTTAATGTTGTAGACTACAAAAAAGACGGGCGTATCTTTAATTGAGAAAGGTACGTCCGTTTTCATATTGAGAGGGAGTTGACCACATTGCCATCAAGCTAAGAAATTAATTGTTCTCCAAAAACGAAAAAGGTGGGCCTAATTCTCATAAATAACTGTTGTAGTGATATGAATTTTCGTTTTGGGGATACTTCAAAATATGAGCTTGATGGGCATGTGAGGTTGTACCACATCGAATGTTGTTTACGTACAATCATGAAAGGAAAAAGAGCATCCTTAATACGAAAGGATGCTCTTTCTTTTATTTAAGAACAGAAGGCGAAGTCTTTTCTAACCATAGAATGCCATCATATTGTTCGGTAGGAATCATGATTTCTTCTCTATCTTTGTCCCCCCAATAACTTGCTGCAGTTGGGGTAAACATCCATGACGTTTCTGGTCGGTTGCTTTCTCCCTGTAAGTTTACAAAGACATTTGGACTTCCAACGGTGCTTATTATTTTTTCTACACTTTGTTCTTCATGTTCTGTATGTACAGGAACAATTTTGTTATTTTCAGCGTTCCAACTGCTCCCACTATACGCAAATACTCCAATTGTGTACATTTGGTTTTTAATGCGCTGCGGAAGAAAATCCATCATATTAGGACATACAAAATTGTGTTGTTGATACTTGGTATAATCTAATATCATTTTCGAATTTTGTTTTCGAATATGATAATTATGTCCCCATACAATTATTTTTTTGTTTTTATATTGCATCTCAGTGAGCCATGCTAAGTTTTGAGCCATTTTTTGATCTCGAACATATTCTGAGAATCCTGCAATGTTAGAAGGGATAATACCTCCTTTTAATTTCATATAACTATCTAGGTGTGTTTTAATCGCATCAATACGTATATTGATTGATTTTTCAAGAAAATTTACGTCATAAGTAGGGATAGGTGCAACTCGAGTCAATTCGGTTTTATGAGTCTCAATAAAAGCTTTTACGTTTTCAAACTTGTTGATTATGGGCTGTATTTCTACTTTATATTGGTCATAAGGATACCCACCTTCTAAATTATAATAATACTTATCCAGTTTGATTAACTCTGTTACTGCTACATCTAGTTCACTCGCCACTTCAGGACTTAATTTTTGCAACCAGTCTTTCGCATACGAGTGGAATGAAGATCTATAAAACAAATTTATATCAAAACCAGCTAATGTCAGTGGCTTTCCTTTTTCTTTTTGTTCTTTCATATAGATAAACAATTGTTCAACTTCCTCTGTTTGCCATACACCTTCTAAAGATTGTTTCATAGCTTCAGTAGCGGTTAAGTTATCAAAGTTTTGTTGAACCGTACTTGCTTCTGCAAATCCTGATTCAAATGCAATTACATCATATCCCATTTCCTCATGTAAGTACTTAATCATACGTATTTTGGATTGATTCATTTCCTTCGCTCCATGCGTACTTTCGCCAAGTACAACAATACGCTTATCTTTTATGGCATCTTTTAGAAAAGATAAATCTTCTGTTGTTTGGGAAGTGGGTTCATTTAATCTTTTTGTATGTCCATTTAGCCATTCCTCCCATTTGGGTTGATCGACAGGTTTTTCTGCTGCAAATGCTACAGATGTGAAGGTAGTACAGGCAAGAAGCGTACTCATTAGCCCGGTTTTCCATTTTTTACGCACAACAACGCCTCCAAGAATTATATTTTTAGAGATTGAATAGAACATGTACCGAAAATTTACTAATATACCATTATTTATAATAATACATATGTATATTCTGAACAATATTAATATTAAAAGAATTAAAAATATCCTTTAGGGGTACAGACCCATCGTCATCAAGTTAAGAAATACATTGTTCTCTAAAACGAAAAAACAAACAGAATTCCCATGGACAACTATGAAGAGATAAAATTTTTGTTTTGGGAGTACTTCAAAATCTTAACTTGATGGACATGGGAGTTGACCAGAAAACGGAATTTTGTCAGCTCCTTCTAGTGCACTCTATGTGTTGAAGCACCGATATATTGATGAAAACAGCAGATATATGAGTGGAATTGTAAGAAGGAGCTGCTATGATAAGTATGATCTGCTCTCGTCCCCTTGAGAAAAGGGGTTTTTTATTTTCATTTTTCAATTTATATTTATATATTAAATAGTAAGAAAAAAAATTCACACTTTCCTCACAATTATCTGCTATTTTACAAGTATAACGAAACTGTCCATAATGGAGGTAATCTTTTGAAAAGGTGGCTTATTTCACTTTGTATCGTACTATTACTTACAGGGTGCAAGGGAGGAGCGTATCAATCTATTGATCCGAAAAAATCGCTTCTTATAACGACAAATATAAAAGAAGGAAGTATTAGTTTTATTGATACTGATACGAAAAAAACAATTACAACGTGGCATGTAAATGAAGCTATTACGGGAACCACGTTGTTACCTGACAAGAATCGCTTACTTGTGTATGGAAAACAGCTTGAGTATATATATGTATATTCTTTGAAAGATGGAAAGCAGCTTGAAAAATGGAATACAGGAAAAGGGATAGCCAATATATTATTATCTGAAAATGGAAAAGAGCTGTTCGTTGCAGATCAAAATCAACAGAAAATTCGTTTGTTCACAACTAATGGAAAAGAAACAGAGAGCATTTCGGTTGGGAAGGGTCCGCTGACGATGGTCCAACATCATGATATGTTATATGTTCTTAATTTTTATGATACGAAATTGTCTAGTATTAATGTGAAACAAAAGAAGGTTGTGAATTCTTTTATGATTCCACCAGCTTCAACAGGTGCTTTTCTTAGCGGTGATGGAAAGAACATATTTATTGGTGGGCATGGTGACGGGAAACAAGTAAATGAAAAAGTTCTCGAGTATTCTGTACAAGATGGGCAAATGTTACAATCGTTACATGCACCATTTATGCCGATCAATCTGTCTACAGATCAACAATTTATTTATGTACTTAGTCACGGGTCGAATACGCTGAGAAAATTTGATGGAAAAACATATAAAGAAGTAGGATCCCTTGAAGTAGGCTCGAATCCATTTGCATTTTGGAAAATGGGTAGTGAAGGGTATGTTGCAAGCTATGATAGCGATGAAGTGTATGTTTTAGATTTAAATGAAATGAAAATAAAGCAGACGATTTCAGTTGGTAAAGGGCCATTTCAATTTACGCAAAGAGTAGGGGAGAAGAAATGAGTAAGTATAAAGTATTACTTGTTGATGATGAAAGTGATATGAGGCAACTTGTTGGTATGTATTTGGACAACTTTGGTTATGAGTGGAAAGAAGCTGAAAACGGAAAACAGGCGCTGCACATGCTGGAAATAGAAAACTTTGACTTTGTTATTTTGGATATCATGATGCCAGAAATGGATGGGATTACGGTTTGTAAAGAAATCCGAAAAACATCTGATATTCCGATTATCTTTTTGACAGCAAAAGGAGAGGAATGGAATCGCGTAAATGGACTGCGTACAGGAGCAGATGATTATATTGTGAAACCATTTAGTCCGGGAGAATTAATTGCACGTATGGAAGCGGTATTAAGGAGATATACGAAATATGAAGAACAAGAGGAAATAGAGTTTGGACCAGTTGTTATTAATGAGAAAAGTCGCCGCGTTGAAATAAATGGGGAAGGTATTTCATTAACTGTGAAAGAATTTGATTTACTTTATTTTCTTTGTCAACATAACGGCCAAGTATTTAGCCGGGAACAGTTGCTTGAAAAAGTTTGGGGATATGATTATGCCGGTAGCACTCGAACAGTTGATACGCATGTGAAAACAATGCGCTTAAAGCTTGGAGAACGTGGGAATTGTATTCAAACGGTTTGGGGTGTAGGCTATAAATTTGAGGTGTAAGATGTTTACGATGGTACAAAAGTTATGGCTGACCATTGCGTGTGCGGTTTGTATTACAGTTTCGTTTTTATATTTTGTTTCATTGTATTCATATGAAAAATTATATGTCCAAAATATTGAAGACACATTAAAAGCAGAGGGAAACCGTCTTGTTGCGCAATATAGAGCAGATGAACCTGTAGATGTATTTGAAGAAAGAGTAAAATCATTCGATAAAATTGCGAGTGCCGATGTATTGTTTGTGAATAATCCGCGCGATTTAAGTGCATGTCTTCCTTTTGATGTTCATTACAATTCCATTATTAGCGAGGATGATCGGCAATCATTATTAGAAGGAAAGACGATTACAAAGATGGGATACGAAGAACATTTTAAGCGTAACATTATGGGTGTCGTTATTCCTGTATTAGACAATAAAAAATTGGTCGGTATTGTATATTCTTATATTCCTTTAAAGAGCATTAAAGATTTAATTTATGAAATGGGACTCATTTTAGCACCTCTTGCTCTTGTCATGATTGTGTTAACTGTATGGATTGGTCGAAAGATTGTCATTGCCATTACAAAGCCCCTTTCACAAATGGAACGCGTTGCGAATTATATGGCAAAGGGAGATTTTTCACAGCGAATTACAATTTCATCAGAAGATGAAATTGGACGGCTTGGTAAAGCATTTAATAAGATGGCAAGGGCACTAGAAGAAGAGGATGTACAGCGAAAAGAATTTTTAGCAAATGTGTCACATGAGCTGCGAACTCCACTTAGTTATATTAAAGGATATAGCGAGGCAATTATTGACGGTGTAGCAAAAGGAGAGCAGCAATTAAAATTTACTCAGCTTGTTCATAAAGAGGCAGGACGTATGCAGCGACTTGTTCATGATTTGTTAGATTTAGCGCAACTTGAAGGAGAACGTTTTCCACTTAAGAAGCAGCCTATTGTATTTGCACAGTTAATTGAAGATGTACTAGAGACATATGAATTACAAGTGACAGAAAAGCAAATTACATTGCAGACAACTCTTGATCCAGATGTCATTGTCAATATTGATGAAGACAGGATGCAACAAGTGCTTCATAACATCATAGATAATGCGATTCGGTACACAGGTGAGAATGGTACTATACTTGTCCAATTAGAGCAACAACCAGGGCAATGTAAATTGCAAATTAAAGATACTGGGGTTGGCATTGGCGCCGAACATCTCGACAAGTTAGGAGAACGTTTTTATCGAGTCGATAAAGCGAGAAGTCGTCATAACGGTGGAACGGGACTAGGACTTGCAATTGTAAAACAAATTGTGCACATTCACGATGGAACATGGCAAATTGAAAGTGAAGAAGGAAAAGGAACGACGATTTTGATTTATTTACCAGATATTTCTTCATAATGAAAAGATAGAAATAACTATTTTTGTCTATTTTATGAACAAAATGTTTGTACTTCTGCGCGTTTAGTTCTAAAATAGATATGGATGCTATTTTCTGTATAAAGTGAAACTTGCAGTAGGTATCGCTTGCCTATCTTTTTTCACTAATCAGAATCTTGAGGTGAGAGCTTTACTGCCCGTTAGCGCGGGATAAATTGTTGTCATTGTTGTTTGGATGATACTGGGGTGATACAACTGGAATACAAATCTATTAAACCAAAAAAAATTTACGAAGAAGTATCGGAAGCCATTTTAGGAATGATTAAAAATGGTACATTAAAGCCTGGTGACAAACTTCTTCCTGTTCATCAATTGGCAGAGCAGTTTCAAGTTGGCAGGTCTGCTGTGCGTGAAGCGTTAAGCGCATTGCGAGCAATGGGCTTAATTGAGATGAAACAAGGTGAAGGTACATATGTGAAGAATTTTTCTGCCTCTTCTTTAACATCATCATTAAATACGACTTTGCTAATGAAACAAGAAGATATTGTGAATTTATTGGAAGTGCGAAAAGTGCTAGAAGTAGGAGCAGTTGGTGCGGCAGCATTAAAACGTACAGAAGAAAACTTACATAATATGCAGCGTTGGTTAGATGAGATGCAAAAAGGGGTCGGAGATGAACAAGCTGGTGAAAAAGCAGATTTTCATTTCCATATGGCAATTGCAGAAGCTTCACATAACAATATTTTGTTAGAATTAATGAACCATGTCTCTGAAATGATTGCTGAAACAATCGGTGAAACAAGACGAATTATTTTATATGGTGAACAAACAACAGCAGAACGACTTCTAGAAGAGCATCGGAAAATTTATGAAGCAGTGTTAAAGAATGATGTTGCAGCAGCGCAGCAAGCGATGCAAAATCACCTAACGAATGTAGAGCGTATGGTCACAGGCAATGACGAAACAAATTCGTAATTTTATGCTTTTAAAACTTTCTGTATTCGATAAAATAGAGAAAGTATAAGTAAGCGTTTTCTAAAGAGAGAATGAATATGAGCAGTTGATGTCTCAATTCTTTCTTTTTTAACAAATCATCTGATGACCATATGAATATTGGCTGAGTTGAAATGAGGGGGAACTATAATATGAAAGTTACATTGTTTGTTACATGCTTAGTCGATATGTTTGAAACAAATGTCGGCAAAGCGACGGTTGAAATTTTAGAGCGATTAGGTTGTGAAATTGAATTTCCGGAAGCACAAGTTTGTTGTGGACAGCCTGCTTATAATAGCGGCCATGTAGAAGCGGCAAAAGAAGCAATGAAGCATATGATTAGCACATTTGAAAATGCTGAGTATATCGTTACACCTTCCGGTTCTTGTGCGACAATGTTTCACGAGTATCCACATGTATTTAAAGATGATCCAGAATGGGGACCACGTGCGAAAAAAGTGGCTGAAAAAACATACGAACTGACACAATTTATTGTTGATGTGTTAAAAGTTACTGACGTTGGTGCTCGTTTGGATGGCGTAGCAACGGTCCATAAATCTTGTCATATGACGCGTATACTAGGAGTAAAGGAAGCTCCAGGCATTTTATTATCAAATGTGAAGGGCTTAGAGGTGAGAGAACTACCAAATGTACAAAATTGTTGCGGTTTTGGAGGAACTTTCTCAGTAAAAATGACGCCAATTTCTGAACAGATGGTAGATGAAAAAGTGGATAGTGTCATGGAAACAGGTGCTGATTATTTAATTGGAGCGGACTGTGGGTGTTTGTTAAACATTGGCGGGCGTATCGAGCGTTTGGGGAAAAATGTGAAAGTAATGCATATTGCTGAAGTATTGAATAGCCGCTGATGAAGGGGGAAGTAAGCTATGTCTATGAAAACAAGTGATAAAAAATTTAATGATCGTGTTGGTGAAAATCTTCAAGATTCGTTTATGCGCGGAGCAGTATCATCCGCACAAACGCGTTTATACACAAAACGTTTAGAAGCAGCTGAGGAGCTAGGTAACTGGGAAGAATGGCGTGAGCTTGGTGAACAAATTCGTCAGCATACGCTAGAAAACTTAGATTATTATTTAATGCAACTGAGTGAAAATGTATCAAAACGAGGCGGCCATGTTTTCTTTGCGAAAACGAAGGAAGAGGCGGCTGAATATATTAAACAAGTAGCTGAAAAGAAACAAGCGAAAAAAATTGTCAAATCAAAATCGATGGTAACAGAAGAGATTGGTATGAACCATGTCCTTCAAGAAATCGGTTGTGAAGTTGTTGAGAGTGACTTAGGGGAGTATATTTTGCAGGTAGACAATGATCCGCCATCTCATATTGTTGCGCCAGCACTTCATAAAAATAGAATGCAAATACGTGATGTATTTAAAGAAAAATTAGGATATGAAAACTCCGATGATCCATATGAGATGACGAAGTTTGTTCGTAAAATTCTTCGTGAAAAATTTATGGATGCAGAAATCGGAGTGACAGGATGTAACTTTGCAGTTGCTAACACAGGTTCTCTTTGTTTAGTAACAAATGAAGGGAACGCAGATCTTGTTATGTCTATTCCGAAAACACAAATTGCGGTAATGGGTATGGAGCGTATGGTTCCAACGATGGAAGAGCTCGATGTTCTTGTCGGCTTACTTTGTCGTAGTGCTGTTGGTCAAAAACTAACAAGTTATGTAACTGTAGCAGGACCAATTCAAGAAGACGAAATTGATGGACCAGAAGAGTTCCATTTAGTTGTTGTAGATAATGGACGTTCTGAAATTTTAGGTTCTGAGTTCCGTGAAGTACTGCAATGCATTCGCTGTGCGGCATGTATCAATGTATGTCCGGTCTATCGTCATGTTGGTGGTCACTCTTACGGATCCATTTATCCTGGGCCAATTGGTGCGGTATTAACACCGCTTTTAGGTGGCTACGATGATTATAAAGAACTTCCATATGCATCTAGTTTATGCGGGGCATGTACAGAAGCTTGTCCAGTAAAAATTCCATTACATGACTTGTTATTAAAACACCGCCAAGTAATCGTGGAAAAAGAAGGACGTGCACCGCTTGCAGAAAAACTTGCGATGAAGATGTTTAGTATGGGCGCTTCTTCTGCGGCTTTATACAAAATGGGATCGAAAATGGCGCCAGCTGCAATGAGCCCATTCACATCCGGAAACCGGGTTTCTAAAGGTGTGGGACCGCTTAAAAATTGGACGGAAATTCGTGAATTCCCAGCGCCAAGCAAAGAAAGATTCCGTGATTGGTATAAAGAGCATAAGAAAGGCGGGAATAACTAATGGCAGGAAAGATTCAAAACCGCGATGCATTTTTGGAAAATATCGCAAAACAGCTTGGACGTGAACGGAAAACAGAAGGGGTACAGCGTCCAGTATGGAAAAATAATGTGAATGTAGAAACGTTAAATGATTACTCGTCAGAAGAACTATTAGAAGTATTTAAGAAACAATGTAACAACATTCATACAACTGTTATTGAAACAAATCAAGCTGAATTAAGTGCTGCAATTAAGAAAGTTGTCACTGAAAACGGCGGCGGACCAATTATGCTATCTCAAGATGATCGTTTTGAAGAGTATGGATTGGAGCAATTATTTGAAGCGGAACTTCCAAGTGAAAACGTAGAAGTAAATACTTGGGATCCAGCAAAGAAAGAAGAAAACATGAAGTTAGCGGAAAAGGCAAATATCGGAATTTCCTTTAGTGATTATACATTAGCGGAATCCGGTACAATTGTCGTGCAAAGTCATAAAGGAAGAGGACGATCTTTGCACTTTTTACCGACTATTTATGTAGCGATTATTCCACGTGAAACAATCGTGCCGCGTATTACACAAGCGGTACGTGATTTGAATACACGTGTAGAAAATGGAGAAGCACCGGCTTCTTGTATTAATTTTATTACAGGGCCAAGTAACTCTGCTGACATTGAAATGAACCTTGTCGTTGGTGTACATGGACCATTAAAAGCATTTTATTTTGTTGTATAAAATGGAAAAACAGGCCTAATAAGGGCCTGTTTTTTTTATGGAGAAAGATACATTTTTGAAAATACAATATGTTACCTTTTCCTGTTATACTAGGCGCGAAAGGGGAGGATAAAATGCTATTATATGTATATGCTTTTTTCACTGGTTTGATATTAGGCTCTTTCTATCACGTTGTTGCTTATCGAATTCCGCTCGGATATTCCATTATAAAACCGCGCTCACACTGTTCTCATTGTTCCCATGTATTACAACTAAAAGAGCTGATCCCCATTTTATCATTTTGTATCCAAAAAGGAAGGTGCACGCACTGTAATATAAAAATCTCGTATTTTCATCCTGTATTTGAAGGTATTGCAGGAGTATTGTTTCTTCTTGCAGCAGTTTTTGTTGGTTTCAATGAGCAGCTGATTATCGCGTGGACGCTGTTATCGCTTCTTTTCATTGTTTCTATTACAGATCTTCTTTATATGGTAATTCCAAATCAAATTATATGCTTTTTTACAGGACTATTTCTAATAGAACGTTATTTTATACAGCCATTGCTATGGTCGGATGGATTATTAGGAGCAATGGTTATGTTTATGCTCTTATATATCATTCAAGCTATTTATCCAACAGGAATCGGAGGAGGAGATGTGAAATTATTTACTTTACTTGGTTTTGTAGTTGGAACAAAGGCGGTACTGTTGTCACTTTTTTTCTCATCCTTATTTGGTCTTTGTTTTCTTATCATTTTTATTGCGCTTAGACGGATGACGTATAAAGAACCACTTCCCTTTGCACCTTTTATTGCACTTGGTACAATATGTACATACAGTATGTAGAGGAGGGATAATATGAATGTATATATGGATGATCAAAGACCGTGCCCAGGTGGCTTTACATTAGCGACGACAGTCGAACAAGCGCTGGAGCTTATTCGAAATAATAAGGTATATACATTATCAATCGATTATAATATGGGATTTCGTCAAAGAAATGGGTTATATTTCATAGATGCATTTTGTCAAGAACGATTACATGTGGAAGAAATTCATTTGCATACGAATGATTCGATAGGACAACATTATATGTTAGATCGGATTCAAAAAGGAAAAGAGTCTGGAGAAATTTCTTCGTCTATTGTTATTAAATGTGTTGGAAGTTACTAAAAAAACAAGCATTCCAATCAATCTGGAATGCTTGTTTTCGACGCATTTTTTATTTTACATGTGCTGGTAATGGAATAACTTCTTCAGTTTGTGCGGAATCGATTTCTGGTTTTACAGATTCTGTTTCACTTTTTGTTTTAGTCAAATAATGATACACCATACCAACAAATACAGATCCACCAATTATGTTACCGATTGTAACTGGAATTAAGTTATGAATTGCATTCGCAAAAGAAATTGTATCAGGATGTGGAACAAGTAAAGCAATAGAAAATAGTGACAGATTTGCGATGCTGTGTTCATATCCAGATAAGAAGAAAGCAAATACAAGAAACATCATTACAAGTATTTTAGCTGTATCTCCTTTTACTTGAGAAGGAAGGAAACAGGCAAGACAAACGAGCCAGTTACATAAAATAGCTTTGAAAAATAAGTGCATGGTTGATGCGCCCATTTTTCCTGCGACAACTTCATTTAATAAGTGATTGTGACTTATCGTTTCAAAAATACCAGTTGCATAAAAGAGTGCTGCGAAAAATACTGCCCCTACTAAGTTACCTACATAACAAGCTCCCCAGTTGCGAAGTGTATCACCAATTGTTGTTTCTTTTCGTAAAGTTGAAATGGTGAAATACATTGTATTTCCTGTAAATAATTCAGCTCCCCCATATATGATTAAAATAAGTGCAACTCCAAAAAATGAAGAAGATGCTAAATATGTTGCAGGTGAATGTGCATCATGAAAAAAATTCCCTAACTTAAAACATACTATAATAACAAAGCCGATATAGATACCAGCTAGCGCTGCTCGAAGAAAGTATTCCATTGGATTGTTATTTAGCATTTTTGTCTTTTTCTTTGCAAGTTGTATAACGTAATCTACTCCTTGTTCTAGCATAAAACATTACGCTCCTTCAATACATCGATTATTAATATTCTTTATATGATTAAAGTACACGTATTTGCGCTCACTTTCAATAAGTTTGTTCAATATTTCACAAAAAGGACACCTTTTTTAATGAAAGCGCTAACAAAATGTTGTATAATATAATACATTTTCTATAATTGAGAAACCCCACCTCTATTTGAAGAAAAAAGAAAAAGCGCTGAAGTTACAGCGCTTTTTCGTTATATTGTTTCGAATTTTGTTGTACATTTGGAGTTGTTTCTTTTGATAAGAACCAACCACCTGTACCAATTGCAAGCAATACAACCCAAAATATAATTTTCCAAGTAGTTGATTCTGGGAATCCATGTGGAATAACGCCTAATGCAGGGTGAGCTAACGTATAAACTGCTAATTTCACACCAACCCAGCCTACAATCATGAATGCAGCAGTTTCCAATCCAGGTTTACGTTGCAGTAAGTTTACGAAAGCGGATGCGGCAAAGCGCATAATAATTAATCCAATCATACCGCCTGCGAAAATAACAGCAAACTGTCCGATGTCAAGCTCGCCAATTGTACCAAGGTTTGTTTTCGGTAATGTCATTGCTAATGCAACAGCTGCTAAAATAGAGTCAACAGCAAACGCAATATCAGCAACTTCTACTTTGAATACAGTCCACCAAAAGTTTTCTTGTTTTTTCTTTGTTTCTTTTTTCTCTGTTTTTTGATGAGCTGCATTCTTTTTTACATACGTTTTTACAAGATGGTTAACAGCGATAAATATTAAATAAACGGCACCGATTGCTTGCACTTGCCATACATCGACAAGAAATGAAATCATAAACAATGATCCAAAGCGGAATACAAATGCTCCTGCAAGTCCGTAGAATAAAGCCTTTTTACGTTTTTCTTCCGGTAAGTGTTTTACCATAATTGCAAGGACAAGTGCATTATCAGCTGCTAAAATTCCTTCCAAAGCGACTAAAATAAGTAATACCCAACCATACTGCACTAATAAAGATAGTTCCATTTACATTCTCCTCTCGTTTGTATAGCGCTAAACAAAAAGAAGAAAATTCCCCATTGTTTAGCTTTCCTCAAAATAAGCTCTATCAACGGCGGAGGAATTTAGAAATGAATGCAAAAAAGACCTCTGCCGTTAATAGGCAAAGGTCTTGCTAGACATATGTAATAAAATATGCCAACAAAGCCGGAGGAATATGATTCCACGTAATGACGACTTTGTTTCAGAGAATATTTTCTCTGACGCTACTCCCCTTCGGAAATATGCTATTACGTAAATTATATAAGTAATAGTAAGGTCTGTCAACCTGTTAAAAGACTTTCGCGTGAATATTTCATATGTAGTAAAGAGGCGGAGAATATCTGCCTCAAATCCATTTTTTATTTTATTTATTATCCACGTAATTGTTGCTGTGCAAGGGAAACGAGACGTTTTGTTACTTCACCGCCGACAGATCCATTTGAACGAGCAGCTGTGTTAGATCCTAAATTTACGCCAAATTCTTGTGCAATTTCATACTTAAATTGCTCTAGTGCTTGTTCAGCACCAGGAACAAGTAGTTTATTTGTTTTCGCCATAGTATAATACCCCTTTTTTCATTTTCAGCTTATAACAGCTGATGATGTTATTGTATGTGTTTAATTAGTAGTCATACGCGGAAGTAATCGGAGAGACTAACAGTTCTTGGATGAAATGAAAAAAGAGTAGCAGCACTACTCTTTTTTCATAACGGTTGCTGTACCTTCTACAACAACTTTATTGTATTGATTATATATGTTTGTTTGTAATGTAATAATTCTTTTATCATCGCGTTTTTCAATGACTTCAGCGACAACACGCAGTGTGTCTCCGATCTTTACGGGGGCACGGAATGCGATATTTTGTGATAAATAAATGGTATTTTTTCCAGGAAGCTTTGTACCAAGTATTGTTGAAATAAAACTAGAGACGAGCATACCATGAGCAATGCGTTCTTTAAACATCGTTGTTTTGGCAAAAGAATCAAGTAGATGAATTGGATTTACATCGCCTGTAAGTTTTGCAAACGTAATAATATCCTCGTTTGCAATCGTTTTTGTTAAAGAAGCTTGATCCCCTATGTGAATGTCATCATAATAAAGCTCATGAACAGATTCTGCTTCTCGAAAAGGATTCATTTCTTCCTCCTTCTTTTCCATGTTGAAAAATGTGAGCCATCCAGATGCAAAGGGAGAAAGAAAGGAAAGAGTATTTTTTGCAGTCAGTTGCCACATCTTTCTTATTTCATGGAAGTAAATAGATTTTTTGAGTTCTCCTCGAACTTTTTTACGAGGTCTAGTTGCATGGATTTGAATTCTTCTAAAAAACTTTCCATTTGTTTTTGAACCTCTTTACGTTGTTGTTGTTGTTGGCTAATTAGTTGTTTCACTGCTTCTTCGAATTGTTCGCTTGTTTGTGAAAGTAAAGATAGAGATGTTTTTGTTGGAGACACAGTGAGCTGCTGCATATGATTGGAAAGTTCATTCCATTTTTCTTGCCATCCATCCATTTGTTCATTGAAGGCATTTCCAGAAAGTTGTTTTACATATTCATTATATTGTGCGTTTGCTTGTGCTGAAAATTGCTGGATTTCTTTCTCGATTTCTTTTGTACTTTCTGTTAATTTATGCAAAGCTTCCTGCTGATGTTTCAATGTTTCTAATGTTAGTTGTTCCATTTGTTTTCCCGCTGATGAGAAAAGGGAAAGAGAGTGTGACCAATTTTTCCAGAATGCATCAACAAGTTCGTGTGGTTTCGTTTCCATGACTTGACCTCCAAATAAAATTTTTACATATTGTGAACGCAGATTAATCTGCTGTATCACCAGAAGATGATGAAGACTTTTCATCCTTTACTGAAACCGTGGAAAATGGAAAGAATGCATTTGTGTATAGGTTAAAAAATGTACGAAGCATCTTTTGGTATTGTTCAAATGACGTAGCGCATGAAGTTAAATATTCCTCTCCATATTCCGTTAAAGAATAAATTCGTTTTGCTGGACCTCCTTCACTTGTATCCCAAGTGGAAGATATGAGGTTTTCTTTTTCTAACTTTCGCAAAGTCCTATATACATTACCTTGATCAATAGAAGAAAAGCCAATATCCATTAGCATTTGAATGAGTTTGTAACCGTGAAGACTCCAGTCTTTAAGACAGAGAAGTAGGAATGGTACTAAGAAGTTTTTTGGCATGGAGTTTGGTTGTTTCGTTTGGGACGTTTCCAAACTTTCTTTTTTTTCTGGTTCATTTTGTAGCATGATTGTGCATCACCTCATGAATCAGTTAATTGGAATTTTTTTCTTATATGTGCAATTTACACTTATCTGTATTTTTTGTCAATTACTTTTTTGAAAATAGAAAAAATAAATACACCCTTGAACTTTTAGTCAGAATATTAGAAAATAATGAATAGATTGAATTATTTCAATTGTTTGTATTGATTTTGATAACAAAATGAAGGAGTGTAGGAGAATTGATTGAACAAAAACTCGATCCACTACAAGCTTGGAAGGAAGTTTACGAACAGACAGAAAAGTTTTGGGGAAAAACGCTGGGTGAAACAGTCAAGACAGAAGAGTACTCTGCATGGATGGGAAGCGTTTTAGATTTGAACTTGTTTTATCAAAAGATGATGAACGATGCAACGAAAGGGTATTTAGAGAAAGTGAATATCCCAACTCAAGAAGATATTGCACGAGTTGCCTCTCTTGTTATTAATTTAGAAAACAAAGTTGACAATATTGAAGAGTTTTTGGAGGAGAATACAGAATCCCTCGGACAATCACCTACAATAAAACGTGATGTAACAAAGGTGAAACAAGATATTCGGACGTTAGAAAATAAATTAGATAAAATTTTAGAGCTATTAGAAGGACAGAATGGAATATTAGAAAAATTACAAGTGCCAGCAGTAGAAGCAAAACCAGACCCAAAAAAATAATTTCGTTAAATATATATTCGTTCAGAAAGCAGAAGGGAGAATCTCTTTCTAGGACGATATATTATTTATAAATGTATACATGCATCGTGCGGTGTACATCTAAGCGAAATCCATCCATCATGTAGCCGCAAATTAAAACAAAGGGGGAGCAAAAAATGGCTCAATTACATGGAAAAGTAGCAATTGTAACGGGTGGAGCAAAAGGGATTGGAAAAGCAATTACAGTGGCATTAGCAGCAGAAGGTGCAAAGGTAGTAATTAACTACAATAGCAGTAAAGATGCTGCGGAGAACCTTGTGAATGAGCTCGCAAAAGAAGGACATGATGTGTATGCTTGTCAAGCAGACGTTTCTAAGTTAGAAGATGCAAAGCGTCTTGTAGAAGAAACAGTACAGCAATTTGGGAAAGTAGACATTTTAGTTAATAATGCTGGAATTACGAGAGATCGTACATTTAAAAAGTTAAATCGTGAAGATTGGGATCGCGTTATCGATGTGAACTTAAGCAGTGTATTTAATACAACAAGTGCTGTACTTCCATACATAACGGAAGCTGAAGAAGGACGAATTATTAGTATCTCTTCTATTATTGGCCAGGCTGGTGGATTTGGACAGACGAACTATTCAGCTGCAAAAGCTGGCATGATTGGATTTACAAAATCATTAGCATTAGAACTTGCAAGAACAAATGTAACAGTAAATGCGATTTGCCCTGGTTTTATTGATACAGAGATGGTAGCGGAAGTTCCAGAAAACGTTCGTGAGCAAATTGTAGCGAAAATTCCAAAGAAACGTTTCGGTCAAGCTGATGAGATCGCAAAAGGTGTTGTATACCTTTGCCGAGATGGTGCGTACATTACAGGTCAGCAATTAAATATTAATGGCGGTTTATATATGTAATCTAACAACAAAGAAGTGCATGTCTATGATAGGTATGCACTTCTTTCTTTCTAAAAGAAATAAAAAATAAAGGAGTTGTGAACATGACAACATTGAGAGCAGAATGGGAAAAGCAATTAGAGATGTATCCAGAGGAATATCGAAAAGCATATCGCCGCTTTAGAAGAGCAAGTGAAGTGTTACTTCGTGAGCCAGAGCCACAAGTAGGCTTAACGCCGAAAGAAGTGATTTGGACGAAAAATAAGACGAAGTTATATCGTTACATTCCGAAGAAAGAAAAGACGCATTCTGTTCCTATTTTGTTAATTTATGCTCTTATTAATAAGCCTTATATTATGGATTTAACGCCAGGGAATAGCTTAGTGGAATATTTAGTGGACCGTGGTTTTGATGTGTATATGCTAGACTGGGGAACATTTGGTTTAGAAGATAGTCATTTGAAATTTGATGATTTTGTTCTCGATTACATTGCAAAGGCTGTGAAAAAGGTACTGCGTACAGCAAATGCAGAAGAAATTTCTTTGCTTGGTTATTGCATGGGCGGAACATTAACTTCTATTTACGCTGCACTTCACCCACATATGCCAATTCGTAATTTAATTTTTATGACGAGCCCATTTGACTTCTCTGATACAGGGTTATATGGACCGCTATTAGATGAAAAATATTTTAACTTAGATAAAGCGGTGGACACATTTGGAAATATCCCTCCGGAAATGATTGATTTTGGAAATAAAATGTTAAAGCCAATTTCAAATTTTGTCGGTCCTTATGTAGCACTTCTTGATCGTTCAGAAAATGAGCAGTTTGTAGAAAGTTGGAGATTAGTTCAAAAATGGGTTGCAGACGGGATTCCGTTTCCGGGAGAAGCGTATCGTCAATGGATTCGAGAATTTTATCAAAAAAATAAGTTAGTGAAAGGTGAGCTTGTGATTCGCGGCCAACAGGTGAAGTTGGAAAATATTAAGGCAAATGTATTAAATATTTCTGCGAAACGCGATCATATTGCACTTCCATGTCAAGTGGAAGCTTTGTTAGATCATATTTCTAGCGTTGATAAGCAGTATGTCTGTATTCCAACGGGGCATATGTCAATTGTATATGGCAAAGCAGCGGTAAAACAAACATATCCGACAGTGGGCAATTGGCTTGAAGAACGTTCAAACTAGGGAATGATATGGAGAGATGGGAAGTAATCCAGTTAGTGAAAACTAGCTGGATTTTTTTGTGGGAAAGAGGAATAGTAGGACTTACTGCTTTTACATTAAGCCGGTGCTACATTTACTTACTTAAGTATGTGTGAGCCATGTCTGCGTAGTCACCGCTTATTATTCAAACAGTAAGGATTCTACGATTTCAACGAAAGGAAAGCCTATATCTTGTTATGAAATATTGGAAAATGCTATGATATGTGATGTACTCATTATTGGTAGTAGTTCGGATTTTAAAGTATTTCACCGTAAAAAAAGTTAAAGAAGTGATGGAATGAAAGCTATTAGAAAATGATTACAACGTTTAAGTCCTGTACAGCTCATCGCTGTATTTTATAGTATTGCTGTGATTGCGTCTGTTATATTATTAAGCATGCCATTTGTTATAAAACCAGGAGTGAAGTGGACATTTATCTAAAATAGGGGAGAATACTCCCACCTCAAGGAATGTAAAGGGCGTAGCCCAATGAGTAGGTGGGGGATGAATCGCCTTCGGACAAGGGATGGTATTTACCATCTCGATTGTCCGACTGTTTGAGTGCTACTTGTAATTCTAAAAGAATGTTAGGAAATCGTAATACTACTGTTTGTTTTTCTATGTCTTCACCTCTAAAATTATATACATAAGGAGGTGAAAGTCATGATTGTTAATAAAGCATATAAATTCCGTATATACCCAAACAAAAAACAAGAAATTTTAATCGCTAAGAC
>NZ_JAQOTJ010000020.1 GCF_028401955.1 Bacillus sp. BP-3
TATACAGATATCAAAACAGTTTTTATTTATGCAAGCCATGGTATTCCCTCCTTTCTATTAATTTATTCATTTAGATAATATGTGTTCTAGCCAAAGATGTATATGTAGTTCTTATCAATTTTTCGTTAGAACATGGGGTCCAGTCTCGAAAATGCGGATTTACAACGCTAAGCTACTTACAATGTTAAAAATGAGTTATTTAACAACGATAGGACTTTTGAGATAAGTCATACCAGACACTAACAAGCCTTATTTGGAGTACAGACCCATCGCTATCAAGTTAAGAAATACAAATACCTCCAAAAACAAAAAAATTGTACATCTTCATGTGAAAATGTACAATTTTTTTGTTTTTGGGTGTTATAAAATTCTTAAGTTGATGGGCATGTTGGCGGTACCCCATGTAGAAAACTTTGCAACAGAACCGAATATGTAACATACATAAAAACTCTCCTCGCTTCATTTCATTCACGAGGAGAGTTTATCGAAATTTTTAGTTTTTGTCCATTGACTAGGTTGTTTTTCAACAGTATGAAGCTATCCAAAGATTATAACTTTGGATAGCTTTAAATTTACTTCATTCTACAATTTGTGTTTCCCAGCCATCATAACTGTCAGCACTTCCACTGTGCAAAATCGCTAATTCAGACATTTGTTTTGTTTCTTCCCAAACATTTTCCCTTGTAGGAATACAATTCTTTCCTACTACAAATATATAATAACTTTCTCCATTTTCCGAAATCTGTTTAGAAGGCTCATAAATATCGTATCCTTTTAAATACAGTGTATCTGCAATCTTTTCAGCAATTTCTATTTCTTGTACTAAAAAATAATGTTCTAAATAATGTGGTTTCACTAGATTCGAACCAGCTTCTTTTAATGCTGAAATAGTTGCTAGATCTTGACTTTCACGTTTTTGTTTTTCTTCATTTGTTTCTTGCATAAATAAATTCACTTCAAACCAGCTTCTTTCATACTGTCATTTTATATTTTCTTACACAAGCTAGATTTTTCTTACAAAATTCCTATTATAAACAATATCCTCAATAGTTGATGATCTATTGCTAGATTTATAATCTATACAAAATTCTATTAAAGAAGATACGTGCCACGTTACATTCCGAACTGGATCTCTTCTAGTGTTTTCTTCTACTTCCCCCATTATATCCATATTAAACAAAACTTTAAAAGTGTAATTATCAAATTCCATACCATTGAACATTAATGCGGTTATAACTTCTGATTTTTTAATTTCTTCTTTGGAAGGTACATGCTTACAATTCAAGTCGAAAATTACACAAATGGGGGAAATCCCTTCCATTAATTCAACAATCTGCCCAAAGAAATATGTTTTATTTGGTAGCGAAATCGAAAATATATCTCCGACTCTCCACTTTTGTTTTCTAGGTCGTTTCCAAGAGGCTATAAATTGTTCATATTCTTTTTGGTTCTCTAAAACAAAATTTTCTTCCATAAGCTCATTTAGTAAAACAGCTATTTGTAATACAATTTTTCCATTTGCCGAATAAATTTCAACGTAATCACTCTCTGAATCAAAGCCAACTTTCCCTTTGATCCCAGCTTCTTTTACTCTATTCCTAATAAAAATCATAGCATCATAATTAGTTTCTAAACAAAAGAATTCTGCTAAATCTTCAAAAATCACATACTGATTTGAGCTATAATCGGGGACAGAAATATTTATTTTGCCTATTTGTAGCGTATGATCTAACTCATTAAATAAAACAGATTGGCTCAATTTTATCCCTCCATTAATCAAATATTATATTTCTTCCACTTCTTTCGTGATATTTCATTTCTTGCATTTTCTAATCTCCCACCATATTTTTTAGGACCCCCAAGTCGATTTATCCATTTTTGCTCATATCGTCTCGCTTGTCTACCAGGTTTCGTCCGAGTTAACACAGTGTAATTATATTTTGCCTTATTCTTCTTTTCGTGCTCTTTCTGCCTCTTTGTGTATCTTGACCAATTCTTAGCTCGACCAACATATTGAGCTCCTGTTTTTTTGTTCACTCTTAAATAGATAACAGCTGTTTTGGCTGCTTTAAATCTTCCTCCACCAACAGCGCCCTTAGCAGCTGCTTTCGCAACACCTTGCCAACCTTTACCAGATTTATACGCATTATATCCATCATACGCTGCAAATCCCGCATTAGCCAAAAACCAGAACCAATGCCCATCCGGATCCACTTGCATTACCGGATTATTCCCTGCATACGTATACCCATTCTGCGTAATCGGATCATCCTCATCACCCGGGTCCGGATCCACTGACAAGAACACACCATGAGTTGGATTATAATATCTCGCAATTAAATAGTACATCCCAATCTCTTTGTCATACATATATCCCGCATAGCCAAATGGATTCTCTGCTGCAATACCTTTTGCGTCACTCTTTAAAACATTACCCCATGCATC
Source organism: Bacillus sp. BP-3 (assembly GCF_028401955.1). Taxonomy (GTDB): domain Bacteria; phylum Bacillota; class Bacilli; order Bacillales; family Bacillaceae_G; genus Bacillus_A. Next base: position 2,446 of record NZ_JAQOTJ010000020.1, read on the forward strand.
GTATTCATAGGTTGCTACGACTTGTCCGTTTTCATCTGTCATCGCGATGACGTCACCGCGTGGGTTATAGTGGTAGTATACCGCTTGGCCTTGAGATTTCATCGCAAGGCGGATGCCGTCTACTGAGTATACATATTGACGAAGAACGTTTCCACTTCCATCTGTTTCGTATAATGGGTTGATGCTGTCGCCGTCGTAGTGATAACGTGTGACTTTGCCGTCTACATTTTTTTCAATACGACGATTATCGTCATCGTATTTATATGTCGTAAATGGCGTACTTTCACCTTGCTTTGTAATAGCTACAAGCTGATCTGCTTCATTCCACGTATATTTGTATTTCCCATCGGATGTACGGTTTCCGTTGACGTCATACGTTAGGGATTCATTGTCAAACTTTGTAAGTTGATTACCTTCGTTAAATACGGCTGTTTTCAATACGGCTGATTTTCCTGCTTCTGTTACTTTTATGTTTGTGCGGTTACCAAAGCCGTCATAGCTGTATTCTTTCGTTGTACCATTTGGCAATGTTTCTTTTGTTAGTTGATTGATAGAATCATATGTGTATGTTGTTTTTTCTGTTTTGTCACCATTTTTGCGTTCGATTGCGGTACGGTTACTTGTTGCGTCATACGTATACGATTCTTCTAAAATGCGCTGTGAATCTTTTGTACCAATTTGTAGGTTTGTCAGTTTCTTTGTATGGTCATACGTAAATTGGGCCGCTGTGTCATTGCCAGCTTGATAACGAACGACGTTTCCAAATTCGTCATAATCAAAATAGAATGTTTTTCCGCTATCGGTTACTTTCGTATTTTGATTTAAGGCGTTATATTCATAGTTTGTTGTGTTGCTATAGGAACCGTGATTGATTGTTGTATCTTTTAGTTTATGAGATTTTGGTTGATACCACCATTTTACGCTGCCACCGCGGTCTGTCATGCTGATGATACGGTTGCCTTCATCATACGCTTTTTCACGTGTAATACCATTTACATGGTCCGTTACTTTTGTTTCATTTTCGTTCTCATCATATGCATAGGAGAATGCATCTTTGCCGTTTCGCTTTGCTTTAATTGCTCGGTTTGCCGCATCGTACTCCCATTCTAACACAGTGTTAGTTGGCATCGTTGTTTTCGTTCGGTTCGCATTTGCATCATATTCGTGTAAAATTTTTCGAGATAACGCATCTTGGAAAACAGTCAATTTGTTATCAACATCATACTCGAAGATGTTCTTTTGTGTTTTTCCGCCAGCTGTCACAAATTTCTCAGTTGTGTTTCCATTATCATCATAACTATAAGAAACAGAAGTACCGTTTGCCATTGTTGTTTTCGTTAATTGATTGTCTTCGTTATATGAAAAGTTCTTTTTATTTTCTTTTTCATCTGTTTCACTTAATTTGTTTCCATACGGATCGTACGTAAATGTATTTTTACGATTTTCTTCATCATACGTTGCGGTAATGAAGTTTCCATCTGCATCATACTCTGTTTTCGTTAAGTGATTGCCTTCCATGATTCGAATATCATCGAACCATACTTTTCCTGTCAGTTCTTTATCAAGCATCGTATGAAGCTGAATGCGTTTAATCGCCCCTGCTGAAGCTGGGATAACAACTGCTCCGCGGTTCCAATCTTTTGTGCCGGGCGGGAACGTGATGTAATAGCTTTTCCATGTTCCGCCTTCATGTTCGGCATAGACCCAAACAGAATATCCATTGTTTGGCTGTGACGTACTGCTGTGTTTCACGTTTTCCGCTTTTGACATTGCCGTAACTGTAATATCTTTCGCCTGACTTTGATTTAGTGTAATTTCTTGACGATAGTGCAAGTCTGGATTTGGATCAGTCGGACTTTTCCTTTCCATCACAAGAGCTGAATGTCCGCCAAATCCTTCTCCTATATTATCTTTCGGTACATTTTGCCATGTATGCCAAACTTCGAACTTATCTCCGTAGTACTCAAAGCTTGGATTTAAAACTGGGTTAAAAGAAGATGAGATTGGTCCTTCTTCTAATTGGAGATTATCAAACCAGGCAGTCCCTTTTCCTTCCCCATTTCCATGATCTGTGAAAACCTCAATGACTAATTGACGCGTTTTATCAGATGTGACAATTGGTACTTGTCGTTTTGTCCAATCGGTTGTGCCGCTAACTTTACTATGGTAGTTCGAAATGGTTCCTACATGATTTCATTGTTCATCTAACTGAATGACATGGAAATAAGCACTTGCCTTTACTAAATCACTTGTTTTAATCCATCCACTTAAAATGTATGGTTTATTTGGCTCAACGTCTACCTTTTGGCTGGCAATTGTTGCCCCCCAGCTGTCACTGATGCCTTTTGTATCCATACGCAGGGAAGAAGTTTGTCCCAATTGTGGAGCACGAACGTTACGATCGATTTCATTTTTCCCGCCATCGTTCCATCCGCGTAGCTCCCATCGATCACCAGCTGCTTCAAAACCAGAGTTTCGTAATAAGTTACCACCTGGCGCTAGTTCTAAACTGCCGCGAATCGGATTTCCATAAGAATCATACTGCGTCACAGATGATGTTTTCGCTTGATAGTCTGTTTCCGAAACCGCATTGGCACCGTTATATGTCACAGACGCTGCTTTATTCTCTGTATCCGTTACTTTCGTTACGTCATTGTTTTGATTATATTCATATTTCTCTGTTCCAATTGCGTCCGTCGCAGATGTTACATTTCCTTTCCCATCATACGTATAGCTTTCGGAGACACGTTTTCCTTGATCTTTTGGATCTGTCTTTTTCGTTAAATTGTTTGTTTCATATTCGTATGTTGTCGTAAGCTTTAATCCGTCTGCATCTACAATTGTCTTTGCTGGATTACCCGCAAGATTATATTGATATATATCTTTAACATTTTTGGGATCAATAACTGTTACTTCTCTTGCTTCACTGTTATAAGAGAGTTTCGTTTCTTTTCCTAATGCATCTTTTACACTTACAAGTCGGTTATTGTCATATGTGTACGTTGTTTTATACGGCTTTTGTTCTGTATGTTTCGGATCATACGTGTAACGTAGTTTCCCATTTTCATAGCCATATCAATATTGTTTTCCTCTTGGTGTTGTTACACTTACTAGTTGCCCATCTTTATACGTATACGTAACTGTACGATTTTCAGGACCAACAAGCTTTGTTAATAATCCGTCTGTATATTGTAAAGAAACCTTACGATTCGAAGCGTTTGTAATTTCGACAACACGGCCATTTTCATAGCGATACGTCAACGTATTACCATGTTCGTCTTTTACCTTTGTTATACGTCCTTGTTTATCATATTCTGATACTGTTTGATCTTTATCAGTAACCGTATACCCGTTGTCTGTTTTCTTGATTTCTAAAAATACACCCGGCGGTGCTTTATACGAATTATCTCCCGTTTTTTCAAAACGGTCTACTGCGCGATCTTCATGAATAAAGTGTAAATCTCCATTTGACTGTTCCTGTACTTTTTCATCAAAAGAACTCGTCCAGCCTTTACCTAATACACCTTGTTCTTGACTGTTACTGTTGTATACACGATCAATACGTAAATCAGGACCGCGGCCTGATAACATAAAGTCCGACTCATCCATGACAAAGTTCCCGTTTGTCGTGTTTACTTTACCGCCAATCACATCAACAGAGGCAATATAATCTTTCAAACCAAAAATCTCTGTTGGTTCTGTCATTTTAATGCCGTAATCCGGGGAATACGTACTTTCGGCATGCCCAATATTGCTGTAGGCTTGAATATGAACCCAATATTTATCGCTTCTAAAACCACCTGCATTTTCATATAACTTGGAAGGATTTAACGCCAGTTCTTCTCCTTTTCCATCTGTATGGAACTGGTAGCGACCATTTTTTAGTTCATCTGCCGTTGGGTAGATTTTCTTTCCTTGCGTAGACCACTTCGTTACATTTCCAACATCAAACACATCGTGATTCTTTCCATTATAAAAAATGACGCGATATCCTGTAGCACCAGGAAGTTGATCCCAGTTCAGCTCAATGTATCCCGATTGAGAACCTGCCAAATTGGCAAAAACATTTGATCTCGGTTGTTTCGGTGCTTCTAGTGGCATAAATACCTTTTCTTCATCTGACTCTGGGCTCAATTCATCATGAGGATGCTCCGCTACAACTTTTATTTTATAAGCGTGTTTATCATTACCTTGTTCTTTGGAACCATTATTTTGATAAAACTGAGAAGGACTCGTTGGAAATTCTCCGCCTAATCCATCGAAATGAAGCTCATTTCGTCCACGTCTTACTTCCTCTTGATTTGGCCAGATTTTTTTATCCTTTGTAGACCAAGATGTGGTATTCCCAACGTGATAATAATTGTAATCTGTTCCGTCAAAAATTCCTACTCGATATCCAGTTGCCCCTGGTACCGCATCCCAGCTTACATTAATATGCCCTGTTCCACTTCCAATTCCGTTTGAATAAGCTGATAAACGTGGCTTATTCGGCTTTGGATAAGAATACGTAATTTCTAAATGCGGTGCTGTGTCTCCTCCGTTATAAGCCGCAATAAATTTCTTCCAATGCGTTTGTCCTCGTCCGTTCGGATGCAGTTTAAATCCATAGTTCGGTCTCTCGCCGCTCAGCCAAGCTTTCACCGTGTTTGTAACATTAAATTCTGCCCATTGATTTCGTCCAACATTCGCAACTGCGATTTCCTGGGACCACGGCTTTGTTTCCCAGTTCATCGTAATATAATCCCAGTCACCTTTTACTTCATCTAACCAAACTTCATTTGGATTATTTGCGTAATAATGCCAAACTGCGTAAGCATAAAACTTTGCATCATGTACAATGGCACCGTTTAAACTAGAAAGTTCTGGCTTCGTATAGGCAAAATTATAGCCAGTACTATTATCAAAAGAGCCTACTTTTAATGTATGCGCCTTCTGTCCTTCATCCCAAAGTACCCATCTAGAATAATTGTTCTTTGGAGCTGCACTCGATACGTAAGCTTCTTGGAAACTTTCCATCGTAATGGAAGGGTCAATATAAACTGGATATTTTCGCTCAGGAGCTTGTAGCCACTTTGGATCTGCGATAATAGTTACATTGTACGTGTTGTTTTCTTGTTTCTCTAACGTATACTTTACATCTTCTGAAATCGGTGCTTCATTCGATTCAGGATGTATATTAGAATCTGTCATAAACGGTTTTGGCAGTGTAAACACAGTCTTTTGTTTATCATCTACCATCAAAATAGAACCGTCTTCTTCTAACTTCGGTGTCAATGTGGTCTGTAATTGGAAAGTAAAAATATGATGTCCTGTATATTCATTCAGAACAATATCTTCTTTTACCTTGTCATTAAATGTAATGGTGCGTAAATCAATCTTTGGAAAAATATTTTTATACCAAATCTCATTTTTTTCATACGTAGCTGCAACTGGAGATGGCTGGAGTCCTTCTTTCTCACCCTTGGCCCCCATTAACTTATACGTAACTTTGTGACCATCTACTTCAAAGGCCGCGTATTCTTTCTTTTCTAGCTTTTTTTGAAATGTCGGTTTTAACTTCGTTGTTTTTGTCGCAATTGTTTGTGAGGATTTTACGACAAGCTCTGGTTGAATCTCTTCTAATTTCCCATCTTTCTTTATATGTATGGGCTCTGTGTAAACTTTCTTTGTAAACGTTCCATTCTTGTTATCAAAGACTTTTTCGTGTTCGGTTCGTTCTTCTACCACTTCAGTGGGTTTATCACCTGATGCTTGCTTCTGCTCATTCGGTTTCTTTGCTTGTTCAGTAGAAGAAACTTTGTTCTCTTGCGCTGGTTTGCCATTGTTCATCGTTTCCGCGATTGCCTCCATTGGAATAGAAGACACAATTAATGCCATCACGATGAGTTGAATTACATACTGATACCATCGCCTTTTACGTTTTTCCTTTTTCATACATTCACCCCGCGAAATTTTCTATATATTACAAAATAAAATATAAAAAAATATAAAAAAATAATATATGTAAAGTAAACATCTTTTTTATATTAGAAATATATTTATCGGTAATTTTGAATGTTTTTCGAAACTTGTTGTAGATGTATTGTAAATTACACATAATTTTGGTAAGACAAATTTTCATTTAAAAAATATTACACATCTTAATAATTCAATAAAAATTTTAATGATGAAAGAAAGATAGACTTATCATAATAGGCCTTTCCTCCTTTACTTTTTGCAAAAATCTTATAGTTCTAGTTCAAAAACTTTAAGTTATGGCTCTATACAGTAATCCAAAAAGGGATACCGACAGCATTTTGGAAAGAAACCACGCTAAGCAAAAAATACAATAAGCTGCCCATATGGACAGCTCATTTACATAATTCTCGTTATAGGCAGTAAATCTATCAAATAAAAAAGGATTAGCATTTTCGCTAGTCTTTTTTTATTACAAATTAATGTTAATTATATTTTTTTCAGAAAAGGGAATTATAGGTTAATTTGCGCCCCTGTTAGATATTGGAGGGCCGTTCATGTAGTCGTGGCTTTGCCACTCCTGTAAAGACGTTTCATTTATGTAAAAAACGCCAAAAACAACAAACTGGAATTTGTTGTTTTTGCCAATTCAATAAGTACGAATATCATCACATTCAGTATCTATATAGTTTAACTCTACAAATTCCACATCTTTTTGGCGTTTTAACAATTCTTTTTTATTCATATTGCTCCAATCAAATACTTCTGCATGAGAAACTAAGCACCTTGCTTTCACAGTAGTTGTAATTCTCAGAAGTTGTTCTCTATCCTGCCATGTTGATATAAGACATGGCATTTCTAGCTCAATTAAAACTTTTTCTCCTACGGCAAAAAAATTCATAACACTGGGTGCATCTGATTCAAAAATTTCACATTCTGTTGTTTTTGAAATGACTTCTGCCCAATCATCTAAATAGTCAATACCTTTTAGCATAATGGGAAGCTGCTCTATCATTTCAACTTTTTGTGTTATTACCTCCGATAATAAAGTTTCAGCTAAAATATCAATCTTTTCTTGTTCCATTATTAAATTCCCTCCTTAATGGACGAAACAAAGAAATATTTTCTATATTATATTATGAATTGATCTTTGAAAGAAAAATAAATGAATGCTCTATACAATTATAGTCAACATAACGCATTATTATCAACAGTAACCAAATCCCAGAAATCCATTCATAACAAGAGCTTGCCAGCCTTCTGTTCCCTCCGCTGTACGTAGGATTTCATATATCCCTGTCACAACAGCATTTGGTAGTTCCAACCGTTTTCTTAGCCTGCATGAAATCCTGCATATCCTTAGCGTATAAAATCCGTGTTTTGCCGGCAGTACCCCATGCCTATCAACTTAAGAATTTTATAACACCCCAAAACAAAAAGAATGAACTAAATTCCCATAGATACCTATGAAAAGAAAAAATTTTCGCTATGGGGGCACTTCAAAAGGTTAACTTGATAGCCCTATAGCCGTATTCCTACTAAAGATAAGATTAGAAAGGCATGAGGTCGATTGCATTGAAAACATTTATTATTAGCTATTTAGCCTGTTTAATGTTTTTCTCAGCTTTTATCAATATTTCAGGCTATATACAAGAACCTAATGCTACAGAGACATGGGGTCCTATATGGTTAGCAATTATTATGATTATAATATATGGAAGTGTTCCTGCTCTTATGGGTTGTTTATTAGGAGAGTTTTTTTATAGAAAAATAAAAAGAAGTTATGAATTAATAGTTGGAATCCTCTTATTTCTATTGGTAGGAGTTTTCTATTACTGTTTAATTTATATAAGAAGCTCTAGAGGATATATTATACGTACGCGTTTTATCCAACCCTAAAACTAATTACTTCGAACAATACGGGAAGATATCCACTTCACCTCATTTGAAAGATTTATATCCATTAGGCTCTATGGTGTTTTTTCGCTATAGTATCTTAACTTGATAAACATGTATGGTGACCTCTATATTATAATTATCTATGTGATAAGGAGTGTTTCTACTATGTACAAACTCAAAACAACAGAAACCAACAATAGTGTAATTGAGTTTATTGAAAGTGTTGAAAGTCCAAAAAAACGAGAAAATGCCTATCAATTATTAGATATATTTACTGAAACAACAGGATACACAGCAAAGATGTGGGGACCGAGCATTATCGGATTTGGTACATACCACTATAACTATGAATCTGGCCATGAAGGAGATGCTCCATTAGTAAGCTTTTCCCCTAGAAAAGCCAAAATTAGTTTATATTTTGCGGCTGGTGATCCTAAGCGAGAAGAACTATTGAAAAACTTCGGAAAATACACGTCTGGAAAATCATATGTATACATTAATAAAGTAGCAGACATTGATATTGATGTTCTAAAAGCGCTAATCAAACAATCTGTCAGTTTTTTAGAAGAGACGTATCCAAGTCATTAATGAAACCTATTTAATATAGAGGGGATGGAGAAATACGTTGGAAATAGACAAAATAAAGAATATCCTAAGAAAAAAAGCAACTATATTTCAAACAGGTGGAAAAAGGCCCGATTTATCTATAAATGAAAGTTGGATTGGAAAGATCCCCTATTCATTACCAAATGAAACTTACCCAATCGACCGTTATACAGACAAAATGTTTGCAGTCATGATGCTTAATTTAACTCAACTCCTTTTTGTTCCAGAAATATTAAAAGATATAAAAGCCATAGCGGTATTTCTTTCTCCAAACTTTGATAAGGATTTATCCAACTTATCAGGAAATTTTTGTATTAGAGAATATGATTCTTTAGAGGCATTAGTACCGAATGACATGTCACTTACGTTTCAAAATCTAAAGGCTTTCCCTTTAATACCAACATTAGTAACTGATGAGTTTCCCCTATGGGATACAGATGATTTTCCTCACACAATTCAAGATAAAATTTTAAAACTTGAAGACACGACCGGAATAGAATACTACGATGACATTTTTGAAGAAAATCGTTACATACATAAACTAGGCGGTTATGCTAGCTTTGCGCAATCAGGTATCCAATGGCCTCCCGATTATGAATTCGTTTTTCAAATAACAGAAGATCCAAAAGCACATTTTGGAATTATTGATGGCGGTGGAATTTACTTTGCCAAACATGTAAAAACAAATGATTGGATCGCACATTGTGATTTCTTGTAGGAGCAAATATAGCGGACTCATTTACTATTGGGATGATGCCATATATGGTGCTGACTACTATTTGTTCCATTACCTTTTTTGCGAGCAGAACTACATATGAACGAAAATGATAAAGTGAAACTTTAATCAGTGGGGGCTTCATCCCCCACTGATTATCAACCCTCACCAATCGGGCGCATGCCAGCAGTTTATCTCCCGCCTAACTTCTTAAGAAAAGCGGAAGCGGCTCGCTCAGAATCGCAGGACTTTGGAGCTCAAGGCAGAGAGGCGCTTTTGGCCTCGTCCGAGGGGGTGAAGCGACCGGAGATTCTAGCCGCTAGAGCTGGACAATGCATCCGCTGAATTTTGAGGCGGGAGTATTACTGCCCGTTAATGCGGGATAAATTCGTTACATAAGGAAGAGGTTATATGAAAAGAATGAAAAATGTAATGTTGTTAGTAGTATGTTTCTTATTTTTGAGTGGTTGTAATTATGAAAATGAAGATCAGGTAAAAAAATACATAAAGAAAAAACATGGAATCGATGTTGTTGTAACAGATTGGGGTGCTATACATGAAGGGAATATGGGACATACATATCATACCGTTCAAGAAAAAAACAATAAAAATATGCAATTTCGAGTAGAGGTAGATGGAATCTTCTATTCAACAATAAAAGGTGATGAATACCAATACGGAAAAAATACATATGAGGAATATAAGAAATTTAAACCAATTTTAAAAGAAATTCAAAAGTTAGGATACGAGGAATTTGAAAAAGAAAATGCACTTCAGTATATAGTTAATTATAGAGAAGAAAAACCAACTGATGAGTTGTTATTAACTTTAAAAATGAGTAACAAGATGGATTATAGTCAATTTGAATCAGCCGAATTAGATCGTTTATATGCTCTATTTCAACTCATTCAAAAGAGTAATAAAAAGATAACTGAACTTGCAATTAAGGATTATAATGGTGAATCTATAGGTCTCCCTTTCAATAATGTGCAAGAAGCTATAACGAAAGAAGAACTGCTCCTAACAATGAAAAACACTTTAGACGGTTATTGGACAGATTTAATTCAAACCCAAACAAAAGTAGTAGACAGATTAAAAGAAATACAAAACGACCGTTTTGTATTTAAAGATATTACTTGTTCACATCCGAAAGATGGAGAGTGTCCAGGGTATAACGTAGATTTAGTTATTAATGCCAGTAAATTTAAAAACGATCTCCCTTTAATTGAGGATTTAACAAAGGTAGCCAATATCCTTAAAGAGGAACTACATAATAAAGAATTTACCATATGTTTAACAAACAAAGATGGAACAAGATATAAAGCCTGGTTATCATCAGAAGAAATTAAAAAAAGTAATAACATCGAAGAACTTGTGAAAGAACGGTATCCCGAGGAATAAATCATTTGTATAAAGAGTGTAAGAGCATGTTTCAAAATATGCTCTTTCTTTTTATGCACGTATTTTTTAGTTCTTCAAATGTTGTCATTATCCGATAATAAGGGACACATGTTAGTTACTGTATATCCTCCACTAACATGTCACAAAAAACATACACTAAGAAATTGCTTGGAAGTGGGAAAATAATTTTTTAACCGTTAAGAATTTTTTTTGCAAAAAACAAAGGTTCATGATGATTTTTATCTCATATTTTCCCTAGTATTCTATAAAAAAATCGCCTAAACAAAGTCTTAATTACATTTTTCTCAGTATATATTTCCTACGATTTGTTAGTGTTTTCCGTTACCATCTAGTTAAAATTTCATCGCTCTCCCAAATCAAAAATAAGATGAACTTCTATACAAAACTTTTTCGATCAAGGCTTTAAAGAGCCTCAAAATCCCAACTTGATGGGCATGCCATATTGCCCCTTGTTTTTGCTAACGACATGCTAAAGACAATATTAGTAAGTTCATCCTGACCATTGTAGCTTAAAAACCTTTTAAACTTCTTTCATAAACGCCACAAATCCCTTACATATAAATATAAGGAATTATGTTATTTGATTACAAATAATAGAATTCAGATTCCCAAGGTGTGTCTCCGGCTAGATTTAGTTACCCTAAATAGTTATTTGACAGGGGAACGTTATGCATATGATTTATTGAAGTATCTTCGTTTTCTGAAAAGCAAATATGTGGATTAATGAGGGATTAAAAGCAATACAAGAAAAAGCTAGACAACAAACTATAGAATCTATGACATGGACTGTTACATGTATTAAAGATACCGGAGGAGTAAACAGTAAAATCACTGCTCAAAAGTTAGCGGAAGTAACTAATTTAAGTAATCTTGTTCGGCTATTAAGACCAACGTAATTTATTATTTACTAAAAGAAATAGTGTAGAAACTTTTTTAAAATGATACTCGTCCAAACCATATCTGTTCTATTTCATATAATGATTCTAGTTAGATAATACTAACTACTAATTTAAACCCAATTTGGAGGGATATTGGAATGGATGATTTAAAAAAAATGATTTCTTCAACACTTGATGGAAAACAAAATAGCGAAATGTTCGATCTATTAATTTCAAATATTTTAAATAGAAATGGTATAACAGATTCATCTCTAAAAAAATTACCCGTAGAGAAAAAAGAACAAATCAAAAAAATCTTTTCTGAATTACAAAATCAAATTAATAATATTTTAGACTAAAAGGAGAGAGTTTATGACTGGAGTTTGGTATCCAAACCAAGATAAAAAGTGGAACGCATTAGATTCTTCGAAGCCTCATCCATCATTCTACGATCCAACAATTTCAGAAGAAGCTAAGCAAAAAAATAAAATTTATCAATTATCCGAAGAATATATAGCGATTGTTGATTCCGCTGATGTTCAAGTTACTACAACCGATACAAAAGTGGCACTATCAATTCAAGCTTCATTACAAGCAGCAATTGTTGCTATTTTAAGCATATCTATCGCAGATAGCGAAAAAGCTGATAAAATTGCACAAGAGCTTTTTCAAAAATCAGCTATTTCACAAGTTAATAAACAACGTACTATTATTAGAAATTCTAGAAATGTTTCAGTAACTACTACAGATACTGATATAGCAGTAAATATCCAAATCCTTCTTCAAATTTTACTAGCTTTATTAGTTAAATTAAACGTTTTATAAAGATTATTCAACTTTCCTAGCAATGTTGTAAATAAAACACTTCCCCATCCCTCCCTCCTATTGGGATTTTTAACTTGAAGCTTCGTTAAACTAACTAAACCTTTGTAAACACATCACATACAAAGAAAGATTTTTCTATTTATTTAGAGCAGATATATAGGAATTTATAACAGTATCCTTACTAAACTAAATGGATATAGTTTAATAAGGATACTGTTTAATTCAAATTTAAATAAATGCCTACTTAGGAGGAAAGTAGGCATTTTAAATTTCAATTATTATAGATAGAATTATTCGCTTTCTTTGTAAAACAAACACATCTTTAAATTGCTTGTAGTAATGATATCCATATGTCTTTCTAAATGAATGAGTACCAATCCGTTCTAATCCATCCGTTAAATTCCTTGAAACCAACTTAATCGCAATCCAATTTCTTTTTGTTATGATTGTTTTTAACCTAGGTAAGAATATAAACATTTTAGAATTGCATAAAAAAGATGGTGTCCAGCCATCTTTTTTGTATACGTTAGAAAAGAAATATAAAAGAATCCTGCTTTGTCTAGGATTCCTTTACTTTACCTTCAACATGACTTGTAATACTGTATAAGTCAATTTCCGTGTGGAACATCCTCTTTTAGAACACCTAGACTGTGTTCCCTACAATTAATAAAGAGCAAATTACAGAATTAGCCGAAATGTTTTTCGTTCATCATACCCCAATATGCAATATTGCATATTAAAATGTATTGTTAAAAATGGAAGAGTTTACTATAATAGGTATATACATACAAAGCACTTCTTAATACCAACAAAAAAGGAGGAAATAACATGTCAATCGCAATGGCAATCTTAAAATTTTTAGGCGGAATCATTCCATTCGTACAAGAACTTTTAAAAGCATTTATGTAAGTTCATTATTCAGCAATTATTTTTAAAACATTATCATACAAATGATCTGTATAGCAAAGATAAATTGTTATACAGATCATTTGTGTGAGCAAAGTCCCTTATAAAGGGACTTTTTTTATGCTTCGACATACTTTGACTGTTGATAGGTGAAGTTATGTTAACTCAGAAAAGGTTGTTCCATACAACCGAAATCTTAAATTAATAGATAGCAGCAGATTGATAGAATTATACCCACTTCATGTAAAGAACATACTACAAGCAACCCTATCAAGTTCTATCACTTAATCGAACCATTTGTCTCCATCCGTAATCCATTTACCGTTATGTAGATCAAAGCATGGATCATAATCATGAAAACTAAAGTAAGCAGGCATTTTAACGCTTGGACCACCAGCTTTATTCCAACACGTCGCAAACCATTCCACAATAGCTTCTGTTTCAATTTTAGATAATTCCCCATCATCTTGATCATAAAACTCCCAAAATTCATCTGATTTGTCATCAGGGAATTTGTAATATTCTACATCATCTATCAAATCGTGACTACCTGAAAAAATGCTGCTATCACTTCCTTCATAAAAAACCTCACTTGCTCCTCCATCCATGGAAAACATGACAATGGACATTCCAAATCCTTGAACAAAAGCTGTGAAATCCAATAAATCTATCTCCTTATAATAATTAAAATGAATGGTCTCTTTTATATTTCGAATCAGATCATCTGAATGTTCTTCAAGACCCTTTTTTAAAGAACTTGTGTAATTTTCTACTGTAAACAAACGATTCACTCCACTTTCTAATTGAATTTTTAATATATTTTTTATCTAGTAATACCAAAATTGAGTATGAAAAATAGGCACAATCTCGTCAAACATACTCTCTCATCCTCAGCAACAATCCCAAGTGTATAACACATCTGAAAAGTCTAACCGAGCTAAGTCATCTTTACTAATAAAAAAGTTTGCAACACCCGAATCTCCCCACATAATCCCTAAATCATCATCTGTATCAATCTGTAAAAGCAGCGTATCGTATTTGGTCCCCTCTTCTCGTGGGTCATACTGTGTAAAGAACGGATATCCGCCAATTCTATGTCCGATATGATCCATATGATCAATGTATAAGTCCCATAACTCAATTGTTTGATCACCGTCTTGTACCTCTTTTTCTCCCTCAAATCCCACAAGGAACTCGCTGCCGAATCGGTAATCACTCGTTGTAACTGGCTGTAATCCTTCTTCAAATACAAGTTTCGCTTCCAAAGGAGAAATGAACTCCTCATCGTGCTCCCCAATATCATAATTAAACTCAGTAACCAATTTGCTCTTGTCTTTTATAACCTCTTGACGATATATAACGCTAAATCCTTCTTGTGACGTAGGATTATCAAAATCCGCCCCAACTAAATCATCTGTAGTATCTACAAAGAATTGCAAGATGCCCTTTGTCGGCATGTTATCGATATGCGGCACATCTTCAAAATTGATTTGTGCCAGCAAACGCAATGTCTTTCCTTGTTCGTTTTTAGGGAGTTCCTCACCAACTAGCAAATAAGGGTATCCACCAATTTTACTCTCCCATAACTCTGTAGTCCCTACTTTACCTGTCATTTTTAGTGTTGGCTTTAATGATTTTAAAATATCTTCTTTGTAGTTTTTTAACTGATCTGGAATATATAACTCTATATCTTTCATTTAGACTCCCCCTTTTTATTTAAATGTTAACATAACAAAACACCTTATACATATATTTCCTACGTGGTAGTTTTGTTATGGAATTGAAATAAAGTCGTATCGTTTATAAAAAAGATGTACCGTTTTGAATAAAGTTATACCGTTTTACCCCTTTAGATTATCTAAAGGGGTGTATTTATAGTGAAAAGGAAAAGAATATCTGGAATTGAAAGATCGGTTAAGGAACTGTTGAGTGACAATAAGTTGTTCCGTTAAAGGGCCATTTAACGGAATAAAACTTCCTGAAGCTCCTGTAGATTTGATACAAAGTTTTCTTGTTTTGACCTAAACGATAGATGAGATTGTCTTGGAAAGAAAGCGGGGTAAAATTACTGCTGAAAAGTTGTAGTGATAGATTCAACTTTTTCTATTGTTAGAGTAATAAGCAGGGATTTGAAAAAGTGGCGTTCAGTTTGAAATTATAACAATTAAAGTATGCATTGGAAGTTATTAATATCGGAAGAGGTTTAATTGATAGGAAAGTGTCTGCTAGTGATTTGGAATGGGCATAACCTTAAATGAAAGCCTAATAAAACTTTACTACTTTCATCTATTACTAGATAATTGTATTTGAAGTTCAATTAAATTTAATGGTAGGAGGTATTCACATGAGTCAGAATAAAGATGGTTCTCAACAGAAGGAATTATCTTTGATAAAAGAAGCATTCGAATTATTACAAAATGAAGATATTGATATTTCACTTGAAGATGTGAAAAATCTTATGCAATTTTCCCCTAATGTTAAAGAGTTATTTTTAAAAGCAACTGAATTATCGCATACCTCTGGGCAAAATGTATTTGACGTTATAAAAAAAGTAATTTCAGTTTATGAAGAAGAGTTAAAGAGAGATGACCTTATGTTTGAACAAAGGACAGCCATTTATGACCGTATGGACAAACATGCATTGAATGCAATGCAACAGGACGATAGTAATAAAAAGTTTATAGGCGGAGCAATCGGTGTTGTACTAACAGCATTAGTGGGCGGTGCAATAAAGTTTGGTCCTAAAATAGTTAAATCTATAGTTAAAAAGTAATTCATCAACTAAACTTTATTAAATTTGTTATTAATAAACTGTGTATTCTTTCCGTAAGTTATAGTTTCACGCTATCAGCAGAGATCGGTTCTTGCTGAGGTAAAACGACTATTAATAATATAGCGAGATTAGGTAAGGGCTTTTAATAGTCCTTTTCTTTTTGTCTTTTTAATACTGGCTAAATATTTTTGTTATTCCACAATCGGGCGCGATTGTAGAGCAATATAGTTAGGAAATGATCAAACTTTTTTATAAAAGAATGAACCAACTGAAAATATTAAGAGCGTGTTTTGATCAATCTTTTTTTCAAAACACGCTCTTTTCTATGATTGTTTATCAAGATTATTAGTATCGATTTGATCAAACTTTATTTTAAAGCAACACTTGTACAACGTTCCTTATTCAAGCGGAAACAATTTGAGACAGAATACAGACCTGTAATTCGAACTGACAATGGTCCACAATTTATTTCGAATGCATTTGAAAAAGTGTGCCATACTTGTAAAGCCCTGCATGAGCGAATTCCACCGAAGACACCAAATATGAACGCTCATATTGAATCATTTCATCGATTACTGGAAAACGAATGTCTAAAGCACTGCATGTTTCAAACATATGCCGAAGCTTATCAAGAAGTAGCTACATATATTGAGTTTTACAACAACCGAAGGAGCCACTCTAGTATTTTGGACTTATCACCAAATGAATTCTATCGACAAACACAAACAGAAACGTTAAAAATCAAAGAAGTTGGAGTATGAGAAAAGGTTTTTTCTTGTCTCATATGAAAAAAGAAGCCACTTACCAAAATAAAGAACAATTCTATGAAACAATGAGTTAAGAATAGTATGTGTTCAAAATTAGGGGGTTAATCCGGTCTATCAAATCGTGATTACCTGAAAAAATGCTGCTATCGCTCCCTTCATAAAAGACTTCACTTGCTCCTCCAACTAGGAAATATTAAAGCTTGCTGTGTATATTAGACAATCACCCATTTATGCAAGGACAATCATCTAAAAAGTATACATCCAAATATAATATTAGAAAAACTAACCTTAATATAAGGAGGGATGAAAGTTGAAAAGACAGTATTTCTTTGAACCAACTGTATCATATCCATATCCGTACCCATATTATCCAACTAAATCAAACTACAGGAATAGTAGTCAGCGCGTCACCTGGCAATGGGAAGACCTTGGTGGGGTTATCATTGATGCACCTGCGGTCACGTCCAAGCATATGAACAACCTAGAAGTTTTTGCGCGTGGAACCGATAATCATTTATTGCATAAGTATTGGGAATATGATTCAGGGTGGAGCGACTGGAAAGATCTCGGTGGTACCATTATCTCTGGTCCAGCAGCTGTGAGCGCAGGTCGTGGTCCTAATAGTGAAATCCACTGTTTTGCACGTGGAATTAATAATCAAATTTTGCATAAGTTTGGTCGTTCAACGTGGAGCGATTGGGAAGACCTTGGTGGAAATTTCATCGATGCACCTGCGGTCGCCTCCTGGAGGTTTGACCGACTAGATGTTTTTGCGTGTGGAACCGATAATCATTTGTGGCATAAGTATTGGAATGGTTCAAGTTGGAGCGACTGGGAAGATCTCGGTGGTACCCTTTCCGCCGGTCCAGCAGCTGTTTCTCGAGCAGAAAATCTAATCGACTGTGTTGTACGTGGAACGGATGGTCATGTGTATCATAAATCTTTTAATCGTTATGGGTGGAGTGATTGGAAGGATCTTGGAGGTTTTATCATCGGTGCACCCGCAATCTCGTCCTGGGGACGAGATTCACTATATGTTTTTGGGCGCGGAGGCGATAATAAATTACGGACTAGGCATTGGGATGGGCAATGGTGGCCCGAATGGCAAGAAATTGGGGGTCCCATTATTGCCTCTAGCCCAGCAGCTGTTTCTCGGACATATGATTACATCGATTGTTTTGCACGTGGAACCAATAGTCAATTGTTGCATGCGTATGTCTAACTTTTAAGGAACATGAGTGTTGAAAATCGTTCTCTCCCTAAAAATAATATTGGTGATGTAAAAAGACCTTTACATAATCAAAGGTCTTTTTACATCACCAAACAGATAGCCTTGTTCTTGTATCATTTTCATCAGTTATATATTCAACATTCTTACATCCACAATCTCTTGCATTGTTATATAATAATTCGAGGTCTTTCTTATTTTTGCAATATATCGTGACATAACTACAATCAACCACTAACAGAACAAAGTGACACTTGCTTCCAATAAACTCTTCATAGGTATTAATATCAGAGGATTCACCTTTTACATATGCTTGTAAGTCAGCGAAAATAATATAATATTCATTGCCTTCTAATAGATTTTTGAGTTCAGCCCCGTCAATCATATCTCTATCTTCTAAGAAAAGTTCTTTACCTAATTGGTCATTTTCTACTATATATGACTCACCATCGCCAATTCGCCAACTAAAAGCAGTAATTTCAATTGGCTTTAGCACTTCTCCAAGCAAACTTCCATATTCGTTTGGAACTTCAAAACTAATTCCTCTCCTCATAACATCGCCCCCTCAAGATTATTAGAAAACTAAACAGTTTAATGGCTATGCAGCAATTTTTCTTTTCGCACTATTCTTTTTTCTCATATAATCGTAATCTGTGTCTACCACTCAGTCTAATCTCACTTAAAAAAGGAGATGCACTACTTCGCGAAAAGCCCTCGGTAAAATATGAATTTATTCATAAAAATTGCTCCCAATTCCGTGTGGAGAAGATGTGCGACGTTTTGGGAGTTTCCAAAAGTGGTTATTTCAAATGGTTAAAACGACCGAAAAGTGACAGGAAGAAACAGCACGAGAAGTTATCACAAAAGATTTTTCAGACTCACCTAGAATTTGAGCAACGCTATGGCGGCGTGAAGGTAAGTGAGCGAACAGTTTCTCGTATTATGACAAAGAACCAATGGTTACCTCGCTATTTTTTTAATGCTTGTTTTTGGAATTATCGGATTACCAATCCCTGATGAAGTCATGATGACAATCGTAGGTTACTTTACGAATATTCATGTCTTGAATTATGAGCTTGCCATTTTAGTCAGTTTTGCAGGAGCGTTGTCGGGTATGCTGATCAGTTACATAATTGGCAGAAAGGCAGGGCGTCCTGTTATTGAGAAATATGGAAAATGGATCGGTTTGAAGGAAAAAAGAATTATCAAATTTGAAAAATTCGTGGTAGAATATGTATCCTACTCTCTTATTTTTGGATATTTCATTCCAGGCTTCAGACATATAACCTGTTACCTTTCGGGAATTAGCAAAATGAATTTGAAAACTTATATGTTGTCCGCTGCTATTGGCGCATTTTTATGGTGTTTCACGTTTATTACAATCGGCAAAGGTATAGGAATTATTCATGAATAAGAAGGTCTTTCTTAACTTGATACCGATGGTGCGGTACTCCTGTATGTAATTAGAACATATTTTTCTACACAAAAAAGAGTGCATAAATTGCACTCTTTTTACTCATTTTCATTAGAAATCGAAGTTATCAGGATCTGGACCAACGCGGTGATTTTCGTTTAATGCATCGATTTTTTCCATATCTTCTTTTGTTAATTCAAAGTTAAATACATCAGCATTTGCAATAATACGGTGTTCTTTCGTTGATTTTGGAATTGTTATAACTCCATTTTGTAAATCCCAACGTAAAATAGTTTGCGCTGTTGTTTTACCATATTTATCAGCGATTTCTTGTAATGTTTCGTTCTCTAATAATTGCCCTTGCATAAGCGGTGACCATGCTTCCATTTGAATACCTTGTTCTTTACAGAAAGCTTGTAGTTCTTTTTGTGTTAAACGCGGGTGATATTCCACTTGGTTGATCATCGGCTTAATCTCTGCATCTTTCATTACATCTTGCAAGTGATGGATTTGGAAATTACTTACGCCAATTGCACGTACGCGATCTTCTTTGTAAAGTGTTTCTAACGCTCTCCACGTATCTTTATATTTTCCTTCTACAGGCCAGTGAACAAGGTATAAATCTAAATAATCTAACTCTAATTTTTTTAAGCTCTCTTCATATGCAGCGATTGTTGTTTCATATCCTTGATCTGCGTTCCACACTTTTGAAGTGATAAATAAATCTTCTCTCGAAATCCCAGCTTCTTTTATACCTGCACGGATGCCTTCACCCACTGCTTTTTCATTTCCATAAATTGCAGCTGTATCAATACTTCGGTATCCTTCTTTAATCGCTACCTTTACAGCCTCTACAAGTTCTGGTCCATCTTCTACTTTAAATACGCCTAAACCGAACCAAGGCATTTCTACACCATTATGCAATACTGTTTTACTTTGTAAATTTTTCATTATACTTTTCTCTCCTTTATTTAACTTGATCTCTTTTTTCTAACTTCATACTCCAAGCTGTTAAAATAACAGCGCCGCCTACCATAATACCGCCTACCCAAGCTGTATGAATTAACCCTAACGAGTTCGTTACAATACCACCTAAATAAGCCCCAAGAGCAATTCCTGCGTTAAACGCTGCAATATTAATTGCTGAAGCAACATCGACAGCGCTCGGTACAAATCGTTCAGCCAATATAACGACATACACTTGTAATCCCGGAACATTCATAAATGCGAATAGCCCCATAAGAATAATTGTAATAAGCCCTGCTACTTGAAATGGCGCTGTAAATGTCAGTACGAATAATACAATTGCTTGAATGAAAAACATATAAAATAATGCACGAATTGGATTATGATTTGATAGCTTCCCACCAACCATATTTCCAATCGCAATTGCAATTCCATACACTAACAAAATGATCGTAACGGTACTTGCTTTAAATCCTGTTACCTCTTGTAATAACGGAGATAAATACGTAAATGTTACGAATGTCCCCCCATATCCTAATGCAGTAATGATGAAAACAAGTAATAGTCTTCCATTCGTGATAAGTTTAAATTGATCACGAAATGATACAGACGTGCCTTTTTTTAAATCAGAAGGAATTAGCATACTGTTTGCGATTAAGGCAACGATTCCAATTACCACAATCGCCATAAACGATGCTCTCCAGCCGAATTGTTGACCAATAAATGTTCCAATTGGCACTCCTGTAATGGTCGCAACAGTTAAACCAGTAAACATAAACGCAATTGCGCTAGCACGTTTATTCTCTGGTACAAGTGCAGCTGCAATTGTGGATCCTATCGACATAAAAACGCCATGTGCGAAAGCAGATACAACCCTCGCAATAAGTAATACAGTAAAACTTGTTGCGACCGACGCAATTCCATTACCGACAATAAAAACAAACATAATCCACATTAATAATGTCTTTCGCGACATACTAGCTGTTAACGACGTTAAAACAGGTGCTCCAAAAGCTACCCCTAACGCATATAACGAAACGGTTAAACCAGCTGTTGTAACAGAAACATGTAAATCTTCCGAAATAGATGGTAATAAACCGACACTAATAAATTCAGTTGTACCAATTCCGAATGCACTAATTGCTAACGCTAATAACGCAAACACACTTCTTCTATTTGTTTGAACACCTGAAGAAGATACTGTATATGAATTCAATTGAACTCCTCCTTAATACAAGAAATCCAATCATAATAGTATGATAAAAAGGCCCTTTTATCTTCTGCAAAAATATATTTATTGCTTATAAATGCTATTATGAATGATTTCATCTCTTTTATGAAGAACGCACTTTTAAGTAATATAGGTACCAAAAAGTAACATAGTAACCTTTTAGTACCGTACTACTCATTTACCTCTTACGTATGTTATTATGAAACATATTCAACGCAATAAAAAGTACGTACTTTAAAGTGCTATAGGTACCTAAAAGTAACCTTTAAGTTATTTATCGCTAAATTCATCAAAGGAGATTTTCATATGAAGAAATACAATATTCCTGTGGAGGCAACTTTAGAAGTTATCGGTGGAAAATGGAAAGTTGTTATCCTTTGTCATTTAAAGAAAGGCACAAAGAGAACGAGCGAGTTAAAACGTTTAATGCCTGGTATTACACAAAAAATGTTAACACAACAATTACGCGAACTAGAAGAAGACGGTGTCATCCAAAGAAAAGTATATAACCAAGTACCACCGAAAGTAGAATATTCTTTAACTGATTACGGTTCGTCTTTAGATTCCATACTAGATTCTCTCTGTACTTGGGGCGAATGTCATCTTGAGAAGAATGGGAACACGGATATGCTTATTACAGCTGACGAATAAGAAAAACGTACAATATTGTTACGGTGCAAATTGTACAGTTGCTACCTTGTCACTATACATGACAAAAAAATCAATTTCATATTGATCTATCACTGTACCATCATTCGTCTTTCCCTAGATTACCATTTAAATGCATGCAAACACCCAGTAAATATTTATCATCTGTTAATCGAGCTAAATCTTTGATTTAGCTCTTTTTTATGAAAAAACTCTTCGCACAAGAACATAAGTTCGTGTGCAATAGGAACAAACGTTCTTATTTGTAGGAGTGATTACTTTGTATGACTATTCTCTATTACCGAACCGTCACATCTTATGCGTAGATCTTTTCTGTTACTATTAAGTCAACGATTCTATATCGTTGACATTTTTTTATATAAGGAAACTGATAGATATAGATTTTTATCTTAGGAGGAATGATAATGAACCAAAATGATACCTTACTTGTAGAAATAGCTAAAGGGGAAAATGAATTACGTTACTTAATTACAAATGACGGAATTCCAATTCCAGAGGTATCCCTCTGGTTAGATTTGGTTAGCTTAAATAGTTATTTAACAGGGGAACGTTATGCATACGCTCTATTGAAATATTTACGTTTCCTAAAAAGTAAAAATATAGATTTTAGAGAGGTTCAAAACAAAGGTACCATTGAAGAGTATGTAAAATATCTATTGGGATTTAGAGAATAAATTATTAACATTGAAGCTCCTTTAACATTTACAGCTATACAAACTAATCTTATCCCAATAAAGCAATTCTATGGTTGGCTAGAAGATGAGCAGGTATTAACTCAAAGTCCTCTCCGATCGAAGGTAGAAAGACAAAATTCTTCTTTTAACGTTCATTGGAAAAAAAAGCTATTGTACGGTCAAGTATGGTCTTTTAATACAGAAAAAACGATACTCGCAAGAATTAAATATACAAAAAAACATGTACATCTTAAATGGTATACAGAAGATGAAATTAAAAGAATTACTAAGTACCTTCCTACTGTTCGGGACAAAGTTATTTTTCAAATAAGTATAGAAACTGGTATGCGTATTGGTGAAATTTTAGGATTAAAGCTAGAACACTTTGATCCAATTGAACAAACATTACAAGTTGTACGTGAACCAAATATTGAAAATAAAGCCAAAGCGAAGACAGAAGAAAGAACAATTGTTATAAATAATAAACTAAGTGATCTAATTCAGGAGTACCTAGTAAATGAGCGAGGATTAGTTGATATAGAATATAGTTCTTATTTATTTTTAAATTATCAAGGTATTTTTAAAGGAAAACCTATGAAGACCAGGAACTTCCTTAGGATTTTGAAAAATGCAGGAGAAAAAGCTGGAATTAATAAAAAAGAAATTCGTACTCATAGTGGACGTAGTACAAGAGTACAGCAATTAGTCGAACTCATGCGAGATCATCCCCATTTAGGTATCACACAAACCTATATTGATAATGAAATGGGATGGAGAAGTGAAAAAACAATTAAGGTATATGAACGAGGATACACTTTAAAACAAAAACGACATATTTTAGAAAGAATTAATAGCATTACATTAAATCAAGATATGCCAGAGGAGAATTGATATATAATGAATCTGGAATTAGAGATGTACAACGTTAAAATTCTTAATATTCAATATATTATTGATGTTTTGGAAAATGAATGTGCGAAAGGGAAAACAATTAAACAAATTAAAACGTTAGAACACTTTTCCATCCTATCTCACAAGCTCCGTCAAATTTTTAAAGAACTAGATTATCAACTTTATAGGTATGTGATGAATTCATCTTCATTTAAATTAAAAAAAGCTATTGGACAAGTTGTTGCACAAGAACTATCACAAGAATTTACTTATTTTGTTGAACAAATGTGTAAGTGCCATTATGAATTAGGAAAAGAAATTTCGATAAAAGGTATTTATACCAGTATTCGAGGTTTACAATCTTTTACGTCAGGTCCTGTAATCGAATTATATGAATTAGCATATCATAATTTTTATAATAAAATTAGACAAGAACTTATACAGGCGCTCTTAGAATTTAATAAAGAAGCTATCCGCCAGATTTGGTCAAATTTAAGGCAGACAATATTTTTTGAGTTGTTACTTCCAGAAAATGAAGTACCTCTTATTAATTACTTAAAACAGTGTGGTTATGAAATCATAGAATTTGGTTATACCATTACTTGGCACAAATTATGGCTTCATTCATTTCAGTCAGATATGACTGATAAAAATCATGCAACTCGCCCTTATGGTGGGATTTTTTGTGATATAGAGCCATTCAAAAAATACGGAGATCCTATTCTAACTGTAGTTAATGAACTAAGAGAAGAACAATTGAATGATATGGACAATAACGTGTTAAATACTAAAGATGATGTGTGGAAGTTAGTAGAGAAAAATATTGAAGTTCCACGTATTATAAAACTGAATTTTGAAAATATATCTTTTTTTATTAAACAAGAATTAAAAGATTATTTACATAATTGGTTTGAAAAAGGAGAAAAGGCAAGAAAAATTCAACAACGTTTTTGGAATTTAATGCGTATTATTAATACAATGAAAGAGCTTGATAATATTAATGTTTTTTCTATGTTAGAACTAGATAAGTATCAAGTACAACAAATCTTTTCACATCTTCAAAACCAAAAGAAAAACAGTGGTGACGTTAAATATAAAATGGTCACGATTAATGGATCTATGACTGAAGCACGTTTATTTGTAGACTGGTTAATAGAAAGAAAGAAAATAGATAACCATTATACTAATCCTTTTCGTGAACTAATACTTCCTAATACACGTATAGATAGTGAAAATATACCTTATATTCCAGATGAGATAGTAAAACAGTTGCAAACTGCAATTAAAGAATGTCCATTACATATTCAACACGCTTGGCTTATTATGATGAATACCGGATTACGTATATCCGAAGTGTTAAAACTAGAGAAGAATTGCTTAGAATGGGAGATAAAAGAAAAAATCTTTTATCTAAAATATATCCCTCATAAAATATTACATTATAGAAGAAAGATAGGACTAGATGATTATAATAAAATTCCTATTCTTGATCCCATTGTTGTTAATTATATAAAAAAACAAATTGACAATACTGAATTTCTACGTCAGCAAGCGAATACAAATTATATCTTTATACGTCTAACTGGTACAAAAAGAAAATTACATCAAAGTGCTCAACGTGTAATTGCGTATACTGGTTCTGATATTGAGGCACCTATAAACCGCTTGATTCGAAGGAATAAAATTAAAACCGCGGATGGGGAATTATGGGTGTACTCGCACCATCAATGCCGAAAAACACTCGCTACACGTTTACTCACAGAAGGAGCTTCTATTCAAGAAACATCGCAAATATTAGGTCATTTAACAGAAAGAACCACTCTTCAATATTATGATGATATTGATAAAATGAAAATTGCTCACTTGGATCGTACTTTATTTGAAGCTTTATTTGATGAGATACAACCAGAGGTTATTAAGGCATATACCAAAGATGAGTTAACTGCACTAAAAGAAGAGATTTTACAAGGTGCCCGTGAAACTCCGGAAGGACATGGTACTTGCCTCAAACATGTTTCTTTTGGGCCATGTAAAAAAAAGTCCTGTGTGGGCTGTTCTCTTTTGCTAACAGGACCTCAAAAATTACCAATGTGGAAAAAGCTATATAATGAACAAAAAGAATATATTGAGCGTTTAGCTACTTATCATAGTGAACAAGGTAATGCTAACTATGGGGAGTATAGGGAATTTCAAGCAGAAAATCATTTGCTAAAAACATATGAAGATACAATAAAGAAGTTAGAATCTTTTATAAAAGAGAGGATGAAACTACATGAATAAAAGAATCGATACTTCGCTTCTTGAAAGTATACCGTACTCCAAAAATATAAAAGAACAATTGAAGCAAAAAACTATGATATACGGAGATTTTTCCTTTGATGATGATACGTGGAATTGCCTAAAAAAAAGAAGAGATACACGTTATTTGTCAGAGTATACATTGCATTTCAAAAGTACCCCACAAAAATACAGAGAACTAGTCAAATATTTTGTCTTGAGTTTATCTGACTCTATTGGTCATATCAGAACTTTGTGCAGAAATCTAATTAAATTTTTCAATTTTCTTGAACTAAACTTTTCCAAAGTAGATCTTAAAACTGTAGACCGTTCAATAATAAATAAATATGAATACTGGCTTCGTATGAACATTTTAAGTAATAATGTAAAACGTTCATGTTATTTAGCTATCCGAAAATTTTTTTCTATATTAAATGAGTTTCCAGAGCTACCAGATATAAATCCAACTAAAAAACGTAATCCATTTCCAGAGAAAAAAGGTCAACCTAAAGAACGTTATATTCCTCAGGAAGTCATTGGAAAATGGGATTCTGTTATGAAAACAAACACTGCCATTCCTTTAGAGTTTCGAACATTGTATTGGCTTTTACGTTCTTTTCCAAATCGAATAACTGAGATTCTTAGTATGAAAAGAGAATGTATAAAAAGTTTTTATAGTGAATATACCATTCTCATTCCTACTTTCAAGCAAACTGGCGGTTATAATCGGCCTGAAATCAAAGCTATCCCCGTCATTTAC
The DNA here is from genome assembly GCF_028401955.1 of Bacillus sp. BP-3. Taxonomy (GTDB): domain Bacteria; phylum Bacillota; class Bacilli; order Bacillales; family Bacillaceae_G; genus Bacillus_A. Next base: position 29,302 of record NZ_JAQOTJ010000020.1, read on the forward strand.
ACTGGCCATGGCAAATATGTAATGGATTTAATACGCGAACTTCAAATGCAAACAGAAGCTTTATTATCAAATACTAAATATGAATTTAAGAACAAAGAGTATACAGATTTACTATTTATCGTAAAACACTGGACTTTCTCTTTTGAAAATAAAAATATTAATATTCGTATCAACGACCAAAAAAATTTAACTTTTTGGACACAGTCAAAGGTAAACAATTTACTTGAGCAATTAGCTGTTGCATTAGATATTAGAGATAAGAATAATAACCTTTTTATTCCTACGACTCACCAATTTCGACATAACGCGGTAACGGATAGATTATATGTGGTGGGATACACAGCAGAACAAGTTAGAAAACTAACTGGCCACAAGAATGAAAAAATGACAAAATATTATGTACATCAGTTAGTAGAAAAGCATAAAGAAATTCATTTAAATATGGAGAATTTAAGAAATGAAAAGGAAAGCCCAGTATCTTTTAGAGGGAAAATAATTAATTTAGACGAGCGTACACAGTCACAGCTAGAAAAGGATTCGCGTAAATATTTAACATGGGAAGCAAATGGAAAAAAAGGAGTAGGAATTTGTAGTGATATATCGGGCTGCAACCCTAAAGGGACCTCTATCCATTTTGAATGCTATGCATGTGATTGGTTTGTTCCTAAAATTGAGTACCTTGATGATTATAAAAAAGAATATAGCTATTGGAGAGAAATGGTTGAAAGAATCGGGAGTAATAAAAAACGTGTGGCGCACCTTGAGAACGCTATTCGTAATGTAAGCTACTTAGAGCGTATTATAAATATTTGTGAAATAGGTATTGAAAAATTTAAACAAGAAACTATCAATAAGCAAATAAATAATAAAAAAGAACGTTATAGGTGGGAATAAAATTGACATTAAATGAGGGATTAAAAGCGATACAAGAAAAAGCTAGACAACAAACTATAGAAGCTGTGGCATGGGCTGTTGAATTTATTAAAGATACCGAAGGAGTAAACAGTAAAATCACTGCTCAAAAGTTAGTGGAAGTAACTAATTTAAGTAGAGCTGTTTTGTATAAAAAACATATACGTGGTATTTGGGACGTTAATTGGAAACAGTGTAAAAAACTTTCCTTAAAACCAAATGATGTAGTTTGTGTTGATAATAATAATCCACAACTACAAATTGATGAACTCACGTATAAATTATCCATAGTCGAAAATAAGAATGAAAAGTTGAAAAGAAAATTAGAGCAAGAACAAACGCGTTTGCAAATAAATGTGCAGGAGATAAAAGAAATAAAAGAGAAACATCAAAAGCTTTTATATCAATATTTAAAAATATTAAGGGAACTGCATGTTCGTGGTATTAAAATAAAAGATTTAAATATAGAATCTACTATTTAATAGTAATTCATTGTTGATATATACCGTATCTAAATACTATTTATTATTAAATACAAATTGTGTAGCTTTAAAATAAAGTTACGCTATTTGTAAAAAGACGTAATATTTTAAATGAAATTGCGATATTTTTCTTTTTTAATTAAACTTTTTTATAAAACAGGATGGCACGTACATTTTTCGAAATGTGCGTGCCATCCTGTTATACAAACATTTCTCCTAAAGGTCCAAAAAAGAATAAGATAGCTAAAACAACTACTGCTACCGCCATAATGGCAATAATGGTGCCTTTTTTCACTATAATTCCCTCCTTATTTTGAATAGGTATTTATTTCATTTCAGTACGCATGAAATTCCAGACTCCGGCTAAACTAAACAAGAGAAAACCACCTATTACTGCTAAGTACAAAGCTTGGGTTGTGTGTGTAAATCCAAGTTGATTTTCCGGTGTCATAGCATAAGCAGGCTGCGACCAAGGATAATATCTTCCATACTTTGAACCTGTCACAAAGATATTCGGAATTATAAAAGCAAAGTTCAAGGCAATTGGAAGAGAAAAGTTTTGCCATTGTATCGCCAGCCAGGTTTGAAGGGCTATAAGAGGCAGAATGGACAACCATCCATTTAGAAACAGGCCTAGAAATTCGAAATATGGAAATGTTCCTGTCACCCCCATCACTTTCCCTAATATAAGGAAATACAAAAACATCATAACATTTGTCATTCCCACCAACAGCCAGCCCCATATCATCTTTGATAGATAAAAGTATACTTTTGGAATAGGATAGAACAAAAGCTGCTTCCACCCCCCATTTGCATGTTCAAAACGGCAGAGTATCGCCAGATACACACTTGAAAGTAGCGGACAAAGAACGGTTCCGTACAAAAACTCGACTTGGGTCCACGCTCCCGTCCATCCTACCATTCCATTCTCTTCAAAAACATGGATATGAGTAACATAGTTGGCCACTCCAATAACAGTAAGAAACAGGGGTGTTATCAAAATAATCAGCCAAATTGGCATATAGTTCCTCAGCTTCAGCAAATCATTCCATAATACATCTTTAAACATACTCTTCCTCCTAATCTACTTCTCTACTGGAAAAATGTATCGATCCAATGATAGTGAAAAATAAGCCCACGCCAACGCTAATCCAAACCCATTCCCACTGGTAATCAGGGGAATTAACGATACTAGAAAAATCAGTAATGATATTTTCATTTGAAAATGTTATTTGGTATGGCAGGACCCACGGAAGATATTGTGTAACCCCCGGCAGCTGAATCAAAAATAGCCCCAAGGCTATTCCTACTCCTCCCATCATCATCGGTATCGCCTGATTATTTAATACCATGGACATCCATAGCTGAAGCCCAATAAGAGCAAAAGAAGTCAGATATGGAAACATTGTAAAATAAAAGATTCTGGAGGCATTGAATGTAGCGCTCCCCCCAAATAAAAATCCAGAAAGGCACATCGCAACCATTAAAAATAAGCCCGAAAGTAGCACACCAAGGCATATCCACATGTAGCGCGTCCAATAGTATTGGGTCTTGGATATTGGCATAGAAAAGATAAGTTTCCACGATCTTGCCTGGTGCTCTAGATTAGCAATGCATGAGCATAAAATTGTAACGGAAAGGTGGATAATAAAATAGTTGCCGTAAAATGTAATCATCCATATGGTACCCCAAATGTTATAACTCCTACCTTCTGAGACCTCCTGCTGTATATCACCAGCATTCAGCAAAAGCAGCAGAGTTACCCCTCCTACTAATACAGCAGGGAAAAATAGGACAAGTCCCCAAAACCATGAACGTTTTATTTTAACTAAATCGGACGAGAATATCGGTCCCATTATAAGCTCTGTCCTTTCCCTGTAAGATCTAAGAAGATATCTTCAAGTGACTTTTTCATACCTTCCAGGCGGGAGACTGTAAATCCAGCCTCTACTAGTACCTTGTTGGCTTCCCCGGCTATAGATGGTGAAGATTCTTGAATATACACAGTCCCTTCTTCCTCTTCAAAATTTGCCTCAATGCCTTTATGGTTAAGAGAACTAGCTGCTTCCAAAGGCTTATCGACTTTTATTTTAATTTTAGGTTCACTTTCTTTCCTTAGAACCTCAATAGAATCTTGAAAAAGCATCTTCCCGTTTTGAATAATCCCCACCTGAGTTGCCATCAACTCTATTTCACTAAGTAAATGGCTTGAAACCAAAACGGTCATTCCAAACTTTGCAGGCATTTCTTTAATAAGTTCACGTATTTCATGAATACCAGCGGGGTCAAGACCGTTGGTTGGTTCATCTAGAATTAAAAGCTGTGGGCGATTTAACAAAGCGGTTGCAATACCCAACCTTTGTTTCATTCCTAGGGAATAATTCTTAACCTTTTTATCCTTGGCACCTTCTAGCTGGACAATTTTGAGTACCTCCTTTACTCTATCTGCATTATCTATTCTTAGCAGTCGCCTGGCAGCTTCTAAATTTTCATAGCCGCTGAGATGACCGTAGTAGGTCGGTGTTTCAACAAGAGATCCAACTTTCCCTAAAATTGACAAACGATCCTTCTTTAGATCCTGATCAAATATCTTCACATCGCCCTTAGTAGGGCGAATAAGACCAAGCAACATACGGATAGTCGTAGTTTTCCCAGCCCCGTTCGGACCTAAAAATCCGTAAATCTCACCTTGACTGACTTTCATGTGTAAAGAATCTACAACTATATTTTTTTTGTAGGTCTTTGTTAGATTATTTGTATTGATAATTAGTGAGTTCATTTTGTATCTCCCTTCACTATTTAATTAAAGAATAATTACCGTCTAAGGAGTCACTAGTGCACCACCTAAAGAGGCAAGACAAGCTGTAATATCCTGTATGGCTTTTTCAATCCGTTGAATAGAATTTATATCAATTGAAAGCTGGTCTTTTTGCCCATTTATACGGTCCATTATTTCTACTCTTTCTTTTGAATTAAAATAATCTTTTAATAATCCTGTCTCTTTCAGTAAACATAAAAGAATAACTGTCTGTTCATTAGGAACTCTATTATAGATGAGCTGAGAATGAATCAGTTTAACAACTTGTTCTCGCGATTGATTAATCTCGGTGATTTTTCGTAGAGGTAGAAAAGGAACTTTTAAACCCAAGGTGATTGCCCCTTTTTTTTGCAGTTCTTGAAGAATAGAATTGTGTATCTTTCCTCGTAACCGGTTTTTGAAATGAAAATACTTAATCCAGGCTTTTAATTTTCTCGTTCTAAATGATTTAACAAGAATAAGGATAACTTGGTCCAAATAATCAACTCCAGTTATATTGGTATCGATAACTATAACTTTTCCCTTTGTATCCAGCTCTATTTTCTTTTTTAAAAGTAGATCAATGAATATAGACCCAATGCTATATGTTTCTGTGTATGAACTATACTTCAAACGAAGAGGATTTGCCCCTAATAGAACCATTTCTTCTGGCAAAGAAAGCCGATGTTCCATAAATTCACCCCTCCATATTAAATAATGTTTAGATAACTAAAGCCATACATGGAACCGATAGTGAATATAGTTGTCCAAACAGCTAAGCTAACGGTCATCCAACTTATCACTTGTGTCCGAGAGGAACCAAATGTTAAAGCCAAAACAGCGGCAATATCAGTGCCGACAAAAATTGGCGCAAGAAGCGCTAGACCTGGAATACCGTATCGATCCCAAATTTTTCTAGATCTTGTTTCTTGTTTGGAGGGAGCCGTAATTCCTTTTGCTTTTCTCCTTTTTTCTCTCCATGCGTAAAATTGCTTAAAGAAAAATCCTAGCAATAAAACTAAAAGCAAGTTACCCGTAAAAGCCACTATTGCAACTCCAAGCGGCGGAAGTCCCCATGCCACACCGATAGGAACTACAATAGATACATCCATCCAAGGAGCGAAAGCAACAACGAAAATTACAATGAATTGCCAGACAGTCGTTTGGTCTTGTGCCCATTCAAGCATTACATCACCTCCTTTACAATCTTTATTTAAATTACGAATCGTCAGCAAATAGCTGCTTTTCGTCCTAGGGGTTATACAGGAAAGAAATAAAAAAAGTAACTAGCAGAATAAATAAAAATATCGGAATAATAGGAGACCTTATTCAAGGAAAAAAACTTCTTCTACTGTGACTTGAAAAGCCTTGGCAATTTTTAAGGCTAACGTTATGGAAGGTGCATAATCACCTTTCTCAATTAATCCAATCTTTTGTCTTGTGGTCCCAATTTTTTTAGCCAAATCTTGCTGAGACCACCTGTTGCGTGCACGCATTTCTCTGACTCTATTAATTAGCATTCCACTAGTCCTTTCCATAATTTAACTACGCTTATAATAAATTAAGCGATTAATAATGTCAACAATCCTTTGCATTTTGTAAAAAATAATTGCCTTAATGTATTTAGGAAATTATTTTTATAAAATGAACTTTAAAAACGAGACCCCAAATCAAAACACTTAACCCATTCGTTCCCTATATTCCTTTAGGCACAGGTGGTTTAATTTTCATTGACTTCGCACACAATTGTTATTGCAGAAGTATAATACCGTCCTAATTATGAAGGGTATTATTTATGTTTAATTCATGCAATTATTTATAACAAAATGCAAATAATTATTTGCATTTCGTAACATATCTATTACAATAAAGATATTCAATCAATATAAGAGAGGGAAGTTTGAATGCTTGAAAATAGAGTTCGAGAATTACGCGCCCGTTTTAGGTGGACTCAGCAAGACTTAGCTGATGCAATTGGGGTAACGAGACAAACAATTGGATTAATTGAAAAAGGGGACTATTCCCCATCGGTTACGATGGCATTAAAAATAGCCCAATCGTTTAATGTTTCCGTAGAAGATGTATTTTATTTAAAAAGGGAGGATTGATTCTTTATGTTGAATCATGTTTTACGTTCACCATTTTTTCCTATGAATTTATTGGTATTTATTACTGCATTTTTGCTACTGTCTCTAATGAATACACAGGTATTTCTGGCTAAATTATGTTTTGGAATTTTAATATTTTTTACGTTTGGATGGTCCTTATTTATAAAGTTTTATAACCGAAGAAATCCTAAAAATAAGATTAAATTAATGAGCATAGTTCCACAGGAGTTTCGCGAAATGGATGAAGGACAACAGTGGGTAACATTTAAGGCTTGCCGTAATGTGTACATATACTACACCTTTGCTATTCCAGTTACTGTACTAATCTGTTTTATCTTTTCTCAAAATAATCTTGTTCCGTTATTAAGTATTGGTATATTAGGTATAGGACAATACGTTGTTTATTGGTTTACTACTATTTACGTGTTAAAACATGTCTGAATAATACAGAAACTCGATAAGGAAATAAACAGTTGTAGCTTTAAACAAAAGATCTTTATTATTACTAAACAATTAACGCTTTTGAAAGAACGTAAGTTCGCTTATGATAAACACGAACTTACGTTCTTTTCTTCTAAAGATGTTACTTTACATGATCATTCTGTATGTTCAATTTAAATAATAAACAAATAGTTTACGAGATATTGACAACAGAATACTTCGCATATCTTTGAAAATTCTCCAATTGATAGCAAGAGGCTACCTCCATTTTTCATATTTTTATATGGAGCTTTGTTCTATTCCTTTATACAGCTTACCGTAAGGGGAAAGTCAACCACAATAATCCTCCTAGCTAAAGTAAAAAAACACTCACGAGAGTGCTTTTTACTAAAATCTTATATTTACACGGTTGCTTTAACTTTTCTTTGATTAACCCGCGTGCTTAATTGAATTAATCTCTCGCGATCTATTAGTACCACGCGATTCGCGCTAGCAAGTTTGCGTGCGCTGTCTTTTTATTTTCTCTCTTTATGTTATAGATGCTATCAGACTCAGTATATTTTGATTCTTGTATAGGTACAATTTTTATAATATCATCTAATCCACATAAGTTATTTATAATAATTCAGCTAATTTTTGTTTTAATTGATAATACTGTTGGAGTGTATCAGGATGTTTTTTTAGATAATCTCTAAATAAGATATTACTGTTTCATTCTTCACTCCCTAGTTCATAAACGTGCAAATGATGTGTTCCCGCTCTCCATAATCCCTTTCTAAAAAAACTTCTGTTTGGAAGCTCTTTATAAAATACATATTCATATGCAATCTTTTTTTAAGGTTCCATAAACACATCTACTTCTTTTAAATTATGAACTCCAATCATAATATCTAATATTGGTTTAGCTTCTAATCCTTCAACAGATGTACTTCCAATATGTTCAATTGTAATAGCCGTATCTCCCATTATACCTTTTAGAAGCTTTCGTTCTTCTTTAAATTGTAGTGCACAATCCGTTGTATACGCCTCAATAACAACGGGTCTTTCCATATTTCTAATCCCCCTTATGTATTTTACGCCTGAACATAGTATCAAATTTAGATGAGCAAAGCTACTTCAAATGAATAGAATTCACTCTTTAGGAATACATAAAATATATACGTACAAGCTTAGTCTAATCACTACATCATTAGTGAAAGTAGGATTCTATAAATTTTGGAGGAATACATATGCAAAAAAAGGTTCTCCTGTTTACAGATTTAGGAATTGATGATGCATTTGCAATGCTGTATACCTTTTTTCGTAAAGATATTCAACTTGTAGGGATTGTAGCCGATTATGGAAATGTATCAAGAGAAAATGTAATAAGAAATATTAACTATTTGAAGTACATAGCGGGAAGAAAAGAGATACCTGTATTCCTTGGTGCTTCTGTACCGTTGACAGGTATATTGGTTCAGTATTTCCCTGAGGTACATGGAAAATTCGGATTAGGACCTATCATTCCCCCTGAAATTTCTTATCCAGTTTATCCTTTAAATGACATTTATCAAATTATACTTTCAAATTTAGAAGACCTTACAATTATCAATTTGGGAAGACTTTCTTCGCTAGCTACGACCTTTGTATTGAATTTAGAAACAATGCGAAACGTAAGAGAATACATTTGCATGGGCGGAGCTTTTTTCTATCCAGGTAACGTGACTGCCGTGGCTGAAGCTAACTTTTACGCAGACCCCTATGCAGCAAACTTAATTCTGCAGCATGCGAAGAACTTAACAATTATTCCGTTAAATGTAACTCAACATGCGATTGTTACACCCGAAATGGTCCAGAAAATCGATGCATTTCATCGGAATACACAGGACCTCGCAGGACTCATCATCAAACCTATGTTAGACTATTATTATAATTTCTACTCCAAGTCTACTCCTGGTATAAGCGGAAGCCCTATGCATGACTTTGTAACAGTGTGGTATTTGCTGAATCAAGAGGCTGTTAGCCTTTCAAAAGTACCCATTAAAGTTATTCCTGATCAAGGGGAAGGATTTGGTCAAAGCATTGCAGACTTTCGTTTTGTTACTAATCCAGGCTATAAAACACATAATGTAGCTTTTCAATTTGATTATGAAAGATTCAAGAAGGATATTATGGAAACGTTCTTAAAGAAGAGAGTGTAACATACTTTATTAACTTCAAATAATACGGATTATATGAATGAAAAGTCACTTAACGTACAGGAATTTGACTTTTTAAGTTAAAATTCGCTTATCATACAAAATCCTCGAAATGTTGGCTGTACTCCATCACTATCAAGCTAACAAAACAAAATCCCCCTAAAATGAAAAAATCCGCTGACTTCTCAAAGTAATTAACTGTAGTGAAAGAAAATTTTCATTTTTAGGGTACATTAAAACTTTAGCTTGATGGTCGAGAGCATCTAAAAAGAATGATTTTATGTCAGTTTTTTAATTTAGATTTATATAGCAATGATTAAAAAAAAGCGGTTAGCCACTAAGATAGGCTAATCTCTTCCCCTCTTGCTAATTTAAAACATATTGGGCAAGTAAACCGGATGGCTTTACCCAGAGCTTCTTCTTTTATCTTTAAAATCGAATCTATTTGTCTAATGTGAGCTAGCATACTCTCTCTAGTAGACATTGTATTAAAATTGGATATTTTTAAAGTAACTTCATTCTTACGTAGAAATAGCACATTTTCAATGATTCGATTTCCTTCCAAAGTACGGAATGAATTCTAGGCTCCTTAAGTACCATTTGAATGTTTTTCGAAATTTGATAAATCTTTCATCCAAAAATGCTCCTAATATTTCATGCCAAAGCAAAGAAACACTCATGAGAGTGCTTTTTACTAACATCTTATATTTACACAGTTGCTTTAGCTTTTCTTTGATTGACCTGCGTGCTTAGCTTAATTAATCTCTCGCGATCTATTAGTACTACGCGATTCGCAGTAGCTAATTTGCGTGCTGCGGCTATAAAATTGCTGTTCGTAACAACCCGCATTTGATCTGCTTTATAAAGTTCTTTTGCACCAACAATTTCTTGAACAGAACTAATTCCTACATTCTTCTTATAACGCTTTGCTTGCACAATAATCTTTTTGTTATTTTTTCGTAAAATTAAATCCGCTCCAAAGTCGCCATATGCCTTCGTAATTTATGTTTGATAACCAAGTTCTCGAAATAAAATACCTAAGTATTCTTCAAATTGATGACCATTCATTTTATCAATATCATAGATTTTTGATTGCTTGCGTTCTTTTAGCTTCTTAACATTCACATAAATATATAACAATATAATAGCTGCTGATATCATTACGATTGGTATCCAAAACTCACGTTTCCATAGTATTGCGACAACTGTCATAACTAGTAAAGAACCTAATATGGAATCATCTTGCTTTCGTTTTGCCATCTTCTCACCTCCGCTCTTTTACCAAAATAACTAAGTTTAATAGGCTATGTAAAATATAATTCCTAAAATAACTAGGACAATACCCCCTTTAATTATTGGTCTAATACTATCTGGTATATAAGTACTTGCAACAAATATAATACCCAGTAGTACCCATGCATACCAAAGCATTTCCTTTAGTGATTGCGGTTGTTCTACATTGAAATTCATTGCTTTTTCCTTTCTATATAAAATCCTTATATTAAGATATATACATTATTACATTTTTAAACAAAATAGCCAATACTCACTAAGGAAATTGCCTTTTATGCCTCTATTATGTTGTGTTAATACATTGGCTGGAAAGTAAAATTATTAAACAGACTTTATAATTAATACCCGATAAAGACCCTTCCGATAAATTCCACCAAACCCAAAAAGCTATCCCAAAAGGATAGCCTTACCTAACTAAGCTTTCACACGAAATAATCCCGCCGGACTCACTCTATCTGGAACTTGCTCCGCAATTGCCTCTCCAATTATCAAACTAGCTGTCGCAGCTGGGGACGGGGCGTTGCAAATATGCATGGAGTTAATGCCTGGGATGATGCAGAAATCATCGACCATGTTTCCGTTAGAGAGAATGGCTTGTGCCCTTACCCCCGCATGAGTTGGGACGATGTCTTTTTCTGTTAGTTCTGGAATTAGGCGCTGTAAGCTTTTGAGAAATGATTGTTTGCTGAATGAACGGATCATTTCTTTCATACCTTCTTTCATGTTTGGCATGGCCATTTTCCAGAAGCCAGTGTAGGTCATTGTTTCCATGAAGTCTTTTAGGTTAAAGTCTTTTTTTGTGTAGCCTTCTCGCTTGAAGCTTAGGACGGCGTTGGGCCCTGCGTGTACGTCTCCGTTTATCATTCTTGTAAAATGCACACCTAAGAACGGAAAGTCCGGATTGGGTACTGGGTAGATTAAGTGTTTTACGAGATGGCGTCGTTCTGGGATGAGTTCGTAATATTCGCCGCGGAACGGGACGATTTTCATATCTGTTAAGATTCCTGCTTTTTTGGCGATTCGATCACTGTGTAGGCCAGCGCAATTAATGAGAAATTTCGTTACGAATACGCCTTGGTTTGTTTCGATTGTGACGACGTCTTTTTTTTCAAAGATTTGTTCTGCTTTTGTGCCTAGGTGCACTTCTCCGCCGCTTTTCTCAATGAAGCGGGCAAAGGTATGGCTGACTCCTTTGTAATCGGCGATGCCGCAAGACGGAACACGAATTGCGCCTAATCCTTTAACATGCGGCTCGATTTCAGCTAATTCTTCTGAACTAATTTTTGCAATGTCTAAGCCGTTTTGCAGGCCTCTTTCATAGAGATTTTGCAGAAGCGGAATCTCTTCTTTTTCTGTTGCGACAATGACCTTTCCGCACATGTCATAGGCGATTCCGTTTTCTTTACAGAACTGAACCATTGCAGCATTTCCTTCTTTTGCAAATTTTGCTTTGAAGCTGCCTGGTTTATAGTAAATACCGGAATGGATGACACCGCTATTATGTCCCGTTTGGTGATGGGCCAGTTCGTTTTCTTTTTCAATGATTGCGATTTTGGCATGAGGGAATTTTTTCGTTAAGGCCATCCCTGTTGAAAGCCCGACAATTCCTCCGCCGATAATAATAAAATCGTACATGTTGTTTCCCCTCCTAAAAAATATCTATGTATATCATGAAAGGCAGGTCTTGTTTCAAGACCCGCCGCACTGATTATTATTTGGAAAAGCAGCCGCGTTGGCGCATTAGCTCTCGATATAAATCTTTATTTTTCTCAAAAGGAGCCCGCCCGTGCATCCAAAATAGATTATTTAATAGAACTAAATCACCGACTGGTAATTTTAATGCATGCGTTGCTGGAGAGTTTTCAACAGAGTGTGATAGATCTTTCAAATAGTTTGCTTGTTCAATATTATCAGGGTAAGCAAATTGATCGATAAAGCAGATACACGGTGCATTATTCACATCAAAAAACGTTTCACGGTGCACGATTTCTTGTGCATTTTTACTTGGAGGTGCTTTGTATGTGATTTTGACAGATGCTAGTGAATGATTTCGGAACTTATCAAGTTCTTCCCAGTCATCTAAATGAAGTAAACGGGATTCGCCGCCTACCGCATTCTGTTCTTCGATCTTCATCATAAGCAGCCAATCTGTCGGTTCATCAACAAATGTTCCATCCGTATGAAGAGTGAATAAGCGATACGCTTGACGCAGATAAGAATCACTGCTGTCTGTATCTTTTACGTTAAATCTAGCATAATACGTCCCTGTCATCGCATCAAAGTTAGGCGTACCAATTAAATGCGTTAATGCCGTCGCAAATTTCACATAGTCTTCTGCCGCTGTTGTTTCACCTTGTACACCAATTGTAAATCCGCCCGTTTCGCGGTCATGAATAATCCCGCGCACATTTTCCATAAAAGATGCTCCAAAGATCTTTTTCATTTGATCAGCAAGATTAAAGCGGGAATAAGGAATATATTGTAATAACTGCTCAGAATATTCTTTTGCCTCTTCGAAAAATTGCCCAAGCAATTGTTGATCTAACGCAATATGATACAAACGTTTATGTTCTGGATGAGGCATAATTTCATACCCCTCATATTTCTTCGCAAATTTCATTTTCATTTCTTGTTCCGTAATCATCTACATCTTCCTCCTTAGTTTAGGTAAGGTGAAACTTCCCTTTTAGGAGTGTTTTTCTCCTAAAAGGGTTAGTTGAACCAATCGGGCCTTTACGGGCAGTTGTCCCAACTTCTTCTTTGCTTCTCCCTGAATCTTTAGGTGGGGATCTTAAATAGCAGGATAAACTAAAAAGCCAGTCATACGCATCCACAATGTATCCATTGTCGAAACGTACAACTGGCTTCAAATTACGAGTGTTCTTTAATCTCTTAAAGTACAATAATATTAGACAGTTTTTTTATTCAACTATATGCAAAATAGAAAGCGAAGATCGGGTGTAGAGAAGGATTATTTCTCGTATGGATCTTATCACTTTATAAGTAAATATTAATTCAAAATTTTCTGAATGTCAATGCGTTTCATTATTTATTTTCCTTATTTTTATTGCGACTACATGCTTTCCACATAATAGAAATTTGTAATAATGATATTTTTATTACTTATGTAGGATAGCTTTCGAATACCTGAAGAAAGTGTCACAAAGTATAGCGCCCCATTCGTTATATAGAATCAGAGGAGGGATTACATGAAAGTTACAAACAAGGATTATGAAAAGATGGAAGAGCTATACGAGTTGTATGAACAAAAAATTTATTATGTAGCCTATTCTATCTTAAATAATATTCAGCAGGCTGAAGATACAGTTCAAGAGACGTTTATTACTCTTTATCAGAATCTAGAAAAGCTCCACAGCTTGAACACGCAAGAGCTTAAACGCTACATTTTGAGAATTGCGAAAAACAAAGCGATTGATAGCTACCGGAAAAATAAACGACAGGAAATGTTCTTAGAAGAATATCAAAGAGAATCGTCAGAAGTAGCAGATGAAAATATTGAAGAGTGGGAACAGCGTTTCATGTCTGAGGCTCAAATTGATACATTGCTAAAAGCGTTAAATGAGTCTAACAGACAGGTTTTTAAGTACAAAGTCTTCTATAACTTAACTTATCAGGAAATTTCAAATCTAATGGGGATAACTGAGGTCAATGTCCGCAAGCAATTTGAACGCGCTCGAAAGCGAGTACAAAATATGATAGGAGGTATACAAAATGGCGAATTCCAAGAACTCCAAAGAAATGTATGACCTTGCTGAAAAAATCGCTTTAGACGATTTTGATAACCTAGATGAACAACATGAATTTTCAGATACATACACGCACAAAAAGAAATTGTTTATGGAGGAAATTAAGATGAAAAGTGGACAACCACAGGCCAAGCGTAAAAAGAATCGTCTTTTAATCGCTGCTGCCTGCTTATTGATCGGCATGCCGACAACCGTTTTTGGCGCAGTAAAAATCCATGATATGATTGTCAAAAAACAAAATTATGAAGTAAAGGTTTCAGTAACAAATAAAGCCTCAAAAAAGAGTGAAAGTTGGTATAAGTTGAAAGTCGGCAAATTACCAGAAAATATGGAAGCAGACAAGCACGATGCTATGAAATATTCATTTAAAGATAACTACGCAAAGGGTGGGTTTTCATTCAGTCTTTGCAGATTAGGAAAAAATTCAGATTTTCAAACGCTGTACGCAAACAACTACGAAGAAAAAGAGATAAATGGTAGAAAAGCAGTGATTGTCAATAAAGACACTGGAAACAAACATTTAATGTTTAACAGACAGGTCTTTCTTCTTTTTGAGGAGGAGGGGATTATGTTAGATAGTTATATTGGAGCCGATGTAAGTGAAGAACAAATGATGGATGTCTTAGCGAACATTTCACTTGAGCCCACATCAAAGGAACAGGCATCATTTATATCAGATTATGATAAAGATCATGTTAGCAAAGCGAAAGAACCAACAAAACCTAACGTTATTCCTTTGAAAAAAGACAGCAAACAACTATTTAGCGTAGGTCAAATGGTTCCAGTAACCATACATAACATCACAGGTAACAGCACAGATGACAGCAAACTTGAATATGTTATAGAAAAAGTTGAAGTCTTTGATTCAATCAAAGATTTTAAACAAGAGAACTTTTATGAATTTGGACTAGAAGTTCTAAGCGATAATAAGGCTTTAGATCAGACGAATAAATTGATACCGTACAAACGGGATGTATATAAAGTTGGAAATGGTAAAGATTCAATTGACAAATTAGTAGAGTCGAAATTAGTTACTCCTAAATTTGTCTACCTGACAACAACAGTGAAAAATATTAGTAAACAGGCGACACAAGAAATCTATATGCATCCATCCATACAAGTGCTTAAACCTGAAAATAATGCATGGAACTATGCTAAAGAAGATGGAATTGACGAAAAAAGTATTATGACGAGCGAAGTTGGTTATCTAGAACCTCACGGAGACGGAAAAAGCTTTTACAATATTGGCAGTATCCCACCAGGACAAACGGTGAAGGTTAACTTAGGTTATTTTGTAGATGAGGATAAACTGAATTCAATCTTCCTTGATGCTTTCCATTACAGTGGGTTTAGCGGCACTGAAAATATGAATGTGGAAGATCGTTGGTGGATTGATATTCGTCAATAGTAAAAACGATAGGAACAAATGATTAGTTGAACCAATCGGGCTTTTACGGGCAGTTGTCCCCACCTTCATCTTTGCTTTTCTCTAAATCTTGAGGTGGGGGTCCTACTGCCCGCGAATAGCGAGATAAACTAAAAAGCCAGTTATACACATCCACAATGTGTCCATTGTCGAAACGTACAACTGGCTTCAAATTACGAGTGTTCTTTAATCTCTTAAAGTACAATCATATTAGACAGTTTTTTATTCAACTATGTGCAAATCAGAAAGTGAAAATCAGATGTAGAGAAGGCTTATTACTCGTAGAAATAAAATAACCATCTATTTGTTATGCTGATAGATGGTTACTAAATATGCTTAAAAAGTGAATTTTTCTTTCATTCTATAATTTTTTAGGAATAATAAAGTTGTTTAATTTTCACTGATGAATCCTCGTTTTAGGATTTTTATATAATCGTTCATTCTAAGATTCATCTCCGATCAATTTTAAAAATCTATGGTTCCATATATTTTCATAAAAATCAATAGTCTCTTTTGCAGACATAAATAGATTATTCAAAGTAGAGGTTGCTTTCTGTACCATGAAGTTTTCGTATCCCAATCCATGAGCAAATTTAATTGTAGCATCCATACAGTATTCTGTTTAGGCACCACAAAATTCAATACGCTGTACAGTTAATTGGTCTAAAAGATTTTTTAAGTTCGTTTTGTAAAAAGAATTTGCATGTATTTTTCTTACAAAAAAATCTTGCTCTTGAACATCTAGATTGGCATGAATAGCCCATGGTTCTTCTTCAGGTACTAAGTCTTCATCACAATGTTGAACAAAAATGATTGGTTTATGTAATTCTCTATATAAAGCAATTCTATTATTTACTTTAGTAAGTAAATTTTGCAAATCAAATAAATGATCTCCACTGTAACATACGCCATTTTGTAAATCGATAACGATTAAAACATCTGCACAAGTCTCCATGATTTTTACCTCTTTCATTTTGCAATATGTTAATAATTCTATCATTTGAGGATGTATTATACACTCTTATTTTGCAATAAATTACAAAATAATACAAAAACAAAAAAGTTACATTCAGTATACTAGACAACATAAAAAGATGATATGAATACCTAATTTCATATCATCTTTTTAAATAACTATTTTATTTGTTAAAGGACTTTATTATTTGTACACAGATTTATTTCTCTTAATTTTATTACGACTACACGCTTTATACATTTTACATAATTTCGTAGTTTGTACACATTTCCCTTTTTCCTCTACACGCTTTTCTTCACTTGATTTTGACATGTTTCTGCCCCCTTATTTTATGAAAATAAAAGAGCCAGTTATATTCCGCCTAGCAAATAAGCTGGAATACAACTGGCTCTCGTTTACGAACGCTCTTCTGAAATCGAAGTGCAATAAACTCGACAGTTTCATATATTTAAAGACTATTTTAACGGAGCTATTTCCTCATACTCCTCCGGCGGTTTTTCGCCGTTTACATAACTTGTATATTGGCGGTACAAATCTTTTAAAGCGCTAATAATCGCATTTTGCGCTTTCCCTTGATAATGATAGGATATTTCTTCGATGATGTCTTCGATACCATCTTGTAAACTATATCCTCTTAAAATTTGCGAGATAAAGTCCCGCCCGTGTCCTGTCGCAAGGGTACATGACGATTCGATAATTACATGATATTTGTGATCTGCCTCTATTGTAATTGTTAGTGTTTCATAGACACTGCGCACAGCCATCCCTTTCGGAAGTCTCGCGTGTCCTGCCATGAAAAAAGTTCCTTTACGCATGTTCATCCTCCATTATTATGTTGTCATCATACTTGGTCTACATATACTGTCTTGATTCTTGTATAAAATTCTGCAGCTGCTTTTCCTTGTTCGCGCGGTCCAGCACTGGAGTGTTTCATTCCGCCAAATGGAACTTGCGGTTCTGCTCCTGCTGTTTCTGAGTTTACATGAACCATTCCGACTTCCATATCATCGATAAATTGCTGGGCAAGGCTTAAGTTATTTGTACAGATCGATGCGCTTAGCCCATATTCTGTATCGTTCGCTAGGTGAATCGCTTCCTTATAATTATTCACTTTAAATAAACAAATAACAGGACCGAAAATTTCTTTTTTCGCAATGCGTGCATCGTGAGGTACATCTTCAAAAATAGTCGGTAGCACATAACATCCTTGTTGTAACTCATCTTCTGTTGGTACGTTGCCTCCGCAAAGCAGTGAAGCCTCGTTCTTACCTGCTTCAATCATTGATAAAACAGATTGCTGCTGGTTTTCAGATGCACATGGGCCCATAAATATATCCTGTTCTAACGGATTACCAACTGTAAGAGATTTTGTACGCTGCACAAGTTGATTGCGAAATTCCTCATAGATTTCCGCTTCCACGATAATTCTACTTGTTGCGGTACATTTTTGTCCTGTTGACATAAATGCACCTTTGATCGCAATCTCTACTGCCTTATGAATATCAGCATCTTTTAAGACAACGAGTGGATTTTTTCCGCCCATTTCTAATTGCACCTTTTTACCACTTTCAGTAGCTGTTTGTTGAATGGTTTTTCCAACACTATTTTAACCAGTAAAAGAAATTGCTTTTATATCCGGGTTTTCCGTTAATTCCGTTCCGACTACGGAACCTTTTCCAAAGACGCAATTGATAACGCCGGCGGGAATCCCCGCTTCGTGAAAAGCATTTACGAGGTGGTATACAGACTTCGGTGTAACTTCAGCCGGTTTGATGACAACGGTATTTCCGTAAATGAGTGCCGGCGCCATTTTCCATGCTGGAATGGCAATTGGGAAATTCCACGGCGTAATCAATCCTACTGGCCCAACCGCTACCCGCTTACTGTAGAGCATCGTTTTCGGATTGGCCGAGGGGATGATTTCTCCCATCGGCTGATTTGCTTCTCCTGCATAGTATTCGAGAATGCTAATTGCTCGCTTCGTCTCTCCGATTCCTTCAGCGAGTGTTTTTCCTTCTTCACTCGTCAAATCCTGACCGATTTCCGTCACTCGTTCTTTTAAAATTGCCGCTGCTTTCCATAAATAACTTGCCCGCTCTTGAAACGATAACCTTTGCCAATTGTGAAATGCTTCTTTCGCAGAGGCAATGGCTGCTTGTGTATCTTCTTCTGAGCTTAATGGAAATTCTCCTAACACTTCTCCATTATGCGGATTATAGTTTTTTGAATATCGCTGAGTAGAGGGCTCTTTCCATTGCCCACTTATATAATTGAAAAACTTCATTCCCCTACCTCCAACTGGAATTTTATCTAGATACCCTAGCAATTGCCACTTCAAGAATAGCGAGTCCTTCTTCAAGCTGTTCATCTGTAATCACAAGCGGCGGTAAGAAACGAAGTACACTGCTGTAAATGCCTGCACTTATTGTAATTAAACCTTTATTGTGTGTTTCCTGCATAATTGCTTTCACTTCTTCTGTTGCCGGCTCTTTCGTATTTCGATCTTTGACAAGTTCCATAGCCGTCATCGCCCCAAGACCTCTCACATCGCCAATTAATTCGTATTTATCCTTCCAGCTATTGAACACTTCCATCATACGGTCGCCGATTACACGGGCACGTTTCACTAAGTTTTCTTCTTCAATAACATCTAGAACAGCTAGAGCTGCCGCGCAAGCAACCGGGCTCCCTGAAAACGTGCCGCCAAGTTGTCCTGGGCCAGGCGCATCCATAAGTTCCGCTTTTCCTGTCACTGCGCTAAGCGGCATACCGGCAGCAATTGATTTTGAAAATGTCATTAAATCAGGAACTACCCCAAAATGATCCATTGCGAACAAGTTTCCTGTACGCGCAAAGCCTGTTTGAATTTCATCTGCAATCATGACAATGCCATATTTATCACAAAGATCTCTTACTCCTTGTATAAACGCAGCACTTGGGACAATAAATCCGCCTTCCCCTTGAAGCGGTTCCAAAATAATCGCCGCAATGTCATCACTTGCCACTTCTTCTAACATAAAACGTTCGAAATACGCTAAAATTTGCCCATCCACTTCCTCTGTCGTTATTCCATCTTCCGCGCGGTAATAATATGGATAAGGTAGCTTGTATACATCTGGCGCAAACGGACCAAATCCATGTTTATACGGTTTTACTTTACTTGTAAGAGACATTGTCATCAGTGTGCGTCCGTGATAAGCACGTTCAAACGAAACGATGGCGCTGCGCCCCGTAGCTTTTCGCGCGATTTTCACCGCATTTTCAACCGCTTCCGCTCCGCTATTGGCAAACATCGTTTTTTTCTTAAAATCGCCTGGCGTTAATTCATTCAATCTTTCAGCTAGCGCAACGTAACTTTCATACGGCGCTACATGAAAACAAGTATGAATGGAAGATTCCACTTGCTCTTGAATTGCTTTTACTACCTTTGGGTGGCAATGCCCAACATTTTGCATCCCAATCCCGCCTGCAAAATCGATTAATTCATTACCATCTATATCCGTAATCATGGCTCCTTTTGCTGATTGAACATATAAATTCGTAATATTATACGGACCTGCAGGCACCGCATTTTTTCTTCTCTCGTGTAAAATTGCAGATTTTGTAGTTACAATATTGTCTTTTAACATTCGAACATACCCCTTTTTTATTTTTGATTTAATCCTTCTCTAAACCAATCTCCGAACCTTTTAAAATTGGAAATCCTGCCTCCTTGACGGCTACTGGTCTTTTTCTAACTCTTAGAAAATAGGATACGATTACCACAGCAGTAGCTAAAATCGTCAAATAAAATTGCATGCGCATATCCGCGATAAAGGCTTGCGAAACGAATATCGTAACAATCATGAGAAGCGTTGCGTATGTGAGGTAAGGGAATAACCACATTTTCACTTTTAATTTCCCTGAATTTTCTCTTTCCGCATCTCTTCTTAAACGAATATGAGATACCGCAACAAACATATACATCAGCATCGTAACGCCGCCGGAGCTGTTTGCTAGAAAGGCAAATAATTTATCAGGAGATATAACCTTCAGCATCGCGCAAATGAATGCAAATATGACACTTGCCACGATTGCCCAAATCGGTGCACCCCTGCTGTTTAACTTTGAAAACATAAAAGGTGCATCTCCCTTTTTCGAAAGCGAAAATAACATGCGAGAACTTGTGTATAATCCTGAATTTAAAACCGACAGCAACGACAGGAACACAACACCGTTCATAATTTCTGCAGCAGCAGGAACTCCCGCCATCCGGAATAAACTTGCATAAGGAAGCTTCAATAATTCCGCATTATTCCACGGCATAAAAATGACCAAAATTGTTACAGAGCCTACAAAGAACAACATAAGGCGCCAAACAACACTATTAATGGCTTTAATGACATTCTTCTCTGGATTTTCAGATTCTCCCGCCGCAATAGCCGCTACTTCACTCCCTGATAAAGAAAAGGAAATAAATACAACACTCAGCAATACAGGAACAATCCCTTTCGGAAAAAAGCCACCGTTTTCAGCGATTGTCGAAAAGCTAGGCCTGTCCACGCCAGAGACAAGTCCAAAAATCATCGCAATTCCTAACCCTAAAAAGATAAGAATCGCCGCAACTTTAATAAACGCTAACCAATACTCAAACTCTCCGTACAGCTTTACAGAATAAATATTCGTAATCGTCATCAAAATAATCATAAAAAGACTAGCGATCCACGCTGGTATAGAAGGGAACCAATTATTGAGCATCGCCCCTAACAATACCGCTTCAATTGCGATAATAATGACCCAGTTAAACCAATATAACCAACCGATTGTATACCCCGCCCACGGCCCAATCGCCTTATGAGCATACGTTGCAAACGAACCGCTATCTGGATTAACCGCAGCCATCTCCCCTAACATCCGCATCACAAGTACAACCATTAAAGCCCCAATAATATAGGACAAAATCGCTGCTGGTCCCGTTGATTGAATAATCGTTCCGCTCCCTACAAATAATCCAGCTCCGATAACCCCGCCAATTGAAATCATTGTTATATGCCTGGTTTTCAAGTCTTTTTGCAATTCATTTTTTTCTTTAGCCAAAAAGATCACCAACCTATACGTATTGATAACGCTTTCCAAAAAACCATTTATAGAAAAATAAAAAGAGCCAGAAAAACAATGTAAAGAATTACACTGAATTTTACTGTCTCTATCCCGATGGCTCGTCTTCCTGCTAAGGAAGTTCAAGTGGAAAGAAGCCAATTATTCACTATGAAATTTAACAGAGCAATATTCGGGCTTGCAGGGAGGCTAATCACTGTCATCCGATAATAAACTAATAATAATACAAATAAACTGAATATTCAACATTTATTTTAAATTCAGTTAAATTAGCATAAACCGCCTTGTTTGAATATATTATCGTACAATCATAAAGGTGGGATAATATGGAGCGAGAACAGTATCGTCAAACGGATGAAAAAGACTTGCCGCTTGTAGAACCGAAGGCGTATGAAAATGTAAAGCAAATTGTTATTGTCGGTATTCCAACTTTCATTGGATTATCAATTTATGGCATAGTAGTGACTCTTTTACGATGAAAACCACCAATACGCTTTAGGTAGGGGCTTACTGCCCCAAAATAGCGGGATTAACTATGGAATGATATACGACCGAGAGTTTGCTTAAACAAGAATGGGCAAAAATATAAGCAAAAAAAGTCCCATTTCATATAGTTGTAATATGTTTCATAAGAAAGGAGTTTTATTCTTCTTGTCATACAACAATCAAAAACACTTCGTCCCTTGCGCATTTCCTGTTCCTATTGCAGAACCTCCTAGGTCGGAAAATATCTGTTTTCAAAATCTCCGTACTAAACTGTTACATTGTACAGTGCGATGTAGATTAAGCCGATGAACCTTCTCATACTATAAGACGATGTCAGCGCTTCGACACGAAATAAAGACCTTCCAACAAATCCTGACACAAAAAAAGAGGCTATCTATAAAAGATAGTCTCCTTCTAATGCTGCCAACTACTATTTTCTCGGACCATACGCAGCCGTTGGTTTAACAGGCTTTGCATCCGTCGCTTCCCATATAGGGGCAGTTAATGTTGGATAGTTCAAAGCCTCTATTTTTTTTCTTGTTTCTTGTGATGCTTTTAGTCCCCATTGATCAAAGAATGGAAGTACATTTTGTCTCGCTACTTTCGATGTATTGTAAATAAAGGCTTGTATTTTATCTTCATTCGTTGCTGGAAGTTTGTCTTTTGGTAACTCTCGATATAGTTTATGAAGATTTGGATAAAAATCTTCCCCATATGCTAAATGAAGTTGCCAAAACATAACAACTTTCACAAACGGGTCATTAATATTTTCATATTCTTTATTTGTTTGTTTTAAGTATTGAAAGGCTCTGTCATAATCCCCTTCTTTTTCTAAACGTGTTGGTTGACCTGGGAATAATTGTTTTTGTGCAGCTAAAGAGTATATATTAACATTGACTTCAACTACTCCATCCCACGTCCAAGGGTATTGTTGTCTTGTATGCCCTGCTTCATGCATTTGTCCCCATCCAAATTCATTTACATTTAAAGCACTGTTAATTGCGTCATAAGCAGTAGTAAATACGACCCCATCCTGACCTGCATACATGTACATGCCCGGTGGGTTGTTAGGATTTTCTACAAAAGCCCAAAGGCGGCGAGTCGAACGATGTAACGGATTCGAACTTGTTTCAGATAGCCCTGAGAATCTATCTTGTACTAGAATCATGTCATCATATTTTTTTAATAGAGGAACAGGATCTTGATCCACAATATATTTCTTCGCACTATCACGAGTAACAGTAAGTACTGCTTTCTTTGACTTTAATTGAACGGCATGCGCATCTGGATACTTGTCCATCATCGCAATCCAGTCTGCTTTCGTATGCTTCCCTAATTCAAAGAATGGAACAGGGCTCCCGCCTTGTGTTACTTTCGCCTTAACTGTTCCTTTCTCTGCCGAGTTATCAAACCCTAATAAACCACCGTTTGGAGAGGAGATGGTATTAGAACCCGGAGAAAGACGAAATGATTTTCCCCCTTCTTTATCATATTCATTTGTCCCAATAGTTGCGTTAAGCATGTCTAATCCTGATAGTCCCGATACTTCAATTGTGACTTGTTCATTCGGTTTTACATAAATTCCTGTTGGCACATAGTTTCGTTGCTCACTTCTTCTTTCTCTTTTTGCTTCACCTATATAATGTCCTGTACTTGGAAGTTCAAACGTCCTCACTTCATATTGCGTCTGGGTTTGCGCTGTTTCAGCATGAACATTCAAACTATTTACATTGATAGATGTAAATAATGTCGTTGTCAAAACAGCAGATGTCATCAATACTTTCATTGGTTTTTGTAACCCACGATTCTTTCTTCTACTCATATCAATCAGTCCTTTCATTTCAATCCATTTTGATGGTCATACAAACCACCAATTGCGCCCTTATATCGCTTCATAAAATTAATACAATATAAATTCCTATTAGCTTCTAAAATTTACTTATTCCTATCCGTAAAAGTTATACCGAGAGAGCATCTGGTATCTCATCCTGCCACAGAAGGAGAAAGCGGGGCATGTCATGTTGTATTCTGCATAGTAGGTATGCCAAAACCCCAAATGGATATATATGATTGCCATTTCCATTAAAACATTTATGTATTTTGAGTGTAAACATCTAATCTAGCATAGGGATACTAAGCTAAACATAGTTTATACATTATTAAATCTGAAAAATCAGAGGTGAAAGTATTTTAATATAGTTTTTATCAAATAAACTTTATTAAATTTCTTTCGAATGATCAATTTAAAAATGTTTGTAAAATAATGAAGTAATAGTATGTAAAATATGATTCACTATACAAATATGCAAAATTACATATTTGTATAGTTGTATAGTGAATCATAAACACAGGGGATTCATCATACGCTGGGCATCATTATTATTTTTTCACAAGAAAATTATCTGATGGATGAACTTTGTCTAACTATGGAACACTATACACACCACATAAAAAAGGAGCTGATTCCTTCTTGTATACATACATCTTATACGATGCAAAAGATTCGTTTGGCATCAACAAATCGTATCACATTAAATGCGAGGTTCCACCCCACCGATTTAGAGCGATTATGATGGAATTTCGACGTAATCAAGAAAGAGGAGAAAACATGGGGGAATTTGTCAACTTCATGGAACGAGAATTTGGTGAAGACTTCGAACTGTTTGAGTATGACGACATTGTGCAGTACGATGCCGATCAAGAGAATAGCACGATATTGGCGAATTTGCTGGATCAAGCTGATGAACATGTTTAAAAGGAAAAACTCCAACTTTCTTTTAGCAAGTTGGAGTTTTTCGTATTCAGCTATTCTCATGTTAATACAAACATCATAAGTAGATACTTCCAACAGCCTATTATTTTTCTGTCTTTTATTTAGCTAAACCGGAATCATTTCGTTAACTGTTTCGGCTATCTCTCTATATAACCTATCCATTTCTTTTTCCATACTCAATTCAATCAACTCCCTAGTTTATACTTTCTTCTCTTTTCAGCGGTTTATTCTAATTTTAATCTAGAGATTACTACTGTAGATAACTAGTAGAAGTAATATAATCAAAATCCTTAGAAGAATTAACTAGATTTGAGTACTCGAAATTATAAATTAAAATAATAGCATTATATGATTTGTTTAAGTTAACATATTCTCTAATTTTAGGTAGTATAATTTCATCATATGAACACCCCTCTAGCAAAACAGAGATATTATCACTCTCTTCTTCTAATACTTCTTTTTCAATAAAATCTTCATCTATTTCATTCCTATCAATATTGAAATCCACAAAAAATTTAGAAGGTATAGACTCTCCATCTTCATCGTATGTTAAATCGACGTATTTCTCTAACTGGTTTTGTGTTTTAATATTCCCTAACCATATTGAAACCGTTCCTTGCTTTTCCATAAATGACACACTCCTACTGTAATCTTAGCCCTTCTGACAATGATGAAATACCGCCCTCTAATCTACTCTTCTAATACATGTGTTATAGTCTATTTGATATATCAATAATGCATTATGTGCTTTTAGAATCTACACATTTAACATCAAATATTGCCTTTCTTAAATCTTTCATTTTTTAAATTTGAGCTGCAATTCATTACTAGAAAAAGAGCCACGTTATAGTGAACGTATAACATCTTTATTCATTCCATTCCTCGTATACAACTGATCCCATATAAATTAAATTTCCACTTTCGAAATTAGCTTCATCTATCTCTTCATCATACTCAAAATCATACAATCTGATAGCAGAATTATAGCCTTCTGGTAATTCCTCTCCGAAATGTTCAACAAATTGTGGTAAAATGTCCACTTCGTAAGAGGAACCACTTAAAAGCAAGGCCAAAAATGTAGTGGAGTCCTCTATAAAGGTGCTTTCTAATAAATCTTGATTATACTCAATAAAATCAAGGTGAAAATCTCTCATAAACTGAGATGGGATTCTATCTCCAACTTCATCAAACTTTATTTCAACATATTCTTTTAAATTTTGTTTCGTTCTAAAATTTCCTATCCATAAAGACATTACACCTGGGTTTTCCATAATGACTCCCCTCTATACAAATTATAGTAACATCCACTTTTCCCCCATAATTTTAAAATAGGGCTCAGGATACTAAAATGCCATTTATGTAGCCCTCTCGGATAACAGATTCTACTTTTAAAACTCAAATAAAAAAACTTTGAAAAGCTCGGAGCCAATCAAAGTTTTGAAGATACTGTACATTACTTATTGATAATTTTCAATAGCTGAGATAAGAGAACCTGTTCCTTCTTCGGCATAACGGATGAAGTCCAAGCATTTTTCACTCCAACCACCAATTAAATTTGTTTTCTCTCCTACAAATTGTTGATTACCGTAACTATTTAAATTGAAAGAGTGAACCCAAACATCAGGATTGATTTCACGACGATATGTTTCAAGAAGAATTTGTGAAGAATTTTCTTCACATTCATCTCCGTACACTTGCTCATCAGAGAAGACAAGGATGCGGTCAACTTTGATTTTGTTATCTAATAAATATTGGATAGAAAGATATAAGTTTGTTCCATATCCGTGTTCATTAACTTCTGATAAAAATGTGTTCATGTTCTCTAAAATGCCAGAGCGAGTAGAAACATTTATCACTTTGAAATCAGTTGCGAATACAGATGTAATCGAATTATCACAGAAGGAGTGTGCCATTGCCATCATAAGTGTAGCAATATCTGCACATTTAACGGTCCCATCTTTCGAAACAGGATAACATGTCATAGAGCCTGAGATATCTGCTGTCATAAATGTTTTACCTGATAGTCTTGGCATGTTTCTAACAGATGCTTCAATTGCGTCATTCAATACATCTAATAATTTGCTTCCTGCTTGTGGTAATTTTTCCTGCACGACGCGATAGGCTGAGAAAAAGCGAAATGGTAATTGTTTTGATTTTTTTACTCTCTCAGGATCGCGAAGAATGTTATACACTGTATCAACATTTTCTGCACCTGAATTTACGATATTGCGAAGATTACGAAGTAAGGCCATATAACCGACTTTACCGCTATCGATTAATTCTTCCCATACTTCTTTTTTGTTTCCTTTTTGAGAAAGTTCTGTTTCCCATGTATATGGTACTTGTAGTGTATTTTCTAATAAACGTTTATAAAGTGTATAACGTTCTGTTCCTTCTTTTGCAGATGGACTGACTAAACGGAATACATCTTTCAATGTAACGTCTTTTCCTGTCCGATTGTATTTTGCTAATTGATATTCATCAAATGCAGCAAAAGCATCTGCGAGCCCTTTTTTCAAAGAGTTTGGAATTGGATTTTTCCGACCATATACACCTAATTGATATGCCATCATTTCTGTTACATCATCAGGTCGCTGTGCAATGCGAGAAATCGTTTGACGAGCATATTTCCGACCTTCAGGGTGATTTGCGAGTTCCACTGCTAATACATGTGTAACAGAACGCATGTAGAACACTTCACGTGCATACACTGCTAAACTTGCAACAAATTGAGGCTCTCTGCCCATGACTTGTTTTGCAGTAGTAACTAATTCTTCGCTGTTGTCACCATAAAATTTTGGCTCATTAAAGAAAGATGTTAATACCATCGTAACTAATTTATCTTTATCATACATTTTATAAGCGTTTCCGCCCTCTTTTGTATATGTTTGACGGCTTCCTTGAGAAGAATGATTAAACTTTGACATTATGATCTACCCCCAGAGATTTTTTGACACTACTGGTTGAAATACAAATAAAAAAGGCAACGTATATACGTTGCTCAGGCTGTGGAGAAAGTATTCTCCGCAGCCTGTTTTTGTGTCTGAACCTCTTTTTATCTGTCAACACTGATAAAAA
>NZ_JAQOTJ010000021.1:0-54893 GCF_028401955.1 Bacillus sp. BP-3
TTCAAATATCAATATTAATACTTAGTATTCTCTTATGAAGGAAAGTACTTTCTAAGGTTCTGGTGCAAAAATCATTTAATAGAGACATAGAGCCTACACAGTCTGTTTAATTACAAATTATGATGTAATTCCAAACAACTTATGTATGAACTTCACCTCGTTTTGTACAGACTTCACCTGCCGGTGAAGTTGTCTTTTTTTCATCATATGCATAGCTTCAACACCACTCAATATAGAGATTGCTATTTTAAATGATTTGAACCCCAACATAGAACGAACACGTTTCTTAATAAAACGATGATCTTGTTCTACAATGTTATTTAGATATTTTATCTGTCTTATTTGGATGCCTACAGGCATCTTTTTCTCTTTTTTTAACTCAGCAATGGCCATAGGATAGGCTGGGTTCTTGTCTACTGTGATCACACGGGGCTTTGAAATATGAAAAGACCGCAAAGCCTTTTTAAAAAAGCGCTTTGCAGCCTTGTGGTCTCTAGTTTTACTTAAGTGAAAATCAATCGTATTACCTTCTGAATCAACGGCATGATATAAATACATCCATTGCCCTTTTACTTTAATATATGTTTCATCGACTCTCCATGAGTCATTTGTTGATTTCAGATGATGTCGTACTTTCTCTTCTAATTGAGGTCCATATTGATGAACCCATCGCATAATCGTTGTGTGAGCAATGAATAATCCTCTTTCCTCCATCATTTCCACCAAATCACGAAAACTTAGGCTGTACCGTTAATAAGATAATATCAGGTTGATAGTGCTTCCATTTGAACAAATTTTCCTTTTTCATACTGATCACACACCTTTTTTAGAATAATAGTATCAGTATGTCCAATTTTAGGAGATTACTTGCAAGCGGCTTCGTTTTTTTGCACCAGAACCACCCCAATTAAGCTAATTCCCCCATTTCGGGGATTTGGGAAAAAACACCCAAGAACGACTTTAGTCGTGGACATTTATGTAAAAATCTACCTGCTTTAGCAGGTGATCTGTTAAGATAAAAATCAACAAAAAATATGTAAAATTATATATCGCGATATGTAATTTTACATACCTAAAAAATAAATGTAAAATAATTGAAAATATTTATTATATAAAGAAAGTTTTTATTTTTATTTAAATAATAAATCACACTAAATTAAATATATTTTAGAATTTTTTGTAGAGAAAATCAGGTGAATAAACGAATGATATCTATATTTTATGGATATCAGTTCGTCTAAATTAAGTTTATTTTGGGTTTAACATAAAAAAAATAAGAATGTATTTATAAAAACTTTAGGGGGACGAGGATGGGATTATTTTGCCTTGTAAGAATCAAAAATAAATAATATTTTTTTGAGATAATTCTTATGAATTGCATATAAAAAAACTTAATTATACAATTTTTAAATGTATTTTTTGCTGTTTACTTGTTATGAAAGTGGTGTTTTAATGGATTCAAAGATACTTATACTTTATTAAATCTTCATATCGATTAATAAGAGGAATACGATTTAGAAGTTTTAGAACAAAAAAACTAATAATCTTCTTATATATAAGTTGAATTAAACATTTTCTTACACCTCTCTCTTATCACCAAATTCCTTAAAATATATTGCCCTATAAAAGCAATTTGGATGATGAGTTTGCTACTGAATTTGAAAGGGTAAAAAATAAATTCAACTTATATACATTGATATGGATTTTAGATATTTAACATTAGAAAGAAGGGAAACGCTAAAACGAAAAGTTGATAAGGGTATGAAAGTAACACCTGCAACCTTAAAAGAAATGCCATATTTTGTAATTTCTATTTTGTAGAGAAATTACTAGAAACCTAGATTTTGTAAAGTTAGGAGAGAGAAAAATGAAAAAAGGTCAAAAACTCAAAAAATTATTAGTAGTTGCGCCACTTGCATGTATGTTAGGTACGGGGATTGTGACTTTACCAAGTACACCGGCTCATGCAGCATCATCTAGTTATGATCCGAATACGTATAGAGAGGGTACTACTTATACGAAAGAAAATATGGAAAGAGCTTTTCTTTCTAGAACACGTTATGGTATAGAGAATACTCCTGAATTACGTAAGAAATTTAAAATAGCGGACGATGAAGAAATACAGTGGACTGGTTTATCTTATTTAGCGCCATACCAATTATCTAAGCAAGTAACTGGATTTACAGTGGCAGCAAATGGAACTCATTTTGAGGTTACACCATATATAGATAGTTATGAAGATTTAGGCATTACGAATTTAATAACGATTAATAATGATGATGGGATTGAAAAACAAACAGCCGTTACACCGGAAGTAACAGAGAAATATGTAGAAACGAACACTTACACAAATCAAGAAGGATTTAAAATAGGGCTCGAGTCAGCGACTACATGGAAGGTGAGTATTCCATTTGATTTAGGTGAAGTTTCACAGTCCATCAAACTTAATACTGAATTTAATTATTCACATACTGATACAAACACTTCAAGTCATGAAAAAACAGTTACGTACAAGTCACAATCA
The DNA here is from genome assembly GCF_028401955.1 of Bacillus sp. BP-3. Classification (GTDB taxonomy): domain Bacteria; phylum Bacillota; class Bacilli; order Bacillales; family Bacillaceae_G; genus Bacillus_A. The sequence continues at coordinate 2,525 of NZ_JAQOTJ010000021.1, forward strand.
GTGGTTGCTGCTCCTGGTGGAACAACAACTTATTACGGTACAACAAAAAAAGCAAAATTCTCTGGATCATTCCAAACTGATGCATATGTAACAGGTGGTTTAACACTGACTATGCCTATCGTGAAGAAGGGTAATCTTAATAAGGTAGTGCATACCGAAACAGTTACATTAACTTCAGAAGATATCTATAATATTTTCAAAAATAATGGAGTTGTTCCAGGAATACCACCATATTTAAAACTCGATGACGTGAATAAAAAGTTACTAATTAATAATGCAACCTTTAACTATAGCGGAGAAGGTGGTTATTATTCAGCTATTCAAGTTAAATTTACTCCAAAAGATAGAAGTCAAACACCACAAAAAATGTCATATAAAGAGTATAAAGAAAAAGTACAAGATGGAACTTTATCAAAATAAGAGACAGTAAAATTTCATAACATAGTACTTACCAAGGGAATGCTTGTAGACTGATCTATACTGCATTCCCTTATTCTATGTATGCTATATTTGGGGTACAGCCGAGATACGTGTAAAAGTCAAAGGAAAATGGTGTTACCTGTATCGTGCAATTGATAAAGAAGGGTACACATTGGATATTCAACTTCGTAAAAAACGGGATTATCAGGCTGCATATGCCTTTATGAAAAGATTAGTGAAAACATTTGGAGAACAACCAACGGTTCTAATAACAGATAAAGCACCAGCATTACTTTGTGCATTCAAAAAATTAAAGGAACAAGGCTTTTATAAACATACAACTCATTGTACAATCAAGTATTTGAATGATCTCATAGAACAGGACCATAAACATGTAGGGGTCCCGCCAATCAAATGACATAAAACCCACGTTAAGACATTTTTTTGGAAGTTAAATCTTTGATTTTCGTACGTTAAGGGTTTTCTAAGCTATAAAAAGACAATAAATAGCTTGGATTCCTTTGTAACAAAAATGCTCTTAAATGGTTTTGATACAAATCGCTTAGTAGGCCTCACCATATCAAAAAAAGAAAATTGTACGTTTAGACACAATTTGGATCCATTTTAAGGTGTTTGGTGTACGTTAAGTCTATTTTCCTAATTAAGTAATGTTCTATTTAATACTGGAAAGTTGATATTTAGAAAAATATAATTTATCCAACCTCTTTTTTGAATTTTCAACTTATTCAATGTTTTTATTTAGATAGTATGGTAATATGGAAATGTATTACTTTATTTGAAAATTATTGGAATAGAGGGATGGGAAATGAAAGATAAAATACAACTGGTAGAAAAAACTGATACAGATAATTTATTCAGTAATGGTTTACTCGGTTTTTATTTTTCAGGGGAGAATTTCAATGATCTTTTATTAATTACCCAAAAAAGAAATAGCAATTTATCTTTAAAGAAAAAGAATTTGTTCTCGCTATTTAATATTGAAGAGAAAAAAATTAAATCCGCTAGATGGTTAGGATATCTTAAACCAGAAAAAACAGATGAATATGTTTTTTCAACCCTGTTGAACGGTGAGGTTTTAATTCAAATTGATAATAATATTATCGTAACAGGAAAAACAGTCAAATTAGAAAAAGGAAAAATATATCAAGTTCGAATTGAATGTCAGGTTAGGGGAATAAATAACGATTTAGCAAGTCATCAATTATTTTGGTGCTATTCTAATAAGAAAGAAATCATTCCTCAAAAGTGCTTGTTACTTCCAAATTTTAAAGATACTCTATTCTACCCTGAAATGAGTTTATTTGGAGATGTAACGAAAGAAATGACTGATACTGATAATGATGGAATTCCAGATGAATGGGAAGAGAATGGTTATACTTTTGATGGTACAAATCTCATACAATGGGATTCTTCATATGAAGGTACGTATATAAAATATGTTTCCAATCCTAAAAAAGCGAGTACGGTTGGAGATCCTTATACAGATTTAGAAAAAGTGATGGGGAATATAGATCGTGCGGTTTCTCTAGAAGCAAGAAATCCATTAGTAGCAGCTTATCCAAAAGTTGGAGTAAGTATGGAGAAGTTACTTGTATCTGATAATATTGATTTCACGAACTCACAGCAAAATACGATTTCTTCTAGTAAGACTGAGTCAACTACACAGGGTATAGAAATTGGAGGCGGAGTAGAAGGAAAGAAACCTGCTGGACATATTTCGTTAGGTTTTTCAAATACCTCATCAACTACACACACATATGAGGAAAGTAACGGGACACAACTTCATATTAATACAGGACAAGCTGCCTATTTAAATGCAAATATACGATATTTTAATACTGGAACAGCTCCCATTTATCAAGTTCAACCAACAAATAATTTTATTATTGGTGATGATACCATCATAACAATAACAGCGCCTCCTAATAATATCGGAAATTCACTTATACCAGGAGCAACTTATCCAGCAGATGGACAAAATGCAATGGCGTTAACTGACATTGATTCGAATAAAGAATTTATGATTCACTATGATAGTTTGCAGAGACTTCAAGGTGGAGAACGAATGGATATTGAAACAATTCAAATAAGCGGAAATGTGGCTGATTCAGGTGATTCTTGGGTGGGATATTTTACACAGATTGAGGATTCCACAGCATGTTTAATCTTAGATACTGGAGATGAGGTTTTAGAAAGAAGGATAGCTGCCAGAAATTATAATGATAATCTTGACTTCACACCAGAAATTACTTTAGGAAATGCAATAGAGATTGCATTTTTGACTACAAATGAGGATGGACAGTTATCGTATAAAGGCACTCCGATTGGCGAAGAGCTTGTTCAACTTGTTTACGATCAATATACAGCAGATGATTTTATTACTCAGTTAGAACAAAACCCGGAAAAAGAGATGTACGATTTATTGCTAAAACAAGGAATGAAGATTTTGATAAAAGTACCTTGTATAACGGATGACTGTAATAGTTCTACTAATACTGTAATTACGTGGTCAGGTGCTGTTCATCAAGATGGCATGGGAATCGAAGGAAGTTGTTTTAAAGGAACCAATAATATGGGAACATTAGAATCCATGCTGGTGGACTGTGGAAAATATGTTCTTAGCATGTACGTAAAAGCGATTAATGAAAATGCGTCCGTGGAAATGGGGATACAGTGTTCAAAAAACACTAGAAAAAAAGTTAGTACCTTCGAATTAAGTACAGATTGGAAGAGAATTGAACTTGAGTTTCAAGTTTTGGATGATTTAACTTCAGTAGATCAAATATATTTAAATTCAAATAATGGGGATATTTATTTTGATGATGTCACAGTAACAAAGCTTAAAACATTAACGAGTGAGATAACTGAAAGAATGATACAAAAAGCACATACAGTGGATGTGACTCATTGGGAAATGAATGAAGATGCTTCGCAAATTCTTGGAGTTTATTTCAAACTTGATCCTGAATATATATGTGATTATGAAGTAGTTGTGAATGGAACAAGCTGGGGAACTGGCATAAGATCTGAAACATTAGAAGATGGTATACAAAAGGTAGACTTTACAACATATAATCATGGAACGGTGAATGCTAGTTCACGTATCCAGATAAATGCTATTTATAAAAATGATCCTAATGTAAAAGCGATAGTCGCTTTATGGTACGAGAAAGATAATATAGATATACAAAATTGGGAACGTAGAATATTGGAAGCTACTATAACATTTTATCAACCTGAAGATCCTGGAGATAATGTTGAACCATATGGTTCGATTGATTTTTATTCCCAGAGTGAAAACACCCTGATTGAAAATATCACCAAAATGACTATATGGAGCAAATCAAACGATGGAGAAATTGAAAATGGAGTAACTATAAAAAGAGAATTTTATACACCTAATACAGGTAAATACACTTTTTATGGGGACGTAAAAGAAGATGATAATACAGGTGACGATGAAATCCTAGCTGATCCTAATATACCAAAACATGTTGAAGAAGATACAGGGATAGTTCAATTAGATGGTGGAAATTCAAGCGAAGAGCATGTTGAAATTAGATATTCAATATCTTATCCTTAATCGGAGAAACTTCATAAAATTATACTATCATTAGAATAAAACCAGCAAATTCGCTGGTTTTATTCTAATGTATTTTCATATTCTTTCATTATTTTATAAAAAGTGTTTTTTCTTAGTTCGAGTAGTTCCATAAATTTAGCACCTGTAATATCTCTTTTTTTCCACTTTGGATAAGTTTCTTCTATTATAAATAGTTGCTTTGAACTTAATGTTGAAAGGTTAAATGGAGGACGCCCTAAATGCTTACCTTGAGATTTAGCTACGGCAATCCCTTCAGCTTGTCGCTTATGAATTTTTTTACGCTCTTGATCTGCAATATAAGAAAGTAAAGATAAAAATTGATCCTCCATTACTCTGCCCATATCCCCCATCTCACGAAACTTCCGGCTATCAAACAATGTTTCATTTTCTAAAACAACAATATCAGCTTGTAATTCTCTTGTTATATACTTCCATTCTGAAATTACCTCATCATAATTGCGGCCCATACGATCTAAGGCATCTATGTAAACAATATCACCTGTACTTAATATTTTTCGTAATAATTGATATTGAGGGCGATCAAAATGTCGTCCACTTGCTTTATCGACAAAAATGCGTCGAGCTTCCACTCCTCGTTCCATCATCTTATGTAACTGACGTTGTTCATTTTGATCTTTTGTACTTACACGTATATATCCATAAATATTTGCCACGTTTTGTATTCTCCTTACATTTGTTACCACAATTATACCATTTTGTTTATAAAGGTGTTCATTAAAAATAAACGTTTATAAAATAATTCGAATCACCTTTGTAAACTTGATGTTTCAACGTTTCATAGATAGGGCTCCTACGTTTGTAAAGGTATACTTTTACAGATATATAGAAACCTATGAAAAACCGCGTCCGCAAATGTTCATTTCTCACTTTACAGACATCTGTATATTATATATACCTTTATAGATATAAATGTTATAATTATCAATGAGGTGTAGCATATGAAACATAAAAAATTTGGTTATGTACGAGTTTCAAGTAGAGATCAAAACGAAGAACGACAAATTCAAAATATGAAGGATTTAGGGATAGAAGATCGGGATATTTTCATTGATAAAGAATCTGGAAAAAATATGGAGCGAGAGAGTTACCAAATGCTAAAGCGTCTTGTTCGTACAGGAGATACGATTGTGTTCGATTCCTTAACAAGGCTTGGGAGAAATATGAATGATACATTAGAAGAATTTAGATACTATGAAAAACATAAAGTAAATTTACAATTTATAAAAGAACCCTATATTAACGTCAATTACACTGGTGAAAGTACAAATGATGTCATTCAAAGCGCAATTCAAAAAGCAACTCTTACAATATTATCAGCCTTTGCAGAAAAAGAGCGCATTGATATTAAACAACGTCAAGCCGAGGGGATTGCTCTTGCCAGAAAACAAGGTAAGCATTTAGGGCGTCCACCTGTCGAGATAACAGAAGAATTTATTGAAGCTTATAAGGAATGGAAATCCGGTTCGATTACAGCCGTAGGGGCCATGAAAAAGTATGGCATCAAACGTTCTTCTTTTTATAAGCTTGCTAAACTATATAAGGAAAAAATAAATGAATAGTTTGTCTTATTAACGTTTTCTTAAAAAGAACTTGTAGTGATTGCTACAAGTTCTTTTTGTTAAACTCCATTTTGTTTGTTATTGACCATACGGTTCCCTTAATAGTCTCTCATTAACTTTATTTTCGAAAAATTCAATATTATTCAAATGAATTTATAAAGCTATATAAAATATTATCCAAATATTATATAATGTGGAAGTTATGTTTTTTATTTCAATTAATTTAATGAAGGGAGTAATACGATAGCAATGTTATTTAAGAACAGCATTTTTAAAAAGTTAGCTATTATTTTCTTTGTAATGGCACTAATTATTCCACCTTTAAACGGATATGCAGCTTCTACCAGTACGCAAAAAGAATCTCCTCAAAGTAAAGAGTTACAAAACAATAATAACCTTATTGGTAACGGAGACTTTGAAAGTGATCTAGAGAAACAGATATGGGAAAAAACTCTAAATGCAGGTGCACAACTCTTTAAAGATACAAAAGAAAAACCTCCTGAAGGATCTGGTGTATCTTCTATTCGAGTTGATGTATCCAAAGATGAATGGAGTTTGGGATCATCTACATTAGTAGAGTATAAACAAAAGGTTAAGGTATCCCCGAATCAAACGTACTCTATGAGTATTTGGAGCAAAACGACAGGTGAAAATATCTCTGGGAACATTGATTTAACGTTCTATAAAGATGAAAGTAATGTTATAAATGACGAACAAAACAAAAAAACATATCCAATTAAATCAAAAGAAAAATGGAATAAAAACGAAAATGTTTTTACCACTTCTCCAACAACAACATTTATAGAAGTTAAGATTCAAATTGGAAGGAATTTAGGAACATCCAAGGGGAGTATATGGTTTGACTCAGCTAATTTAAGAGTTATACAACCTAAGAACGTTGGACAAACAGCAAAATTTAATAATTGGAAAGTAGACACTAGCACCTCTGGAACTGTTGGAAAAACTTCCATTGATATGAAAACAGTTACTTTAGATGATAAGCAATCTTATAAAATAGAGGTTCCTAAAGGCTCATTGTCATATGACAAGTTTTTACCTAAATTAGTCCAAAGAATTCCTGTAGAACCTAATCAATCTTATAGCTTAGATACATTAATTAAAGGTTTAGGTAGTAATCTTAATTCTACTCTTGAAGTTTCTTTAAAAGACGAGCAAAATTATTCTATTTCAGATGATAATCCAAGATATGAAAAGCAAGTGCAGAATATATCAGATTGGAGAAAATACGGATTATTTTTCAAAACCTCTCCCACAACTAAATATGTAGAAATTGTATTAACACCAAGTTGGACTCTCTTCGGTGAAACAAGCGGGGATATATGGGTTGGTAGTGTACTTCTATCTAAAATAGATTATAACAATATAAATGCAAATAATGTATTAAACGATGGCGATTTCGAAGAAGAAAGTGCAGTTTCAAATTGGAAGTTTTTAAAATTCGATGAAAAAGGAAGTATATCTCAAAGTAAAAATGAAAAATCACCTGAAAGTAAAGGTGGAAATTCATTATTACTAAAATTAAGTAAAGGTGAGTGGCTTGGGAATGATATTAATGCATACCAAGAAATTTCTGTAGAACCACTAAAGACCTACAAATTTAGTGGTTGGACAAAAACAACTAATTCTAAAGGAATCAAACCACAGGTTGACTTACAATTTAAGGATAGTGATGGGAATAATGTAACCGATGCCTTGCAAAGAAAAACAATTGATTTTACTTCCCAAGATAAGTGGGAGAAAAAAGAATTTACTTTTAAAACATCATTATCCACAAAAAAAATACTTGTAAAGTTGTCAGCAACTCGTCTGCTTGCTACAACAGATTCATATGGTACCATTTTATTTGATTCTGTAAATTTGACTCCTGTTAATGGTTCTCAAATCAAGTATTCTGATATTAAATTAACCGGGACAAATTTAATATCCAATAATAGTTTCGAATCAAATATAACCGATAATTGGAAAAGCGAACCCTATAATGATTTAAGTACCTTATCTCAAGATAAAACAATTCATGCACCACAAGGTATGGGGAATGCATCTTTAAAAGTAGATGTTAAACCTAAGACCAATGATTATGGAAATGTGGTACTAAAACAGTCCGTTAAGGTGAAACCAAACCAAAGTTATGTTTTTGATAGCTGGATTAAGAGTGAAAACTTAAATAATGCAGTTGTAAAAATGAATGTTGTCTTACACGGAAATAATGCTCCTGTTTCGGAAAATTATATTTATAAAATTACCCATTTGCCCGAAAAGTCGAACACAGATTGGTTTAATAAAAGATTGATATTTAAAACCCCTGAACAAATCACAGAAGCTGAAATTATAATTCAAATCTCTTATCCAAATAATAAAGCAAACGGAAAGGTTTGGATCGATAATCTTAGTCTTATTGAAAATAATCAAGTGGGAGTCTGTGACTACTCACCATATGGGGGAATGGCACCTTTTTTCCCAGATAAATCTTGGGATCAGACTCAGGCTGAATTAGAGCGACTCCCTAAAGAATTAGAAAAGATAAATGCTGATTTAAAAGCTGGCTTGGATCAGGCAAATGCAGGCATAAATCAAATGAATGCAGGCATGAGTAAAATGAATCAAGCCATAAATGATATGAATGGCGCTATGGACCAAATAAATAGTTCTATAATTCAAGTGAATCTGGGCATAAAGCAAATCGATGAGGCTGTAAATGGTGCTAACGGGATAATTAACCAAACGTTATTAGGCTTTAATCAGATGAATGAAGCTGTACAACAAATGAATCAAGCGATGTCAGAAATGAATGACGCTCTAGATCAAATGATTATTGATTTGTCCAATCTCAATTTCGATTTTACATTTAACTTTTCGGATCTAAATATAGATATTCCAGAGATAAATATAAATATTCCAGAGATTCCAGAGATAACTATAAATATTCCAAAGATAGATATAGATACGAGTCATCTGGATGAGGCTAGAAGAATAATACATAACATGGATTTAAACTTTAAATTTAACGCATACAATTTCTCAGGATTTAAAATAAACGATATAGATTACAATTTCCCATCAGGGTATTATGATCCTGAATTAGACGAAAGAATGATGTCTTTCTTTGAATGGTATCCTGTCATAGGACAAGGAATGGCCTTATCAAGGCTAGTAAATAATCAAGGCTCAACATATGATGGTTTAGTGCTAGTATTAAGTGTAGTAGGTGGTGGAGAAGGTAAGTTTGTTGGTGAGCTTATTAGTAAGGGTGCAAAGACTTCTGTTAAGTTAACAAAGGGTGCTGTAAAAGAGGCTAAAGAGTTAGTTCAGGCGACAAAAAGAAAGGATAAGCAAAGAAGTATCTTTGAAAAATATACAGGTACTGCAGCAAAAGGTGAAGTCCACCATGGACTACCTGAGCAACATTCACAATGGTTTAAAGAACATGGTATAGATGTAAATGACCCTAAATATTATTATGATTTACCAGAAGGTTTACATCGACTTAAAGCCTTTAATGGTATCCATACAAATAAAAGTCCACTAGGTAAAAATTGGAACAGGATATGGAAAGAATGGATTGCAGAGAATGAAAATGCTACTGCAAAACAGATAGAAGATAAGTTAAACTCTATGGTAGAAGAAGCTGGAATGAAACCATATCAAGCCAAACCAAAAAAATGATGGGAAGTGAATAATTTGAAATTTTATATCATGAGAGAAACTTATGCTAATTTTGCAGAACCAATAGAAGGTGTTAACACATTTGCTAAAGAAAGTTGTGACACATGTGGTGGAATATTGAGGGTAAAACAACATCCATTAAGAATATATTTTCAAGGAAAAAGAATGGCAGATTTTTACACTACACCTTCATATAAATTTATCAGTGATAAAATGCAGAAGGCATTATTAGACAATAATATAACAGGATTTTCTCTTGAGCCCTTTATTTTAGAAGAGGAAGCAATACCATTTATGAAATTGCCTTTGGATCATGTAAAAACATTAAAAGAATTGGCTGTTCATGGTGATGGGGGATATATATGTCACAGTAATGGAGAGCAAATAAAAAAATGTCAGCATTGTGGAAAAATTTTAGAGAATACACGTACTATAGAAGGCTTAAGTGTAAATACAAAAGAATGGGATGGTTCAGACATGTTTTTCTTCAAAAACTGGCCTAGGGTCATTATTGTGACAGAAAAAGTGAAAGAAATTATTGAAAATCATAAATTTAAAAACGTTAGATTTATAGATCTCGCAGAATTTAGATTTGCTTAATCTCAACAACACCATTAATGAGGTATTTTTCAAGTAGAAGGTGACAAATGATGAAAAGAAAAACTTTAATGATATTAAGTATATTATCCATGAGTATACTTTTAGGTACTGGTTACTTAATTTATAGTACAGGTGTTGAAAAAAAGAAGAGTAATGAAGTATATGCTGAATCTAAGCAAAGCTCCTCAGAAAAACAAAAAGAAGAACATCTAAATTCAGAAAATAAGAAAGGCACTACTAGTAATTCAACTGAGGAATCTGTAGACACTCCTGTAGAACAACAAGCATATACATTAGAGGAAAAAGAAAACAGAAAAAAATCAATAGAAGATTCAAACGATGAGGCTGTAAAAAACTTTTTATATCAACTCTATACGCAAGACAAATTGCTTCCATTAGCTTTTTCGGAAGCGGCTATAGGGAAAAATATAAGTAAATTAAGTCAGCAAGAACTGCAGGAATTATCTCAAAAAATTTATACAACAATTACAAAGGGTAAACTTATTACAGATGGAAAAATAGAAAATATACAACGTCATGAAAATTATGATGTATATGCGGTGAAATTCAAATTAAAAACGGATAAGGGAAGTTCTGAAGAAGTATGGGAATTGAAAATTGATAAAAATGGAAAAATAATCAATGAAATTAATTGATCTTCAATGGAATTAAAATTTGTTTAATTGCTTCTAAAATTAATTCCCCCTCATTTACATAATGAGGGGGAATTTTATGTTATAAAACCAATAATTAAGAACTAATTGCTCCTTTTTTTAGATAACTTTAGACTCTAAGTTATGACACCCATTTGTATACAGATATTACAACACTTCAAAAACAGATTCAAAACTTTTAAGTTATGAGTATGGAATGTTTGCTATTTCAAAGTTACAACATAATACATACTACATAAACCAGCTAATGAAATAAAAAAATGTTTTCAAAGATTATTCGTTTATTCAACCTAAAATCCATATAAAAAAACATTAAAATGTCATATTATTAGTAATGGCGGGAATATATTACATTTCAAGTGTAATTTTGTATTTTTGTTAATTTAATAGAAGGAGTAACGAAATGGTAATACATAGGAAATGGGGATGGGTTAAAAAGTGCACCAGTATGTTCCTTGTAACGACATTAACCCTTCCAGCTTTAAATGGGTATGCAGAAATTAATGATACGTATGAACAAAAAGGTGGTGAAGTACATTATAACTGGAGTTACGGAGCACCTTCAGGTGTGAAAAATGACAATTTCACAGCTAAATTTGATCAATCAAGAACATTAAACGCAGGCGATTATTTTGTACAAGCACTAGCTGATGATCGTGTAAAAGTTTCTTTTGACGGAAAACAAGTGATTGATCGTTGGTATGACGTTGGTGGACAAATTGACCGCGCTATCGTGACCAATGTACAACAAGGGAATCATAAAATTCAAACTGACTTTTATGAAAATACTGGTCAGGCAGCTATCTTTTCGGATATTGTACCGTTCGATTCTTGGCTAGCTTATTATTATCCAAATACTAATTTAGATGGATATCCTGTTGATGCAAAAGTGATTGCACCACAAGGCGATGAGAAATCATTTGTAGAAAATAATGGAGAAGGATCACCGACTTCGAAAGTACCAACAAATAATTTTTCAGCTCGATATACGACAGTAAAACGGTTACCAGCAGGTGAATATATAATTCGCGGAAAAGCGGATGATGGTATGCGGGTATATATTGATGGAAAACCCGTCATAGATGAATGGAATACTGGAAAATGGGACAAAGAACATGCTAAAAAAATTACAATTCAAGATAATACAGCTGCTGGAGCTATTGGTAAAACTAATGAAAAGGATACCCACTTGATAGAAGTACAGTATTTAGAATTAGGTGGAGGAAGTAATGTTCAGTTCAATATCCAACCGTATAGCAAAGCTATACAATCTAACACTTGGATTGCGGAATACTATAACAATAAGGATCTAAAAGGTGATGCTATTGTTGTAGCAGATAAAAATTCTCAAAATAAGATTGAAAATATTGACTTTGATTGGCAAGGTGGATCTCCAAATACAAATATTCCAAATGATAACTTTTCAGCTCGTTATACAAAATACGATGAATTTTCTCAGGGAGATTACGTGTTTGAGGCGAAGACTGATGATGGAGTTCGCATATATGTAGATAATGTGAAGGTTATTGATTCTTGGATAGGAAGTGCAGGAGATACTCGTAAAGCTACTGTTCCTATGACTGCCGGTACCCATAAAGTAGTAATAGAATATTTAGAACTTAGTGGTAATGCGTTAATACAAACAAAGTACTATAAAAGTAAAGAGCAACCAAAAGAAGACCAAGGTCCCTCATATAAAGAGTTTGTAGTACAGACTCCTACTAAGTTATATGATGAGCCTTCTTTTCTTAAGAAAACGAATGATATTGTATATCCACGGACAGTCGTGGTAACAGAAGAGCGTTCAGATGGATGGAAAAAAATTAAAACCTCTACTTTTGAAAAATGGATAGCTCCTGAAGGTATAAAATACAACTTACAACGAAATGTAAAACAATATTTTACACCTTCCTTTGAAGAACAAGAAGATGGAACAGTTTCGCCACAAATGGTAACAGTGTTAGATGAACAATCAGACGGATGGAAGAAAATTTTAACAAGTAAGGGGACACGATGGATAGCTCCTGAAGGAGTAAACTATGAAATTAAAAATAAGCAAATACTTTATTCTTCTCCTAATTTGAATAAAAAAACTCAAGAAATTCTTAATCCACAAATTGTAAAAGCTATAGAATTCCAACAAGATGGTTGGCTTAAAATTAAAATCAATAAAGGAGAATATTGGATAGCTCCTAAAGATATTACGTATGACTTAAAACAAAATGTAGCTTTGTATAAAGAAGCATCATTTCTTTCTGATAAAGAAGAATATGGATTAATGCCACAAAAAGTTATTTTAATAGATGAAAAACCTGAAGGGTGGAAGTTAATTAAAACGCCATATGGGAATAGATGGATAGCTCCTGAAGGTATTTCTTATGAAGTGAAAAAAGAAGTTTATTTATTCAAAACCTATTTTTTAACTGATCCTCAGGGTGCAATATCCTCCGGTACAGCATCTATTATTGGTGAACAACCTGGTGGATGGTATCAAATTAAAAGTGAAAAGGGCGTTCATTGGATAGCTCCAAATGGTGTGAAATATAAACTAACAAAAGATATTGAATATAAAGAATCTAATGATATTCTTAAGCCTCCAATTGGGAAGCTTCCAATGGGCACAATTGTTACTGTTGTTAATGACATTGATAAAATTTTGCTTAACGGTAGATATGTATATGGATTTTTAACCTTCTTTTCAATGGAACCTGTTGAGCCGACAAATACAAAATATGATCAACAACCAAGTATATATGCTACATTGGGACAAATTGATAATATTGTTAACAAAGGTCACGATGATGAAATTACTGAACAAATATTTAAAAACTTAAATAATATAAAAATACCAGATATAAAAATAGATATACCAGATATAAAAATAGATATACCAGATATAAAAATGGATATAAAAGATATACCGGATATAAAAATAGATATGGATTGGCCAAAACTTGACAAGATGATCAAAGATTTGGAACAAATGAATAAAGAATTGAAACAGAGTAATGCAGAGTTAGAAAAAGGTATAGAGAAGGCAACGTCCCAAATAACTGAGGGCATACAGAAAATGAATGACGCATTAAATGGGGAAAATGGGATAATTGTTACACTGGATGGAATGAATAAAGCAATTGCTCAAGCCAATGAAGGCATGCAAATAATGAATGATGCATTAAATGGTCCAAATGGAATGATAGTTGGAATAAATCAAGCACTTGCTAAATCAAACGAAGGCATGCAAGAAATGTTAGATGCACTCAATCGAACGAACCAAAGCATGGACCAAACTCTTAATAGTGTCGATAGAATGGTTAAACAAATCAATGGCAGACTGGATGCGCCTAACAACACAACAACATCATCGGATTTAAAGACAATTCATTTTGATTTTGATTTTTCAGAAGTTTTCCCAACGATTTCACCTGAAGAAAAGTTACGTCAACAACAACGTGATGAAGCTATGTATAACTTGCTAAGTGGTGCACCATTCTCGGGGAATTTTATAGCCCTTGGTGAATTAATATCAGGTAAGAATTTAGCTACTCAGGAAGATCTTCGATCTTCAGATTATGCTCTAAACATGTTAGCTTTTATTGGTGGCGGAGAAGTTAAAGTTGGAGGAGCATTTTTAGGATCGATAATCAAAGTAACGAAGCGTCAAAAATTTACTAGTACAAAAATAAATTTATCATGGTTAGAGAAACTTGGTTATAGATATAATGCACATGAAGTAACTGGAACAGTTAAAGTATCTGGACAAACAAAAGATATCAGTAGAAGAGTCTATCAACTGAGAGACATAGATTGGAGTTATGTAGCCCCTCCAAGTGTAAATAAAGCTGGGAAATCAAATTTAGAAATTGCACTTGATGGAGGTTCTCCGTTTACTAAGGATAACCATAAGATAGAACTACATCATTTAACACAAAACGAACCAGGAGCAATGGTTGAAATTCCTGCTAATAAACATGATGAATATACTAAAACGTTACACGGTTTGATTGAAGATGGGGAAAGTTTTAGAAACGACAAAGAATTAGTTAAACAGTATAATAATTTCAGGGGTAACTATTGGAAAATGCGCGCTCAAGAACATCAAGGAGGAAAGTAAATAATGAAAGAAGAAATTTCAAAAATTATTGATATGTATCAAAAAGAAGGTGATTTTTTAGGTGGAGTAAGCGATAGAGATATTCATAATGCTGAACAAGAATTAAACGTAACCTTCCCCAAAAGCTATCATTGGTTCTTAAAGACATATGGTAGTGGAGGGCTTGTAGGTATGGAGATTTACGGATGTGAAGCTACACCTGAAGAGTCATCAGTTGTATATCACAATAATATATATAGAGAGAAATATAGCTTACCTTCAAAATATATTATGTTAAATGACGTTGATGGCACAGTAACATGTCTAGATATAGGTCAAA
Organism: Bacillus sp. BP-3; assembly: GCF_028401955.1. GTDB lineage: Bacteria > Bacillota > Bacilli > Bacillales > Bacillaceae_G > Bacillus_A. Next base: position 17,541 of record NZ_JAQOTJ010000021.1, read on the forward strand.
TGAATAAAGATGAATGCCCTATAATTTTATGGAGTCGCTTTACTAAAGAGTGTTATAATATTACATATGAGAATTTTTATAGTTATTTATTAGAGTGTTTACAAGAATCTGTAGATAATTTTTATGAAGAAGATTAATTAATTTTTTTGATTTAAAAAGTATAGTTAATTTTGTAGACGAGATGGTGCTCAAAGTATAGCTTTTTAATAAAGTCCGATAATTTATAAAAAAGATTGCTGAAAAAAATGAGGGACAAAACCAACCGTTTATCACATCAAAAAAGAACTTGAGAAAGGAATCTATCTTCTTTTCTTGAGTTCTTTTTCTATCTATATGGGGTTCGACCGAGATACGTGTAAAAACAGGCTATATACTTACTTTTATTTCCAATCACGACCTATTGGGGGACTGACGGCCAAATGCTGATTTTATACGCTAAGACAATTTCCAAAAGTGAAATATCATATCTGCTATTGTTAAAAACAACTAGCTCCTCAAAAGAGGGGCTAGTTGACGTAAAATTCGAAAGCGGAAGTCAATAAATCTATCATATATCTTCAGCGATTTATTGCTGAAGATATAACTGTTTTGATAATGGAATACCCTTATTAAAAAATTCTGAGTAATCGTTTAGATAATAATCTGCTACATCACTTTGACCTTGAAACATGCATGTTATGATCCCTAATTCTTTTGCAGGTAGCAAATCTAATTCTCTATCTCCAATAGCTAGATCAATTTTGTGTTTTTGATGCAAGTAAGTATATGCTGATGGGTTGGGTTTGCGAGGAAAACCATTATCAATCGTAACCATATCTACAAAGTATTTGTCCCATCCATAATATTTTAAAATTGCTAAAACTCCATCTCTGTGTTTATGTGTCATGATTACATTCTTATCTGCAAATTTCAAAATTTCTTCCACGCCATCAAATGGTTTCATGTCTTTTGGAGACAATTCCTTTTTTAAGCTTTTAATTTTCTCTTTCTGGTCACTGGAAATATTATAGTAGTCTAGTGCATGTGAGTATGAAATTTTTAATTTTTTATAAATCTCCTGTTTATCTATCTTTTCTCCAAGTACTAGAGAGAGTATTTTGGTATAGGCAGGATATGTATTAAAAAGTGTTCCGTCAAAGTCCCATAAAATATTCAATTAAATCACCCTTTCTATTCCATTTTATCACAAGAATGTGGTAGCCATGCTCTTGTTTTCTTTGTATATTCCATACATTGTTAGTTAACATAACGTCTCATTATCGGTAGCAAGACAAAGAGGCGGCCCCTAACTCTCACAAGGAATCCGCCTTTGTCTTTTTCTATGATTAAATGCATCTTTTTATACATTCTTGTCCTGGCGCGGTTCTAGAGTTCTCGTTTGTTACTGGATTAATCAAAAAATTGTATAAAATCTTGCATGCTCTTAGCGTGGGATTTTTCCGAAATGCTGGCGGTACCTCTTATAGAGATAAATTTTGGAACCACCATTGTAGCAATTGTTCTACTTTGATACATTAAAGATTAACTAATAGTTATAACTAAATCGGATGGAAGAGGAACGGGTATGAAAACCAAAATAGTACAGGCACTTGAATCACAACGATGTTTGCAAATGAAATACAATGGGAAAGAGAGACAAGTAGAAGTCGTAGCAGTATATCGTTATGGTAACGGAGGATCATTGTATTTTGTTGCTTATTGTCATTATCGAAAAGAATGGAGGTTTTTTAAGAATTCTAAAATTGATACATGTAAAATTTCTAACGAATCTTCTACAAAGACCTTACCATCATTAAAACAACTAAAATGGGGTTCAAATGGTGACTTATTTGAAAAAGTTAAATTTGTGAGTATCTCCCCACTTATACGAGATTATAAATCAAGCTCGTATATAATGTTTCAGCCGAATACCCCGTCTGTATTGAACGCAGATAGTCAGACAGGAAAAGAATATCCTAAACCCGTACAATACAAAAAGTTAAGAAACACTGGTATTTGTAGAAGCCCCCTTGAGGAACAGGTATATGAAGAACTAAATCAGAATCCACGTGTACAAGCTTTTTGGATAGAAAATATTCATATCCCTTATACATATCAAAATAAAGCTCATACTTATCTCCCTGATATTGAGGTTCATTATAAGGATGGTACAAAAGAAATTATCGAAGTTAAACTATCAGCAGACGTGTCCTTATCAAAAAACCAGGCGAAGTTTCAAGCAGCAAAATTGTATGCAAAAGAACGTGGTTATCATTTTATTGTAAGAGGCTATAAGAATTATATTTCTTCTGATATAAAGCAAGAGTTTTTGAAGTATCAACCATCCAATAAAGAAGAATTTAATAAGCGTACAAATGTTTTACACTCCACCTCGACTAGTTCTCCTTACCAAGAATCATCTGGTTCGAACCGTTATATGTCTGATTCTAGGACAACTAATAATCGAACATCAGAAGAGAAAGATAACTTTTTCTCGCAATATTGGTTTATCATTTTAATTGTAGGGATTATTATCATTAGTATATTCAATGAAAAATAAGCTAGTTTGATTGCTTATTTTTCATTGAACAGGAATAGGGGTACGGCAACGATTTAAGAAATAATTCGCCACATCTGAAAATTTTCCCATTTTTGGCGGTTAACTTTTATAAAAGCTTCCTAATTTATATTTTACCTTGTAGTTTTCTATATAAAGCTGAAGAAGAATCCATTTTGGATTCTTCTTTTCATATGTTCCAAAAGGTACATCTTTATCTTCTTTTAATAGTATATTTCTTTACTTTCATCAATTGCATGTTAAGCTCATTTTTTGGAACCTTCAGTATAATAAACTAGGATATTCGTTTCCCTATCCTCTTTTTCAATCATATTTCCCTTGTTCCATTGAGCTTCAATATAATCAGTCCAATCATTATAATTTTCACGGATATTTTGATTTTGATATGTATGATGCTCGTCATTTAAATGTTGCTGATAATTTTCATCATCATGTAGTTCAGATTGCTCCTCCATAAATTCTTTATATGCTTGTATAGCGCATAGATCTTCTCCATTACTATTTCTTGTAAAGATACAATTCTAAAGTCAAGTTAGGATAATAACATATATTCTGAAAAAAAACTCAATATATTGAACTATAAACTTATTTTTTGTTTTCACATATATTTTACATCTATAATATAGCTGATATTTATGTATCGTACCTTGTTATCATTATTAATAATTCTTAATTCATTTCTAAGTGTATCATAATAGTGGATATAACCCGTTTCCAAATGGATTCTGTTCTGTTTATGATATGAAATCCCTACTTCAAGATTTTCAGACATCGCCTCACATACAGCGTCATTTATAGCTTCTAATTGCTGTTCATCTAAAATTGGCATTGGAACATGACTTTGTCTTTCATACAATTCACTTAACCCTTCAAATTGCTCCTTTATTGCCGAAAATGGCGCCCATCTCATCATACCTCTATCCATCATGACTGTATTCCTCCTTATGCCTTGTGACCACCAATTTTATTGTTCCTATCACGCTGTGTAGCCCCTTGAATGTAACTTATACCTCTCATAATCGAACTTTTACCATACTTATGACGGATACCATCCATTGTTTTTGCTAATTTCCTTTGAACATCTTTTTTGGAAGTATCCTCAAATAAAGACATTTGAATTGCATCGTCCCTAGTCAAATTCTTTAAAGTTATATGTATTTGGCGCACAGGATGTCCAGAATGAAATTTTTTTAAGAGTTGTAAGCATGCTTCGTAAACCTCTTCAGTTAAACAGGTCGGTTGTTCAAGGGTAATTGCTCGCTTAAATCCTCCGCCAATATATTTACTGTAGCCTATTCCAAGCTCAACCGTTCTACAACATTTATCAATAGATCGTAATCTAAAACAAGTTTCCTCAATCTGTTCTAAAATAAGTAATTTTAATTTATTTAGACTAAAACAGTCTTCTAATAATATTTGTCCTTTTGTTATTGAGGTACTTTTAGGAATGTATTTATTAGAAATCCGGCTTTCATCGATGCCGTATGAAAAACGATGTAGCTCTTCACCTTTTACTTTGCCAAATCGCTGTATTAAATGTTCTTTTGGTGTTTTTGCGACATCATTTAAGGAAAATAAACCCATTGTGTGTAGAGCTTCTTGAGTAGCTGATCCGATTCCCCATACTTTTTGAAGAGGCTTGATATTCCATAATTTCTTCGAGACGTCTTCGTATGACCACATAGCAATCCTGGATTTTGAATGTTTACTTTCTACATCTAATGCAACTTTTGCAAGGAATAGGTTGGGCGCAATTCCAATGGATGCAGTTATACCAGTTGTATCATATATCTCCTTTTGAATCCTTTTAGCAATTATAATTGGATCTCGCCCAAAAAGATGTGCTGTTTGTTGCATATCTAGAAAGCATTCATCTATGGAATAAACGTGTAGATCTTCTAATGCTACATACTTCGTATAAATTTCTGTGATTTGATTTGAAATCTCAACAAATCTTCTCATTGTTGCATTTACAATAATGGTGTTTGGATCTTTTGGTATTTCGTATAATCTGGTTGCTGTAGAAATCCCTAATTTTTTTAATTCAGGCGTGGCTGCTAATACAATAGATCCATTTCTGTCCGTATCCCCAACAACTGCTAATTTCACTTTTAGTGGATCTAGACCTCGCATCACACAAGCACAACTGGCAAAAAATGCACAAAGGTCTATACAAAATATCATCCGATTCATACATTTTGAGTAATCGAACATCATTTTACCCTCCGAAACAGAACGTTTGTTCTTATTATAAACCTATTATTTTAGATTATACAATCATTTTTTAAATTAAAAATTTGGTACGTGAAATTATATAGACCGTAATTAAGAGAGAAGAGAGACATCGCACCCTTAAGTCCTATCTTTCTCTTTGCATGTTAAAATAGTAAGAGGGTCGACTTTTTAAAGCTACATATTGGAGGGGGATAGTATGAACTATATTGCTCACATCCGCGAAAATGACAAGCAGTTACAAACTGTCGAAGAGCATTTATTAGGGGTAAAAGAATTAGCTGAAACCTATGGAGAAAAAATCGGTATAAAACATTTAGCTGGTTTAGCAGGCATGCTCCATGATTTAGGTAAATATACCAATGAATTTAGAGAATATATATTAGAAGCAGTAAATAACCCTGATTCCCCACCTAAAAGAGGAAGCGTCGATCATTCAACTGCAGGTGGAAAACTTTTATATCAATTCTTCCATACAGAAAATATTATTCCTTACAAAGGGATAATATCTGAAATCGTAGGAAATGCCATTATTTCTCACCATGGATACCTTCAAGATTTTTTAAATCCCGATTTAGAATCAACTTATTTAAACAGAGTGCGAGATAAAAAATTGAGTGAATTTGATATGTCAAAACTATTCTTTTTTAAACATGTCATGAACAAAACAGATTTTCATGATTATGTTGACAAAGCCACTGTAGAACTAGAAAACTTTTTAGCTAAAGAATCCCCAGAAAATAATGAGAAACAATTAATGTTTTTAACTAAATGTATCTTTAGTGTATTAATTGATGCCGATCGAACAAACACAAGATTATTTGAAGAAAAAAAGACCGTCGAATCAGTAATAAATCATGAAGAGTTATTCGATGTATATTACGAAAGACTCATGATAAAAATCACTTCATTTAAAAAACAGCAAAATGCCAATACACCTATTAACCTCTTAAGAAAAGAGATGTCAGATCAGTGTGATCAATTTGCTGAGAAACCATCAGGAATATATACGTTATCCATTCCAACTGGTGGCGGTAAAACATTAGCAAGTTTAAGATATGCACTAAAACACGCCAAACTCCATAACAAAAAACGAATTATTTATGTTGTCCCTTATACAACAATTATTGAGCAAAATGCAGATGAAGTTCGAAAAATATTAAAGGATGAGGCAAATATTTTAGAGCATCATTCTAACGTTATAGAAGATGCGAATGATAATGATGAAAATCAAGAGGGCATTATGAGTGTTCAGCAAAAATTAAAGCTGGCAAAAGATAATTGGGATTCTCCAATCATTTTTACAACGATGGTTCAGTTTTTAAATGTGTTTTATGCAAAAGGAAGCAGGAATATTAGAAGGCTTCATAATTTAAGTGAGGCGGTTATTATTTTTGATGAAGTTCAGAAGGTTCCTATTTCATGCGTAGCACTATTTAATCAGGCATTGAACTTTTTAAAAACAAATGGGCATTCCAGTATTATTCTCTGTACTGCTACTCAACCCGCTTTGGACTTTGTGGAACAGAAACTAGATATAAATACAGATGCTGAAATGATTGATAACCTCGATTATGTAATTGAAGCATTTAAACGGGTAGAGATCATTGATAAAGCAACTAATGAAACTTTTAATAATGATAAACTCACAGAATTTATAAATACAAAGATTGAGGAAGTTCAAAGTGTCTTAGTTATTTTAAATACAAAATCAGTAGTGAGGGATTTATATACACGATTACAAAGCCAAGAATCAGATATTCCTATTTACCATTTAAGTACTTCTATGTGTGCCACCCATAGAAATGAAATTTTAGAAGAAATTAGGCAGCAACTTAAAGATGACAAAAAAATCATTTGTATCAGCACCCAATTGATTGAAGCTGGAGTAGATATTAGCTTTGAGTGTGTAATTCGGTCCTTGGCTGGGTTAGATTCCATTGCACAAGCTGCAGGCCGATGCAATCGCCATGGGGAAAAGGGGATACAAAATGTCTATGTAATTGATCATGTAGAGGAAAATTTAAGCCGTTTAAAAGAGATTAAAATTGGCAAAGAAGTTGCAAAAAAAGTTCTAGTGGATTTGAAGCGCAACAGCAGAGACCACGGAGGTCATATTTTATCGAGGCAAGCAATGGATAAGTATTTCAAAGAGTATTATACAAAATTTGAATCTAATTTGAATTATTTTATTCCGAAGCTCAAAAAGGACATGATGGAGCTATTAGCTGTACCGAGAAAAGAAAATAGCTATCGCCGGGCATATTTTCATAAATACGATAAAAAGAAAGACGTTCCGTTATTTATTATAAATAGCTACAGGACGGCAGCCGAACATTTCCACGTCATTGATGATCTAGCAACTTCAGTCATTGTCCCATATGGAGAAGGCAAGGATATCATTGCTGAATTAAATAGTAGCAGTTCGATTGAGGAGCTTAGCCGATTATTACGAAAGGCACAGCAGTATACAGTTAACTTATTCAACTATGAAAAAGAACAATTGATTAAAAACGATGGACTTGTATACTATCTTGATGGAAAAATTTTAGCCCTGAAGGAAGGGGCTTATAATGATGAATATGGTTTGGATGTTCATAATGAGAGCGATTTTAAGTCAGCGATATTTTAAAAAACCTATCTTTGTTTGAGATAGGTTTTTTAATCATATAGTATACCTTTCAATCCACACATATAATAGTGACAATTTATTATAACACATTCACAAAAAATTCATAAATTTCGTATAATATATAATTAAAATTGTTGATATCATTACAGGGAAAAGATATCATTTAATTATTAGAAAAATCAAAAAAGGAGGAGAATCATTGAGAAATTCTATTGAGTTTGAATTATTTGGTGATTACGCTCTTTTTACAGATCCTTTGATGAAAATGGGGGGAGAAAAGCTATCCTATCAGGTGCCGACTTATCAATCTATTAAGGGCATCGTCGAATCGATATACTGGAAGCCGTCTCTTCTTATGATTGTCGATGAAATAAGAATTATGAATGCAATCAAAATGGAGTCGAAAGGCATTCGTCCTATTGAATATGGTGGAGGAAACACGCTTGCTAATTATACATATTTAAAGGATGTTCGTTATCGTGTAAGAGCCCATTTTGAATTCAACCTGAATCGTCCAGATATGGCCTTTGATCGTAACGAAAATAAACATTACAGCATCTTTAAGCGCTCCCTCAAAGTCGGAGGGCGGAGGGATATTTTCCTCGGTGCTCGTGAATGCCAAGGTTATGTGGAGCCAGCTAAATTTGACGAAGGTGAAGGATTTTATGATGGATATGGAGACATTCATCTAGGTACGATGGTTCATGGAATCAATTACCCAGATGAAACTGGTAGAAATGAAATGGAAGTGCGTTTATGGAACCCGGTAATGAAAGATGGAGTCATTCAATTTATTCGGCCTGAAAAATGTACGCAAGTCCGTAAAATATCAGAAATGAAGCCGAAGGTTTTTAACCATTCAAACGTCGAGTCTGCTGATGTGCTTTTAAAGCAATTAGAAGAGGAGGCGAATACATGAACTGGCTATTGAATTTATACGAGACATATCAATCGAATTTAGACCGAATCGGCAAAATTGAAAAAAAATATAATGGTCAAGAATATACGTTGTTGCCTATTTCTCACACCACCCAAACAGCACATATCGAAGTTTCCATCACGGAAGAAGGAGAATTTCACTCAGCGACAATCATTAACAAAAGTGATGCAAGTACATTGATTCCATGTACGGAGGATTCAGCGAGCCGTTCTAACCAAATAGCCCCTTATCCTCTTCATGACAAATTAAGCTATGTGGCGGGGGATTTTGTTACCTATGGCGGGAAAATCAAAAAAGAAGAGCCGTTCTCTTACTACATAAGCCAATTGGGTGAATGGGCATCATCATCATATGCTACAGACAAGGTAAAAAGCATTTATCGCTATTTAAGCAAGCGGAGATTGATCAAGGACTTAGTAGAAGAAGGCATTTTGTATGTGGATGCTAATGGGCAATTAATTGACACGTGGGATAAAGAAGCTGAAACTTTACTTGGAGAAAAGCCACCAATTTTTTCATCAGTTACTGGTAGTCAAGTAAGCGCTTTCGTAAGATTTAATGTGTATTCTCCGAATGAGATGTTGAAAGATGTCTGGAAAGATCCTGAGATGTACGAGTCTTTTATCAAGTTTTATAACGACTTTTTGATTGAAGAGGATTATTGTTATGTAACAGGAAAAATAATGCCAAGTACGGAAAAGCATGCCAATAAGATCAGAAATGCAGGGGACAAAGCGAAGTTGATTTCCGCAAATGATACGAGCGGCTTTACGTTTAGAGGGAGATTTAACAAGGCAAATGATGTCGCAAATATAAGTTATGATGTATCCCAAAAAGCGCATAATGCATTGAAATGGCTCATTAATAAGCAGGGAAAAATCGTTGATCAACGTGTGTTCCTTGTCTGGGGTAATGATGCAGATGATGTTCCAGATTTTTTAGAAGATAGTTACGACATTTATTCAATGGATTTAAGATCAACGGAAAAACAAGAAATTAAGTCTTATACACATGAGCAATTTGCAGATGAAGTCGCTAAGGCAATTGATGGCTATAAAAATAATTTGTTGACTGGTGCTAATATAAATATTCTGTTGCTCGATTCAGCGACAACAGGCAGATTAGCTGTTCTATACTACCGTAATATGGATAAAGAACTTTATTTAAACAAGTTAAAAAACTGGCATTCCACTTGTGTATGGGTACACCGCTATCGTAAAAATGAAAATAATGAATTTGTGGAATTTTATGGGGCACCATCAACGAAAGATATTGCGTTTGCTGCTTATGGGCCAAAGGCAAGTGAGAAAGTGGTCAAAGGATTGATGGAGCGTATGCTACCTTGTATTGTGGACGAGCGGGAAATTCCATTCGACATCGTCAGAAGTGCCCTTCAACGTGCATCAAACCCTGTGTCAATGGAACGATGGGAATGGGAAAAAACATTAAGCATTGCATGTGCATTAATCAATAAACGGGAGGGATATCAAATGGCGTTAGATAAGAAAAATAATGACCGTGATTATTTATTTGGACGTCTTCTTGCAATTGCGGATGTTCTGGAAAGAAATTCTTTAGATCCAAGGGATCAACGTGCTACAAACGCCAGAAGATACATGCATTCTTTTTCTCAGCATCCGGAAAGAACGTGGAGGACGATTCAAGGTGCTCTACAACCATATCAAGCACGTTTAGGAGAAAAGGTTTGGTATTATAACAAATTAATAGATGAGATTGGTTCAAAAATAAAAATTGAGGATTTTAATAATAAACCGCTATCTGGCAGATATTTATTAGGCTTTTACAGCCAGCGGCATGATTTGTATCAAAAAAAGGAAAAGGATGTTTCGCTAGATAAAGCAGTTAATAATGGGGAGGAGAATTAAACATGACAATTTTAGATCATAAAATCGACTTTGCGGTTGTTCTATCTGTTACAAAAGCGAATGCAAATGGAGACCCTTTGAACGGGAATCGTCCAAGGCAAAACTATGATGGTTATGGTGAAATCTCTGATGTAGCCATTAAAAGAAAGATTAGAAATCGCCTTCAGGATATGGAGGAATCTATTTTTGTTCAGGCAAATGACAGGAAAGTTGACCAATTTAATAGCTTAAGGGAAAGAGCAGAAGCGAATGCAGATTTAGTAAAAGCATTAAAATCGAAAGAGAATCCTAGTGAGAAATTTGCTGCAGTTGCATGCAAGGAGTGGATTGATGTAAGAAGTTTTGGACAAGTTTTTGCATTCAAAGGAGGAGCTGGAAAAGGTGTCTCTGTCGGAGTAAGGGGCCCTGTTTCTATTCATACAGCAACAAGTGTTGATCCGATTGATATCACTAGCATGCAAATTACGAAAAGTGTGAACTCAGAGCCTGGGAAGGAAAAAGGTTCAGATACTATGGGGATGAAGCATCGTGTCGATTTTGGAGTTTATGTTTTTTATGGAAGCATTAATACACAATTAGCAGAAAAGACAGGTTTTACTAACGAGGACGCGGGAAAAATTAAAGACGCACTTGTTACATTGTTTGAAAATGATGCATCAGCAGCACGTCCTGAAGGAAGTATGGAAGTACATAAGGTTTGCTGGTGGGAGCATAAGTCAAAGCTTGGTCAGTACTCTTCTGCAAAAGTACACCGTTTACTGGATATTAAACGGGCTATTGAAGAACCGAAAACAATTGATGATTATATCATCAATGTCCATGAGTTAGATGGTTTAAGGGCTGAGATTATTGATGGACTATAATGAAGAAGATAGTTATCTCATGTTATCTGGTATTCAACATTTTCAATTTTGCAAACGGCAATGGGCTCTCATTCATATTGAACAGCAGTGGAGAGAAAACGTTAGAACGATTGAAGGACAGCATCTTCATCAAAAAGCTGATCAACCATTTATTAGAGAGAAACGAGGGAACAAACTCACTGTTCGCGCGATGCCTGTAAAGTCAAATGAGCTTAAAATTACAGGCATTTGTGATGTAATTGAGTTTGTTCAAGATAAAAGTGGTGTTGAAATATCTGGTACTGAAGGAAAATACGCTGTTTATCCTATCGAATACAAACGAGGAAAACCAAAAAACAACGATGCAGATTTACTACAATTAGCAGCGCAAGCTATATGCTTAGAGGAAATGCTACTTTGTGAAATAAGCATAGGGTATATATTTTATAACGAAATCAAACATAGGATTGAAGTACCTTTAACAATTGATGTGAAAGAAAAAGTTAGATTGATTGCCGTAGAAATGCACGAATATTATAAACGTAAACATACACCTAAAGTAAAGACAGGTCCATTTTGCAAAAGTTGCTCCCTTCAACACATCTGCCTACCAGAACTAATGAATAAACGATCTGTGAAAAGCTATATTGAAGGGAAGATTACGGGATGAAAAAACTTCTTAACACATTGTTTATCACTCAACCAGACGTGTATTTATCGTTAGATGGAGATAATATCGTCCTTTTGAAGGAACAAGAAAAGCTAGGTAGACTGCCACTTCATAACTTAGAATCTGTTATCTCCTTCGGCTACACCGGTGCAAGCCCAGCGTTAATGGGCTATTGCGCAGAAAGAGATATTTCACTAGTATTTTTAACAATAAATGGTCGATTTCTTGCGAGGGTGATAGGGCAAAGCAAGGGTAATGTAATTTTAAGAAAGAAACAATATTCTACATCTGAAGATGAAATAGCATCTGCAAAAATTGCACGTAACTTTATTACAAGTAAAATCTACAATAATAAATGGATGATTGAAAGAATGACAAGAGATTATCCGTTGCGAATCGATGTCACACAATTCAAAGAAGTATCCCAACATTTATCATCTATCATTCTTGAAGTAAGAAAGTGTGAAAACTTAGAAAGATTAAGAGGTTGGGAAGGTCAAGCAGCTATTAGCTACAATAAATTAATCAATCAAATGATATTACAACAGAAAGAGGACTTTTATTTCCATACACGTTCTCGAAGACCCCCATTAGATAATGTGAATGCAATGTTATCATTCGCTTATACATTATTGGCAAATGATACAGCATCCGCACTAGAAGGTGTTGGGTTAGATGCATATGTTGGTTTTCTACACCGAGATCGACCGGGAAGAGCCTCTCTAGCTTTGGATGTAATGGAAGAGTTGCGTGGCGTTTATGCAGATAGGTTTGTCTTGTCATTAATTAATAAAAAGGTCATGAATAAAGGGGATTTTTTAAAAAAAGAAAATGGTGCTGTAATTATGACGAATGAGGCAAGAAAGAAATTTTTAACAGCCTGGCAAAATAAAAAGCAAGAGAAGATAACACATCCATACCTAGGTGAGAAGATATCGTGGGGATTAGTACCGCATGCACAAGCCTTATTGTTGGCCCGCTTTTTACGTAATGACTTAGATGAATATCCGCCATTTTTATGGAAGTAGGTGCAGCATTTGCTAGTATTGATTACATATGATGTTAGTACAATCACTAGTGCAGGAAAAAAAAGACTACGCAAGGTCTCGAAAATATGTCAGAATTATGGTCAACGTGTCCAAAACTCAGTATTTGAATGTGTTATAGATGCAGCTCAGTTTACAGCTTTAAAAATAGAGCTTGCTAATATTATTGATAAAGATCAGGATAGCCTCAGATTTTATCGTCTAGGTAAAAATTATAAGAACAAGGTAGAACATATTGGTGTAAAAGAATCAATTGATTTAGAAAGCCCTTTAATTTTTTAGTGCGAATGTATAGCACACATAAAAATTTAGATACATTCGCACCTTAATTTTTATGATTTACAATTGAATTTTATAATTTTCTGTATAAACTCCTTTATTTAATAAAGAAAATAGCGTATCTTTGAACGTAATTTACGTATTTATGCGTATTTTGAACAAAAATCACAGTCGCATCCCTTATGGATGCGTGGATTGAAATATGATCCGAAAGCGGAAATGGAAAAGATGAAGGAAGTCGCATCCCTTATGGATGCGTGGATTGAAATTAAATCGCCTTGTAAACACGCACCAATAACCTCTTGTCGCATCCCTTATGGATGCGTGGATTGAAATTCTAACTTAGATAGTAAGAACAGAGTAGGAGTAGCAGTCGCATCCCTTATGGATGCGTGGATTGAAATTTCCATAAACACTTTGTCTGTATCAAACGGACGCGTCGCATCCCTTATGGATGCGTGGATTGAAATAATGAAATTAGCAGTTTATCAATCTTCTGCATTAGTCGCATCCCTTATGGATGCGTGGATTGAAATAAAACTAGAAGAACTTGACGAAATAAAAAGAAGTGTCGCATCCCTTATGGATGCGTGGATTGAAATGTAACATGTTTATAAACGTGATAAACCTTGATTGTCGCATCCCTTATGGATGCGTGGATTGAAATATTTTGAAGGTGCAGGTAGATTCGAAAGTACAATAGTCGCATCCCTTATGGATGCGTGGATTGAAATTAGTCCATTGTAGATAACTGACAAGTCATCATCTAGTCGCATCCCTTATGGATGCGTGGATTGAAATTGTAAACTGATTTTGAAATATTTGTCGATAGATTGTCGCATCCCTTATGGATGCGTGGATTGAAATATTAGTATTACCTAAGTTTTAAGAAGATATAGCCGTCGCATCCCTTATGGATGCGTGGATTGAAATTCAAGTAGATTCTTGATAGCTTTTGCCTCTGGGTGTCGCATCCCTTATGGATGCGTGGATTGAAATATTAGTATTACCTAAGTTTTAAGAAGATATAGCCGTCGCATCCCTTATGGATGCGTGGATTGAAATTCAAGTAGATTCTTGATAGCTTTTGCCTCTGGGTGTCGCATCCCTTATGGATGCGTGGATTGAAATATTAGTATTACCTAAGTTTTAAGAAGATATAGCCGTCGCATCCCTTATGGATGTGTGAATTGAAATCGTGATGCCTCACGAGTTGGCTAAAATGCTTAGTGTCGCATCCCTTATGGATGCGTGGATTGGAATTATGCTCAATATTCAACACGAGTATATAATGAATGTCGCATCCTTTATGGATGCGTGGATTGAAATATCATATGGATTTGGTAAATCAAATGAGAAAAGATCGCATCCCTTGTGGGTGCACAAATTGAAATCAACCTAGTATGCGAAATTTAACTCCTAGTTATGTTGCTCATATTGAATAGCAGTGGGAAGAAAACGTTAGAACGATTGAAGGAATTGATTTAGAAAGCCCCTTAATTTTTTAGTGAGAATGTATAGCACACATAAAAATTTAGGTACATTCGCACCTCTTATGAGTGCGTGGATTGAAATATGTTGTTAAAAAACTTTTTGTTCAGCCGAGCAAGTCGCATCCCTTATGGATGCGTGCAACTGTGTTGTAAACTATTCACTCCCCAAAATGTGAACCTTTATTCTAGGTTTACATTTTCTATATCCTATTATGGTGCGTGAAATTTTTAAAACTTTTATTGCAAATAAACGTGGAAGAATAGTATTCGACATATTACGAATCAGTTATATAAAATAATTAAAATTAAATTACCAACCTATGAAACACAAAAAGCTGAAACCCCTTCTTACAGAAGGGGTTTCAGCTTTTTATTTTTAAGCATACCCTTTACAACAAGTTGCCATTAGGCTAGTGTATCAGCAACTTGTAGCTATTACTATGAATGCTAGATTCCTCAAAATTATTACATATTTTTTAGTTTTATCCTTAATTCTATATTATGCTCAACAATTAATAAAATTCCTATTTTCAGTGACTTTTAAAAAATGAGATTATTGGACAAGCTGTATATAAAAGCTTAAGGAAGTGGATAATATGAATTGGTATTCTAAGCCTAGATCAGCTTTAGGACGTTTTTTAGACAAACATAAAATTACACAAGAAGAATTATCTTCAAAAAGTGGGGTTACCCGCTCTACTGTGAGTCGATTGTGCAGTTTGGATAGCGTATCACCTACAACTAAAAATTCTAATCGTATCATTATAACTTTACGGAAGTTAACTGGTAAGAATGTAGATTCCACTGACTTTTGGGCATAAATTTATTAAAAAACATCTTCCATCACAAATGTCCTCATAAAAACATTTTGCTTTACAGCATATTGCTCTAATTTGGATTGACGGTAATTCGATAATGTAAAGAAGATAATTACTGGAACAATATTATTCTGTCGTTTATAGATATCTGTTATATGGCCATATAACTGTATTTTATGTTCATTTGCTTTCATATGTTGCATACGATCTATTTCAACAAAATGGGGGACTTTATTTTCAAAATAAATTGCATCTGGAATGATTTGATGTTGCTGACCATTGATTGAAATTTCTATGGGGCGCTCCGTTTTCCATTCAGGAAATCCAAGCCACATCCAACCTTCATTTCGCATTAATATGTGTTGTAATTGACTATTTTTCTTTACTTCCTTAGTGAACCCTAATAAATCACGTCCCTTTTTATTGAGGTAATAAACATGTTCACGGGCCAATTTAGTGACATGGCAATATGGTTGTAAATCCTTTAATATCCGATTCGCATTTCGAATACTACCTAAGCAATGAATGGCTTGCAATTGTCTCCTGGTTGCAAAGTCTAACTTACTCAAAGTGGATAAAATCTCGATTTGTCTCGCTTTCTGTTTGAGGGTTTGATGCCTCATGTTCCTTCACCACCTTGTATTGCTTCAATAAATTCCACATATCTTTATCCTTTAAATAAGGAACTTGAATTTCTTCTGTACGATCCGTTTTAAATAATGCTCTTCCAGGAAGGGAAGGGAGTTCTTCAAGACCTGATTCATCCAGGGCTACTTGAGAAGCGACCGCTGTTGGTAAACGGAAACCTAATTTTGCGTCGCTATTTTGTTTGATTTGCCTTGGCAAAGTATCAGCAGTTGGATATTGCGTGCAAAAAATTAACCTGAAGCCTAAACCCCCTCCAATTCTTGCAATCTCAGATAGCATCTCCTGGCATATAAACAATAAATCCCGTTGTTTTTTAGGTAACCCTTGTGTTGGACAAAGATTTGCTCCTTCATCTACTATGATGAAACAACGCTCTTTAATTGATGTGTCTATAATATTGGTAAAATAGGACTTTTTCATTACCTCAATTTGTTTTACCATCTTTTCACGTAATCTAACTAACATCTCCAACGCCTGTTCTGGATTTTCAGCTACTTCTATTACTTGAGACAGATCTTTATATGGACTAAATTCTAGACCTTCCTTTAAATCAATAATGTAAAATTTTACATGTTGAGGTTGTTGTAGAATCAAACTCGTCATTATATTTTTTAGAAATACTGTCTTTCCAAAACGAGTCATGCCACTTACGCACATATGTGGTGTTTTCTCAAAATCATGATATACATGTTTATCTAATGCTTTCCCCATCATAACGCCCCATGTGTGCTCTTTTAAAAGATCCTTAGACCAATTCCACCTCTCAGGTATTTGTTGCTTAAATACTCGAATATATAGCTCTCTCTCTTGGAATGATATTTTAACAGGTTTATATAATCCTTCTTCTAACACCTCAGCTAATTTCTTTATCAGTTGGCTAGGCACACCTAATGGTAACTTGTAGACATAATTCTTGCTTATGTCATCTTCAATTTCTTTTACAAAGATGGGGTATTGTAATTCACCTTTATGTTGGACACAAACCTTTGTAATCTCAAAAAAAGTTGCAATTTTTTTCTTATCACTTATTCCTTTATTTTGATTAAAATAAGCAACTGTTATAAAGGTTAATGGGATTAATAAAAGTGACAACATATCCTCCATACCTCCTTGTAGGTAGTTGAGCATGTATGGAAGGTTAAAAAGGCTAAATCAATAGGCAATACTATAATTATCTTCAACTACCAGTTGTAATACTAACGTAGAAACACATCTAGTATATCTATTAGCACGTACCAAACGGTTCCAATCAACAAGCATTTGAGACCCGCACGTAGCAACCAACTTGGAAGATAAAGACCTTTCTTCTTTAGAAATTTTATCCCCAAAACTGAGGCTCCAGTCACACCATAAACAATTCCTAACTCTCCAATAATAGACATGTTATTTCCACCCTTTCGGTTTAATAGACAAGTTTCCTTTACGATCTTTATATAGTTGGTAATCCTCTAATAATTCATCCCAAGATAATGCACATTCATTTCCAAATAGCTTCTCCTCAATTTTTTCACTCAAATAAAAATAAGCTCGATATTGTCGATCAAAATACACATCGTATCGCAACATATGGTCCCGTATCGCACAAATATCTTCCTCCTCATTTGTTTTATTAAACATTTGGCGTAATGTTTTCGAAGAATACAAATAAGGTGTACTGTACAACATTTGATATTGACTCATAACTTTTCACCATCCATATGCAATTCTAGGTTCTCTAGATACATATGAATGTGATGCCATATTTCGAATTTGTACTTGAAAAAAGGACAAAAAAATCCATCGGGTGGTTCCCAATGGATTTAGATCACAATATTATACTTTTCGTCTTCTGAAACTTGCAAGCTTGCGGAATGAAACAAAATCTCACAATTACCTAGTCTTCGTTTTGTTTCTGTTTCTAATTTTTCTTTTGCGAATTCTAATGAATTTGCTTGGACTGTTGTGGATTGTATGGTTGTTACCTTGTCTTTATACATTACGGAAAAATCAATCTCATATTGATAAATCACTGTACCATCAATCTCCTTTCCTCAGCATACAGTTAATATATATGCAAAAAAACTAGACTTATTTATTAAGTAAAGTTTAGGTGAGGGGTAGTTTATAGAATTACAGAAATATAAAAATAATAAATCTGATATTCATATAACTAAATTTACATTTTGAAGGGGAACAGTTTTTTTAAAATTAGCAACATATGGTCCCGTATCGCACAAATATCTTCCTCCTCATTTGTTTTATTAAACATTTGACGTAAGGTTTTCGAAGAATACAAATAAGGTGTACTGTACAACATTTGATATTGGCTCATAACTCTTCACCATCCATATAAATTTCTAGGTGCATTTAATAAATATGATGATCATTCACTTTTTCAAATTTGTACTTCAAAAAAATACAAGAGTGCCATTTAATGGACTACTCTTATACGTTAATTTAAAATATAAAAAGGTTTAAGATGAGGTGATTTTATTTGAGCAGTCTATTTATTATTGGGAATGGGTTTGATCTAGATCATAAATTACCCTCAAGCTATGAAGACTTTCGTAAATACTTACTTCGAAAGTATCCAAATGCAAAAGGTATGTCACCATCCTACATGATTTCAAGTACGATCTTACCGAATGGAGGAGAGGAATACGATAAAGAAGAGGTAGTTTCGTTCCTTCTGGATGTTATTTCTAAGGCTGAAGGATATGGAGACTGGAAGGATATTGAGAGTAGCCTAGGGAAATTAGATTTTGAAGAGTCTTTTTCACAAATGTCATATTTACTTGACGACGATGATGACGACAACGATGTTTGGAAACGTGTTGATCGATACGAAAGTGTGGCCAGGCACTTTTATCATGTCACTATTAAAATAAAAGAACTTTTCCCGAATTGGATTGAATCTATTTCCTTGACGAGTGTTAACCCCAACATGAAATTCAAGAAATTAATTGATAAAGAAAGGGATACATTTTTGACCTTCAATTACACTAGAGTACTAGAGGAAATTTATTATGCAGAAAACGTATTCCATATCCATGGTGAACAAGGGGGAGAAATTGTTCTCGGTCACGGGGAGAATTTCCCAGAAGATTACGAAAACAGCTATTGGGGTTCCGAAGAATCTTTACTGAAAATACACATGGATTTAAAAAAAGATACTAAAAGCATTATTGCGTCTTCAAAATCATTTTTCGATGGATTGTGTAACATTGATAAAATCTATTCTTACGGTTTTTCCTTTTCAAAAGTTGATTTGTCTATATAAGAGAAGTACTTAAAAAAGTCCATTCAGAAAATATTACGTGGTATCTAAATGACTATGATCGTGAAGAAAGAAGGGAAGAATTTAAAGAAAAAATAAGAGAATGCGGCTTTAAAGGTGTTTTTAGTATCTATAATGTTCGACAATAATCTCTAAGAATTAGAAACTATGCTATAATGTGAAAAGATAACTGTGAGGTTAGGGTGGAAGGGCTATCCTCCTTTTTTCCATTTGGAAAAGAAGGGGGGTGAACATGCCATGGAAGTTTTTCTTGAGTTTCTAAAAGAAATTATAAAAGCTGTCCTTCGTGAAGTGACAGCTCATATATTCAAACAGAAATTTTTAGATAAACGAAAAACCACCCTTTCTTCCAGCCGTCCAAAGCGAAAGAAAAAGGGTGGTTTTCGTAAAAGATAATCGTTGATAGCCACCACCTGGCGGTAGCAGTTATCTAAAGATGAGCACATGTTAGCGCATGTTGCTCTCTTTTTTATTATATTCATTGTGAAATGAAAAATACTTTTGTTTGTACTTATATTATAGCATGTATAAGTTGATTTGCAATTCAAGATGCTACAAAAGAAAATAAGGTAAAGTCAAAGTGTAATATCCTAATTTCTTTTAATGAAAATAAGAATATTTTGATATTCGGTTAGTCAAGTAAGTTATCAAAAGGGGATTTGAATTTATGGCTTTAAATCACGAATTTGGCATAATTAATGACATTTATAATCAAAAGACTTACAAGAGTTACACTCCAGATGTACATAACTGTATTTGTGTAAATGATGATACTATCAGCAATTTACTTAAATCTTTATCAACAATGAAAACGTATTTTCATTCGTTAAAACGTTCCGAATACGGTTTAGCGTATTCAGGTATTACGATTATTCCACCTGAATCATTATCTCAATTCTTAGATGTGGTTATATCTCACAAAGGTATGAAGCAATCTGCTGATCTTAACGAATTAGCTAAAAAAATTATTCAAGCAAAAGAAGAAAATAAATATATGATTCACTTTGGAATTTAAAAAAGGGGCTATTATTGATTTTAGCGTTTTTAATTAGGATATTTTTATTAGACTCACTGGTTCGGTATTATTTAAATTAGATCCCTATTTTAATATGGTTACATAATATAATTATATTCAATCAACATAATGTTCTATGTTTTGTTTGTTTTATATAATAATTGTTTTATATGTTTTATATGTTTATATGTTTTAGGTGCACGAAATATGTTGATATATAAGTGATTGTGGCGTTTAACTATAACAAAAATGGTTTTAAAGATAACAAATTTGGTTTTTACTATAACAAAAATGGTTTTAAAGATAACAAATTTGGTTGCTAAACTATAACAAAAATGGTTTTAAAAATAACAAATTTGGTTTGACTATAACAAAAATGGTTTTAAAGATAACAAATTTGGTTACTTAACTATAACAAAAATGGTTTTAAAGATAATGAATTTGGTTTTTACCATAACAAAAGTGGTTCCAAAGATAACAAATTTGGTTCTATATTATATATCTCTTACATTGTACTTTAAGAAAATTAACTATAACAAAGGTTAGATATTTGTTATAGTTAGTATAAAAGTAGGGGTAGGAAAGAAAGGATGTATGTAGGTATGTCTCCAAATCAAGATTTGCAGATTAAAGATAACAATATTGTTTCGAAATCAAATACTTTAATCGAAGCAAATTCGCGTTTAAATCTGGTTGAGCAAAAGATGTTACTTTGTTTGGCTAGTAATATTGAACCGAGTGATCGAGATTTTAAAACATATACATTCCCAATTAAACAATTTCACGACTTACTTGGGTTAAGTGGATCTACTAAATATACTGAACTAAGTAAAATCACAAAGGAATTATTATCAAAAGTGATTGAAATTCGAGTAGGCGAAGAGCTCATACAAGTATCCTGGCTCTCTTCAGCAATTTATAATAGAAATAAAGGAACAATTGATATGCGCTTTGATCCTTTATTAAAGCCCTTTTTATTAGAACTAAGTAGCAAATTTACAAGTTATAGATTGGCTAATGTTGTTAAGCTAAAGAGTACATATGCAATACGTATTTATGAACTATTAAAACAATATGAGGATTTAAAAGAACGCACAATTAGTCTTGAAAATCTAAGATACTATTTAGATGCAATGGATGTATATCCCAACTATGCGAATTTTAAGCAACGTGTATTGAAACCTTCTCAAAAGGAATTGAATCAAAAAACAGATATTTCTTTTGAGTTTGAAGAAATCAAATCAGGTAGAAAAGTGCAAAGGATTAGATTTATAATACGTAGTCAAAAAAAGAAAGATTCAGATTTAATTACTTTTGAAAAAAAATTAGATCGGTTTCAACAGCTAAATACATTTGATGAAAAAATCAAACGTTTTGAAGAACGCTGTAAAGAAAAAGTATTTCCGAAAGTATTCAAAAAATGGAAAGAGCATGAAGATATTGTATTAGAGATAATAGATGATATTCGCTTTCGATCAGATATAGATTCACCAATAGGTTATGTAGAATTCTTGCTCAATTCACGGTTAAAAGAACTGGAGGATAAGGAAAGATTAAATCCAGGTATTCAAACAAAAGAAGAACTACATAGTAATGTTTTACTTCAGATTAATAATATTATAGATAACATAATTAGAAAATATTCAACATCTACAGGCGCTGTAGCTACATTTTTAGTAAAAAATACAGCTATTGAAGAATTAAGTGGCTTAGTTACATTAGATGAAGCTGAAAAGATTTGGAGCGAACATGAGGGATTTGTGATGGATAAAATTTATGAGTGTATAAAAATGAATCGAAGAAAAAAAAGATAGAACACTAATCCCTGCAAAGTTAGCACATTGCTCACTTAGTGACTGAACATATACTCAAACAGAAATTTTTAGATAAACGAAAAACCACCCTTGCTTCCAGCCAACCAAAGCAAAAGAAAAAAGGGGGGCGTAAAAGATAATCGTTGATAGCCACCATCTGACGGTAGCAGTTATCTGAAGATGAGCACATGTTAGCGCATGTTGCTCTCTTTTTTATTATATACATTGTGAAATGAAAAATGCTTCTGTTTGTACTTATAGCATAGCATGTATAAAGGGATTCGCATTCAAGATGCTACAAAAGAAAATAAGCTAAAACCCCTATTGTGCCTATAACACTTCCAACAATTATAAGTAAGCTAACAACCCCAAATATCAAATAACATAGGTAATAAACCCCTATTGCTACAAATATTCCAATTAACAATACACCTATAACTTGTAAAATAAATGATGTTAGAAAATATAATACAGCCAAAATCCCTCCAGAAATCACAATGTAATATCCGAGTTTCTTTAATCTTTTTAGCCAGTTTTTTTGTTTAATCATCGGAATCTCCATATAATACGAGTCACCTCTTTTATTATTAAATACAAAAATGGAGTGCTTTCTCCTAAAAGTAAGCACTCCATGCTGTATTTATACGTATTGTTGTTTTTTTGCTACTTTTGATTTTTCCCATTGTGAAGTTATTTTACTAATTTCTTTTAAATCTAACTTTTCATCGGGAATCAGATCTACAATAGCCCCTTTAAATAAAAAATGTGTTTTATCATCAGTCTGGACATAAATCATGTATGGATCACGGCCATCAATAATACCAGTCAATGTTTTTCCGTTCTGTAAAACAAACTTACATGGCATTTTGCAGTGGTCTAAATACTGTAGGATTGCATCAAATTTCAAAACCATTTTTCATCCTCCCAATACATTTATTATTTATATCCCTATTTAAAAATCAACTTCCTCATTATCTTCTTCAGCAAACCCACCAATTACTTCTTTAGCATCAATAATTTTTCCTTCTTGAAGCATTGATTCCTCTACTTTAAATTCTTGTTCTGTTGGTTTTGGAACAAAACCATTAGTGAGTAGTAAATCTAGTTTGCTTTCAACTGTATCTAACTTTTTCATTAGTTGTTCATAGCGTTTTTTCTCTTGTACTAATTCAACAACATATGATGTTAGCTGTCTACTATTAGCTTTTTCATTAAGGATCTGATAAACATCATTTGGCATATTATCAGCACCTAGTGCCATCTTTCTCCTTTTAGACATATCAGCACATCCTTTTGTTTTAAGCTAATTGTTCTTTTGTTTCATTAATTGCTTTTAATTCTAACGCAACTAGGTTGATTGTACGTGAAGTTGGTGTGAATACCTCTTTTTCATCACTTTTGATAATATCAGTTAGGAAGAAGTGGTTATTTTCGGCCGCCGTTTCAGACATATGATCTAATAACGCTTGACGAATATATGGTTCTAAAACTGGTGCTTCTCCTCCAATGTAGATAAATTTCAATACTGTGTTAGTGCTTGATGGAATAAATACATCAAGTACTTTAGCCACTAAAATTCTTGCATATTCTTGTAAGGCTTCTACAATTTCATCTGTAAAAGTGTATTCTTCACCAGTATTTTCGTTCATTAATACATATCTTTGTTCTTTGTAATTATTAACAATAAATTTCTCAAGTGTTCTTAAATCTTTAAAGAACTGAATTAACTTTTCTTTTCTGAATCGTTCAAGATAGCCCAAAAACGGCTCAATATCAATTACTTGGAAAGAATCCCTATGTTTTGGTGTTGTAAGTCCTTTACCAAGTCGTACAGCATCTGTAGAGCCTCCGCCGATATCAGTTAAAACTACTTCGTAATCATCAAACTTTTCAGCTTCCTGGCGTTTTTCAATACTAATTACACCTGAATTTTTATCTTTTGCTACCATTTTATATTTTAACGAATGTCTTGCTATTTCTGATTCATTTAGACATTTTGCTCTCTGAACTGTAATGGTTAACTCCTTTTCCATTCCTGGTGTTAAAACTTTAACTTTATGCTCACCACTGAATCTTTCTTCCATCTTTTTATGTGCAATGCTGAATTTTTCTTCTCTTTTCAGAAGCCATATTGGTAACATCATACTCATGTAATCAATTTCAATTATATTATCTTCATTATCAGCGTTTAGTGCATGATAATATGCAATAGCTCCTAGGAAACTTATGTAAGGAATAGGACTTTTAATTTTATCGTGCATCTTATTAACATGAGAGTTTGCTAATTGATTATCTTCAGCTAACTGTCCTACTAAATAGTAAGATTCTTCACCCTCGATTTCAGTTGAAATTAGTAATCTGTCCAATAAATCTTCTGGATTTGAAATACGATCTACAAGTAAATCTTCAGCTTTTTTCTTAGAAATCTTAACCACGTTTGTTGCAAGCTCAAAATAATACCCATCTACCATAAAGTTATTAAAGCTATTTCCGAAATCCGCTACATTTCTTCCGATTTTCATTATAAATTCCTCCTTCACATTTTAAGTACGACTTAAGTGTTACTATTAATTATATTTTAGCACATTTAACTCAAAAAGCAACCTCTTTTAATATTAAGTGCGACTTAAGTAATACTTATTTTAAAAGTTCTATTTTTATGCCTATATAATCGAAATTTCTAAAAGGAAATCTCCTTAAATAAACGAATTAGACGAATAACGAATAAATGACGACATGACGAACATAGATGACGACAAGTAACGTTAAACTGTCAACATATAATGACGAGGTGACGACATATGACGACGAGGGAAGACCATGATTATGAAGGGTGGCGCGGCAACCAGGAAGGATCATATAAAAAAACATATTCCCTTGCTGATATAGCCAGGCATATAGGGAAGCCCCGCACAACACTTCAAGCCTGGCGAGATCAATTTAAACCTTATTTACCTACTGTACCGGGCACAAAGGGGAGAACCCTTAGATATTCCAAGGAATCACTAGAGCTTTTTAAGTTGATTGCTAATATGAAAGATGCTCAAGAACCACCAGATGTGATAGAAAATATGTTAAAGAAAACTGTAAATTATATTGTTGTAGAGGAAGAGTCCGATCTAGATAATGAAATGACGAAGCCTGTTCTTCAAAGAATGTATGAGAGTATGGGAGAGGTTGCTATTTACCTTCAAAATCAAGAATCATTAAATATACAACTTTTACATCATATAAAAGAATTAGAAGAAAGTAATAAAGTTCTCCTTAATAAAATTGAGGATCAACAAAAAATGATCGATAAAATAGTAAATAATAAGGATCAACAACTTTTAGAGTTAATTCGAGAAGTGCAAGCAACGAAAGAAATTGTTGCATCAACAAAGCAAGAGGGTTCATGGTTTTCACGATTATTTAAAAAGTGAATTACATGTGAAAGTCTCCATGTTGAAATGAAGGGAAGTTTGTAAAGAATATTTACAGGCTTCCCCTTATTATGTATTAAATTGACAAGCCTCGTTAATAAATACAAAAAACAATGTAGAATTATAGAATACTATATTTATTAAATCTTGTTTTAAAAAATTAAAATCAATAAAAACATTAGAAATAATTTTTAGGTCATTGTCCTTACTCTAACAAGACATCTAGAATTTTTTCTTAGTAAATTTCATAGTAAATTCGTCAGTAAAAGATAGAATGTTCTGTCAGTTGAAGACTGAATGTTCTAGGGGAATTTTATGATTGGAGTACAAAAATTCATATATTTTAAGGGGAATACTGAGACTCTGAGTGTTTAAGAAATGTAGAATAGGAGGAAAAATTGTAAAAGGAATGACAAATAACCTTGCTAATTATGTTTTTTTTGAGCAAGGTTAGATTATATATGTTTTTTTATATATTCAATTAGAATTCCTTTAATTTTTGTAGTACAGTATCCATCTTAGGATCATTAAGCCAGTCATAGATTTGTACTTTATTCTTGCGTTCTTCACCAAACTTTGTATTATCTAACTCTTGTAATTTATGATCCATACGCTCTTTTCTTTGTTTAGATTTTTGAAAGAACATTTTCATAAAATGAGCAGGGTTACTTATTTCAGCTTGATTATGTTGGAACCATTCAACGCATTTTTCAAAATCCCATCTTTGATAACAATCGATATCTTTTGGCATTCTTAAAGCAATAGTATAAGCATCTTGTTCAGTTAAGTATGTTACTGGTTGACTTGTTATAAAACGATACGTTTTTTTCTGATCTCCACTTAAGAAATCTTCTAAATCCTGTTTTCGATTTGGTTCTTCTATGCTAAAAATATTTAAACCACTTGATGACATCGGTGGATTACTTTCTATGTCTTCGTGATTAGTTTTTGCCGTTTTCTTAAAAATTTTCTCCTTTAAAAACCTTGTGAAAGTAGAGCATATATCAATTGCTAAAGCCCATTTTACCTTAAAATATTCAATGATTTTTAAGTAGTTGTTATGTATAGTCAAGATGTAAACCGATGGAGCAATTTTCCCATGTCGTCTCACTTTGATTTGTTGACATATTTCTAAGTCTTCTAACCAATTGAAAATGTAGTTAATAACAGGCCTTGAAATGCCAGATTTTTTGCTGATACGTTCTTGTCTTACTTGGGAATATCCTTCTTGTACTAAGTATGACAAAATGGTTTCTAATGCTTCATATTTTCTTTTAGTAAGAAACTCGTTTGCGGTAATACCTTCATATTCTAGAACAATTTTATCAATGTAAGTAATAACTTCCTTGATTGCTTGATTAATAGCCCCAGGTGTTTTGGATAGGTGTTTGATTCGAGGACTTAGTTCGACTTTTGCTCGACTAAGCAAAAAATTTTGTAATATCACAAAAAAACCTCCTATTTATCCCACCACATATTTTCAGAAAAATGTTGGAAAAATAGAGGTTCTTATTCACATTATATTCATCTTATGTTATAATTCTAACTATAAGTGAATATTAAAAATGTGAAATAAGACCCATACTATTCTTGGGGTTTTAAATTGGTTCAGGTCGCCAAACTCGAAGCCAATTTAAAACTGAGTGTAGTGGGGTTTTTTTTTATGCTTATATATTCTCTAAAATCTTTTTTTCTTCAAAAAATACAATCTTTCATTCTATCTTATATTGTTATTAAAATAATATCAATCCCCCTAGGTTGGTTTTGTTATCCTATGTGTAAAAACTCATTCCAAATCATTATAAAAAAGACTTGAATTTTAAATTAATTACCATATGATGTAATTTTAATCTAAACATTTGGTATAATATGGATTGTGAAATCGGTACTTTCAAGATGGAGTAATAGTCAGAATTTTCTGTAAAATAATTAGAAATACTTTAGAGACGGAAGGTGTACACCTAACCATAAGTTCCTCGTGTTAAAATATTTCTAATTATACAATTTATAAGGAAGTGACGGTAAGTAAAAACATAATGACAAGACAATTTTTCATTACTTTGAATGTATAGTGTTATCAAAGTGTTGATCACCCGATAGCAATAGTAAATTATTAGCTTCCAAGAATATAACAAAATAGTACACTATAGATCAGAACGCCTTTTCTGTAATTTATATTGGGTATTGTGTCTTGTGCTCGGGAGGGGGGCTTTACATTGGAGAATTTAATGAAAAAGTTGTTGAAAATTAAAGAAGAGAAGAAAATCAGTAGTAGACAACTTGCAAAGGATATTGAAACAAGTAAAACTACCATTGACAATGGACTTCAATGCAAAACGGACGAATTTAAATTTGAAGTTTTCTTAAAATTCATTCATCTTATTTGTGATAACTCAGAAGAGCAAAGACAAATGATTCATGAGTATATTCTATTATGTAAAACACCGCTAAATATTCGAAAAGCGTTATGTTATTGTCAAGCAATGGGAGAGTACGATTTAATAAGACAAATTATACAAAAACATGATGATAAAAAAGGGTTAAAGAAGTATTTGGACGTTTATAAAATTCAAAATAAAAGGAATCAAAACATTGCAAGAGGACAACAACTTCTTGATGAAATATATGCAAACGATTTTTCATCAGATACAGATTGTCAAGCAGCTTTAAGTATTTTATATATGGAAGCTATGTATGATAAACAAAATTATAATGCTGTTATTCCGTATGCTGATCGTACAGAAGTTATTCTAAAAGAAGTAAAACAAGACTATATTAAAAAATGTTTACAGATGAAATATAAAGAGCGGTTAGCTTATATATACTTAATAAGAAACGATTTAGAAAGATGTCGGAATACCTGTTATGAAATTTTGGAATCTGAGATGGATATTTCTATAATTAAAGCTACAGCTTTGTGTTGTTTAGGTGAAAGTTTTACATTTGAATGTCCATATACAGCTGAAAAGTATATTAAGCGAGCAATTTCTTTATGTGAAGACATTCAGGTTCCACAAAAGGCACAAAAATATCTTGCCTTTCATACCACTTTGGCACATTTGTACATAGAAAATGGTATTAATTTAGATAAAATAAGGTTTGATATTGTTCATAAATCGGAGCTAGCATTTTACGAATGTATGTATGGTGATTGGGAAAAGGGAATTTCTTTATATGAGGAATTGAGAAAGAACGGAAAAAAATTCACTCCTTTCCAGATGTATTCGTATTCTAAGGTGAATAATGATATAATAGGATTAAAAAAATCTTTAGAATCTTTTGAATTAACAGGTAATGTCTTTTATTCTCAATATGTTAAGAAGGAGCTATTAAAAGAAGAGGTGAAGTCAAGTGAGTAAATTTTTTGCCGTTACGTTATACACGGTAATGATATTGACATCTTTCTTTCAATTAGAATTACCAGATTCACAACATGCACAATCACTAGAGACAAATAAATATGATATGTATTCAAGAGCTGATCCTGGAGGGGGTTGAGCTGTTTAAATGGGAGAGACGCTACTAATAAGTAGCGTCTTTCGTACTTTTTGAGGATGGTTCATTATTAAATATCCAAAAAATTTCGTGCCACTTTATAAAAACATATATATCCAAGTATAATATGGGAGGGTTAAAACACAATGGATTTTAATCAAGAATGGTTTAATGAAATGATTGATAAGGACAATCAAATTTTAGAAATTTACCGTGAAATCTTGCTTCTAATCGAAAATACTCAAGAGGAATGACAAGTTTTAACTGTTCTTTAATTTGTTTTTAATTTCAATTCTATGTGTTAAATACTTGGCATACTCAATTAATTCATTTTCTAATAGTGGTTTATCCTTGTCTGGAATGCTCTTATAACTTTCATACAAATCTTGTGCTAAACGTTCTACAATAACCTTTCTATCTTCAGTTGTAAGCACCTCATTATCACTAATTTTATGATTTAGGAGTCGATCAGTACTTACATTAAAATAAATTGAGATCTTCTGAAGCATTTCAAAACTTGGTTCTTTTCTGTTATTTTCCCAATTCGAAAGAGTGCTACTTGCGACTCCTAGATCATCTCCAAGTTCTTTCATACTTAATCCTTTGAGTGTTCTTAGGATTCTAACATTTTCTCCAAAATAATTCTGTATCATTTATTTCACTCCAATCGGTTTGTGTACCTTAAGAATATTATCGTTTCCTGTCGTTAAAAAATTCACCTAAGGGATAAAAAACTATCCCAAACGGATTGACATTCTACTTTTAGGAGAATAGAATGTATTTAAGGGGGTGATGAATTGACTATGTTACGTAACATTAGAGAGTTGAAAGGTCTTACAATTCTAGATGTGTCTCAAGCTTCTAATATACCTGTAAAAACTTTATATCATATTGAAACGGGTAAAAAAGGGCTCATCGAGAAACGAGCAAGGGTTCTCGCTAATCTCTTTAATGAGCCGATTGAAAAACTGTTTTTAGCTACGTATTATCGAGCAAAGTTAGAATAAAACGTTTTCCAATAAACAATAACTATACATTTATATTGTAAAGGAATAACACGGAAAAGATACAGCTTTATTACTATTTTTTAAGCTTACAAATCTGAAAAGTAAGTCTTTTAAAGCTGATCCTTGAAAACTGCATATCATATGAGGGAGCTGTTAGTCATGTTGAAACGATCGTATCAAACGTTACTCATTGTTACGAGTATGCTTCTAGTTATTCTAAATTTCGTATTCCCTATTACTAAGGCAAATGCTGAAGTGATTAATCGGGAAACATACGAAATGAATTGGAGTTATAGTCCTATGTACGGGAAAGATCTCCGAACAGAATTATTGAAGAATGCAAACGGACAAATAGCGTATTGCTTAACTTATGGAAAGAAAAGTCCTAGTGGTGATGATCTTCCAGAGATGGGGCGTACCGATAATATTGTGTATCGTGTCCTGTTGAATGGATATCCACAAAAAAGCCCAGAAGAATTAGGTGTTTCGAATTGGAAAGAGGCACATTATGCGACCCAGTTAAGTGTTTGGGCATCCTTAGGGCAGATTGATATTAATGAAGTTGAGCACCGTAATGCTAATGTAGCAAAAGCCGTTAAAACCATTATTAATGGAGCAAATGCCAGTCAAGAAGCACAGGAAATGTACATGAATGTAACACCAAAAGATAACCAGGAAGCAAAATTAAACGGTGAGTACTTTGAAACGACCTTGTATCAAGTAGAAAGTAACGCTAAGAATGGTATGTTTACTGTTCAATTAAATGGCGCGCCAAATGGAACAAAAGTTATTTCAATAAATGGAGAAGAGAAACAAAAATTTAACTTAGGAGAACAATTTCGCATTCTTATACCAAAAACCTCTCAGAGCGGTAATTTTTCCTTAAAAGTATCTTCTAGTCTTTCTAAATTGCATGCAGTAGTTTATAAAGGTAATGACCATGTACAAGATGCAACAGTTCTATTAGAAAGAAATGAAGAAAAAGTAAGTACAGATCTACTTGTAAACTGGAAATCTCTTGGAGGAGTAAAGATTACAAAAGTAGACGACCAAAAACAGGTGTTACAAGGTGCTGTATTCGACGTTTTCAACAGTGCGAATCAAAAGGTAGGTACAATCACTACAAATGAGAGTGGAACAGCAAGTCTTTCTGGATTAGAAATCGGAAAGTATAGCTTGAAGGAAGTAAAAGCACCTATTGGTTATGTACTGAATGATAAAATTCAAACATTCGAAGTGAAAACTGGTGAGATTGCAACAGTTACAGTACAAAACGCCAAGATAAAAGGAAACATCGAGATTAAAAAATTAAGCGATAGTGGAAAAACACTTCCTAACGTAGAGTTTACTTTGTACACAGTAGATGGGAAAGAAGTTGCTAAAACCACTACAAATGAACAAGGAATTGCTCAAGTGAAGGATCTTCCGTATGGAAAGTACTACTTTGTAGAGACAAAAGGTGTTGAAGGATATCTTCTAAACAAAATAAAGTACCCATTTGAGATTAAAGAGCAAGGTAAAACTCTTACATTTACAGTAGAAAATAAAGAAGTCAAAGGTAATGTGAAACTTCTTAAAGTAGATGGAGAGAATCCCGATAAGAAGTTAGAGGGAGCAACTTTTATCCTTGAAGATAGTCAAGGAAAGAAAATCAGCGAGTACAAAACAGATAAAAACGGTGTGATTCAAGTAGATCAGTTACCGTTTGGATCTTACAAGTTTGTAGAAAAGGAAGCTCCGAAAGGATATGTTCTTGCAAAGGAACCAATTCCTTTTAATATCTTTGAGAATGGAAAAACAATTGAATTAACCGCAAAAAATAAAGGTATTACAGGTTCGTTGGAAATTACAAAAGTAGATGTGGCTAACGTTAATAACAAGCTTCCAGGAGCGGAGTTTACAATTTACGATGCGCAAGGAAAGGAAATTGTAAAAGGTAAGACAAATAAAGACGGAATTGCAAAATTTGAGAAGTTGAAATATGGAAAGTATACGTATAAAGAAACATTTTCCCCAAAAGGATATCTCATCAATGAAGAAACATTCTCTTTTGAAATTAAAGAAGATGGCCAAATTATCAAACATACAGTGAAAGATCAGAAAAAACCATCACCAGAAACACCACAACAAGAACAACCACAAAAACCTCAAGATAATGAAAAACATCCAGAACAAAACGAGAAAAAGTCTGAAAGCAAAGCACTTCCAATGACAGGCGCTAAGGAAGACAGTTCAATTTATGTAATAGCGGGACTAACATGTATTGTGCTTGGTTTTGCAATTTATGCCTTTAAAACAAGAAAGAAATCTAATAACTAAGAAAGGGTTAACTGTAAGGTGAAACAAAGTAATGCAGTGAAAATTCAAGATTACTCAAATGAAACAGAAGAAAATCCGTTAAGTTTTTTTATCGGATGTCGAAATGCGTTTATATTTGTATTTCCGATTTGGGCAATAGTTATTTGGATTTGGATAAAAATATGAGTTAAAAGGAATGAAATAAGAAAGGAGAGACAGACATGCTAGGAGTCGTTCGAAGGTGCTTAGGACTTCTACAAGCGACAAAAGGTTTGAATCAAAGGGAAAAGGGTATAGATGTAACAAAGGCTTCTCAGGAGGCATATAAAGCTGTAATTAGGGATGTGAAAAAATCCAAACAAAAGTATATCTTTATCTTTGATCCAGATGGCCAACTTTTTAAAGACACACATAAGCATAAACAAGATCAAGGATACCATGTTATACAACAAAGTTTGTTAAGTAATTCAGAACCATTACCAATAAATGATCATCAAAAGGTTGTTATGTATATAAGTATCGATTTGGTCACTAGTACTTATCAAGATAGAGGAGAAGCATTATCCCGTTTCCTTCAATTTTTGACTGAAAAAAAGAAAATAAGACCGATTCATCTCGTGTTCTATCAATTTAATCATTACCCTATCCCTCATATGGAGCAGTTTTTACAAGAAAGTAAAACCTACAATATTCAAACTTCTATCGTAGTAGAGTCTCATTCTGTTTTACAAAGCATATATGGAAAACAAGGAGCACAACGAATTACAACTTCATGTCATACAACGACTCTAGCGTAGTCTGTCTTTCTAGGGTTCTTTGTTGCATTTCGTACTGATATAGATGGCTAGAAAACTATACATTTATATTTAAAAGAAGTGAGGAGACGATAGACATGGGAAAAGAGCAAAGACTTGCATTCTATGATATATCGTCGTCACGTGCACAAAGTGTCAAAACATTCGATGGCAAAGTGTATCAGCTTAAAGGAGCGGTAGCGATAGAGAATACAACAGGAAGTATTGAAAAGGTTGCAGAGATTTACTATCGTGTCCGGTCGGTCATGGATGGAAAACAAAAGGTAATTGCCAAGAGAAGAAACCAGGGCGATGAATTGACAACCGTGTGCCAACGGCGAAAATAGATTGATTTTCGAGAGCTAACAAGCGATTTTGGAGTGTGCTGGGAGAAATTTAGCACAATTGATCTTTGAAAATTATAAATGCGTGCCTTCCTTCGAAATGGTCACTAGAAGGGCTAGGTATACGGTACCGGTTTTTACCGGAGTTCGGTGTGTGTGTACGTAAAACACGCCTGTGATCAAGGGAAATATGCAGTGTATCAGTAATCTGTATGAGTGAATAATCGTGAGGAATTTCCCATTCTGACATTCTGAAGAAGCGATGAAAACAAAAGGACAGTAGATACATAAGGTTCTACGTTTATGCCAAAAACGTTGTGCAGTATTGGGCTTATGAGGGTCGGTCGGGATGGACTCTCATATGCACGCCAATACAGGGTTTACCATATCTCAGCCATAAATGGTAAATTATCATTAATTTCCCAATATTCTTGCTATAATAAAAACCAGATGTGGAGAAATAATCTGAACTCTCAGTAGACTCCAAAATCGCTTGTTGAATAACAATAGGGAGGTCAAATGTATGACTCGGAAATCAAAACTTATTGCTGTTATTGCTGCACTCGTTGCCGTTCTAGGGATTGGTTCCACACTGGTATTTTCAAATAGCAAAAAGGGAGAACTTGAAGTATTGAGTCCTTCGGAGATGAAGAAATTTATGTCAGAAGATGGAACAGGATTTGTAATGTATTCTTTCCGTAAAGAAGATCGAGAAAGTTATATGAATCAAGTTAAAAAAGCTTTAAAAGACAATAGTGAAAATGGTAAAGAATTAGATAGTAATCATTCGGCATTCGATGTGAATAAAAGCCAAGACTACTATGGCTTGGAACAAAATGGAGAAACATTAGCTTATTATCAAAAAGGAAAGTTAAAGAAACAAATTGCCTTGGATAAATACAAACCATCAGAGTTAGAAAAAGAACTAGATGTGTTTGTACGCAACATGAAGGAAATGTACATCAATAAATAAGAGAACAGAAGGGTGGTAAGAATTTGTCTAATCCAACTGTTACACAACGAGATTTGAAGAAGTCCAGAGACTTAGTGGAAAAGTTACTTATGGTTAAGGGGGAAAGTTATCAAAATTGGTTGCACACACAACATCAACAGTATATTGAAGGGAATCAGGATCTAATATTAGAAGCGCTCACTCTATTTGTAGGGGAGGAGAAGGAAACAACAAATTCTCCTGAAAAACCAGAAACGCTTTCTCCGAGAAATGAAGTTCAGAGAAGTGAAGCTATATAACTTAGAAAAAGGGGAGTGTAAAAATGTTTAGATTAAATCAATTAATTCTAGGTGCTGGGGATGGAATGGGCAGTCTCGTTAATACAGGCGAATCAGTTTTAACCTGGGCGCAACGTTTGGGTATAATTAGCGCGGCCATTGCCTTTTGTATCGGTGGATACTACCTCATCTGGGGAGGAGAGCGCGGAAGACATAAAAGTATTGGTTGGTTTATTGGTTCGGCTTTAGGATTAATTATTGTGATGGGAGCTAAAGGGTTAGCGGAAGGAGTAAATAGTAACATTAAGTTTGGATCGATTCTGTTTTTCTGGATGTAAAGATACAACAAGATATGTTTTGTAAAGAAGCTATGCATATGTATAGCTTCTTTTTCTATGCCATTGTGAGTGAGAAAGGAGAGGGGGAAAGAGTTTATGTTAAGGGTTATGTTTACAAAAAGTACAATTTCTGAAATTAAAAGTTTTGAAAAGATTTCATTACAAGATGCTTGTAAGCTGACACATCGTTTAGAACAAGAATTACAGGAACAGCAAGAAGTTGCGAATGTAGATTTTTATATTTTAGACCAAGACAGTGAAGAGGTATATGAGGGGACATTGTCTTTAGGATCTGGTTATGCTTCTCATTTATATGAACATGTAGAAAACAAACTGTCTGCGATGGAAATGGATGAAGAACAAGAGAGACAAAAAGAAGAACTGTTAGGGCTTATGCGACAAAATATTGAAGAGTTTTTACAAGAAATTGCTCCACCTGAAGAAATAAATGAGCCAGAAGAAAAGAGCGGTATTAATGAGGAACAACTAGTGAACGAAACATTTTCTTTAGAAAAGGAAAAAGGGAACAAAAAACATTTGTTTCAAATTATCGGTGGGGCAGTTGGAGGAATTGTAGTAGGTGCTGTGGGTGTTTTTTCCTTATATACTGTTCCATCAAACCCTGTTGAAGCAAGAACCAATCAGCCGAATACACATTTGGTAAATGGACTTCAACAAGCTTCCATTCAGCAATATTCAAAAGCCATTCAAGAGTTTGAAAAATTAGATTATAAAGAATTAGATAAAGAGAATCAAAAGGCGGTCTTATTTTCTTATTTACTATCTGGTAACGCAAATAAAGCCATACAGTATGAACCAAAATTTGCTGAAAGTGTCGTCAGTTATTATGTAGCCATTGATAACTTGAAGAAAATAAATGAGATCCAAGTGAAAAATGATGTGATTGATTTTGAAAAAGCGGTTTTAGCAAAAAAAGATGAGGCAGTTATACGCTTAAAAGATAAGGTGAGCATAGATGGTCGACGAGAAAAAATAATTGTAGATGTTTATTTGAGACTTAAAAAATATCAGGAGTGTTTTACTTTTGCAAAAACACAGGGAAATAAAAGCTTAATGAAACAAGTAAAAGAGTTAGAAAAGAAAGAAGTGGAACAATCAACTTTACCGGATGAAGAGAAAAAGAAAAAAATTGAAAGCATTGATAATGCATTGAAAGAAGTATAGGGGAGGAAAAGAAATGCCAATCGATTATAAGAATCTCTTAAAAAAAGCGGGGCTTACTGTTACGTTTACATCTTTATCTGTGGGTATTTTATCTGGTTGTGATTTATTTGACTCTGAAAATAGTAAGAAAACAGATAAAAAAGCATCTGTTTCAAAAAAAGAGGAGAAAAAGAAACAAGAAGAAAAGAAAGAACCGGAAAGATTACAAGAAAAGGATTTTGATTCTTTAGCAGAAAATGCAGTAAAAAACCAAGAAGCTAATCAAAATGTTGCGTTTGTATTAGATCATATGGAAAAGCATTCTTCGGATAAACAAATTGCAAGTCAGATGAAAAGCTCAAGTGAAGCAGCAGAACGTGTTGTTGCGTTATTCGATCAAGAGTTATCAAAATCTAACCATCTTAATACGAAAGATGTAGCGGTTGTTACATCCAACAGTATTCCGACAGAAACAAAAGATAATCAATTTGTATTTGGAAATCAAAAAGATAACACAGTAGTTAGTATTGTAGATGTGATACAAAAACCTCCGGTAGATCCACCAACGGACGAGGGAGACAAACCGAAACCTCCGGTAGATCCACCAACGGACGAAGGAGACAAACCGAAACCTCCGGTAGATCCGCCAACGGATGAAGGAGACAAACCGAAACCTCCGGTAGATCCGCCAACGGATGAAGGAGACAAACCGAAACCTCCGGTAGATCCGCCAACGGATGAAGGCGATAAACCGAAACCTCCGGTAGATCCGCCAACGGATGAAGGAGACAAACCGAAACCTCCGGTAGATCCGCCAACGGATGAAGGCGATAAACCGAAACCTCCGGTAGATCCGCCAACGGATGAAGGAGACAAACCGAAACCTCCGGTAGATCCGCCAACGGATGAAGGCGATAAACCGAAACCTCCGGTAGATCCGCCAACGGATGAAGGAGACAAACCGAAACCTCCGGTAGATCCGCCAACGGATGAAGGCGATAAACCGAAACCTCCGGTAGATCCGCCAACGGATGAAGGAGACAAACCGAAACCTCCGGTAGATCCGCCAACGGATGAAGGAGACAAACCGAAACCTCCGGTAGATCCGCCAA
>NZ_JAQOTJ010000021.1:54919-57016 GCF_028401955.1 Bacillus sp. BP-3
CCGGTAGATCCACCAACGGATGGAGGAGACAAACCGAAACCTCCGGTAGATCCGCCAACGGATGAAGGAGACAAACCAAAACCTCCGGTAGATCCGCCAACGGATGGAGGAGATAAACCAAAACCTCCGGTAGATCCGCCAACAGACGGGGGAGATAAACCGAAACCGCCAATAATAGCATGAATTAAGTAATGGAGAAATTATAAAATGTACATTAAGTCAATATAAAGAAAGATAGAAAGTTGGTTGGAGTTCCAACCAACTTTTTTATAAATGGAGGATTAAACATGTTTCAAACAGAGTGGATATTAAATATCAATGAAAATTTAAAGATTGTCGGTGGTGTTGCTACAGGTAAAACAACAACTTTAAAAGAACTTGCCATCAATTTGGATAACGTAATGGTTTTAGATCTTATTGGTGAGTATGAAGATCTTAAGGATAA
Organism: Bacillus sp. BP-3; assembly: GCF_028401955.1. Taxonomy (GTDB): domain Bacteria; phylum Bacillota; class Bacilli; order Bacillales; family Bacillaceae_G; genus Bacillus_A. The sequence goes on from NZ_JAQOTJ010000021.1 coordinate 55,365, forward strand.
GTTAGATGTTATAAACTTATGTAAATCGGCCGGCCCGGAGGTGAATTTGAGCAAGGGAATAATCGATTTAGCTAAACAATGTGACTATGTAATAATTGATGAAACTGATTATTTGTTTGACGATGATATAAATAGATTTTTATCATTTTTACAACAAATGAAAGTAGCTAAGACAAAAGTAATAGCAAGTTTTCAAACACTACCACCAATAGAAATTGATAAACAATTCCCTCAATTCATTATGTTTAACCCGTGAATCTCCTTTGTGTTTACAAAATTACAAGTAAATAAAGGAGGCGTTTAAAAATGGAAAGATGGATATCCATTGGGATGAAAATAAGCCTGGGACTTTATGTATTGTTGGGTGTCTTAGGAATTGGTTATATCATTCGGAGCATCAATAATTCTGGCTACGAATGGACACAGAATCATACTGTGGATGCAATTACACTTTTTTGTGTCTTTTATGCTCTTATGACTCTATTTGTACGAGGAATAATGGATAAGAAATTGACGAAACGAACGTTGCTACTGGATATTCCGTTGGTTATTATAGTAGCGGTCGGCTTGATTGCAAGTATGATTTTTGTAGAGGAGCAACATATATCTGTTTTAACATCTTTAATGGCCTTTTCAATGTCACTACCTATTGCCTTGTTATTTCTTCGAATTGGATATAGACAATGGAGATTTTATACTGAATTGGAGGAACTTTTGGAGAAAGGAAAACAAAAATGATGATGGTTTATACAAATTTGATTATTGTAATTGGGCTGATTGTTTTAGTTTTTGTTTTATATACAGTATTTGTCCAACAATCTATAGAAGACACTGTAAAGGAATTATTAAAACAAGGACATATAAAAGAAATACGTATTGAAGTTGAAAGGAAGGGATAACGTGCATCAAAAAGCACCACTAAAGTATAAATTAGCAAAATGGAAAGTACTCATTCCGATGAGTACTTTTTTATTTACCGTGATTTTTATATTAGAGAATTTTATATGTAATCTCATTGTTGAGATATTCAAAACAACGTTTTCAGATTTATTACACCCGGAGCCATTTCACATTGGCATAGAAGAGACCTATCGTTTTTCTCTTCCTTCTTTTGTTTATATCATATTGTTCTTAATCGCAATTCTATGCACATTGCAATTCACCTATAAAATTCGATCAAGCTTTAAAGATTTAAATCAAAATCAAAAAGACTCGGCTCGTTTTGCAATATTAAAAGAGATTAAGCAACAGTATCGAGCTATTCCAGAAAAAACAGAACGTTATGAAGGAAAAGGTGGCATCGTCATTTCACGCTATGATGAGATTTCATGGGACTCCATTTTAAAACAAGCAAAAAGGGTAGTAGAGGCAAAGGGGATGGAAAAGTGGCATGAGATTCAAAAATTCAAAGAAAAGGCAAAAGCGGGATATTTATTAATCGATGATGGTGCTGTTAATAACTTAATCATTGGTACAACACGTTCTGGTAAAGGTGAAACGTATGTGTTTCCAACAATCGATGCGTATTCTCGTGCTGGAATCCAACCTTCTCTTATTCTTAATGATCCAAAAGGAGGTGCGACACGTTCCTAAGTGAAAAGCTTAGGCGCTGTCGAACTTACAGTTCAACAGTGAACTGTCATTCTGAGAAG
>NZ_JAQOTJ010000022.1 GCF_028401955.1 Bacillus sp. BP-3
CTTCTCAGAATGACAGTTCACTGTTGAACTGTAAGTTCGACAGCGCCTAAGCTTTTCACTTAGGAACGTGTCGCACCTCCCCAAGGATCAATAATAAGAGAATGTCCTGCAAAAACATTATTAGAATCACTCCCAGCACGATTGCAAGCCACAACATAACATTGATTTTCAATCGCCCTTGCTTGAAGCAATACTCGCCAATGCGCTAAACGAACAAGCGGCCACTCCGCTACAACAAATAACACGGTTGCCCCATGCGCAGTATGAACGCGCACCCACTCTGGAAAACGAATATCATAGCAAATTGTTCCTGCACATGGTATACCCTCCAATAGAAAATGCCCCGTTTCATTTCCAGCAATCAAATATTTATGCTCATCCATCAGCTGAAATAAGTGCACTTTACTATATTCGGCCACAATGTTTCCGGTTCGATCACTAATATACATCGTATTTGTAACACCATTCTCTGTCTGCTTTGCGATCGAACCCCCAACAATATTTATACCATTTTGCTTACTCCACTTTGCTAATAACCATTTCGTATAATTGCCATCTTGATCAGCAATATCAGGAAGACGCTCTAAATCATAACCTGTTGCCCATAACTCTGGTAATACAATAACATCTGGATTTTCCTTCATCGCTTCGTTTATTTTTGTTTCAGCATGTTCTATATTTTTTGCAACATCACCAAAACTGATATTCATTTGTACACAAGCAATTTTCATTACGCTCTTCCTTCTTCCTTTTTATTTTTTTCTTTACAAAAAGTTGGAAAGATTATATCATTTGTCACTATAATTGCAACAACTTTCAAAAGAGGTGGAAAGTATGAAATATTTTCAACATTCTGAGATATTAACATCATTACCAACACAATTTTTTGCTTCTCTTGTCGCCAAAGTAAATAGAGTAATGCAGGCTGGTCATGATGTTATTAACTTAGGACAAGGAAATCCAGATCAACCAACACCAGCACACATCGTATCAGCATTACAACGTGCAGCAGAACACCCGATTCATCATAAATATCCTCCATTTCGAGGACATGAAAGTTTAAAAGAGGCTGTCGCTACATTTTATGAGCGTGAATACGGTGTACAATTAAACCCGAAAACAGAAGTAGCTATTCTATTTGGCGGGAAAGCTGGCTTAGTTGAATTACCACTTTGTTTTACGAATCCAAATGATACAATCCTTGTTCCTGATCCAGGTTATCCAGACTATTTATCAGGGATATCCTTAGCAAAGGCAAAGATTGCTACAATGCCACTACTAGCAGAAAATAAATTTTTACCTGATTATACAAAGATTAATATACAAACTGCCGATGCAGCAAAATTAATGTTTTTAAACTATCCAAACAATCCAACCGGAGCCGTTGCAACAACAAAATTCTTTGAGGAAACTGTATCGTTTGCAAACAAACATGACATTTTAGTCTGCCATGATTTCGCGTATGGCGCCATCGGTTTTGATACTAAAAAGCCGATGAGTTTCTTACAAATCGATGGGGCAAAAAATATTGGTATTGAAATTTATACGTTATCAAAAACATATAATATGGCAGGATGGCGCATCGCGTTTGCCGTTGGGAATGAAAGTGTTATTGAAACGATTAACTTATTACAAGATCATATGTATGTTAGTATTTTTGGTGCTGTACAAGAAGCTGCTCGCGAAGCATTATTAAGCCCGCAAACTTGTGTCGATGAACTCGTAGAGTGCTATGAATCTCGAAAAAATGCTTTTATTACTGCTTGTCGTTCTATCGGCTGGAATGTCACTTCACCGAAAGGTTCTTTCTTTGCCTGGCTCCCCGTTCCAGATGGGTATACGTCAGAGGAATTTGCTGATGTACTATTAAAACAAGCGCACGTTGCTGTCGCCCCAGGCATCGGCTTCGGAAAACACGGGGAAGGTTATATTCGCGTCGGTTTATTACATTCAGAGGAGCGCCTTCAAGAAGCAGTTCATAGAATTGCTAAATTAAAAATTTTCAAAAAATCATTGACAACGTAAAAATTCTCTGTCAAAATTCAGTTATTGAAATTTCTAAACATTTCCAAATACTTCTTATCAAGAGCTGGTGGAGGGACGAGCCCGATGAAACCCGGCAACCGATCTACTTTATGTAGGCACGGTGCTAATTCTCGCAGCGTTACGCTGACAGATAAGGAGCTGGTTGTAAAAAAACCTCTCCTTAGCTGAGAGGTTTTTTTTATTCAACTAGGAGGTTATGAAAATGAGCGGAATAACAGCAACTTACTTCATTCACGATGATTCTCATAATTTAATCAAAAAAGCAGAGCAAATTGCTCTCGGTTTAACAGTTGGTTCGTGGACACACTTACCCCATTTGCTACAAGAACAATTAAAACAACATAAAGGTTCAGTCGTTAGCGTAGAAAAATTAGAAGATGATGAAAAAACAAACATATATCTTGATAAAAAAGTAGCACGTGGACTGATTAAAATTCACTATCCAGCTGCTAACTTCACAACCGACTTACCAGCCATTTTTACAACTGTTTTCGGGAAATTATCCTTGGACGGAGAAATTAAATTAATTGATTTAACATTTTCTGATGAAATCAAAAGGAGCTTCCCTGGTCCTAAATTTGGCATCGATGAAATACGAAACAATTTAAATGTTCACAATCGACCTCTTCTCATGAGTATTTTCAAAGGAATGATCGGCCGGAATATCGGTTATTTAAAAACACAGCTTCGCGATCAAGCAAGCGGCGGTGTTGACATTGTAAAAGATGATGAAATTTTATTTGATAATCCGTTAACACCACTGTCAGAACGGATTCACGCCGGAAAAGAAGTATTACAATCTGTTTATGAAACATATGGTCATAAAACGTTATATGCTGTTAATCTTTCAGGACGGACTTATGATTTAAAAGAAAAGGCAAAACAAGCCGTTGCTGCTGGAGCTGATCTATTACTTTTCAACGTATTTGCATATGGACTTGATGTGTTGCAAGCTTTAGCGGAAGACAATGATATTTCTATCCCAATTATGGCACATCCAGCAGTAAGCGGAACTTACATAGCATCTAAATTATACGGATTTTCTCCATCTTTATTACTTGGCAAGCTTCTTCGCTATGCTGGTGCAGATCTCTCATTGTTTCCATCACCATATGGAAATGTCGCTTTACAACAAGAAGAAGCACTTTATTTAGCTAAAGCACTTACAGATGAAAACGAACCCTTTAAGCGTAGCTTTCCTGTTCCATCTGCTGGCATTCATCCAGGACTTGTTCCACTTCTCATTCGTGACTTCGGTGAGCAATGTGTCATTAATGCTGGCGGCGGTATTCACGGCCACCCATCCGGCGCACAGGGGGGCGGAAAAGCATTTCGAGCTGCTATCGATGCAGCATTAACAAACACGCCGCTTCATAAGAGTGATGACTCTTATTTACAAGCTGCCTTGCGCCTATGGGGCAATCCAGCTAAAGAGGTAAAACCATGAGAATTCAAATTTTTTGTGATTTCGATGGCACAATTACAAATAACGATAATATTGTTTCCATTATGCAACAATTTGCTCCACCAGAGGCCGAAACTATTAAACAACAAATTTTATCGCAAGAACTTTCTATTCAAGAAGGTGTAGGAAAACTTTTTTCTCTATTACCTTCAAGTTTACAGGCTAAAATTACAACTTTTATAAAAGAAACCGCAGGCATTCGTACTGGCTTTACAGAATTTGTACATTATTTACAAAAAAATAATATCTCACTTTATATCATATCAGGGGGAATGGACTTTTTTGTTTATCCTCTTCTCGAAGGACTTGTTGATTTTGACAACATTTACTGTAATACAACTGATTTTTCCAATGACACAATTCAAGTAAATTGGCCGCATTCGTGCGATGAACATTGTGAAAATAAATGTGGTCTCTGTAAATCAACGCTTATTCGTAATTTAAGCTCACAAAGCGATTTTAAAATTGTAATTGGTGATTCTATTACAGATTTTCAAGCAGCAAAACTTGCTGACAAAGTATTTGCTCGTGACTTTTTGATTACTAAATGTATAGAACACCATATTCCTTATATACCATTTGAAACATTTCATAATATACAAAACGAAGTAGAAAAATTGTTAGGGGTGATAAAGTGAGGCAGCTCCTTCGTCAGTGGCAAGAACTGAGTGAACTGAAAAAAGAATTAACTGACCGAAATTGGTTTCCAGCAACAAGCGGTAACATTTCAATAAAAGTGAGTGATAATCCTCTTACCTTTCTCGTTACAGCAAGTGGAAGAGATAAAACAAAAACAACACCGGATGACTTTTTGTTAGTTGATCAACACGGCAATCCTGTTTTAGAAACTAATTTACGCCCTTCTGCCGAAACACTGCTGCACACTCACATTTATAACCTGACAAATGCTGCATGTGTCTTACACATTCATACGACTGATAATAATGTCATTACGAACGTATACGATCAAGAAGTTGTACTCTGCAATCAAGAAATTATTAAAGCGCTCAACATTTGGGAAGAAGGAGCTTCTATTCGAATTCCAATTATCGAAAATTATGCACATATTCCAACTTTAGGTGAGCAATTCCGTAAGCATATTCATGAAGATGCAGGTGCTGTTTTAATTCGTAATCACGGTATTACCGTTTGGGGAAAAGATGGGTTTGATACAAAAAAAAGATTAGAAGCATACGAGTTTCTATTCCAGTTCCACATTAAACTTTTATCAATTAAAGGAGGTGTTCAACATGGTGCAAATACGTATTCATGAAATGAACACACGTATTGAAAATACAATAGAAGTGCAGCAGTTCTTACAAAATGAAGGTGTTTTATATGAAAAATGGGATATTACAAAACTTCCTGGTCATTTACTAGAAAACTACGCATTAACTGATGAAAATAAAAATGAAATTTTAGAAGTGTTTGCGCCAGAAGTTACTGAGATTTCTAAGCGCCGCGGCTATCAAGCGAGCGATGTTATTTCACTTTCTAGTGCAACACCTAATCTAGATGAATTGTTAGTAAACTTTAAACAAGAACACCACCATACTGATGATGAAGTCCGATTTATCGTTAGCGGACATGGCATTTTTACCATCCAAGGAAAAAATGATCGGTTCTTTGACGTTGAACTTGAACCAGGAGATTTAATTTCGGTTCCTGAAAACACGAGACATTATTTTTCCCTTCAAAACGATCGTCAAATTGTGGCAATTCGTATTTTTGTAACAACTGAAGGCTGGGTTCCTATTTATCCCACTATTCGTGGACAGTAAGACCCCCACTGATGGAAGTTTCACTTTATTAAGGTAGCATGTTGAATAAAGAGAATTGGTTTCCCCTTTTCCTTTCCTTTATTCACTCTACATATATACATCCTCCTTTGGACAGGTTTATCTCCTTTTATGAGATAAACCTTCTTTTTTGTTGAATATTTTTTACAAATTTATGAACATTTTATGAATTTTTTCTGAATATTCTGTTTAAAATGTGTTATAATACAAATAATAGAAGAAAAGAACGAAATTGTAAAAAGGAGGAAGGGAATATATGGAGTTAATAATAGCAATTCTTTTTGGTGTCGTTTGTGGGTCTATACCTGCTGTTGTGGGGGCTATTATGGATGAGTTAGAAATTGGTATGATTGGTTTCGTCGCATCCACTGTAAGCGCTTTATTTTTTAGTTTATATGGTGCTGTTCCTGTTGGGTTACTGTTTGCATTATATATATTACGTCACGCTCGCACAAAACGATTTACTCGAAACAGAATGGCTGAAGTGATTCCCTTTCCAATTGAAAAAGTACGCCGAGCAACAAGTCTTTCATAAATAAAAAAGTCCTCATATGAGGACTTTTTTATTTATTCTCTTCTAAAAATTGAAATAGCTCTTGTAAATGAAGTGCATCGTCACCGTAGCTAACCGAAACATAAAATTTCCCGTCTACCTCGGCATTCATATATAAATCAATAAGATCACGCTCATATTTTAATGCTAAATAAAATTCCATCTCTTCTAGCATTTCTTTCGTTGTTCGAATAACATAACGACCTGTTGCATCTCTGCCATATTCAAATACTGGTTCAAAGTTATATTTCTTTTTAAACGCAGCTAGTTGTTTGTCATTAATAAAAGTCGTTTCTGAACACTGTACTGTACGAATAATATTATCGAACTTTTCTAAACTCATTCAATCACTCCTTTATGTACTGTTTATATAATGCTTGTGTTCCGCTATTTTCTTCACCATCTTGTATCAATTGCTCATATAATTCTCTCGTAAGAGTTAAGCCAGGTGCAGATAATCCAAGTTGCTCTGCTTCTGCTAAAGCAATGTTCATATCTTTCATAAAATGTTTCACGTAAAACCCTGGTTCAAAATCGCCTTGTAACATACGAGGTGCTAAATTACTTAATGACCAGCTGCCTGCTGCACCAGTAGAAATACTTTGTAACACTTTTTCTGGATCTAATCCTGCCTTTTTAGCATAAGCAAGTGCTTCACATACACCAAGCATATTAGATGCAATCGCAATTTGATTGCACATTTTTGTATGCTGACCACTGCCTGCTTTTCCTTGCAGCATAATATTCTTACCTAACAGTTCAAATAATGGCAGACATGCTTTATATGCTTCTTCGTCTCCACCAACCATGATTGCAAGACGCCCTTCTTTTGCTCCAATATCTCCGCCCGATACAGGAGCATCTAATACATAAATCCCTTTACTCTTTCCTTCTTCGTAAATACGTTTCGCCAAAGTATACTTCCTCTACATCATGCGGATACCCGACCATAGTCATCACGACATCTACTGTTCTTGCAATTTCCTTTGGAGAATCACACCACTGTGCACCTTCTTCAATTAAATCTGCAGTTTTTTCTTTTGTACGATTATATACATGCACCGTATAGCCTGCCTTTAGTAAATGACGCACCATACTTTTCCCCATAACACCGGTACCAACAAAACCAATAGAAGCTGGTGGTAATAACTGCTTCATTTTTTCATCTCCTCTTTTTCTAACAAATCACTCACAAGTTTGCGAAATTCAGTATTAAAATCATCATTAATTCCATTTTGCACATTTGAAAATACAGTGACAAATAGTTTTTTATCCCAATTAAAGTTATTAAATGTATTCCATCCTGAAAGTACACCATGATTGTGATAATAATCTGGATATATATATAAGCTAAATGCGTATTTTCTGTCTGCGGGTGGTGTTAACATTAATTTTAAACTTTCAGGTGAAATAAGCTTACTTGTCATAATTGCTTCGTCTAACTTTTTCATATCATTCACCGTTGTATACATCTCACCGCATCCATATAACCAATTCATGATTAATTTCGGAGCTAATACAAGTTCATTCTCTTTCTTTTTATATCCTTTTGAAAAATTCGCATCGCCTTCCGGTGTCTCTCCCATGCCAGACTCTGTCATTCCGGCTGGAATAAAGATATGCTCTTTAACGTATTGTGCTATAGATTGTCCCGTAATTTTTTCTACAATATAAGCTAGCAACATATAATTATAATCTGTATATAACCAGCCATGTCCCGGTTGAAAAGCAGTTGGTTGTTGTCCAAGCCACGTTACTAAATTAAGTCGGGATGCCGCATTAACTTTCCCTTTCCCGTGTTCAGGAAGTCCCGATGTATGCGTTAATAAATGATATAATGTAATATTTTTATTAGCAGGAAAAGACGGAATATACGTATGTACATTTTCCTGTATATTTAACTTCCCTTGTTCTTGTAACTGTAAAATTGATACAGAAACGGCCATTTTTGTAATAGAACCAATTCGATATTTTGTTTGTGGTGTATTTTCAATTTGTTTTTGTATATCCGCATAGCCATACCCTTTATTTAATATTGTACGACCTTGATAGGAAACAAGGACTGATCCATTAAATTGTTTATCTTTTAGATACTGATCCAGGTTTTGGGTAACAGCAGTATAATCAATTTCTTTCTCTTTTTCTTTTTCTTTTTCTTTCGTTGTATTAGCAGGGACAGCAGTTTTTATTGATTGCGCTTCTTTTTTAGCAGGTACTTTAAAAAAGAAATAGCTTCCTACTAATAAAACAGAAAGTAAAAAAATAATTGTACTCCATAACGTCTTCATTTCTAAAAATCCTCCATCGCAGCTTAAATATTTACTCCCCCCTCTTCACCATTATCCGTTAATAAAAAAAAATCGCAACAATTTGTTGCGAAAAAACATTACATTTTTTCTTTTCGATATAAGCAAACTTGATTTTTCCCCTTCTTCTTTGCTTCATATAATGCAACATCTGCTCGATGCATTAACATTTCTTTTGTAATTCCATTTTCAAATGCAGCGACACCAAAACTTGCGGTTATCTTTGAAATTCCAGAAAATTTTTTTGTTTCAATAAAAAAACGAAGCGATTCTGCGATTTGAAATGCTTCTTTTTCTGTTGTTTGAGACAGAAAAAGAACAAATTCTTCTCCGCCCCACCGCGCAAAAACATGATGCGGCTGTAATTTTGCTGTTACAAGTTCCGTCAATTGTATCAATGCTAAATCTCCAAAATCATGCCCATACGTGTCATTTACTTGTTTGAAGTTATCCAGATCAAATAAAACGAGAGCAAATGATTGGTTCATTCTTAAAGCAGTTTCCCAGCCTTCTGAAAATAGTCTTTGAAACTTCATCCTATTAAAAATATTTGTCAGAGAATCAGTTGTTGCTAAACGCTCTTGCTCTTTATATTCTTCTTCTAGCTCTGTAATATCTGTACATGTCGCGATGAATCTCGATACATCATTAGGTAGCGGAGCAATACGTAACAAGAATACTCTCCCTTCGCCTACCTCATTATACATTTTAATTTTTCTTGCGTGCGTTAAGCAATCATCAATCCACATTGTATTATTCTCCGCAATATAATACCCATTCTCTTGGGCAAAATATTCTGCAAATGTCATATGCTGCTCATGATATGACATAAGATCTTCATATCCGAAAAAGCGCAAAAAGTTCGTATTACAATCTATAATTTCATCATCTTCTAAAATAAGGAATAAATCATTCTGAAAATCAAATATCATTTGAAGTAACTCTTGCTGTAACATGACTTGTTTTACTAATGATAACTCATACACACTCTTTTGCACTTCAGCAAGTACAGATTGCGATGTAATTGGAGGTAATACAATATTTCGTATACCAAGTTTAATAAGGTCCACAAATTGAGATGTTACTTCTTCACTCCATACAATGATAAACGAAATATCTGTAGTGAAGAGTTCTTTTACAAAATCAACCTGAGAAGCTTGAGAGATGTATATAATAACAATTTGCGGTTGAACTTTTTCAAACAATATTTTTCCTTCCTTAAAACTATGTGCCAAAAACAAGCACTTTGGCTTTAACATCGCAATTGTCTGCTGCTCATTATGTCCTTCTTCAATATATAATACATTCATATCGAGATCATGTAATACGTTTTGAAAAACTGTATGTTCCAACAAAAAACGTAGAATGTGAACCATTAGGCCTTCACTCACTTCATTTATCCCATTCTTACACTCTACTACAGAGTTACTCTTAAGAACTTGAATTGTTCAACAAACCATCGTATAGCAGTTTCACATTATATAAAACCATTAAAGCACTGTATCATCTTTTTATTGTATGTCACCAATAAATAAGACGTCTGTGCGAATATCTTCTATTATCCATATCTTTTTTAAAGGACTTGACAATAGAAATGTATATATTATATCCTTTTACAGTACCAACTTACAAAATGTAAGTAAAGAACGTTTTTTTCATTCGAATTATTTATAATTAGAAACGAAGCTTGGAGGAACTATAATGACAAAGCAAGATTTCTTTACTGTTTTATACGAACGTACATCTAATCGTGCTTTCAACCCTGAAAAAGAAATTTCAAAAGAGGAACTAAATGATATTTTAAAAGCTGCTGGCCAAGCACCATCAGCATGGAATCTACAACATTGGAAATTCCTTGTATTCCAAGGAGAAGATGTACAACGTCGTTTACATCCAATCGCATATAATCAACAACAAATTCTCGATGCCTCTGCAGTTGTTGCCATATTAGGTGACCTAGAAGCATATAAAAGTGTTGATTCTGTATATGGCCCACTTGTAGAGCAAGGACTTATGCAAGGAGAAGCAAAAAATCGTTTAGCCCAAAATATTGAAAGTGCTTATCAACGTGAACAATACCCGCGTGATGCAGCGTTCTCAAACGCATCCTTAGCAGCAATGCAACTTATGCTTGCAGCAAAAGCAACTGGTTGGGATACATGTGCAATTGGAGGATTTAATCCACAATCATTAATGGAAGAGTTTAACGTTTCTTCTCGTTACATTCCAATTATGTTAATTACAATCGGTGAATCTACATTAGCAGGGCACCCAGCACCACGCATGAGCGTAGAACAAGTAACAGAATGGGCAAAATAAAAACCTCCATCAGTGGAGGTTTTTTTCATCCTTCACTAATGAAACTCTCACCAACTTTGGATATGACAGCCGCTATTATCCACCTATATAAATCCATTTTAATTTTTCGACATTTAAATCACGTCTATGCACGCCCAGATGCTCTCGTCCTCCTCTAAAAGAAAGGAATTTTTATGTCATTTTTTTAATTTGCACATATTTATCTGCTTCACTTTTCTCTAAATATTAAGAGCGGATTACTACCTAGGAATAGCAGAATATAATCTAAAGGTGCTTTTTTGTTACAATTGTGATACAATAGTAACAAATTGATAACAAGTGAGGGATTTTCGTTGAATTTATATGGAAGCTTTATCGCCATATTGTGCTACATAGTCACAGTACTACTTCTGTACTTCGTTGGGGATATGACAAATATTGCGATGTTACAGTTTTCAAAAGAAACAACGCTTCAATCAGAAATTAGTCAGCATACCTCTCGCTCCTTTGTACCATTACTATTAGCACTTCCTGTATATATCATTGTTTTATATAAAAGTAAAAAAATATAAAGACTGTCTTTATGAAAAAGAGGCAGTCTTTTTTCTATATATATCCGCTTTTTGTCCAAACTCTCATTTCCCTATTCTCATATGTTATAAGAGAAATAACAACATTCTACCTAAAGCATTTATTCCTTTCCTGAAGAACAGGAAAAAATCTTAAAAAATTCTTTACTACGTCCAAGCAAAGCATGTACCTAGAGCATATCTTATTAATGTGAAGGGGGTGAGAATTATGTTCGGATGTTTTGGATTTGATGACGGCCACAGATATGACCATCACAAAAAACACGATGATGGTCATAAAACTCCTTTATGCAACGTTCTAAAAAACCTTTCAATCGGTACTACAATTTCACTATTAACAATTAGAGATAACGGTTCTTTTAATAACGTTGTATTTGAAGGCTTCTCAAATGGCGCAGCACTTTTCTCAGGAGGCAATATTCCAGGTACAGGTTTATTACGTGTTTGCCCACATGACGTTGTAGCTATCGTTTTCTAATAAGAGTTAGTACTTTCCAGGAAAGCAATAGCTTTCCTGGCTTTATTTATTTTGGAGGCTGATTGACCCGAAAACAAATAAATTTATAAGTCTATTTTAATTTTTCGACATATAAGTCGCTGCTATGCAGAATACAATATTACCACTTCCACGCACGACCAGATGCTCTCGCCTTCTGCTCAAAAGAAAGAGGTTTTATATCATCTTTTCATCTTGTATTTATAGAGAATACAAAATCCACCAAAAATGAATTGTATAAAAAAACCTGGGACCGATTTCAAATCAATCCCAGGTTTTTTCATTAAATGCTTTTTACAAGTTCTACTACTTCTTCAGCAGTTGACATGTTTAAAGCTTTTTGTGCTAATTCTTCCATTTGCGCTTTTGAAAGCTTGCGAATTTGTGTTCTCGCTGGAAGAATAGATGTTGCACTCATACTAAACTCATCTAATCCTAATCCAACTAACAATGGAATTGCTAGAGCATCTCCTGCCATCTCACCGCACATACCAGCCCATTTTCCTTCTTTATGAGCTGCATCAATAACCATTTTTACAAGACGTAAAATCGATGGATTATATGGTTGATATAGATAAGATACGCGTTCATTCATACGATCCGCTGCCATTGTGTATTGAATTAAGTCATTCGTTCCAATAGAGAAGAAATCTACTTCTTTTGCAAATTGGTCAGCTAATACTGCAGAAGCAGGGATTTCAACCATCATACCTACTTCAATAGCGTCTGAAACAGCTACATTAGCTTGTACAAGTTTCTCTTTCTCTTCTAATAAAACTGCTTTTGCTTGACGGAATTCATCAAGAGTTGCAATCATCGGGAACATAATTTTTAAGTTGCCGTATACACTCGCACGAAGCAAAGCACGAAGTTGTGTACGGAAGATATCCTGTTCTTCTAAGCATAAGCGAATTGCACGGTAGCCTAAGAACGGGTTCATTTCTTTTGGTAAATGTAAGTATGGAAGCTCTTTATCGCCACCAATGTCAAGTGTACGAACGACAACTGGTTGACCTTCTCCTACACCTTCAAGAACAGATTTGTATGCTTCAAATTGTTCTTCTTCTGTTGGAAGATTATCACGGCCCATATATAAAAATTCTGTACGATATAAGCCAACACCTTCACCACCGTTATCAATAATACCTTTTACATCTTTCGGTGTACCGATGTTTGCTACAAGCTCAACATGGTGTTGATCTGCTGTAACTGTCGCTTCATTTTTTAATTTTGCCCACTCTGCTTTTTGTTCTTCAAATTTTGCTTTCTTTTCTTCATAAGCACGAAGAGTTTCTTCAGATGGGTTTACAATTACTTCTCCGTCTAAACCGTCAATAATTACGATATCGCCGTTTTGGATTTGTTCCATAACAACTTTTGTACCAACAACAGCTGGTATTTCCATAGAGCGAGCCATAATTGCAGAGTGAGATGTACGTCCACCAATATCAGTTGTAAAACCTTTTGCATATTTACGATTTAACTGAGCTGTATCAGATGGCGTTAAATCTTCTGCAATAATAATTACTTCTTCAGAAATTGTGCTAGGGTTTGAGAAGTTAATTCCAAGTAGATGTGCAATAACACGCTTTGTCACATCACGAATATCCGCTGCTCGTTCTTTCATATATTCATTATCCATGCTCTCAAACATACTAATGAACATTGATGCAACTTCATCCATCGCGAATTCAGCGTTTACTTTTTCGTTATTCACTTTATCTTTCACTGGATTTACTAGTTCTGGATCATTTAATACTAGTAAATGCGCTTCAAAGATAGCAGCTTTATCAGCACCAAGCTCAGCAAAAGCATGATTTTTAATTGCTTCTAATTCAGATTTTGATTTTTCAAGCGCAGCTTCTAAGCGTACGATTTCTGCAGCTTCATCCGAAATCGTTTTCTTTACAAGGTTAAATTCAGGATTTTCTAAACGGAACGCCTTTGCAATGGCAATACCACTTGATGCAGCAATCCCTTTAATGTTAAGAGTCATTATTCTCCTAATCCTTCGTTTTTCATAGTTTCTTCGATAGCTGCTACTGCTTGAGCTGCATCATCACCGTTTGCAGTAATTTTGATTTCTGCGCCTTGTTGAATACCTAAAGACATAACACCCATAATTGATTTTAAGTTTACAGTTTTTCCATTATACTCTAAGTTAATATCCGCACCAAATTTGCTTGCAGTGTTTACAAGTAAAGTTGCTGGACGAGCATGAATTCCAGAGTCGCTAGTTACTTTAAAGATTTTTTCCATAATGATCTATCTCCTTTAAACTACAGTATATTTGAAGTTGTATAGATGTGAGTATCACACTATCTATATTGTATATAATAGGCGATGCTCGGTCAACCACATCGCCTATTATAATTATAAACATTTTACGTCTAAATTTTAGTGAATATCAATAACGTTTGTTTCACCTTTTTTGACATTATCTTGCTTTTTGATTTCAACTTGTTGGCCTTCTTGTAAGTTTGTGAAAACAATTGGCGTAATAATAGAAGGTGCATTTTCTTTTACAAACGCTATATCTACTTTTAATAACGGTTGGCCTTGTGTTACTTTATCTCCTTGAGAAACTAACGCTTCAAAGCCTTCACCATTTAATTTTACCGTATCAATACCGAAGTGAATTAAAATTTCTTTTCCGCCTTCTGATTGAATACCGATTGCATGTTTTGTAGGGAATACGTTCACAATTTCACCATTTACAGGAGATACTACTGTTCCTTCTGTTGGTTCGATTGCAAAACCATCACCCATCATTTTCCCAGAGAATACTTGATCTGGTACTTCAGTAATTGGTAAGATTTTACCTTCAATTGGAATCGCGATTACTTCATTTGTATCTTTTTGTACAGGTGCTTCTACTTTCGCAGGTGCTTCTTTTTTAACATGCACTGCACGACCTGCCATAATATCTTGAATTTGTGATTTTAAAGTATCAGATTTTGGACCGAAGATAGCTTGAATATTGTTACCAACTTCAAGAACACCTGCTGCTCCAAGCTCTTTTAAACGATCTTTATTTACATCCTTTTGTTCCTTTACTTGCACACGTAAACGTGTAATACAAGCATCTAAAGAAGCGATGTTTTCTTTTCCACCAAGTGCTACTAAAATCTCACCTGGAAGCTCGCCTGCTTCTACTTTTCCTGCTCCATCATTTTCTTCAACTACTTCACGACCTGGTGTTTTTAAATCCCATTTGCGAATTGCAAAGCGGAATCCGAAGTAGTAAATCACTGCTAGTACAAGACCAACAATAATTACCCACCACCATGCTGTACGGTTTGGTAATACACCGAATAAGATAAAGTCAATTAAACCACCAGAGAATGTCATCCCGATTTTAACGTTTAAAATTTGCATAGTCATAAATGATAACCCAGCAAATACTGCGTGGATTCCAAATAGTACAGGTGCTACGAATAAGAATGAGAACTCAATCGGTTCTGTAATACCAGTTAAGAAAGATGTTAACGCTGCAGAAGCTAAAATACCTGCTGCTAGTTTTTTATTTTCTGGACGTGCTTCATGATACATTGCTAACGCTGCTGCTGGAAGACCGAACATCATGAACGGGAATTTACCAGTTGTAAATGTACCAGCTGTTAACTCAACACCATCTTTTAATTGTGCCATGAAAATCTTCTGGTCACCGTGAATAACGTCACCCGCTGCACTTGTATATTGACCAAACTCAAACCAGAATGGTGCATAGAAAATATGATGTAATCCAAATGGAATTAAAGAACGTTCGATTAAACCGAATATAAATGCTGCTAATGTTTTATTTGTATCAATCATGTGATGCGAGAATGAATTCAAACCACCTTGAATTGTCGGCCAAACAAAGCACATTGCAATTCCTAAAATTAAAGAGAATGTTGCTGTTGCAATTGGCACGAAACGTTTACCAGCAAAGAATCCTAAGTATGATGGTAATTCAATATTAAAGTACTTATTATAACAATATGCTGCTAATATACCGACTAAAATACCACCAAAGACCCCAGTTTGCAGTGTTGGAATTCCTAAAACGTTTGCATACGATGGATCTGCAAATCCAGTTTTAATTGGATCTCCAGCTTTGCTTGTTACTTGAACTAGCTTGTCTACTCCTAAGAATACGCTCATCGTTTTGTTCATAATCAAATATCCAACGAATGCTGCTAAACCAGCTACTCCGTCTCCATTTGCTAATCCGATGGCAACCCCTACTGCGAATAATAGTGCAAGGTTTGCGAAAATAATGTCACCAGATTGTTCCATAATTTTTGCAACTAGAACAAACCAATCTGCTTTTAACGCAGGGATATGATTTGTTAATTGTGGATTTTGAAAAGCGTTACCAAATCCAAGTAAAATCCCTGCAGCCGGTAAGATTGCAACTGGTAACATAAGCGCTTTACCGACTTTTTGAAGAACACCAAAGATCTTCTTAAACATAAATATCCTTCCTCTCTTAATATAATTGATACTTTCGACAAACGCCAAAAGGCATGAGGGAAAAAAAGATAGAACGATAGCTATACAAAGGGTAGTATATCCCTTTCTTTAGCTTACATTCCTAACTTTTCTCCACTCATGCCTGATCGAATCAGTAACACGTGTCAAAAATAGGTATACATAATAAGTTCACAAATTTAAGCAAACGTTTTCTTTGTGTACTGTTATTCATTTGTCGAATTTAGTAGAACTTTGTACTGTTGATTATACATAACAATTGTAAGCGATTCAACAACTTTTTTTAACGTTTACATTTTCGACAATATTTAAGCTTGTTCAACCTTCATTAATCGCTGTAAATGCATTGTTAAATAAATCGTTTCCGCATCATATACAGGCAGTTGTAATTGTTTTTGCATGACTTTTACAAGTTTCCAAGCCAAATTATAACACTCTGGAAATTCAGCTTTTAAAAGATCTGCAAAACTTTGTGATTCTTCCACTTTCTCACCATTCTTTACCCGTTCAATTGCATATTGTAGATGACGAACGAGACGTAAATAATGAATGCTCTCTTTATCTAACTCGATTTGTAAGTTTGTTTCAATTAAAGAAACAAGGTGGGCAATTAATTTAGAATTTTGATTAACAGAAGATAATTCAGAGTTTGTCACAGAGCTATAAATATGCAGTGCAATAAATCCAATCTCTCCTTCAGGAAGATGAATATTTAAGCGGGAATTAATTAATTCTACAACTTCTTCTGCAATTTTATATTCTGTTGGATATAACACTTTTGTTTCCACTAAAAATGGATTATCAACTGTAAATCCTTGCTTTAATCGCTTTATTGCAAAAGCAATATGATCTGTTAAAGCAATATGAATATGCTCATTTAATGGTGTTTCTACTCGATCTTGAATATAAAACATAAGATCGTTCATTAATTCAATCAATTTCTCGCTCACATGCGGAACAAGCAGTTTGTATTGTTCGCGCTCACGTTCGTTTGTTAACACAAACATTTTCTCAATTTGTTCTACTTGCAACATCTCTTTTGCTTTTTTTCCAAATCCAATTCCCTTTCCAATAACAACAACTTCTTCATGTTCTGGATGAGCAGCAATAATAACATTATTATTTAAAACTTTTTTAATTTCGAGACAATTCCCCATACAACACCACCCTCGCGCGTAAAATGTCACTTTCATGTTACAGAACAATCTTATTTTTCGTCAATGTCAAACATCTGCCATTTTAGAAATGTCATTTTTTAGACATGAATGGACGGGATGCGTATAATGTAATAGCATACGTCTAATCGAAAGGAGCAATAGTATGATTAAAATGTTTATAAGCGATATTGATGGCACAATGATGCAACACGGAGGTGTAATTGATACTCAAGATGTAAATGCACTCCGTAGCCTTGCTGACCAAAATATAGTTCTTTGTTTCGCCTCTGGAAGACTTGATAATGAGATTGCCGATTTAATGAATAAAGTTGATATCAACTTTCATCGGATTAGTGTGAATGGAGTATTTGTATATACACACGAAAATAAACAACTATTATCTGCAACATTTGATTCTACTATTTTACCCGAATTATTGTCTATAACAAATAAAGACCCTTTCTTTCGTTATGTAAGTGATGAATATAATTATTACATCGAGGAAAAAACACCATTTATTTATGAACTCGAAAAGCAGGTCAAAATGACTTCCGTTGAAGAACCAAACTTGCTCGAAAAAATTGATACAGTAATTTTCCCAAATAAAATTTCAGTCGGTGGTACAAAAGAAGATTTAATTATTCTTCAAAAACAAATTGAGGAAAACTTTAAAGAAAAAGTAAGTACTTTTATTTCTGCCGAGCAATGTTTAGATGTAATGCCCCCTAACATTAGCAAAGGTTCTGCTATTTCTGTTTTATTAAACGAATTTAATATCGGACCTAATGAAATAGCTTGCATTGGTGATTCATATAATGATATTCCTATGTTTGCTTTAACACCTCATAGCTTTGCAATGGCTGGTGCAGACGATGAAGTTAAGCAGCATGCATCACATATTGCTCCTTCTGTCAAAGATGCAATTGAATATGTCCTTCGTTATAATGAAGAACATAAAAATACGACTCCCTCCTTATAAGGTTGAGTCGTATTTTTATTTCATCACGTTTACTTATTGCGTGAAATATTCGTAATAAATTTATAACGATCCCCTCTGTAAATACATTTCACATATTCCAGCGGCAACTCATCTTCTGCATATGACCATTGTCTCATTACAAGCACTGGTGCTTTCTTCGGAATATGAAGATGTTCTGCCTCTTCGTCTGTTGCAATAGACGCTTCAATAGATTGCGTAGCACGAACTAGTTTAAAGCCTAGTCTTTTTTCTAAGTGCTCATACAATGATTGCTGCAATATTTCTTCATTAATATCTTTCACAAGAGATGGTGACAAATACGTTGTCTCAAACGCAATTGGTTCTTCATCAGCTAAGCGGATACGCCTTACTTCGTAAACCGATTCTCCCTCTTGAATTCTAAGCCTATCTGCTATTTTAGCAGTAGCTGGAACAAGGCGAAAGCTTAATAACGCACTACTTGGTTTCATTCCACGAGAGAGCATATCCTCTGTAAAGCCTGTCATGCCTTGCAACTTTTGTTCAACCTTCGGAAGTTGTACAAAAGTGCCAATTCCACGCTTTCGATATAAATAACCTTGTTCGACTAAGTTATTTATCGCCTGTCTGATTGTCATTCGACTTACTTCAAACTTATCACATAATTCATTTTCAGATGGAATTTTATATCCCGGCTTCCATTCACCGGATTCAATTAGTTGCTTCACCCACTCCTGAATCTGATAATAGATCGGAAATGGTGAATACTTGTCGATGTTCATCAGCAATCGCCTCACTGCATAAAGATAGAGCTTCTTGATCTACGATTACGGTTACATTCGGATGACGTTGTAAAACTGTAGCCGGACACACTTCACTTACTTCCCCTTGTAGCATTTCCTTAACTGCTTCTGCTTTTTTCATTCCAGAAGCGACAAGTAAAATTTGCTTCGCTTTCATAATGCTACCAATTCCCATTGTAATAGCATGTGTTGGCACACCTTCTTCTTTTTCAAAGAAACGACGGTTTGCTTGACGGGTAGATTCTGTTAATTTCACAATGTTAGTTACAGAATCAAATGATGTTCCAGGCTCATTAAATCCGATGTGACCGTTTTCACCGATTCCAAGAATTTGTAAATCAACTGGATTGGCATCAATAATACTTTCATAACGCTTACATTCCTCTTGTAGATCGTCTGCCATTCCATTTGGTACATAAGTTTCTTTAAACGGAAGATGATTAAACAACTGTTCTTGCATAAAATAATGATAGCTGTTTTTGTCTTCATATGATAAATTTACGTACTCATCTAAGTTTACAGTGGTTACACGGCTTGTATCAAGTTTATTTTTTCTCATTAATGCATAAACTCCTAATGGAGAGCTTCCTGTAGCCATTCCTAACACTGGATTCTCTTTTAATTTTACAATTTTTTCAATTGCTTTATAACCTGCTTCTGCTAATTCTTCTAGAGTTTTCACAACAACGATATTCATTTATTTCCCCTCTTTCATATGAATTCCTAATCGAACTGTATCTTGTACATATAATTCTTCAGACATAATAACAAAATCCGCATCTTTTCCTGTTTCTAATGCTCCCTTATTTACTAAACCAAATTCCTCCGCTTGGTTAACCGATGTCATAAGAACAGCTTCTTCAACAGAGCATCCAGTAAACGCTATTACGTTGCGCAATGCTGCATCCATTTTCAAAATACTACCTGCTAATGTGCCATCTTTTAATCGTGCACTACCATCTTTTACGATAACCGGTTGCCCGCCAAGTTCATATAATCCATCTTCTAAACCTTTTGCACGCATCGCATCTGTAATGACACTCATTTTTTTCGGTCCTTTTAATTTATAGGCTAATTTCACCATATCCGGATGAATGTGAATGCCATCTGTAATCACTTCGACCATTACATCTGGATTTAACAACACATAACCAACTACACCTGGTTCACGGTGATGCAAACCGCGCATTTGATTGTAAAGATGTGTTGCATGTGTAATGTTTCTACCAGTTAATTGTTCATTCGTTGCATCTGTATGTCCCATCGTACCGATAACACCAGCTTCTGCAAGGTATTGTTCAAACGCACGCGCACCTTCTTCTTCAGGAGCATATGTTACGAGTTTAATTAAATTCCCACTTGCTTTTTGCCATTGTTTAAATTGCTCAATATTTGCAGGGACAATGTATTCTAACGGTTGTGCACCTGCACGCTTTTTTGAAACATAAGGGCCTTCTAAATGAATATATTCGAAATGTGCACCTTTTTCCTTTGCTTCTTTTGCAGCATTCAACGCCGATTCAATCGCTTCAGGAGACTGTGTCATTGTTGTTGGAAAGAAAGTTGTAACCCCTTCTTGTAACATCTGTTTACCGAGAGCTACTAATCCGTCGCTATTTGCATCCATTACATCAATATCATATCCACCGTGAATATGAACATCAATCATGCCTGGAATCACAATATTCCCTTTTATATCATGAATCGTTTCATTTTCTTGTGATACATATTGAGCCATCAACCCCAGTTCTTGAATTTGATCGGTGTAACGAATAAAACCTCTTTCTAACACTTCACGGCCTGTATAAATTTTGGCATTGATGACGACTTGCGTTTTCATTTTCATCGATCCTTTCTCATGTAATCCCTACTTGTATTATTACCCATTTCTCTATTTCCATCATAATATATACACGAGTAGTTGTCTATACATTAAAGACGAATTTGTAGCATAAGAAAAAGATAATTTATTTTTCTTATATAATTATAACTTATTTAAAAGGATAGATTCACACTTGATGAAAAAGTCGTTCATTACTTTATTTATTATTTTTGTAACTAAATTTAAATTACAGAAGTGTTTTAACAGCATATACCGTCTGTTAAAAGTGCTTTATAAAAAACTTGTAACAGACGGCACCTCATACAACGAAATAAAGAAAGCAACTACACTCGGAAAAATACATAGTATAGTACATAACTTAGGCACTTTATTACATGGATATCAAGAAAAATTGCAGAACGTCACTGCATTATACTTATATTATTTTAACAGAGGTAAAGGTAACTGATGCTGAATGGAAATACTCTCACCATCTGTTTCAATTTCAACATCACTTTTTATAGTAGTATGTACAGTGACGCCATGCCGATTTAAACGTTTCATCACACTTCGATGCGGGTGACCGTACGAATTTTTTTTGTCGTATGAAATAATAGCAAATTGCGGTGCAACAGCCGTTATAAACTGTTCACTCGTTGATGTATATGAACCGTGATGGCCAACTTTTAATACATCTGCATGAACATCATATTCTCTTACAATTTCTTCCTCAGTATGTGTATCAGCGTCCCCCATAAATAAAAAATCAGCCTTACCATAACGAATTTTCAATACGATAGATGACTCATTATTTTCTCGTTTTGCTTTACCATCATTTAATACTTGAATAGCAATATGGGGATCCAGGGGAATATACTGTCCTTCTTTTACACGTAAAAATGGAACTCCTCTTTTTTTAATACTTCTGATATACGTATGATATGTAAATGAACTATATAATTTCCCGCTATCTAACACAAGAGCAACTGGCATTTGTTCAATAATTGGAATTAACCCTCCGATATGATCCATGTCAGGATGTGTACCGATAACAACATCTAGACGTTTGATTCCTTTTCTCATTAATTTATCAATAATAGGCTCCCCCGCTTCATACGGTCCACCATCAATTAAAATTGTTTTCCCGTTCGGTAAAGAAATAATTGTTGCATCTCCTTGTCCGACTCTTAAAAAACTTACTGTCATCTTACCTAAATGTGTACGCTGACTTGAAAAGGAGGAAGCCGTATGTATAGAAGTATACTGACGTGTAGGGGATGCACAATTTAAAGTTATACATAATACTACCGCAAATAGAAATAGAGCGATACGCATATCTTTCATACACCGTCTCCTTTTTCTATTTAGTATGACGCAGCTTAGATTTCATATACAAAAAAAAGCTCGGCAAAATGCCAAGCTTTCACTTCGAAATTTCTTGTAGAGAACCAAAGAATAAATCCGCTTCATTCATTCCCTCTCCGTCTTCTGATAAAGGTGGGAGTTCATCTACTGTTTGTAATGCAAATGTATCTAAGAACTCTTTTGTTGTGCCGTATAAAATAGGACGTCCCGGTCCTTCTGCACGCCCTACTTCTTTAATTAATAAATGAGATACAAGCGTTTGGAGTGCTCGATCTGTTTTCACACCGCGTATCTCTTCAATTTCTGTTCTTGTAATTGGCTGACGATAGGCGATAATCGCTAATGTTTCTAACGCTGCTTGCGATAAAGATGCAGCTGTTGGTGCATCCATCAATTTTTGATAATACGGGGCATGCTCTTTTTTCGTCGTAAAGCGATACACTTTTGCAAATTGAACAATTTGCAAACCTCGGTGCATTTGTTCATATTCTTCTTGCAGTTCTTCTACAAGCTTTATTACCGCTTTCACTTCTACCTCTAATACTTTTGCAATTTGTTCCGGGTAGATTCCTTCATCTCCTGCTACAAATAGCAGCCCCTCTATAACTGCCTTTTGTTCTTGTCTATCCAACGCTAAAAGCTCCTTTCTCACATTCTTTGTCTCCATATACATCATAAAGACCGAACATCAATATATTGCGTTCGGTCAAAGATTACAGCTATTGTTTCTTTAAAAAGATTTCATCAAAATTACGCTCTTGCTCAATAACAATTTTCTGATGTTTCATGAGTTCCAAAATTGCTAAAAATGTAACAACGACCATATCTCGATTATCATCTACAAATAAATCATAGAAACTTTGGCGACCGCCTGCAAGGTCCAATTGTTTTAAAACATCGTCCATTCTTTGTTCAATGGGAATTTCCTGCCTAGTAACTGTAGCTGTTACTGGCCGCTGTATTTTCTTTCGGCGCACGAGCTTTTGAAACGCTGCTAACATATCATATAATGTAACGTCAATCGGCAGCCTTTCCGCCTCTTCTTTTTGAAACATCATATAATCAAGAGGAGGCCGGGTATATAACTGCGCTCGTTCTTGTTCTTTCTCCTTTAATTGAGTAGCAACTTGCTTATATTTCTTATACTCAATTAAGCGTTCCATTAACTCTTGCCGAGGATCTTCCATAAACTCTTCGCTGCTATCCTCTACATCCTCTTCATACTTTGGAAGCAACATTTTACTTTTAATTTGTAATAGCGTCGCTGCCATAACTAAATATTCACTTGCAACATCAAGCTGTAATTCTTTCATCGTATGGATATATGATAAATATTGTTCTGTAATTTCCGCTACAGGAATGTTATAAATATCAATTTCATAACGATTAATTAAATGTAATAGTAAATCTAAAGGGCCTTCAAATGCCTCAACTTTAAAATTATATTGCACAAATCATCCCACCACATTTTTTCTGTAACACCATAAGTATAGTGTATACTTATGGACTATCCAACCTTTTTCAAAAAATTAATTAAAAATAGACGTATACCTAGGCCACAATGCCCATCCCATTCATATGATGACAGTGTAATGAGTACATTGTAGGAGGTCACAAACTATGGGTCATGTTACTGGAGGTTTCCACGGCGGATTCGCTTTACTGGTTGTGTTGTTTATTTTATTAATTATTGTCGGTGCAGCTTGTTTTTGCTAACTGACATAAAGCGACTAGAGCACTCTCTAGTCGCTTTATATTTTATCCCGCTATTAGTGTGGGGCGATGGAAGTTTCACTTTATGCTACACTAGATAAAACGCTGCTTAGAATAGGAGTGAAAAGCATGTATCACAAAGCATACATACAGTTTTTAATTCATTTTCATAGTGATTATGATTACTTTGAATGTCACGAAGTCTTAGAAGAACATTGGAAAACAAAACCACGTGGAGAGCGAGAACAACATTGGGTGGGACTTATCCAAATTGCCGTTGCTTTATATCACCATAGGCGCTGTAATTGGAACGGTGCACAAAAAATGATGAAAAGTGCGCTATTCATTTTACAAAACGAAAAGCTGCATGTAGAGGCATTAGGTTTAAACTATTCAAAACTGCTATTGCTTCTTAAAGAGCGATTGCACATCATACAAAATCATGAGTCTTATACAACATTATTCCTTCCTTTTGCTGATTCGAATTTAGAAAACATATGTATACAATTATGCAAAACGAAAGGACTGCCTTGGAAAGACACTTCTTTCACGCCAAGTGAGGACATTATTCATAAACACTCCCGCCGCAATCGTGAAGATGTGATTAGCGAGCGAAATATGCAATTAAAAAAGAAAAAGCAGAGATAATGTTATCTCTGCTTTTATTAATACACGTTCTGCTCAATTTCTTTGCATTTCTCACAAAAACTAGATGTTTGTTCATTTCCGTATACCGTAATATTCGACATCATTATTTGTAATTCTTGTACCATTTTTGTTCCAATTCCAGCATGACGATGTGAAGGATTCACACTAATATGCTGAATTTCTAATACGCCCTCTGCTTGTTTTACCGTCCCAATAATTCCAACAATCGCTTCATCTTCTTTCCATAAGTAAAGCTGCCAATCATCATTTTGTTCATAATCCTTCATCGTCGCTTGCAATCGCTTTATATCTTTTTCCATTGGCATAAAAGAAAGAAGTCCCATTGCAATTTTTTCATAACTTTTTTTAAAACGAATTAACATGAAATTTATCCCTTCTTACAAAAGTTACAAATCATATCCCCTTAATCAGCATGTTCATATCATGTCTATTTTACAACATTTCTAACACACTGAGAAGGCTTGCCTAAAACAACTTTATAATCATACAAAGACGGAAAGAGGAAGTCAAATGTTGATATTCTGTTTACATTATGCTAATAGCATTGTACTGTTCGAACCTATGTGAATAAAAAAATCATATAAAAAACTCTTTTTTTAGGTGAGCGAAAGCGTCTGGCCATGGATAGAAACAGTCAGAACCTGTTTCTGCCACTTGCAATGTTTAAAACAAAAGAAGAAAGCAAGTGACAATCACACTTCTGCATAGTAGCAACTTATATATCGAAAAATGTAAATGGCACAAAAAATACACACATTCTCTTTAAAATAAAAAAGAGAGAGCCTTTTGCCCCCTCTTAACATTTTACTCTTCCCAAACTTTAACTTCTTTCATAACATCGCCTTGACGCATATTTAACACTGTTTCAATACCACTTGTTACTTGACCAAATACAGTATGAACGCCGTCTAAATGTGGTTGTGGTTCATGTACAACAAAGAACTGGCTTCCTCCAGTATTTCTTCCAGCATGCGCCATAGAAAGTGCCCCTACTTTATGTTTGTGAGGATTTCCATCTGTTTCACAAGGAATAGAGTAGCCAGGACCGCCTGCTCCTGTTCCTGTTGGATCGCCACCTTGACTTACAAAACCAGGAATTACTCTGTGGAAAGTAACTCCATTATAAAAGCCTTCATTAGCTAACTTTCTAAAATTTTCTACTGTTTTTGGTGCTTCTTCTGCGAAAAATTCTAATTCGATTTTTTCACCGTTCTCCATTAATATGTATCCTAAAGTTTTCATGTATAATAAGCTCCTTTCAACAATCTCAGCCTTATATTACCACAATCACTGAAATAAACAAAAATATTATTGTGAAAACCGTGTTAAATTTAATATGCTTCTCTTTCTTTCAAATGAATAATATGCTAAACATATACTTCTCTATTTCAACGCCAATACCTTCTAATTAATTAAAACCTTAGCCAGCAACGCTCTATTGCACACGAATAGTAGGAGAAAATCCGACAATCCTACTGTTTCTTTTAAGAATCATTCTTAAGGCGGATGACAAATACAAAAAATATACTATAATTACTTTGTTACCCGAAAATTTCAGAAAGAGAAAGGGAGCGATTTTTCGTGAAAACGAAATTGTTAGCACTGCTATTAGCTGTTATGGTCTTTTTAGTTCCAACAGCTTCATATGCAGACGTGATTGAGGGAGAGTCTATTGTTACATTAGGAGAAAATTTAACAGAACAGCAAAAACAACAGCTTCTCCAAGAAATGAAAGCGCCAAAAGATGCGCAAATTATTAAGGTATCAAATGCGGAGGAACATAAATATTTAGATGGAGTTGTACCAAACGCTCAAATTGGTACGAAAGCAATTTCTTCTTCTATGATTACGTATACAAAAAAAGGATCTGGTCTTGTTGTACAAGCGCATAATATTAATTGGGTAACAGATGCAATGTATACAAACGCATTAATTACAGCGGGTGTAAAAGATGCGAATATTTACATTACAGCACCATTTAAAGTATCAGGAACTGCCGCTTTGACAGGCTTAATGAAAGCTTACGAGACAACATCGAAAAAAGAAATTCCAGAAGAAGTGAAAAAAGTCGCTAATGAAGAAATGGTTCAAACTGCAAAACTCGGTGACCAAATCGGAAATGACAAAGCTGTACAACTTGTTGCAAAAGTTAAAGAAGAAATCGCAAAAGAACAACCAAAAACAACAGAAGATTTACGCTCACTCATTAAAAAGATTGCAGATCAGCTTGGCATTACATTAACTGATGAACAACTTGATAATTTAGTAGCGCTCTTTGACAAAATGAAAAACTTAAATATTGATTGGAATCAAGTTAGTAACCAATTAAATAAAGCAAAAGAACACGTTTCAGCGTTTCTTGGTTCTGAAGAAGGTCAAGGCTTTTTAGACAAGTTAAAAGGTGTATTCTCTAGCTTTATAGACTTTATAAAATCATTATTCAAGTAAGAAAAAAGCTCGTTAATAACGAGCTTTTTTCTTATCCCGCTATTCGTGGGCAGTAAGCCCCCACTGATAAAAGTTTCACTTTATGCTAACAATGGTAATTTCATAATCGCTTCTTCTACTGAACGAACAACATAACTCGCTTTTTCTTTCACATATGGATGAGCATGATGCAGTGTAAAAGAATGCGGTGTTACTGAAAACATGGAAACATCATTAAAAGAATCCCCAATACACGCTACTTCATGCGCTTCAACTTGTAAATGTTCCATTAGAAGCTGCAGTGCACTTCCTTTACTAATCCCAATTGGCATAATATCCACGTATTTTTTCCCTGAAATTACGACTTCCGCCTCGCCTTGAAACTGTTTTCGCAACTCTTGATCTAACATTGTAATTTTCTCTTCTTCCCCATAAACAAATAATTTTGCTGGATGAATAGTTTGTCCGAACTCTTCCTCTAATGTCTCTATTTCTGTAATTTCTCCTTGAATGTATTCCTCAAACATACGATGATGTTCATTTTTCTTTTTTGTATATCGATGCTCTTTCGCACATACAATATCCGCCAACTTTTTTTCATGTATATATTTATATATTTCCCGGGCAACCTCTCCATCAAACGTTGATTCGTTTAACATTTCTCCTTCTTTCGTAAATAAAACGGCGCCATTTAATCCTGTTGTATAATAAGGGAAAGCGAATTGTTTCACAACAGCGTGAATACGGTGGGTAAAACGACCAGAAGCAAAACAAATATTTGTGCCTTTCTCTGCTAACCAGCATAATGCTTTTTCATCGTCACGATGAATCCGATTCACATTATAAACGAGTGTGTCATCCAAATCGCTAACAAATAACTTAATCATGTAATCTCCCCTTCCATACATCATATTTACTTCTAGTGTACAAAAGAAATGTTATGCTTTTGTTAATAACAGATAAATTTATAACAAAAATGAGCAGAATTTATTCTTCTGCTCATTTTTGCCTCTTTATATTTTGAGGATGGACGATACTAGGACGTACCTTCAAACTAGAAATAGATGGGCGAATTAAAATTTTCACCAATGCTTCCCAATCAAATGGAAGAAACGGCCAAAGGTATGGTGTTTGTAAACTTCTAATGGATGTTAAAAATAAAATTAACAATGTCATTCCGACAACAAATCCTATTTCTTGAAACAAAGCGGTACATAGGATAAGGAATAATTTACCTATTTTATTTCCTAATCCCAATTCATAACTTGGCGTTGCATATGATCCAATCATAGAAATGGCAGTATATAAAATGACTTCTGGTACAAACAGACCGACATTAATTGCAATTTGACCAATTAATATAGCGGAAATTAACCCTGCTGCTGACGACAGCGGCGTTGGTGTATGGATCGATGCCATCCTCAGAAATTCCAGCCCTACTTCTGATAAAATAATCTGCAAGGCGATTGGTATATTGGTCACTTTATTCGGCCCAATAAACGCTAGCTTGTCTGGTAATAAAGCAGGATCCATTACAAACGCAAGCCAAAGTGGCAATAAGAACAGCGAAAATACAACTCCTACAAAACGAACCCACCGCAAAAATGTTCCAACGGCAGGATTTTGCCGAAATTCCTCTGCATGCTGTACATGATGAAAATATGTTGTCGGTGTAATAATTGCACTAGGAGAAGTATCTGTCAGGAGTAAAACATGTCCTTCTAACAAATGGTTCGCTGCGACATCTGGTCTTTCTGTATAGCGAATAAGCGGAAAAGGATTATACCCTTGTTTCACAAGAAACTCCTCAATTGTTTTATCTGCCATTGTGACACCATCGATTTGAATATTTTCTATCTCTTGCTTTATTATTTTTACTAAATCAGGATTCGCAATATCTTGTATATATGCGATACAAAGATCTGTGTGTGACCGCTCTCCTACTCGGATAATTTCATGTCGCAAACGAGGATCACGAATGCGTCTTCGAATAAGAGCTGTGTTTACAATAATATTTTCAACAAATCCATCGCGCGCACCTCTAACGACTTTCTCCGTATCCGGCTCTGTTGGGGTTCGTCCTGGATAGCTACGAACATCGATTACAAACGCTTCTGTCTCTCCCTCAACAAAAATAACGATTAAGCCTGATAAAACTTGCAATATGACATCATCCATCGTCTTTACTTTACTTACTTGCTGATGAATCAGACGATTTTCTAACAACTTTACTGTACCTTCTCCATACCTTTGTATTTCATTCGTATCAATAGCCTCTTCGAGAATGTGTATGATATAGTTTGTGTCACATAAACCATTCACAAATAAAACACCAATTTCTTTATCTAGAATATGAAATTTACGAATCCCCACATCAAAGGTAACGCCAAGTCCAACTGTTTGCTTCAAATAATTTTCATTGTCACTTAAAAATGAAGAAATTGGTATATTAGTCTTTTTTGTTTTGGTCATAAAACCCACTCCTTTCCAAAATTAATTGAATTGCTTGCTTTGTAATTGGCGACCCACGTTTCCAGTCATCATTGCCGTACATTTTTCCAATATCACCGATTCCAACAATAATAGGAACATGTAATTCATCTAAACAGTAAACAGTATCACCGTTAATTCTTCCTATTTCAACATCCGCCAAACCAAATTTATCAACGCCATACTCAGTTAATCGTCCTTCTCGATCGACGCTTACATCAACACGTGCCCATTCCCAATGATGCGTATTCGAAGCAACCGCTAACACGCCAAGCACATCAATTTGTTTGTTCGTTGCCACATATTTTAATGCTTTTTCTCCTGATCCTTCCCCAATAAATCCACTATCATCAAACATAACAAAAACAGGGTCATGTGGTGTTTGCATGATAAGCTCAACAATCTTTCTCCCTGTTAATTTCGTTGGATTACTTTGCGATGCCGAAATACATCGTCCCCCAAACTCCTTTGCCAGTAACTCGATTGTTCGCTGCGCATATTCATCTCCATCTGTCACCAAAATAACCCTTCTTCTCATCTTATTTATCCTTTCGGTTTAAAAATAAGTGCTGCTAAAAATGCAAACAAAATCGCTGCTGAAATTCCAACAGATGTTAACTTAAACATTCCCATTCCAATCCCAAGATAACCATACTTTTCTGCCGCTTCCATTGCCCCGTGCAATAAAGAATGACCAAAACCTGAAATCGGGACAGTCGCTCCCGCCCCTGCAAACTGAATCAGTCTGTCATAAATACCAAAACCATCCAAAACAGCACCAACTACTACAAAAATCGCCATAACATGTGCAGGTGTTAATTTCGTAAAATCTAACAGGAGTTGTCCGACAACACAAATTGCTCCTCCAACTAAAAACGCATATATAAATTCCACATATTACACCCCTTTTATCCCGCATTAACGGGCAGTAAGCACCCACCTCCAGATTGAGAGAAAAACGAAGAAGATAGGTGGGGGATAACTGCCCGTAAAAACCCGATTGGTTCAACTAACCATAATTTTGGGATGAAGCCCCAAAAATTATGGAAGTTTCACTTTATTCTTTCAAATACGATACCGTGTGCAATCGTTGGAATCGATTCTTTTTGTTGAATCATAATCGGACTTAATAAAGCACCTGTTGCGACGACAAAAATTCGCTCGAAATTCCCCTTTTCCATTTCTTTCATTAAATGTCCATATGTTACAACTGCGGAACAAGCACAGCCACTTCCTCCCGCAAATACTTGCTGGTCATCTCTATAAATCATTAAACCGCAATCATTATAAACATTCCCTAGATCATAACCCTCATCTAACAAAAGCTGCCGCGCAATTGGTGTTCCAACTCCCGATAAATCACCAGTTACAATCAAATCGTAATCGGCAGCACTTCGATTTAAATCTTCAAAATGCTGCCTAATTGTATGAGCTGCAGCAGGAGCCATTGCAGAGCCCATATCAAACGGATCTGTTATACCTAAATCTTGAACTTTTCCAATAGTTGCTGATGTGACTTTAATTGCACTTCTTTCACGACTAATTAAAGCTGTGCCAGCTCCTGTAACGGTAAATGTCGCTGTAGTTGGCTTTTGTCCTCCATACTCTGTTGGATAACGAAATTGCCGTTCAGCGGTGGCATTATGACTACTCACTGTTGCTAACACGCGATTTGCAAATCCACCATCAATAAATGCTGCGCCAACAGCTAACGTCTCCATCGACGTGGAACACGCTCCAAACATGCCTAAAAATGGGATTGCAAGCTCTCTTGCAACATAATTTGCCGTAACTGTTTGATTTAATAAATCTCCAGCTAAAAAAAAATCAATATCAGATGCTTGCATCTTTTTTTTTCGTAATGCTTGTTGAATCGATTCTCTCATTAACCTTCTTTCCGCTAACTCCCAGCTCTTTTCTCCGCAATGCAAATCATCATATGTAATATCAAAACTATCTCCAAGCGGCCCCTTTGCCTCATCCGGTCCAACAGCCGTCCCCGTCGCATTCACATATACATCGTTTTGAAATAGCCACGTTTGCTTCCCAGTTAATCTCATCTACCTTCTCCTTTACTTACATTAACTGAAACTTCCTTCATTGGAGGAGCTTCCATGTATACCGAATGAGACCTACAACATACGCCCCAACAACACCAAATACAATTACACTTCCAGCAATCTTGAACATATTTGTGGCAATCCCTAGAACAATCCCTTCGCTACGATGTTCCATTGCTGCACTCACCATTGAATTTGCAAATCCAGT
Organism: Bacillus sp. BP-3; assembly: GCF_028401955.1. Taxonomy (GTDB): domain Bacteria; phylum Bacillota; class Bacilli; order Bacillales; family Bacillaceae_G; genus Bacillus_A. The sequence continues at coordinate 31,702 of NZ_JAQOTJ010000022.1, forward strand.
TACTGGAATTACTGCCCCAGCTCCTGCAAATTGTCCAAGTTTATCATATACACCAAGTCCTGTTAAAATGGCCGACAGTAATATTAGTGTTGTGATTGCGGGATTTCCCGCATTTTTCTCCGTAAAATCAAAATAGTGTATATACATCTTCATCAAAGCCTCTCCTAATGTACAAATAAGTCCTCCCACAACAAAAGCCTTTATACAATTCATCATATAGTTAGGTTTTGGATGATACGCTTTCACATTATTCGTATAATCGTCTTTTAATTTATGCAGTGCCACTGACATACCTCCTATTTCACAAAGTAAATCCAATGAAATAAAGATCCTACTACCTTACCAAGAACAAGTGCGATAAGAAGAATAACAATTTTCCCATCAACCCCAACACGTTTTGCCAATATTGGAAGTACATTCAGCACTTCTGTTAAAGCAGCAGCAAGCATTCCGATAAATGTGCCGCATAACAAGCCAAGAAGCAAAAGCCAATATGGTGAAGCAAGCAATGTAACATCCCGTAAACTGCACCACGTACCGCCTAGTGCACCGCTCACAACAGCCCATTCATAAAATTGCACACGATGATTACTTTTCGTTAACTGAGCAAGCCTTGGAATCACACCTAATACAGTTAAAAATGCAACATATCCTCCTCCAACAGCAATGCCACCAGAAAATCCAATAAAGATTACCCCAATATATTCAATCATTTTGGATGTTCTTTATCATTTCTTTATTTTCACTCATCATTACATATTGATCGAGAGATTGTTGGTATTGGAACATTTCAACTTCTAATGGGCTTGGCTCCTCATTAATACGCTTTTGAAATACGTGATTAAAAAAAAGAATCATTCCAAGTCCAAGTCCTAACGAATATGGAATTTGAAATAAAAGCGGCTTTTTGTTACTTTCTCCTGTAATCATGTAATACAAACGTTGATGCACTTGCTGCATACTAACATCTTCATGAAAATAAATAATTGCAAGAGCCGCTCCTACAAACAGTAATAACCACACCATTCCAAAAAAAACTGGATTTACTTGTTTTTTTTCATATACAATTTCAACAATCGTTTGTGCTGAACCGAGCAAATTAATTTCTAAACTGCTAGAATACTGCCGAATACTCTGAATCACTTTCATCACATCAATTACAACATGCGTTTTATCTTTCTTTGTAATTTTGTAAATAACCTGTCGTTTTATCTCATCTACAATATGTGACTCTCCAACTACTTGTGCAACGTCACCAATTTTAATCTCATAAGCAGGCGACACTTGCAGACGATTCCTCATCTTTACATATATCGTTTGCTCCATTCCAATCACCTCTTAACTATTCCTCGTAGTTGTAGTATGGATATTGGAAATTTTTCTAATACAACTTTTTTAAAATAAAAAACGAATAGACTATTCGCCTATTCGTTCCTTCATTTGCTTTAATATTTTCTTTTCTAGCCTTGATACTTGCACTTGAGAGATCCCTAGACGATCTGCTACTTCCGATTGTGTCTGGTCTTTATAATACCGCAAATATACAATCAATCGTTCACGCTCATCTAATTCACGAATTGCTTCTTTTAACGCAATCTTATCAAACCACTTTGTTTCAGAACGATCCGCAATTTGGTCTAAAATAGTAATAGGATCACCATCATTTTCATACACCGTTTCATGTATCGACGACGGTGTTCGACTTGCTTCTTGCGCCATTACAACTTCTTCTGGTGTTAATTGTAACGCGTCTGCTATTTCGGTAATTGTCGGTGCACGGCCATATTCTTTTGATAATTCATCTTTCACTTTACGAATTTTATTTCCTGTTTCTTTTAAAGAACGACTTACCTTCACTGTTCCATCATCACGTAAAAAACGTTGAATTTCTCCAATAATCATTGGAACTGCATATGTTGAAAACTTTACATCAAAAGATAGATCAAATTTGTCGACAGACTTTAGCAACCCAATACAGCCAATTTGAAACAAGTCTTCCGGCTCATAACCGCGATTTAAAAAGCGTTGTACAACGGACCAAACAAGCCTCATATTATTTTGTATAATTAAATCTCTCGCTCCTTGGTCGCCCTGTTGACTTCTTTTAATTAATTCTTTTAATTCCTGATCCTTTAACTGCCCTTTTCCTTTTCCTTTTTCGTTTCTGATCTCTATGTCCATAGGCAATTCTCCTTAATTGCATAGAGCGTTGCTTTTTGATAGATACTTCGTCAAATGGATCGTTGTCCCGAAAGATTCATTAGAAATAACCTCTACTTCGTCCATAAAATTTTCCATAATGGTAAATCCCATTCCAGAACGCTCTAATTCGGGTTTTGTTGTAAAAAGGGGTTGCCTTGCCTCATCTAAATCTAGAATTCCAATCCCTTCATCACGAATTGTTAACTTTACCATACCATCTTCCAAAATAACCGTAATATACACCACGCCATCTTGATTCCCTTCATATCCATGGATAATGGCATTCGTTACTGCCTCAGACACAACAGTTTTCACTTCCGTTAACTCTTCCATCGTTGGATCAAGCTGCGCGATAAAAGCAGCAACTGTAACGCGAGCAAACGATTCATTTTGACTTAACGCTGAAAATTGAAGGTTCATTTCATTTCTCATCTATGCCACCCCCAATGTCGCGAGCGCATGCGCTTCATTTTCTTCTAAACGAATAATTTTAAATAGCCCTGACATCTCAAATAAGCGCTTTACAGCAGGAGAAATTGCACAAACAACCATTTCGCCGCCTAAGCTTTTGACATGTTTATATCTTCCTAATACAACACCAAGGCCAGAACTATCCATAAATGCTAATTGCTCTAGGTTTAAAATAATATGATGAACATGATGCGTCTCAATCATATCAGTTACTTTCGCTCGCAACTCTTCGGCAGTATGATGATCTAGTTCGCCTGCTAAACGAACACATAAGACGTCACGCTTTACTTCTAAATGGATGGAAAGACTCACTCTATTTCCTCCTTACATTCAAAATTCGCGTATACACGCAAAATATATAAGAAGTTTTTCTCTAAAATAAATGTAGAATCCTTCCACCTGACAAAAGAAGTACTATTTCGTCATAAAAAGAACCTTCAAGAACTATCTCTCACTATCGAAATCACAGTAAAATGAACAAAAGAGAAAGCGGCAACTATATTGCCGCTATTTCGATGTCGAAAACATCCCAAAACTTCGTTTAAATAACTCCCACCAACTCGCTGCTGCCACATCTTCTTTGGCAACAATGGTTTGTTTGAGTAGCACTTCATTACCTTTTTTTATAACAAGTGTACCTAAGGCATCTCCTTTTTTAATTGGAGCTTTCACCTTCTCCTCAGCAACTACCTCTTTTTTAATATTCTTCATTGTTTCTCCTTTTTTCATTAGAAGAGAAACATTTTCAGAAGCTACTAAGTCCACTGTTTCTTTTTTTCCTTTTCCTACTTTTACCGTTTGAATTTTTTCCCCTCTTGTAAACATCTTTTTCGTCATATATTGACTAAATGCATAATCCAGAAGCTTTGTTACTTCTGCATTTCGTTCCTTTGATGTTGGAGAGCCCATAATGACAGAAATAACACGCATCCCATTTCGTTCTGCTGATGCTGTTAAACAATATTTTGCTTCTGTTGTAAACCCTGTTTTCACACCGTCAACACCTGGATAGAAACGAACAAGCTTATTTGTATTTACAAGCCAAAATTTCTTATCCGTATCTTCACGTAAATAATCTTCATATTTCCCTGTATATTTACGGATTAATGGATATTTCATCAATTCCTTTGCCATAACTGCCATGTCATATGCCGTTGAATAATGATCTTTTGCCGGAAGACCTGTTGGATTTTGAAAATGAGTATTTTTTAGTCCTAAATCTTTTGCTTTTTTATTCATCCTATCTACAAATCCTTCTTCTGATCCAGCGATGTGTTCAGCAACGGCAACTGATGCGTCATTTCCAGATGCAATGGCAATTCCTTTTAACATTTCATCAACTGACATTTCTTCACCAGGCTCAAGGAAAATTTGTGAACCTCCCATAGAAGCTGCGTGTTCACTCGCTCTTACTTTATCTGTCAGTTTTAATTTTCCTTTTTCAATTTGTTCCATAATGAGCAACATGGTCATAATTTTTGTCATACTAGCAGGCGGCAACTTTTCATTTGGATTTTTTTCAAATAAAACCTTCCCTGTATCCTGCTCAATCACAATTGCTGACGATGCTTGTTCCGCCAATTTCGGTTTTGTTTCCGCTTCCACTTCTTTTTTCTCAGATTGTGCAAAACCAACTGGAACAGCGGAAAGCAATAACATGAAACAAACAAGTATTCCTATTAATCGCTTCATGACTAACCCTCCATTCTATATCACACCTATTTTTTCCAAACGGAGGGTTTTTATACCATAATTTTCTAAAAATACAGTTGACAAGTTATCATGTACTATATATTGTATTAAGTGTATTACAACTATTAGTACACTCATACTTTTATTCAGAAAGGAGACTTTGCTCTTGCACATTCAACTAGATCCAAGAAGCAACACTCCGATATGGGAACAAATTGTTCATAATGTTAAAGAGCTAATTCTAAAAGGGATGCTCGAACCTAACGATAAACTCCCTTCCGTTCGTGAACTTGCCTCTTCACTTGTAATTAATCCAAACACAGTGAGTAAGGCTTATCAAGAATTAGAGCGACAAGGAATTATTGAAACGCTGCGTGGTAAAGGGACATTCGTCTCGCAATCCATTACTCCCGCACAAGATGAAAGGAAAATTGCTATGGTAGAAAAACAATTCCATCAATTGTTACTAGAAGCTTCGTATCTTGGTATTTCAAAAGAAAAAATTCATGATTGGATTGATTCATACTATAAAGAATTAGGAGGAAATACGCATGTTAAAAGTGACGAACGTAAAGAAAACAATTGATAATCAAACGATATTAGAAGATATTTCATTTACTTTAAAAAAGGGGAGCATTGCCGGATTACTCGGAAGAAATGGAGCCGGAAAAACAACACTATTACGTACACTCGTTGGGATTTTAACTCCAGATGAAGGAACCGTTACATATAACGACGTTGACGTGCACAAGCATCCTGAAGTAAAACAAACAGTTGTATACGTTCCAGACTCTACAAATGTATTAAGCGGATACACAGTAAAAGAAATCGTAAAATTTTACAAAGCAGTCTATCATAATTTCAATGCAGACTATTTCTATGAGTTACTTGAGCGTTTTAACTTACCAGACAAACGCATTCGTAGCTACTCCCGCGGAATGAAAGCACTATTGGCAATGATCTTAGCCTTTTCTACTGGCGTAGAATACATAATTTTAGATGAGCCAACAAACGGACTTGATCCAATTGTAAAAAGACAAATCTTGCAATTTTTAATTGAAGAAGTAGCAGAACGTGAAATTACCATTCTCATTTCGACACATCACTTAGATGAAATTGAAAAAATCGCAGACACAGTCATCATTTTAAAAGATCATACCATTGCATCAATTACAGCTTTAGACGATACAAAATCGCGATATGCAAAAATTCAAGTCGCTTATGAACGTTCACTACCACAAAAACTAGAAAACTTAAGTAATGTGAAAGTATTACAACAAACCGGAAAAGTATACACCGTTTTAATCGAGGGCAATGTAGCAACTACGTTAGAAAAATTTCATAAAGAGCAGCCGCTCTTATTAGAAGAATTGCCAATGTCACTTGAGGATGTATTTGTTACGGCTTTTGAGGAGGGGTCACATGTTTCATAAAGGGTTGTGGATGCGGACATTTAAACAGGGGAAATATATACTTCTACTCTTTTGGTTAAGTAGTTTGTATAAACTTCCTTATGAATATTATAGTGCTGCACAATCAGAGTTTAGACAATCAAAAATGAAATGGGATGATCATGTATATTATTATTCCTATCATTTCCAATTAGATGAACCTGTCCTGATACAAGGCATTGCGCTCATCGCACTTGCTTGTGTTTTAATTGGATGGGAACGCAACAATCAATCAGTGGATTTTCTTTTCTCTATGCCTTTTAAGCGAAAAGATATTTTTCTAACAAAATGGTTGTTTGGCATTGTCAATATTATAACCGTAAATTTTATTTGCTGGATTAGTATGTGGGGAATTAAAAAAGCATCTTTTCATAATGCTTATCAAGATTTTAGTCCGTTTCATACTTATTTTATCTACCTAACAATTGTGCTAATTGCTATCTATACATTTTCCTTATTCATTGGAACAATTACTGGAAATATTTTTTCACAAGGCACTTTAACTGCGGTCATTTTATATCTTCCTTATGGTTTAATTTTATTGGTATCTGGATTTATTTTTGTTCATACTGGAGGGGCAACCGAGGATCGATATAAAATTGAGAGTAAAACTAGATATTACTTAGAACAAGTAAGCATCATTGCACCGTTCCATGAATTTCATATTAGTTACAGCTACCATCCTGAAATGACATTTGATCGTGACGGTCATAAAATCTCGGAATCACCTACCGTAGACCCTATGGAGAAAATATCGATTCCACCTGTTTGGAAATTGCTGAACCCATTCGTTTATATCATTCTATTTTTACCATTAGCGATCATTTTATATACACGCTCTCCTAATGAACAAAACGGAAAAATTCTATTGTTTCCACGGCTACAGAAATGGTTTATTGGCTGTACAGTCCTTTGCTTTGCATTACTCGCGGGGCGAACATTTGGAATAAGTGCTTTATGGATTTACTATATAACCTTTTTGGGAGCAGGAATTATTAGTTATATAATTTTAACACGCTTGCTAAAATGGAAATTCTCTTTCGGCGGAAGATAATACTATTTATTAAGAATATACGTATAAATCGAGGTGAATGCCATGTTCCATAAAGCACTATGGATGCGAAACTGGAAACAAGGAAAATATATTATATTGCTATTCTTTCTTAGTTGTCTCTACTTTTTCCCATATAAATATTATCAAGCAGCAGAGCAACAACTTAATTCTTATCATAAACGTCACACAGAAGGAAATTTTTATTATGAATATACTTTTTATTCCTCTAATAGTTTTTGGATAGCCTTTATTGTAATTATTTTAGGATGTCTTTTAATCGGATGGGAACGTAGAAATCAATCTGAAGATATGCTTATGGCAATGCCGTTTAAGCGACGTGATATTTTCTTATCAAAATGGCTCTTTGGAGTGATTCATATTGTAGGTTCTTTTTTCATAAGTTGGATACTTATGTATCTCATTTATAAATCAACCATTCACTTTCAATATCAATCATTTTATCCATTTCATCGATACTTTTCATATGCAGTTGTTTCTTATGTTGCAATCTATACAGCTACCTTATGTATTGGATCATCTACAAGGAACGTTATTTCACAAGGTATTTTTAGCACTACTTTTCTAGTTATGGGGTGTGGCGTATTTTCACTAGGATTCTCTTTTCTAACTACTCATTGGAATGTAATAGATCATAGCAATTCCCAGAAAAGATTTGATGTCATTTATGAATTCAATCAAAAAGCAAGTATTTCCGCTCCTATAAACAAATTTACTATTGATTACAATTATGATCCAAGAAATCGTCGTACCGATGATACTGAAAATACGCTAAAAGGTCCTGCATTTCATCAATATTATTCTGCCAAAGCAATGCTGGTTCCTGTCTTTTATACAATTTGTTGCTTTCTACTTGGCACATTCCTTTTTACACGGACACGAAATGAAAATAATATGAAAATCTTTCTTTTTCAAAAGCACCGCTTGCTATGGATATGGGGAATTACACTTTACTTTGCTTTAATAGGCGGACGGTTATATAATCCTTTTGGCTTATTATTGAATTACTACGCCGGCTTCTTTTTATTTGGAAGCATCACTTATTTCATACTATCTCGTGTTACTAAATATAAAATTTTTTAAAGGAGCGATCCTATGTTTCAAAAAGCATTGTGGCTTCAAACATATAAGCAAAGTAAATATATCGTATGGTTATTTTGGCTCGTTAACTTCTATCTACTATCGTGCAGATATTATTTGGCAGCTTTAGAACAACTAAACTATTTCCACGATAATATGAAATGGAATTATCGTTTTCATTACCACTATATTTTTCCTGAAGAAACTATAGTAATACAGGGTGCACTTGTTATTGTTTTAGGTTGTGTACTCATTGGCTGGGATCGTCACAATCAATCAATCGACCTCCTTTGGTCGATGCCATTCAAGCGAACACATATCTTTCTTACAAAATGGCTGTTTGGTGTATGTAATATTATTAGTGTTCTAGCATTGAACTGGGGAATTTTCGCTATTTTGAAAAAAACAACTTTTCATAATAAGTATCAAATATTTTCACCATTTCACTATTATTTTCTATACGCAGCCATTGTACTCATTGCAATCTATACGTTCACACTATGTCTCGGAACAATTGCTGGAAATATCGTATCACAAGGCTTTTTAACTGCAATTGCTCTTCTTTTACCATTCGTATTGCCTATTTTAATTACTGGATTCATTTCTGTTCATACCAATAATTCGTATACTAACACTTATGAACAAGAAAATGCATATATGAATAAAGCTGAAAAACTTACTGTCTTTTCACCTATGATACATTTTCAAATTTATTTTAATTACGATCCACAGTCTGCCTATACTGATACAACAGGAAAACGAATCACTGAGCCTAACTTTAGTTCTATTCCGTCTCTCTGGACATTAATAAGCCCTATTGTATATACACTGATCTTATTACCATTAAGTACGTATTTATATGTTCGGTCACCTAACGAACAAAACGGAAAAATACTACTTTTTCCAAAGCTACAAAAGCTCTTTATCGTTTGTACGGTAACGTGCTTTGCCTTACTTGGTGCTCGTTTACTAGGAGGAATCAATTCGTTGGTAAGCTATTACATCGGTTTTTTAGGCACAGGAGTTATCACTTACCTCATTCTATCTCGTCTGTTAAAATGGAAATTTTCTTTCGTAGGAAGATAGCGATACTATTCTAACCAATACAAATATACTTATTAATTGAGGTGAATTATATGTTCCATAAAGCATTATGGATGCGAAACTGGAAGCAAGGGAAATATGTCATTGCGTTATTCTGGCTCAGTACCTTATATCTCTTACCATATGGATATTTTAGAGACGCACTGCACAGAGCTCAGTACTTACGCGAAACAACGAATACTTATTATTCCTATCATTTGAACGGAGATAGTCCTACATTTTTCCCTACCTTGCTTTTAATTGGATTAGCAGTCATATTAATAGGTTGGGAGCGTCATAATCAAACAAATGATTTTTTATGGTCTATGCCATTTAAACGGTCACACATATTTTTATCAAAATGGGTGTTTGGTACCGTTCATATTATCAGTACACTAAGCGTAAATTGGATTCTTATGTATATTGTCTACAACACAACGATACACGCCGATTATCAATCATTTACACCGTTTCATCTATACTTTGTCTATACAATCTTGACATTAATTGCAGTTTATACACTAGCTCTTTTTATCGGAACCATTACAGGAAATATTGTTTCACAAGGTGCGCTAAGTTATATTTTAATGGTTTTACCTATTTACATTTTTCAGCTTGCGTTCCCTTTCTTTGTATTACATGTTGATTTATCAGAAAAAGAATATGACAATGCCCATCGTAAAGGTTCCATGTATATAGAAAATACAAGTACATTAGCTCCTCTTACCTATTTTAGCATTAACTATGACTATCAACCGCAAAGAGAAGCTATACAAGATGAATACGGAGGTGTACATGCGGGGCCTGCTTATCATCATATCCCGTCTGCTTGGACACTACTGAGCCCTACAATTTATATACTCATTTGTCTTCCATTAGGAGCTTATTTATATATACGTTCACCGAATGAGCATAACGGAAAGATATTACTATATCAACAACTTCAAATCTATTTTTCAATATGTACTTCCATTTGTTTCGGACTTCTTGGCAGCGAAGTTTTCACTGATGGCAGTAAATCAATCCCACTTCACTATATGTATTTTATAGGATTTGGCATTTTGACATATGCCATTTTACAACGGATGTTAAAACATAAACTTTCTTTATATGCAAAATAGCCCCCCGTCAGGAGGCTATTTTCAGAATGTCGAAGAACAAACTTGTCTCTATACACTTCCCTCTCTTCCCTCCTCTTTACAATTGAAAGAGGAGTTTTCATATGCACTATGTAAAACAGAATCTAAAAAATTGAGCTACACTTCGTTTTCGGCGCGGGCCTGGCATAGATTTAACCTACCAAAAAACAGAAGAAGAAAAGACGGTCTACAATGTGATCACCCTTTATAGTAAAATATAAAAATAGATAAGACTGAATTTTTAGATACTTCAGTTTGAACTAAAGTAATTCTGAGCGTGAAAAAAGCAGATCAGGGGGAAACTTACATGAGATACATTGAAAGGAATACATTGTGGAAACTGATAGAGGTATCAAGGGGGAAACATCCGGCAACAGTTTGGATTACAGGAGGAATTGTGTTTAATGTATACACAGGAGAGCTAGAAAAAAAGATATCGTTTTGTATGGAGAACGTATTGCTTATGTTGGAATGCAGAAACCGCAAGTTGATGAGAAAACACAAATTATAGATGCATCCAACTTTACGTTAGTTCCAGGATACATCGAACCTCACGCACATCCGTATCAGTATTATAATCCTACGTCATTTGGAGAATTCGCTTTAAGCTTAGGTACAACGACTTTAGTGAATGATAATCTAATATTTTATTTAAATGCAGATCAGAAAGGCTTTGAATATTTATTAGACTATAGCAGTCATTTGCCTGTCAAAAATTATTGGTGGGCAAGGATGGATCCGCAAAGCAACCACCCGGATATGTTAGCGAAATTCACGACTGAGCGCTTGGTCAATTTACTTCGCCACAAACAGATTATACAAGCTGGTGAATTGACAGCTTGGCCTGCTGCCCTGGCTGGTGATGAAACAATACTAGAAGGAATAGCAGAAGCACGGAGGCTCGGCAAAAGAATTGAAGGGCATAACCCAGGAGCTTCTAGTGAAACCTTAAATGCTTTGGCAGCACTCGGTGTTACGGCCTGTCATGAAGCTATCAATGGAGAAGAAGTAATGAGAAGACTTCGTTTAGGCATGTATGCAACTTTGCGCCACTCCTCCATACGTCCTGATTTGCCAGGCTTAATTAAAGATTTACAAGAGCGCGACTTTGATTTTTCTTCCGCTTCAAGACTTATGTTAACAACGGATGGCTCTATGCCCCCATTTCTTCAGCATGGGCTAATGGACTATCTTATTAAGATTTCTCTTGATAATGGCGTCCCTTTCCATGTCGCTTATCGGATGGCCACTTTAAACCCTGCAACGTATTATGGATTGGATCAACAAATCGGCGGAATCGCTCCAGGACGAATCGCGGATATTCTATTTCTCGAGGATATTAGCAAGCCTTCTCCGATCAAGGTAATCGCAAACGGGCAGCTGGTTGTGACAAACAGACAGCTCCTAAACTCATTTCCTGTATGTGATTGGAAGCAATTGCAATTTGAGCCCATACATATGGAATGGCGCGTTCAACCAGAATGGCTTGATATGACCACTGAGCATCCAGAAGTCCCTGTAATAGAAATGCTTAATGCAGTCATTACGAAACCAAGTCTAGAATCATTGCCATTAAAGAAAGGTATTATTGACTTGGAAGCGAGAGAAGGATATTGTTATGTCAGTCTTATTGATCAAAAGGGGAAATGGGTTACTAACGGCATATTAAAAGGGTTTGCCGATCACCTAGATGCTCTAGCGACAACCTACACAGCCTCTCAAGATATTGTTGTTATAGGGCAAAAGAAAGAGATTATGATACAAGCTGTAAATCAACTACTCGCTCAAGGCGGTGGTACCATATTAATGGAGGGAGAAGAAACCTTATTTAATTTGGAATTACCGCTTGGAGGGAAAATGAGCAAGTTATCCATGCATGAACTGATTTCAAAAACGATAAGACTTGTACAACTTCTGAAGGAGAGAGGACATCAGCATATCGATCCATTATATACGATGTTCTTTTTGACATCGACCCATTTACCAGCGGTACGCTTAACAGCTGAAGGAGTATATTCTATTAAAGAGAATGTGGTTGTTTCTCCGGTTAAGAGAGTGAAGAGTGACTATTTTGTAAGATAAACAATGTGAAAATAGCCTCTTAGGAGGCTATTTTACATTCTTTCTTCTTTCACTATAGTTCTTCTCCTCATCTGTCCCGAATCCATTACCATTTGTCACAATTTGATCTGTCGGTGCGACAATACTTTCAGCAATTTTCCAATCTCCATACTCTCGTACAAATACTTGTATGAAGTAGTTCGTCCCATTCATTTGATAGGTGTTTTCTTTTTTTACATCATACTGCACAGCTAAGTAGTATACTTGTACATTTTCTTTTCCGAATTTTGATACATATTGAGAAACTCGCGGCATATAAATTGAAGCTTTCGTTAGCGACATTTGTTTTATACCGACGAGAGATGAGTGCTTTATATTATGTAAAGTATCTTGATGATGAATACGATCATTATGATGAAATAATACAGTTGTTTGCATCGAACTCATCCATAACTTTGAATATAAAACAGGGTTATGACTTGAGATATATTCCAGTTCTTTTTGGACAATTTGATTGGGAGACGCTGCACTTATTTCAGTGCCGTAACATAATAAACATATACTGATAATTCCAAACAAAACAATACGCTTCATTGTCTGCCTCCTATTCCATATACGTAAAGTATAGGAATAGGAGGATATTTTTATGCAGATTGTCTATTCTGTAATATTTAATTTTTTTGACATATAAGTCACTTCTATGCGCGACCAGATGCTCTCGTCCACCCTAAAAAAAGGGGTTATGTTATTTTTCAACTTATATGTATTTACACATAAAAAAATAGAAAAGCAATCTTTGCTTTTCTATTTTCATAGGACTCTATCGAAGAGATCTAACGCCATTTCAATTTCCTGGTCGCTCCAGCCCTGAAACTTCTCTCTATAATATTCTTTTCGGACATTTTCAAGTTTTTCAGCAACTTCTCGCCCGCTATCGGTAATTTCTAAATACACAATGCGTCTGTCTGAATTAGATCGCTTTCTCATTACGAGCCCCTTACGAGCAAGACGATCTGTAACCGCTGTAATATGACTGGATGTAACATCCACTTCACTTGCAATTTGCGATGCCATTTGCGGGCTTTTCCAATATAACGCACGCAGTACAGAAAACTCATTCCATGGCATATGTTCAGAAAAAAGTTCATTAATATCACTTTGTAATAAACGAAGCATTCTCCGAAAGGAAGTAGATAAGTTTAAAATAAGCGCTTCTCGTTTTTCGTTCACTGTTCTCGATCCTTTTTTATAATATTTACACATATTATAATGCATGAATACCTAAATTGTATATATTTTCTTTCTACTTAGATTTTCTATTATATTTCTAAATTTAAGGAAAAATTGGACACCCTTCTCTCATATAAATAAAGAAAGGAAGGTGAACAATCATGCAAATGGGCATGCCCTCTTATCCACATGAGTTACGTAATGGCAAAGAAGCAACGATTACTGTACAAGGTGAAGGTGTCGTAAAAGCAAAACCGGATGTTGTCGTCTTAACAATCGGTGTTCGTACTGAAGATCAAAATATAAAACAAGCACAAGCAGAAAATGCTGCTCTTTCTGCTAATTTACTTGCTGCTTTAAAGCAACTTGGAATTACAGAGCAAAATATTAAGACACTTTCTTACACCATTACACCTCAATATGAATACATAAACGAAAAGCCTGTATTGAGAGGTTATCAAGTTGAGCATTTATATGAAGTTATTGTGCTTAATGTACAAAAAGCAGGCGAAGTATATGAAACAGCTGTAACAAACGGAGCTAACGTCGCCAGGGGACTTGTATTTCGCGTTTCTGGACCTAATGCTTACTACAAACAAGCATTAGTACTCGCTGTGCAAAACGCTCAAGAAAAAGCAAGGACAATTGCTAGTACATATAATCTAAATATAAATCCTATTCCTCTTTCTCTCGTTGAAGAGTCTTCTCATATGCCTCGGGAATTTGTTGCTTACTCTGCTGTTCATAGCGGTGCTCCCCCTATTCAATCAGGTGAAATAGAAGTTATTTCAACTGTACGTGCTGTTTTTACTTATATGTAATTGTATGTCTAGCAAAAAAGAAAACGTTCTCATTTAATTGTTGTAAAAAACTTTTGTTTTGATATAATAATAGACGGTGAACCTTACATAGGGATATCACGGGTGGGAGAGGGATATGAAAAAGAAGGTTTAACATGAAAGGAATTCTCGAAAGAACATTTAAATTAGACTTACATCACACAACACCAAAACAAGAAATACTTGCTGGTGTAACATCATTTTTCACGATTGTTTATATTATGATTGTGAATGCATCCATTTTATCAGATGCCGGCATTCCTCTTGAAGCAGGAATTTTAGCAACAGTATTCAGCTCATTTGTCGGATGTCTATTGATGGCATTTTGGGCAAATGCACCGGCGATTCTTGTACCAGGTATGGGAGTAAATGCGTTTTTTACGTACACAGCTGTGCATACGCTTGGTTTAACTTGGCAAGAAGCATTAGCAGCGGTATTTGTCGCTGGTATTATTTTTATGGTTGCCGCATTTACACCAATTGCTCGCACACTTTCAGCCGCAATTCCACAATCGTTAAAAGAAGCGATAACTGTTGGTATCGGACTCTTTTTAGCGTTTATCGGCTTGCAAAAAGGCGGCCTTGTTGTTGCGAATTCGAATACTGCTGTTGCATTAGGGAAATTAAGTAGTCCAGTTGTTCTAGCAACACTGCTTACTCTTATCGTTGCTTTAGTTTTATTTATTCGTAACGTACGTGGAAACTTTTTATGGACGATTGCAATTGGAACAGGAATCTCTTGGTTGTTTGGTATTGTTGATACAAGTCAAGTTGGTAATAGCTCATTTTCATTTGCAAACTATGGGAATGTTTTTGGCGCAATGTCGTTTGGGAAACTAACTTCTTTACCGTTTTTAATCGCAACGTTCTCATTAAGTATGGTACTCATTTTTGAAAACATGGGACTTTTGCACGGTTTATTAGAAGATCAGCGTAAATTCCCTCGTGCGTATCAAGCAAATGCAATTTCAGCGATGACATGCGGTCTATTTGGCACAAGTCCAACTGTTTCTACAATAGAAAGTGCTGCTGGTATTACAGCGGGCGGCAAAACAGGTCTGACGTCTATCGTCACTGGCGGATTATTCTTTGCCTCATTATTTGCTTTGCCATTTGTAAAATTAATTCCAGATAGCGCAATCGCTCCGATCTTAATTATTATTGGCGGTTTAATGATTACAAACATTCAACAAATTCCTCTGAACGATTTTTCAGAAGGATTTCCAGCATTTTTAATCATCGTTATGATTCCGCTCACATATAGCATTGCTGATGGTATTGCTTTTGGATTCATTGCATATCCAATCTTAAAAGTAGCACTTGGTAAACATAAAGAAGTTGCAAAACCGCTTTATGTTATCACATGTCTCTTCTTAGCCATGTTTGTACTGCATGCCATTGGCTAAAGCAAAAACGCCGGGAATTCCCGGCGTTTTATTATTTAAACCAGCCCTTCTTATAAAACCAGACCATCATTCCGCCACCTATAAACGCCATTACGGCTAAACAAATATAATAGCCATACTCCCACTTTAACTCTGGCATATGATCAAAGTTCATTCCATATACACCAACTATAAATGTTAACGGCATGAAAATCGTTGAAAAAACCGTTAATGTCTTCATAATATTATTCATATGATGAGAGTTAAGCGAGAAGTAGCTATCGCGAATATCAGCTGTCAACTCTCGGCTTGCTTCAATCATTTCAGCAAGCTTTAAAAGATGATCGTGAATATCTTTAAAATAAATTTCATGGTCACTTGCACCATAAAAGCGCGTTGAATTTAAAATACGATATAATAAATCGCGCATCGGTACAATTGTTCGTCGTAATTTTGATAAATCAGAACGAATATCAAATACCTCTTCTAATACAGCACCAGCTGTATCTCCTGTTAAATTGTCATCAATAGCATTTAAATGATCTTCAATATAATATACCGGAGCAAAATAATCATCGACAATTTGGTCAATAATCATATGAGTCACATGAAGAGTACTTCTCTTTACACGCTGTTTTTCTCCAAGTTTATTCCAAGCTCGTTCAATCGCCTTATTATGCGAAAAGTGAAAAGATACAACAAACTGATCGCTAACGAATATATCAATTTCATGAGGCTCGAGTCCCTCTTCACTAAAAGCATGAAGTACTAAAAAATTATATCCTTCATAAAAATCCACTTTCGGTCTCTGCACGTACTCCAAACAATCCTCAATCGCAAGGGGATGGAATTTAAAATAATCTTGTAAAATATATGTATACTCTTCTTTCGTCGGTTTACATAAATCCAGCCAAAACCATACGATATCTTCTCGCTTCGTTTCTTCTAATGACACGTCATATAATACTTCATTTTCTTTTGTTACTGCACAAATTCTTATCATAATTTCACCCATTATTATTATATGCAAAAAAAGCCAAGGAGAAAACTCCTTAGCTTTTTTATCTCATGATTCGTGGACAAATTGTCACTTTATTTCTCGACGATACCGTGTACTAACTTCGGTACATTGACGTGTTCCGCAGATACCTTCATGTTTTCGTAAATTTTTTGTTTTACATCTTCTACATTTTCACGATTTGCGTAAATTGTTACAAGTGATTCGCCTTTCTTTACGCTATCGCCAACTTTTTTACGAAGCATAAGACCAACTGCTAAATCAATTTCAGATTCTTTCGTTGCGCGTCCTGCACCAAGAAGCATCGCTGCTGTACCAATTTCATCTGCGACAATTTCAGATATATAGCCATCTTCTTTTGCTTCCACTTCAATCTTATATTGCGCTTGCGGAAGTTTCATTGGATCATCAACAACAGAAGCATCGCCGCCTTGTGCTGCTAGGAAGGTTTTAAACGCTTCTAATGCCTTGCCATTGTTCATCACTTCAAGTAGCTTTTCACGTGCATCTTCTAAAGAAGAAGCTTGTCCAGCTAAGTATACCATTTGACTTCCAAGTGTTAAACATAACTCTTCTAGGTCTTTTGGTCCTTTTCCTTGCAATGTATCAATCGCTTCCTTCACTTCTAAAGCGTTACCGATTGCCTCACCAAGCGGCTGACTCATATCAGAGATAACAGCCATTGTTTTACGTCCAACATTGTTACCAATACGAACCATCGCCTCTGCTAATCGCTTCGCATCCTCATCCGTTTTCATAAATGCACCCGCACCTGTTTTTACATCAAGAACGATTGCATCCGCACCAGCTGCAATTTTTTTACTCATAATAGAGCTGGCAATTAACGGGATAGAGTTTACCGTTGCCGTCACATCACGAAGTGCATATAACTTTTTGTCAGCAGGTGTTAGATTACCACTTTGCCCAATAACAGCAATTTTGTTTTCATTTACAAGACGAATAAATTCCTCGTTTTCAATTTCTACATGGAATCCTGGGACTGCTTCTAGTTTATCAATCGTACCACCTGTATGCCCAAGACCACGACCAGACATTTTCGCAACTGGTACACCTAGAGCAGCTACTAATGGACCTAATACAAGTGTAGTTGTATCACCAACACCACCTGTTGAATGCTTATCTACTTTTACGCCTTCAATCGCTGATAAATCAATTGTATCTCCACTATTTACCATCGCCATCGTTAAATCAGCACGTTCCTGCTCGTTCATATCTTGGAAGAAAATTGCCATTGCCAGTGAACTCATTTGGTAATCTGGAATATTACCATTTGTATACCCTTCAATGATAAAATTAATTTCTTCTGTCGTTAATGCTTTGCCATCACGCTTTTTCGCAATTAGGTCCACCATTCTCATTGTAAACTCATCCCTTCATTTGTTTTACAATTTCTTTTACAAGTGCTAAGAAGTTTGCTTTTACACGTTCTGTTGTTTCAATTACTTCCTCATGATTAAGCGGCTGATCTAAAATACCAGCTGCCATATTTGAAATACAAGAAATACCAAGTACTTTCATACCAGCATGACGTGCTACGATAACTTCTGGTACAGTTGACATTCCGACAGCATCTCCGCCAACTGTACGGATCATACGAATTTCTGCAGGTGTTTCGTATACAGGACCTGTCATCGCCGCATATACACCTTCTTGTACTTTAATATTTAAATCAGCTGCAACTTGTTTCGCCATTGCACGAAGATCTTTACTATAAGATTCAGACATATCAGGGAAACGTACACCCATTTCAGAATCATTTGGTCCGATTAATGGATTGTATCCCATAAAGTTAATATGATCTGAGATTAACATTAAATCGCCTGGCTCATATGATGTATTTACACCACCAGCTGCGTTTGTAACAACAACTGTTTCTACACCTAATTCTTTCATAACACGAACTGGGAATGTTACTTTTTGCATATCGTATCCTTCATAGTAATGGAAGCGACCTTGCATTGCTACAACTGTAACTCCTTGAAGTGTACCGAATACTAGTTGGCCAGCATGACCTTCAACTGTTGATACAGGAAACTCAGGAATTTCATTATATGGTACAGCTACTGCATTTTCGATTTCATCCGCTAATACACCTAAACCTGAACCAAGGATTAGTCCTACTGTCGGTCTTTCTGAAAATTTACCTTTTAAATATGATGCAGATTTTGAAATTAATTCACGATTCATTTTATATTCCTCCTAT
This sequence comes from Bacillus sp. BP-3, assembly GCF_028401955.1. Classification (GTDB taxonomy): domain Bacteria; phylum Bacillota; class Bacilli; order Bacillales; family Bacillaceae_G; genus Bacillus_A. The sequence goes on from NZ_JAQOTJ010000022.1 coordinate 50,649, forward strand.
TTACCTAGCTCGTTTAAGAAACTTTTTCCGTATTTTGGCATTGTTACATTGAAGTTTTCTGCAACTGTTGCACCGATATCAGCAAATGTTTGACGAAGTGATAATTCTTGTCCACCATTTTTCATACTTGGGCTATACGCTAATAATGGTACATATTCACGCGTATGGTCTGTACCGTAGTGAATTGGGTCATTACCATGGTCAGCTGTAATAAGTAATAAGTCGTCTTCTTGTAACTTTTCAAACACTTCAGGAAGGCGTGCATCATATTCCTGTAATGCTTCTCCATATCCTTGAGGATCACGACGATGACCGAATAGTGCATCAAAGTCAACTAGATTTAAAAAGCTTAAACCAGTAAAGTCCATGTTTAATGTATCTACAAGTTTATCCATACCATCCATGTTTGATTTTGTACGAAGAGACTCTGTTACACCTTCTCCATCATAAATGTCAGAAATTTTGCCAATTGCAATTACATCATAGTCAGCATCTTTTAATTCGTTCATAACTGTGCGACCGAATGGTTTTAAAGCGTAATCATGACGATTCGGTGTACGTGTAAAGTTTCCTGGCTCTCCAACGAATGGACGGGCAATCACACGACCAACCATATATTTTTCATCAAGTGTTAACTCACGTGCAATTTTACAAATGTTATATAATTCTTCAAGTGGTACAACTTCTTCATGAGCAGCAATTTGCAGTACGCTATCAGCAGATGTATACACGATTAATGCGCCTGTTTCCATATGCTCTTGTCCAAGTTCATCGAGAATCCCTGTTCCAGAAGCTGGTTTATTCCCAATGATTTTACGCCCTGTTCTCGCTTCTAACTCATCCAGCAATTCTTTTGGGAATCCTTCTGGGAACACTTGGAACGGCGTATCAATGTATAGACCCATAATCTCCCAATGTCCTGTCATGGTATCCTTACCCGTAGATTTTTCTTGCATTTTTGTATAATATGCAAGCGGCTTCTCTACTTTTGAAATCCCTTTCATTTCACGGATGTTACCAAGACCTAAATTCATCATGTTTGGCATCTGTAATCCATTCATATGCTCTGCAATATGACCTAATGTGTCAGAACCTTTATCGCCATATTTCTCGGCATCTGGTGCCTCTCCAATTCCTACGGAGTCCATTACGATAAGGAAAATACGTTTATATTTGCTCACAACTGTAACCTCCTATATATGCTACTAATGTAGTATGTTCAAATCGCTTTAAAAACTTCCTTCTTCTTCTAAGTCAGATGTCAGACATCTCTCACAGCTATCATAACATGTTCGCGCTTTCTTTTTAAGAAATTTTTATCATATTTCATATTTTCTACACATTTTCATTGTAATCTATTCTGCCGAGAAGCGCTAATAAAACCAATATATAAATCTATTTTGTTTTTTCTAACATATCAGTCGCTGCTATCTATGCAGGACAAAACGCGATCTGCACTCGTTTTGTCTCTTTGTTTTAATTCTTGCATGTGGCTAGATGCTCTCTACTGCCTAAAAGAAAAGCTTTTGTTATTGGAATGTATATCAATAATAAATAAAAACAGCTCTTTCAAAGAGCTGTTCCTTACTTCACTTCAACTGTTTCTTCTTTATGGTCATGAAGATCACCTTTTCGTACATGAACCTTCACTTTATACGTACCTGCTTCTTTAAATGTATGAGTGCTTGTATATTCACCTTTGTTACCTTCTTTTGCTGGAACAAACTCGTGCTTTTCTGCACCATCTTTCCAAATTTCAAGTTGAACTTCCGCACCAGTTAACGCTTCTTCTTTTTGTTTTAAGTGTACTTTCATTGTAGATTCTGTATTTGCTTTTACACCATCTGCCATAAGATGAATCATTGTCTCACTTTTATGATCACCATGACCCGCTTCATGACTATCATGAGCTTTCTTTTCTTCTGTTACTTTTGCATTTCCAACAGCTACTTTTACTTCTGGCATCACATGCATATCACGTGCATTTGTATGTGCAATAATATGGTAAACACCGTCAGATGGGAATGTTTTATCGATTGTATAAACACCGTTCCCTTTATGCTTCGCATTTGCCATTTCTTTTTTCTCTTCGCCATCTTTCCAAATTTCAAATTTCACATCATCTGCATCTGTTACTTTTTCTTTCCCTTGTGTAACACTTGCTTGCACTTCTACTTTTTCATTTGGCTTTATTGTTTCAGGGTTTGTTTTTACTGCTACTTTTACTTCTTCAAGCGGCTTATCATTTTTCGCTTTTTCGTCCGATTTCGTATTGCAACCAGCTAATGCTAGCATGGCGATAAATAATGTAATTAAAAGTTTCTTCATTATAACTTCCTCCTTCGTACTATATTAGTATAGAGGAAATATACGTTCATATTCTAGCCTTCTGCTGAAAACAATGTACGAAATGTTTGTGAAGTTTTTGTGAAGTTTTTTTCACCATAATAGCAAAAGGACATGAAAACTCATGCCCTTGGATGGAACTGTTTATATACATCTTTTAATCTAGTTTTTGAAACGTGTGTATAAATTTGTGTTGTTGAAATATCGGCATGACCAAGCATTTCTTGTACCGCCCTTAAATCTGCCCCATTCTCTAATAAATGCGTTGCAAAAGAATGACGCAACGTATGCGGTGTAAGTTCTTTTTGAATGTTTGCTTCTTTTGCAAGTCGCTTTAAAATTTTCCAAAATCCTTGGCGTGATAAACGATTTCCATGATGATTTAAAAAGAGTGCTTCGGCCGTCTGCTTTCCAAATAGTTCCGGTCTTCCTTTTTCAATATAATGCTGAATCGCCTCTGCCGCTAAGCTGCCAAGAGGGATAATTCTCTCTTTATTTCCCTTTCCTATGCAACGAACAAAACCCATTGTTAAATGTACATCAGCAATGTTTAATTCAATTAACTCAGAAACACGTAATCCTGTTGCATATAATAACTCTAGCATAGCCCTATCACGGATTCCGAAGGCACTCGTTGCTTTCGGCGTTTGTAATAATGCTTCTACTTCATCAATAGATAACACTTTCGGTAATTTACGCTCAGCTTGAGGCGTTTCAATATGTACAGATGGGTCATGTTCCACAACGCGTTCACGTAATAAAAATTGATGAAACGATCGTATAGATGCAATGTGACGCGCCATCGTTTTCGAAGATTTATCATTCTCTTTTAGATGATGCAAAAAGCTTACAATATGCATTCGCGTCACATCATGAAAAGATATAATTCCCTCTACTTTTTGTAAATACTTCATATAACTTTTTAAATCACGTTCATATGATACAACTGTATTTTTAGCTAACCCTTTTTCAACAACCATATAATGAATAAAATCTTGTAATTGATCTTTCAATCTTCTCTACTCCCCATTTTCATAGAAAAAAATCATTCTGTTTACGAAAGCATCTTTCGCAGGTTCTTCTGTTCCAGATACTTTTTCTACCATTTCTTCTTTCGGTTTTTCATAACGATGATAGCTTTCATATTCTTCATTTATCCATAGTATAGCGAAATAAAACAAAATGGTACAACTGGTAAACAATAAAAATACTTTCATACCATCAAAAATAACTTTCATTGCTCGGCGCATTGTAAATTCCTCCAAAATAGTTCATCACCAAAAGACGGGGGTGACATATAGATAGATGTACACTCCACTCCGAGTGGACACTTTCCGCGGGCGAGAGCGAGCCTTCTCGGCAAGCCTGCGGGGTCTCACTTCCCTCGCTATTCCCGCAGGAGTCACCACTCTCCGTTCCGTGTATTAAAAATGATTCGTTTTCAAAAAGTCAAACCCTTGTGACAGTGATGAACCTCCAAAATATATGTTATTACAACATATGCCAAGCTTTTCATCATTTATACCTGATTACAAATAAAAAACCTCTTCCTAATTAAATAGGAAAAGGTTATTTTTCTTCTGTTAATTTTTCTTGACAATTTTCACAAACACCGTGGAACGTTAAACGATGGTCTTTTACTTTAAAGCGCCATTCTTGTTCTATCCTTTTTTCTACTTCGCCAAGTAAATCCTCTTGAATTTCTTCTACTGCACCGCATTCCGTACAAATTAAATGATGATGAAAACGTGATGCTCCTTCTTGGCGTAAGTCATAGCGCGAAACACCGTCACCGAAATTAATCTTGTCGACAATTTTCAACTCGGATAATAACTCCAAAGTCCGATAAACGGTTGCAAGTCCGATCTCTGGCGACTTTTCTTTTACAAGGAGGTAAACATCTTCCGCGCTTAAATGGTCTTCTTCATTTTCTAGCAGCACGCGAACTGTTGCTTCACGTTGTGGTGTTAATTTATAACTCGCTGCATGTAATTGCTTCTTAATTCGATCAATTCTTTCTTCCATTCGGTACTACTCCCTCCCTCGCCACTCTTACCCCATTATATCAGAAGAAGGGCAACTGTCAAAAGAAAAATAATCAAGATTACTTGATAATAATTCTCAAAGTATAATTATTTTTTATTAATAGTATCCATGACTTGTTTCATAAAAGTTGGTGATACATACGCTTCTACTCCTGAAGCAACTGCTAACACCACACCGATAGTAAGAAAAAAGCAAGTGTAGCGCATAAAAAGTGGTAGTAATGGTTCATTTACTTTCCGAATAAATTGATGACGAATCATCCGCAATGAAAAGCTAGCTGCAATCGTCGTCATAATAAGAAACGTCGGTATGATAATTACATTCTGTGGAAGTACAGCCACAAACGCTAATAATAGTCCGTTCCATCCGAGTTGACTCACTAAAAACCCTACTGTAAACCCTACAACAACTCCTTTTAAAAATAATAAAATAAAAATAAGTGGTAAACCGATGATGGAAATACCTAAAATCCAAATAAAGCCGATGTATTTCAGTTGCGATAAGTAACTTTCTCGAAACATCTCACCTGCATTTGCAAATTGTCCTTTGGAAACTTGTCCAAAAAAACGACTCAAATAAAAGTACAAGTCTTGCTTTTGACTTACTTGTAAACTATTCACAAGAATTGCTCCAAAAATAACTCCCATTAATAAAAGAACTGCTACAAATACATATAGTGAGGCGTGTTCTTGTACATGATATGTTACCCTATCTTGCCAAGATGATTTCCTTAGCATATTCTGTCCCTCCGTTCTTTCTCTTACTAGAATGTATGAAAGAAAGAAAAAAGTATGACGAATTAACATTGAAATTCCACGCCACTTTGCTAAACTTAAAAGAAGAGAATAGGAGGGATTTCGTTTGAAACAACTATTATTGGATTTTCCAACATTATTTCAGACTGAGCGCTTACAAGTGCGGAAACCGTTCCCAGGTGATGGAGCGGATGTTTACGAAGCTATTCAAGCTTCTTTAGAAGACTTGCAGCCATGGATGGCTATTACACACGAAACTGAAGAAACAGCAGAATCAGCAGTTAGAGAAGCACATGGAAAGTTTTTACTTCGTGAGACATTACCATTCCATCTATACGAGAAAACATCGGGTACTTTCATCGGTGCACTCACTCTTCATCCAGAAAATTGGGAAATCCCAAAGTTTTCCATCAGTTTTTGGCTTCATAGCTCTTATACAAAACAGGGATATATGACAGAAGCATTAAAAGGAGCTGTTCAATTCGCTTTCGATAAACTTGGAGCAAAACGCCTTGAAATTCGTTGTGATGCGAATAATACAAACGCACGATTAGTTGCAGAGCGCCTAGAGTTTATTCTAGAAGGTACGCTCGAAAATGATTTCCTTGCTCCTGATGGCAGTTTACGTGATACGTGTGTATATGCAAAAATACAATAAAAAGACGTTACAGCTAGTCATCTTCACATTTCACAAAAATAAACACTCGCATAAAGCGAGTGTTTATTTTTTCCAGGCTGTGGAGAAAGTATTCTCCGCAGCCTGTTTTTGTGTCTGAACCTCTTTTTATCTGTCAACACTGATAAAAAA
>NZ_JAQOTJ010000023.1 GCF_028401955.1 Bacillus sp. BP-3
TTTCTAGTTCTTTTGTTCATTAACAAATCAATAATTCCCAGAGTGTCGGAAATCCTGAAGGGTTTCCCAACACTCTGAGAGCTGTAGTACATACAGCTCCATTCTTCATATTTCACCCTTGGTAGTATTCACTTATATACCTTTAAAATGTTTCCAATACAATCTTTCCAATCGTACTTCCTGTTTCAATCATCTCATGTGCTTTTCTAATATTAGCCGCATAAATTGGTGATAGCGTCTTGTTTAAAGTTGTCTTAAGCACTTTTTGATCCAGTAACTCACTAACTTGATTTAACAAAAGATGCTGGTTAATCATATCTTCAGTCTGGTACATAGCTCTTGTAAACATGAATTCCCAAACAAATGAAGCACTTTTACTTTTTAATATCCCTAACTCTAACGGTTTCTCATTTTCTACAATCGAACAAATCTTCCCTTGCGGTTTGATTACTTCTGCCATGCCGTTCCAGTGCTGATCTGTATTATTTAAACAGAAAATATAATCAACTTCTTCTATTTTCATTTGCGATAATTGTTCTTTAAATGATTCACGGTGATTGATAACATAATCAGCACCTAAACTTTCCACCCACTCTCTCGTTTCCTTTCGAGAGGCAGTTGTAATAACGCTTAGACCAGCCCACTTTGCTAATTGGATGGCAATAGAACCTACACCACCTGCACCGCCAATGATTAAAATATTTTTCAATTTATTCTTTTCTTTATTATTAATATCAATTGCTAAGCGCTCAAATAATCCTTCCCACGCTGTAATTGCAGTTAAAGGAATAGCAGCTGATTGGGCATGGGTCAAATTTTTCGGTTTTGCTCCAACAATTCTCTCATCCACTAGATGATACTCACTGTATGTACCTGGTCTAATAATACTTCCTGCATAGAAAACTTCATCGCCTGGCTGAAACAAAGTACAATCTTCTCCAACTTCTACAACAACACCGCTAGCATCCCATCCGAGTATTTTATACTCTTCTTCTTTCTTATCTTTTGGTGCTCGAACTTTTGTATCAACTGGATTAACCGAAATAGCATGAATTTTTACGAGTATATCCCTTCCTTTCGATATTGGACGTGGTAATTCAATATCGATTAGACTGTCCTCATTTTCAATAGGTAGGTATTCTAACAAACCAACTGCTTTCATGTTCGTTTCCTCCGCTTAATAAAATTGAACTTCTATTTACATTATAAATTGCAAAATTTAATTATGTAAGAAGGCACATTTATGTTACATAGCATCACTAATGTTACTATAGATTACCACCTTTTTAAGAGAAATCCCCCCTATCAGAGTTTGTTACCTAAAACTGATTTTAAACACTATAGAAGGATTTCAAAATTTCAAATCGAAGATATACATCTAGTACATATTAGTTGGAGTGATAACAATGATGAATATGAAGATTACTTACACATTGAAAACTGAGGTAGACCATTTATAAAGGAGGCAATTTATTTGCTACGAACGTTTGAAACTACTCAAAAACTTTTTAATGATTGGGCAAAAACTTATGATGAAAGTTTAGAAAATCCAAATGGCCCGCTTTATGGATACAATCATAGTTTACTTGAAGCAAAGCAAATGCTTTATACTAACGATAAAGATAGAATTCTTGACATTGGCATCGGTACAGGTGCTTTTGCAGCTTTAGTAAGTAAAAATGATTCTAATATGTTTGGAATTGACTTGTCAGAAAAAATGTTAGAACAATGCCAAAATAAGTATCCAAACTTCCACTTAAAAACTGGTACTTTTACGAATACAGGACAAAAAAGTGAGAGTTTCGATTCTGTTATTTCAAGTTTTTGTTTTCATGAAGTTTTACCCGAACAAAGAGAAGAAGCATGCAATGAGGTATATCGTATCTTGAAACCAAACGGGACTTTTCTTTTATTAGACATTATGTTCGCATCCAAAATTGCTATGGAAGATGCAAAACAACGAATAGGAAAACGTTGGGACCCTACAGAAGATTATCCCCAAATAACTCAACTTGATACAATGTTAAGAATGAGCGGTTTCTCTAGTGTAAATTGGAGACAAACAGCACCATGTCACTGGGCCGTACTAGCTTATAAGTGAGTTGTAGGAAGTAAAGTAATACATTTCGTTCTTTTCTTAATGATTTTTCTATAGTTTTTTCAAAACATAATCAGCTATTTGATTGAAAAATGAATAGACTATTCCACTTGTATGCTCTTTTAATTCCATATGCTTTATGCTGTATAATGTGTCTTCGAATTATAAAAATTGGTAGACATAATAAAGAATATATAGCTCAGTTGACAAGAAAAATCATCTGAGCTTTTTGTATATTCATATCTTATCCTTACTTTGCTAAACCCTACCCAACAAATACGACCAATTTTATTCGCAGTTGTTGTTAATGGAATATACACATACTCGTCGCGTACAAGGTGATACATCCCTACTATTTTCTTTTATTAATCATCATCTCTAGCATGATCTTATCCATATTCGATGAACCTTCATTTCCTAATCGGCAAAAGTTCTCAATTGTTTTATCAACATCTGCTTCGATAAATCCATCTGTAGCAGAGATACACATTCCTTGTGAGGCTAACAGTGCAGATTGTACAGCTGCGCTTGAACAAGTTGCTACTTTCATCGCACATCCTGCTTTTGCTCCGTCACAAATCATTCCTGTCACATTTCCAAGTGTATTTTGGATTGCATACTTTATCTTTTCAATATCTCCACCTAATAAATATGTAATAGCAGCTGAGGCACTTGCACCAGCAACTGTTACACCGCAAAGTGCAGACAAACGTCCAAACTGATTTTTAATGTAAATCGCTAATAAATGACTTAACGTAACCGCACGAATTAACTCTTCCTCCGAAACATTTAATTTCTCACCTGCGGCTACTACAGGCATCGTTACGGCGATTCCTTGATTACCACTTCCTGAGTTAGCCATTACTGGCATTGTTGAACCGGCCATACGCGCATCTGAACCAGCAGCTGCTAATGCCATCGCATGAGTTGTTAAGTCATCTGATAGAATTCCTTTCAATACATTTGCTTTTAATGTTTTTCCAACTTGTAAGCCGTATTCATTCGACAAGCCATCTAATGCCACATTACGATTCAGTTCAATACTCTTTTTTACAAGTGCCAATCCCTTTACATCTACAGTCGTAACAAATTCATAGATTTCTGGAATCGTTAATTCATCACGTTCTTCTTCAGAAGTGGCAAAGTGTGTATTTCCACATCCATTTTTATAAACAAGCTCCCCATTCGCTTCTACTAATGCGATAAATGTGTGATTATCCTGAATAATAGCCCTTGCATATCCCTCGTCTGTCGTAAGCTTCACTTCAATGTATAGCTTTTTAGACGTATCTGCTAATTCTACAGACACTTTCCCCGCTTCTACTAAAGAGATTGCTTGTTCTTCATCTTCTTCTGAGATTCCGGCTAACACTTCTAAATCTTTTTTGCTATCTCCTGCTAACGCCCCTAAAGCAGCAACAAAGTCAATTCCAGTAGCCTTCATTCCTGGTATACCAACCGCCATTGCATTTTTAATGACGTTTGCACTTGCAAGTACTTCGATTGACTGCATGTCGCCCTTCATATAATCTCTTGCAGTAGCTGCGGCTAACGCAATCGACACTGGCTCTGTACACCCTAAAGCTACAACTAATTCTTTCTCTAACACACGTAACATACTATTCTTGTTCACAAATTATCCCCCAGTCTTTCAACTGCCCATCATGTGAATTAATGAGCAATTTTTCACAAAAAAAATTATTTTCACCTTAATCTTCTGTAAATAACTGTATATAGTTAGCTCAGATGTGTTTAACATCTTCGTCCTTTATTACTCCTATATCCTCTGTATTATATTATAATAATAAATCATCATGATAATTCATTATTATAATTTAATAGTATAACAATGTGTAAGCGATTACAAAGTATTTTTGAACTCTTTTAACATTTTTTTCTATCCGTAGATATTTGCATTGCAAGCAAGCCTTTAAGAAAACAAAAACGATTCAAGGAATGAAAGGCACTCTGGAGAACAAATGCAAACAAAGGGGTTATTTTTAAAATCCGACGTTTATATCCCAAATTTTATTTAGAAAGGAGGCTCTCCGGAGTATACAAAGAGAGTTAAAAAAAGAGAAAAGTTTTCCTCATTACTGTAGCCTCCTTTATAAAGGTAACAAAGAAATGACACGAAATTTATCCATTTTTCCTAAAAAAAAGAATCTTTACTGTTCCACAATTAGATAGAAAAACATTTACATGTAGTATTTCTACTTATATTGAGTTCATTTGGTCACAGAATGAGCAAAATAAATTAAACCCTTCAAAGGTTTCTTATTCATCCATTGAATACAATTAGAATTTTCAGTATAATTATCATACGTATATGGAATTTTATAGGAGGTTAATAATTAATGAAGGACTTCATTGTAGTGTTCTTTTCTATCTTGCTTTCCAATTTCATTTCTAAATTCATATATTCCCATATCAATCTAAATTACAACATATTCCGGGATAAATTCGACATTTTATTATTTACAATTGATTTTGGGATTTATATCATCATTTTTCTAGCAATATACTCTCTTTTACGTAAATTTATAGGGAAAGAAAAAAATTGAATTACTCTACTCCTTTTCTTATTTTATACAAAGAATTTTGTAGTCTTCAAATTAAGAAGTGATGAGGTGAAACAAAACTGAAAACATGTCCTAAATGCCATATCAAAATAAAAAAGACAACCTTCTTTTTACGAAATAACACTCACAAGCTTTTTTGTCCAAACTGCGGTACAACATTACATGTAACAAAAAAATCTTTTTTTGATTTATGTCCTATTTCATTTACTAACTTGTTTATTAATTTTTATAAGTCCAATGACGAATCCATTTCTTATCCTTGCCATATGGATCTTAATTTCAACTTTAATAATTCAACCGATTGCTTTTTTCTATGAGGAAACAGAAGCGAACTAAATTCTTACATAATCCCTTATTAATAAATCAGATGAAACAGGCTCAATGCCAATTTCTCGCGACCAAACAGACAACTGTCCAATGTGATGAATTTCATGAGTAATGATATGACGAATAATTCTTTCATAAGTAAATGAAATTGAATTACCATTCTTACTCTTAACTTCTAAAATTCTCTCACCAGTATCAAGAGTATATGACTCAAGAAATCTCTGTGTTATTTGTTTTGTTATATTAGAAAATATCTTGACATCACTTAGGCTAGAAATTGTATTAATATCTTTTTTAATGACAGTAGTTCCTTGCATCTGATTAACCCATAATTGTTCGCAATCAATCACATGAAATAAATTATGTAAAATGCTACCCATACCGCCTGTACGTTTTTTCGTCAACTCTTCACTCGCAACTGCTTCACACCACTTAAACCATTCTTCTCTAACTTGCCAATTATATTGAAACAAATCTATCAAAGAAATCACTCCAAACAAAAATATCCATTCTTTATTAATACTTAAATAATTCCGTACTTTCTAAGAGCAAAATCGATCCCATCTTCACTTGACTTTTTCGTGACGAAATCTGCAACGGTTTTTAATTGTTCATTCCCATTTTCCATAGCAATCCCAAGACCTACTAATTCCAACATATCTATATCATTTCCTCCATCCCCAAACGCAACAGCCTCGGATTTATCAATGCCAAAATACCGTAAAACACTTTTGATTGCTAAAGATTTGGATACTTCTTCTTGTAATACATTTAAAACAAAAGGGTGCCATCTGCTAAACGTTAAATGTGGAAACTTATGAATGTATTTCTCTACTGTTTCATCAGAAGCATACAAACACATCAAATATACCTCTTGATTATAAATGTGTTTATTTGTAGTTGGATAAGTATTCAATGACAACGTTTCATTCAATGCTTTTAATATTGCTTTATCTTCTACACCATTCATACTAAAATCTTCTGTAAAGAATGACAGCCCGGTATTCTCTATAGATGCAAATTCAACCACTTCTCGAATGATATTTTTATCTATTGGTACCTTATGAAGAACCTCTTGATTGTGCTTCACATAAGCTCCATTTGCTGTAATAAATGTATCGACTCCTAATTCTCTTATCTCATCGCACATCGATAACGGTCTTCCTGTTGCTGCAACTACTCTTATCCCTTTATTCTTCAACGCTTTTATAGCTTCTTTCGTATTATTTGAAATACTTCCATTTTCATGATGTGTAAGAGTTCCATCAACATCAAAAAATACAATCTTATAATTCATAAAATAGCTCCTTTAAAGATAAATATACAAATAAAAAGGCAAGTTTCCAAAAACTAAAAAATCTGATTATTATTCACTCTGATAATATAACCTTAAATATATTAATTTTCAACATTTCTAGAAATAAGAAAACATAACGTGTTGTGAAACAAAGTGTTTAATCTTTATGACTTGATAATTTCATTCATACATACTGATTATCAACGTAAACTATCCACAATTCTATCTGGTTTGAGGAAATTCCATTTTCATTACTTTGGCTTATACCAACCAAAATGCATCCCCTTCCTACTCATTGGTCTTCACACCCTTCTCATTCCTTGAGGAAGGGGAATTCTCTTGAAAATAGGTTGAATTTTAAGATCATATATGTTTATAAATTTAAATAAAAAGAGGGATTTACTTTTCATTAGAAAAGCGAATCCCTCTTTTTTTATCTTTAAACTTTAAATGAGCCTCTTTTTATAATATATCAATATTCAAAATACTCACGCTGCACTACGATAATTTTCTTGTTTTTCTTCTTGTTGACTAGGTGGTCGAATTGAAATAGCAATAATAAATGATACAACACACAACACGCCAATTACCATAAAGGTTGGTTTAAATCCACCTAGAATTGCACCAATAAAGGAACCTGCGAGCGCTCCAAAACCAAAACCTTGATACACGATACCATAGTTCTTACTATGATTTTTTAGACCGAAGAAATCACCAACAATGGCTGGGAAAATGGTGATATTTCCACCAAAACAAAAAGCTACGCTTGCTACACAGGCAAAATAGATACCATAATTTAAATCCACGAAACTGAGTACAAAAACAGACATAGCTATGACGACAAACGTTGTGGAAACAATTTTTAAACGGCCGATTTTATCTGACAACGGCCCCAAAATGATTCGGCCAATCGTATTAAAGATCGCAACCATAGCGACAGCATTAGCTGCTGTTGCTGCACTAAGTCCTACGAGTTGAACACCGATATCTTTTACCATACCAATTAAGTATAAGCCACTCATACATGATGTAAATAACATGATGAATAACAGATAAACTTGTTTTGTGTTTAGCATTTCTCTTGTTGTAAAGTCATGACTTTTTGTTTCATGAACTGTATCTTTTTCAGCGGCTGTATGGATTAGACAAGCACCTATCACTACCATAATTGCAACAATTAAGCCCCAATATAAAAACGCTTGTGATACGCCAACTGAATCAATGAACTTTGCGTTAATGTATTTAAAAATTAGACTACCCGTTCCATATGCGGAGACAGATATGCCAGCAATTAAACCTTTACGTTTTGGAAACCACTTTATTAAATTGGATAGTGAAGTGATATAGGCTGTACCATCTGCGTAACCTACAACAACCCCTGCTAGTACATAAAGCATTGGTAATGAAGAAGCTTGCGAACTAAGCATCAAGCCAATTCCTAAGGCTAATCCGGCTATCATAATGAGCTTACGAAGTCCCAATTTCTCTTGTAATTTACCCGCAAACAAAGTTGAAAATGCTAAAGAAAAGCTAGTAATTGAGAAAGTTATCGCAACAGCATTAAGACTCCATCCGTATTTACTAACTAAAGGTTGATTGAATAAGCTCCATGTATATATCGTTCCAAGTCCCATTTGTACAATAACTGTACCGAGTACAACAAGCCATGGATTAATAGATGATTTTTTCATACTATCCTTCCACCTCTTTCGATTTGATGCCTTTATTGTATAGGATGTAAACGATTGTGTAGGTACTTACAACACAGAGCGTCAAATATATGAAATCAATTACAGAAAAGGAAGGATGAAATGCAAAAAGCTGCTCGTTAAATACGAAGCAGCTTCTTTAATTCTTTTGCATATGTGCGGCTTACAGGCACTTTTGAATCCTCTTTCATAATTAAATTATACGTAGAGTTAAACCACGGCTGGATTTCAGAAATATGATTTACATTTACGATAAAACTACGATGAACACGCTGAAAATTCGTTTGCAGCAATTTCTTTTCTAAAATGGCAAGTGTATCGTATGTCACATACGTATCACAAATCGTTTTCACAATTACTTTTCCGTCCAACAATCCAGCATATACGATATCTTCTATATTCACTAGTACAATCGATTCATCAATAGGTAGCGCTAATTTTTCCATTCTGCTAGATACATTGGGCGCATGTACTTCTTGTTTTTCCGCCATTTCATGCTGTTTTCGTTTTTTAAATTTCTTAATCGCTTGAACAATGCGCTCTTCGTCAAACGGCTTTAAAATATAATCTAAAGCATCTACTTCAAAAGCCTGAATGGCATATTGATCATAGGCCGTTGCAAATACAATAGCAGGTGGATTTTTCATCTTCTTTAGTATATTAGCAATCTCAAATCCATTATCATCCGACAGCTGAATATCTAAAAAAACAAGATCCGGTTTACTTTCTATCAACTTCTCTAACGCTTCTTCTACACTGTCTGCCTCGTCAATAATATCGACCTCTTTCGTTCGATATAATAAATATTTTAATTCGTCACGCGCTAACATTTCGTCATCAATTACTAATATTCTCAATATCGCTTCCCCCTTTTCTTTGAATTGGAATCGTAAAGGAAATCTCCGTCCCTACTTCTAGTCTACTTACAATATGAAGCGTTGTATCTTTTCCAAACAACCCTATTAACCGTTCATTAATATTATATAATGCTGTTCCCGTTCCTTTTTTTGACGATACAACTGCTTTTCCTAACCGCTCTAATCGCTCTGGTTCAATCCCTTGACCGTTATCTTTTACTTTGAAATGTACGCTGTTTCGCTTAGCATAAACATGAATTTCAACTTGGCATATCGGCTGTTTTTTAGAAAATGCATGACGAAGAGCATTTTCTACTAATAATTGCAGCACAAACGGTGGAAGCAAAATAGTATGCAGTTCGTCTTCAATGTACATTTTCACTTCATATTTATTCGGAAATCTTGCTTGTTCTAACGACAAATACGCATGTACATGATTTAATTCCTGTTCCAACGGAATAAGAAGCTGCCTTGCACCTTGTAAATTGCAGCGAAAATACACGCTTAGCTGCAACAATAGTTTTCTTGCTTTCTCTACATCTGTACGACATAAAGCAGAGACTGTATTAATCGCATTAAAAAGAAAATGAGGGTTAATTTGTGCTTGCAGCGCCTTTATTTCCGCATCTTGCAATAATTTACTTTGCAGTTCTGCTTCTCCAAGCTCAAGCTGCGTTGAAAAGATTTTTGCTAATCCTTCTGCCAGCTCTTCCTCAACGGGGCTTAATGAATTCGGATTTTTAAAATAAAGCTTTAACGTACCAATGGTCTTTCCATGAGATGTGAGCGGAATCACGATTGCCGCTTGTAATGAACACCCTTCATGCGGACAATTAATCTCCTCGCGCGACTTTGCTTTCATAATCTCTCCGCCCTTTAACACCTCTTTGGACAATTCAGTAATTAAGCTATGGGAAGGAATATGATGATCAGATCCTACTCCAACATGTGCTAATATTTTTTCTGTATCTGTTAAAGATACTGCATCTGTTCCTGTAAAGCGATGGATAATTTGTGCCACATGCGTACATGATTCTTCCGTTAACCCTTGGCGAAAATACGGAAGCGTTTTATCAGCAATGAGCAATACTTTATGCGTTTGTAATGCCTTCGTATGCTCTTCTTGTCGTATAATGGACTGAATCATTGACAATAGAATATAACTTCCAAAACCATTTACAATAATCATTGGGATTGCAATAGTTTTCACAATGCTCCAGCCGTCATCGATTATGAAAAGAATCATAAGCATTTCCAGCGATACCATACAGATGCTAAGCACTGAAGAAAACTTTGGGGTTACAACGCGATTCCATTTTTGATATAAATAGCCAATATAACCTGTCACAATACCAGCTAAAATAGAAGAGAGTGCACAGCTTAATGCAGTCGTTCCCCCGAGCACATAACGATGAATACCAGATATAAATCCTACTCCTATTCCAACAATTGGACCTCCAAGTAACCCGCTAATCCCAATTCCCATAATACGCGTATTTGCAATCGTACTAGAAGAAGAGACGCCCCGTAGCCAGTTGTCATTCAAAATCGTATTACCAGAAATCTCAATCCCTGTGTAGTTACTTACAATTGTAAATAATGAAAATATGCCAATTAACATAAAGCTTCCCTTATAGCCTTCTTGCTTATACAGTAGCCAACGGAACACCTTAATATGCGAAAGTAAATATCCTAAAATGACGATTAAACCAACGCGTTCAATCATCATCAATAATAAATTCCCCATTTTATGTCCTTCCTTCATGTATTTTTCATTCAATATAGTACATCATTATGTCTATACCGTAAACGTCAATGAAATCCAAATTACATCATAAAGATTGATTTTAAAGTTACTTTTTGTTTCCTTCACTTTCCACAGCGGAATACCACTTAAATTAACAAGTCCAATAAACGCTGTTAGCAGTAAAGAAAAAAAACGCTTAGAGTATAAAAAAATTCTGAGCGTTTTTTCTTTACTTATGTATTCAACATAAACACCCTTAATGTAAATGAGGAAAAATTTGATTGTTCTAATGTTGGCTGTTTATTTTGAAAAATTCCTTCTTCACAAAAATTGTATAAACTAACACCATATTTGACCAAACTAAATCCCTTATAAATGGCTAATGTGATTGATTCGTTATCAGTAAGGAACTAACTATTCCAAAAAGAATTGAGTGAATATAAAGCTATATAAAACTCATCAGAGTTTATTTCGTATGTGAATTTTTGAATAATTTACACTGATCCTTTATAAAAAATAAAGGTAACTACTCAGTCACTCTATGAAAGAACGATAGAAAAGCATTTTTTTAATTGGACAAGATGGACTGGCTATGTATAGTAGCGGTCAGGACCTTTTCCTGCCACGCGCAAGGTTTTAAAACAAAGAAAGGCAGCAATTTTTCGCTGGCATTATACTCGTTACCAAACTTCTAAATGAAGTGTATGGCTGAGTAGTTACAAATTAAAAAATAATTCCCATTCTTTTAAAAGTCCTGGATATGCATCATCGAGCATTCTAAATGGACTATAGTAAAAACTAAAACTAAGTTCATAACCTGTTATAATTTGTAAAATTATGTTTTGAATATTTATACAAAAAACAGCGATATCAGTACATGCACATAAAATTACTGTTTTTTTGAGTTTAACATTTTGTGCCTTTTGTAAAACTAATTCTTGTTATCGGCTTCAAACGGAAAATAAACAGAAAATTGTTTTTATTCACAAAAGCACGTATAATCAAACGCAAGTAGACAATTACTACCAATATTTAATTCTATTGAAATATCATAAGGAGGCAAACAATGGGGAACATTTATGAAAAAACAATAGTTATTATTGCAACCATGGCCATTTCAATTTCTCTTTTTGGTTGTGAAGCAGAAAACAAAACAGCAAATACAACAAATGTCAAGAAAGAAAAAAAGGATACACAAACTGATTCAATAGTACAGCAGCAAATAAAAGAGGCTGAAAAAAGAGGAAATACGGTTGGGAACATTTCTAACAAAGGGAAAATGGTCGAAAGTGATGGTTGGATTTATTATGCGGTCAATGGAAGTAAGAATACAAAAGGTATTTATCGTACAAAGGATTATTTTCAAACATCAGAACTTTTAGTAAAAGATGTAAATGCCTCTTATATAAATATAAACAATCAATCTTTATATTTTATCCATATGGCGACAAATGATAATACAGGTTCAAATGAACTGCCTTCTTTAATGAAGTATGACATTTCAGCTAAAAAACTCGATACATTGAAAACAGATACAAGTTACGTATATATAAAAGATCAAACTTTGTTTTATCCGAAAAAATACTCGGAGCATGGTGGTTTTGATATTGTAGGGATTATAAAAATGGATTTGAAAACAGGACAAGAAGAGGAAACTACACCTAAATACACTGGTTGGGCTCAAACAATAGATGATAGTATTCTACATTGGAATAAAAATCGTGGAAGACAGGTTACCAAGAATAACAAAACCTGGTCAAAGGAAAAGTATGCAGAAATATCTAGTGCGGTATATCATGATGAAAAACTATATGCTGTTGTAGATTTTTCGCTCCCTTTTGAAGCACATAAAGCTACGCACGGTATATACGAGTTAGACGTTCAGCAAAATACAGAAAAGCTATTAATACAGGACGTCTTACAGATGAACATAACAGGGGATACTTTTTATTATGTAAAAAATGACGGTGTGTATAAGAGAAAAATCAATGGTGGAAGTGAAGAATTAATCTATAACAAAGCTCTTGAACCTTCTAAATCTTATTTATATTTTATAGCAGGAGATATGTATCTATATACAGATAATGGCGTTATTTTAAATCTGAAGACAAAAAAATCAAATGAAATAAAAGATAAACCGTTACCTAATGACGCAATGTTAAACAAAGTATTAAATGCACAAAAAGAACTCACCTATATCCAAACGAGAGCATTCACAGGGAATTCAAAATCAATGGGGCGTTTTTCGTACGGGGAATTGCTCATCCCCGCATATAATACAAAAAAAGCGTTAGAAACTACATTGTCTACATATTTCTCAAAACAATTTATTACGGAATATATGCAAAGTGAATATGTAAAAGAAATAGACGGAAAAATGCACTATGTTATTGGAGATCCAAGTTCAAAAGCTGCAACTAAATATATAAAGATTACTTCTTCTCAATTAAAGGATGGTAAGTTAGCAGCAAAAGTGGAGACATATAACGAGTATGCAAATGTAACAAAAGATGTAGAAATAGAATTCAGTTATGAAAATAATCAATGGGTGATAAATAAAATGCCAAGTTTTGAGTAGAGTAGAAAACTGAAACAAATTTCTTTGGTTTTCAGTTTATTCTAGCTTCCTACTTTCACGAGTGTGTATGGTATTTTCTTTATCATGTCCTTAAAACGACCATGTTTCTTTCGAATATTTCTTTGCTTGTTTCAGAAAAGATTGAATCTCTCTAGAACGTACCAGTCTATTTTGCTAAGCCATTTCTGAACAATTGGAGATAAGCTGTAGTAATTTTTAAATCCTTGTAAGATTCGATTTAACCCTTTCACCAACTCATTCAGTTGTAAGTACAATTTATTTCTAGGCTCTGTGTACTTCTGGATATCAAGCCATGTTCCTTGCTGCTGCGATTGCAGTCGTTATTGCTATGCTAGCCATGGTATTTGTGAAACCAGGAAAACAGCAACCTGCATCTTCAGGTGCTGAAAGTTTAAAAGCATAATAATGCAACTCTTTGAATAGTAACGGGGTTAAATTTGAAGTACAAAATGCAAAAGAGGTGCAATTAGCACTTTTGATCCTATCAGTTTATCACTAATTTGTCCTAACGGTTTCTTGGAGTTTTTCTATTACCCTTGATAAAGCTAAAATTGAATTTGTTGTTTCATATTCTCCAACATTTAAGGAATGATTTGCATTTTGAATTACATCAACTTTTAAATTCGATTTACTTAATTGGTCAATTTGATTTGCATTGTAATAATGATCTTTATCCCCGATGACGAAAAGCCCTTGATGTTGACTATTCAAGATTGAGTCAAAGATCGAATCAAAATTTATTAGAGGAGTAAATAAAATCATTTTTGACTTTAGGAATTCTTCTCTCTTCATTAAGTCATTCGCGATTGGTATTGTTCCGAGTGATTTTCCTAAAAAAATAGAATTGTCATATTGTCCATTTTTTAAAACATCTAAAATCACAGGATTAATATCATCCATCATTATCTTTGTTATCTTTTCAATATTATTTTTCGTTGGTTGCTCATTATAGGAGTAATGGACATGGACAATATCAATTTTATTTTGGAGCATTGCCATTGTCGCGTAATAAAACAATGGTTTATCGTAATTGTAACCTGAACCTGAAAACATAAAGCAAATCGTTTTGGAACCCATTTCGAAATGTGTATAACGAATCGATTTGTCGTTTATTTGTAGCTCTTTTTTATTTCCTTTCATCATTGTTCCCTCCGAAACTTTTATAATATAACAACAAAAATTACCGATTGTTTTATTTCCTTTATGTCAAAAATCTTTTTAACGATACCGAGCCGATTCGCAATTATAAAAAAAGAGAAGATAACTTTCGTTAGCTTCCCTTTTTCATACAGTGTAAATATTTATACTAATCTAGAAACTACTAAACTATTGTTCATTTAAAATTATTGAAATCTAAACTTAGTTAGAAACCTTAGACTCTTCTAATTTCTCACGAAGAACCATTTGTAAGATACCGCCGTGACGGTAGTAGTCGATTTCTACTTCGCTGTCGAAGCGTGCTACAACTTCAAATTGTTTTTTGTTTCCATCAAGGTCAGTTGCAACTACTGTTACAAGGTCGCGTGGTTTTACTGTTTTATCGATTTGAATTTCAAATGACTCTTGACCAGTAAGACCTAATGTTTCTGAGCTTTCACCATCTTTAAATTGTAATGGTAATACGCCCATTAATACTAGGTTACTGCGGTGGATACGCTCGAAGCTTTCTGCGATAACTGCTTTGATGCCTAAAAGGTTTGTACCTTTTGCAGCCCAGTCACGTGAGCTTCCCATACCGTAGTCTTTACCAGCGATTACAAGAAGACCTGTGCCGTCTTGTTTGTATTTCATTGCTGCATCATAGATAGATGTCACTTCGCCTGTTGGCCAGTATGTTGTGAATCCACCTTCTGTGCCAGGTGCGATTTGGTTTTTAATGCGGATGTTCGCAAATGTACCACGCATCATAACTTCATGGTTACCACGGCGAGAACCGTAAGAGTTGAAGTCAACTGGCTGTACGCCATTTTCTAATAAGTAACGGCCTGCTGGTGTGTTTTTACCGATAGATCCTGCTGGTGAAATGTGGTCTGTTGTTACAGAATCACCAAATTTACCAACAACGCGTAGTCCTGAAAGTGCTTCTACTTCACCTGGTTCTTTAGATAATCCTTCAAAGAACGGTGGGTTTTGGATATATGTTGAGTCATTATCCCAAGTATATAACGCTTCGTTTGAAGTTTGGATTTCGTTCCAACGTTCGTTGCTGTTAAATACTTGTGCATATTCTTTCTTAAATAGTTCAGATGTTACAACATTTTGTACAACTTCTTCGATTTCTGCCGCTGTTGGCCAAATGTCATTAAAGTAAATTGGGTTGCCGTTTGCATCGTTACCGATTGCATCATTTTTCAAGTCGATATCTACTGTACCAGCAAGTGCATATGCAACTACAAGCGGTGGTGATGCTAAGTAGTTTGCTTTTACAAGAGGATGAATACGACCTTCAAAGTTACGGTTACCAGATAATACAGATGTTACTAATAGGTCATTTGCAGCGATTGATTCTTCTAATTCTGGTGCTAATGGACCAGAGTTACCGATACAAGTTGTACAGCCATAACCTACTGTTTGGAAACCTAATTGATCTAAATAAGTTGTTAATCCAGACTTATCTAAGTATTCCGTAACAACTTTAGATCCTGGTGCTAATGAAGTTTTTACATAACCAGGTACTTTAAGTCCTTTTTCAATTGCTTTTTTCGCAACTAAACCTGCACCAATTAATACATATGGGTTAGATGTATTTGTACAGCTTGTAATCGCAGCAATTGCAATTGCACCTGTTTTCATCGTTACTTCTTCATCTTCTAATACTACTTTCACTTCTTTATCAAATTCTTGCTCTGCGAAGCCAAATCCTTGGTTACCAACCGGTGCCACAACAGCTTTACGGAACTCATCTCTCATGTTAGAAAGAGGAATTAAGTCTTGTGGACGTTTCGGACCAGAAAGGTTAGACTCAATTGTATTTAAATCAATTTCAACAAGATCTGTATAGATTGGATCTTGACTATCAGCTGTATAGAATAAGCCGTTCGCTTTACAATATTCTTCAACGATACGAATTTGTTCTTCGCTTCTTCCTGTTAAACGTAAGTAATCTAATGAAATATCATCGATTGGGAAGAATCCACAAGTCGCGCCGTACTCTGGTGCCATGTTAGAAATTGTTGCACGGTCAGCTAGTGGCATACTTTGTAAACCGCTACCGAAGAATTCAACGAATTTTCCAACTACACCTTTTTGACGTAATACTTGTGTTACTTTTAATGCAACGTCTGTTGCTGTTGTACCACTTGGAAGTGTACCTGTTAATTTCACACCGATTACTTCTGGTACTGGGAAGTATGAAGGCTGTCCAAGCATTCCAGCTTCTGCTTCAATACCACCAACGCCCCATCCAAGAACGCCAATACCGTTAATCATCGTTGTATGAGAATCTGTTCCTACTAATGAATCTGGGTATGCAACAAGTTCACCTTCAGCATTTTTCACTGCATGCACAACTGGCGCTAAATACTCAAGGTTTACTTGGTGAACGATACCTGTTGCTGGTGGAACTGCACGGTAGTTATCAAATGATTTTTGTGCCCAGCTCAAAAATTTATAACGTTCTTCATTACGTTTGAATTCTAAATCCATGTTAAATTGAAGCGCATCTGCTGAACCCGCTCTATCAACCTGTACAGAATGGTCAATAACAAGATCAACTGTAATTTCTGGATTGATTTTATCAGGATCTCCGCCCATATCTGCCATTGCTTTACGAAGAGAAGCTAAATCAACAACAGCTGGAACTCCTGTAAAGTCTTGTAAGATAACGCGAGATGGTTTAAACGGTACATCGATATCTTGAATATCTTTCGTTCCCCATTTCGCTAAATTTTCAACATGTTCATCTTTAATAACACGGCCATCAACTTGACGAAGTACTGACTCAAGTAATACTTTAACCGAATAAGGTAATTTAGAAACATTACCTACCCCTGCATTTTCAAGCGCTTTCAAACTATAATAGTGATACGTGTTTCCATCTACTTCAAATGTTGCGCGAGTGTTAAATGGATTGTGTTTTACCATTATGGTTACCCCCCTGTTAAACGTGACTGAAATTGTCTGAATATAAAATGTAGACGAATTTTTCAATACCTTACGATAATATATTATTACAACTTAAAGGATAAGTAAACAATAAGAAACTTATGGTTTATCATAAGTTTTCTTTATAACCTCGTTGCTGTATAATAATTTTCCCGTTAACAGATACTATTCCTATAAAGTGAAACTTCTTTTAAGAAGGTATTTTACTTTATAAATGAACCGAACTATTCAAATTCTCATGGCTGACTAAGGGGGATAATAATGGGAAAACGTAAAGCAAACCATGTCATTCCTGGAATGAATGCTGCCTCTGCACAAGGACAAGGTACAGGATACAATGAGGAATTTTCGAATGAGCCATTAACACCTGCACAACGCCAAAACAATAAAAAGCGTAAAAAGAATCAATAACTCAAAATCCCAAAAGATAATCTTTTGGGATTTTTCAATGCTTGTACTTTAATAACTCTGACACTTTCACAAAGCGATACCCTTGTTTTTGTAAGACTGGCAAAATTTCTTTTAATGCTTCAACAGTTTGACTTCTATCAGCTCCGCCGTCATGTAGTAAAACAATATCACCACTTCTTGCATTGCTTAGTACATGTTGTACAATTTTATCTTTCCCAGGATTAGACCAATCCTTTGGGTCCTGGTGCCATGACCATAATACAATTTGATATCCTGCTTCTGTCGCTGTTTTAAACACCGATTCATTAATATAACCACCAGGTGGACGGAAAAGGAGTGGTTTCTCTACCCACTTTTCCAAATATTTTTTCCCCTCTAGAATATCATTCTCGAGCTTTTGTCCATTTGTATTCCGTGCATACAAATGGTTCATTGTATGATTTCCAATTTCATGACCATCTTTTAGTACTTGTTTGATTAAATATGGATTACGCTGAACTCTGAAGCCAATCATAAAAAAAGTCGCTTCTGCGTGGTATTCGCGTAATACATTTAAAATTTGCGGTGTATATGTAGGATCCGGACCATCATCGAAAGTAATTGCTATTATTTTCTCATTCGTTGGTACTTCCCACGTTACATAACCAGTAGGCTCTAACTCTTTTCTCATTAACATCTTTGCATCGACTTTCTCAATTTCCATCAAGCTTAACACTATGATTAGACAACTGATTATAATGCGGTTCGTTTTATTTATCATTATTACCTCTTTTTATGTGAAAAGGCTGCTGAGGAAGCTCAACAACCTAATAATCACGCGCTTCCTCCACATTTTGCATAATCTGCCCTAAATCTTGTTCATACTGTTGTAATTGCGTTCGCTGTGTTTCAGAAGCAACTTCTAATGCATTTTGGATTTGTTCATATGCTTCTTGCACTTCTTGACGTAAATGTTTTAAGTCCTGGGCATAATTCGGATCGTTTTTCACAATGTTGTTATACACGTTTTCTGCATCTGTTATTCCTTGCTGCGCAGCTTGAAATGCTTGTTGTTTATCCTTGTGGTACGGCATAATCATTCCCCTTTCTGTCATTACTCTCCATTATCTTTTACCTTTTTCTCAAAAAACATTCTCGTATAAATTTATGAAGTTCTCTCATCCTAAGATAAAGCGAAACTTTAGGCGTAGTGCTCTTCCTCAGCTGATACGTTTCGCTAATCGAGCTTTATCGTTGATTTGATTAATCGCTAAAGCTTAATAAAAAGAGGGGTAGTATAAATGGAGAAAAACAACAGCAAATCCATTCGTAAAAATTCACCGCAAGGACAGGTTTCTGGCGGACAACCGGAACCATTAAGCGGATCACACAAAGTAAAAAATCGAAAACATTCCCGCCAAAAAAATCACGCTCACCATGATATGTAAAAAAATAGACAGTGCATGTGCACTGTCTATTTATCATATATTTATACTATCTCCCCTTTTTGAAAAGCACATTTCCTCTTTCCTTTTCACCTCTAATTTCAAAGTGAATATCGTATTATGAATGAAATTTTACGGAGGTTTTCTTACAATGGGCAAGCAAAAGAAAAAAGACTGCCTTTTTCATGTTGATGGCTTTGAAGAATGGATGAATCAATTTTGCTCCGATTTATACACAAACTCCCCCTCACCAAACGATATTCACGTTGACCTTTTTGAAACAGAACAAGAATATATTTTAGAAGCTGATATCCCGAACATAGTTGAGCAAAATATTTTTATTAAAAAGATGGAGACAGGTCTACAAATTAACATATCTAATAATAATTCCGCCTTGCAGCATATGATTTTCTTACCAGCTACTATTATATATAAAAAAATGTTAGCCTATCTTGAAAATGGTCTTCTTGCCATTCACATATCTAAAACAGAAGCAGCGCAACTAACAGAAAGAACTGTTCTCCTTATAAAATAATTGTATACAAATTTATTAAGTCATATAAGAAATGCCCTTTCTGCAACCGAAAAAATATAAATGTATACGAAAAAAGGTGGCTGATTACAATTATCCACCTTTTTCATTTCGGAACCTTAATTCTAAATCACATTACATTTGTACTTCCTATTTTTTCTTCCATCGTTCTTTTACGAAGCAAACTTCTCGTCAATAAAAGAATTGGAAATGCAAGCATAGAAAAAATCGCCAAAATTACAAAAATCGTAAAACCACTGTGATAACCGTAATAATCTAACAGAAGCCCACCAAACCATGGCCCAATAACAGATCCGATCCCTGAAAATCCCATTGCCCCAAAATATGTTCCCTTTAAATTCGCAACCGCAATTTGATCAATAAACACATCTGTCATGCAAAACATTAATACTTCTCCAATTGTAAATATGACCGTCCAAACAAAAACAGCCCACATTGATTCCGCGAATCCAAATCCACATAATCCTGTACTAACAAATATTGTACCGATCATAATTGATACGAGCGGTGTATATTTTTTACAAACTTGAATGAGTGGGTACTGAACGATTACTACAGTAATTGCGTTTAATGCTAATGCATAAGAAAATAATTCCACTCCATTTTCAAATAGATGAGACTTCGCAAAATATTGAGAAAGCGTTGATGAAAACTGTGCGTATCCTGCTGTACTAATAATAATTCCAATTAATGCAACTAAAAAAACAATGTCTTTTCTTATAATGCGCAAGGAATCTATAAACGTAACTCGTTCTCTCTCTTCTATTTTTTCCTCTCCAACATGATACTTTCGAAATTGTAATACAAGTATAATTGTATAAAGAACATACATAATAGCCGCTATAAAAAATGGTGTTGTTGATTCAGCACTGCCAATCTGAAGACCAACAAGTGGTCCAATCGCAACACCAACATTAATAGCACCGTAACGTAAGTTAAACACCATTAAGCGGTGCTCCGGTTTTGTTAAATCAGATAATAAAGCGCGGGACGTTGGTTCAAAAAATGAACGACACATCCCATTTAGTGCATTTAGGAGGAAAAATGCAGCAACATGCTCCGCAAATCCAAACCCAATAAAGACAAGAATCCAAACTATAATAGAGGATAACATAATCTTCTTTCGCCCGTAACGATCTGATAAATTCCCGCCAATAAAACTTGCAAATACCCCCACTAATGCACTTGTTCCAATAATTGCTCCTGTAACGCCTGCTGATATTCCTTTTGCATTCGTTAAGTAAATTGCTAAAAACGGAATACTCATCGATGTTGCAAATCTTGCAAATAATGTTCCAAAAATGATAGTCATCCCAATTGGATGAATGCTTCCTAACTTCCCCTTCATCTCTTTCACCTTCTCTATATCTAAATGCAACGTAAAGAAAAAGAAAGCTGAAAAACAGCTTCCTTTGAAACCATAATTTTCATTTTCTTAAACACGAACTGTTCGTTTCAGCTCCATATCAATACCATATGTAAACTGTAATTCTTTTAATACTTCCTCTACTAAAATATTCACATTATGTTTACTATTAAATTCTGCTACATAGTTCTCTACTTCTTCATGTGTATAAGCATATTCTCCAGAAATGAAACTTTTCATATCAAAACATTCATTGATGCAAAGTTGAACGAGGAGCTGATCATACATAGAAACTATCTCTTCTTTTTTCCATAATAATTCTTTCACATATAACCGATCAAATATTACACTTTCACGGTTACATTCTTTTAAATGACGGGTCATTTCATTCAATTCTCGATATAGTTCAGAAATATTTGTGTTTAGATGAATCAGTTTGCGTACGCCATTTTCATACAACATATCATCCACCCCCGTTATGTCCCCTTTTTCTCATTATAGCAAGAAAATTCTAAAAAAGAGAATTTTTCTTATGAAATATTAGGAAAATTATACGTAGTGTTTTACAATAGAACTATATATGTCCATTTTAATTTTTCGACATATAAGTCGCTGCTATGTAGAATACAACAGGACTGCCATTAGCTTTCTCCTTTTGCTTTAAACCTTTCCTGCGGGAGAAAAAAGTGGGGTTTTATGTCGATTTTTAAATTTATATTTATAAAGCTAAGTTTGAAAGGAGTAAGGTTGTGAATCACAAATTATTTTATAAAGATCCATATTTACAAACCTTTACAGCTCAAATTACAAAACAGGAACGTGACAAAGACGACAATTTATATGTTGTATTAACACAAACAGCTTTTTATCCAACGGGCGGTGGTCAGCCCCATGATACAGGGCAATTAAATGACACTCCTGTTATAAATGTGGAAGAAATAGATGGTGAAATTCGTCATTACATTACTGAAGTGATTCATACAAATGAAGTAACGGGATATGTTTCTTGGAAACGTCGTTTCGATCATATACAACAACATGCCGGGCAGCATATTTTGTCCGCGATATTTTGGGATCACTTCAATATTCCAACGATCGGTTTTCACCTAGGAAGAGAAATTGTAACAATTGATTTAGAAACTTCTGACCTCTCTTTCGAAATAGCTGAGGAAGCTGCAAATCTTGCAAATCAAATTGTCCTTGAAAACCGTCCAATTACAGTTCGGTGGGTAAATCTAGAAGAAGCAAAGCAACTTCCTTTGCGAAAAGAACCAACTGTAACAGAAAATATTCGTGTTGTGATTATTGAAAATCTTGATTTTAACGGATGTGGTGGTACGCATCCAAAACAAACGGGCGAAGTCGGCCCAATTCAAATTATCAATTGGGAGCGTCATAAAGGAAACATTCGCCTTACATTTGTTTGCGGATGGCGTACAATTGAACTAATGCAGCGCAATCATTTCCTCTTGAAAGATGCCGCACAGCATTTACATAGTAAAGAAAGCAATATTGCAAACAAAATAAAACAGCTCCTTTCTGCTCAAAAGGAAAATGAAAAAGCGTTGCAAGCAGCCAATGAAAAACTCATTCTTGTAGAAGCAAATGAATTGTTACAGCAAGCAGAAGAAACTTCATATGGCAAACAAATTGCCGTTATCTATACAGAGCGTTCTATGCAGGAACTTGCTAAATTAGCAGCTATCCTTACAGAGAAAGATGACCACGCCATTACATATCTTGTTACACAAAACGGCGAAAACTTACAATGCATTTGTGCATGTGGTCCAGCCGTTAAGCTAAATATGAATACCCTTTTAAAAACAGCCCTTCCTCTAATAGAAGGAAAAGGCGGAGGGAATCCAAAAAGCGCACGCGGCGGCGGTAAAGCAACTGTGACAGGCGAAGCATTTTTATCACACCTTATTCATACGCAAAAAGAAACACAAGAAGCATAAATTGCTTCTTGTGTTTCTTTTATATTTGCATACTCTTCTCCTTCAGAATATGAAATAACTGATGATATGAATCAATGTAATAATCTGCGCCTGGGATTGCTTCGTTTTGAAAAGCACATGTTGTAATTCCTAGTTTTGTAGCCGGTATAATGTCTAACTCACGATCTCCCACAACGAAATTGATAGCATATTTCTTTTGCATATGAACATATGATTCTGGATTTGGCTTTTTAAGAAATCCATCTTCCCATCCATAATATTTTAATATCCGCAATACTTCTTTCTTCGAATTATGAGTTACAATACAATTACGATGCGCTCTTTGTAATACTTTTTCTACTCTAGGAAACGGTTGATACTCTCATGGATGCACAGACCTTTCCATGAGAATATTTAATCAATTTGTTGCTGTGATAACCCATAATATTTTACTGCATGTGTAAATGAAATCTTTAAATGTTTCATAATATCATCTTCATGTATGTGTTCTTCTACAACTCTTTTAAACATACGTACAAATACACGATAACTATCTACTAAAGTACCATCAAAATCCCACATTATATTTACTTTCATACACATTCTCCATTGATAACGATGTATAAAGTCACATACCTTCTTATTATAATTTTTCATACATACGCTATTTTACACTACTAACAAAATATGATTATCTTTACAAAAAATTAATCTTCTATATAGAATTCCTCTAGTTCTTTTCGAAGTGCTTGCTTCAAAAATTTCCCGACTGAAGTTTTTGGAATTTCTTTCAGAAAAACAATCTCATCTGGTAACCACCATTTTGCAAATTGCGGTTTTAAAAAGTCATATAATTCTTCTTTTGTAACAGATTGATCTTGTTTTACAACAACGCATGCAACAGGACGCTCTTGCCACTGTTTATGAGGAACTGCGACAACAGCCGCCTCAAATATTGCTTCATGTGCCATTAAGGCATTTTCTAAATCAACAGATGAAATCCATTCTCCTCCGCTTTTGATTACATCTTTCGTACGATCAACAATCTTAATACATCCCTCTTCATCCACCGTAACGACATCTCCTGTATATAACCATCCATCTCGAAATCCATCTACTGTTCGTTCGTCTTTATAATAACTTGCCGCAATCCAAGGAGCACGTAAACACAGCTCGCCCATTTGCTGTCCGTCCCATGCTACCTCTCCTTTTTCTCCAACAACTTTCATCTCTACACCAGGCACTAAATAACCCTGCTTCGCCCGTATTGTAAGTTGTTCTTCATAAGGTAGTTCGCGTTCATAACTTTTCAAACGTGCAAGCGTAACAAGCGGACTTGTTTCTGTCATTCCATATGCATGTACGAACGGAACATTGTATTTTTGTTCAAATGCTGCAATCACACTTTTCGGCGCAGCTGCTCCGCCGCATAAAAATCGTCTTATATTTGATAAATCATAACAATTTTTTTCTAATTCTTGCAGCACACCAAGCCAAATTGTTGGAACACCAGCTGCGATTGTTACTTTTTCTTCCTGCATCATTTCTAATAAAATCTTCGGTGTAAACATCGGCCCAGGAAGAACTTGCTTGGATCCAAACCATGTTGCTGCAAACGGCAATCCCCAAGCGTTTACATGAAACATTGGAACAATCGGCATAGCAGCATCACTTTCAGAAACTGCCGTTGTATCTGCAAGGCCAAGCGACATACTATGCAAAACAGTACTGCGATGCGTATATACGACGCCTTTCGGATTACCTGTCGTAGCCGATGTATAACACATACCAGCTGGCATATTTTCATCAATATCTTTTAAAAATGGAAAATTAGGATCTCCTTCTTCAAGAAGTTTTTCATAGTGGTATACAGGTTGAAGTGAAGTTTCTGGAAGTTCTTTTTCATCAGTCATGATGATATAAGCTTGTACAGTTGATAATTCCCCTTGAATTTTCTCAATAAGCGGTACCATATCTTCATCTATGAGTAAAATACGGTCCTCTGCATGGTTAATAATATAAGAAATGTGTTGCTGGGATAAACGAATGTTAATCGTATGCAGGACAGCACCAATACCAGGAATCGCAAAATAGGCTTCTACATGACGATGGTGATTCCATGCTAATGTGCCAACTCGTTCCCCTTGCTTCACACCTAATTTTTGCAACGCACTAGACAAACGTCTCGTCCGCTCACCTAACTCCTTATACGTTAATCGTGTAATTGTGCTATGTGTACGAGAGATAATTTCTTTCTTTGGAAATAACTTCTCTGCTCTTTCGATCATCGAATTAATTGTTAATGGGACATCCATCATCATATTTCTTCTCCCCCTTATAAAAACGCTTTCATTATTAAATATTACAAAATGACTTATTAACAGTCCATTACATTCATACAAGCTGCCATAAGTATAAAAATTGAAAGTGTTTTTGTCAATATTTTTAGAAAATTTAGATAAATATTTATATATTTTTTTAAAAAATAAACACGGCTAAACATTAATGTTGATATTGACTAAAAGAGACCCTATTCTGAACTGTACTCCGATTGTTAGATACCAAGAATAATTGGAGGTGCAGTTTTTATGAAGAAATACTCTTTAGAAACCAAATAAGCTTATCTTGACGGTGTGGAGTTCTTTCAAATCACAGCTCAGAGTGATATTTTAATATAAATGCCTTCTTCTCATCCATTGCGTCGCAACCCATTTTTCACCTTTGATAACAGGTGCACTGCCATGTAAAGTGAGTTTGTTTAATGATGTATCCTGATAAAAATATTCGAAATATACCGCCATTCCTTTTTTCGGAGATACAGAAAGGTTGAGTTTGGGAAAGAAAGTCTCTCCGCCTTCTTCTACATCATTTAAATATATGACAAGGGTACTCATACGATTATTATTTGCTGCCGCACTGTTTTCTGCGAAAAAATCATAATGCGCTTTATATTCTTGGCCAACTGTATACTTTAAAATCTGTATCCCTTCTCCATGTTCAATAGGAACATTCATGATCGAAGCGATTCGTCTTTCGATTCTAGTAGTGACCTCACTTTCTTCTAAAAACGTACCACTACTCGTCCGCATGTCATTTATATTGCGCGAAACACCAATTTTAGAACGTTTCATTTTATTCCTAGACATTCCCATTAACATTTCACACTCTTCATCACTTAGTACATTTGCTAACACGACAATAAGAGGCTCTTCTATTCTTGAAATAATTTGAATTTCTCTATCTTCCGTTACAATTGTGTTTCCAATGTGGTTAAAAATCGTGAGTTCCTTATTTTCAGCTGTTCGGTTTTCCTTTGTCATGTTCCCCATCTCCCTTAAAAATGATTGGATAGTATAAATATATCATATTTTTCTTTTTATTCGGTTTTTTAAGAGAATTCAATCAACGACTGTTCTTTATTGTATTTTAACTATTTGCATAAAAAAACTCGACTCACTTTGGAATCGAGGTTTATAATTTTTCTCTCTATCTCATATTACGTTAAGAAGAGTGGGGTAAAAACCGGACTCTCGGAGAATTTGAAGGTTTAACGCTCTTCCAATGAATTATTATTAGTCAGCTTTTATTTATCCAGTTTTATTTATACAAGGGAATATTTAAAAGTAACTAATAATATTGTTTCGATATCTTGCTGTTATATTCAATTCTTGACTTTTCCAGAAAATAATCAGTTATAGTGAGGTTGTCAAATAGTAAATGTAAAGAAATCAAATAAATAGGAGAGCCCGAATGGAAAATATAATTAGAAAACAAATCTTTGAACTCATTGATACAGACTATCAGAAGTTTTCGGCCGCACTTATACCTACTATTAACAATGTATTAGGTGTTCGGCTGCCAGAGCTTCGTAAAATAGCTAAAAAAATTGCAAAGGGTGACTGGCACACTTACCTTGAAACAGCAAAGGATGAATATTTCGAGGAAATCATGCTGCAAGGTATGGTCATTGGCTATGTTAAGACGGATATTGAAGAACTCCTGGTTTATGTGGCTTCGTTTGTGCCGAAAATTGATAATTGGTCGGTCTGTGACAGCTTTTGTATAGGTCTTAAATCTACAAAGGAAAATAAAGAACGTGTATGGGAGTTTTTACAGCCCTATCTGTCTTCTAAGAAAGAATATGAGATACGATTTGGAGTGGTTATGCTCCTAGACTTTTATATCGAGACCGAATACATCGAAAGGGTGCTCAACCTCCTGGATCGTGTAAAGCATGAAGGGTTTTATGCCAAAATGGCGGTTGCGTGGGCTGTCTCTATCTGTTATGTGAAACTTCCCGATTTAACAATAGAATATTTAAGAAACAACATGCTCGATGATTTTACATACAATAAAGCCTTGCAAAAAATTACGGAATCTAATCGTGTGGATAAAGAAACAAAAAGTATTATCCGCAGTATGAAACGGGGATAGGAAAATAAAGAGGTCAATGAAATTGAGACAACATGAAAAATAAGTTTGCATATGAAAAGTGTACGTTTATGTATCACTGCGATTCTATTTACAAAAAATCCGAACTGATTCAATATCATAATAATCCAAAATTTCGTCATGCGTTTTAAACATTTTCATTAGCCCTCTTATCATTTCTTTTTCTTCCATCGTACATAGTTTTCAGGTATGCAAACTGCACATGGCCTAAAACCTGCTGATATAGCCGTCTGTTCATCAGCAAAAAACACGCGGTGTTTAACGTATCCAACTTTTGTTATAGCTCTAATCGCTGAGGGACAATCTAATCTTCCATATAATTTACTCGGTCGATACCCACCAAAAATTCCCGGTGTATCACTTTAATATGGATGCATATCGGCCCCCAACAGGGTGAATGTCTTTTTTCTATTTTCAGCACTTTTCTCATAATCTTTATACATGCAATCACTTCCTATTTTTTTACGGCTCAAACCCAGCCTGGCTCACATAAACGTGATTTTCCGGAAAGATTTCAATAAATCGGTTATATACTTTTTTAATTACATGTGGTCCATACCATTCTTCTAAACCAATTTGGGCGTATTTTTTCTCAATATCAAGTTTTCTTGTGCGTTTTCCACCACTGCCATCGCCCATGAAGTAGTCATCAATACATATCCGATCGACGAATGACTTCAATTTCACAGGAAAATATTCCCCACTCGGTAAGATGGGGGCTATAGCAACTTGGGTCGGTATTCCCGTAGCCGCTAATTTTTCCAATATCTTAAAGCGCACCTGAATTGGGGGGGCCTTTGGAGTAAAATGTTTACGTATCGTTTCCAAATCTGTCTCAATTGTCATACTTACTCGAACTTTATCTTTAAAATGTTGCAGCAAATCGATATCTCGAATTACAAGTGGGCTTCTAGTCTGTACTAATAGGAAGTCAGGGGGATCTTCTACCATAACTTCTAGTAAAGATCGCGTCACTTTTTCCTTATGCTCTATTGGTTGATACGGGTCTGTACTTGATGACATAAAAATGGTTACATTCCCTTTGGCTTTGGCGTGATAAAGTTCCTTTTTTAATAAATTCGCAGCTCCTTTTTTAACATCGACCCAATTTCCCCATTCCCCTTCTCGAAAAAGAGATACAGGCATTTCGCGTACATAACAATAGGAACACCCAAATGAACAGCCTGTATAAGGATTTAGTGAATGAGTATATCCAGAAAGAAAGCCAGTCCCTTTATTTAGAATGGTTTTCGGACTTTTATAGAATAATTCACTTTTCATGACGGAACCTCCATTCATTGTATGGCAATAATTACTCATTGCTAGATGAAGCTCGCTTTTCCAGATCCAGGAGCTGTGTCTTCATTTCTAATCCGCCCCGATAGCCAGTTAATGAGCCATTCTTTCCTATTACACGATGGCACGGTACAGTAATTAATACCGGATTAGCCCCAATAGCCGTGCCTACAGCACGAACAGCTGCTGGTTTATTTATATCATTTGCAATGTCGGAATAGGATTTCGTCTGTCCATAAGGAATTTCACAAAGTGCATTCCAGACTGCTAGCTGAAATTGCGTACCTACGTACTCAAATGGAACAGTAAAGGTTTTCCGCTTTCCTTCTAGATACTGAGTCATTTCAACGACATAGGGTTCAAGCGTTTCATCATCTTCAACCAGAGAACTTCCTGGAAAGCGTTTCTTAGCCCATTCGAACAATTCCTCGAATGGTTTGTTCTGTGAACCTACAAACACAAGCCCCTTTGTAGTTGAAGCAATATAAAAATTCCAATCCTTAAACTTTAATAAAGACCAATAAAGGGTTGGTTTATTCTTTGTTTCCATTGTACTTTCCCTCCATTTTACTCATTTGACGAAATTGTGTTGGTGTCTGTCCAGTTTTCTTTTTAAATAATGTAATAAAATAAGGCGCGTTAGCCATCCCCACACATATAGCGATATCTCCAATCGCTTTATTTGTCTGAATCAAATACTTTTTAGCCGTGTGTACTCTAACTTGTTGTATATACTCAACCGGCGTAATGCCTTTAATTCTTTTAAATGTTCGATGCATATGATACGCACTCCCATGACAAATATCTGCTAACGATTCTAGAGTTAATTTTTCTGTGAAATTTTTATCAATGTATTCAGTAATTAAATCAACCCACTCGCTATCAGGCAGATTTTCATTAGTGGGCTTGCAACGTTTACAAGGGCGAAAATTTGCGCCGAGAGCTTCTTCTGCGTTTGGAAAAATGCATACATTTTCTTTTTTCGGAACGCGAGATTTACAGGATGGTTTACAGAATATCCCTGTCGACTTTACAGCGTAGAAAAATTGATTATTGTACGCTGCATCATTATTTATAATTGCTTGCCACTTTTCATCTGTTATCATTTCTATATCATTCGAAATTCTATGATCACGGCTCTCTTTATGTCCGTTATTGATACTATCCAGCATTTATCTCACCTCTCCTTACAATATACTCCCTATAAATTCAGAATGTACAATTCTAGGAATGGAATAGCAAGATATTGAAGTTTAATTTTTATTCCGCATTAACGGGCAGTAATACTCCCACCTCAAAATTCAGCAAAAGCAAAGAAGTTAGGCGAGAGATAAACTACCCGTAAAAGCCCGATTGATGAGGGCTTTTAATCAGTGGGGGATGAAGAAAAACCCCACTGATTAAAGTTTCACTTTATTTAGAATCGTGAAAAATGATTCCAAGACCGTATCGTTCTCCAGCGGTAACCGTGCTTACTCCGTGACGAACCGTATTTTTGTAATATCCTTTTTTACCTAGAACAGGTCTATGGTTAGTAGGAAAGATCAGCGCGCTGCCTTGTTCTAAAGTAATTACATGTCCCCTACTCTGAGCACGAGGAATTTGTTCCACTAATAGAGATTCTCCACCGCAAAAGTCTTTATCTCGTTGATTTAATACAAACACTACTTGAAACGGGAAAAATATGTCGCCATATAAATCTTGATGCAAACAATTAAACCCGCCTGTTTCATACTTTAATATTAAAGGTGTCGGTCTAGTTTGTTCATATTTTTCACAGGTGTTCAAAAAATCTTGAAGATGATCTGGAAACTGTTCTGTTTTCTTTAAATAACCCAACCATCGATTGGCTGTTTTGGCCAATTCTAGATAAAAGGACTCTCTTAAACTTTGGATGATTTCAGGTAATGGATAGGAAAAGTATTTGTACTCCCCATCCCCAAAGCGATATCTCGTCATATTGATTATCGTTCTGTATGACTCTTCTTCACAATACAATTCTATGAAGAATTCACATTCCTCTTTTGTTAAAATCACCGGAAGCTTTGCAAATCCTTGCTCATCTAATTCATTTTGAATTGAATCCCAATTTAAGTTTTCGACACGTGTTTTTATATCTTGGACCATTTTTACCCACTCCTATTTAGCATTCTTGATAACTAACACTATAACCTCATAAATAGAAAAAAATAAGGTGTTTAGAATGTAATAGCAAGATAACAAAATTAATAAAGATTATTATGTGATAAAGTAAAATTTCAATCAGTGTGAGTTTTCTTATAATTTTTTTGTAAATAGTATAGAAAATCGTAATGAGATGAGGAGAATGAAAAAGTGA
Source organism: Bacillus sp. BP-3 (assembly GCF_028401955.1). Taxonomy (GTDB): domain Bacteria; phylum Bacillota; class Bacilli; order Bacillales; family Bacillaceae_G; genus Bacillus_A. Next base: position 31,098 of record NZ_JAQOTJ010000023.1, read on the forward strand.
CATGGCATGAAGTCAATGATGTTATTGCAATTGCATTACCTGAAAATTTCGACATGAATGCTAACCTAGGCTATCTAACAAGGGAAAAAAATGAATGCATGTATGAAATAGAGAACGATATAATTACAAAAGTTATAGCGATTGGGGAAATTCGGTCCTTAGTACAGGTAAGCGTAATCAATAATAAACAAATGGTTGTTCAATTCCTAAATGATTCTAGACCTATTGAAAAGTGGAAACGGGAAGAGATTGTAAAATATATTCATGAATGGTTTGATCTTGATAACGATTTAACACCATTTTATGAAATGGCAAAAGCAGACCCATTACTTAAAATGCCTGCCCAAAAATTCTATGGATTGCGAGTTGTCGGCATTCCCGATTTATTTGAAGCTTTATGTTGGGGAGTTTTAGGGCAACAAATTAACTTAGCCTTCGCGTACTCCTTAAAGAAGCAATTTGTAGAAGGGTTTGGCGATTCCATCGAATGGAATGATAAAAAGTATTGGGTGTTCCCACCGTACGAACGAATTGCACAGTTAACACCTACCGACCTAGCAGATATTAAAATGACGTTAAAAAAAAGTGAATATATCATTGGAATTGCCAGTTTAATGGCAAGTGGAGAATTATCGAGGGAAAAATTAATGAAAATGAACTTTACAGATGCTGAAAAAAACTTAATTAAAATACGAGGAATCGGTCCTTGGACAGCCAATTATGTTCTAATGCGCTGCCTCAGGTTTCAGACAGCTTTTCCAATCGATGATGTGGGCCTTATTAATTCGATAAAAATATTACGTAATATGAACCGAAAGCCTACGAAAGATGAAATCTTAGAAATATCGTTTCCATGGAAAAACTGGGAATCTTACGCTACCTTTTATTTATGGCGTGTCCTTTACTAAAAAATTACAACTTAAACGGAAATGTACTCTATAAAAAGAGAATGAACTTTAAAACCTAATTCCTTCTGTTGGTTTTGAATACAGTTTGATTAAAAAGTAATTTATAACATTGATTCCATCCTAAAAAGCCCCTCTACTTTTTGAACAAAGATTAAACAAAATATAGAGGGATTATTGTTTATACATGAATTTTTTATAAAAAAGATTAATAATTTCAATAAGAAAATCATTACAAACAGCCCTGATTATATATTAAATTTGTCTTTACAGTTCTCGCAAATAAATTTCCCCTCTAAATTTAAATAGGCTTTAATTTCTGTAAACCCTTTTCTCTTAGGATAGGGTACGATTACTAATGCTTGTTCGTCCTTTTTAATATCTTCCTTACAGTAGATGCATTTCGGAACTATCAATGCCACATTAATCCCCTCTTTCAACTTCCTATTTTTACACTATATTTCAAACTATCCCTACTTTTATTATACAACACATCTCATTTAGAATTCTTTGATAGAAACGTCGCAACTTTTTTCAATTAAATAATGTAGTAATTTAACAAATCATTCAGGATTGAAATAGATTTTTTGTATTTTTAGTAAATATCAACATGAATAAGGAACAGATCCAATAAGTAAAAAGATATCACATAATAGTCATGACTATTATGTGATATCTTTTGTTTTTCATGACCTTTTACATTTTAGGTCTTGATAAATTGTTTCTCTATTACTCTCTCTTTTGTATATTATATTCCTCTCGCAAAATCGCATATATTTTCGTGTCTCGATATATTCCCTTCACAAACATATCTTTACGCAACGTTCCCTCATACTGCATTCCTAGTCGTTTCATCACTCGTTCTGATTGTACATTACTAGCATGACAGCCTGCCTCAATACGGTTTAACTGTAATACTTCAAATCCATATCGAATACATGCTTTTGCTGCTTCCGTCGCAATGCCTTGTCCCCAATAGTTTGGCGATAATGCATACGCTAGCTCCGCCTTATGATGATTTTTGTCATACTCGATAAAACCGCACGTCCCTATGATCTTTTTTTCGTTTTTCAGTTCTATTCCGTAAGCCGCCATTTCTCCCTTTTCATATTGATCTAGGATCGACTGTACGAATATTTGTGAATCCTGTAAAGTTCCATGCGGATACCATACTGTATACGTCGCAATTTCTGGATTTGAAGCATATTCAAATATATCAGCAGCATCTTGTATTGTTAACGGTCGTAAACATAATCGTTCTGCAATGAGTGTTGGGTATTTTTCTAAGATATTTCTATATTCCATTCATGTCAGTTCCTTTCTACATTTCTACTTAAAATGCTGTGTAATTACTCCTTTACCCTCTTCTACTTCAACTTCTGCAAACGCCCCGTTTATAAATGTAATTTGCGGAGGCCTATGACCGCAGTCTACATCATAAATAATTGGAATTTGCAGCTCATTAGTAAGTTCTGCATATACATCTTCAGCGGTATATTCATTTACTGGATGATTGGCAGCACTGCGTCCAAATAAAATACCTGAGCAATTATCAAACCAACCAGCCAGTTTCATTTGAACCAACGTACGTCGTAAATCAGTAGTAGTTAACTCACAATTTTCAAAATACCAAATAAGTGGATCGTCATGAAAATGGTTCTTCCTAAACTCTTGCAAGTTACCAAATGGCGTGCCAATGAGGTGTCTAATCACATCGATACATCCACCAAGCAATCGACCTGTAATGTTCACATTACCATTCGAAAGTGTTTTCCAATTTGTATTTTCTGTTAAGTGAAACACACACGGTGATGGATTATTATGTTGCCATTTCGCTTGATATTTCTCTGAAGAATACTGAGTGATTGAATCCCCAGCTTCCGTTGATAACACACTTTGCCACATTGCTGTTGTATCATCAGAATATTCGCCTCTTACATCTACGAAATTTGTTCCGTGAGCAGTCGCTATTCCTGTTTTTAAAGTTATCGCTAATAATAAAACACTCGTATCTGAGTATCCCAATAACCATTTCTTATTTATCTTTTCAAAATCAATTTCTTCTAGAATTTCAATTAATAGTTCTCCCCCCCAAGGCGGAATAATAATATCAATGTCCTCATCTTGCATCATTTCCATAAATTCATTTGCTCTTTTTTTCGCACTAGTAGACTTCGCTTTCTTTTGTGTCCAAACTGTTTCTCCGCAAACGACTGTATAGCCTTTTCTTTCCATACTTGCACAAGATTGTTTAAACATATTATGTAACGCTTCATCTACACCAGAAGAAGGTGCCGTTACCCCAATCGTTGCTCCTTTTTGTAAAAACGGATATTGTATCATATGTATTTCTCCATTCTTTTCTATATATTTAGATTTGTATTCGTTAAACTACTATCGAAATCCTCCATTTCATGCAATCCAAACTGCTTGAAATCATCACTTCTTATCTTAAAAACTGTTTATAAAACATTCAAAAGGAAGTAGGGAAAACACGTTATATTAAGTAATATAATGGAAGATTTGTAGATAACTAAGAAAGGTGAATAGGCCAAGCTATGAAGCATGTCATGAATATAGATTTAGCAAAAGCAATTCTGACGAAACTTTTATAATATTTTTATCCCCTCCATATATGAATGAAGGGGATTTTAATTTCCTTCCTCTAATTGGAGTAGCACCACATCACGATCAAGCTAATATTTTGTGGAACAAGAGATTTCTTTAGTTGATGGATGTGTGGTACTCCCTCTAATTCAAAGGTAAACGATAAATATTCCCAGCCACTTCATTATAAAACGAATATATATCACTAATCCCCAAAGTATCCGCAAGATCGATTCCAATAAAATCGATATGATCCCAATTATATTTTGTCACGGTATAATTCCAGACACCTTTTTGAGCATTTCCTGCATACAGCTGATTTCGATGTCCTATCGGATATTGTGACGAAACAACACTAACAAGTCCATCATTCGGCCACCATTTTTCATTAATACTTGGCTCTGCATATCCTCGTGTAAACTTTCCAATATGTAAGCCAGACAAGTACATCAGTGGATTCATCGTCAACAAAGGTACAGAATATCCCGTCAGTAATGAACGATACGTCGCATCTCCTGTATAAGAAAAATAATATACATCATCATATGTTTTTACCCATCGATTAAGCTCTTTAGATCCAGCTGTCGTTAAATCGTATGCACTAATATCTTTACTTTTCCAAACAGAACTATTAAGCATTCGATCCGCATATTGCAAGAAGCTCTCTCCTTGTTTTCGCTTTAATCCCCATTGTTCCAATTTAAAGTCATAGCCAAATGTTTCCGGATTATTACCTGATAAACTAGCAATCTTTATTACAAATTCTTTAATAAACGAAGACATCGTTTCTTCATCCGCAAACGTAGAACCGTTATGTGGCGTACCAATGCTTGTTACACTCCGTACCCAATCTTTATTCCCTTCAAATAACGGAGATATTCCTACCTCTGGATGTTGTTTATAATACTCTCGTTCTTCTAAACTTCCCTCCTTTAATAGTTGCAATAAAACCCTTGCCGTCTGACCACCCATGCTATGTCCTACAAAATGAACTTTATGTTGATTATCCCATTGGCTATATACCCCTGAATATGTTTTTCCATAACGGGCATGTCCATGCGCTTTCGCATGTGCTTCTCCATAATCAACTGTTCCACCTTTTAAATACGAATATAACTCTGCTGCACGATCCCAATTGCTTGAAAATGGTCCAACCGAAGCTGTATATGTTCTATACCCTTGTCGGTTCAAATTTGTCTCGATATCTTTAAAACCGCCCCAATACTTAAAACCAAACAATTCATCACGGCCCCAACCACCTAAACCATGAATAAGAACAATCGGTTCTTTTTGATTTTGTTCCTCTGCTTTTAATTCAAGAGGCGACCAAAATAAACTAATAATAAGTAAAATAGAAAGCATTACTTTTACGTATCTCCTCATAAAAAACCTCCTCTATTTTAGATAATATTTTACTGAATTTTCTGTTATTTTTGAAGATGTGAAAATTTTTCTCAACAATTATTCTTACATGTTCTAACAAAAATGAGTTCTTTATATTCTACTTTGACTAAACGCTCTAAAAAATTTACAATTAAATTCATAAAATGGATGTTATTATATTTATCGGTTTGTATATATTATAAATTTAGAAAGGTGGTTTATTTAAATGACATCAGAGAAAATCCCTCGTTAAGCCCGCGGACCTCCTTGACCATTTATATATGATTTTATTCAATATTTTTATAAAAAAGGAGAAATATATATGATTGGTCCAAGAAAAGTTACAAGAGAAGAAAGAATGCAAATCGCTTATACGATAGCAAATCAAATATTAGAAAAGTACGGTTCAAACGTTAAAGCTATTGGTATCTACGGTTCTTTGGCTAGAAAAACAGATGGTCCATTTTCAGATATTGAAATAAAATGTATTTTGCATTCTTTAGAAGATAGCTATAGCTATGAATGGACAGCAGGTAATTGGAAGGCTGAAGTAAACTTCGATAGTGCAGCTGATGTTGTAGAAGAAGCCACTACAGTAGAAGAAGAATGGCCTCTTACTCATGGACAATTCTTCACAATACTACCAATATATGATCCTGAAGAATTTTTCCAAGAGTTAAGACAAAAAGCAAGTTCTGTAGATCACACAATTTTTCAAGAAGCGATTTGTAAAACATTAGTTGAAGAAATGTACGAATACATTGGGAAATTAAGAAATATAGAAATTCAAGGACCTGAAACATTCTTACCTACTTTAGCTATAAAAATAGCAACTACAGGTGCGATGATTTTAGGATTACACAACAAACGATATTTTACGACGTCAGCTCAAGTATTGCCTGAGACTATAGCTTTTACAGATAAGCCAGAAGGATTTGATGTACTTTGCAAAATGGTGATGTATGGGTATCTTTCTGATCCCAAACAAATAATTAATGTCTGTGAGAACTTTTGGAAGGGTCTATTAAGTTGGACAGCTAAAAATGGTTATATAATAGAATGTTCAAATGATATACCTTCTAATTGTGGTCACCATACATGCCCATCAACCCAATCAGAATAACTTTCCCCAAAACGAAAAAAATGAGCTAAGTTCTCATAAATAACCGTAGAGATATCAAATTTTCATATTTGGGTTATTTCAAAATCTTAGGTTGATGAGCATGGGGTCCTGCCAACATTTCGCGGTTATCTGTACTCGAATGTGAAAAAACCTTGAAATATAGGGCTCTGCACATTGTTTACATGTATTCTTGTGAGAGCATCACAAAAAGCAGTCCATAACTGGAATAATTCAGTCTTGGCCTGCTTTTTTTCTGTCATTCAAGTATCGTTTTCGTTAGCTCAATCATCCTATTTTAACTTTTTCAAGGCAGACCTACTTTATTTGTTTTAAACCCGTAAACCAGAAATAAATGTTAACAAAGCTGTTCCACAATTCCCTCAGGTAAATAACCGCACTCATCTCTTTGAATAAATAGGAATTGCTGCTTAATGCCGTCAAGTAACATATCTGTGCTAAAGCTGCTGTTAGGAGACGTTTTCTCCGTTGCCGACATTTCGTCAAATAGCTCGACAAATATTTGATGTAATTCGTGATATATAGGCCCCCACGTTCTCGAACTGCAGTGCAATTTTTCGTCCTATTCAAAAGAGCGGCGCGATGGCCAAGAGCCTTGTAACTTGCGGATCAGGATAATTTGGCCCGTATGATAAGCGTCATGGAGAATGAGGCTGTTCAGCCACTCGTCTAATGGGCGATTAGTAACAAGAGCTTGCAATTGGTCAACGCTTAAATTCGCAATACGCTCACGGATGCCAAGATGGGCGCTTTTTAGCCTATTTTGCGTGGCTTCCCAATCGCTCTCTGTTTTCGAAGCGACTGCAAACGTATCGTCATTCGTCAACCCTTCCGGATACTGCGATTCCTCACCAGTAATTCTTTTGAGCAACCGTTCCTTGTAAAAAATCAAATGCTCAACTGTCTCCCAAATCGTGTTCGCATGCTCGCCAGCCGGGCGCCAATCTGCTTGCTCCGCCGTAAGCGCTTTGATTGCATCAGTGAGCGGCGGATACCAATCTTCTTTATCATAGCAAAAGTCCCAGTTTTGAAGTAACGATTCCATTCTGTTCATTCCAAATCCTCCTTAGCGCGTATTGTAACTATTAAAAAGTTTTCACTAAATAATTCAACTAATGAAAATATGACTCCTTCTTCAGATACATTGTTATTTAATTCAATGTCCTTATTCCACAATCCGGATCTTCAGTGGAGTAACATTACTGAAGTTTTACTACATCGACAAGACATGCTTAATTTCATGCATTGTTAAAATCTCAATGTTCATAAGAATAATAAAGTCATTTTGTTATTATATTTCTTAAAGAACTTTCAGTTCTTTTAACATTTCAAAAGCAAAGCGAGCATTTGGATATGTAATAGAACCGTCAGCAATCACTTTAAAATAATTAACCATAAATTAATGAATTTCAAGTAATTTTCAAATAAAGTTATTGAAGTAATCAAGAATTACTAAAACTCGTAACGACTTAAGGGTACGTAGGACTACACTTTTGAAATCAAATAGGAATTCTCCTTCAACGTCCCTATTCAATAAAAAGAGAATACATGTCATAGAGTATATTTTTCGTGATTTTTTGGTAGAATCCTACATCCATCAACTTAAGAAAACAGAGCAATCCCAAAAAGAAAAAGTAAGATGAATCCTTATAACTAACTGTAGAAAAACAAAATTTTTGTGTAGGGCCTATTTAAAGATAGTAACTGGATGGGAATGTGGTGATACGTGGGGATTCTACGACAAAAGTGGTAGGATTTCCACTTGAATTTCATCTTTTAGATTGATTCATCTAGCTGTTTCTTTTAATAAAATAGTGATTAGATATATTGAACTTAAAAGATATAAAATGATATTGGTAATAATCAAATACTTATAAAAAGTTTTGATGATTAAAGAGATTTTTGAAACACATATTAATGTAAGTAATTATAAAATATCCGCTGAATTCTATAAAAAATTATTTAATATTATTCCTTTGTATAAAGACTCTAATGAAAAGTCTAAATTTTACTGGATCGGAAAACATGAAGAAGCTATGTTTGGCATTAGAGAAAATTATCCTTCACCGGAGGTTCAGCGTCAACATTTCGCTTTTAGAGTAGATGTGAAAGATATTATTAAGGCGAGAAATTATTTAAATGAATTAGGAATTAAATCTGCAAATTTCTTTGGTAGAAATTCCGAAGAATTAGAATATGCAGCCTATTTAAGTGAATGGGATGCGGAACACCAAGAAAAATCAATAAAATTGTAGTTATAAACCGAAAAAAATGTAATCCTTTCTAATCTAGCTTGTTTAGAAAGGATTACGTTTTCTTGTATTTGAAGGTATTAAAATTTCTTAAATTGATGGGCATGTAAGGTGACCCCTAATTGATAACTTATTTAATTCCAAACAAAGGCAACATAGTCAATAAACAAAACCTAAATAAAAACACTCCTCGTGAATCAAATGGAACGAGGGGTGTTTTTTTATACATTGCTTCTATTTAGTTGGCTTTTCTAACACATATAAGTCTTCTTCTATATTAGTAAGTTTATCTGCAACAAGTTTTCTAGCATCCCCTATTGCTTGATTATATATGTGCGGCCCTAGTTCTTTTATCATTTCTTCAATTAATCGCTCCGCTTGAAAACGGCCAATCTCTCCTAACTCTTCTTCTTCAAAAAATTCTTGAATATGTTCTACAAGTGTTTCTTTTTTTTCATTTTGTAATTTCATAAACATCATATTATAGAGCTCCTTTTTCATTAGTTGATAAAACATTCCGTAGTGTTTCCATTGAAAACCGCGTTCCGGGACACGTTTTTGTTACCCCATCTAATTCACGATGACCGAGTACTTGCTTACTATCTAAAGAAAATTGATACATAAACTGTTTACATAGCCACTGCAAAGAAATCATTTGTACTGGTGTTGGATTATAGACGTCAAAATTTCCAGATATACAAATCCCTATACTTTCTGTATTATAACCTTTCGCATGAGCTCCTATATGCAGCCCTCTTCCTTCGTAAATGATGCCATTTTCTTCAATAAAATAATTATATCCTATTCCGCTCCATCCTCGACTATTTTGATGAAATTCATGTGTCTTATATACATCCCAGCCAAATTCCGCCGTGTGATGAATGATAAGATGTGTAACAGCTTGCAATGGTTGCAGCGGATCACGAAAAGATAAATGAGCCATCTGAATTTGCATAACCTCACCCTTTACAAATGAATACTAATTGCTGTTTTATCATCTGGATGAATAAGCTGTTTCGCTTCTAATTCTTCTATTATTTTTATGTATTTCTTAATACCATGTTCCCACACAAATTGTGCACTTGTTTCTAGCGGCCAATCGAGATGAAACAAGCCATCTGAACAAATAAATAGATTGGTAATTTCTTGTCGTAACAGTTTCCCTTGCTGAATAAAAGATATTGCTTCATTCATCCCGTTTGCAACAGAATATCCGTTTAAAGTATTTGCCATGTAACGATTGTAGCGTAATTGCCTTTTTTTATCATTAAATATTGCTTCATTTGGAACAGAAAGTCCCTTTTTACGGTCTTCCTCGCGTTGTTGCTTGGCCCGTTTACTAATGCCTTTCACTGTGTCTTTTGTAAGTACTTTTACGGATCCGTCAACAAATTTAGCAACAATCATACAATCTCCAAGCTGCGCATATTCTATTGTTTTATCTGTAATATGAATAACAGCAATGCAAGTACACCAAAGTTCATCCTTTTTTGTCGTATCAATCTGATATAATTTCATTTTTTCTTGCAGTAATTGATTAGCTGTAGCAACATCAGTTTGTAATGAATCCACTCCTGAAATCAATTCAAAATGTTGCTGAAACAAATGGGAAGCTAAATATGCTCCGTTATGTCCATTCTCATCTTGAAAATTAATTAACGGCGTCGCCCCATCACACACACCATATAATCTTAAAACTTCATTATAAATTAGTGCATCTTCACATTCTTGTTTTAATGGACTTGTTTGTTGAAAAAACTGGACCTTCATATCCCTTTCCCCCTTAGTATAAATCGCTTCCATTTTTCGAACTAATCTAACTTACCAAAATAAACTGTTTTTCCGCAAATCTTACAATCTCATATATAATTTTGAATTATTGTCAATTTGTATATAGCATCTTTAATAAAGGACGGGAAAGATATGTATCGATTACTCGGAGTGATTTTAGGATCTTTAGTTGTAGCACTTTCTTTTAATCTTTTCCTTATCCCCCACAAAATTTTAAGTAGTGGGATTAGTGGAATCGCAATTATCGTTGGAATCTTAACTCCCTTTAATACCGGATTAGTGAACTTTTTACTAAACCTACCTATTCTTATTTTAGGGTATATTGGACTTGGAAAACGATTTATTGGATATACAATTATATCCGTTATTACCCTTTCGGCAGCATTATACGTGATTCCTGTACATGCAGTGGCAACAGATGCACTACTTTCTTCTTTATTTGGTGGTGTAATTGCCGGAGCGGGTATTGGACTTGTTTTCAACTGCTATGGTTCAACAGGTGGTTTTGATGTTATTGGAATGTTACTTTCACGTAAAAAAGATATTCAACTTGGCGGACTCTTAATCGTACTTAATGCTATTGTAATCGTTATTTCTGGATTTTTCTTTGATTGGGATACAGCCTTAAATAGCTTATTATCAATTTTCATTACTGGGAAAGTAATTGATGCCATCCACACAAAGCACCGAAAAGTAACTCTAATGATTGTAACAAGTCAAGCAGAACAAATGAAAGAAAAGCTCCTTTCAAGTCTTGTTCGAGGTATTACACTACTTGATGGAGAAGGCGCATACTCTAATGAGAAGAAACGTGTGCTAATGACTGTTATTTCTAGGGAAGAACTAGCAGGAATGAAAGCTATGATTTCTGAAATTGATCCACAAGCATTCGTGAATATTACAGAAACTGTGGAAGTATTAGGATTATTTAGAAGAGGATAAAAAACGAGGTGGCACTGCATCCACCTCGTTTTTTATTTATTTTTACGTTCCATAAATTCAATTCGATTCCCAAATGGATCCTACTATATAAAATCTCGTAACATTAGGACGTGCTGTATCGACTATAACGGAAACTCCTTTTTGTGTTAAATTTCCTTAAAAACCTTCAATATGCTGAACATAAAACGTCATAACAATCTACTCCCCGTTACTATCATTGATTATGTCCGAGATTATTTTAACAATAACTTCCACAACTATTATAAAGGTGTATAAGAGAAACGAAAGAACTTATCTTACATATTGTCAACCCGAAATAAAACTTGTAATTCAGAAATATTTAATAAGAAATTGACTATTTATCCATATCACGTCTATACTCTTAAAGAATATAACATTTGCAGCGTTATGTATTTAAAATAAAATATACAGTATATTACCTATTTCAAAATCGTTATACATATATGAATATATCCGGGGGAATTATGAATGCGGAGGAAAAGATTTACGTCTGGAAAAAAAGCATATATCCAAAAAGACGCACTACTTTTACAAAAAATAGAATGAAAGAGATAGAAAACACAACACACTGCAAAGAAAATTTCACATTAACAAAACAACAATTAGATTCACTTCTTAAAGACACAGTAGACGCTATCGTTGTTCTTGATTTAGAGCTACGTGTAATGAAAGTAAACAATGCCTTTGAAACTCTTTTCGGCTGGACTGAACAAGAAATACTTGGAGAAATAATACCTACGATCCCAGATTTCTCAAAAGATCAATACAACAAACTATATCAAAATCTTGCACATAATAAACTGTTTACATCGAAAGAAACAATTAGGCAACAAAAAAATGGAAGTTTAATACATGTCACTAATTTTATCTCCCCTATTGTAAATACATATGGAGAAGCAGTAGCGTTTGTAAGTAGCCTAAGAGATATTACCGAACGAAAAAAAATGGAACTCGCGTTAAAAGAAAGTGAAAAACGCTTACGAACTCTTATAAATGCGATGCCAGCATTTATTCTTTTGAAAGATGAAAAAGGAAGATGGCTTGAGGCTAATGATTATGCAATTTCTAGTTTACATTTTGAAAATGTACCATATCGCGGTAAAAAGGATAGTGAGCTCATCCAATATAATGAATCTTATCGTAACTCCTTCTTATACTGCGAAAAGTCCGATCAATATGCATGGCAAAACAAAGAGAGCATGTGTCGTGAGGAAATTATTCTTCATGCTGACTCCACTCCTATCATTCTTAACATTATAAAAGTTCCACTTTTTCATCCTGATGGATCGCGAAAAGGGATTGTCATTATGGGACAAGATATTACAAATTTAAAGGAAACAGAAGAATTATTAAAAAAATCCGAAAAGCTCGCAGTTGTTGGACAGCTAACTGCTGGTATTGCCCATGAAATACGGAACCCCTTAACTTCTTTAAAAGGATTTTTAAAATTGCTAGAACCTGATATGAGTGAAAATAACAAATGGTATGTTGATGTTATGCTAAATGAAATTACTCAAATGGAATCGATTACAAATCAATTTATGGCAATGTCTAAACCACAAGCCATATCCATACAATCTTATCTAATTCAAACATTAATCGAGGAAGTGGTAACATTTATTTCACCAACAGCAATGATGCATGGTACACATATCACCATGCATCACACGTCCTCTTTACCTGCAATTCAATGTGATGGAAATCAGCTCAAGCAAGTATTCATAAACATATTAAAAAATGCAATAGAAGCAATGCCTCACGGAGGGACTATTTCCATTCAAACAATGAAAATAGAAAATCAGTCTATAGTCATCAGCATTACCGATGAAGGTTGTGGAATTCCACAAGATCGTATTTCTCGTCTAGGTGAACCCTTCTATAGTTTGAAAGAAAAAGGAACTGGATTAGGTTTAATGATGTGCTATAAAATCATTGAAGAACATAATGGAAAATTACAAATTACAAGTGAATTAAATAAAGGGACAACTGTATATATTCGGTTACCTATATTCCCAAAAGCTTAATAAAAAAGAAGAGCAAACAGAATTTACTTTTCTGCTTGCTCTTCTTTTTTTATACAATACTTCACTAACATTGGAATCTGCACTACTTCTAAGAGGGATTATGTTAACTTTTACATGAATATGATATATAATTAAATCTGAACATTTGAAAAAAAGAAACACAAAGATGCTAACTTAAAATTATAGAGAAATAGTGGGAGGATTTATGGAAAGACAATATACAATCTCAAATTATGCACCAACATTAGAAGAATATAAATATTTATGTTCAGTTGTGGGTTGGGAAGATTATATGAACTTTGATGTTGCCGACATATCATTAAAAAATTCTGTTTTTGCCGTTACGGTTAAGGATGAGAGTAAGGCCATAGGAATGGGAAGAATTGTTGGGGATGGAGCTATTTACTTTTACATTCAAGATGTGGTAGTTCATCCAGATTATCAAGGAATGGGTATTGGCAAAAAAATTATAAATGCGTTAGTAGAGTATCTAAAAGAAAACGCACCAAATAAAGCGTTTGTAGGATTATTTGCATCAGAGGGAAAAGAAAAATTTTATGAAAAATATGATTTTAAGGATTACTCACCTAGTATGACAGGAATGTTTACTGTAATAACGAAATGTGATTAAAAAATTTATATCGAGGTCGCGCCCCATCACCATCAACTTAAGAAATTAATTGTTCCCCAAAACGAAATTATCCCTATATAGAGTATCGCCAGCATTTTGAAAAAAATACCCGCTAAGCAAAAAATACAATGAGCCGCCCATATGGACAGCTCATTTACATAATTCTCGTTATCTGAAATAAAAAAGCTCTACAGAACAAAGAATATAGAATATAGATTATGTATCCATGGAGATGCAGTCCCAATCTTCATTTTTATAACTGATTAGCCAGAACAAGCCCCTTCGTCTTTCAACAACAATACTTTCCTGCATACCAGCAGTCGCTTCTCTCCCATTAATTCTATCATGTACACAAGCCCAATGAAGCCGATAAATGAGGTCGGCCTCGTCCAAAATCTCTTCTGCACTTCGTAATCTTGTTTGTTGATAAAATTCATTAAAAGAACCACAATTAGAAACGAGTTTAATTGCGTAATGACAGTCACAGACCTCTTTTGGAAATTTTAGTGTATTCACGAGACCTATTGACCAAAGTAAAACCCATTGAGCTTCATACTGCCATGCAATCTGTATGGCTTCTTTCTGGTCAGGTTGCTCTGAATTTAGGAAATCTCTTTCCTGCTTCGTTAATGATTCAACCACACCGAACTTTTTCAGCAGCTCCATGACGAACTCTTTGGAAATTTTCAAATCTCCTTCTTGGACAACATCACAAGCATATTGTATAACAATCAGCAAAGCTACTGCTCTCTTCGTAATCTCTTCTCGATTTCTCAACTGAATACTTGTCAAAGGCGGCAATTGAGGCAACCCTTCGATTGAATAGTATATTCATTTTTATTACGTACAACCTTGAATCCATTTTGGAAAACTTGAGTAATGAAACCTTCTATATCATTTGTATCGTTCCTTGATGCAAATATCGTGAAAAATCTCAAATTTCCCCCTCCTCTAATGCTTATATTCAACTTAGCTTTTAAATTTTAAAAAACAAAAGAACATAAGCTGTTTAACATATTATACATGACTAATAGGGGGCACGTCACATATATAGCTAATTTTTGGATTACTTTAATAAAATAAACAAAATTAAAAATTAATAAGCACTTTCGATATTAAAAAGGCAAGCATGAAAAGGTGCTTGCCCTATCTTCTAACGACGATGTTCCACAAGATCAATTACACCTAAAACAACGTGAGCTAAACCGAATCCAAATACTGTATTTACAATCATCTTATTAGACCCACGAGTTTGCTTAAGAGCATAACCCGCAGCTGTAACTGCTGTACCTAGTGTAGTTGGAATTAATCCTTCACGAATATTCATAGTAACGTCCTCCTAGTATCGCAGTTAGTAATTATGATTTAATGATTTAATACTTTGAAATTAAATTATTAAATCAAGTATTAGTATTTTCCTGTTTTGTGGAAAATATGTGGAACTATTTTAAATACCTCTACTTAATTATGATACAGCGTAACTAAAAATGTTAATGCGTAAGTTGTTTTAATACATTTACATGTTCCCTATCTTTATCTAAAATATCATGTATTAACTTATGACTTTCTGGATCCAAATCACCTTGTACAATTTCTTCTGATATTTTAATCCCATAATAATCTTCGCCCTTTAACGCGCTATTTACAATTCCTTCTGTTGTATCTGGTACTGTAAATTGACTTATCAACCCTTGAACAAAGCCAACGATTCCTTCATTATTAACTGGTACTCCTCCAAGATTTTGTATTCTTTCTGCTACTTTTAAAGCATGTTGTTTGTGATCTTATTGTATTCTTTGAAATTCCTTTTTTATTTCTGGATCTTTTAAATTTTCTATATAATGCTCATAAGCATGAATACCCATGTACTAACCTTTTAAAAAGGAATTTAATGTATTAACTATACTTTTTTTCCATATAATCACGTCCTTTTGTACAATATCCTAAGCTAATTTCTTGTTATATCATTCCTTTAAATCCTCTCTCACCTTTCACTCCTCCTGATATAAATATCATTGGGGTTTAATCAATTCGGATTAGGTTAATACTAACTTTTGTTTAAATATATGAGAAATGGAGCTGGATTAAATATGGAATTTGAAGATAGAAACTCTACAGAATCTGCACTTCATCATTATAAGTATGGTTTGGGTTTATTTACTGAGAAGATGCCTAAGCTAGCTGAACAATTTAATTCTTTTACAGAGGAATGCTTTAAAGAAGGCACCTTATCCAAAAAGCAAAAACAGCTAATTGCTTTAGGTATTAGCCTTTATTCTCAGAATGAATATTGTATCATTTATCACATTAAAGGATGTCTAGATCAAGGAGCTTCAGAACAGGAGATCTTTGAGGCAGTGGGAGTGACAACTGCATTTGGTGGTGGAGCTACTATGAGTCAGACAGTTACTCTTGTACAAGAATGTATGCAAGAGTTAAAGCAGTAATAAGAATATCATCATGGATTGAGGAATATATTTTTGGAGTTTATGTGTTACTATTCTTACACAGGATTTTTTTGCCCATCCCCTCGAAAAGGGGGGATGGGCAAAAACACCCACACAATAAATAAAAACAAAAAACTTGAGCGTGTGCTAATTACACTCAAGTTTTTTGTTTTCTCTGTTAGCAATATCAGGTGCGATCTTTTGTCGTTTGGATTATGTGTTGTGAAAATAAATTCTTTTTGCAATAACCGTTGGATACTTCCTGTCACTGTTGGTCTGTCCACCAACAGTCTCTCTGCAACCAGAGAAAGTGTCGTTCCATTCGGATGAAAAGATATATCCTTTAAGACAGCCCATTTCTGTGCTGTTATTTTATATATTTTTAATCGATTTGATAATTCTGTTTTCGTCATCACGCTAACTTTATGCAATAGATAAGATACCCTAAATTGTCCATATACAACCCCTTCTAGTTAGAATACTAATTATATATCCAAAAGTCAAACACTCAAATAACATATTCAAATAAATGCGATGCATCTCACAAACATTAAGATTTCTTAACATTGGGATGGCGAACTTATAAACTTCACAACAACCTTTATTTAATAAAAATGGACAGGCCCTAAATCTTTGGGTCTGTCCGAAATATTTACATTCTAAATTTTTAATTTTTAATTTAGTATTTGAAAATGTTGGTTCTCCTTATTCATTATAATACCTATAAATATGTAATTTCTATATCATTAAGTACATTAATTCTTGAATCTCTAATTTTTTTATGTACGTATACATTCTATTTATTTAATTTCGGTCTAGACTGCAAGTATAAATTTAAATTAGGACTAGAACCTTTTATAATTACATCTCGGATAATTTTAGAAAGTACCATACTATAAACTAACCCATTATCACCATATGCATAGATAAAATAACAATTAGGAAATTCTTCATACATTCCGATTATAGGTAAACCATCATGAGTACCACCATAAAAGGCACTTAAATAAAATTCAGGTTTAACTGTAATATTAGGAAAGAGCTTATTGAATTCATGTAATAGCTTTTCTTTATTATGGATTAATTTTGAATCTCTCTCTTCAGCAATGTTTGTATCTTCATCTAGACCACCTATAATAATTCGATTATCTGCTGTAGTTCGCATGTATATATATGGTCTAGCGGTTTCCCATATGAGAGTGCGTTTATGCCAGGATGAAAAATCTTCAACAGGGGTAGTGACAATTGCATACGAGCTAATTAGCGTAGCGTTCTTTTCTTTTTTTAATTCTAATCCTTCATAACCTGCAGCTACGATTACTTTCTTGGCAATAATGGAATTACCACTTTTGGTATAAAAAGTAGCGAAGTCTTTTTCT
The DNA here is from genome assembly GCF_028401955.1 of Bacillus sp. BP-3. Classification (GTDB taxonomy): domain Bacteria; phylum Bacillota; class Bacilli; order Bacillales; family Bacillaceae_G; genus Bacillus_A. The sequence continues at coordinate 48,621 of NZ_JAQOTJ010000023.1, forward strand.
AATTTTTTCCCAACAATCTCAGTATCTTCATAAATCTGTACTCCTTGATTAGAAGCTTGCTTTAATAAACTATGTGTAAATTTATAGGGATTTATTTCACCATCTTCATATGTATAAAGGGCAGCACGCTTTTTAAATGGATATTTCTGTCCAATTTGTTTTTCTGATAACCAATCTGCTTTAAAACCATGCTTTTGTAAGTAATAAAGCTCTTTTTCTAATTTCCTAATATCCTCTTCATAGCTTGCAAAATATAAACTATCACGTCGCATAAAATCAGAATGAAAAGGTAATTTTTGATTTGCAAATTCAATATCATTAATTGCTTCTTCACATAATTTCATATGTTTTACTGTATACTCTTCCCCAAATGTATTAACAAGCTCAAAAAACATTTTATCACCCAAATATTGTATGAGCGCTGTATTGGTTAGATTACTGCCATGTCCAACCTTTCGTTTATCAACTACAACTACACTTAAATCCGAATCACATAAATAGTATGCTGATTGAGCCCCTGAGCTGCCAGCACCTATTATTAAAACATCACAAATTATGTCTTTTTCTAAACAAGGATAAGAAGGTGGATTAGGAAAAGTTGTGTTCCAATATAATTTCCCTGTCTGTAAATCCATTACTATTACACCATCCTATATAAAATAATTACATCCTCATTTTTATTTCCAAACTAATTCAAATATATACTGTCTTTAAAAATTCGGTTTATAATTTTATTAAAGGTTATTTCGTACTAATATAACTAACTAGGTATACCTGACATAAATTCTTTAACAAATAAATGAATTTCATCTTTAATCTGAAAATCCATACAAAAACATTATCACTTATATATAAAAAATTGATTTAACCTCTTGTAAGTAATCAACGGAGTTAAATTGAGATACATTTAATGTGGCGTTATAAACTGGTGTTTATTTCTAACACCTATATACTGTTGTAACAGAGTTGGTATTCTTTTATGTAAAATATTCTAAATTTGCATTGGGAAAGAACTTCTCCATATAAGAATAAAGATAATTTTTTATATCTTCTTCTTCTTCTTTTTGATAAATGTATTTTCCAATTCCGTATTTTCCCCATTTATATCTTCTTTTCTCTTCATCTAATTCCAATTTTGTCATTGGATAATTTTTTTCAATCACTCTCTTAGCAGGCTTTGTAAAACGATGTTGAATAAATTCAAATGTGATATCATCACGTGCATCAGTGGGTAATTCAGCATCAAGACGCTCAAACATCTGATAGTATCCATCTTTCCAACCTTCATGAAGATAAATCGGAGCAACAATGAATCCGAGGGGATATCCTGCTCTTGCTACTTTTCCAGCTGCCTCAATCCTTTTAGCTAGTGGAGAAGTTCCTGGCTCAAAATTTTTAATAACATAATCAGCGTTTACACTAAACCGAAATCTTGTTTTTCCATTATGCTTTGCATCAAGTAAATGATCTACATGATGAAATTTTGTAACAAACCTCAATTTTCCATACTCGGATTCTCCAAAATGCTCAATTGCGCGTTTGAGGGTATGAGTCAAATGATCAATTCCCACAATATCGGATGTACAGGAGGCTTCAAACCTTGTCAGTTCAGGTGCACGTGCCTCTATATATTTGTCAGCAGCTTCTAGAATTTCGTCGACATTTACATAGGTACGGATATATGGCTTACTTCCCATTGTTGTTTGTAAATAGCAATAATGACAATGGCCCATACAGCCTGTTGCAAACGGAATAGCATACTCTGCTGAAGGCTTTGAGGTATCAAATTTTAGTGTTTTTCTAACGCCCACGACAAGAGTAGATTTTGCTACCCGATACTTTTGAAAATCGTTTTCTCCTGGGAGATCTCTCACTTGATTATGAGAAGTAGTATGCCGAATTTCAACATCCATCTTTGCAAATTTTTCATGAAGCTCTCTCCCTAATGGATAATCCAGTGCTTTGGGTTCAAAGTATACAAGTTTAGGCATGAATGGATTATTCATTCTATCATCCCTTCTGAAGCATCTCCATAATAGTAGTTGTAAGCTTGGTTTGCCTCTTCTTCTGTAGAATAAACAGCCATTTCATGTGAAAGTGGATAATAATTTTCATAAAGAAACAATGCTAATTCATTAGGAGTATTAGGGCTATTTACAACAGCTGCGGCTTGTATATTTGCTACATCCTGAGTGTGGGGATTGCGATAAAAAACATAGACAATATCTCCAGTATGATAAGTTTTGCTTTTGTTAGACAATTCCATTCGATCACCTTTTTTTTATAAAATTTACTGCATAAAGTTTTTCATTAATAAAATTTTCCCTTTAGGGTTTAGAATTATGTCATCTATATTATGGAAAAATTAAATGGAGTTAATTAAATTTGGGGAGGGTAATATTTTTAGGTAATTAATACTATTACTTCTTATCAGAGCGGACCAGTGCTATTTTAGAATAAAACGAGCGTGTTTTGAAAAGAGACTAATCAAAACATGCGCTTGAAATATTCTAACAAATTAATTTTTATACAAAGTGAAATCATTATTTGTGTTGCGTGTCTAACTCATATAAATAACACGAATTTTATGTTATTTTTCGAAATGTTTTTTATTTTTAATGGAGTGAAAAATAAAATGGATATAGGTTCTGGTGCAAAAATACTTTACAAAAAACATAGAACGGCAATGTTCTGTTAACTGAGAGGTTAAACAGCTAATCCAAACAATTTATGAATGAATTCAGCTTCATTTCGGGCAGATTTCACCCTTTGGTGAAGTTGCCCTTTTCTCATCATATGCATAGCTTCGACGCTGATACCCAAATGACAGAGTCTATGTTGTCTAATGTAGATAAACATTTAGCTTCAGGCAAATACATTGGCGGTGGGGTAACTGGAAAGTTTGAAAGAATATCCTTAGGAATATTTATTTCCGCAATATTAATAATAATCCCCTTATTTTTTAAGTATGGAGCTATATCTGTAGGGATTTTTTGGTGCTACAGAAAAGACTTTATGGCAATCAACGGATTTAATGAAAACATGCTTATGGCAGAAGATGCAGATTTTGCTAAACGGTTAAAAGAATGGGGAAAACAAAATAATAAAAAATTCGGTACAATTAAAAATGAAATGATAACTTCATGTAGAAGATTTGATACATATGGAGACTGGACTTTACTTAAAAATCCAAAAGTAATCTTAGCCTATCTAAGGGGAAATGATAAAAAATACGCAGATAAAACATATTATGATAACCAAGAAAGATAACAGTGAATAATCCTAAACAAATCATCATCAAATGAACTAATGAACCAAGATAAATAAAATTTAACAAAACTAAAAGAATCTTATTTATTTAGGATTCTTTTAATTTTGTTGAATGCAAACTTTTGAATATTAGTTTACTTTGATTTTATTGGTTTTATCGTACTTTACTCATTTTCTCCAAAATCACCGACAAAAGTATACATTCAAAACACGATAAATAAAGAGTTTAAATACCTATAAACAAAAAAAGAAAAATCTAGATTTATGCTAGCTTTTTACATAAGTCACATTTTAGACAGTAAAAAAGAATCTTCAATTAGAAGATCCTTTTGCCTTATTATTCAATTAACCTTCTTGTTACTTGAATAATAAATTTTAATAAAAAAGATATATTTAAACACATTATTAATTAAATGATTAATTCTTTTTCAAGAAAAGTTACTACATCATTCCATTCTTTTATTGTTGAACCTTTTTCATATTCAAATTCTCCGAAATTTATATTGTTATCTGGTTCATCTTCATAAAGTGAAAATTCTCTTATTAATGAACCTTCTTCTATAATTACAAGTTCTGCATTAAAATTTTCATCATAGTAAGCGTATGTAACAGAATTATCTTTTGCAAGTTCTATCCAAGATACATTTGATAGACCAAAGAATGCTTCGCCTTCAAGGTCTACAAAATATGTCCATCCATCTTTATGTTCAGAAAAATACACTGATTCATCGATAAAATTCCCATATTGATCTAATTGAAATTCGATTTCTTTATTCATCCAGTCACAATAACGTTTTTTAGCTTCTTCTAATGATAAACTTATTTTAAAACAACATTCTCTCAATCTAGTTTCTCCTCCTCATTTTATAAATAAAATGTCCAACATTATAGATAGGATGTTGGTTAAAAAAAACTATATACTATTACGTATCTTTAATATTACAGAATAGCCGTGTGTAGTTTTTAAAAAATTACATCCTAATATACCTTTAATTGACATAATTCTCGTTAGCGGAAGTTGATATATGTAATTAACCTGCGAAAAATTACCATCACAAGACTGGAATTATGCCTTCCAACTCAGTAATTTCCTCACTAATTAATTGCTCTATTTTTTTTATAAAATCATCAATTTGATTAAGTTCTGTAAGAATAAATAGATTTGAACGCATCCAATAAGGCTTTGATTGCTTATTGTCAGTTACTATCTCAATACCTACAATTCCTCTTTTATCATGTAAGAAAAATCTCATAGATAAGAAATGAGTTACATTGTCTATATCCTCACCTGAAACCCATTGAAACTCATGTAGTTTAAAAGTGGAAAACTTGATTATTCCCGCTTTTAAATCTTCGAGTTCTTCATTGGTGGTATATATGTTAATGTTTGCAGTGCCATAAAATCCAGTAAAATCAAAATTCAATTCAAAAAAATTAGTATCTTCCCATATCCTTTTTATTTTTATATTCGGTTCAGGCATTGTGGTCTATCCTCCCATAAATTGCACTTTCCACTTGAGAATATTATAACAAGTTTTTCTTAACAAAACGGTTCCGTTAGATAAGTAAAACCAGTGAATATCCTATACATGCTCGGTTAACATAACGTCCTATTATAGGTAGCAAGTTTTTCTCCATGTAATAGTCAGGTAGTATTTTTTCCATTGTATGGAGAAATTCGGCTGGTTTTTAACTTTCGCGAAGTTGAACAGACAAAAAAAGGTAAAAATGATAAAATATAGTTCAAAAAGAGCTGCGTGGAGATAAAGAAATAAAAGATATCGTAGAAGGGGGAGTTAAAAAATGGAAAAATTATGGGAACGACCAAAAATAAAAATCCAAAAAACAAAAAGTGAATGGATTTGGGATATCATTGGATATTCATCTTTTTTAGTATCAATAATTTTTTTGATCATTATTTGGGGAAACTTACCTGAGCAAGTGCCGGGACATTATAACGCAGCTGGGGTTGTTGATCGTTGGGGAACAAAATGGGAACTTTTAATTTTACCAGGTACTGGGGTATTCATACTTCTCTTAATGCAGGCTTTAGAAAAGTTTCCCGAAGTTCATAATTACCCACGAAGATTTAATAAATCGAATGCTGAGAAGTTTTATTTGAATAGTCGAAAAGCGGTTAATCAAATAAAAAATATTTGTTTATTTATCTTTGCTTTGATCCAATATGAGTCAATTTCAATAGCTTTAGGGTGGGGAAATGGTTTTGGAAAATTATTTATACCTATCGTAATTATCGGGATGGGTATTCCAATTGTGTTGGGTATAATGAGGCAACGAAAAATTAAATAACATTCTTGTAGTTAAAACGGTATTGGGAAAAGAAAAATAATTGGTAAGTATCAATGGTAAAGGGAAAATCAAAAAGATAAGATCTAAATAAGAAAAAAACCACATTGAATAAACATATATGTTTGGTTAACATAACGTCACATTCTAGGTATCACCGAACTGATTTATCTATATTTTCGCTTATAAATAGCTTATATTATAATTTGTATAATATATCCAAATAAAGAGGAGGAAATAAGCATTGTTAAGCATTAACCACATTTGTTTTTCAGTTTCAAATCTAGATAAATCAATAAATTTCTATAAAAATGTTCTTCAAGCAAAGCTACTTGTTAAAGGGAGAAAGTTAGCCTATTTTGATTTAAACGGATTATGGATTGCTTTGAATACAGAAGAAGATATTCCAAGAAATGAAATTCAACATTCATACACTCATATTGCATTTACTGTAACAGATGAGGAGTTCCAAAATCTGAAAAGTAACTTAATAAAAAATAAGGTTACTATTTTACCTGGACGTGAAAGAGATCAAAGAGATAAAAAGTCAATCTACTTCACAGATCCAGATGGACATAAATTTGAATTTCATACTGGAAGCCTACAAGATCGTTTAGAATATTATAAAGAGGATAAAACACATATGGAATTTTATATCTAAAGTTAAATGAAAAATTCCTCTATAAAAAACAAAGCTATATTTATGTATACCATATACAAATCTAGTTTACATAAAGTCTCATTATGAGAAGCAAGGAAAAAGGCGGACCTTTACTCTTACAAGGGATTCGCCTTTTTCCTTTTCTATGATTCTATGCATCTTTTTATACATTCCTATTTTGACGCGCCTTTTGGCCTCCCCATAGATCCCTATGCCTCCCGATTTTTTTCATAAATTCTTGCATGCTCTTAGCATGGGGGTTTTCCGAAATGCTGGCGGTACCCCATCGCTAGCAAGCTAATAAAACAAAATACCCCCTAAAATGAAAAAATACGCTATTCTTTCTGTAGAATCATAGGAAAGGATGGCGTTTTGTATGTCTATTTCTGTATCTGATGAATTACAACTATTTGCTCAAGAAATTCAAAGTTTCTTATCCCCAAA
>NZ_JAQOTJ010000024.1 GCF_028401955.1 Bacillus sp. BP-3
GAGCTGACGAATACTAATAGATCGAGGACTTAACCATATAATATGAAGCAAATGTTATCTAGTTTTGAAGGAATATACCTTCATAAGTCTGGTAATGATGGCAGAGAGGTCACACCCGTTCCCATACCGAACACGGAAGTTAAGCTCTCTAGCGCCGATGGTAGTTGGGACTTTGTCCCTGTGAGAGTAGGACGTTGCCAGGCAAACGAAAGACGAGTCAGTGGACTCGTCTTTTTATTTTTATCCCGCTATTCGTGGACAGTAAGGCCCACACTTCAAAATGTAGAGAGAAGCAAAGAAGATAGGTGGGGATGAAGAAACTCCTCACTGATGGAAGTTTCACTTTATCCTATTTTGGGCTAGCAAGCTTAACTAAGTATTAGACAGACACTTCGCCTAGAAATGATTCATACACTAAAAGTATAAAAGGTGTATATATTTCGAAAAATTGTTAACGCTTATAAATGTATATTGTTATTTCTTATAGAGGGGAGGAACAGTTTATTTATCGTTGGTCTAATTTTATATAGTAATGGTTAGATAGAATACGATAAATAGGCGAATAATATGGGGTATGTCACAACAAAAGAAGAAGTTTGTATTGTGTGTGAAGATAAAAAGGATAGTGGAATTCATTTGTATACGAGTTTTATATGTGAATCATGTGAACGAGAAATGATAGAAACAAATACAAATGATCCAAAGTATATGTTTTATTTACAGCAACTACGAAAAATACAAGTATAGCCCTAGAAAAATACAAATCTTTTTAGGTAGACGAGAGCGTCTGGCCATGCATAGCAGCAACTTATATGCTGAAAAATTAAAATGAATTTATATAGAAAAATAGGCATGTTTGCCTATTATTTTTTTTATGAAAATCTCTGTATAATATAGAGAGAATGAATAGTAAGGAAGAGTGAATATGGATCAAAGAAAAATGCCCTTATATGAAGCATTAAAGTCTTTTGCAAGTAAGAAACCGATATCCTTTCATGTTCCAGGACATAAAAATGGAACGAATTTTCCCTATGAAGCACAAAAGTATTTTCATGATATACTTTCTATTGATGTAACAGAACTTACTGGACTTGATGATCTTCATAGTCCATTTGAATGTATAGAAGAAGCACAGTGTTTATTAGCAGAACTATACGAAGTACAAAAAAGTTATTTTTTAATTAATGGTTCAACGGTTGGGAATTTAGCTATGCTGTTAGCGTGCTGTAATGAACATGATATAGTTCTTGTACAAAGAAATGCTCATAAATCAATTATGAATGGCCTTAAATTAGCTGGAGCACGTCCTGTCTTTCTAGAGCCATGGATTGATGAAAAATATGGTGTACCAGTTGGTGTCCCGTATGAAACGATTGAAGATGCAATTTTGCAATATCCACAAACAAAAGCCCTTATTTTAACGCATCCAAACTATTATGGTATGGGTGTAGACTTAGAAAAGAGTATTGTGTTAGCGCATAAAAATGGTATCCCTGTTTTAGTAGACGAGGCGCATGGAGCGCATTTTTGTATCGGGGAACCTTTTCCAACATCAGCGCTTGCATATGGGGCTGATGTTGTTGTTCATTCGGCACATAAAACATTACCAGCAATGACAATGGGTTCATACTTACATGTAAATAGCTCGCTAGTTGATGAAGAAAAAGTTTCTTCTTATTTAAATATATTGCAATCTAGTAGTCCATCTTATCCAATCATGGCTTCTTTAGATATAGCGCGTTTTGTATTAGCGAAGATAAAAGAAGAAGGAGGTAAGGAAATTGCGACATTTACTCGGCAGTTTCGCGGGGCATTAGATCGCATTCCACAACTTGCTGTTTTAGACTATCCAATACTAGATGCATTAAAAGTAACGGTACAAACACGCTGTAAGCTCTCTGGCTATGAATTACAACGTCTATTTGAAGAGGTAGGTATGTATGTTGAAATGGCAGACCTATATAATGTTTTACTTATTTTACCACTCCAAGTAAATGGAGAGTATATAAAAGTAATTGAGAAGCTACAAGATGCACTATGCTCATACGATGTGGAAGATAGTAAGCTGTGTATAAATTATCCTTATAATAATCATTTATCTTCTTTGTCATTTACATATAAGCAATTGGAAAAATATAGGAAAAAAGTTGTACCATTAAGAGATGCGTTAGGCATGATTGCGGCTGAAATGATTATACCGTATCCACCAGGGATTCCGTTGGTCATGTATGGAGAGGAAATTACATTAGAGCACATAAAGCAAATTTCTAATTTAGAAGAGACTGGTGCACGTTTTCAAGGAAATATAAAAAATATTACTGTATACGATATATAGAGAAAGAAGGTTTTATGAATGAAGGGATTGTTTGTAACAATTGAAGGGCCAGAAGGATCAGGGAAATCTACATTAATTACAAAATTAATTCCATATTTTGAGAAGAAGAAACAAAAAGTAGTGGCAACACGTGAACCGGGTGGAATTATGATTTCAGAAGAAATTCGCACTATTTTACATAAAAAAGAGCATACAATGATGGAGGCACGTACAGAAGCATTATTATATGCTGCAGCACGCAGACAGCATTTAGTAGAGAAGGTCATGCCGGCCTTAGAAGACAATTATATTGTAATATGTGATCGTTTTATAGATAGCTCTCTTGCTTATCAAGGGTATGCACGCGGCCTTGGTGTTGATAAGGTATTTGAAATTAATCGTTTTGCAACAGAAGATTGTATGCCGGATATTACAATCTATTTAGATATTGAACCAGAGGTTGGCTTAGCACGCATTAGAAAAGATGGTAATAGAGAAGTGAATCGTTTAGATTTAGAAAGCATGGAATTTCATAAACGTGTTCGTGAAGGATATTTACAATTAGTAGATCGATTTGCAGATCGTATCGTCGTTGTAAATGCAGATCAACCAATGGAAGCTGTTGTAGAAGAAGTTACTCAGCTTATTGAACAAAAATTGTTATAATAGAAGAAAGTATAAAAAGTGAGGTATGGAATATGGCGAAGACGTGGGAACAACTGTCTCTTATACAACCCATTGTTGTAAAAATGTTAATGAATAGTATTGCAAAAGAGCGTATATCCCACGCTTATTTGTTAGAAGGGCCAAAAGGAACAGGTAAACTAGAAACAGCTATGCAAATGACGAAAAGCTTTCTTTGTTTACAACGAAATGGAGTAGAACCTTGCCATACATGTACGAATTGCCGACGCATTGATTCGGGCAATCACCCAAACGTATATATTGTTGCACCAGATGGTCTATCCATTAAGAAACAGCAAATTCACGAATTACAAGAAGAGTTTTCGAAAACAGGTCTAGAAGCAACTAAAAAAATTTATATTATTGAGCATGCCGATAAGATGACAACAAATGCTGCAAATACATTGCTTAAATTTTTAGAAGAACCGAGTAGTGACACAGCGGCAATTTTGTTAACTGAGCAAAGCCATCAAATTTTAAGCACTATTTTATCACGCTGTCAAATTGTTACATTTAGGCCACTTCCCAAAAGTGCTTTGGTTAACCGTTTAGAAAATGAAAAGGTAAGTATTTCTTTAGGGAATCTTGCAGCGGAACTTACAAATAGTTTTGATGAGGCACTATCGTTTTGCAATGATGAATGGTTTGCACAAGCACGAACTTTAGTGATAAAATTATGTGAAGCCCTAGAGAAAGATACCACGTCTCTTTTTTTTGTGCAGGAGAAGTGGGTGAAGCATTTTGGAGAGAAAGAACAACTACAGCTAGGATTAGATATGTTGCTCCTTATTTATAAGGATTTATTATATGTTCAATTGGAAGAAGAGGAGCGTCTCGTTTTTCAAGACCAAAAAGAGTTATTCCAATCTTTTTCCTATTCTCAAAAGCGCATTGTATCGGCTCTTTTCAATATATTAGAAGCAAAAAATAGAATCAACGCTAATGTAAATGCGCAGCTTGTATTCGAGCAGTTAGTGTTGCGGTTGCAGGAGGGATGACCGTTTGTATGATGTAGTAGGTGTTCGATTTAAGAAGGCCGGAAAAGTGTATTACTTTGATCCAAATCAATTTGATATCTCAGAAAATGAGTTTGCAATCGTGGAAACAGTACGAGGAATCGAATATGGGAAAGTTGTCATCACGAAGAAACAAGTCGATGAAAATGATGTTGTCTTACCACTAAAGAAAGTTATTCGAATTGCAAATGAGAATGACCGTACAATTGTTGAGGAAAATAAACGCGCAGCAAAAGAAGCGTATCAAGTTTGTCAGGAGAAAGTAATCGAGCATGATCTTGATATGAAACTTGTTGATGTGGAATATACATTTGATCGTAATAAGGTTATTTTTTATTTTACGGCAGACGGTCGCATTGATTTTCGCGAGCTTGTAAAAGATTTGGCGGCTATTTTCCGGACAAGAATCGAATTAAGACAGATTGGTGTTCGTGATGAAGCAAAAATGTTAGGTGGTATTGGTCCATGTGGCCGAATGCTTTGCTGCTCTACTTTTTTAGGGGATTTTGAACCTGTATCCATAAAAATGGCAAAAGATCAAAATTTATCATTAAATCCTGCGAAAATCTCAGGGTTATGTGGGCGATTAATGTGCTGTTTAAAGTATGAAAATGATGAATATGAAGCAGCAAAAGAGCAGCTTCCAGATTTAGATGAGAAGATACAAACACCGCATGGTCTTGGTCGTGTAATCGGATTAAATATTTTAGAAAGATTAATTCAAGTGGAATTAATAGACAAGGAACGGATAGTAGAATATACGTTAGATGAATTAATGAATAAAGGGGTCGTTTCGAGTCAAACCACAGATTAATGAGGTGGGTGCTTGTGGAGAAAAAAGATATTTTTGTAGCGGTTTCCAGTATGGAAGAGCAAATTGGACATCTTTATAAACAGTTGGGAGAGTTAAAGCAGCATCTTGCAGAGCTATTGGAAGAAAACCAACACATTAAAATGGAAAATGAAAATTTGCGAAATCGTTTTGAAGAAGTTCAGAATAAGCAGAAACAGAAAGCGAATAGGCAAAAAGAAATAAAACCTAAAATAGATATCGGTGAAGGATATGATAATCTAGCACGCCTGTACCAGGAAGGTTTTCATATTTGCAATTTGCATTATGGAAGTGTACGTAAAGAAGGGGATTGCTTATTCTGTTTATCATTTTTAAATAAAAAATAAAATTACCTTTCCAGTAAATTGGAAAGGTAATTTTTTGTACATATAACCAAAATAGAAGTAATGGACGTTAGACTGTTGTAAACATAGGTAAATTGTCTTAACGTTTGCTAAAATAAAGTTTGAATGATAAGGAAGGAAAGAATGATATGCAGTTATATGGAGATGAACGTCTAGATTATTTACTATCAAAAGATATGAAAATTATTCAAAGTCCATCAGTATTTAATTTTTCATTAGATGCAATATTATTGGCGAACTTCGCATGGATGCCTATTCAGAAAGGAAATATATTAGATTTGTGTACGGGCAATGCAGTGATTCCTCTTTTATTAAGTTCTCGTACGAAAGGGAATATTACGGGAGTTGAAATACAAGAGCGTATTTACAATATGGGTGTTAGAAGTGTTCAATATAATGAGTTAGAAGAGAGAATTCGGCTTATTAACGGTGATTTAAAGCATATGCCAGAGCAATTGGGAAGACATCAGTTTGATGTTGTTACATGCAACCCGCCATACTTCCAAACGCCAAAGCCATCTGAGCAAAATTTAAATGAACATTTAGCAATTGCCCGTCATGAAATTATGTGCACACTAGAAGATGTTGTACGTGTTAGCAGCCAACTTGTTAAGCAAGGAGGAAAAGTTGCTTTTGTACATCGCCCTGGTCGTTTGCTTGATATTGTAACTCTTATGAGAAAATATAAGATTGAGCCAAAGCGTCTCCAATTTGTGTATCCAAAAGCAGGTAAAGAAGCTAATACATTATTAATTGAAGGTATTAAAGATGGAAATGCAGATTTAAAAATTTTGCCACCTCTTTTTGTATATGAAGAAAATAATAAATATACGAAGGAAATGAATGCAATTTTATATGGAGCAGAATAAACATTATTTTTATGTTGTTGAATGTGCTGATGGAAGCTACTATGCAGGATATACAAATCATTTAGAGAAGCGAATTCAGGCCCATAATAGTGGGAAAGGAGCACGTTATACAAGAGCAAGACGTCCTGTTATATTAAAATACTTTGAAACTTACGAAGAAAAAAGAACTGCGATGCAGGCAGAATATCGTTTCAAGCAGCTAAAACGGAAACAAAAAGATGAGTATATACAAAAAGGAGATTATTATGTGGCAGCAAAAAAGTTTTCAGGTGAATGAGAGAGGAACATTATATTTAGTTCCTACTCCAATTGGTAATTTGGAAGACATGACATTTCGGGCAATTCGTATGTTAAAGGAAGCAGACTTTATTGCAGCAGAAGATACAAGGCAAACGAAAAAGCTATGTAATTATTTTGAAATTGAAACGCCAGTAATGAGTTATCATGAGCATAATAAAGAAGTGAGCGGACAAAAAATTTTAGGTATGTTAGAGCAAGGAAAAACAGTAGCACTTGTCAGTGATGCGGGGATGCCATGTATCTCAGATCCTGGCTATGATATTGTTGTACAAGCAGTAGCAGAGAAGTACTCGGTTGTACCTCTTCCTGGCCCCAATGCTGCGCTTACAGCATTAATTGCATCAGGGTTAGAAACAAAACACTTTTATTTCTATGGGTTTTTACAGCGCCATAAAAAAGAACGTAAAGCAGAATTAGAGAAGCTGCGTTATATTCCATATACAATGATGTTTTATGAGGCACCACATCGATTAGGGGAAACATTAGTCTCCATGAAAGATGTATTAGGGAATAGAAACGTTGTATTATGTCGTGAGCTTACGAAGAAATTTGAAGAGTTTATTCGCGGCTCTTTAGAAGAAGTTATTCATTGGGCAAAGGAAAATGAAGTGCGTGGAGAATTTTGTGTTTTAGTAGAAGGCTCTACAGAAGAAGCGGTTAGCGAAGAGGCGTGGTGGGAAGCATTAACAGTTGAGGGGCATGTCGAATACTACATAGAGGAGAAAGGTCTTTCTTCTAAAGAAGCTATTAAAGTTGTTACAAAAGATCGGAATATGTCGAAAAGGGACGTATATCAAGCATATCATGTTGAAAAAAAATAAAGCTTCTCTAAAAGAGAAGCTTTATTTTGCTGCTGCGATAAATTGTTGTAGTTCATTTAAGATTTGCTCTGCGCCTTCTGGGCTTAAAATAATTTTACCTTCAGCTAATGAAAGGTTACTATCAGAAACTTCACCAGTTACTTGGCAAGTCATGTTTGGTTTATATTTTTTTAAGATGATTTTTTCATCATCAACATAAATTTCAAGAGCATCCTTTTCTGCAATACCTAATGTACGACGTAATTCAATTGGAATTACAACGCGGCCTAATTCATCAACTTTACGAACGATACCAGTAGATTTCATATTCGTTTTTCCTCCTCATATTTTGCAAGTCTATTTTAATTCGCCATTTTTCGACAAAATACCCTATGAACATATGATACCAATCATTTACATTTCCGTCAATTCTTTAATTATAAAATTTTTGTAGATTTTCGCATCTATTAATAAGTTAAAAAACGATATAAAGACCCCTTTCTTTTTAGGGGAGACGAGGGCGTCTGGCCGAGCATAGAAGCGGTCAGGTCCTTTTCCTGCCACATATAAGGTTTAAAGCGGCCAGCGTAGGTCATTTTTTATTTTCTACTGTAGCGATTTATATGTCGAAAAAGTATATATATTTATTATATATACTAAAAAATAATAGATGTATAGAAAGATTTATTTTATTCTTGGAATTTTAATGATAGTGTCGAAATATAGAAATGTATATTTTTTATTAATATGAGTAATAGATGATAAAGATATAGTACATACACTCGTCTTTATACATAAATTTTTGATATACTGTTTATAAATACATATGAGGTCATTTGGGAGGTTTAAAATAATGACAGAGGAAAATAAGACCTTTTACATTACAACTCCGATTTATTATCCAAGTGGAAAGCTTCACATTGGACATGCTTATACAACAGTAGCGGGAGATGCAATGGCGCGCTATAAACGTATGCAAGGGTACGATGTGTACTACTTAACAGGCACTGATGAACACGGACAAAAGATTCAAAAAAAAGCAGAAGAATTAAATGTTACACCACAAGCATACGTTGACAACATCGTAGCGGGAATTAAAGAACTGTGGGGAAAAATGGATATTTCTTATGACGATTTTATTCGTACAACCGAAGATCGTCATAAAGAAGTTGTAGAAAAAATCTTTAAACAACTCGTTGATCAAGGTGATATTTATCTTGATGAATATGAAGGTTGGTATTCTGTACAAGATGAAACGTTTTATACAGAGCATCAACTTGTTGATCCAGTAATGGAGAATGGAAAAATAGTTGGTGGGAAGAGCCCAGATAGTGGTCATCAAGTAGAGCTTGTTCGTGAAGAATCCTACTTCTTTAGAATGGGGAAATATGTAGATCGACTTTTAAAGTTTTATGAAGATAATCCAAGCTTCATTCAACCAGAATCACGTAAAAATGAAATGATCAATAATTTCATTAAACCAGGATTAGAAGATTTAGCTGTTTCTCGTACTTCTTTTGATTGGGGTGTTCGTGTACCGGGTAACCCGAAGCATGTTATTTACGTATGGGTAGATGCGTTATCTAACTATATTACGGCATTGGGTTACGGAACGGATAATGAAGAAAAGTATAAAAAATATTGGCCAGCAGATGTTCATTTAGTAGGAAAAGAAATTGTTCGTTTCCATACAATTTATTGGCCAA
This sequence comes from Bacillus sp. BP-3, assembly GCF_028401955.1. Taxonomy (GTDB): domain Bacteria; phylum Bacillota; class Bacilli; order Bacillales; family Bacillaceae_G; genus Bacillus_A. Next base: position 8,887 of record NZ_JAQOTJ010000024.1, read on the forward strand.
TTATCTTAATGGCTCTTGATTTACCACTTCCGAAAAAAGTATTTGCGCATGGTTGGATTTTAATGAAAGACGGAAAAATGAGTAAATCAAAAGGGAATGTAGTAGATCCGGTTACGTTAATTGATCGTTATGGTTTAGATGCACTTCGTTATTATCTACTTCGTGAAGTACCATTTGGATCAGATGGCGTATTTACGCCAGAAGGATTTGTGGAGCGTATTAATTTTGATCTTGCGAATGATTTAGGAAATCTATTAAATCGTACAGTAGCAATGATTGATAAATATTTTGACGGAGAAATTCCAGTCTACAAAACAAATGTAACGGATTTTGATGAAGCTTTAGTAATATTTGCAAAAGAAACACTACAAAAAGTGGAAGATGCAATGGAGAACATGGAGTTTTCAGTAGCACTAAGCACAATTTGGCAGCTTGTTAGCCGTACAAATAAATATATCGACGAAACACAGCCGTGGGTATTAGCAAAAGATGAAAACAATCGTGAGAAACTGGCTTCTGCTATGGCACACCTTGCAGAAATGCTTCGACAAACAGCAATTTTGTTAATGCCATTCTTAACAGAAACACCAGGGAAAATCTTTGAACAAATTGGAATTACAGATGAAAAATATAAAACGTGGAATAGCCTTTCGACAATTGGCTGCATTCCAGTTGGTACAAAAGTTGTGAAAGGCCAGCCTGTATTCCCACGTTTAGAAGTAGAAGTAGAAGTGGAATATATTAAAGAAAAAATGAAAGGATCTGCTCCAAAAATAGAAGAAAAGACAGAAGCAGCGCCAGAGGTAGAAGAAATTACAATTGATGATTTCTTTAAAGTAGACTTACGCGTAGCAGAAGTATTGGATGCGGAGCCTGTAAAAAAAGCAGACAAGCTATTAAAGATCCAACTTGATTTAGGTACAGAAAAACGACAAGTTGTCTCTGGAATCGCCAAATTTTACTCTCCAGAAGAGTTAAAAGGGAAAAAAGTCATTTGTGTTACAAATTTAAAACCAGTAAAACTACGTGGTGAGTTATCACAAGGTATGATTTTAGCGGGTGAAGAAAATGGAAAATTGTCGTTAGCAACGGTCGACCAAAACTTACCAAATGGTACAAAAATTAAGTAATAACGACAAAATGAGAGATGTTTCACGTGTAACATTCGTGAAGCATCTTTTTTCTTGTCGGAAATCTTTCTAAAATTTCCTTTTTTGTATCAAAATTGTAATGTAGTTGTTATTACGGTGTTAGGAAAGTAATTTTCCACTATGATAGAATTTATTTCAAATAAAAGGAGTTCTTATTATGTTGTTTGATACACATTCACATTTAAATGCAGAGCAATTTAAAGAGGATTTACAGGAAGTAATTGCAAGAATGAAAGAAGTGGGTGTTTCTTATACAGTTGTAGTTGGTTTTGATGAAGTGACCATTAAAAAGGCAATTGAATTAGCAGAAACACATGATTTCATTTATGCAGCTGTTGGTTGGCATCCTGTTGATGCAATTGATATGACAGAAGAACATTTAGAATGGTTGGAAGAGTTAGCAGCTCATCCCAAAGTCGTTGCACTTGGTGAAATGGGCTTAGATTATCATTGGGACAAATCTCCGAAAGAAGTGCAAAAAGAAGTATTTCGTAAACAAATTAGGCTAGCAAGAAAAGTAAATTTACCAATCATTATACATAATCGAGATGCAACGCAAGACATCGTAGATATTTTAAAAGAAGAAAATGCATCCGAAGTAGGAGGGATCATGCATTGTTTTAGTGGCAGTGTTGAAGTTGCAAAACAATGCGTGGAGATGAACTTTCTTATTTCATTAGGCGGTCCAGTAACCTTTAAAAATGCAAAGAAACCAAAAGAAGTTGCGATGGAAATTCCAATGGAACAACTTTTAATCGAAACAGATTGTCCATATTTAACTCCTCATCCGTTTCGTGGACAACGAAATGAACCAAGCTATGTAAAGCTTGTTGCAGAGGAAATTGCAAAATTAAAAGGATTATCTTATGAAGAAGTAGCGATTAAAACAACAGAAAATGCAAAAAAACTATTCGGCATTCAATAATGGGAAGTAGGGGGGGGAATTCCTCCCCTTTTTCTCCCTTCACCTATGTTTATCTTCAGATGAGTAACACTACTAGAAATAGTAGGAGAATGAGAGTTAATAATTCTGATCTAGACAGGGAGGGTATTTTATTGTGATTGCAAATGCTAAAAGTTTATTATCCAGGTTAGAAGTGAGCAAAAAGTTAGCAGTAAGATTTACGAGTGCATTAATTATTTCAGGATCTGTTGGGACAGTAGCGTATGCGGGGACAACAGATAAAATAACTGTTGAAGTAGATGGAAAGAAACAAGAAATTTATACACATGCGAATACTATAAGTGAGTTGTTGCAGGAAGAAAAGATTCAAGTGGCAGAAAAAGATTATATATATCCAGCACTTTCTACGAAAATTAAGGGTGAAATGAAAGTAGTTGTAGAAAAGGCGAGGCCATTTATGATTATAGTGAATGGAAAAGGGAAACAAGTACAATCAACAGCAAAAACAGTAAAAGATTTGTTAGTAGAAGAACATATTGAAATGAGTGAACATGATAAAGTATATCCTAGTTTGCATACATCGTTGGAAGGTACTCAAAAAATCATGATTCAAAAAGCATTCCCGGTTACATTACATGTTGGCGGTCAAGAACAACATGTATGGTCGACTTCGACTACTGTCGCTAACTTTTTGAAAGAACGACAAGTATCACTAAATGAAATGGATAGGGTGGAACCAGCTTTACAGGAAGTGATGCAGCAAAATATGAAGGTCAAAGTGGTTCGAGTAGAAAAAGTAAGCGATGCAGTGGAAGAGCCAATTCCTTTTACTGAAGTGAAACAAGAAGATTCTTCACTCCGTAAGGGAACAGAAAAGGTGATTCAAGAAGGAATAGAAGGAAAAAAGAAGAAGGTATTTGCAGTCATCAAAGAGAATGGAAATGAAGTTTTAAGAAACTTACAGAAAGAAGAAATAGTACAAGAAGAAAAAAATCGTATTGTAGCTGTTGGCACAAAAGAAGAAGAGCCAATTTTAGGTGATGCAGAAGGTGTAGTTGCTAACGAATTTTATGTGCAAGCAACGGCGTATTCCCCGTACTGCGGCGGATGCCAAGGTGTAAGCGCAGGAGGTTATAATTATAAGGCAAATCCAAATATGAAATTAATTGCAGTAGATCCACAGATTATTCCTCTTGGAACAAAGGTATGGGTAGAAGGATACGGATATGCAGTTGCTGGTGATACGGGCGGGGCGATTAAAGGGAATCGTATTGATGTTCTTATGCCAACAGAATCACAGGCAGAAGCTTGGGGAAGAAAACAAGTGAAGATTAAAGTGTTACAATAATAGGGTAAGCAGAGGAATTTTTTCTCCTCTGCTTTTTAAATTGTATGAACTAGGAAAATAATAATGGAAAAATAGGCGTTTTTTTGTTTTACTAATTAGAGATGTGAAATGAGTGTGGAGGAAGTTATGAAGATTAAAGAAATAATTGTTGTAGAAGGTAAAGATGATACGGTTGCCATTAAGCGTGCAGTAGATGCAGATACAATTGAAACGAACGGTTCGGCAATTGGAAATCATGTGATTGAACAGGTGAAATTGGCGCAACAAACACGAGGTGTTATTATTTTTACAGATCCTGATTATCCAGGAGAGCGTATTCGTAAAATTATTTCTGAGAAAGTACCAGGTTGTAAGCACGCGTTCTTACCGAAAGAAGAAGCATTAGCAAAGCGAAAGAAGGGCGTTGGAATTGAACATGCCTCTAATGAATCTATCCGGCGCGCTTTGGAAAACTTACATGGAGAGATGGAAGAGTACACAAGCGAGATTGAGTGGATTGACTTAGTAGAAGCGGGACTCGTTGGTGGAGAAAAAGCAAAAAGCCGTAGAGAACGAATGGGTAAGCTATTAAAGATCGGTTATACAAATGCAAAGCAGTTACATAAACGTTTGCAAATGTTCCAAATTTCAAAGCAGGATTTTGCAAAAGCGTATAAGCAAGTATTACAGGAGGAAAAGAAATGAAAGATATCGCAACGCCAAATCGTACGAAAGATATTGTTGAAAAGTATGGATTTTCATTTAAAAAGAGTTTAGGACAAAACTTTTTAATTGATACAAATGTATTAAATCGTATTGTAGATTATGCAGAGGTTGGATCTGAGAGCGGGGCAATTGAGATTGGACCTGGTATTGGAGCATTAACAGAGCAGTTGGCAAAGCGTGCTAAGAAAGTTGTAGCGTTTGAAATTGATCAACGCCTGTTACCTATTCTAGAAGAGACATTAGCGCCTTATGATAATGTAACTGTAATTAATAAGGATATTTTAAAAGCTGATGTAAATACAGTATTTCAAGAGCAGTTTGAAGAAGGTCAAGATGTAATGGTAGTAGCGAACTTACCATACTATGTGACAACACCAATTTTATTTAAGTTATTAGAGGAACAATTACCAGTGCGTGGTTTTGTGGTGATGATGCAAAAAGAAGTAGCAAATCGCCTAGCGGCTCGCCCAGGAACAAAAGATTATGGTTCGTTGTCAATTGCGATTCAATACTATACAGAACCAGAAACGGTGATGACGGTTCCGCGTACAGTATTTGTACCACAGCCAAATGTAGATTCAGCAGTTATTCGTTTACTAAGACGTCCAAAGCCGCTTGTGGAAGTTAAAGATGAAGCGTTCTTTTTTGAAGTAGTTCGTGCTAGCTTTGCGCAGCGACGTAAAACATTAATGAATAATTTATCTAATAATTTAAATGGTTTTCCAAAGGATAAAATATTACTTGAGCGTATATTAGCAGAAGTTGAAATTGATCCGAAGCGAAGAGGCGAAACATTATCAATTGAAGAATTTGCAAAGTTAAGCAATGCTTTATTTTTATCCCGCATTAATGAGTAGTAATACTCCCACCTCAAAATTTGGCGAAAGCACTGTCCAGTTCCAGTGGCTAGAATGTTCGGTGGCTTCGCTTCTTCCTATGAGGTAAAAAACACCTCTACGTCAGAAGCTCCATCCTCCTCACATTCTGGGCGATCCACTTCCACATTTCTTTGTTGTCCAGTTTCAGTGGCTAGAATGTTCGGTGGGAGATAAATTGCTGGCATGCGCCTCATTGGTGGGGGCTGATTAAAGTTTCATTTTATATAAAATGTAAAAGGTAGCTCGTTTTGAGTTACCTTTTTTGTCACCTTTTTCCTATAAGTTCATAGGCTAAAACAGAACGTAGTGAGTTATATGTCCCTACGAGTTTGGAGGTAAAAGGATGGCTGTACACGTTGGAGATTTAGTGGAGAGAAAGTCTTATAAGCGCGACCTTCTTTTTCGAGTAACAGAAATAAAAGACACAATAGCAATTTTGTTTGGGGAAGAATTTCGGCTCGTAGCAGATGCACCCATAGAAGATTTAGTTCTTGTCGATCAAAGGGATTACACGAAAAGAGTGAAGCAGGAACGAGAAACAATGGAAAAGACATATCGTTTATTTCAACAAGATTATGTATTAATGAGAGAGCGCCAAGAATATCAGTCAACAGGCGGCTATGCAAATGAAGTAAATTATTTTCAAATGCCAGGTAAAGTGCTTCATCTTGATGGAGATCCTTTATATTTAAGAAAATGTTTAGATTTATATACGAAAATAGGTGTGCCTGTACAGGGAATTCATTGTAAAGAAACGGAGATGCAAGAGAAGGTTCTAGATTTAATTGAGCATGCTCGTCCTGATATCTTAGTAATTACCGGGCATGACGCTTATACAAAATCAAAGGGAGAAATGGGAAATTTAGCAGCTTATCGTCATTCTAAGCATTTTGTACAGGCTGTACGTACAGTACGAAAAAAGTATCCTTCATTAGATCACCCTGTTATTTTTGCTGGGGCGTGTCAATCGCATTTTGAAGCTCTAATTCGAGCCGGGGCAAATTTTGCAAGTTCTCCGTCCCGCGTTAATATTCATGCGTTAGATCCAGTGTATGTTGTAGCAAAAGTGAGCTTTACATCTTTTATGGAACGAGTTAATGTTTGGGATGTCATACGCAATACAGTAACCGGTGAGAAGGGGCTTGGCGGAATTGAAACAAAAGGAATTTTACGAACAGGATTGCCCTTTCAATATTATGAAGAGTGAGCAAGGTAAGTATTTGCCTTGCTTTTTATGTACACGCTTTTGGGGAATTGGATAAAAAAGTATAAGAACGTACAGACTATATATGTATGACTTGTATTTCTATACTTTCCATTCCAATAACAGCGAGGTGTAGCATGATATGTCAAAACGTTTAGATGAAATTAAAAGTGCTTTGGATCATCATCTTGGTCAGAGGCTTATGCTAAAAGCAAATAGTGGAAGAAGAAAGACGATAGAACGGTCTGGTGTGTTAGCAGAAACATACCGTTCTGTTTTTGTAGTTCAACTTGATCAACAGGAAGATACATTTCAGCGTGTTTCTTATAGTTATGCAGACGTATTAACAGAAACTGTTGAGCTTACATTTTATGATGCACAAGATAATGAAATTATGTTAGGTGAACAATCTGTTTAAGGATGGTTTTTTGTTACATATATTTTCCAGAGTTGAAGGGATTCGTAGTGTCACATACTAAATATACCGTAGCGATAAAGGGGGACTTGCGTTGAGTAGACGAAGAGGAGTCATGTCGAATAAATTTAAAGAAGAGCTTGCAAAAGAGCTTGGATTTTATGATGTCGTGCAAAAAGAAGGATGGGGCGGAATTCGTGCGAAAGATGCTGGTAATATGGTTAAGCGTGCAATTGAAATTGCAGAGCAACAATTGATGAAACAAAACCAGTAACAGTAAGATACTTCTATGCTACGGTGGCCGAGGAGATATTCCTCGGCTTTTTGCACGCGAAAAAGTTGTATTCATAGTGTATAAGTAGTTTCATTCTTGATGCTTTTCGTTATAATTAGGAAAGTGTCATCGTTCTACTATAAATTTATGGTAAAATAAACGATAAAAGATTGAGTACATAGAGTAGGTGAATAGATTGAAGCTACTGGTTAAAGCATCAGCAAAGATTAATTTGTCGTTAGATGTACTAGGAAAAAGACCGGACGGTTATCATGAAGTTAAAATGATTATGACAACAATTGATTTAGCAGATCGGTTAGAACTAACAGAGTTATCTGAAGACCGGATTGAAATTGTATCTCATAACCGTTATGTGCCAGACGACCAAAGAAATTTAGCTTATCAGGCGGCAAAATTGTTAAAGGAACGCTTTCAAGTAAAAAAAGGGGTATCTATTGCAATTGAAAAAACGATTCCAGTTGCAGCGGGATTAGCAGGTGGAAGCAGCGATGCAGCTGCAGCATTAAGGGGCCTGAATCAATTGTGGAATCTCGGACTTACAATTGATGAACTTGCAGAACTAGGTGCAGAGATTGGATCAGATGTATCGTTTTGTGTATATGGAGGAACTGCCATTGCAACAGGTCGTGGAGAGAAAATTGAACATATAAAGACACCTCCTTCTTGCTGGGTTATTTTGGCCAAGCCACATATTGGTGTATCAACAGCTGACGTATATGGGAATTTAAATTTAAATCGTGTAACACATCCAGATGTAAATCGTATGGTTGAAGCGATTCAAAATGGTGATTATGAAGGGATTTGTCAAGCTGTTGGCAATGTGTTAGAGGATGTAACATTCTCTATGCATCCTGAAGTTGCACATATTAAAGCTCAGATGAAACGTTTCGGTGCAGATGCGGTATTAATGAGCGGTAGCGGTCCAACAGTTTTTGGTTTAGTCCATCACGATTCACGTATGCACCGCATTTACAACGGTTTAAAAGGATTTTGTGATCAAGTATACGCAGTTCGTTTGTTAGGAGAGCGAGAAGTTCTTGAATAAAGCCGTATAATAAGTTATGATTTGTTTAAAATATTCGTAATTTGAGGTGAGAGCATGAAAATTAGACGAAGTACAAGGTTAGTCGATATGACTTATTATTTGCTTCAAAACCCTCGTCAGTTAGTTTCTCTCACTTTTTTTGCTGAACGGTATCAGTCTGCTAAATCTTCTATTAGTGAAGATTTAGTTATTATTAAACAAACGTTTGAACAACAAGGGGTCGGCACATTACAAACGGTACCAGGTGCAGCAGGAGGAGTGAAGTATATCCCATATATAAGTCAGGAAGAAGCGAAGCAAATTATTAATGAGCTTTGTAAATTATTTGAGAATCCTGATCGTATTCTGCCAGGCGGTTATTTATATATGACGGATCTTTTAAGTAACCCGCGTTACATTAATGGTGCAGGGAGACTTTTTGCTTCTGTATTCGCAAGACAGCCGATTGACGCTGTTATGACAGTTGCGACGAAAGGGATTCCTTTGGCGTATGCAGTAGCCAATTATTTAGATGTCCCAGTCGTAATTGCTAGAAAAGATAATAAAGTAACAGAAGGACCGACAGTAAGTATTAATTATGTATCAGGCTCTTCTAAGCGTATTCAAACGATGACATTGGCAAAACGTAGTCTTCCAGAGGGTGCGAATGTATTAATTATCGATGATTTTATGAAGGCCGGCGGAACCGTACAAGGTATGATGAGTATGCTTGAAGAATTTAATGCAAATGTTGTTGGTATTGGAGTTTTAGTGGAATCAAGTGATATTGAGGAAAGACTTGTCGATAACTTTATTTCATTAATTCGCCTGTCTGAAGTAGATGTGAGAGAAAAGACGATTCAAGTGGAAAAAGGAAATTATTCTTTAAGTCCATTTACTGACATGATTGTAGAAGTTGAATAAGATAAACAATCTTTTTAATAGATTGTTTTAAAGGGGATACTGTTCGTCAGAGTGAGGGAAAAGATAAAGCGACTGCTTTATCTTTTTTTATAAAGTGAAACTGTTATCGGTGGGGATGTTTTATATTGATTGATAATAAGCTTTTACCAGTTAGGTACTTTGGCATGTTATTTGTGAACATTAGGTTTTAGCAGGTGATAAGCTCCCAACTTTGGAGGCTTATCACCTGCTAAAACAATAGGTTCCTTATTAGGGGTAGCTTGTAAAAGCAGGATAAAAAAATATAAAAGGGTGAGGAACGATGAAAGTAGTTCAAACAAATGAAGCGCCGCAGGCGATTGGTCCATATTCACAAGGTATGATTGTAAATAATATGTTTTACAGTTCAGGACAAATTCCTATGACGGTAAATGGTGAAGTTGTGACTGGGGATGTAAAGGAACAAACAGAGCAAGTGTTTCAAAATTTAAATGCAGTATTAACAGAAGCGGGAGCATCGTTTGAGACGGTGGTAAAAGCAACTGTATTCTTAAAAGATATGAATGATTTTGATGCGGTAAACGAAGTATATAGTACATATTTTTCTACGAATAAACCAGCACGCTCTTGTGTACAAGTAGTGAAACTACCGAAAGATGTATCCGTTGAAATTGAAGTTATTGCCCTTGTAAAATAAGGAATTGTAAGCGATAACTTATGTTCATTTATATATTTCACTTATATAAAAATTTTTATCTTAAAAATTTTTGAAAAATTGAAGGAAAAATAGAACATTTGTGGAATTTATAGAAATATATCGCTTATTTAGAAAAGGGTGGTGAACACAAGATGGAAGTGACTGACGTAAGATTACGCCGCGTAAACACAGAAGGGCGCATGCGAGCGATTGCCTCTATTACACTAGACCACGAATTTGTTGTTCATGATATTCGTGTAATTGATGGCAATAATGGATTATTTGTAGCAATGCCAAGTAAACGTACTCCGGATGGAGAGTTCCGTGATATTGCTCATCCAATTAATTCTAATACTCGTTCTAAGATTCAAGATGCGGTTTTAACTGAGTATCACCGTTTAGGCGAGTTAGAGGAAGTTGAGTTTGAAGAAGCTGGAGCTTCGTAAAATTCGAATAAGAAGAGCTCTAAAAGAAGAGCTCTATAATTTTGGCAAACTCCTGTAAGCATTTACAGGAGTTTGTTGTTGTTTCCATATATTATATAAATCGATTTTGATTGTTCAACATACAAGCCGAGATTGTGCGTGGCCAGGTGCGCGATTCCCCTAAAGAAGAGGTTTTTATATCGTTTTTTTTCAATTTGTATCTATAGCAGCTACCTCAATTTTTCGTGAAAAAGGAATAGTATAGCTTATTTCATAAAAAGATATGAAATACTAAAACATTATATAAAAGTTATGGTAAAATTTAATAGTTATAAGGTGTTTCTTGAAATATATAGTTATTTAGGATAATATCTTTAATGGATAAATAGGTTGCGATGGAGGGTCTATATGTCGAAAAGATATGCAGTGATTCTTGCTGCAGGAAAAGGCACGCGTATGAAGTCTAGTTTATACAAAGTGTTACATCCTGTATGCGGGAAACCGATGGTACAGCATGTAGTTGATCAAGTCTCTCAGCTAGAAGTGCAGAAGCTTGTTACAGTTGTTGGACACGGCGCTGAAAAGGTACAAGATCAATTAGGAAGTGCAAGTGAATTTGCATTGCAAACAGAGCAGTTAGGAACTGCACATGCTGTTATGCAAGCAGCTGATGCACTGGGGAACGAGGAAGGAACAACATTAGTAATTTGTGGTGATACACCTCTTATTACAGCAAAGACAATGGAAGCTTTATTAAAGCAGCATGAAGAAGCAGGTGCAAAGGCAACGGTATTAACAGCCTACATACAAGAGCCTGCTGGTTATGGCCGAATTGTTCGTAATGAAAATGGTCACGTTGAAAAAATTGTTGAACATAAAGATGCAAATGAAGTAGAGCGAGCGATTAAAGAAATTAATACAGGTACGTATTGTTTTGATAATAAAGCGCTATTCGCTTCCCTTTCTAAAGTTTCCAATGAAAATGTGCAAGGGGAATATTACCTTCCAGATGTAATTGAGATTTTGAAAAACGAAGGTCATATTGTATCTGCCTATCAAACAGAGCATTTTGATGAAACGTTAGGAGTTAATGACAGGGTCGCTCTATCGCAAGCGGAAGACATTATGAAAAAACGTATTAACCATCAACATATGATAAATGGTGTTACGATTATTGATCCGAATAACACGTATATTTCTGTTGATGCAAAAATTGGTAATGATACGGTTATTTACCCAGGAACAATTATTGAAGGTTATACTGTTATTGGATCAAATTGTGAAGTTGGGCCGCATACGGTCATCCGTGATAGTGAAGTGGGCGATAATACAACAATTCGTCAGTCTACTGTTCATGATAGTAAGATTGGTATCGATGTTGCAATTGGACCGTTCGCTCATATTCGTCCGCAATCTGTTATTGGTAATGAAGTTCGTGTTGGAAACTTCGTTGAAATTAAAAAGACTGTTTTCGGAAATAGAAGTAAAGCTTCTCATTTAAGCTATATTGGTGATGCAGAAGTGGGAGAAGATGTAAATCTTGGTTGTGGTTCTATTACAGTAAACTACGATGGCAAGAATAAATTTAAAACTGTAATTGGTGATGGTGTGTTTATTGGTTGTAACTCAAACCTTGTTGCTCCTGTAACGGTTGAAGATGGTGCTTATGTTGCAGCAGGTTCTACAATTACAGAAGATGTGCCAGCAAAAGCATTATCCATTGCACGTACACGTCAAATTAATAAAGAAGACTATGTTGCTCAATTGCTGAATAAGAAAAATTCATAATGTGGAGGGTTAATCTAGATGTCGACTCAATATCTAAATTCTAATTTGAAAGTATTTTCTTTAAACTCTAACAAGGCGCTTGCTGAGCAAATTGCAAAGCACATTGGAGTAGAATTAGGAAAATGTTCTGTTGCACGTTTTAGTGATGGAGAAATTCAAATTAACATTGAAGAAAGTATTCGTGGTTGCGATGTATTTATCATCCAATCTACAAGTTTTCCAGTAAACGAGCATATTATGGAATTGCTTATTATGATCGATGCATTAAAACGTGCATCTGCGAAAACAATTAACATTGTTATTCCTTACTATGGTTATGCACGCCAAGATCGTAAAGCACGCTCTCGTGAGCCGATTACAGCGAAACTGTTTGCAAACTTACTTGAAACAGCGGGTGCTACTCGTGTAATTACTCTAGATTTACATGCTCCACAAATTCAAGGATTCTTCGATATTCCAATTGATCATTTAATGGGTGTACCTATTCTTTCTGACTACTTTAAGAAGAAAGGTCTTAAGGATATTGTAATTGTATCTCCTGACCATGGTGGTGTGACACGTGCTCGAAAAATGGCAGATCGTTTAAAAGCACCAATCGCTATCATCGATAAACGCCGTCCGCGTCCAAATGTAGCAGAAGTAATGAATATAGTAGGTAATATCGAAGGAAAAACAGCAATTCTAATTGATGACATCATTGATACAGCTGGTACAATTACATTAGCAGCAAACGCTCTTGTAGAGAACGGTGCTTCTGAAGTATATGCTTGCTGTACACACCCAGTTTTATCTGGTCCAGCAATTGAACGTATTCAAAATTCAAATATTAAAGAGTTAGTTGTAACAAACTCTATCGTATTACCAGAAGAAAAGAAAATTGATAAAGTACAGGAACTTTCTGTTGCTCCATTAATTGGAGAAGCAATTATTCGTGTTTACGAAGAAGAATCTGTAAGTGTACTATTTAATTAATTGGATAGAATGAGACGTAACCAGTGTTGGTTACGTCTTTTCGTATCGAAAAAAGAAAGTGGTGTTACAATGAAATTAATAGTAGGACTTGGTAACCCAGGCAGAGAATATGAATTAACAAGGCATAACATTGGGTTCATGGCAATAGATGAATTATCTAAACGCTGGAATATCCCATTAAATGAGCAAAAATTTAAGGGGTTATTCGGTGCGGGCTTTGTAAATGGAGAGAAAGTCATTTTATTAAAGCCGCTTACATATATGAATTTATCTGGAGAAAGTATTCGTCCGCTTATGGATTACTATAAAATTGATATTGAAGATTTTATAGTAATTTATGATGATTTAGATATTCCGGTTGGAAAATTGCGTCTTCGTATGAAAGGCAGTGCGGGTGGACATAACGGTATAAAATCAACAATCGCACATTTAGGAACACAGGAATTCCAACGCGTTCGTATGGGGATTGATCGTCCTAAAAATGGCATGAAAGTAGTTGATTATGTATTAGGGCGTTTTACGACAGATGAGATGCCTGAGATGAAACGAGCAATTGAAAAAAGTGCAGATGCATGTGAAGAGTGGTTGAAAGTTCCATTTTTACAAGTTATGAATATTTTCAATAATTAACATTTCCAAAATGGAATATTTTTTTATACTTATATCCATAATAGTAGTAATTGTACGGCTAGGAGGAAGTTATGGACGGACATTATTACTGCAGACATTGTGGATATAGAATAGGTATTATTACAGCGGAAAAAGTATACGGCCTTGTGCTAGGTCAACTAACAGAGCAAGAGCGGTTAGAAATGATTCATTTTGATGAAAACGGAAATATATATATAAAAACAATTTGTGAATCGTGTCAAAAAACGCTCGCATCTTATCCAGAGTATTATGAATATGAACTGTTCTTACAATGAAAATAAGGTTTCTGTTAGAGCATGTATTTCTTACCGATGGTTAGCTAAACACCTTGCCCCTTGATAACGGGGGAACTTCCATCCTTCTCTTTTCTGAATATGAAGGTGAGAGACTTACAGGGATAAGGGATAGGGTGTACTGCTTCGCTTTGGCTTGTCCAAAGCATTTTTCTGTTTTCTTTTTCCGAAATGTTTGCATAAAATATAGTAGCTTGCTCTTTATGTTGAGAGGAGTTTTGAAAAATGATAGGTTTACTAGAGCAATTTTACGAAAATAAAGAAATACGATCAATTATAGATGGGTTAGAAGAAGGTTTAAAAGAGCAGCTTATCTCAGGTATGGCAACCTCTTCGCGTTCATTATTAATGGCTAGTTTATATAAAAACACAAAGCAGTCACAGCTTGTTATAACGCATAATTTATATCAGGCGCAAAAAGTGTATGAAGATTTAGTTTCATTAATTGGAGAGCAGAATGTTTGGTTATATCCTGTAAATGAGTCTATTGCATCAGAAATCGGTGTTGCGAGTCCAGAATTGAAGGCGCAGCGCATTGAAGTGTTGAACCGCTTAGCGGCTGGAGAAAATGGAATTATTGTGGCACCTGTTGCGGGTTTGCGACGTTTTCTACCGACAAAAGAGATGTGGGAGAAACAGCAAATTGAATTAACAATGGGACAAGAAATTGATCTTGATGAATTGCTTCGCGTGTTAACATCTGTGGGCTATGAACGTAAATCTATGGTAGAGGCACCGGGTGAATTTAGTGTTCGCGGTGGGATATTAGATATCTATCCATTAACAGAAGAATTGCCAGTTCGTATTGAATTTTTTGATACTGAAGTAGATTCCATCCGTTCCTTTACTGTAGAAGAACAACGCTCGCAAGAGAAGATGGATAGCATATCATTTGGCCCAGCTACTGAATTTGTATTTTCTAAAGAAGAAGTAGCATTTGGAATTCAGAAGCTAGAATCAAGTTTAGTTCATACATTAAAAAAAGTATCTGATGAGAAACTAAAAACAACAATATTAGAAACTGTTACATATGAATTAGAGTTATTGAAAAATGGACAGACAATTGAACAGATGTTCAAATATTTATCTTTATTTTATAAGGAACCTGCTAGTCTAATAGAATATTTACCGGAAAACGGTGTGGTTATTCTAGACGAGGTCTCTCGAATTCAAGAAACAGCAGATCATTTAGAAACAGAAGAAGCAGAATGGTATATATCGCTTCTTGGAGAAGGAGCGATTGTTCAAGATTTAACTTTTTCTCATAGTTTTTCCCAATTTTTGAACCATAAAAAACGAAATTTCTTATACTTAACTTTATTCTTACGTCATATTCCATATACAAATCCGCAAAATATTGTGAATTTGACATGTAAAACAATGCAAGACTTTCACGGTCAAATGAATTTATTAAAAACAGAAATTGATAGATGGACGAAAAGTAGGTTTACAACAGTTGTATTAGGTGCAAATGAAGAAAGAACGAAGAAGTTGCAGAATATTTTAAATGATTATGATATTGAAGCAGATATTATTGAAGGAACGGATGTATTGCTCCCAGGTCGTATTCAAATTGCGGTGGGTGATTTACATGCAGGTTTTGAAATGCCAATGCAAAAGCTGGCGATTATTACCGAAAAAGAATTGTTTAATAAAAAGGTAAAAAAATCACAGCGTAAGCAAAAACTTTCGAATGCGGAGAGAATTAAAAGCTACTCTGAATTAAAAGTTGGTGATTACGTTGTTCACGTAAATCACGGTATCGGTAAATTTTTAGGAATTGAAACATTAGAAATTAATGGTGTTCATAAAGATTATTTGCATATCAAGTATCAAGGAAATGACAAGCTATACGTTCCGATTGAACAAATTGATCAAGTACAAAAGTATGTGGGATCCGAGGGGAAAGACCCAAAGATTTATAAATTAGGTGGAAATGATTGGAAGAAAGTTAAGACAAAGGTAGAAAAATCCGTTCAAGATATTGCAGATGATTTAATTAAGCTGTATGCAGAGCGCGAAGCATCAAAAGGTTATGCTTTTACTCCGGATACATCTGAGCAACAGGAGTTTGAATCATCATTTCCTTATCAAGAAACAGAAGATCAGTTACGCTCAATTGAAGAAATCAAGAAGGATATGGAGCGCGGTCGTCCGATGGATCGTCTGCTTTGCGGCGATGTTGGATATGGAAAAACTGAAGTTGCGATCCGGGCTGCTTTTAAAGCGATTATGGATGAAAAGCAAGTTGCAATTTTAGTGCCGACAACGATTTTAGCACAGCAACATTATGAAACAATTCGAGAGCGATTCCAAGATTATCCGGTTAATATCGGGTTATTAAGTCGCTTCCGTACAAGAAAACAGCAAAATGAAACGATTAAAGGATTAAAAGATGGTACTGTTGATGTTGTTATCGGTACACACCGTCTTCTGTCAAAGGATGTCATATATAAAGATTTAGGATTACTTATTATTGATGAGGAGCAGCGGTTTGGTGTAACGCATAAAGAAAAAATTAAGCAATTAAAAGCTAATATCGATGTACTAACATTAACAGCAACGCCAATTCCGCGTACGCTTCATATGTCTATGTTGGGTGTTCGCGATTTATCTGTTATTGAAACACCGCCAGAAAATCGGTTCCCGGTGCAAACGTACGTTGTGGAATATAATCCAGCGTTAATAAGAGAAGCGATTGAACGTGAACTGGCACGAGGAGGGCAAATATATTTCTTATATAATCGTGTTGAAGATATTGAGCGAAAAGTAGACGAAATTTCAATGCTCGTTCCTGATGCGCGTGTAACTTTTGCGCATGGAAAGATGAATGAAGGTGAATTAGAATCGGTTATGCTCTCCTTCTTAGAGGGGCAGCACGATGTACTCGTAAGTACAACAATTATTGAAACAGGTGTTGATATTCCGAATGTAAATACATTAATTGTGTTCGATGCAGATCGTATGGGATTATCGCAGTTGTATCAGTTGCGTGGTCGGGTAGGGCGTTCTAATCGTGTTGCCTATGCGTATTTCACATATAAGCGGGATAAAGTGTTATCTGAGGTTGCAGAAAAGCGTCTGCAAGCCATTAAAGAATTTACAGAGCTAGGTTCTGGATTTAAAATTGCGATGCGTGATTTGTCTATCCGCGGAGCAGGTAATTTATTAGGTGCAGAGCAACATGGATTTATTGATTCCGTTGGTTTTGATTTATATTCACAAATGTTAAAAGATGCAATTGAACAGCGAAGAGGTACGGGGGCAGAAGAGCAAACGCTTGATGTCGAGATTGATCTAGAAGTAGATGCATATTTACCAGATGCATATATTTCCGATAGCAAACAAAAAATCATGATGTATAAGCAGTTTAGGGGCGTTTCTACTATTGAGGATATTGAAGAGTTACAAGAAGAAATGATTGATCGCTTTGGTGACTATCCACAGGAAGTTGGATATTTACTACAAATTGCAAATATTAAAGTGTTAGCAACGCAAGAAGGAATCGAATTGATTAAGCAAACGAAACAAGAAGTGACACTGCTGTTTTCAGAAAAGACTAGTCAAAATATCGATGGTGGAAAATTATTTATGCTTGGAAGTAGTTTAGGGCGAATGATTGGTCTTGGTATGGAAGGTTCACGCTTGAAAATTGTGATGAATGTGCGTGAACTAGAAGTAGCAAAGTGGCTTACAATCGCTGAAAATTTATTAAAAGGTTTAAAAGATGTGAAAAAAGAAGAGATAAATGCCTAAATGAGAATAAAAAATACCATTCGACGTGTATAGAAGAACTAATGTGTAAAATACTATGTTTAATAGTTGGTGATTTTTACATGAACAGGTAAAAGCACCACTTTTATCATCAGTAGAAAGTGAGGCAGCATTAGAATGAAAGCAACTGGAATTGTACGTCGAATTGATGATTTAGGAAGGGTTGTTATTCCGAAAGAAATTCGCAGGACTCTCCGTATTCGGGAAGGTGACCCATTGGAAATTTTTGTTGATCGCGATGGAGAAGTTATTTTAAAGAAATATTCTCCAATTAGCGAATTGGGTGATTTTGCTAAAGAATATGCAGATGCTTTATATGATAGTTTAGGGCATAACGTACTTGTTTGTGACCGTGATTCCATTATTGCTGTCGCTGGCGTTTCCAAAAAAGAATACTTAAATAAAAGCGTTGGAGATTTAGTTGAGAAAGCGATGGAAGAGCGCAAATCGGTTATCATGACAGACGAAAGTGAAATTTCTATTATGGATGGAGTGGCCGAAAAGGTACAATCTTATACAATCGGTCCGATTATCGCAAATGGTGATCCGATTGGAGCTGTTATTATTTTTTCAAAAGAAGCAATCATTAGTGATGTAGAACATAAAGCTGTGGATACAGCAGCAAGCTTCCTAGCAAAACAAATGGAACAATAAAGCGAAACTTCCATCAGTGAGTGTTTTCCTCGCAGATGGAAAGCTCTCACCAATGGGTTTCTAACAAGCAGTTAAGTTTTATGATACACCGTAATGTACTGTGGGAGTAAAAAGGTAGCATTTTGCTACCTTTTTTTATATGATCACATTGAAAGCAGAAAGCTGTTTTTTTCTTTGTGATATAATACGTAGGATGAGTATAGAAAAAAGGGAGATTGCATGGTTATGGAGACGAAGAAGTACCACGCTTTTTGGCGCGGAGCGATTATATTAACAATTGCGAGCTTTGTTACAAAAGTATTAAGCGCCTTTTACCGTATTCCATATCAAAATATAGCTGGTGATATTGGTTTTTATATTTATCAGCAAATTTACCCGTTTTACGGGTTTTGTTTAATTTTAGCGACATATGGTTTTCCAGTCATTATTTCAAAAATGATTGCAGAACGTTTAGAACGAGGAGAACGGAAAGAAGCAGAATCCATTATATGTATTTCTTTTTGGTTTTTATTGGCTATTGGGATCATAGGATGTAGTGTATTATTTTTCGGTGCACATACAATTGCATCTTTAATGGGAGATGCAAATTTACAAAAACTAATTTGCGTTATTGCATTTTCCTTTTTATTAATGCCATTTCTCGCGGTAGCGCGAGGTTATTTCCAAGGAGTTGGAAATATGGTGCCAACAGCTGTATCGCAGGTAATAGAACAAACGATTCGCGTATCCATTATCGTATTTTTATCATTATTTCTTATAAAAAAGGGGTTTGATTTATATACGGTGGGAGCAGGTGCTATGTTTGGCTCTATAGCAGGTAGTTTTATTGGTGTGATTGTATTGCTATTTTATTTGCGAAAGGAATTTTGTTCTATTTTTCTGCAGAGTTTTAAGGGGATTTCCAATAAAAAGACCATTATTCGTACATTGTTTTGGCAAGGAATTGCGATTTGTATTAGTAACTTAGTGTTAATTTTTATACAAATGGCAGATTCTATTTCACTTTACAGCTTACTTGTTCAGAATGGGGAACCAGTAGAAATAGCAAAGATGTTAAAAGGTGTATATGATCGCAGCATTCCTCTTATGCAGCTTGGGACGGTCGTGACAACATCATTTTCACTTTCTTTAACCCCAATGATTTCGGCTGCAAAAGAGAGAGGAGATCAAGAGTTCATTCGCGAAAAAGTACAGCTAGCAATTAAAATTACGTTTGTAATTGGGCTTGCTGCATCATTAGGACTCGCGAGTATCATTCGTCCAACAAATGTTATGCTATTTGCAAATGGCGACGGCTCTGCCATGCTAGGGATTTTATCTATTTCTATTCTGTTTAGTTCATTAGCAATTACAAATGCATCTATTTTGCAAGGATTAGGAGAAACTGTAAAACCAGCCTTGTTTGTTGTAGGTGGTGCATGTGTGAAATTATTACTCAATTATATATTCATGCCGCATTTTGGTGTAATCGGTGCAGCGATTGCAACTGTGATTGCGTTATTGTGTATTGCTATATTGAATAGTGTATTACTGATTAGCGTTGTTAATGAGCCACTTATACAGAAAAAACCTATTGTAGGTGTGACAATTGGAGCATTAAGTATGGTGTTAGTGCTTGCTGGATGTATGTATATGTTTGAGTGGTTTGGATTACAAGCTAACGAGGGACATAGAGGATTAGCAGCGATTCAAGCGTTACTATGTGTCGGTGTTGGTGGGTTACTATATGCATTTTTAATTCTGAAGCTGAAAGTATTTACAGCGCAGGAACTTGGGACGGTTATGAAACAAGAAAAAGTACAAACTTCTTTGAAGAAGAGTGGATAGAGGTGGACTTTATGACAAGAACAATTACGATTTTAGGGTTAGGAGCTGGTGATTTAGACCAGCTTACAATGGGCGTATATCGAAAAGTTAAAGAAGCAGCGCACATGTATATTCGAACGAAAGAACATCCAGTTATAGAGGAGCTTGAGAAAGAAGGTGTATTGTACACATCTTTTGATGCTGTATATGAAGCGTATGATACATTTGAAGAAGTGTATGAAACAATTTCTAACACATTGATTCAAAAAGCCAAGGAAGCTGATATTTTATATGCGGTTCCAGGTCATCCGCTTGTGGCAGAGCGTACTGTACAACTTTTACTACAAAAAGGAGAAAAAGAGAACGTTGATGTGCGCATCGAGGGTGGACAAAGCTTTTTAGACCCAATGTTTGCAAGTTTGAAAATTGATCCAATTGAAGGGTTTCAATTGATTGATGCGACATCATTTGAAAGAGGACAATTAGAGCTTCGTCAGCACTTAATTTTCTGCCAAGTGTATGATGCATTTATTGCATCTGAAGTCAAGCTAACATTAATGGAAATGCTCCCGGACGATTATGAAGTATATATTGTGACTGCAGCAGGAACGTCATTTGAACAAGTGAAGAAAGTGCCACTCTATTTATTGGATCATGAGGCAGAGCTTAATAATTTAACGAGTGTGTACGTACCACCGGTGTTAAATCGACAATCATTGTATCAAGAATTTGCTGTATTACGTGATATTATAGCGGAGTTACGCGGACCAAACGGATGCCCGTGGGATAAAAAGCAAACACACCAAACGTTAAAGAAATATTTAATTGAAGAAGCATATGAGGTATTAGAAGCTATCGATGAGGAAGATGATGATCATCTTGTTGAAGAGCTTGGCGATGTTCTATTGCAAGTTATGCTCCATGCACAAATTGGTGAAGATGAAGGTTGGTTCTCGATTGATGATGTCATTCGCACGTTGTCTGAAAAAATGGTACGTCGTCACCCTCATGTATTTGGAGAGGTTAGTGTAGAGACCGCTGATGATGTTGTGACGAATTGGGAAGAAATTAAGAAACAAGAAAAAGGAAATGTAAAAGAGTCTATCTTATCAAGTATCCCGAAAAGTTTACCTCAGTTAATGCGCGCTTATGAAATTCAAAAAGAAGCAGCAAAGGTTGGTTTTGACTGGGATAATGTTAAGCCGATGATGGAAAAAGTAGATGAAGAATGGGAAGAATTTCAACGTGAAGTGGCGGTTATGGATGAAGAAAAGATGTTATCGGAATTTGGGGATTTAATATTTGCATTTGTGAATATTGCTCGCTATTATAAAATCAATCCGGAAGAAGCACTTCATAAAACAAACGAAAAATTTATAAGCCGTTTTTTATATATGGAAGCAAAGGTTGCGAGTATGGAGAAGGAAATGAAAGATTTTTCTTTAAAAGAGCTCGATGCATTATGGGAAGAAGCAAAGCAAATAGAGAATGAATAAGGGGGAGTTGTTGTGCGTTTAGATAAATTTTTAAAAGTGTCTCGTCTTATCAAAAGAAGAACATTAGCAAAAGAAGTTGCAGATCAAGGACGAATTATGATTAACGGTCAAGCAGCGAAGGCGAGCTCAACTGTAAAGGTAGAAGATGAATTAACAATTCGTTTCGGTCAAAAAGTTGTTACGGTAAAAATTAATGAATTAAAAGAAACGACAAAAAAAGAAGATGCTGCAAACTTATACACTGTTGTTCGTGAAGAGAAAGTTGAAGTAAAAGCGGAAGATAGCTTGTTCTAAATAATTTTGTCCTTTCATACATTGATACTAGTATAAAGTTATGGGGGGATGGACGTGAACAAAGGCTATTCAATGTCGTCTTCTAATCAACAAAATGTTACTGTAGAACATGACATTGTAATGAGAGGAAGACGCGTTCTTGATATTACAGGAGTCAAGCAGGTAGAGAGTTTTGATAGTGAAGAATTTTTGTTAGAAACCGTCATGGGCTTTTTAACGATACGTGGTCAAAATCTACAAATGAAAAACCTTGATGTTGAAAAAGGGCTTGTATCCATTAAAGGGAAAATATATGAGATGGCTTATATTGATGAGCATCAAGGGGAGAAAGCTAAAGGGTTCTTTAGCAAATTGTTTAAATGAGCTTAACGGTTCAATTATATACAATGCTTTCAATGATTGGGATGGGCGTTTCACTTGGAGCGGCTTTAGATACATATCATCGCTTTTTGAAACGCGGAGAGCGAAAGCGTTGGCTCGTATTTATTTATGATATTTTATTTTGGATTGTCCAAGCCCTTGTTGTGTTTTATATATTGTTGCTTGTAAATGAAGCAGAGTTACGTATGTATGTATTTTTAGCATTACTGTGTGGTTTTGCCGCATATCAAAGTTTGTTAAAGTCATTGTACATGAAAGTATTAAATTTTTTGATTTACATTTTTGTTCAAACATTTTATTTTTTTGTTCGTGTTGTTCAATTATTTATTGTTAAGCCAATTACGATTTTGATTCACCTAATTATAGCATTTGCGCTATTTTTATTTCGTCTTGTAGTTGGAGTTGGAACCGGGTTGTGGAAAGTTATTGTAGCGATATTGCAGTTAGTGTGGAAAATTATTTTCATTCCTGTTCGATTTGTTTGCTTTGTTATATGGAAACTTCTCCCTAGCCGTGTTAAAATTTTTATAAAGAGACAAGCAGGACTTTTAAAATATTTCAAGAAAATGAAGAAGCATATATTCCTAATTTGGGAACTTATAAAAAAGAAGTTAGGGGGACCTCGAAAATGAGGGAACTAAAACAAAGGTATGTATTGGAACAGAATCAAAATTCTGTTAAAGAACATATAATACAATCGAATGAAGGTAGAAGGCGCGTTTATCGTCGATTAGCTGTATTTTTGGCATTTGCTTTTGTAGTTATTGTAAGTATCAGTGTGACGTTTTATCAACAAAATAGTGAGATTAACGCTAAAGAAGCAAAAGTAAAAGAGTTGGAAAAAGAAACAAATGTGGTAACTATAAAAGAAAAACAGCTGAAAGATGAAATTCAAAAATTACATGATGATGATTATGTTTTAGAGATTGCTAGAAGAGATTATTACTTTTCAAAGCCTGGGGAGATAATTTTTCCCATTTCTAAGTAATAGGTGTTGTATTGACACTATATTTTAAGATTATATATAATGAAGTAAAATTTGACTTTTTAACCACTAAGGAGGAGCGTTTTTTTTATGTCAATCGAGGTAGGCAGCAAGTTACAGGGTAAAGTAACAGGTATTACGAATTTTGGGGCTTTTGTAGAGCTGCCAGAAGGATTAACTGGTCTTGTTCATATTAGTGAAGTTGCTGATAATTATGTAAAAGATATTAATGATCACTTAAAAGTGGGTGATCAAGTAGAAGTAAAAGTTATTAACGTTGAGAAAGACGGTAAAATTGGTTTATCTATTAAAAAAGCGAAAGAGCGTGAAAAAACAGAAGGGGAACAACGCGATAATCAACGCGCTGGACGTCCTGCGCGTAATCGCTCTTTTAGCAGAGACAATCGTGGTGGCGGTGACAACCGTAACCAAAAAGAAACATTTGAGCAAAAGATGGCTCGCTTTTTGAAAGACAGTGAAGATCGTTTAACTTCTTTAAAGCGTAATACGGAGTCAAAACGTGGCGGCCGTGGCGCTCGTCGCGGATAAAACTTGCTGTTTATTTTAAAATAAAGAGAAGCACCCAGAGTGTTCACTCAGGGTGCTTTTTTTATGGTGAAAACAGCATATAGAAAAAATAATAAAAAATACTTAAAAACGTGTTGACTTTGAATGCTATTTAAGATAATATACTAATTGTCCGTTAAATACGACATGGCGGTGTAGCTCAGCTGGCTAGAGCGTACGGTTCATACCCGTGAGGTCGGGGGTTCGATCCCCTCCGCCGCTATATATTTTAACGGCCCGTTGGTCAAGTGGTTAAGACACCGCCCTTTCACGGCGGTAACACGGGTTCGAATCCCGTACGGGTCATCGCTGAAAAGATCATGCAAATTATGCATGATCTTTTTTTGTTTTGTTATTGTGGATGGTTATTCTATACTGTACAACTTTGAGTTTGAGATAATTGTTGGCAAATTCTAATCGGTGATAAAAATGATGGGAACTTTGCTTTATATTAAGGAATTGTAAAGTTATGCGCTTCTTCTACAAAAACAACTATTATTTTTTGAAAATTCAATAATCTATTTAAAAATTTACGTTTAACTCTGTATATATATGGTGCTATTTTGTATAAAAGGTCGAACAATTATTATGTTGTAAACTGTTATTTTGACAAAAACTCCGCAACATACATTTTATAATTACAAGTAATAAAATATGCAGGTGGTGTTCAAAATATGCCAAGAGCAGGAAGGAATACTGTCAATCCAAATTCTAGTGCGCTTGCTATAGGCCATGGGCAAATGACAGCTGAAAAGTGGACAAGCAAATTAAGGATGAAATTGGAACAAATTTTCTTTCGTTGGGGATTTGTGGTTGCGTTGGTTGGTTTTCTTTTGGGACGAGCATATATTTTAACGAACATTTTGCCGTTTGCTTTGCCGTTTTTTGCTGCTGTATATGTGATGAAACGTGATAAAATGGCTCTTGCATTCCTCGCTGTAATGGCAGGTGCATTTTCGGTTTCATTAGAGAATCTATTTTTTGCCTTTGCATCTATATTTACATTCTTCATCTATAATATCTTCTTTGGTCGTTTTACAAGTAAGACGATTGGACTTGTACCATTTCAAGTATTTATTTCTGCATTAACCGCTCATCTTATCGTTGTTTATTTCGCGCAAGGAACAATTGGTATGTATGATTTGCTTGTTAGTACAATTGAAGCAGGATTAAGCTTCGTGTTAACAATGATTTTCTTGCAAAGTGTTCCCCTTTTAATAGAACGAAAAGGAAAACAACAATCATTAGAAACGGAAGAAATTGTTTGCCTAATTATATTGCTAGCATCTGTATTAACAGGTACAACAGATTGGTTTGTTTATGATTTATCAGTTCAGCATATTTTCACGAGATATTTAGTACTAGTGTTTGCGTTTGTGGCAGGGGCAGCAACAGGTTCTACTGTAGGTGTTGTAACAGGTTTGATTTTAAGTTTAGCGAATGTAGCGAGTTTATATCAATTAAGTTTACTGGCGTTCTCTGGATTGTTAGGCGGCTTACTGAAAGAGGGAAAGCGAATAGGGGTAAGTTTAGGTTTATTAATTGGAACAAGTTTAATTACGTTATACGTAGATAAACAAACAAGTATTGTAATGACATTATTAGAGTCAGGTGTAGCGATTGTATTGTTTTTATTAACGCCTAAGATCATCGTTGAACGCCTTTCCAAGTATATGCCGGGGACACAAGAGCATGCGAATGACCAACAACAATATTTAAGAAGAATGCGTGATGTTACGGCAAATAAAATTAATCAGTTTGCAAATGTGTTTGAAGCATTGTCTAATAGCTTTTCTATATATGGGTATGTAGAAGATGA
Organism: Bacillus sp. BP-3; assembly: GCF_028401955.1. Classification (GTDB taxonomy): domain Bacteria; phylum Bacillota; class Bacilli; order Bacillales; family Bacillaceae_G; genus Bacillus_A. The sequence continues at coordinate 34,316 of NZ_JAQOTJ010000024.1, forward strand.
GGATAAGGACACGGAGACGGATTTATTTTTAAGCACAATTACCGCCAAGACGTGTCAGACGTGCTTTAAGAAGGATCAGTGTTGGGTTGTGAATTTTGATAAAACGTATGATTATATGAAGGAACTTATGAATGAAACGGAGGAAGGTACATTACAAAATAATCGTAAATTGCTCCGTGATTTTGAAAAATATTGTGTGAGAGGAACGAAAGTAACAGGTTTAATTGATGATGAATTAGAGCATTTTTATGAAGGGCAAAAGTTAAGGAAGCAAATGCGTGATAATCGTAGAATTGTTGCTGAGCAACTTATGGGTGTTTCGAAAGTAATGGCGGATTTCTCAAAAGAGATTCAAAAGGAAAGAGAGAATCATCAGGTGCAAGAGGAACAAATTTTACAAGCATTTCGTGATTTTGGTGTAGAGGTTGAACATGTTGATATTTATTGTTTGGATCGGGGGAACATTGATATTGAAATGATGATTCCTGCTTCGTGTAATAAACATGGGGAATGTGAAAAGCTTGTTGCTCCGATGTTGTCTGATATTTTACATGAAACAGTTGTCGTGAAACATGAAGACCAATCAGCGTATCCGAATGGTTACAGTACAGTGTCTTTTGGGTCGGCTAAAACGTTTTCTGTTGATACAGGTCTTGCTACTGCGGCTAAAGGAGGGGGATTTGTATCTGGTGATTCCTATGCCATGATGGAGTTAAGTGTGGGGAAATATGCGTTGGCTATTAGTGATGGGATGGGAAATGGAAGACGGGCTCACATGGAAAGTAAAGAGACAGTGAAGTTGTTGCAAAAAATATTGCAATCAGGTATTGATGAGGAAATTGCAATAAAATCGATCAATTCCATTCTCTCGCTGCGAACAACTGAAGAAATGTTTACAACATTAGATTTGGCGATGATTGATTTACGTGATGCAAACGCTAAGTTTTTAAAGATTGGTTCTACGCCAAGTTTTGTAAAGCGTGGCAATCAAGTATTTAAAATAGAGGCGAGTAATTTACCGATGGGGATTATTGAAGACTTTGAAGTAGATGTTGTAGGTGAACAATTAAAATCTGGTGACATTTTAATCATGATGAGCGATGGGATTTTTGAAGGTGCAAAACATGTAGAGAATCATGAAGTGTGGATGAAACGGAAGATTAAAGAATTAGAAACGGAAGATCCACAAGAGATTGCTGATATTATTATGGAAGATGTTATTCGTACTGATAATGGATATATTAATGATGACATGACAATTGTGGTGGCAAAAGTAAAAAAGAATATGCCGAAATGGGCTACAATTCCTATTGTTAGTAAACAAGCTCAATAAAGTGAAACTTCCACCAGTGGGGTACTCCTGCTGGTGGTTAGTTGAACTAATTAGGTTTTTATGGGCTGCAGTCTCTCTTGATGACAATTGTGGATAGTTATTCTCTACGTTTCTCTTTTCGCTTCTCATAATTTGGAGAAGTGGAAATGTCCGTAGTTTAAAAGAGGAAAATGACAAGGCCTAGGAATATATCTGAGGCCTGTTTGCTATACATGGAATATTTAATTTTGTTTATTTCTGTATGCAAAGAAAAAATTCATATGTAAGATAAATTGTGAAATTTATACATCTTTGTTTTGCAGAAAGCTTGTAAAAGTTGTACCATTATATCAAGGTATGCTATCGTTTTAGCTCAATGAAAGGTGATTGCAGCATTGAAAGATGAATTTGTTAAAAAGGTAGATGCTTTTGTAGAAAGGCATAATTTATTAGAGGAACATTCTACGGTTGTTGTTGGTGTGTCAGGGGGACCTGATTCTTTAGCGCTTTTCTTCTATTTGTTAGAGAAGCGTGAGGAGAAGAAATTGCAAATTGTAGTTGCTCATGTTGACCATATGTTTCGCGGTGAGGAATCGCAGGAAGATTTGCGATATGTGAAACATTTGTGTGAAAATCTTAATGTTGTCTGTGAAGCAATACAAATTGATGTGAAGCAGTATCAAAAACAAAATCGAATGAGTGCACAAGTTGCGGCAAGAGAATGTCGATATGCATTTTTGGAAAGAATAATGAGAAAACATAATGCACAATATGTAGCTCTTGGTCATCATGGTGACGATCAAATTGAGACAGTTTTAATGCGTCTTGTGCGTGGTAGCACTTCGAAGGGTTATTCTGGGATTTCTGTGAAGCGGGCTTTCGATAAAGGCTCTTTGATTCGACCTTTGCTGGCAGTAACGAAAGAAGAAATTCTTGATTATTGTAAGAGAAAGGATGTTGACCCTCGTATTGACCCTAGTAATACAAAAGAAACGTATACAAGGAATCGACTACGAAAATATGTTCTTCCTCATTTAAAGCAGGAGAATCCAAATGTTCATGAACGTTTTCAAGCTTTTAGTAAGTTTATGCAAGAGGATGAAGCGTATTTGCAGGAATTAGCTTTTGAAAAAATGAATAAAGTAATTAAGAAAAAAGATACAAAAAGAGTTGTCGTATCAATTCCTGCATTTGAATCTATACCTATACCTTTACAAAGGAGAGGGATTCAACTAATATTAAACTATCTTTATGAATATAAAATTCCATCTTCGCTTTCTTCTGTACATATTGACAAGGTGATTGAGTTTTTCAAACGAACTCATCCTTCAGGTGTGCTTCACTTTCCGGGTGGATTAGAGGTTGTTCGTACATATGAAGAATGTATTTTCCGTTTTGTTGAAGAAAAGGTTGTTTTTTCTTCTCATGTTTTACAAGTGCCTGGAAAGGTAACATTAGTAAATGGTGATGAGTTTGTAGTAGAGATTAGCGATTGTGTACCTAGTATGGTGAATGAGATGATGTTTGTTGCAAAATATAATGAAATAACATCTCCACTTATCGTTCGTCCGCGGGAAGATGGCGATCGAATGTCAATTCAAGGTATGAATGGTACGAAGAAGATAAAGTCTATTTTTATTGAGGCAAAAGTACCGAAGGAGAAAAGAGCAGACTGGCCAATTGTTTGTGATGCGAATGGAAATGTTATTTGGGTTCCGTTGTTGAAACGATCTGCATTTGCTATTTCGCGAGAAACAGTAGATAAGGATACATATATTATTGTTCATTACAAAAGCAAGAAGTCTTCCAGGAGGATAATGAAATGATGAATCAAGATATCGAAAAAGTATTAATTTCTGAAGAGCAAATACAAGAAAAAGTAAGGGAATTAGGCGCAATTCTTGCAGAGGATTATAAAAATACGGTACCTCTTGCAATCGGTGTACTAAAAGGTGCAATGCCATTTATGGCAGACCTATTAAAGCGCACAGATGCATATCTTGAAATGGACTTTATGGCTGTATCTAGCTACGGTCATTCAACTGTTTCAACTGGTGAAGTGAAAATTTTAAAAGATCTAGATACTTCTTTAGAGGGACGCGATATTTTAATCGTAGAAGATATTATCGACAGCGGCCTTACATTAAGCTACTTGGTAGACTTATTTAAATATCGTAAAGCAAAATCTGTGAAGATTGTAACGTTATTAGATAAGCCAACTGGCCGAAAAGTTGACCTTAAAGCGGATTATGTTGGGTTTACTGTTCCGCACGAATTTGTTGTGGGATACGGATTAGACTATAAGGAACAATATCGTAATCTTCCTTACGTTGGTGTATTGAAGCCGAGCGTATATTCCAATTAATAATATTAAGCATAAGCATTACAATTGGATAGGAAAGTTTTTCTATGTTACTATTTACTATTATAGTTTGTATGCTGTGAGAGGAGGTTAGGGATGAATCGGATCTTCCGTAATACCATCTTTTATTTACTTATATTTTTAGTGGTAATTGGTATCGTGAGCTATTTTAATGGTTCAACGCAAAAAACAACGCCAATTAGCTACAATAAATTCATTGCTAAACTTGAAAAGGGTGAGGTTCGTAATGTACAACTTCAACCGAAAAATGGTGTGTTTGAGGTAAAGGGACAACTGAGTACTGATAGTCAGGAAAAACAGTTTGTAACTTATGCACCTAACACTGAAGAATTACAAAAGAAAATTAATGACAAAGCACAAGGTACAGAAGTGAAATATCAACCAGCAGAAGAAACAAGTGCTTGGGTAACATTCTTCACTTCCATCATTCCTTTTGTAATTATCTTCATTTTATTCTTCTTCTTACTTAACCAAGCGCAAGGCGGCGGCAGCCGTGTTATGAACTTCGGTAAAAGTAAAGCGAAGTTATACAATGATGATAAGAAAAAGGTCCGTTTTAGAGATGTAGCTGGAGCGGATGAAGAAAAACAAGAACTGGTTGAGGTTGTAGAGTTCTTAAAAGACCCTCGTAAGTTTGCGGAGGTTGGTGCTCGTATTCCGAAGGGGGTTTTATTAGTTGGACCTCCAGGGACAGGTAAAACATTACTTGCACGTGCCGTTGCAGGTGAGGCAGGCGTTCCATTCTTCTCTATTAGTGGTTCTGACTTTGTAGAGATGTTTGTCGGTGTCGGTGCTTCTCGTGTACGTGACTTATTCGAAAATGCAAAGAAAAACGCACCTTGTATCATTTTCATTGATGAAATTGATGCGGTAGGTCGTCAGCGTGGGGCAGGTCTTGGTGGTGGTCACGATGAGCGTGAGCAAACATTAAACCAATTGCTTGTAGAAATGGATGGTTTCGGAGCAAATGAAGGTATTATTATCATTGCTGCAACAAACCGACCTGATATTCTTGACCCAGCGTTATTACGTCCAGGGCGATTTGACCGTCAAATTACAGTGGATCGTCCAGATGTAAATGGTCGTGAGGCAGTGCTTAAAGTACATGCGCGCAATAAACCATTAGATGAAAATATTAATTTACGTGCTATTGCAACGCGTACACCAGGGTTCTCTGGTGCTGATCTTGAAAACTTATTAAATGAAGCAGCTCTTGTAGCAGCGAGACAGGATAAGAAGAAGATCGATATGAGCGATATTGATGAAGCAACGGATCGTGTTATTGCGGGTCCAGCTAAGAAAAGTCGTGTTATTTCTGAGAAAGAACGTAATATCGTTGCATTCCATGAGGCGGGACATACTGTAATTGGGGTAGTGCTTGATGAAGCGGATATCGTTCATAAAGTAACGATTGTACCGCGAGGTCAAGCTGGTGGATATGCAGTAATGCTTCCAAAAGAAGATCGTTACTTCATGACAAAGCCAGAATTGCTTGATAAAATTACGGGTTTACTTGGTGGACGAGTGGCTGAAGAAATTGTATTTGGAGAAGTAAGTACAGGAGCTCATAATGACTTCCAACGTGCGACTGGAATAGCTAGACGTATGGTAACTGAGTTTGGTATGAGTGATAAGCTTGGACCAATGCAATTCGGTAGCTCACAAGGAGGTCAAGTATTCTTAGGAAGAGACTTCCATTCTGAGCAAAACTATAGTGATGCAATTGCACATGAAATTGATATGGAAATGCAAAGCATTATGAAAGAATGTTATGCTCGTGCAAAACAACTTCTTACTGAAAACCGTGATAAACTTGATCTTATCGCAAAAACGTTACTTGAAGTGGAAACGTTAGATGCAGAGCAAATTAATCATTTATGTGAACACGGTACATTACCGGAGCGTAAAACATCTTCTGAAAGTGATGTAAAGGTAAATATCACAATGAAAAAAGAAGATGAAGCGTCAGAAGATAAAGAAGAACCGAAGGAGTGACAATTGTCGCTCCTTTTTTCTTTGCGATATAACAGGGCTTAAACATTGAAAAAAGAAAATGGATTTTTGTAAAATGATGAGGATAGGAAAGCTGAACATGTGTATAAATATGGTATGATGAGGTTATAAAGTGAAACTTCTAGCAGCGGGATAAACTCTGTACATATTGCACAAATATACATTAAATAAGATAAGTGGTGAGAATATGATTTTTGTATTGGATGTAGGGAATACAAATGCGGTACTTGGTGTGTTTGAAAATGGTAAACTTCTTCAGCATTGGCGTATGGAAACAGATCGTCATAAAACGGAAGATGAATATGGAATGCTCGTAAAACAATTACTTGAACACGAAGGAATTGCTTTTCATGATATAAAAGGAATTATTATTTCGTCAGTTGTACCGCCTATTATGTTTGCTTTAGAGCGTATGTGTGAGAAGTATTTTAAAATTAAACCTCTTGTAGTTGGACCTGGAATTAAGACGGGTTTAAATATTAAGTATGAAAATCCGCGTGAAGTGGGAGCCGATCGTATTGTAAATGCGGTAGCTGGTATTCAGTTATATGGAAGTCCTCTTATTATTGTCGACTTTGGGACGGCAACTACATATTGTTATATTAACGAGAATAAACATTACATGGGTGGGGTAATTACACCTGGGATTATGATTTCTGCAGAAGCATTATATAGTAGAGCAGCGAAATTACCGCGTATTGAAATTACAAGACCGAGTAGTATTATCGGAAAGAATACAGTAAGTGCAATGCAAGCTGGTATTTTATATGGTTATGTTGGACAAGTAGAAGGTATTGTAAAGCGAATGAAAGAAGAAGCTAAACAAGAGCCAACTGTTATTGCAACAGGTGGATTAGCAAAATTAATTGCAGAGGAATCGAATGTTATCGATATTGTCGATCCATTTTTGACGCTTAAAGGTTTATATATGTTATATGAGCGTAATGCCAATCTACAACACGAGAAAGGTGAATAAACGAAAATGAAAGATTATTTAGTAAAAGCGTTAGCGTTTAACGGAGAAGTTCGCGTTTATAGTGTACGTACAACAAATACGGTGAGCGAAGCACAAAGACGTCATGATACGTGGAGAACTGCTTCTGCAGCATTAGGGCGTTCTTTAACAGCGGGTACAATGATGGGGGCAATGCTTAAGGGGGATCAGAAACTTACGATTAAAGTAGAGGGTAATGGTCCCCTTGGTCCAATTTTAGTAGATGCACATGCGAATGGGGATGTACGTGGTTATGTAACGAACCCGCATGTTGATTTTGAAGCGACGGAACAAGGGAAACTGCGTGTATATCAAGCCGTAGGGACAGAAGGATTCTTAACAATTATTAAAGATATTGGTATGCGTGAGCCGTTTATTGGTCAAGTTCCACTTGTTTCAGGAGAGTTAGGAGAAGATTTTACGTATTATTTTGCCGTTTCTGAGCAAACACCTTCCTCTGTTGGTGTTGGAGTTCTTGTTAATGGCGATGATAGTATTTTAGCTGCGGGTGGGTTTATTTTACAAATCATGCCTGATGCACAAGAAGAGACAATTTCGGTTCTTGAAGATCGTTTGCAAAAAATCCCTCCTGTTTCTAAGCTTATTGAGCAAGGTTTAACTCCTGAAGAGTTGCTATATGAGTTGTTAGGAAAGGAAAATGTAAAAATTTTAGAGACAATGGATGTACAATTTAATTGTACATGTTCTCGTGAGCGTATTGAAGGCGTATTAATAAGCTTAGGGAAAACTGAATTAACGCAAGTGCGTGATGAAGAAGAAGAGACAGAAGTACATTGTCATTTTTGTAATGAACGATATAACTTTTCTAAAGAAGATATAACAAAATTAATAGAAACTTTGTAAGGAAGAAAAGGTTATTTGTCTATTTCAAATCATCTAAATAGATTGACAAATAACCTTCTTTTTGACAGAATGTACATAAATCCAATGAAAATACTTGGTGTTAGGAGTGACGGAGATGCGAGTGGCACAGTCAATTTCAGAGTTAATCGGAAAAACGCCGATTGTGAAATTAAACCGCGTTGCAGAAGAAGGTAGTGCAGATATTTATTTGAAATTAGAGTTCATGAACCCTGGGAGTAGTGTAAAAGATCGTATTGCTTTAGCGATGATTGAAGTTGCTGAGAAACAAGGATTACTAAAAGAAGGCGATACGATTATTGAGCCAACAAGTGGAAACACAGGGATTGGTTTAGCGATGGTAGCGGCGGCAAAAGGGTATAAGGCAATTTTAGTTATGCCGGAAACGATGAGCATTGAACGTCGCAATTTATTGCGTGCTTATGGAGCGGAGTTAGTGTTAACGCCAGGATCAGAAGGGATGGGCGGGGCAATTCGTAAGGCAACAGAGTTATCGAAAGAACATGGATACTTTATGCCTCAACAGTTCCAAAATGAAGCAAATCCAGAAATTCATCGTTTAACTACGGGTCCGGAAATTGTCGAGCAGATGGGCGATCAATTAGATGCATTCATTTCAGGTGTTGGTACAGGTGGAACAATCACGGGTGTTGGTGAGATATTAAAAGAGACGTATGAAGATATTAAAATTTATGCCGTAGAGCCTGCTGATTCTCCGGTATTATCGGGTGGAAAACCAGGTCCTCATAAAATTCAAGGTATCGGTGCTGGATTTGTTCCTGGAACATTAGATACAGATGTATATGATGAAGTTATTCAAGTAAAGGCAGAACAAGCATTTGAATATGCAAGAAGAATAGCGCGTGAAGAAGGAGTTTTAGTTGGTATTTCATCTGGAGCAGCTATTTATGCGGCGACAGAAGTTGCAAAAAAACTTGGAAAAGACAAAAAAGTACTTGTCATTATTCCAAGTAATGGTGAGCGTTATTTAAGTACACCACTTTATCAGTTTGAGTCATAAGTTTTAATGTATGGAAAGCATTCCTCAAAAAAGGGATGCTTTTTCTTTTTTCGTTTGAAAATAGGAAAAGAGTGAACGACTAGAAAACTTCATGTAAAATAAGTGTTAGTTGAATCAAATCGGGTTTCTGTGGACGGTTCAATGTTTTTTAATCGATCGTTAGAACAGGATAAAATAAGACGAGGTGTTTATATGCAGCGACGAAAATCTTTAGCTATTTCAGTTCCATATCAGTTAGACTTTTTTAAACAGTATAAGTTCCTTTCGCAAAATAAACCTCATCATATCATTTTAGAAAGTGGCCGCGGGGGACGTTATAGTATTGTTGGACTTGATCCTGTAGCGATTGTTCGTGGGAAAGATGAAACACTACATATATGGGAAAATGGAAAGGAAACAATAGAAAAGGGAAATCCATTGCACCTAATGCAACAGTATATGGAACGATGGAAAACGGAACATAATGATGCATATCCGCCGTTTCAAGGTGGTGCAATTGGTTATTTCAGTTATGATTGTATCCGTTATATTGAGAAAATACCTTCTCTTGCAGAAGATGATGTAAATGTACCAGATATATTTTTCTTATTGTTTGATGATGTATTTGTTTATGATCAGAAAGAACAGGTGTTATGGATTATTACGCATTATACAAATGACGAGGAGCAAGCGAAGCAACACTTAAATGAATTAAAAGAGCTTTGGTTACAAGATTTGCCGAAAGTGACAATGCAATTTATTCGACCTGAAACGAATAAAGGGGCGGTTTCCTTTACAGAAGCAGGGTTTGTTGAAGCTGTTGGGCGAATTCAGGATTATATTAGCGCAGGAGATGTATTTCAAGTGAATTTGTCTACAAGACAAGAAAAAACATTGCAAACGCATCCGTTGGAAATTTATACGAAGCTTCGTGAAATTAATCCTTCTCCATACATGGGCTATTTAGAACTTGGGGATCTTCAAATTGTAAGTGCTTCACCAGAGCTATTAATTAAAAAGCAAGGTAATGAAGTAAGTACACGTCCGATTGCGGGGACACGCTCTCGAGGGGAAGATGAACAAGAAGATCAAAAGCTTGCAAAAGAGCTAATTGAAAATGAAAAAGAGCGTGCAGAACACGTTATGCTTGTTGATTTAGAGAGAAATGATTTAGGGCGTGTTTGTGAGTATGGGACAGTAGAAGTAGATGAATTTATGGTAATTGAAAAATATTCCCACGTTATGCATATCGTTTCAAATGTACGCGGGGAATTACAGCAAGGAAAAGGTGCTTTTGATGGTGTAAAGGCTGTATTTCCGGGTGGGACGATTACCGGAGCGCCAAAAATTCGGACCATGGAAATCATTGAAGAGTTAGAACCAGTTCGCCGTGGTATTTATACTGGGTCAATTGGTTGGATTGGCTATTCAGGAGATATGGAATTAAATATTGTCATTCGTACGTTACTTGCGAAAGATGGACAAGCGTATGTACAGGCGGGGGCAGGAATTGTTATTGATTCTAATCCGAAAAATGAGTATAAAGAGTCTTTAAAGAAAGCAATAGCATTATGGCGTGCAAAAGAAAGTAGCGAAGAAACGGTTAGGTGAGAGAAATGATATTAATGATTGATAATTATGATTCCTTTACGTTTAATTTAGTGCAATTTCTTGGAGAATTAGGACAAGAACTTATCGTCAAACGTAACGATGAAATTACAATTGAAGATATTGAACAGATGCACCCTGATTTCTTAATGATTTCTCCAGGGCCGTGTAGTCCGAATGAGGCGGGGATTAGTATGGATGTGATTCGTCATTTTGCAGGGAAGATTCCGATTTTTGGCGTTTGTTTAGGGCATCAATCTATCGCTCAAGTATTTGGAGGGGATGTTGTTCGTGCGGAGCGTTTGATGCATGGGAAAACGTCCTTAATGCATCATGATGAGAAAACAATCTTTGGTGATATTCCAAATCCATTTACAGCAACGCGTTACCATTCTTTAATTGTAAAAAAAGAAACATTACCAGAGTGCTTGGAAGTAACATCTTGGACAGAGGAAGGAGAAATTATGGCGCTTCGTCATAAAACATTACCGATTGAAGGTGTACAATTCCATCCAGAATCTATTATGACTTCCCATGGTAAAGAATTGTTGCAAAATTTCATCCGTCATTACAGCCGGAGTACTTCTGTATGTTAATTTATGTGAACGGTTCATTTGTAGAGGCGAGTGAAGCTAAAATTTCTCCTTATGATCATGGATATTTATATGGCCTTGGTGTATTTGAAACGTTCCGTATTTACAACGGGCACCCCTTCTTATTAGATGATCATTATGAACGGCTTATGACCGCTCTTTCGTCATTACATATTGTGTGGAAAATGACAAAAGAAGATGTGAAAAGCATATTAAAAGAATTAATGGTAAGAAATCATTTGCAAAATGCGTATGTTCGTTTTAACGTGTCTGCAGGTAGCGGGGAGATTGGCTTGCAGACAGATATGTATGAAGAGCCTTCTGTTATTGTTTTTATAAAACCTTTATCGGCTCCTGGTGATGTAGTAGAAAAGGAAGGAGTCATTTTAAGACAAACACGCAATACGCCAGAAGGGGAATTTCGTTTAAAGTCACATCATTATTTAAATAATATTTTGGGAAAACGTGAGATTGGGAATGCAACTTCAAAAGAAGGGATTTTTCTTACAGAAGAAGGGTATATTGCGGAAGGGATTGTTTCGAACCTTTTTTTTGTGAAAAATGACATATTGTATACACCATCGCTACAGACTGGCATTTTAAATGGGATTACTCGTGCTTTCATATTAGTAGCCGCTAAAATATTGGGGCTCAAGGTAAGAGAAGGATTATTCTTACAAGAAGAGTTACTTACAGCTGATGAGGTGTTTGTAACAAATTCCATTCAGGAAATTGTCCCGATTTGGTGCATTGGAGAAGTGCATTTCCCGGGTAAAGAAGGATTGGTTACAACTAAGCTTTTGTGTGTATATGAAACGTATCGTGAAAAGCTTTGGAGTAGAAATGAATTGTTAAAAGGAGATGTCTAACATGCGGTGCGGTGAATATACATTGAACTTAAATGAAAAGACGTTCATTATGGGTATTTTGAATGCTACACCTGATTCTTTTTCAGATGGCGGTAATTATAATGAAGTTGGAGCAGCTGTCTGCCGTGCGAAAGAGATGGTAATGAACGGTGCGCATATTATTGATATTGGTGGAGAGTCTACTCGACCTGGTTTTGCTAAGGTGTCAGAAGAAGAAGAAGTGCAACGTGTTGTACCAATCATTCAAGCTGTATCACAAGCGGTAGATGTTCCTATATCTATCGATACGTACAAAGCGGAGGTTGCCAAACGAGCTATTGAAGCTGGTGCACATATTATTAATGATGTTTGGGGAGCGAAAGCAGAACCAGACATTGCGAAAGTGGCGGCGCATTATAATGTACCAATTATTTTAATGCATAACCGCGAGAATACAAATTATCGAAATCTGATGGCGGATTTGATTGCTGATTTGTATGAGAGTATTACAATTGCGAAACGTGCAGGTGTAAGTGATGAGAATATTATTTTAGATCCAGGTATAGGATTTGCGAAAACATTTGAGCAAAATTTAGAAGTAATGCGAAATCTAGAGCAGTTGAAAGTATTAGGATATCCACTTCTTCTTGGAACCTCTCGAAAATCATTTATTGGTCATGCGTTAGATTTGCCAGTAGAAGAACGCTTAGAAGGAACTGGTGCAACGGTTTGTCTTGGCATTCAAAAAGGCTGTGAAATTGTACGTGTTCATGATGTGAAAGAGATGTCCCGCATGGCGAAGATGATGGACGCTATGTTAAGGGGGTAAAGGGTTTGGATAAAATTTTTGTTCATGATATGGAGTTCTACGGTTACCATGGTGTATTTCCTGAAGAAAATAAATTAGGGCAGCGTTTTAAAGTAGACTTAACTGTAGAATTAGATTTGAAGAGAGCTGGAATGAGCGATGACTTAGAGCATTCCGTAAATTATGGAGAGTTATATGAGCTATGTAGATGTGTGGTAGAAGAGAAAACGTATAAACTTGTGGAAAGTATTGCGGAAAATATTGCGGCGGATATATTAGAACGGTACGATTGTATTATGAATTGTATTGTAAAAGTTATTAAACCAGATCCGCCAATTCCAGGACATTATCGTGCGGTGGCGGTGGAGATTGAGAGAGGGCGCTCATGAATAATGTAGTTTATATTGCTTTAGGTTCGAATATGGGTGAGCGCTATATGTATTTATCACAAGCTATAGAGCTGTTGGGTGCACATCCAGCTATTGAAATTGAGGATGTATCATCTGTTTATGAAACAGATCCGGTTGGGTTTACAGAACAAGACTGTTTTTTAAATTTAGTTATAAAAATTTCTACCAATTTATTGCCTCAAGAATTATTGATGGTGACACAAAAGGTGGAGAATGAGCTAGGAAGAAAAAGGGAAATCAAATGGGGACCTCGTACCATTGACCTTGACATTTTGCTCTATAATCACGAAAATATTGAAGCAGAGAATCTTGTTGTTCCGCATCCGCGGATGTTTGAAAGAGCTTTTGTTATCGTTCCGTTGATGGAGATTAATCAAGAAATTAACCGAAACATTTCATGTTCACAAGTAGAAGAAATGAAAAGGCGAGAGGGAGTAACGGTATGGAAGCAGAGAAATGGGGAAGACGCATTCGCGCTTTTCGTAAATTAAAAGGCTATACACAAGAAGGATTTGCGAAAGAGTTAGGAGTATCTGTATCGGTTTTAGGTGAAGTAGAGAGAGGGAATCGAGTTCCGTCTCGGGATTTTGTTGCAGAGGTTGCAAAGACGTTAAACGTTTCAATAGAAGAATTAATGCCGAAGTAGGGATAATAACGGGAGGCAATAAAGTGTTAAAGATTGCAAACATTGAAATGAAAAATCCGGTTGTACTAGCGCCGATGGCGGGGGTGTGTAACTCTGCATTCCGCTTAACGGTAAAAGAATTTGGTGCAGGATTAGTATGTGCGGAAATGGTAAGTGATAAGGCGATTTTATTTAACAATCAAAAAACGTTAGATATGCTATATATTGATGAGAGAGAAAAGCCATTAAGTCTACAAATTTTCGGTGGGGAAAAAGAAACGCTTGTAGAAGCTGCAAAATATGTAGATAAAAATACAACGGCGGATATTATCGATATTAATATGGGATGTCCAGTGCCGAAGATCACAAAATGTGATGCAGGGGCAAAGTGGCTACTTGATCCGAGTAAAGTGTACGAAATGGTAGCAGGGGTAGTAGATGCAGTTGAGAAGCCGGTGACGGTAAAAATGCGTATCGGCTGGGATGAAGATCACATTTTTGCAATTGAAAATGCTCAGGCAGTTGAACGTGCAGGCGGCCAGGCGGTTGCTGTTCATGGTCGTACTCGTGTTCAGATGTATGAAGGGAAAGCGGATTGGAATATTATTAAGCAAGTAAAACAAGCTGTTAATATTCCTGTTATCGGAAATGGTGATGTAGAAACGCCACAAGATGCGAAGCGTATGTTAGATGAAATTGGTGTAGATGGTGTAATGATTGGGCGTGCAGCGCTTGGTGATCCATGGATGATTTACCGTACAGTGAAATATTTAGAGACTGGTGAATTAATGCCAGAGCCATCTGTACGCGAAAAAATGGACGTATGTATGCTGCATTTAGATCGTCTTATTGATTTGAAAAATGAAGACATCGCAGTTCGAGAAATGCGTAAACATGCAGCGTGGTACTTAAAAGGTGTTAGCGGTAATGCGAGAGTGCGCAATGGAATTAACGGTTGTAATACACGTGCCGATCTTGCTTCTTTATTGACAGCGTTCGTAGAAGAAGTAGAAGCGAAACAAAAATCTATTCAAGTTGGATAATGGCAAGTGATAGAAGGAGTGTTTGACATTCCTGTTGTTACTACCTATAATTACGTCTAAGAAATAAGAACTGCCAGCGCGTTGCTGGCAGTTTTTCTAGTTGGATAGAAAATGATATACTATATATATTGTAAATTTTAATAGAGCTGGAGTGATATCAATACCATGGATAACATGAACCACGAAGAATTAAATGACCAATTGCTCGTTCGTCGCGAGAAGCTACATAACTTACGTGAACAAGGAATCGATCCATTTGGTAAACGTTTTGAACGTACGCATTCAACGAAAGAATTGTTAAGTTTGTATGGAGAACTTTCTAAAGAAGAGTTAGAAGAGAAAGAAATTTTTGTTTCAATTGCTGGTCGTATTATGACAAAACGCGGTAAAGGGAAAGCGGGATTTGCGCATATCCAAGATTTACATGGCCAAGTTCAAATTTATGTTCGCAAAGATACAGTTGGTGATGAGCAGTATGAACTGTTTAATACAGCTGATTTAGGTGACCTAGTAGGAATTGAAGGGAAAGTATTTAAAACAAAGGTTGGAGAACTTTCAGTTAAAGCAACTGGTTTTACTCTATTAACAAAATCTCTTCGTCCACTTCCTGATAAATATCATGGATTAAAAGATGTTGAACAACGTTACCGTCAACGTTACTTAGATTTAATTACGAGCATGGAAAGTCGTGAAACGTTTGTAACTCGTAGTAAAATCATCCGTGAGATGAGAAGATATTTAGATAACAATGGTTATCTAGAGGTAGAAACGCCAATGTTGCATGCGATTGCAGGCGGAGCATCTGCGCGTCCGTTTATTACACATCACAATGCGTTAGATATGGAATTCTATATGCGTATTGCAATTGAGTTGCATTTAAAACGCCTAATTGTAGGTGGATTAGAGAAGGTATACGAAATTGGTCGCGTATTCCGTAATGAAGGTGTATCAACTCGTCATAACCCTGAATTTACGATGATTGAGTTATATGAAGCGTATGCAGATTATAAAGATATTATGAAACTAACAGAAAACATGGTTGCTCATATTGCGAAAGAAGTTTTAGGTACAACGACGGTTCAATATGGCGAATATGAAATTAATTTAGAGCCAGAGTGGACAAGACTTCACATGGTAGATGCGATTAAAGAGCATTCAGGAGCAGACTTCTGGAAACCGATGAGTGTAGAAGAAGCTCGTGCGTTAGCGAAGGAACACGGTGTGGAAATTAAGGATACAATGGAAGTTGGTCATATTATTAATGAGTTCTTTGAGCAAAAAGTAGAAGAACATTTAATTCAACCAACATTTATTTATGGTCATCCAGTGGAAATTTCTCCTCTTGCGAAAAAGAATGAAGAAGATCCACGCTTTACAGATCGTTTTGAGTTATTTATTGTTGCTCGTGAACACGCGAATGCATTTACAGAATTAAATGATCCAATCGATCAAAAAGAACGTTTCGAAGCGCAGTTAAAAGAGCGTGAACAAGGTAACGATGAAGCGCACATGATGGATGATGATTATATCGAAGCGCTTGAGTATGGTATGCCTCCTACAGGTGGATTAGGAATCGGTATTGATCGTCTTGTTATGTTATTAACGAATGCGCCGTCTATTCGTGACATACTACTATTCCCTGCGATGAGACATAAACAAGACTAGGCTTTGGAGTTTTCTCCAAAGCTTTTTTTATATTGTTTTATAAGGTGAAAAAAATTATAAAAAACTATTGCATTTTAATTTATGAACTGGTATATTTATATTCGTTGTCACGAACGGCAACGAGGTCAACAACTTAGAGATGAAAAAAGTTGTTGACAGAGAAATAACGAAATGTTATATTAATAAAGTCGCTTTGAGCGGCAGATGAGTTCTTTGAAAACTGAACGAAACAAACAACGTGAAACGTCAATTTTTATTTATGATGCTAGACAAACTTTATTGGAGAGTTTGATCCTGGCTCAGGATGAACGCTGGCGGCGTGCCTAATACATGCAAGTCGAGCGAACCGA
>NZ_JAQOTJ010000025.1 GCF_028401955.1 Bacillus sp. BP-3
GCATCCATAATCTTCATTACCTTTAGGTGATATATTCTCGATGATCACTCCAACTTCTCCGCGGTATCCACTATCAACCGTCCCTAATACAACTCGAAGTTTTGTTTTTCGTGAAATCCCACTGCGCGGCCGTACCTGCAATTCAAATCCTAGTGGAATATCGAAAGCCAATCCTGTAGGAATTACTTTCGTTTCACCCGGCTCAATAATCGTGTCCTCTGCTGCTACAAGATCAAAACCCGCATCTCCAGGCTTCGCATATTTCGGAAGCTCCACTGCTTCATTCATCTTCTTAACCTTTACTCGTAAATTCATTTTGTCCGCCCCTTATAAATAACTTTTCAATTTTTCTTTCTGTTTCTTCAACACTTCCAAGGATAGCTGCGTTTTCCGCTTCTCGTTATTCAATCCCACCAAGTGATATTCCATCTTACGAATCTCACTTTCTACTACTGCGAGTTCACCTTCCACCTGTATTTTGGTTTCTTTTTTCATGAAATCCCTCCTACAGTCCTAATTTGGTCATTATTTTTCCTTCGTTAAAACCTTCAATTAACTCTTCATCTATATAAAATGACGGTAATGACATAATTCCTTTTTCCTTCAGATCATCATAGACACCGAATAATTCATCTGCATTAATCTCTTCAATATCAACCTCAACCGGACAGTGCTGCAGCATGAATTTTGCTCTCTTGCAATTTGGGCAATTATTTTTACTAAACATTACAATTTTCATATCAATTACCATCTTTCTTTTTGTATTTTTGTACAGGTTTTGTTAATGCATCTATCGGATCCATTCCTCTTGCGATTCTTTTCATTACTGTTATCTTTTTCTTTCCATACACCCTACACCATTCAGCCATACATTTAGTTTCATTATTGATTGTTAATTTCATATTTGTTCTTGTATTTCTTGTTTGTTCAGCTCTAGTTATCCATGAACAATTTTCTGGTTCATATCCTTTATTAACGTCTTCCCGTTCAATTGTTAAAGTTTCTTCATATCCGTTAGATAAGGCCCAACTTCTGAAATTCGGGAATTCATTCCATTCGTCACAAACTCTTATCCCTCTACCGCCATAAATCTTATAATTAATAGCATTAGGATTAGTACACCTTTGCTTCATGGTTCTCCATATACCGTATAACCGTGTTTTCTCACCGCCGTGTATAGTTGATCTTTTGATAGTCAATTCCTTAGCTAGACAACCACACGATTTTGATTTATTACTTGAAACTAAGCTTGCTCTCATTTCTTTCCTATTTCCACACTCACATTCGAACAGCCAAATAGGATGTCCATGTTTTTTACCTACTTCTTTTATTGCAGTCAATCTATTAAACTTATCTCCTTTTTTCATTCTCCCCATCTCCCTTTATCAACTCGAATAACTCATCCTCACTCATTTCATAAAGCTGTCGCCCTGTGCCCTCTTCCTTGTAAATCCCCCTATGTAGTAGCACATTGATGAATATTTGTTTCCTGTCCATTGCGCCTCCTAATGCATCCCTTTCATATAATCCGTCTTCAGATTTCGTAATAACATGATTTCCTTTGGTCCGACTTCATGTCCTAACGAATCCACTTTCCTTGCATGAGCCTCGCCATACATCGTCACACGCGTTACAGCGATATGCTCACCTGTTTGCTTGTTTGTCCAGAAACCTCTTAATGTCGCCCGTTCCTTCGGTGTCATGGCTTGTCCTCCTAGCTGATTTGTTCATTCTTATATTTACGTGTTGGTTTTGTCGCAGCTTCATACAGCTCCATTCCCCTTGCGACTCTCTTATAAAATGTAATTTCTTTAATTCCGTTTTCTAGAGCAATTTCAAGGAATACCGTCAATCCTTTCGGCCTTGTAGCCGCTTGTTGTGGTGTCATTCCTTCTTTTAATCTCTTAAAATAAGTAATTCTGCTAATCCCGTTCCTTTCGGCGATTAATATCATATGTTCATGTTTGTTTTTTACCGTTTTAACGGGTTCTGTTATAGCGCGTTCAATGTTCCAGCCATACAAATAAACTCGCTGATATACATTCTGCTTGTTAATACCATTTTTCGCTGCTATTTCATAATATTTTTGAGCGATTACAGTTTTGTATTTCATGTCAATTCTCCTTTCTCGTTTTTCCACCTCGGTTATCTAAAGGTTTTGTTGCCGCTGTATATTGATCCATTCCGTTTTCAATCCGTTTATAAAATGTTCTTTGACTGATTCCGTTCTGTTTACGTAGTTCTATAACATCTCCATATTTTCCGGGTTTCTTCGTTGCCGCATCATATGGAGTCCATCCTTTTTTTACCCTTTGCATAAATGTTGATTCACTAATTCCGTTCTTTTGTGCCAATAAAAGCATCTTCTTTCTTTCTGATACATTTTTACCTCTTATAGAAGGTTTTGTTATGGCTTCTTTCAAACTCCATCCATTCATCAAACGAAAATCAACATTACTTTTTAAGAGTCCAATTTTCAAAGCTGTATCGTAATCTTTTTGCGTTGGAACTTCTCTCAAGTAGATGTTTCCCATAAAATCACCTCAATCCAGTTCCATAATTTCTTTCAAAGTTTTATCTGAAATGTAAGTGTTCTTAATAAGTATTCTCCCGTACTTCTTCCTTGCCGTGCTTGTTGCTGAATAATCAAACGCTCCTATCACATCATCAAGTGAAAGTTGTTCTATTGTCATACAAGACTCACTTTCCTTTGCTCTATTCTCCCTCTTATCGACTGGTCAAGAATCAGAACGGCTATTTCATTTTGTCCTCGCCCTAATTCCTGCTCCAATTCATAAATACTTGCACCTTCTCGCCATAATCTTCGGAACGCCTTAATCTTGTCTTCGTCCCAAATGAAGTCAATATCTTCAAGTGCTATATGAATGTTTCGGCGACGTTCTGTCATTAAGTCGCGTTCTTGTGCTGCCATTGCCTTACTTTCACGTGCCGCTCCTTCCGCTATTCTGAATTTAGCCATCCCATTACATCCTCCCCAAGATTCGCTTTTATCCGGCAATTAGTTTATGTGTATTTGTAATTCCGTTTCGCTTCATATAATCGTTGATATGTGCGTTCATTGAATCTCTAAAACGATCTTGATAGTAAAAATCAAGTTTATTTGCGTTATCTTCATATGTTAGGACCTTCTTTTCTAATACAAGGAAATCAATTAGAACCCATAATTCAAACGCTCCTGGCATATCTGAACTTTTCGCTTCTTTCCACATTTCGAAAAGCGTCATGGCGTTACACTCCTTTTTCTATAAATAGGTTTGTCTTCGGAATAAAATTGAAACCAAGCGAACCAACGAATCCGTTACGATTTTTAGCAAGAATCAGTTCAACATCATGAATCTTCTCTTTTTCTCGCTGTTCTCTGTCAAAATAAGCTGGACGGTGCGGGAATATAATCACATCTGCTATTTCCTCAATGCTTCCAGATTCCCTTATATCGGACATTGAAGGTGCTTTGTCCTGTTTACCTTCAACTGCTCTGTTTAACTGCGCTACGAGGATAATACACACCTTGAATTCCTTCTGAATGTCTTTTAATTGATTCATAATGTATGTGAATTTAAGATGGTTACTATCAAAACGCTCATCTGTTCCAACGTGTCCTAAGTGATCGATAGCAAATACATGTTTTTTATCTGGAAACTCTTTAACTTTCTTTCTAATGACCGCTCTGATCTCATTTATATTTTTCTCATCTCTCACATCTAGTAGTAACTCTGATAAAACACCACATGCCTTGTTATACTTGTCCCATAATTCAGATCTACCACCGAAAAACTTGTTAGGATTCGTCATGGATGCTACTGGCAACTTTCCCTCCATGGCAATCAATCTATCAATGATCTTTATGTCGGCCATCTCACACGAGAAGAATGTACCCATATAATTCGGATCTTCAGCAGCTCCTTTTCTCATCGTGTCTAATACAAAAGCGGTCTTTCCGACACTTGGACGCGCTGCTACTATTACTAAATCCGTAGGTTGCCAACCATCCATTGCATTGTTCAATGTTTTAAAACCTGTAGACGCTCCACTCAGTCCGTTTACCGGCATCTTGCTATGTTGTTCTATTCGAATTTGTAACTTGTCTTTAAACGAATGCTGAGGCTTTACAGTATCAATCTGCACATTATTAATCTTCGAAAGTAGTTCATTAAGCTGTGTAGAGCTATGCGAAAACTTAGTTTTGTCCTTAAATGATTCAACGATATGCAGCACATCATCAATTGCAATGAACTCAATCATTTTCTGTTGTATGAAATTGTAGTTATGGCAGCTGTTCGTCAGTCCGTATACATTGGTTACAGTGTTCCAACCACCAAACATCGCTTTTCTGTCGTCTCCAAGTTGGTGGAGACTCATAATATCTACTTGCTTTTCTTCATCACGCAACTCTTTCATAACCTTGAATAAGTATCTATTGTTATCATTTAAGAAATGCTTATCTCTTAACCTTGTTTCTCCGATCAATGTGTTATCTAACATGAACATGTTTAGCATGTAGCATTCATTTTCATAATGTGTAGTGTATTTTTCCATTCCTTGTATCCCCTCAATCGAACATGTTATTTAAATCTAATTTCGTTTCACTGTTTGTTTTTACAATCTGTTTGTATTCTGTGAATCTATCATCATTCAAGAATCCCTCTAACATTTTGATGTATTGCAATTCTGTTCCCTTTTGCTGACATTCTTTTGCATAACATGAAACTCCGTATTTAATACTTTCATGACTGTGTTCTCTGTCTAACGCTTCTTTATAACGTTGGTATGCTTTTGGTTTGTTTCTTTTTTTCGGATAGATGCTCCATATTTCTTCAAAATCATCACTGTAAGAATTCTTTTTATGATTCTTCTTCGTGTCTGCTTTAGCAGCACATATATTATTGTTTGTAGTCTTTGTTGTAATCTCTGTAGTAATCTCTGTTAAAGAATTTACCGTTTCGGTAAGTTCCATTTTCCCCAAAGGTGAAATTGGATTTTCCCCAAAGGTCAAAATGGATTTTACCCTTTCGGTAACTTCGGAAATGTTTAATTTGATGTGATTTGTTGGAGCTCCGTTAAATTTGAACTTCTGAACTTCAACAAATCCTTTATTTATTAGAATTTTGATTGCCCTATCGTACTGTTTAGGTGTAATTCTAATCTCGTCTTTCCAATCCTCACGACCTTTAGCGAGCCAAAACTCATTGTTCTTTTTTACCCTCAACTTGCTCTTTCCTTGTTCATTAGGCATATACCAATAAACGATTTGCCCTAACAAAATCCCAGCAATTAAATCTTCAGTGATATCAACATAAGCGAGTCGCACCATATAACCGCTTCTTGCAAATGTTTCTAGTTGAAATATGTTACTACTCATTTAGTTCACCTTCTTCATCCATACCTGTAAATCTTATTTTTTGATTACCTTTAAATGTTCCATCATGATAAAACGTCTTTTCTGTACGATATACTCGTTTAATCGGAGTTATATAGTCATAACCTTTTGCCTCTAAATCTTTAACAGCCTGAATCATTTCTTTCATCGTTCCTCGTCTTACCGGTACTTTAAACATCACAGGACCTCCACTTCGCATAACGCTATGCCGTTTGTGATGCTCACAATTCGATAACCAGGATAACGTTTGTTATTGATGTACTTCCTTGCATTAAGCAGCTGTTCAAATTCATTTTGTGCGCCCTCCGTAACCCATCGTGGCAAAACAACACTTGTTAAAATTTGTCCATCAATCAAGACTTTTCAACTCCCCTTTTTGGTTATGTTTTAAAGATCCCGACTTACTAATCAGTTCTTTACCTCTATAACCACGATGGTATCTGTAAAACACAGCAGCTTTACTAAGAGAATACTTTTCACATATTTCAGGTAAAGTAAGAAGCTCTCCATTTATTTCAACGCGAATTGTATCTCTTTTGTTCCTTTGTTGTAATGATTGCGGAATCCATCTACAGTTATTAGGACTATAATTACCATTAACATCGATACGATCAATTGATAAATCGTCTTTATAACCGTTTTCCATGGCCCACCAGTAAAAGTTATCGTAACTTTCCACCCACTCTTCGCACATCTTAATTCCACGTGCTCCATAATGTTTATAATTAGGACAATTAGGGTTTGTACATCGTTGCTTCATTCCATCAAAAATCTTATTTAAACGTTTGTTATAAACCTTTCCTTTAGATCTTGATTCACTTAGCAAACGCGACTTTTGACATCCACAACTGTAAACGATTGATTTTTCTAATTGATACCTTGCAAATATCACTTCATTTCCGCATTCACATTTACATCTCCAGTTGCTATGTCCTACATATTCAATCGCAGTTAGATAGTTGAATTTTTTATTTGAAATATCTTTATATCGTCGCGTTTGCATGGCTTTTCATCTCCTTAATTAGCTTTGTATTGATTTTCCCAACCGATCAGTACCTCTATTGCTTTCGATGCATCTTTTGAAGTAATGTCAGTTAAGCTGTTTACACTGATGTTGCTTTTTAATGTATCTTCAACTGCTTGTTTATCAGATTGAGAAAGGACTGATACATGTGCTATTTTCGCTTGTATCATCTTCATTTGTTTTTCTGATGCTTTACCATTACCTCCACCACTTCCGTTTCCTTGTGGCTTATTTGGAGCTTGTCCACTATTACTTTTTTGGTTTGGTTTTCCGTCTTTCCCATAAGTAGCTCCATTCCCATCATCATCTTCACCTGTATTCAAGCTAAGGAATGCTGCTAGTGAGTAACGACGAGCATATGTGATGCAACTTCCTACTGCTTGTGGATCGTTTTTAACTGGCTTCATTGTGAGTTCATCACTTTCTAGCCACTCGCCACTCTCATGTAAGAGAAGTGTTTTTAATGTGACGTTTTGACCATCACCGCTTGGTATTTGCATGATACTTAGCCCGTTTTTTGATAGTAGTGGTCTTATTTCATCGATAATCGTGTCTAGTGTTGCGTAATTGTTTTTAAAGAAAGGATTATCTGCATCCTTAGCAATTTTATTTACCTCTGAATTGAACTTAACTAACGCTTTCGCTAGTTCAGTAATTGTTTCACTCTTGTTCATTTGATTCAGCTCCTTCTGTCATAATCTCCAGTGTTGAAAGAGTTTCTTCTATATCTACAATCGTTAATTTCACATCACATATCGATTCACGAAGTGAAATCTCATGTTCTTTTATGTTTTTAAGCTTGTATTCATAGTCTTCTAGCTTCCGTTTTTCAACTTTAAGTGATTTTTGTAATTCCTTTATCGCTCGTTTCAAAATGGAATCACTCCTTATCACAAGACGGTGTACGTCTTTTTATTCCGATTATCGGTTCTGTGTATCCAGCAAGTTCCAACTGCCTTTGCGCTTTTCTAAATACATAATCGATATTTTCGTTTTCCTTTATTAATCCGTTTGATTGCAAATGTTTATTTGGAATCCATACGTTTTGATTTGTACCGTTTAATGTATAACGCTTTGCAGAATATCTTTTGTAATTGCGATTAATAAGTTGTAATTTAATTCCCTTGTAAAACTGTATCTCTGTATTCAAAACGGAACCACCTCTTCTTGCTTACTAGCTTCATACACTTCCATAAGTGCCTGTAATCCATATTCATAAGCTACAATTACAGATACATCATCTGGATTGTTTGCTTTTTTATATCGTTCAACTAAACTCTTCATAATTTGAATTTCCGATTCGATTTTTGTTTGTAAAGACATCTCACTCTCCTGCCTTTCTAACCATGAACCCAAGAACACTTGTTAAATACTCAACTGCATTTTCTTTTAAGACGACACTTCCGTCTGGTGCAATAAGGATTTCATCACCACAAAGCACTTCCATTCCGCATTCATCTTCAACTGGAACTGGTTCATATTCTTGAGAATCACGAATTCCGTAACCATTGTGCATAACCATTGCGTTTTCAATCATATCTTTCACCTCATCCGATTCGTTTGCCACAATCAACGCAGTAATCATATTGCGGTTCCATGACTGCTTCACCCGGGATATATCCATAATGTATATTTATATTTTTGTGTTTACATTTAGCTTGTTTTTCTTTCTTTTTCTGTTCTAAAACAACCGAACAATACTGTTCTTCATGGACTTTTGCGCCATGTTTAGTAAGAAGACGTTTTCCGCAATGATCACATTGATATAAAGTTTGATTTGTCAAAACTTTCATCTTAATTTCCTCCTTCTATTTGGAGAACCGACATGATATAATTGACTTACTTTAAAAAATATTTTGGTTCTCCAGAAGCGTCCCGCTGCATCGGGGCGCTTTTCTCGTTTTATTGATGCTGTACGCATCGTCATGACCAGAAACGATGTGGGGAGTTGTGTGCCTCGTTCCCGATCATGACGACAAGCACAGTAGGCTTGTCCTATTTCAGCAATACTTCCAATACTTCTTTACCGCAGCGACGATGTTCTTCATGCCATCTGGCCATTCCATGACGATCTCCGCGTAACTCAGCGATAAGTTCCTTCAGCGCGTACTGTGACATACATTCATTTCGTGTTTCTATAAACTGTTTATGATTGATTTCGTTCATCGTTCCATCTCCTTTGTTAAGCGTTTAATAGGCTTGTCCAAAAGCATTACAGCAAGACCGATAAGCGGAAAAATCAGACCGATTAATAAATTTTCATTCATTTTATTCACTCCTATTAATATCGTTTTCTGATACTCTTAGGTGCTAGATTGCTTGATTTATGCTGTTGCACTTCCTTTATTCAGAAGCTTGTCCGCTACTCGTACAGCATCTTCTAGTTGATTTGTAAGCGATAAATACTGTGGTCGTGAAAGTTCTTTCAAACCATGTTTTTCTTTATAATTTGTAATTTTTAACTTTAAGTTCGTTCTGTACGCTGTGTTAAATGCGTCTGTAAAAGCTCTCCATGCGCTTGAGATAGTCATCTTTTCTTGATGTGCATATCGTTTAATCATTTTGTTTAAGCGTTGTTGTAAGTCACCTACTGTATCGATTCTGTCGTAGTTATCTAATCTGTGTTGAACAGTAGTTACTTGTTGTTCAAGTTGAATCATTTTTTGTTCTTGTACTACCATTTGGTTGATTGCCATTTGTAAAGCTTGCAATGGTGAATTTGGTTGTTGTTGCTGTTTTTTGATTTGTTCTTCCATATTTTCAAACTGTGTAACATATGCTGCTGTAAAGAGAATTCCTTTTTCGCCAGTTAACTTGTTTGCTACCATGTCGCAACCTTTTCGAGTTAAAAGGTAGCATCTGTTTTCTTTCCCACTTGTATCTTTATAACTGTTAGTAATGAAGAAATCAGCTGAACGCATTTTTGCGTTGAGTAAAACTTGTGAGTAATTATCAATACTTCTAATTAAATCTGAATGGCGTTTATCAACCATTTCAGCAACTTCCTTACTCCCTACTAACAATTGGCCATTTTTATTAACGATTTGTAATTGATTCATTTTCTTCTCTCCTTTTAATAGTTACCTACGGTAGTCGATGTTTCCAAAAAAAATTCCACTCATGGTGTACTTTTTATTAATAATTCGTCTGTCGGAACCCCTAGAATCTCTGACAATCTACCTAGTTTATCGATGCTTGGTTGCCTAAAACCTCTTTCTATATGACCATAAGTACTTTTGTGGCAATTAAGCTGTTTCGCCACATAACTATGACTGTATCCGAGGTTCTTTCTCAATTCTCTAGCTTTTTCTGTATTCAATTTTATTGTTTGAATCATTGTAATCACCCTTGTTTATTTCGTTGAATTCATCATAACACCATCGACTACTTTTAGTAAACCCCTAAAATAAAATTTTTTGGTAAAATTTAAAAAAGGTTGTCTCTGAGTAGTCGTTTCTGTTAGTTTATATATAGAATGGTATATAATTTATTTATAAAAGGGGAATTTTAGATGGAGAACGCTATCGGCAAACGTGTAAAAGAAATACGTGCTGAATTAAAAATGAGTCAGAGTCAATTTGCAGAATCTATAGGAGTAAGTAAATCACTAATATCATTGATAGAGTTAGGAAGAAAAAACCCTTCTATAGAAACAATAAATAAAATTGCTAACAAAGGTAATGTAAGTATTGATTATGTTATGGGGTTATCTGATAACAAAAACATAGAAGAAAATCAGTCTTCAGGTGTAATGTTAGAACTTCAACACTATATAAACAAAGTTGAAAAATTCGATGATGAAACAAAAGAATTCGCTATCAAAAAGATAAAAGCTTTAATTTATGGTCTTGATCTAGAAAATGAGAAATAAAAAAGGTGATTGATAGCTACTGCTAACAATCACTTTTTTTTATATTCATTTTTGTTTCACAATCATCTAATATTTTATCAATCTCTTTCAAAGCAATAATTGCTTGGTTATCACCTTTTTTTGCTATATCAATTAATAATTGAATCCCAACTGTATAATCTCCCATTAACATTACCCCCAATTAGTTATATACATGAAAAGTTTGTGAATTATTCACATTCATTGAACTTTTGTTTTTTTTTATTAAAAGTTCAATAACCCTTAAAACAACGAATGACATCTCCTATATAGAAGATGTCATCCTGCATAAAATATATATTAAGTTAAATTCCTGTACCAGGATCATACATAAGCATTGTATTATTTTGAGCATCCTTAGCTATTTGTTTTGGTTGCTCTTTATTGTCAGCATGTGCGAATAGAAATCCGCTAGCTAACGCTACGCTTGTGATTAGCGATAGTACTTTTTTCATTTAGCATCACCCGACTAAATTATAGCATTTATGGGACATTATGCCTAGGTGTTTTTTCGGTAAAAACGAATAGAAAATGTTTGATGATCTCTCGAATAAATCGAGAGCTGCGCTTAAAATTTCCGAATCATTACCTTTAGCAATTCCTAGATAAGTTAACCCAAACGCACTAAGACTTCCATTTTTATTTAAAACATCATGAAGTATCTCTATTGCCTTTTCGTTATTTCCTTTTTGAATTTCTAAATATGCTTTTTCTACATCGTCTAAAGGATTAAGTTCATGGAGATCTACCTTCCAATAGATTTTCAAAAAATCTATTGTGTTTAAAATCATGTTCCTTCTCTTCCTCATTTGGTTACCAGGACCTGTTGAAATGATATTCTCTGCTAACTGCAAGTATTTTAATGATTTTAGGTAATCAGTAAAGATATAAGACTCTCCTAAAATTCCATAAGCTGTCGCTCTAAATATAGGGAATAATTTATGTGTTTTTTCATCATTAATAATTCCATGACATATTTTACGTAATTCATCTATTTCTCCACAAGTTAAAAGTCCATATATGACAGCTTCTTGTATTTTGAATGTTAAAAAATCCTTTATATACCCTGTTTTTAATTCTTCTACTTTTTGGTGTAAATATTCAGAAAGTCTAATCATCGATTTATAATTCTTTTGATCATATCTAATATGAAGTTTAACTATTCCTTGAAGTATTTCCATTTCTGTATCGTTTGTTTTAATCACTTTTGTTTTCTCTTTATATTTTTCCATCAAACTATCACCAGAAAGAATTCCTTTATATCGTAAACAAATTAATTCACAAATTGTGGCCCAATGGTGATGCTTGTTTTGCATTTGAATAAACTCATCTAACATATCCAATTCACCATGAGATAAAAAGTAATACATGGCTATTTTCTTATTTCCTGGTCTCGTTAAAAAACTCGAATACTCTCTGCAAAACTCTCTTCTAACACTAATTTCATCAGGGTAAACTTCTTTTAACATTTCTCCATATTTGTTAAATGGTAACTGATGTTTACCTTTCAAAAAACGAGAAAGCGTAGCTCCGTCTATATCCATTTTATTTACCATCTTACTTCGATTGATATTTTTCTTATCCATATCTTCTGAGAGTTTGGTCAATACTTTTTCCACTTTTTGTTCCTCCTCACGGAACAAAAGACATCGCTCGTCTTTCTCAACTTTTTACAGGGAATTCATACCATTGATGTGTTATACGTAATTCGGTTATGTTATAATTAGTGTGTTACTAATACAGTAACCGAAGAAGACTTTACGGCAGGTTGTTCTCCCTTTGTGAGTCGGGCGAACGGTATAAGAGTGCGTCACCACTACTTATACACGCTGTGAGTCTTTTTTTCGTTCCAAATTTTTTTATGTTTCCATAATAACACAATTTTCAGACGCCTTTTTATTGTAGTTGTCTGAAAATTATTGAGAAAAATCATTTTATGCATTTAAATCAGCAATCATGCGGTAATCTGACAAATATGCAATTTTGCATATCGATATCTTACATTTCCATTTTACCATATGAAGAACGTAAATAGAACGTTTGTTCTTAAAAATATTTTCCAAATAGAAACTTTATAGGACAATTATACCTTAATGGCAGTTAAACGACCAATATTAGTAGTATAGTTGATTAGTATTTATAATTTTGATTATGGAACATTTTGGACAAATTCTAAAGAAACTAAGAAAATCACGAGGACTTACTCAAGAACAATTGGCTCATAAATTGAATTTGAGTAGAAGTCAGATCAAGAATTGGGAAACAGATAGGTATCAACCAGACATCGATATTTTAGTTACAATCGCCTCCTTTTTCAATGTATCTGTAAACGTTCTGATTGGCTTTCAGAGCGATTTTAAAGATGAACCATTACAAGAACTATTATCTCATGCTCAATCAACGTATGCAGCGTTAGATGAGCTTCAGAGAGAACGATTCTGCAAACAGGTCTCTTTATTTATCAAAATGGTAGACGAAAATAAAGAAACATTTTGATTTAGATACATTGTAAGGGAAAATGTTTCCAATTGGTAGCGGTAAAATGTATATAATTTACCAATAAGAAGAAGAGAGCGACTATGCTCTCTTTTTTCTTTTTTGTTTCGACATGATATGACAAAAGACAAACATTTAATTTGTTATCATATATTTGGAAATCTTACATTTTACATACTGGAGGACAAATTATTATGAAAAAACCATTCTATAAAAAATGGTGGTTCTGGGTTATCGTTGTTATTATCGTAGCTGCTGCAGCTGGTGGTAGTGGTAGTAAAAAAGAAGAAGCTAAAAATACTTCTACAGAACCAAAACAAGAGGTTAAACAAGAACAACCGAAGAAGGAAGAACCTAAGAAAGAAGAATCTAAAAACAAGCCTGGAGTTAGTAAAGCTGAGTTTGATAAAATTCAAAACGGTATGTCATATGAAGAAGTTAAAAACATAATTGGCAGTGATGGTGAAGTTTTATCTGAGACAGGACAAAAAGGTGATCAATTTCACACAATTATGTACAAATGGGATGGAGAAAAAGGCCTTGGAGCAAATGCAAACTTCACATTCCAAGAAGAAAAATTAGCAAATAAATCACAATTCGGATTGAAATAAGTACTCGAAAGAGTGCTTTTCTTTTTCAATAAAAAAGGCCCCGCGTAAACGGAGCTGACAAAGGAGTAACTTCATAGTACATAAGATCCGCTAGTTGTGCAAAAAGATAAAAATGGATTTTCTACTTAACAAAGTGACATTTTTATATGTATTAAAAATGGAGAAGACCGCCAATAATTGACGGTCTTCTCTTTTTGTCTTCTTTTTTCGCTATTAATCTGCTAAGATGTTGAGTAGAGAAACATATTTTCGCAAATAAATAAATTTATATAAAACTAAAAAACCCCCGGCTCAGTTTTTAGATGGTCGATAGGTTGGTCGCCAAGACACCATTTAAAAACTCCGAAAGCAGAGGTTTTGTAAGTTACGTCATTTAGTTGTTGCTATCTATAACGATAGTATCATAACTTCAAAAAAACGTAAATACAAATCCTCTACTTTCCTATACCCAATTTTAAGCCGGGGAGGAAAATGGAGGGTTTTTTGTTATGTATACAAAGAAACAAGGTCAAAAAATATCTGGAAAACAAGCAACAAAAGAAGCGTATATAAAATTACATGAATTTCTAATGTTTGATGAAAATTACCGCACACTATCTTCAAATGCTAAATTACTTTATTCATTCTTACGAAATAAAGTTACATATTTCAAGATAATTACAGAAGAAGCTGAAATGACAGGAGCAGGAACACGTTCTTATCGTGATGATGAAGGTTATATTTTCTGTATAGCTGATAACACTGAGCTTTGTTATATCCTAAATGTTGCAGAGTCAACGCTGATCCGTGTAAAGAAAGAGCTTCATACATTTGGTCTTTTGTCAGAAGTGAATATAAAGGACAAGGCTAATCGTATTTATGTATTAGATCCAGTTGATTTACAAGAACGTTGGGAATACATACAGACAATTAATAATCTACGTCAGGAAAAGAAAAAAACAAACCAAGAAAAAGCAAAGAAACATGCTGAGAAAAAGAAAAATTCTCGTAACTTGCAAAATGAAAGTCACGGTAACTTGCAAAATGAAAGTCACGGTAACTTGCAAAATGAAAGTAAATTAGAACTTAATCTATCTGATTTAGAACTTAATATTTTTGAATTTAAACCTAAACATCTATCTATCTGGAACAAAGTGAAAAGTACAAGTCTCTTTGAGACAACTCAAATTGTTATTGGAAGAAAGATAGATAGAATGAATGATAAAAAATTAGAAGTTATTGTTTCTTTATTTGAAATATACAAATCTGCAATAAATGAAGTAGCATTTAACGCTGTTTTGAATCGCGTATTAGATTCCACAGTTCGTACAAGCTTTAAAGGATTACTTGAGAAATCGCTTAAAACAGAGATAGCTAGCATACCAATAGGAGAACAACCGTCACTTCGAAAAGAATTGGTTCCAGATTGGGTTAAAAAACAAGATGAAGAAGCTGAAACGGAACAAACAGGAACAAAGTTATCACTTGATGAAGAACAGCGTTTACTTGATGAAGAACTAAAAAAATACAAGAGGGCCTAATCTCCCTCTTGATTATTAATAATGAATAATTTCACGTACCATAACTAATGTACAAATAAGATTTTCGGTTTGTAGGGAGGATTGTAGACGGCTGACGAGGATTCTGCAAGGTCATGGCTATATGATTTTTATATATTTATAGTTAGAGCGAAGACAGTTGGCGGAGCTATAGCGAGGCAATAAATAGAAATATATTTATTGTCATAATTAATTTTGAAGTTTAATACAATTATTCTATAAAACTTCAATAAACTGTTTTCGTGAAACTTAATTTGTTGTATAATCTGAGTATAAATATTGAAGTTTTACCTAATAATTAGAGAAAGGTTGTGTTTTTGTGAAAAAA
Source organism: Bacillus sp. BP-3 (assembly GCF_028401955.1). Classification (GTDB taxonomy): domain Bacteria; phylum Bacillota; class Bacilli; order Bacillales; family Bacillaceae_G; genus Bacillus_A. The sequence goes on from NZ_JAQOTJ010000025.1 coordinate 15,285, forward strand.
GTATTAGTTCTAGATCACGGAAACGGTAATGTTAAAGGAAGAAGTGAAATAGTAGAAGGCGTTTTGCCATCATTAGTGGCCTTTAAAAAAGACGTAGGCGAATCAATAACTGGAAAGAAAACACGTTTAAAGACCTACGAAATAGAAGGTGTTGAATATGTGTGGGGTAAAGATATCACGAAGGTAAAAGATGTATTTACTACTTACGGATTCCAAAACAGATATAAAGAACCTTTATACAAAGTACTAACAAGTATTGCTCTTGCTGATCTTGCTCTTAAGAGTAAAGTGCAACCAACTGATGAAGTAATTGTGATTACAGGTGTACCAAGTAATGAGATTGGAACAGAAGCAGCGAATGAATTAAAGTATGTATTTGAAGGATTACATACGGTAAAAGTTGATGGTAAAACTGTAAAAGTGAATGTAGAAGAGGTAATTATTCTTCCTCAACCAATTGGAACAGTTATGAGTAAGTATTTAGATGAAGAAGGCTTTGTAGCAGATGATCGTTATGAAGATATCCGTGTTGGCGTGATTGATATCGGTACTGGAACAACTGACTTGGATTCTATCTATGGACTTCGCCGCGAAAATGAATTTAAATCTGTTGAAGCTGGCATGAAGGATGTTTATCAAATCATTGCAGATTATATTAACTCTCAAAACTCTAATGCGAAAGTTGAATATTACCACGTAGAACCGTTTTTTGAAGAAGGGAAGTATAAACTATCAGAACGCCACATTATTGATTTTGAAGCAATCAAACCAAAAGCAGTATTTCAAGTAGCTGAGAAGATTAAACAAGGAATTAAAAACGCTTGGAAAACGTTTGATCGTTTCGACGAAATCATTATAACAGGTGGTGGTGCTAAACTGTTTTCTAATCATATAGAAAGTTTAGTTGGAAGTGTGAATGTACCAGAAAAACCACAACAAGCAAACGCAGAAGGATTTTTCAAATACGGAATGTTTAAAGTGAGTGAAGAAGATGGCAAATAAAATTTATCAATTCAGTTATGATGATGAGTTAGATAAAGACATTCATGAGTGGATCAATAGTATTCCAAGAAGCCGTAAGGCAGAAACTGTACGTCATGCGATACGTTATTACATTGCGAGTAATGGTGGTAGTAGTGGCATTCATATGCCAAATGTAACAGCAACAGGAACGAATATTGTTATAGAAGAATCACCTGTTAAGCAAGAAGAAACTAAAAAGAAAAGACCTAAGTTATCGACTGACGGTGGTTTCTAAATAAAAAAAGAAAGCACTCTCTACTTTGGCGGCAGAAGTGCTTTCGCTGAATCATTAACAAAATAATGATACGTTAATTTTAGCATAACTTGTCAGATGTTCAAATAATATTATTTTAGACATACACACCACTCTCCCTCTCTTTTTTCTAAAATTCTAGGAATAGTGGAATTTTGGAATTGTGACCGTGAGATAACGAGAGGGAGGGAGGTTGAAAACGAAAGGGGAGAGTGACATGAACAATGTTAACCCTATGTTCGAACCTCGAAAACAATATACTAAAATACAAAACTTACAAACTCGTAAAACTCGTTCTGACAAAAAGAAAGACATAAAAATACCTGTAAATGAAACACAACGACAAATGATAAGACTTACCGCATACAAAAATGGATTAACAACTACACAACATATGTCTAAATTAATAACAGAACACGTCAGAATTGATTATATAAGCGAAATACATGCATACGAATATAAAGACACTAAGAAGTACATTCATGCGAAACTGGAACAGGAAATACATTCTAAGCTTGTTTGTTTAGCAGTAGAATGGGGAGTTTCACAAAGAGCAGCTGCAACACGCATTTTATGCTTTGCATTACGTACAATGTGAGAGGTGACAGCATGTACAGTAAATATGATGTGATGACAAAAGAAATACAGCTTATGAGTGAATTGAATTGGTGGGAACGGACTAAAATCCAATTAAGTTTAAAAGAGAAATATAGCTTTGAAGTTAAAATGCTGAAAATATATCTATTTCGAATGAACATCATTATTGAAGATATGGAGGATGAAGATTACGAGTGTACAGCTAGTGATTTAGCTGAGATTCTTATCGAAGACTTCCTTGAACACATACGGTCCAAAAACAGTATGGAGCAGTTGTATCAAATTCTCGAAAGTAAGAAGCACTACACAGACCATGAATTACATTTCGATGAAGAAAATGAGCGATACGGGTCAATAAAAGTTAAGATTGATAGGAAAATATTACGGCGTGTGGAAGTATTTTTCTCGGATATGGCTCACTCCTTTCCGTTGCATGGTTATACAGCTGATAAACTAATTAACATTTTAATGTGTGACTACATGAAACATTATGCTGAAGAACCTGGTAAGAAGTTATCGCTATTGAAAAGAAGATTTTCTTAACTTGTCCTCTTCTCCAATTTTTCGGATGTTTAGAAAATGAAATCATTGACTATCCTTGTACTAATAAATCAAGTGCAGGGGTGATTAGATGAGTTGGCTTAACTTTGGAAAAGGAAGACGATCTAAGTTATCTAGATTTTTAGAAAAGAACAAAATAACACAGCAGGAATTAGCTGAAAGAAGTGGTGTAAGTAAATCTACAATTAGTCGTGTATGTCAGGGAGATGAATTTTCACCAACTATGAAGAATGCTCAAAAAATTGTAGGTGCATTAAGGAAGATAACAAAAAGAGATACGATTCATTACGATGATTTTTGGGTATAAAAAAAGAGCCGACTCATAAGAGACGGCTTTCTTACTTACTTCATATATACATAGGCTTCATTTGCAGTAATATAGTATGTTTTACCACGACTGTTATGCACCTTGTACTGTGGTGAACCATTCACCATGACCTTTTCATCAATAGTAAATCCCAATCCTTCATCAAGCGTTCCAGCCACGTCTTTATCCTGCCAAGATGCAGAATCATAGAAACGTAGGTTGTCCACTTTAGACACAACACGTTTTCCTGCGACAGAACTTACAAAGCTTTTCTTCTCAAACTTGATGTAATCTGTATTGTTTTTAATCCACTGATCGCCACCTAAATTAAGCCATCCATTTCGTTCGGCATACACAACATAGGATTCTCCCTTGTTTAATTGGCGAATCACAGAGTAGCTTGTATCTGGTCCTTTACGTAAGTTGATATTATAACCTTGGATGTATGCAACACCATCAATTGCTGCTGTTTGTTGTTCAGCTGGCTTAGATGGTTGCTCTGGCACAGAAACATCAGAACTAGAATCATTGTATGCACGTTTCACGTCTGCTCGGAATTGAGCTTCTGAAACCCCGTGACTAGCTAAGTAGTCTAATGGATCCTCGTGGTCTGTTCCACCCAAATAATGCGTTACGTCTGAGTGTGTCCATAATCCTTTCTCGACTGAAATGCCACGATCACTGAGGATTTTCGCAAGCAGCTTCACATATTTATCATATGAAAATTTGAATTTATCATAATCTGCTGTTTCACAAAGCTCTACGTGTACAAATCGAGCGTTTGCAGAAGCACCTGCACCCCATGCGCGATATTTTGTATCAGCAATCTGAATCGTTTCGTTCCAGTCTACTGCATAGTGAACAAATGCGTTGCGCCATGTACGAGACTCATAACGTTGAATATTAATTGCCGGAGCTTCTGGTGTCGCTGTACTGTGTGCTACAACACCTTCATACGCTCCTACGCCATAGCGATATGCTTGTTTTGGTAAATCATCTATAATTAACGTTCTATCTGCAAATACTCCTGTAGAAAAGCTAAGCATGAACATTAGAGTCATAGATACAGAGGAAACTAGTTTAATTGATTTTTTCATTAAGCATTATCCCCTTTATCTTCGTGATCAGTCCAAATACCAAGTGAAATTCCAAGTGTGAATAAGTAAGGTAATAACTCATCCACAAAAGTTTTAGCTTCAGTAAGTCCGAACTTTGTTAATAAAAAGCCAATCAATGAAGCGATTGCAACCCAAGTTTTCCAGTTTTTTAAACGTTTAGTCATATTAAACATCACCTTTTCCTAAAATTTGTTTGATTTCTGTCACATCTTTTGACAAAGAACCGAATGCCTTTGCTTGTTCTTCAATAACACTTTGGTTTTTCTCAATAACTGACTGATATTTATTTTCTCGTTCCTTACTTTCTTTTCGTGAATCAAAAAAAAGCCAAACAAAAAGGACTGCTAAGAGTCCTTGTGACAAAGCTAATTTGAAAATCTCTTCCTGCATTATGTTCACTTCCTTTCAAAATAATAAAAGAGAAGCAGGTTCTCCTCTTTTATTATAAATTCTTTATTTTATTTTAAATTGATGTTTATCAATGAAAAAAACTAGAAATTACGGCTGATTTCAGCCCATAAACTACTTATGCGTCTCAATGTTAAGTTACCTCCGATTGGTGGAGTTACATTTACTCCACCTTTCAACTTAATTGTTGAGTTATTCTCAATTGTTGCGTTTCCAGAAGAAGAGTGGATTGTGATAATTTGACTTTCTCTATAATTATTTAATGCTATTATAGTGCTAGGTGATGAAAAATTAAGAATGGCAGTTCCTAAATTTGTACAATCTATTGTCGTTCCACTAGTTACATTTATCGTACTGGCAATAATATTTTTGTCAGATATCTTTGTTGCAGAACTTGCACCTAATAATGTATCTGGTATAGAAGATACATATGGTTGGTTCTCATAAAATGTAACTCTTGATCTTTGAATATATTTATTTTGATACGCTGCCCAATCCTTATGAATAGATAAATCGCATAAAATCGGTATAAATTTCAATTGGTCATTAATTGCAGTTGATTTTAGATATAATTCAAGAACAAAACTTGAACCAACTACTCGTTTGTACACCGAGAAGATGTCTTGATATGTTTCATTACTAAATGATATTTCAGTTTTAATTGTTCCATCACTTTTACCTGTAGCATGCACATATAAATACCCTGTATTGGTGCCAATTTCACTATAAGACACTAATTCTGCTTTCAAAAAGAAATGACATTTATACGTACTAGAAATTGGATCGGTAGATAATAATTTCGTATACTGCCCATTCGAAGAAGCTTGGCCAATATTTAAAATTGGAAAGCTATATTGTGGGTGTGGGTTCCCAATTTCGTTATGATTACCTTTATGGAATGATTGATAATCGCCATAAGTTTGTCCATACACATCCATATGCATTTCCCCATTCTTTTAATTTAAGTATTTTTGTACAATCGGTTTTACTTCTGTAGTTACTACAGAAAATGGTGAATTAATATGCCATAAAAAAAAGCCATCTATATTGGCATTATTAACTAAATAATTAAGAGTATTTTCTAAATAAATAGCTTGGTCACTTCTGTCTATACTTGTTCCAATATATGTTGCTACAATTTCCATTGTATTTGATGTGTCTTTGTATTCAGAACACCCAATTTCCATAATGTAGATTGGTTTTTGGTATCTGCTTTTTAGGTTTATAATTTGCTCATCCATACGAAATACACCTGTATTGTTATTATGGTTCTGCATGCCTTGACTATCTAAATATCCGAAAAAATACTTTTTTGCTTCATTACGTAACATATTTGGATAATAGTTAACGCCTACAATATCCATATTATCAAGCAATGTTTCTGCACTTCCGTATTGATATAAATCCCTTCCTGCTTCAAATCTTGTATAAGCGACTGTTATTTTAAGCTGTGGATATATCGTCTTACAAGCAGAAATAATCGACTTCCAATTTGATAAATAAGTATTTACAGTTTGATTCGTTTGTTCACAAGTAATACATAAAACTGGAATGTTATTATCCTTACAGATTTGTGCATAATCTTTTAATCGGTTTCCCCAGTTTGTAAAAAATGAATTAATATCGCTAGGGTTATAATTACCACGGTAAAATGAGTCTCCACCAGTAGCTGTTCCAATGTGTGGTTTAATTATTGTAATAGGTTTTTTTAATGTGTTTTTCACCTCTGCAACCTTCGCTGCAATATTTGTAACTGGTGTAAAGTCAGTGCTTGTATCTGTTGAAATCGTCTCCATTACACACAGTTCTATTTCACATGATATATTACTTAATTGACTTGCCCAGTTCGTGTAAGTAGCTGATGTTGAACTATTTGTAATAGTTACTGATATACCTTTTTTCTTTGCTTGATTTCCGTAAAAGTCTTCATTTATAGTACTGAGTCTTACTTGTTCTTTATCTAATCTTTCTTTTAAAGTTTTTGAAGATCCACCATATACATCTATCCGCGCTTGTGCAGCCTCTAATGATGAGTCTCCTTTTATCACAACCTCATCTAATTGTTTTTGTACATTATTAGATAGTTGATTTGCTTCATTAGCAGTATTTATCGCTAAATCAACACTACTTGCTGTTTGATTACTTTTATCTGTAATATTGTTATAATTCTTTTCAATAATATCCCAATTTTCATTTTCATTATTCATATAGTCTCTACCGAAACCGGTTGTTGTTCTATTTAGTTTTATGGACATTTTCTCACCTCGTTTTTTTCAAAGATGCTTAATGAATTATACATAATGAAAATATTACTAAATAAAAAAAGAGTGCATATAAGCACTTCTTTATTTCTATATTTATTTTTTATTGAGGAATTGAACTACTTTTCCAATCCTCTAATGATTTTAAACGACTATCAAAATTATTAATTTTGTTTATCAAGTCAGAAACATTTGTACCATTCAAGTTAACTGCATTAAGATTATAGAAAAATCCTTCTCCCCACACTTGTTGCGCTTGTCCAATTGAACCTGAACCAGATTGGTGTGGGTTAAACGCTGCTGATTCTCTAAATCCAGTTTCATTCGTAATACTCCATGAATTACCAGATATCACTGTTTCGAACTTCCCAGCACCTTCAAATCGTACTGGAGCTTTAAAGTATGATGTTGATAAAAAGTTAGGTTCAGCGTGGCAATAGAAAGCTGGAGCATATGAGTACAAATCTCCTTTTTCACCATCGATGTATAGTGATTGCGTTACTGATCCATTATCATTACGTTTACCAAATGATAATGCTGCTTCTTTATTAGCGACACTTTCTACCGCCCACGTTGTTATTTCTTTTCTGTCACCTGCGCGCACTTGAGATATTGTAGTTGCTATTTGTTTATTAATAGAATAAAAATCGATTGCAGATCGATCTAAGTCGATTTTAAACGTATCCTCATGAGAAGCTAGTATCCCAGCTCTTATATGATTAGCGCTAATAAAACCAATAATACCAACAGAAGCAACTAATCCTTGGTATGTGAGAGCTTCTTGGAACGTCTTTCCTCCATCACGACTAATTCCAATACCAGCACTGTTAAACACAACGATTTCGTTTGGGTTGTCTGGATTAATCGCAAGAATGCCATTTTCAAATTTTAATTCTGTCTGTGCGCTCTTAATAGCTTCTGTAGCAAGCTTGACAGCGTCGTCAAGTACGTTGTATTTGATTTTGCCATCGTCATTTAAAATACCACCCATTGCTTTGTTGACGGTTTGGAATAATGTCCCTGCAAAGTCTTTTTTATAGTTAGCAAGTGTTACATTAGAGTTAATAACCTCTAATTTTTCATTGAATCCTTCATCTACTTCCATGATACGTGTATCTATATCAATGCTCATAGGCTCATAAACTAGTGGAACACGGTCACCCTCGTTTGGTACATCGTAAGGATATCCTGCACGCCTCATATCAACAAAATCAACAGTTATACTCACAAGTGGTGTATCCTGTATCTCTTTTTTCAGTCGTTCCATGAGTCCATCGCTTGTTGTATAACGATCATCTCTCACAGGTTTCTCATGTATAATTCCTAAAACAGAAGCGTTAGGACTGGTGTATTCTGCTTCAATCCCTTTTCCATAACCTCTGATGTATGTGCTGAGTCCTTTTGAATCTACATTACGTTCTAATGTTTTGATATTATAGTTATAACGGAACTGAAAATCAGTATCTATACCTATTTTTTTGCGTATTGTAACGCGATTTCCGCTGACTGTGAATTCAGCTTCATACCGCTCTAATACCTTCTGAAATAAAGATAATTTATTGTCATCACCAAAACTTTCCCAGTCTTGTGCATAAAACGAATCGACAATAGCAACTGTATACGGTGTATTTGAAAATACAAAATCTAATGCTGATATAATTGGCATAGATCCGTTACGAGTACTATATTCATGGCTATTAATCATATCAACATAAAACGAATGAATCGCTTCACATTGCTTTATAAAAAGCTTTCCGAGAGAGCGTTCCTTTACTTGTTTTATAATGTATGTCTCACCATTAAACTCAACCTTGCTCTCTTCTTGTACCATTGGAAATGAATATTGATTTTCATTTGTTGGAATTACAGTAAAGCTTATGGTTTTTTCTCCATTCACCTTACGCTTTCGTCTTAACTGAGTATGGCCTGTTAAAGGTTCTGTATTTCCAGCTATGTCTGTTATTGTGAGTAGATTCAATATTCCACCTCCTTTTACAAATAATAAAACCGGAAATCGAATGAAATAGAAAAAGGGCTTGTCGCCCCTGTTATTTCGAAGTCATTCCACCCCGGTTTTATTGAAATTAGTTTTCTATTTGTATCACGAAATATTGATAAACTATTTTTTGTACTTCTTATTCTATCTAATCGAATGATATCGTTTGACGTTGTTGTACCATTGTATAACCACTCATCACCCGTTGTTTTATTTCGTATTTTTAAGTTTGCTGAAGCACCTTTAAATGTGATTAATAGCGGTAAATTCCTTGGGTCTATCGTTATATCACCGGCATTATAAATTCTAAAAATAGATGTTGTTTGATTATAAATCAAATCTTCTGCTATTAACCCTTGTCCTATCTGCCATAGACCAGAGTCAAAGGTTAATGAATCTTGTGTAGTACCAATAGATTCAGCATATCCAGATGAAACAACAAATGGCATTTCGATATTAGCACTTTGAAAATTTATTTGTGCTAAATCATATGGTTCAACTTCAACTAACCATCGTTTCCCTGGCTCAATTTTTTCTATAATATAAAAACTTTCTTCAGAATTGAACAAATTAAATATTTCATTTCGTAAGAGGGCGTAATCATAGTGATCTACAGCTCTCATTTTAAATTCTACATTTATTTTTCTTGTGCCAGTCCTTGTCCCTAAATTAATTTCTCCATTACGCCCTTCAATTTTTTCGCGTGTTGTCTCGAATGAAGGAGAAGAATGCTTAAATTTCACAACTCTTAGTCCAAAATCATCTATATCATATGTTTTTCCGTCTTTTCGTTGAATAATCACTAAGATTTCACCCCCATCATAAATGAAGTTATTCCAAGTCGTGAGGAAAGTTCTTTTTCAATAACATCAACCATTGAAACTACATCATTTCTACTTGCATCACCGCTATAATTCAACGTAATACTAATAGGTGTGTTGTTTGTTACGCTACTAGAAGAAGAGCTTCCATAATTTCCATAACTCCCTTGTGCTTCTATATCTGGTAATGTCAACATATCCCCTAACAATCCCTTTACTTTAGGGAATGCTAGATTAATACTGTCACTAATCGGCCCGCCGAAATCAAGATGGTCAAGATCGGATAAAGGTCCTGTTTTTGCAGGAGAGAAAGGTAAGAAATCACGAATTTTTCCAGCGATACCTGAAATCGTACTAGTAACTGAGCCAACCATACTATCTAAACCTTTGATAAGCATATCCATAAATCCTTTTCCAGCGTTATAGAATGTATCTCCAATGCTTTTAAATATGCCACCAAAAGCTGTTCCAAGGCCTTTAACGATTCCTAATACAGCATCTACACCAAGGCGCATTGTTCCTTTCATAGCTTCCCATGCTCCGGATACTATTTGTTTTATCCCTTCCCAAGCACCTTTCCAATCTCCAGTTAAGACACTAATAAACACTTTAATAATTCCAAGTATTACGTTTACGACACCAGATATAATAGACTTTATAGCTTCCCAAACAGATACTACAACGTTATATAAAACTTGAAATGCAATCTGAACAGCAGCAACTAAAGTCGTTACTGTTGTTACTACGAATTCTTTCACAAAAGACCAAACAACCTGTGCAATTGTCATTATTTGTGTACTATTTTCATTCCAAAAAGCAGTTAATTGCCCAAATAATTGTTGTCCAAAAGCAACTATGGCATTCCATGCAGGAATTAATACTCCATTTAAGATGAAATTCCATACTGTAATCGCTGCAGCTTGGATAGCTTGCCATCCTGTAATAATGGCATTTCTAAATCCTTCACTTGTATTCCATAAATAAATTATGCCTGCGACTAATCCAACAACTGCAGCTGCTACAATCCATACTGTGGCGCTCATTGCTGCTAATCCAGTAACAAGAGGACTTATTAACATCCATATGGAATTCCAAGCTGCTAACATACCATTCCATAATCCAATACCTATCGCCAGAGGAGATAAAATCAATGTTAGTAATGGAATTAACATGATCGTTCCTTGTATGATTTTTGCTAACATTGGATGCGCTTCATTAAATTTAATGACTAAATCAGCTATTGCTGCTACAAAGTTATATATCGGTATCATTATAGCTGCGAATGCATCACGCATAGGTTGTAATGCTTTAGTAAGCTTTTCAATCATATTGTTATATGCCGAAGCGTACTTAGGGTTCATTTCCATATTCGCTTTATGCAAAGAACCATATAAAAGTACAGATGATGCAGCGGCCATTAATGCAACCATTTGGAACCTCATAAGCCCTTGTGTTATCATCATTTGCATATTAAGCAAATCTTTCATGCTTGCTGTTGGACCTAACATTTTAAGCGCAAGAACAGCAGCGTTACCTCTATTCGCTAATTGGTTAAGAGAATTCGCTGCAGCTAAACCAGCTCGATTGATGCCATATAGTGGATTTGCCATACGTGTATAGTTATCACTAATTCTCTGTGCCTGTGTTGTCATATTCATCATAGTTCCAACAGTTTGGAGCATTGAAATCATTGCAAGTCTATTCGAGTTTATTAATGAGTCATTTATTCTTTTTTGTTCAGCTCCTAATTGTCTTACTTGAGACATAAATTGCGCTGTTGTTCCTGTATATGTTTGTGACGATTGTGCTAATTTGAAGTATTGATATTGCACACCAATCATTTGGTCTTTCATGCCACGCATTGCAATAGATTGCTGTCTGTGTGCACTTGCCATTTCGCTATACATTCTACGTGCTTCTTCTGATGTACCACGATATGCATAACGGATACGACGACCCATGCTATCAAATTGTGCGCTTGTCGCATCTGCCATATTTCCTGCTACAGCTGGAATATTTTCGCCAATCCTATTTAGTTCACTATTTACAGTTTGCACATCACGACGTATATTTCCAGTTTCTAACCTTGTATCTATATTAACGCTTCCATCAGCCACTTATCTCACCTGCCTTTAACCTTGCCTTTTGCGCTTCCATGTTCTTTTGGAATGCTTCAAACTCATGTTTTTCTCTAATTGCTCTAGCGGCAGGCAGTTCATATTTTTCTTTCATTTTCTTTATGTGTTTTCGTTCATCATCGTTATGCTTGTCTTTTTTAGGAACTTCGCAAGTTCGATAATGAATCGCTATCCCCATAGGAGACTTATCAGAAAGATTGCGAAAAAGAGCAATAAATTCATTCCATTTCATTTTTCCTTGTTGTTCAAAAAGGTTTATCTTGTAATCAAACAAAAAAGAGGAAAAAATCCGTTCTGAATCCACTGTAAAATCATATACAGGGATTTTCGGCTCTTTTTCCTCTTTTTTATCTGCCAATAAATCAATATCTAACTTATCTTTTAGAATATCGACAACCAGTTGAAATTGAACATCTTCATCCAATTGACTTAATACAACTTTATCTACAACTAACATGTTTAGTGCGATATCTAACTGTAACCTAATTGGAATACTTTTATCAACGAATAAATCAAACAACAAAAGCACGTTATCAAAAGAGAGATTTAACTCAAAACGAACGCCATTCCATGTATAGAAGTCATAATCACGTTCGGTTAGCTTCAACATTACTTCTTCACATTAGATAAGTATTTATTACGTGCTTCATCTGTCTTTTTGTTAGTTTCATCTATATAAATCTCATTTAAATAGTTAATAAGTCCCATTAGATTAGCAGATGATCTTCCTGCTTTTTCATACAGATTTTCAAAAGTACCTTCACCTAGGAAAGTTTCAACAATATATTTAGTTTTTTCTTTTTGCTTTAATACCAATTCTTCAATTTCTTCATCAGTTGCATTTTCAATATCTTTAACACTTTCAACAACATCTTTTGTATCTTTTTCTAATGTTTTGAATGACTTTGCATATTTTGTTAATGCCTCATCATTAAACTCAACCTTGTACAGTTCTCCTGCTACATCTACTTCTTTATACGTCTTTTCAAACTCAAATTTAAATTGTGTCATATGTGTCTCTCCTTTTAATAGATAAATAGAAAAAGAGCCAAATTAACGGCTCTCATTAAGGTGTAGTTGGTGCTTTTGTGAATGTTGGTTGCCCATCAAATGATACTGTAAATTCAATCTCGCCTTTACTGTTAGCATCTCCACCAGGAGCTTTAATTTCAGATATTGTTGCTTTCCCTTCCCATTTATCACCGTTCGGCTCTGTTACAGTAAAAGTTGTTTTACGAGCAGGACCGAATTTATTAAGCAAACTAAGAATGTAATCTTGCGCTTTGTCTCCATAATACCGATGACCTTCAAATCCGTAACCAAGCATACCGCCTGTAACGTCTCGTTCAGCAGCTCCGCCACCATCGTAGTAGTATGTTTCATCTGATTCTTCGTTGTTGTCTGGATCAACTGACGTAATACCTTTTGCAATTATTGCTTTGGTTGGTGTCTGTGCTCCTGGTGTAATATCTATTTCGAATTTATAACCATGATTTAATAAAAAACCTTGATTTGACATATATTATTGACCTCCTATTTCTAACTCAACGCTAAAAAGTGCTGAGTATATATACTCATTTGCTACTGTCTTCTCAACGAAATTAGGCTCCACATACACGTTTAGTCGCCTTAGTGTATAGGAGCCATCTATAGTGTAAAAAACACGCCTATGAACGTTATTTAATTCTCTTGTAATAAATTCAATTGTGTTATTTACTTCCATTTGGTTACTACTTTTTGCGAGAATTTGAATTTGTTTGTTGATGATTTCACCTTCGTAATATTGCTCTCCTGGTGCTGATGGAATCATTCTAATAGCAATACTTTTTCGCGGTGCATCGTTTACTCCTATATCTAATAAATCAGCTTTTATAGGAGCAAATAGGATACCTTGTGGCAAAGTAGCGATTAAATGCTTCTTGACCGATTCAATTAGCCATATCATGTTTGTCCTCCTATAAATTCTGTTTAATTTCGTGTTCTACGATTCTTTTCCAGTCCATTACATTACGTGCTTTAGCTTCTTCAAACCACAAACCGCATGCATTAGGATTAACATCATGAGAGAAATCATATTGCGGGTTGTAATACAATCTCCTTGCATATGGAGTATTCCATTCAACATGACCTTCTCCTGGTTGACTAAATCGAATAGAAGAACGCTCTAATTCTCCTGTATCTTTTGGTATAAAGTAATTACTGTCTTTTAGTACTTGCTGATCTAGTGCAAACTGTGCTTTCTGAGTAGCTTCTACTACCTTGCTTTCTATTACACTTGTATCAACTTGAACATTTAATCTTATCAAGATAGCAACACCTCAATATGATGAAGCTTACTACGGTCATAAAACTCGTTGATTTCATTAATGACCATTTCTTTTCCATTGAAAACAACTTTTGACTTCTCTTTAAATGTAATTGGAGTGGAGTGTACTGCATCATGAAATAACAGTGTTTTCATTACAATACTTTCTCCATTCCCATTAGGAGTAACTATACGTTTCGGTTCAACGCGTACTCTCTCAATAGTTATAGTAGCAGCATAATTATCACTGCCACCCCATGTATCATCTTCACCCTTATACTCTAAATACTCAACTGTATGAATTAATAATGAACGTCTGATTGGTTTAGCCATGTACACACACACCACTATAAAGTAATCCTGTTGTTTTTAAGTAATCAATCACAGTAATCGCATAACGATCATAGTAACTAGGAGCATCAGTTACTCCTGCACTCATTCCATTTTCAGAATAAGAACCAACCGAAAAACCTCCAGCGCCTTCCCTTACAGTTGAAGAAGTTTCACAATTAATCGCTAAGAACTCAACTTGTGCTGCTGTCGCTTTCTTAACTTGTTGCATAATAAAAGGCGCCAACTTATCAAAGTCAACGCCTTGCAATTTGTAATTAATGATATGGTCAATTGATTCACTAGCACGCACAATAAGTCGTTCTAATAACGATGCATCTGATACTGGAGTTCCTTTGTATACGTTATTATAGTAATCAGTATCAATGTATGCCATTATGCATCACTCTTCTTTTTAACACGCTTTTCTTCAATTACTTCATATCCTTGTTCTTTAAACCATTCGATAAGCCTTTTATCTTCTGTTTCTGCTTGTCCATCAATAAAAACAAGGGAAGCAGAAAAACCATTATAGTCTCGAACAGGACTTTTGATAATAGCCATCTGCATCGCTCCTTATTGTACTTTTATATTACGTAGAACCCCAGCAGCTCTCGTTGCTTTAAGTGCAACAGCAGCAACCATTTCCACTTCGCCTTTTTTAACTGCTCCCGGTTGACTCATGTCTGGCATGAATGTGCGGATGATGTTATTTCCTGTTGGAGACACACCATGGAAACCGTCCAATCCTAAACTTACAGCATAAAGGTCTGTTAAACCTGTTTGAGCTGTACCAACTGTACGACCTTGGATAGGAACAACAGGAGCTGTAGTTGAGCCATCATAGAAGTATCCAAGGTCAATTAAAGGAATACCGTCATATCCTGTTACAGTACGTCCAAATGCATCTTCTGATTTAGTCGCATAACCAGCACGACGAGCAAGTGATTTAATCTTTGTAATAAGTTTGCTATTACCCATAAGCATTGTAGGGCGGCTTGTTAATTCAGCTAAGAAATTATCAAGTTGATCAAGGAACGCGAATTTGTTACTTTCAAGTCCAGCTTCGGTTGAAATGTCAATAACTGCAGTGTTATTAATCTCTGTACTTGATCCAGTAAGTGCTTTGTTTAAACCATCAAATGCTTTCGCGTCTTTTGCAGAGTCACCATTAATAACCGTATTATGAAATAAGTTTGCTGCACCTGCGATTTTTTGTTTTAACTGGAATTCCATTTCATTAATTTGACCTGATGTATCTTGAATAACACGGTCAACTTGGAATGCTCCACCGAAAATCTTAAGATCAACAGTTAATTTTTGACGATCTGCTTCGTTTGCTGTGTATTCGTTGTTCAGTGCACGGAATCCAGCAGTAGAAGGTGTTTTTAAGCGAGTATAACCATATGTTAATGTTGAACCACCTGTACCTGGAGATACGGCATTATCAAATGTTAATGCATCTAATAATAAAGAATTGCGACGAAAC
This sequence comes from Bacillus sp. BP-3, assembly GCF_028401955.1. Lineage (GTDB taxonomy): Bacteria > Bacillota > Bacilli > Bacillales > Bacillaceae_G > Bacillus_A. The sequence continues at coordinate 30,892 of NZ_JAQOTJ010000025.1, forward strand.
TCATCGATAACCATTTGATCTACTTTGTCGGCCATACCGACTTTTGCTTGTTGTAATGTAATTGGCATAATATAAATCCTCCTAAAATTTAGTTGCTAAATCGTTCTGCTAACGCTTCAGCTAATGTTGTAGGCTCTCCATCTGTTTTTTGATGCTGCCCATGTGAAAATTGTGGCTTTTGCTGTTCTTGTTGTTTAAATAAATAAGAATCACTTTCTTGAATTGCTTTTAACTGTTCATCTAAACCTGTTAGCTTATCACCATCAAGTTTGATAGATTCTCTATTTAATAGAGCTTCAACAGCTTTTGGGTTTTTAGCATTTGCACTAATAAGAGCCTCTTTCAAAGCAAAATCAAACGATTGCTTGTCCAATTTGCTTTGATATTCATCCGCTGTCTTTTTATTTAAATTTGTTAACTCTTCAATCTTCTGTGTTAACGCTTCGTTTCCGACTGCTTTCGTTTTTAAATCTTCTAACTGTGTATCTCGTTCTTGCAGCTGCGTTTTTAATTCCTTTAACTCACTATTCTTTTCATCGAAACGTGATTTAGGAATCATATTACCAAAACCTTCAACAACTTTATCTGCTTGCTCTTCCGTTAAACCTAATGCAATCAATTGTTCTTTATTCACTATTAATTCCTCCTAATTCGTTTTTAACGTGTAACGACACGATAGGGTTTCCTATTGTTCTTTAACGTCTACAACAAGTAAAAAGACGAGCATTTAAGTTATTTGCTCTCTATTATATTGACGTTTCCGCCCTGTACTATTTATAAACTCTCTCATGGCGCTTTGGTGTTGTGATACCTTGTTTTTAGCTTCTTTCACGCCTTCTTCATCACCCATAGCCTCCATAACATTTACTTCTTTCTTTGCCTTTCTAATCTGTCTTTCTAGGTGCCGTTGCTGCTGGCTTTCCTTATATACTCTGTCATTCTCTGCTGTATCGTATGGTTGATATCGTTTTGTGGATTTACCTTGTATATACGGATAGATAACATGACGACAATTCACGCCTAATAACCCTGCCGCTTCACCATAAGAAGTACTGGAGAACGGAGGGTATCGCTTGCTCTTTCCACTTTTAGAAAAAATACGACCTTGAAACGGAGAACAACGAGGTCTAGCCCCAAGGTGTGAGCTAACTTCTATGAGATCCACATCATACTCATCCATGCGAGTCATTTGCATTTCATTCGCTACATTTTGGCTAACAGAACGAGTTATCATGTTGATGTAACCTTCTGTACTCCATCGCCTACCGGATTTATCTATCAAAGCAGGAATTCCGCGTTGTGACCATTCTGAAACCGTCTGCCGTAATGCCTGTTGTGGCGTTGTAATACCGCCTAATAGTTTACCTACTGTCTTGTTTAAAATATCTAAATAAACTTGCTGAGACTTATTTAACATGGTTGTATTTATAAGGTTAAAAGTATCAATTGCTTGTTGCTCATATTCATTAAGGATTCCTATTAATGCCGTGCTTGTATGCATTGCAGGGACATCTAACAATAGCCCTGCTTGTACTGCTTCTTGATACAAAGTTTCATGTTGCTCTACTGCGGTAAATCCAGCCGATTCAAGCATATTCCTTACTTCCTTTGCCGTTTTACTACTATGACGAGCGATAGTTTTCATTTGCTGTTGATTTAACACACCTAGTTTATTCAATTGAACCATACGCCAATGTTGGTACTGTTCATTATTTTCAGCGGTTAACAGCAATTCTCTGTTTTGTTTGAGTACTCTTGCCATATTAAGCAATAGTTCTTCCTCAATTGCATTGTAAATATCTACAATAAATATAGATAATTGTTGTAGCTTCTCTGGAGGAAGGGCCATTATCCTTCATCCCCATTATTGTCATTTCCAAATAAATCAACCATTTCTGGCATCATCACTTTATTCTCTTCTTTGATTTCCTCAAAGATTCTCTCCGCTTCTTCTTCTGTTACTTTTAAAACCTTCATGATGGCCATTTTTGCAGAAGTTAGACCATTCATTTTAAGTTTTATCCAGTAATCAGCATTAGTATTTCTATCCTCTGCTATCGAATCATCAAAACTAATAGCTACATCGTACTCATTTGGTGCAGTATAGAAGTTATATAGAGAAGATACATCCATTATTACTTTGATTAAGTCTTTTAGAGCTTCTTCGATAATCGTTATATGGCCGCTACGTGTACGGTATGTTTTACTATTCTCACTAACTACTTCTGTTGCTGTTTTTAATCCTTGTGAATCAAAAGTAAATGTACCTGCACTGAATCCTACCTGCATTGCTAAAACATTTAATAGCGCATTAATACCGGAAATATGCTCTTCTACTCGTAGTTCAACCGATATATCTTGAATTTGTTTCATAGATTCATCAAAGTTCATAGCTTCATATACTTCGTCAGTTGCATCAAAATAGCGATGCATTTGCCCGCTTTGTGGGTCAATTACCGTTTTAACCGCATAAGAAGGTACAATAATACGTTTTTTACCAAGTCTGAACTCACGCTCAAATGAATCAAATGCAATATCAAGTGCTTTGATTGTGTCTAATGCAGCAGAATAAATACTTACACCTAATTTACTAGTTAAATCAACGTTGTTAGCTAAATTAGGTTTTATATAAACAAAAAGGGATCGCTTTAAGCCATCCATTCTTACTTCTTCTTCTAGATTTTGATACAGAGTAGCAAGCGGAACCTTAACACCTAAATCATCGCTTTCTGACTCATATAACTCATTTCTAACTACATATGTCTTACCTTCCCAGATATGCCATTCAAGCAATGTATACTTCTTATTGTTCTTCCTGCTTTCGTTAACGAATATCCCTTCTGTTATTTCCTTTCCATTATCAGCAAGCGGGATAAAGCATTCAGCATTCACAAAACCAATACGGGCGCCTTTATCATCTGCATAACACTTGATAGCTATACCACCAAGCGCAAACATGTATTCTAAGTAGTTTTGAAACTGCATATAGAATGCGTTATTTTTGAAAACTTCCTGTATATATTCATTCATTTTTTCATCAGATACACTAATTTCACATTTCTCATTAAACACAAGATTAGCCATCTCTGATGAAATAACTTTCGGCATTCCCATTGTGTTCATACGACGTTTACGAGACACACCGTCTACTGTTTTATATGTGATATCATGCCACTTTGAGTAATAACCCATGTAAAGTTTGCGCCATTTCTCAACACTTTCATACATAGGCTCAGTAATCATTACTTCCTTCTTATCTGTAATCCTATTAATCCCGCTAATCAATCCCATTTTGTACATCACCTGCCTTATCTTAGCGATTAGGTTTTTTAACATTTAAAACACCGCCTAATATTTTAATCCTAGCTTTTGTAAATTATCGTTAACATAATATTGAAATGCATCACACGTATGATCATCTTCTTTGACAACCTTAGGATCATCATTCTGTATAGTATCTGCATCCCATTGGTATTTCCGATGTTCTTCAATAAATATTTGATTAGCAGGTGTATTTAACACAAAAAAACGCCCTTGAGCCATTAGGTCCTGGACGTTATCAATCATATCTATTTTCTTCTTCTTTGCTATTGGATGTAACCTTATTCCGTAATCTTTAAAGAACTGATTACGAAGTGCACCTTCTGCTGAGTCAATGGTCTGTTTATCAAAGTACTTGTTATATATGTCAACGTTTTTATCCATCCACTCTTTTAAGTCTTTTGAAAGTTCACTTGGAGCTTTCTTTACTACTTTGTTAGCAGGACTATAATAGTACGTATCTAGCAATATAACGTTTCTTTTCTTAGTAAAGGCAATTGCCAAGTGAGTAGTTGCAGATACTTGATGCCCTGTATCTGATGCTGTATCGATAAGAATAATGTCATCATCTTGCGGCAGTTCATCGATTAATTTAACATGATTCATATTGTATACCATGTCTCCTAATCCAATTACTTCACCGCCATACATCCAACGCCAATAATCTAAGTCATGTTCTTTGTACTTCTCAATCTTTCTAATCATTTGCTGAGATAAGAAGCCTTTTTTGTCGTCCATGTATGTTGAATGGTGAATGAAGTAATCATCATCTTCTGCTTTACTATCTAACCACTCATTAATCCAGCTGTAAGGATTTCTAGGAGGGTTATATGAGAAGTACACTTTTACTTCCTTGCCTTCGATTTGCTGACGGATGAATGTATCCTCGACAATATCGATATCCTCAACACCAGCAAACTCTGCTGCTTCCTCATACCATAGTGACATAACGTACCCTTTTGCAATCTTAGCTGATTTAAGCTTAAGAGGATCGTCACAACCGTAAAAGTAAAATGCTGTATTTGTTCGCTTATGCCTAATAATTAATGGAGACTTACCAAAATAAAACTCACTTTCTACACCTAGCATATATATGGCCCATTTAATCTGTTCATATATAGAAGTAGAAAGATACTTGCCGACTTTCCTCAAGCAAACTACATTGCCCTGGTCATCCTCTAAAAAGTCAGTTACAAGCTTCATAGAAATAACAGAGGACTTCATAGAAGAACGTCCGCCTTTTGCAACGATATGAGACTGTTCAGCAAGCCATAACGAATAGAAATTGACATTCATCAAGTCCATGATATTAACTGTCTTGGTCATTTTCCATCGCCTTTCTCATAGCTTCTTTATCGTTTACAATAATGACACGGCTGTTACCATTAGAATCATCTGTGAGTTCCTTGATTTCAGCTTTCATCTTCTCAACCTGTACTTTTTGTACTTCTTGCTGCATGCGATGACGTTCCTCCTCAATCTGACGCTTAAAGTTATCCGGTACCAGGTCAAAGTATTGAGCCAATTTGTCCAAAGCTTTCATCTTGTCAGCAAGCTTAACTGATATCCCGTCACGTCCCTGCTTTACTTCGGTAATGATAGAACCATCAACCATATCAGCTTCATATAAGTCTACAAAATTAACTACTCTTGTTTCCTCATTACCATCTTCATCTTTAACCGTTATCTCTCTCTGACCGAAATTAAGGTAATTAGTAATATCAGCAAAAGCAATTTTAATGTACTCTTTTAGTACATCCATTGCTTCTACAAATACATTCTCAACAAGCTCACCTTTTAACTCCTTTATATAGGAAGCAACTCGTTCACGCCTTAATAAACGGCTAGCTTGTACATGAGCGCTTTCCTTAGTATATCCCGCTCTGAGTGCAGCTTGTGTTCCATTGAAGTATTTCACATAATACAAACAAAAAAGCCGTTCCTTTTCGGTCAGTTCCTCATCATCTAACATCTCTTTTAATTTAGCTTTCGTTTTGGGATTTTTAACATTGGTAACGCTCCTTTTTGCAATAGTAACGTTACCATTAATTTGCTCATCCCATTTATCTTGTGATTTCCACTTTCTGATTTGCGAAGGCATAAGGTTTAACTCAGCTGCAATATCAATTAACGGCTTCTCACCTTTACTCACTTTGTATATTTCAAATGCCTTGTCACGATCTGGGCTACGTTGTCGTGCCACGACCACCACCTCACGATAATCTCTTTATAAAATAAAAAAAGCAGCTATTAAGCTACTTAGGATATTAACTCTTTAATTAAATCAATTAGCTCTTCATGGTTCTTTTTCTTATACTGTTCAAATCCTATTGTTAATTCGCCTGTAAGCTTATTTCTGTTTTTATAAACAACATATGAAATAATTGTAGAAACATCATACGTATCATAATGTAATCCAGAATCACACGACATAACTTCTGTACTTTCAATCGTTATATTATTAATATGAACTTCCATATAATCACCCCAAAAGAATCTTATTTAAAAAAACCGTAACGAAATTTAATTTATACAGGGAAATGAATAATATACGCAAAATCACTTCCGATAAACTTATTTATGTAAACAAGCGTTACGGGAAATACATTGGTATCAGTGGTTTTCTAAAAAACACTGAATATCGACTATACAAAATTTTATACATCGTTGATTTAACGCTATTTTCAGAAGTGAAACACCGTTATTTCCTGCATAAACTTCACATTGTTAACTATCTCTATTTTTGTTCAGTTTCTTTCTCTAAAGATTGCTTCGCCCACAAATAAGCTGTTTCGGCATTTGTGATTGCTACTGATTTTTCTCTTCCGTTAGGACAAACGACTCCAATCGTATACATGAACTTTTCGAATGCATCTTTTAATATTTCTTCTTTACTTTTCATCGTTACTTCCTCCTCATTTTTAAGTTTGTTTGTTTCGCTAAATATCCAACGACTCGTCCACTTCCTTAGCTTTGTAAATTGAATATGCCCAGAACAATGCATATGCGATTAAGAGTGCTATCCAGATCATATGATTACTCCTTTACCGAACATACTTTGAAGTTTCCGTCTTCGAAATGGTAAATACCACTAGAAGTCATCACGATTCCCTTTTTATCATGAGTCATACCTTTTCTATGCCCTTCTTCATAACCGCGATTATAACCTTTATCGAATCCTTCTCCTTCAGCTTCCAACAATAACTCTTCCAATTGCTTATTGGTTAATATCTTCATACCCTCACCCCTTATCTTCCCTTAACAATAAATAAGACGCTAAACCGATAACGGCAGCGCCTATGATGATTGCTATTGGTTTAATCATTGTGCTTTTCTAATAAACCTAACTTGCTTTGTATGTTCAGAAACGAATACCCATGTGTAAATCCTACAATATTAATTCCTGAAGCGTATTTATGTGATAAATCTTCATTATATGTTTTCTTGTAATACTCTAATTTAAAGGGAATATTATAATGATCGTTTATAATTACTTCATCTTCCGGAAACCCTTCCATTCTTATAACAACAGCAACATACTCTATTCCTTCACTATTTGCTTCATTAAAACACTTTTCTAATCCTTCTAATGTTAAATCCATCATTCATCATCCTCCTATTCAAATGTCCATTTTATTCAATAAAAAAGGAGCACCTGTATTAGATGCTCTCAATGTGAAAGAGTGTTCGGAGGCATAGGATAGCAATTAGCTTGTCCTACACTTCAGTATATGCTTGTCCTTCTCAAAGTGTTAAAAAGATTACTCTCAACCTTCTCCCGATCACCGCATCAATAATATTAGCTACGTGCTATACGTTCAGTGACCGGGAGAAGAGCGGGAATTCCTCTTCTCTTTTATAGTCCGTAGACTTACAGGATATGGGTTATCCCTTAATTTGTATCAAGACGTTATCCGCGCCTTGTTTGAACCAATACATTTTCAGAGGGAACGGATGGGAAACCGTTTGTATTGGCTCAAACAAAGAGCGAAGCTCTCTGCTCGTTTAGTTTTAAGAAGAACCCTAACTTACATTACAATTTTCGGAAAGTGCGGTACATTCAATCATACCAACCACCGTCTTTCATTTGTTAATACAGAATTCATCAAAATGGAGGAAAATGTTTGCAGCATCTTCCTTATGAACATGTGCCGTTTAGATTTATTTTTACAGCCTATAAACATAGTAATTGGGGTAACTATGCTTAATGAGATGTAAAACAGTATGACGAATGCGAGTAGTATCACACCCGCCACACTGGAATATGTCTTAATTTGTTTTCTATATTCAATTATTTAAGGGAATCTTACCACCCTTACTGCGGATTCCTACCGCCAATGCCCGCCCTTCCGCAGTATACGTTAAGGAGTACTAGTCCTCTTCGATATGCGGTTGTCAAAGAGCTTGTATATATAGGTTATAATTTTCACCATTTTATTTAGTCCCCCAAAAAGTTCGCGTTTTGTTCGCGTTTTTCAGATTATACCTAGCGCTGTAGCAATCAATTTAACTGCGCTTTGCTTCTTCTCATAGAAGTATGTTTTCTTGAGTAGTAGATCATGATAAACATCTGAATCTTTTACTCTTTCGTTTGTTAGAAACTTACGTTCAATGATTTTGCGCTCATCATCATCTAATAAATTATTAAGTGCTTTTTCAATCTGTTGCACCTTCCACTTGTTTGTAGTCTTTGAATTACGTAACTCTGGAAATAGACTGATTCCTTCTTGTTCTACTTCATTATTGAATCGCATCTTTAATGCACGATACTCTTTTAAGATACTGACTACTTCTTTCTGCACCTTCTTGTCATCGATATCTGGTAATAAAGATAATTGCTCCATCTAGAATCCCCCTATTTCATTTTTGTTATTTTCACTTCATATATGGTAAGTGAAATTTTAATATTTCATTATTGAATAAGGGAACACCACAAGCATACAGCCCCCACCATCTGCCTTGCGCTGCTCCGCTATCCATTAAGCTGTTTTCTGTTTAACTATTCTTCCTCCACTAAATCTCCATCCATCATTTAGATGGTCCATTAACTCTTGATACGTAAATACGTCAAATATCCATACTTTCTGACTCTGCTCAAATCCTTGTTCTTTTCTATACAGCATATATTCTCGTGTACCTTCGTATCTTTTTATGTCACTCACTCCTTTATGATCTTGTCCACTCCTTCTTTTTGTCGTCCCATATGACTACAATCAATTCTTGCTTATGCAGATACTCCCATAACTTCTTTCTGAGAGGGAATCCTTCGTTTATTGCCTTCTTACTTCCTTTTACATCCACTACTTCTATACGGCCATCTACATAGATCACACGAAAGTCTGGTGTGAATTTCATAGCTTGCTTTTTAGACTTTCCACTTTTCGTTATACTGCTTTTGATTGTGAATGATGGTATAAGTTCATACTCGGGATGAGCATCTATTTTCAAGACGTCATCCCTTGTTTTTAGGTACTTATAATAGTCACATTCTGTTTTGCTATCGAACTTTATACCATCGTATATAATTTCTTTACTTCTAATCTTTGGTTTCGCTACTTTCTTCTGTTTCTGCTGCTTTCTTTTTTTAATCAACTAGTAACCTCGCTTTCTAATAAAATAGCGTTTTTGTTTAGTTTTCTAGTAGTTCTTTATTCTCATGAATGTTACCAATAACTTCAGCCCAAGGTCTCATCCTAACCAAGTACCATGACCCACAACAAAGTTCCATGTACTCGTTATATCCCACTTCATAATTACGATCCATTTCATATGTTCCTTGGAATGGATGACCACTAACTCGTACAATTTCTCCCTCATAAATTTCCTTGTCATTCTTATCTTTTAATCCTGTGTATTGCATTAACTCCACTTGTTCCAAATGGAACCATTCAGTGTGAGCCACTTTCGAATTAACCGCCGGAACTTCTACTCTTTTAAAATCAAAACTAATTGAAAGTACCGGTAAAACCAAATTTAATTCCTTTACAAACGCTCTATACTTAATCTCCCTCATTTTCATTCTCCCTTTCTCTCGAATAACGATTTTGTATTAAATATCGAACGATTAATGGATCCATTGATTCATAACTTTGTACTAACACCGAACGTTCAACGGATCCATAAACAATTTTCATTCGTCTTTTCAAATAAGGATTTTGTCTTACTTAATGCACTACATCACTTTCCTCATCAAATATCCAATCAGTATCAACATCTTCAATCGGCGGCATTGCTCCCAAACGACTGAATGCTACTTTTTTCTGCTTCGCAAGTAATTCATCTAAATTACTTTGTTTCTCAAGGATTCGCTTTAAACCTTCACCAGCTTTTGCTAAAAACCTCATTGTATCTTCCTTAGTACTTGTTGCCATCCAAATCCTCGAATCGATCGGAATGCTTATAGCATGTACACCAGATGTTACTTCCGAAATATTAATAGATTTACTTAATGGAATTGCGCAAAAACGATATTTTTCCACTTTAATTTCATGACCAACTGCAGCTTCCCATTTTTCAAAAGCTAGATAAAAACGTTGAGTTTGCTCGTTCACTTTAATTTCCATTCCGTTCCCCTCCAAAATAACGCTTTTGTTTAGTTTGTAATGTTTGAATTCATTCTAGCTATTGTTAGAAAAACATCATTAGATATAACGTATGGAAATTCAGAACTTCCGTAATAATCTACGATGATACATCCGTTTCTCGTTGTCTTATATCGTTGCCCTAACGATTTAGCGAATGCTCTTTTCCTTAAAGACTTCATTCACTGCCTCACCTCTACTTTTCTACAAAATTCAAATTTGTTACTACTTTATACCCGTGCTTCCAAATCCACCTACACCGCGCTCACTTTCACTCAATTCATCTGCTTCTACAAAGCATGCTGTTTCGCATGGCGCTATAACACCCTGTGCAATCCTGTCGCCCTTTAATATTTCATAAACTGTACTTGCATACGGTTCTGGATCTCCGTGTATATCATTGCATCCATAATCTTCATTACCTTTAGGTGATA